>CAVTFQ010000005.1:0-236071 GCA_963734055.1 uncultured beta proteobacterium
CACGCCACGGTCGTGGCCTACGGTGCAGCCGTGAACACCGCGATCAGCGCCGCGGCGAAGCTCGCCGAGCAGGGAATCGAGGCCGAGGTGATCGACCTGCGCAGCGCTGCAGCCGTGGGACAAGGCGGCCCGTGCTCGCGTCGGTGGCGAAGACGCACTACGCGGTGATCGTGCACGAAGTCTTCGTCCGCGGTGTTCGGCATCGGCGCCGAGATCGCGGCGACGATCCTCCGACGAAGGGTTCGACGATGCTCGACGGGCCGGTCACGCGCGTCGGCGCGCCGTTCATGCCGGTGCCCTATTCCCCGTCCCTCGAAAGCCGATACATCCCGGATGCACAGGCGGTCGTCGATGCCGTCCGCCGGACGCTCGCCTGACGCCATGCTCCATGAAATCCTGATGCCCAAGCTCGGTCTCACCATGACCGAGGGCAGCATCTCGGAATGGAAGGCCGTCCCCGGAGACGCGATCAAGGCCGGCGATGTCGTGCTCGTCGTCGAGACCGACAAGGCCGCACACGACGTCGAATCGGAGCTCGGTGGCGTGATGCTGGAAATCGTCGTGGCCGCCGGCGAGACGGTCCCGGTCGGAACGGTGCTGGCGCGATTCATAGCCCCGAAGCCGACGCCCGTCCGGAGGAAACCGGATCCGCCCACCCCATCGCGGCCGCCGTCGAGGCGGCACCGCGCGGCGCGACGGAACCGTCGGCGCCGGCAATTGAGCCGCCGGCTGCCCGGCGGCTATCCGAGGCACCCGGATCGTCGCCACACCGCTCGCCCGCAAGCAGGCAGCCGCGGCGCGTGTCGACCTCGCGACAGTCATCGGAAGCGGGCCGGGCGGCCGCATCAAGGCCGCCGATGCGGGAGGCGCTGCCCCGTCGCCGGTACCCGATGTCCGCGCCAGCTCGCCCGCCGGCGCGGCGGCCGCTCGCCGGCGCCGCCCGTCTCCGACGCGGGCCGCGATGGCACGACGGATGCAGGAATCGAAGCACGGCGTACCGCATTTCTATCTTGCGGCGGAGGCTGAGGTCTCGGCGCTCGAAATGGACCGCGCGACCCGAAACGGCGGGGACGTTCGGCGACATCTGACCTTCACCGCCTACATCGTCGCCGCCGTCGGTCGGGCGCTCGCCGATCTCCCGGACGCCAACACTGTATGGGCGACGGCGAGTCCCCGAACTACGCGACCGCGGACGTCGGAATCGCCGTCGATGCGCCGCAAGGCCTGTATGCGCCGCTGCTGCGCGATGCCGGAGCCAAGTCCCTCGACGCCATCGCGCGCGAAAGCCGAGCGTTGGCGGAGCGCGCTCGCGCGGGGACGCTCGCCGCCGACGACATGACCGGCGGCGCGATCACGGTGTCGAACGCCGGCATGCACAACGTCACCTGGATGTCGCCGATCATCGCCCCGGGGCAATCGGCGATTCTCTCGGCGTGGCGAGCGTGCGGCAGGTTCCGCCCCGATCCGAAAGGCCGGCCCACGCTGCGCCGCGAAATGGGGCTCGTCCTCGCTGCGGATCACCGCGTGTTCGATGGCGTGTCCGCGCTCGCGCTGCTCAACCGCATCATCGAGTACCTGCAGTCTCCGGAGCGGCTGGAGCATCCGTGACCCAGGAGATCGGCCCGGGACGGCAGGCCACCCGCTGTTCGATCTGTCGGGCCGGCGCGGCTACGTCACGGGCGGCGGCTCAGGGCTGGGGCGGGCAATTGCCCTCGGCCTCGCGGAAGCCGGTGCCGCAGTGGTGGTGAGCGACATCAACGGCAAAGCCGCCGAAGAGACCGGCTCGCGCCATCGAGGCAGGCGGCGGACGGGCCGTGCCCCTGCGCACCGACGTCACCCGCAAGGCCGACGTGGAGGCCCTCGTGCAGACCGCCAGCGACGCGCTCGGCGGCCTCGACTTCGCGTTCAACAACGCCGGCATCCTAAGGATCGTCAAGCCGGAGGATCTGAGCGAGCAGGATTGGCATGCGGAGCTCGATGTCGACTTGACCGGTGTATTCCTGTGCAGCCAGACGGCGGGCCGCTACATGATCGCGCATGGCGGCGGCAAGATCGTCAACACCGCCTCGATTGCCGGCATGGTGGTGAACTCGGGCCTCGCCTATTCGACGGCGAAGGCCGGCGTGATCCAGCTCACCCGCGTGCTCGCCTATCGGTGGGCGAAGCACAAGGTCTACGTGAACTCGATCAGCCCGGGCTTCATCCACACCGGCATGACCGCCGAGCACATGGCCCGCGCCGACGCGCACGCCGAGATGCTGCGCCAGACTCCGCTGCGCCGGCTCGGCGAGCCGCGTGACATCGTCGGCCCGGCGCTCTTCCTCGCTTCGCCGGCGTCCGATTTCGTCACCGGGCACAACCTCGTCGCCGACGGCGGCGTCACGCTCGCCTGAGCGCGCGAGCCGCGCGCTTCAACGGCTGGTCTTGGCGGTCTTCCTGGCGGCTGGACGCGCGTCCGGGGCGCCGCCCTGGAGTCCGTGCAGGACGAACTTCATGTACGTATCGACCACGGCAGGAGGGAGCTTCGTCGGCTTGCGACGGTTGATGCGCTTGCCGAGGTAGCGCACGGCGAAGTAGCCGCGCGCAGCCATCAGGATGAACGCGATGGCCTCGAGCTCCTCTTCCTTGAAACCGGGCAGCTCGCCATTGCGCAGCGCGCGACCGAGGAAACTGACGTAGCCCTTCGAGGTGGCCCCGAAGTGCTTCTGGTATCCCGCCGGAGCGTAGCTCTCCGCCTCGTTGAGGATGCGCAGGAAGTGCGGGTTCTCCTTGAGGAAGGAGAAAAATGCCTCGAAGCCGCGCCGCTCGAGCTCGGCGAAGTCGTGGGGCGCCTGCAGCGCCGCCTCGCGGATGTGCGCACGCATGTGCTCGCCGAGCGAGGGCAGCAGCTTGTCGAGCAGATCCTGGCGCGACTCGAAGTAGTTATAGAACGTTCCCTGCGCGACGCCCGCGCGTTGCGTGATCAGCGTGATCGAGGCGCCGGCATAGCCGACCTCGCCGACGATCTCCGCCGCGGCACGGAAGAGCTGTTCGCGAATTCGCTCGGATTTCTCTTCCCGAGTTGTCTCGGGCCGGCGCGCGCCCTTCCGGGGCGCGCCGGTCGCGGTGGTGACGCGATAACTGGTGGTGGCATCTGCCAAGGCTTCCCCGCACTTAGCCGGTTCAATTCGACTCATTTTGGCGCATCTTCGCGCGGAAGCTCACCGCGAAACCATGGCCGCGGCGACCACCTCCCGCGAAGAGCGGGACGGCCTGATGATACTGGGCGAGCGACTCCGCCGCATCCGGCGGGACGGCAGCGACAAGCGCTCCTCCGGGATGTCGGCGAGGTGGGCGAGCGGCGCGACGACGGGGCCGTGCTCGACCAGATCACCTCCGCGAAACCGTCGCCGCCCCTCGTGTCGGCCGGTTTGAAGGCTTGCCTCAGGTCGGAAGGTCCATCAATTCCCTGGCGGTCATGACCTTTCCGAAGCGCTTCGCGATGCAACGCAACGACGAATCGTGGAATTCGGCTTGGCGTGCGCCGGTCGCGTCACTGATCACGACGACGTCGTAATCGAGGCTCTCGGCGTCGCGGACCGTCGACTCCACGGCCCAATGCGTGGACGTTCCGCCGATGACCAGCCGCTGGACGCCGAGCCCGCGCAGGACGAAATCGAGGTCGGTGCGGAAGAACGCGCTCGTGCGCTTCTTGGTGATCACGATGTCGTCGTCGAGGCGGCCCACGTCGTCGACAATTTCGGCGCCCCAGCTGCCGTCGACTAGGCGGCCCGCCAGCGTCGCGGCGGTGGCGCGAATGCTTCGCGAGGCATCGACATATCCGGGGCGGAACGCCATCCGGACCCAGATCACCGGCAAATGGCGCTGCCGCGCCCAGCTCACGAGCTCGCGCGTAGCCTCCAACAGTCGCGGCAAGAACCTGGGTAGATCTTCGTTGAGCGTACCTTTCGGATCGAGCACTTCATTTTGCAAATCGATCAGGAGCAGCGCGGTCTTGGTCATGTGCACTTCTCGTTGAATGGAGCGATGGGGAACCGGGCGAAAGCCGCAGGCGCCCGGAAAGGGAAAACCTTGCCCGAATTCTAACCATGGTGGCGCCACAGGCGGTTCGGCATGCTCAGTTGGGCATAGTCGTTCCGCGGCGTCCACAGTCGAGAGCGGCCATGCCTTCGACTCCGTAGCGCCAGCCTCAATTGGCTAGGCCATGCATTCCGCCAAGTATTCCCAAAAACGTCCCTCTACGGGAAACAAGCGAACTTCGTCTAAGGGCGCGTGGCCGGCATTCAACAGCCGAGGTGCCACTCGCCGCGCATCGATGATCGGAAAGTGGCGCCTCCTGATTTGGGGGCGAATCTCGAGCGCCGCAGTTGTAAGCGCCTACCAGGGTAAGGTGGCGCGCATGATCGTCGCGGCGGCGGGTGCATGGTCGAAGATCCGGGGCCGCGATGCCGCCTGCCTCCGCGACTGGTGCAGGTTGAAAGGGCATCGCCGCGAGGTCATCGGCGGCATGCACAAGAACACCTCCGGAACGGCGTGCGCGGAAGACATCGCGGACCTGGTCCCACCGGGTGATTCGGGCTACCTGCCCCCCACCAGGCGCCGCAATTCAAACGGGAGAGGAGATCGATTGAACTTGCGGAGCGATGCGGGCGACGTTCCGCGAAGCATGCCCAGACGAACGCTGCTGCGGTCTTGGCGATTCTCTAGCGCGTGGGATTTCAAGAAGGCCAATGGCCTTATCGAGGTACGGACAAAAACGCGGACATGATCGCCCGCGTTAGTGGGCGCTACGCGGGAAATCGAAGAGGGAGTGGGGTGGCTGATGGGATTCGAACCCACGACAACCGGAATCACAATCCGGGACTCTACCAGCTGAGCTACAGCCACCGTCGTGCTGCTGCGCGCCGACCGTGAAGCCCTCGCTACTCGATGCGCTTCGCCGTCGCCGCGCCGAAGATCTGGCGCGCCCGACAGGACTCGAACCTGTTACCGCCGGCTTAGAAGGCCGGTGCTCTATCCAGATGAGCTACGGGCGCCTGTCGGATCGGGGATTCTAGCCGATTTCCCTCCCGTCGGCACCGTCCGTCCGGCCGGCCTAGACGTGCGGCCGCAGCACCGGTGGCGGCCGCTCGTCGCGCCCCACGCCGATGTAGCGGGAGACGTGGACCGGCACGCCCTCCTCCTGGAACCGCTCGATGCGCTCCGTCGCGCGGCGATCGGTCTGCGTCATCCGGGTGCGCAGCCGCGTGTATTCGCCCCACGATTCGATGACGAACCGCTCGATGTAGCGCCCCTGCTGCTCGAGATCGCGATAGACGCGCCAGCTGCCCGCGCCGTTGCGCCGGCGGATCGGCTCGACCGCGTAGATCGCTTCGAGGAACTCCGCGCGATGCTCGGCCGGGATCTGGTAGTGGATCTGGATCAGCACGGGCCCGTCGTCCGGCTCTGGCACCACCGAAAGCGCAAGGTCCGGCAGCTTCGCGCCGGGGGTCACGTCGGCCTCCTCGGCCAGCGCGACGCGAACGCGCCGATTGAGGGCCAGGAGCACGATCATGGCGGCGACGGAGCCTCCGAGCGCGATCCGCGTCCCTGCCTGCGAGGCGACGAATCCCCACAGCACGCTGCCGAGCGCGAGGCTGGCCTGGTTGGTGACGAGGTTGGTGGCCACGGCGCGGGCCCGCACCCACGCCGGCGCCGCGCTCTGCGTCCCGGCCGCGAGGCTCGACAGCACGGTGACCCACGAGGCGCCCGCGGCGAAGGCTCCGATCATCGCCAGCGCGAGCATCGAGGTCACGGCGACGAGCGTCGCCGCGACAGCCCACAGCAGCACGCCCGACGTCACGATGCTGTTGAGCGAGCGGCGGCTCATGAGCCGCGGGATCCCGAGCGCGCCAACGATGGCGCCGACGCCGAACGATCCCATCAGCGTGCCGTAGCCGCCGGCACCGAGCGAGAGCAGGTCGCGCGCGACCAGCGGCAGGAGCGCCCACAGCGCGCTGGCGCAGAAGCTGAAGCTCAGGTTGCGGATCACGAGCGCCCGGAGCGGCGCCGAGTGTCGCGCGTAGCGGAGCCCGCTCTGGATTCCCGACAGGAGCGTTTCCGGAACGCCGGGCAACGGGCGTTTCGGGCTCGCGTTCCCGTAAACGGCGATGATCATGACCACGAAGAACGCGGCGGCGACGATCAGCGCGGCACCCGAGCTCGTCGCGGCGGCGATGGCGCCCGCCAGCGCGGGACCCAGAGCGCGGGCGACGTTGAAAGCGACCGCGCCAAGAGACACCGCGCGCGGCAGCTCGGTGCGCGCCACCAGGTCGTTGACGCTCGCCTGCTGCGCCGGCAGGTAGATGGCGAACGCCGCGCCGATCATGAACGTGCCGGCGAGCAGCGCCGCCGGCCCGATGTACCCCGCCAACTCCGCGATGCCGAGGAGCGCCGACACCGCGACCAGCACGACGTGCGTCGACAGGATGATCCGGCGGCGATCGACGATGTCCGCGAGCGCGCCGGCGGCGATCCCGAAGAGCAGCGCCGGCGCCGTCGCCATGGTCTGGACGAGAGCGACCATGAGCGCGGAGGGCGTGAGCGTCGCCATGAGCCACGCCGCGACCGTCGTCAGCATCGTGTAGCCGAGCGCCGCGCCGATCGCGCCGACGTAGAAGCGCCGAAATGCCGCGTGCCGCAGCGGTGACGCGGGAAACCAGCGCTCGAAGAACGAATGGACGGCGGTCGTCACCGCCGGAGTTTAGCGCGGGCGGCCAATCGGTCGCGAACCGAGCGCCCGAACATCCGACGGACGCCGGTGCCCGCGCGTAACGCGTCGCGGGTCAGGCCGGCGACCGCGCCTCGTCGTCGTCGGCCTGCAGGCGGCGAATGAGCCAGCCGGTCACTTCGCGCATCGAGAGGATGCCCAGCACACGACCGCGCTCGACGACCGGCACGTGGCGAAAGCCGCCGTCGACCATGACATCGAGAGCACGCTCGGCAGGCTCGGAGCCCCCGATCGTCGAGGGCTTGTCGGTGTACACCTCGTGGACCCGGGTGATGCTCGGGTCGAGTCCGGGCTCGATCACGCGCCGGAGCACGTCGCGCTCCGTGAAGATCCCGGCGAGTCGCTCGCCGTCCATCACGAGCACCGCCCCCACGTCGCGGTGATTCATGAGACACACGGCGTACGTGACGGTCGCATCGGGAGCGACCGCCATGACACGAGGATCGGGTTTTGCGGCGAGGAGATCGGAAACGGTGTCGTCGTACATCGGCCTACGTCGAGTGTCTTGTAATCGCGGGACCCGTGCGCAACGGACCCGGCCTCCTGGATCGCTCCCGGCCGGCGCGTGCTGCGACGCCTGGGCCGGAGTCAATTGGCGAAGTCTCCGCTTCCGGCCACGACGATTCCTTGACGTCCGTCAATGTCGCGGTCTTGCCATTTCCGGAGAGGGTTCGATCGGCAGGCGCGGTCAGCGTCACGACGTCGCGTCGAGGAACGCAGCCGCGGCCGGATCTTCACGCAGCCGCTCGAGCTCGCGCGCGTCGGGAAGCTCGGGCCGATCGCGCTCGGCATCGACCATGCAGAGAAAGCCCAGGGGGCCATCGACGGAGGCCCTGAACTGATGCCATGTGGCGGGGGGAACCGTGACGAGGTCGAACGCGCCCACGGAATGCACGTCCGTGCCGATCAGGACGTCGCCGCGACCGCGGAGAATCATCACCGCATGCGCGTGCCCGTGGCGCTCGAGCGTCGAGTGCCCGGACGGCGCGACTTCGAAATAGCGCAGCTCGCCGCGCAGGTCGGGGCGACGGAAGAGCGTCTGGCGCGTCACGTCCCGGAACGGCGCGGCGCCTTCCTCCTTGTAGCGCCTGAGCTCGACCTCGGCCCAACGGAAGCCCTCTTCCGCGACGACGAAGCGTCGCACCGGTGATTCGCTCATCTCATGTCCCCCACTCGCGGACTGCAGCCACGAATTCGCGCGCCCGCTCGTGAAGCTGCTCGCGCGCCGCGAGCAGGCTGCCGCCGATCAGGAACATCGCATCGTCTCCGTAACGGATGCGCATTTCCGGAACGCGCGCGACCGTCATGCCGCCGGCAGGCACCGGCAAGGTCGGGGCCAGTCCGTGCCACGGCTCGCGCGCGGCCGCCACGATCGCCGCACACGTTTCGACAGAATAAGCAAAGCGCCCCCCTGCATTCGGAAAGATCGTCGCGTCGGCGCCGAACAGCCGGAAGAGCTTGCCGAGGATCAGCGGCGGCGCGATGCGGGAGGCGCCGGCGAGCGCCGGATGCGCAAGGATCGGCAGGCCGCCCTCGCGCGCGAGCGCGGCAAGGCTGCCGGCACCGCTCACCATCGGCGCGACGAGGATCATCCGCACGCCGGCCTCGCGCGCGAGCGCCACGCGCTCGCGCAGCTGACCGAAATGGCCGGTGAGGCTCGGGGCGTAAACGCAACGATGCCCGGTCTCGCGGTTTGCCTCGTCGATCGCCCGCTGCACGGCACGCACCCGCGCACCGAAGGGCGCCGCATCCTGGTCGGCAAGACCGTGGTCGTCCTTCACGACGTCGATGCCCGCGCGGGCGAGCGTGCGCGCGATCGACGCGAGCTGTGCCGGGGTGAGCCCTTGCGGCTTCAGCGCCGAGGCCGTGAGCGGCCGGCCCTGGACTCCGGTCAGCGCGCGGAGGCCGGCGACGCCGAAGCGCGGTCCGCCGAAACGGGCGGCGACGCTTCGCGGGATCCGCGCGTCCACGAGCGCAACGTCGTCGTGGAGCGACGAATTGCCGAACAGCATGCTCAGGAGCTGCCCCGCCTCGAATCCCGTCGTCTCCACGGCGATCCGGATCCTGACGTCGAACTCCTCCGGCGTCACGGGCACGACGTCGTCGACGCGCGCGACGACCTCGGCGAGCACGCGCGCGTCGCCAACCGCCGCGAGCGGCGCCTCGACGCTCTGCTCGAGCGCGAGCGCCAGGGCGCGGGCGTCGATGTCGCCGGCCGCCGAGCGGACGCGGTAAGTTGCGTCGATCCACCGCTCGTCGACCGGAGCGGCTGTCCCGGGAACCGCGGCATCCATGGCGGAATTCTAGTGGATCATTTGACCAGCCGTCTCCGCTGCGCGAGGATAGGTCGCTCTTTCCCGCCCGTCGCCAGGATCGCCGTGAACGCCGTCGCCGAGGCGGCGTTCGCCGCGCAAATTGCGAAGGCTCGCGCGGCGCTCGGCCACGCCGCGTTCGATGCGGCGGAGGCGTTGGGGAAATCCTTGCCCTACGAACAGGCGCTCGACGAGACGCTGGCGTGGCTGTCGCGGTAGACCTGACGCCCGACGTCGAGCGGTGAGAAATGATTGCCATTTCCACTCGAAAGGGGCCCGTGGCGCGCGCCGCGCCAACGACACTTCGAGGTGTGTTGCGGCGCCCCAGGCCACCGACATCGACTATTATTGACGCCAGTCAAAAAATTGACCGTGTCGTTGGAGTAATCGCTTTGGCTCTGAAGGAAAAGATCGGCGGGAGAGCGTAATGGCGGACAAGATCAGCATCATCGTGGTTTCCGGGGCGCACGAGCGCCTGCAGATGGCGGCAATGCTCGCTTCGGTGGGCGCCGTGAGCGGCAACGAAGTCAGCGTGTTCCTGTCGATGAACGCGCTGGCGTACTTTGTGACGGGGAGCGCCGCGGCCGCGCCGTCAGAAGGTCCGTTTGGCGCGCTGATGGCGGCCAAGAAGGTCCCGGCGTTCCGCACGTTGTTCCAGCAAGCAGTCGAGCTGGGCGGGGCCAAGGTCTATCCGTGCTCGATGGCGATGGACGTCATGGGCGTCGAGCGCGAGGGGCTGGAACCCTACCTCAGCGAGCCGCTTGGCCTCACCAAGTTCCTCGACGACGCCCGTGACGCGCAAGTCTGGTCGTTCTAGTATTCGAGCTGGAGGAAGGAGCTGCGATGTCCGAACGAAAGGTGATCGACGCGCGGGGCAGTTTCTGTCCGGGCCCGCTGATGGAGCTGATCGGCTGGATCAAGCTGGCGGAGGTCGGCGACGAGCTGGAAGTGCTGTCGACCGACAAGGGATCGGCCAGCGACATCCCGGAGTGGGTGAAGAAGGTCGGCCACGAGTTTCTCGGTTCGCGGGAAGAAGCGGGAATCTGGCATATCACGGTGAAGAAGACGAAGTGATCCTCGTCATCCGTTTGCACGCATAAAAGGAGGAGCAATGAAGATCCTGATCATCGGCGGTGGCATGGGGGGAACGATCCTCGCCAACAATCTCGCCCGCCGGCTGACGGCGGAGCTCAAGTCCGGCAAGGCCAAGATCACCATGATCACGGCCTCCGAAAGGCACATGTACCAGCCAGGACTCCTGTACCTCGCGTTCGGTCGCGTGACGCCCGACGAGCTGTACAAGGACCAGGCGACGCTGCTCGAACCGGGCATCGCGCTTGTGGTCGATCCGGTCGAGGAGTTCCTGCTGGACCAGAACCGCGTCAAGACGAAGGGCGGGAAAACGTTCGACTACGACATTCTCGCGATCGCGACCGGCTCGCGGGCGGCGCCCGAGCTCATTCCCGGTCTTGCCGAGAGCTCGGAGACGTTCTACACGGAAGACACGGCGGTCAAGATGTTCCGCACGCTGCAGGCGTTCCAGGGTGGACGCGTCGTGATCGCGATGGGCGTGCCGCACAAATGCCCGATGGCGCCGCTCGAGATCACCTTCATGCTGCACGACTACTTCAAGGACCGCGGCATCCGCGACAAGGTGCAGATGCACTACACCTATCCCATCGGGCGCGTTCATTCGCTCGAGAACGTCGCCAAGTGGGCGGCACCCGAGTTCGATCGACTCGGCATCACGTACGAAACGCTGTTCAATGTGAAGGAGGTCGACGGCAAGGCGAAGGTGGTGAAGAGCGAGGAAGGCGGCGAGACGCCGTACGACCTCTTGATCTCGATCCCGGCGCACCGGGGCATGGAGGTGATCGAGAAGAACAAGCTCGGCGCCGGCGGCTGGATCCCGACGCACCGCAACCACCTCAACATGGAAGGCCGCAAGAACGTCTTCGTACTCGGGGACACCACCAACATCCCGATCAGCAAGGCGGGCTCGACTGCCCACTTCGAGGCCGAGGCGCTAGGCGAGAACATCGCGGCGATGGTCAAGCTCGGCTCGCCGGTTCGCGAGTACGACGGCAAGGTGTTCTGCTTCATCGAGGCCGGCAAGGATCGTGCGACGTACGCGATGTTCGACTACCTCAATCCACCCGACCCGAAGCCGCCGACCAAGGCCGTGCACTGGTTCAAGATGGCCTACAACAAGCTCTACTGGATATCGGCGCGCGGGCTGCTCTGAGGGAGCCGGACATGAACGGACAATCGGAGGAGACCCGAGCCGTAAACGCAGAGGTGGAACGGGTGGTCGCCGCGGCGCGCGACGCGCTCACCGACGAGATGGTGTCGCGTCTCGCGTCGACGGCGGGCGACGCCGTCGAGTTGATGGACCAGGTGAATCGCGCCGGGCTCGCGCGCGCCATTCCCGCGCTGGCCCAGATGGTCAACAACGGCGACCTCGAGCGTCTGTCGCAGCTTGCGCGGCTGTACAACTCCGCCCAGGATGCGCTGACCGACGAGATGGTGACGCGGCTGAGTCAGGCGATCGGCGATGGCCTGGCGCTGCTCGACCAAGTCAACCGCGCCGGCCTCGACCGGGCGATCCCCGCGCTGGCGGAGATGGTCAACAACGGCGACCTCAACCGGCTGGTCAAGCTGGTGCGGGTCTACAGCTCGGCCGAGGACGCCCTGACCGACGAGATGGTGAGCCGCCTCACCGATACCGTCGGCAACGGGCTGTCGCTGCTCGACCGCTTCAGCCGTGGCGGCGCCGAGCACGTGGTCAAGATGCTCGAGGGGCTGCAGGAGAGTGGCGCGCTCGAGCGACTCGCGACGATGCTGCCGCAACTCGCCGATCGGCTCGCGACCGTGCAGGAGGTCCTGCAGTCGATCGACGCCGCTGCCGCGGCGAGTCGGGCGGCGCCCGCATCGGCCGGTGGCGTCGGCGGCCTATGGAAGCTCATGCGCGATCCCGAGGCCCAGGAGACGCTTCGCTTCATGCTGGCGGTCGGCAAGCAACTGAGGAAGGGCTGGGGCGCGACGCGGTAGAACTTGGTGGGCCTACGCACATCGACGAACAGATTCATTACCGAGCAGCTTGCAGGAAGCGGGCGATCTGCTGCCAGAACTCTCGCGTCGCTCCGAGTGCGTTGTGGTCCACCCGCGGAATCGCGTACCAGGCCTTCGGTCCGGCCCACGCGTCGTAGAGTGCGCGTGACCGGGCGACCGGAATGATCGTGTCGTCCTCGCCGACCATCGCGAGCAGCGGCATCCGGCACGCCGGGGCTTCGGCGATCGCCTCGAAGCGGTGGCGCAAGAGCAGCGACACGGGCAGCCACCGGTAATGGTGGCTGCCGATCGCCGTCAGGCTGTCGAAGGGCGACACGAGCACCACGCCGGCGACCGGCCGCGACGCGGCGACGTGCGTCGCGACGGCGGTGCCGAGACTGCGGCCGAAGGTGACGATCCGTGTCGCGTCGATGCCGTCGCTCGCGGCAACCGCGTCGAAGATCGCGAGCCCGTCGGACGTGAGCTCGCGCTCGCCCGGCTTCCCGCCGCTCTCGCCGTAGCCGCGATAGTTGAGCGCGACGATCGTCCAGGCGCGAGGCCACCGCGCGTCGGCGAGCGTCCACGAAACTTCCTCGGCATTGCCTCCGAAGTAGACGACAGCCGGAGCCGGCGTCGACGTGCCGCGCGCGATCCACCCGCGGAGCACGGTGCCGTCGTCCGCGGTTACCGAGAACGGTGCGGCGTGGGCCGGCAGGTGCGCCGTCGCCGCGACGGGCTGCGGATAGAAGATCATCCGCTCCTGCGCGAGCCACGCCGCGACGGGGATGCCGAGGGCGAGGACGACGGCGACGACGAGCCATTCCATGAAGGTGCGCCGCAGGGGCATCGCGGATGCCGGGGTCGGCCCGGCGCTTGCAAGACTTGCAACCGGCGGGAGTAGCGCCCGCCGGCCGAAACGGAGCACCATTATGATCCCGGCGGCCGGCTATGCGACCGCGCCGCGGGCATCGAGGAGCGAACCATGAACACCCACGACGAACTCCTGGCCACGATCTCGAAGCTCATCGCCCCTGGCAAGGGCATTCTCGCGGCCGACGAGAGCATGCCGACCATCACCAAGCGGTTCAAGGCGGTCGGCATCGAGTCGACCGATGAGTCGCGGCGCCAGTACCGGAACCTGCTGTTCACGGCGCGGGACGCCAATCAGTATCTGGCCGGCGTGATCCTGTTCGAGGAGACGCTGGATCAGAAGGGGGACGACGGCACGCTTCTGCCCGACGTCCTCGCGCACCACGGAATCGTGCCCGGCATCAAAGTCGACAAGGGAACGGTCGGCCTGCCCGGTGCCGACGGCGACCTCATCACGCAGGGGCTCGACGGCCTGGGCGACCGCCTGAACGCGTACAAGGCCAAGGGCGCGCGCTTCGCGAAGTGGCGCGAGGTGTACAACATCACGGACCGGAACCCGACGCGGCTCGGCATCGAGGCGAACGCCGAGGTGCTCGCTCGCTACGCGGCGGTATGCCAGGAGTACGGCATCGTGCCGATCGTCGAGCCCGAGGTGCTGATCGACGGCGTGCACACGATCGAGCGCTGCCACGAGGTGTCCGAGGCGGTGCTGCACGCGGTGTTCCACGCGCTCCACCGCCATAAGGTGCTGCTCGAAGGGATGGTGCTGAAGCCGAGCATGGTGCTGCCCGGCAAGGAGAGCCCGCCGAAAGCCGCGCCCGAGGTCGTCGCGCGCGCGACGCTCGAAGTCCTGAAGCGCACCGTGCCCGCCGCGGTGCCGACGATCAACTTTCTCTCGGGCGGCCAGTCGCCGGTCGAGGCGACCGCCAACCTGAATGCGATGAACGCGATGGCGCCGCACGCGCCGTGGGTGCTGTCGTTCTCCTATGCCCGTGCGCTGCAGGAAGACGCGATGCGGATCTGGGCGGGCCGCGCCGAGAACGTCCGCCCGGCCCAGGACGCGTTCGGAAAGCGCCTGAAGATGAACAGTCTCGCCCGGGCGGCGAAGTGGGCCGCGCAGCTGGAGGCGTAAGCGCCGCAATAAGTAGGGTCTGACCCTACTTCTCGGCGGGCAAGTGCGCGCCGTACGCGAGCACGTCCATCATCTCGGCGAAGCGCGACCAGTTCAAGCGCTTGCTCTTGTGGCGGTTGCGACCGTACCAGAAGAGCGACCCGCGGCCGATCTCGAGCTCGCCGATCTTCTCGTCGTTGGCGAAGATCTCGAGATTGAGCGACGACTTGGCCTTCGCGAGCTCGAAGTTTGCGAGCTCGCCCTTCACCACGTGCTTGCGGATGCTGCGCGATGCCTTGCGCGCCGACCGGCCCGCGCTCTTCCCCGGCTTCGCCCGCTTGCGGCGGACCTTGTTCGTCTTCGCGGCGGCCACGGCGGTTCCCGGCAAAGGCACGCCTCCGATATGACCCTAAATTCCGCGAAAAGTCGAGCGAGGCGACTCCGCTGACTAGCGCCCACGGCTCACTGCGGCAAGCACCCGCTCGACCCGCCCGCGGTCCCGCACCTCCGCCACGCCCGGCTGCGCGCACCACGCGACCAGGCGCTCGGCAGGCGTGTCGGCACTGCTTCCGGCGCTCTGGAATCGATCGCGCAGCTTCCTGACCTGCAGCGCGAGCCGCTGTGCCTGGAGCTCCGGCAGGATGTCGAGACCGAGCTGCAATTCGAGATCGAGCAGGGTCTCGGTCCGTGTCTCCGCGCCTTCTTCCATCCTTCCGAAGTACGCGTCGGCCGTGTCCTGATCGTAGAACGCGGCGATCGCACCGTTGCGCCGGGCAAGCAGCGCCTTCTCCCACGCGGGCGGCAGCGCCGGCAGCGCCGCCCATTCTTCGGTCGCGATCCTTTCGACCTCCTGGTCGCCGTTCCCGGTGCGGACGCACTGGTCCAGCCGCTCGCAGATCTTTTCCTTGGCGGCGAGCGTCTGCCAGACCGCCGCTTCCTTCACGCGCGACCGCGCCGACAGCGCGGCCTCGACGGCGGCCTTCGCCTGGGTGAAGCGCGCCTCCAGCCCGCGCGGCGCCGCGTTCGGACCGCGAGTGCTCTGTCGCCACCGGTCCGACGCCTCGCGCAGCGCACGACGCACTTCCTGCTCGTCCCTGTCGGTCGCGCCGGCCTGCTGCTCGAGCTGCGCGCAGAGGTCCTCCAGCGCGCGGCGACCTTCATGCTTCTTGTCGTCGTCCTGCTTGCGCTTCGCCTCGCGCGCCTGGAACACGGCGTCGCACGCGGCGCGGAACTGCTCCCAGAGCGCGCGCTCGTCGCGCTGCAGCAGCGTGATGCCCTTGGCCTCGGCCTGCCATCGCGCCTGGATCGCCTTGACCTGCGACGGCGCGTCGCGCTCCATGGCCTTGCCGCCGAGCGCGGTCGCCTCCTCGATCAGGGCGACGCGGCGGGCCTTGGCCTCATCGCGCGCGGCCGCGAGCGCATCGCGCGCGGGCGCGAGCGCGGCGCGGAACCGGGTGTCGAAGCTCTTCCAGGCCTTGGGGTCAAGGCTGCCGAGATCGCCTTCGCGCCACTTGTGCTCGGTCTCGCGCAACCAGCGCTCGATCGCGCGCCAGTCGCGCGGCTCGGTGAGCAACGTCGGCGCATGCGCCGCGGCGGCGGCGATGAAGTCCTCGCGCCCCTTGCGCGCCTCCTTGCGCTTCGCCGCCTGCTCCGCGAAATGGCGGGCGGCCGGCGCGTACGCCTTCTCGCAGGCCCGGTCGAAGCGCTCCCACAGCGCCTTCGGAACGCCCGCATGCTGCTGGTCGAGCGCCTTCCACTCGTTGCGCAGGTTCTGGACTTCCACCGCGAGCTGCCTCGGATCGAGCGTCGCCGCCGATGCGGCCTCGGCGCGTTCGCAGAGCTGCACGCGCGCCTGCTGCTGGCCGAAGGACTCCCAGCGCTCGAGCTCGCCCAACTGCTGGATGACGCGGCTCAGGCGCTGCACGGTGGGCTTCGGCAGCGAGCCGGCTTCCGTCTTGCGCGCGCGGATCTCGTCGGCGGCGCTCCGCGCCGCCTGCAACTGGCCCGAGGCCAGCGCCTGTTCCGCCGCGTGCAGGAGGCCGTGCACGTGCTGTCGCGTCGCCGCCGTCTCCTGCTCCGCGGCGCGGATCTGCGCGAGCCGGCGCTGCTCGACCACGATCAGCGCCGCCTCGAATCGCCGCGTCAAAGCCGGGCTGCGGATGCTGCGCGGCAGCGCCTGCCAGCGCTCCGGCAACTTCGCGTCGTCGATCGACGTACCCGCCGCGAGCTGCTCCGCTTCGACGACGAGCGCCTCGGCGCCGGCCTGCGCGTAGAGCTCCTGCGTCCACTTCTCGATGCGTTGCTCGGCAAGGCCGAGCTTCGCCGCGATCGTGTCGCCCGCGTACTTCGGAGCCTCTTCGCGCAGCGTAGCAAGCTCGGCGAGCATTCCGGACAACGCGTCGGACGTCGCGGGCGGCTCCTGCGCGAGCCAGGCGGCGAGCGCGTGCTCGAAGCGCGTCCGCGCGCGCTGTTCCTCGTGCTCGCGATCGAAGCGCGCCTGCAGCGCCTGACGGGCGGCCTCGGCGCGCAGGTGGCGTTCCCGGTCGTCGACGAGCCGCAGCGCCTCCCAGCGGCGATCGAGCTCGATCACCGCCGTCAGGATCGGACCCGGCCGCGCTGCAAGCGCCTCGAGCTCGTCCAGGATGGCGTCCGCTTGGGCGTGCTGCTCGTCCCGGTCGACGATCGCGTCGATCCGCTTCCGCGCGAGCCGCGCCACGCCGCGGTCCTTGTGCCCGGCCACCTCCGCGATCCGGCGCAGTCCTTCGGGCGAACGCACGCGGTCCGCGGCGGCCTTGCGAGTCTCGGCGTGCTCTCCCGAAATCGCGAGCTCGACCAGCACCGATTCGTCCCGGATTGCAGCGAGGGCGGCGCGGCGGCGGTCCGTGTCCGCGGCATGCCGCGCGACCTCGGTGCGGATCGCATCGGTGCACCCGTCGGAAGCGAGGAATCCAGATGCGAGCTCGGCATCGGGCGCCCGTGCAAGCGCGGCACCGAGCACCTCCGCGATCGCCGCACGGACGGCGACGTCCGTTTCGGTCGCCCACGCCGCGGTCAGCGCGACGCCGTCGGCGCAGCGCCTCGCCGCAGCCAGGCGCACCTCGGGTGACGGATCGCGGGCGAGCAGCGCGGCGAGCTCGCCGGAGTCCGGCGGCAGCACGGAGACGCCCTCGATGCGGCGCGCAGGATCAGGATCGAGATGCGCCGCGGAACGGAACAGCTTGCCGGCCATGGATGATCAGGGAGCGGCGAGCGCCCGCATTCCCTTGGTGTAGACCTCGTCGAAGATCGTCTCGAGCCCCGCGTGCGTGCCGCGGAGGCGGTCGACGACGTCATTCGCCCACTCGAGGTACTCGCGCTTGCGCTCGAGCGTCCATTTCGCGGGAGGTGCCGCGACCATGTCGTAGACGTTGCAGATCTTGTCGGCGAGCTTCACGAGCCTGGCGCGCTCCGAGAGCTCGTGCGCGTGCTCGACCTGCCGCCGCTTCCGCTCCGCCTTGTCGAGGTTCTTGTCGTCCGTCACTTCGAGCACGACCGACGTGATGACCTCGCCGAACGCGACGCGCAGCTCGTCGGCCGTCGTGTTGGTGTCCTCGATCGTGTCGTGCAGGAGCGCCGCACAGAGGACGTCGACGTCGTCGACGCCCTCGCGCTTGAGCACGCTCGCGAGCGCGATCGGGTGGTTGATGTAGGGCGAGGCCTCCGCATCCTTGCGGCGCTGGTTTCGGTGCTTGTGGGCGGCAAAGGCGACGGCGTCAAGGAGCAGCGCCTGGGGGTCGAGGTGCATGGCGGGAGCGGTTACGCCGAGGATAACGCATCGGCGCTCCCGCCACCGCCTGGGGCTCGACTGCCGCCGGCTAGCGTGTACCGTCGATCTCGGCGAAGACCTCGCGGGCCGCCCGGAAGGCCTCGACGGCTGCCGGCACGCCGCAGTAGACCGCGACCTGCAGGAAGACCTCGCGGATCTCCTCGCGCGTGACGCCGTTGTTGAGCGCACCGCGAACGTGCAGCTTGAGTTCGTGCGGCTTGCCGAGCGCGGGCAGCATCGCGAGGTTCAGCATCGACCGGGTCTTCGGCTCGAGCCCCGGCCGGGTCCAGATGCCGCCCCAGCAATACTCGTTCAGGAGCTCCTGCAACGGCTGGTTGAACGCGTCCGCGGCCTGCATCGCGCTATCGACGTATTTCGCGCCGAGCACCTTTCGGCGCACGGCGAGCCCGCGCTCCTGCAGCTCACGATCCATGTCGTCCTCCGAAGGGTTGCCGCGTCCCCAGCCCGGCCACGCAGCTCTCGCGTCCCGGACAGGCTCGGCCGCGTCTCGCTGGCGGCCCGACCCTTGATACACATGAAACAAATCCGGCCGGGCCGGAAAGTACAGCCGTAGCGCGCGCGCCTCAGACTGTACTCCGGTTCCGGCTGGTGGAGGCGGCAGTGTATCGGTTTGGCGAGGCCCCCGACGACCGTTTGAGCGCCTCGACGGGGCGCACGAGCGGCATGTCCGCGCCCCGCGGCGATTGCGGTTCGGCCCGCGACAGCGAAGACGCGCTGCGGCTCATGCACACCCATCGGGGCAATCCGCTGGCCGTCATCGAGGCCATGCTTGCCGCCGAACCCGACTGCGTCCCTGCGCACCGCCTGCGCGCGGCGCACATCGTATGCGCCGGCGAGATCGAGTTGCGCAAGCCACTGGCAACGAGCGTCGCCGCGATCGAAGCGGCGGTCCCGGCCGCAGGCGATCCGCTGCGCCGCCACGCGCTGGCCGCGAACGCCTGGCTCGCCGGCGACCCTGTCGGCGCGCTCGAGCGCTACGGCTCGATCGTGATCGACGATCCGCACGACATCCTCGCGCTGACCGTCGCGCACGCGCTCGACTTCCGCCTCGGCCGGCGGCGGATGCTGCGCGACCGCGTGGCGCAGGTCCTTCCCGACTGGAATGCGTCGATGCCGGGCTACGCGAGCGTGCTCGCGATGTACGCGTTCGGCCTCGAGGAGAACGGCCAGTACCGGCGGGCGGAAGCCGTTGGCCGCCGCGCCCTCGAGCTCGACCCCGGCCATCCCGTGGCGCTGCACGCGATCGCCCACGTGCTCGAAATGAAGGGACGCGCGCGCGACGGGCTGGCCTTTCTTGCGGCAACGGAACCGGAGTGGGCGACGGGGACCGGCTATTCCGTCCACCTCGCCTGGCATCGGGCGCTGTTCCACCTCGACGGCGACGACCCGGCTGCCGCGCTCGCCGTGTACGACGCGCGTATCGCCACCGCCCCCGATTCGATGCCGGCACTCGCCGACGCGTCGGCGCTCCTGTGGCGACTGCAACTTCGCGGCGACGATCCCGGCTCGCGATGGGGGCGCCTCGCCGACCGGTGGCAAGGGCAGACGCTCGCCGGGGCGCGTCCTTTCTACGTCGCGCATGCGCTGATGGCCTTCGCGGCGGCGGGCCGCGACAGGCCCGCTGCCCGCGTGATCGAGGCGCTGCGGGCAACGACGACGCCGGTCGTCGCGGAGGATGCGCTCGCACTCCCGCTGTGCGAAGCCCTGCTCGCCTTCGCTCGCCAGGACTATCCGGCGTGCATCGAACGCATCGGCCGGGTCCGGCACCTGTCCCACCAGTGCGGCGGCAGCGTTGCGCAGTGCGACCTGATCCACCTCACGCTGACCGAGGCCGCGCTTCGCGCGCGCAAGTCGCGGCTCGCCCGCGCGCTCGCCGCCGAGCGGGCGGCGCAGAAACCGGGCAGCCTGCTCAATCGGATTCTCCTTCGGCGCGCCGGGACGATGATGCCTGCGCTGGCGTAGCGCCGAGGCTGCACCTTCGGCCTTGTCGCGCGACCGGCAGGGGCGGCTCGATACCCGACGGTATGATGGGGCTTCGACCCGCGGAGTGCCCGTGCCTGCTGCCGCCGTCCTCGCCGATCTCGCGCCCACCGGCACGCTGCGTGCCGCGATCAACTTCGACAACACGATCCTCGCGTCGAAGGATCCCGCGACCCGCGAGCCCGGCGGCATCTCGGTCGAGCTCGCGCGCGAGGTCGCACGGCGCCTCGGCGTTCCCGTGGCGTTCGTGCCGTACTACGGCGCCGCCAGGGTGGTCGACGGGCTCGACGCCGGCGCCTGGGACGTCTGCTTCCTGGCCGTCGATCCCAAGCGCGCGGAGAAGATCTCGTTCACGCACCCGTACGTCGTCATCGAGGGGGCGTACCTCGTGCCCGAAGCCTCGCCGATCCGCGACAACGCCGAGGTCGACCGCGAGGGCATCCGCATCGCCGTCAGCACAGGCAGCGCCTACGACCTCTACCTGTCCCGCCACCTGAAGCACGCGACGATCGCCCGCGCGACGACCGTGAAAGACGTGATCCCGACGTTCCTTGCACAGAAGCTCGAGGTCGCCGCCGGCGTACGGCCGATGCTCGAAGCCGACGTCCGATCGACGCCTGGGCTGCGGCTGCTTCCTGGCTGCTTCATGGCGATCCATCAGGCGATGGGGACGCCCTGCGGCCGGGACTCCGGCGCCCGCTGGCTCACGGCCTTCGTCGAAGAAGTGAAGGCATCGGGATTCGTCGCCGGTTCGCTCGCGCGGAACCGCGTGGCCGGCGCCACGGTAGCCCCGGCGGGAAAGTAGGGTCAGACCCGAATTTTGCCACCTGCCCCATCCATGCCGATCAGCGTCGAAAGTAGGGTCTGACCCTACTTTTCCCGGTCAGCGCGGCGATGCCTCGACGCCGATGTCGAGGCGGACCTCGTCGCCGACGTCCGGCAGGAAGCGCGTCATCCCGAAGTCCGAGCGCCTGAACGACGTCCGGAACGCGCCGCCGCACACGCGGCGGCTCACGATGCCAAGCGCGACGTCCTTGCAGACGAAGCGCTCGACGGTGAGTCGCAGCGGGCGCTCTACGCCGTGCAGCCACAGCCTCCCCTCGACCGCCGTGAGCTGGTCGCCGTCGAACACGAAGCGCTCGCCCAGGAACCGGATCTCGGTAAACGCCGCGCTGTTGAGGAACTGATCGGAACGCAGCACGGTGTCGATCGCGCGGTTGCCCGTGTCGATCGAGTCCGGATCGACGACGACGACCGTCGCGCCCGTCTTCGCTGCCGGGTCGAATTGCACGGTGACCGTGATCTTGTCGAAGCGGCCGCGCACGTAGGTGATGTCGCGGTGGCTGACCGTGAAGTGGATCGACACGTGGCTCGGATCAGGCACATAGTCGGCCGCCGCGCACGGGGGCGCCGGCGCGACGACCAACGCGAGCACGGAAAGCAGGGTCAGACTCGACTTTCTCATCGCTTGAACGCCGAGGCGACGCGGCGCGCCCAGGGAGCCTGCGCAGGTCAACAGCGGGACCTCACGGCGAATTCCCTCCGTCCGCGCGCGCCGCGGGGTCTGACCCCACTTTTCCTACTTTCCGAGCCAGCCCGCGAGGTCGCGCTTCAGCTTCATCATGTCCGCCTCGCGCGTGTACATCATGTGGCCGGCGTCGAAGTAGTGGTGGGTCACGCGGGCCAGCACCTCGGGCGGCGCGTCGAGCTGCGCGAGCGACCAGTCGGTCGCGCTGTACGGCGTCCCGAGGTCGTAGCGGCCGCTCGCGACCAGCACGCGCAGGTGCGGATTGCGGCGCAGCGCGCGCGCAAGATCGGGGCTCGTGCACGCGAAGCTGTTGCCCTTCCCTTCGCCCCGGTTCCAGTTCCACTGCTTGTGCGCCTCCCACGACAGCACCTCGTAGCGCGTCGTGATGTCGACGCCGAGCACCTCGATCATGTACGCGTGCGCCGCCATCGTGTACGGCGCCGCGATGGCTTCGATGCCGGGATCGAACTCCCACTCGCGCGTGCGCGACGCGGCCATGGGGCCCGTAACGCGAGCCTCGAGCCGACCCACGATCAATCCGCGGTCGCGCAGGAGCTCGAAGAAGAACGTGTGGTCGCTGATCCGCAGGTTCTTCTCGTCGACGAGCGCCGGCGGGAGGCCCGTCAGCTGAGCGACGCGGCCCCCGATCCGCCGCCGCGCATCCTTCGACAGCCGTGAGCCGGCGTGGAGCGCGCGCAGGTAGTCTTCGGCGACGAACGCCTCGGCCGCCGCGCGCGCCGCCGCCGGCGATTCGCCGAGCGATCCCTTGAGCTTGCCGTGGTATTGCGCGACATTCGCGAAGCCGGGGAGGAACAGCGCATACGGCAGGTCGTTGCCCGGCGCGAAGACGATGCTCTGCAGGTCCATCGCGCACGACACGAGGATCAGCCCCGACAGCGCGACGCCCGCCTGCGCGAGCTTGTCGGCGAGCGCCGCGCCGCGGGTCGTGCCGTAGCTTTCGCCGGCGAGATAGAGCGGCGAACCCCACCGCCGGTGGCGCCCGAGCCAGACGCGGATCACCTCGACCAGCGCGTCGACGTCGCCGTCGACCGACAGCATCTTCTTCCGCGCCTCCTCGCTCGCGGTCAGCGAGTAGCCGGTGTGGGGCGGATCGACGAAGACGAGATCGAAGTGCTCGAACCACGACTCGGGGTTGTCCGTCACCGTGTACGGCGGCGGCGGCATCGTGCCGTCCTCGCGGATCACGACGCGTTTGGGGCCGATTGCACCGAGGTGCAGCCAGATCGACGCCGAGCCGGGCCCGCCATTGAACGCGAAGCACACGGGACGCGCCTTAGCGTCGGCGTCGTCGAGAAGGTACGACGTCGTGAACACGGCCGCCTCGGGCTCGCCGTGCTTCTCGTCCATGCTTGTCGCCGCGACGGGGACGAAAGCGGCGGTCGCCGTGTACTTGAGCGTGCGGCCGCCGATCGTTAGCGAGCCCGTGCTCTTGCGCGGTTCGGCGGCGAGCAGCGCCTCCACCTTGTCGCGCAACTTCTTCTTCGAATCTTCGGCGGATACGGCGGCGGCGGGCGTCGGGTCGCTCATCGGGGGCGGGCGGGAGAGATGACGGAGGCGCGAAGGACGATGCGGCGACGGACGTCCGCGCGAGCCCGGGAGTATTGCCGTATTGGGAAACCGGGTCAACCCAAGGTGGGCTGCGATCGAGCGCGCCGAGCGCTCCCGATGCGGTAGATTGTCGTCCTCGCCACCCGGGTTTCCCCATGCGCTTCCTGACCGACCATCCCATCATCTTCGGCGTGGTGTCGTTCATCCTGCTCTGGCTCGCGACCTGGGCGGGCGGCACCTTCCTCCAGTCGCGGCGGCCCCTCGACGCGGCCGGCCGCACGGACTTCGGCGTGATACAGGCGGCGACGCTGACGCTGCTCGGCCTCATCATCGGGTTCAGCTTCTCGATGGCGACGAGCCGCTACGACCAGCGCAAGGCCTACGAGGAGGAGGAGGCGAACGCGATCGGAACGGCGTACGCGCGCGCCTCGCTGCTGCCGGAGGGCGGCGATACCGCGAAGTTGCGCTCGCTGCTCCGCAATTACCTCGAGCAGCGGATCGTGTTCTACGAGACGCGCGAGCCGGAGCGCGTGCTCGAAAGCGACGCGCGCGGCGCGCGCCTCCAGGGAGAGATGTGGACCGTGGTGAGCGACGCCGCGCGCACCGAGCCCACGTCCTCGACGGCACTCGCGGTCATCAGCATCAACGACGTGCTGAACCGCCAGGGCTACGCGCAGGCGGCGTGGTGGAACCGGATCCCGCTGCAGGCCTGGGCGCTGATGGTGGCAATCGCGCTCTGCTCTTGCTTGCTCGTGGGCTACGGCATGCAGAACGCGCGTGTCGAATCGTTCATGCTGCCGATGCTGCCGCTCGTCGTGGCGATCGCGTTCCTGCTGATCGCCGACATCGACAGCCCTCGCTCCGGAACGATCAGCGTCACCGCGCAGAACCTGGAGGCGCTCGCGCAGTCGCTGCGGACGCCCCCCTGAAGCGGCGCCGCGCCCTAGAC
The DNA here is from genome assembly GCA_963734055.1 of uncultured beta proteobacterium. Lineage (GTDB taxonomy): Bacteria > Pseudomonadota > Gammaproteobacteria > Burkholderiales > Casimicrobiaceae > CAIWHR01. Next base: position 23,966 of record CAVTFQ010000005.1, read on the forward strand.
GCGACCGTCGCGAAGCTGGCTTTCGTTCCAGGCGCAGGCGGACCGCAGTTCGGCGCACTCGCGCTCGCCGATCGAACGCACGTCGATCAGCATCGGGTCGGGCATCTCGCCCGGCACCGTCACCAGCTCCGCTGCCGGCTCGCGCTCGGCGATCCTGAGTTGCGCCTCGCGCCAGTCGGCGGCGGTCAAGAGGTAGGATCGCACGACATGCACCGGCTCGTGGCCGACCCGCGGCATCACGGCGTGGCCCTTGAAGAGCTTCACGGCGCGGCCCTCCCGCAGTCACCGCCCGCCGCGGCTTCCGCCCTGAGGTGCATCGAGTAGAGCAGCGACCGCCCCGTGCCGGGATCGGGGCAGACCTCGACCACGCGGCCGCAGGCCTCGCACCGGATGCTCCGCGCGGCACCGGCGGCCCGGCCGCCGCCGGCAAGCGACTTGCGCTCGTCGTCGGTCAGCGCGCGCCCCGATCGCGGGCAGAGCTTCTGGTAATCCCTCAGCGCCATTCCATTCCTCCGTCGGTTCAGTGCGGGTCCGGCCTCGGCGGGCCGTTTTCCTCGCCACGGACCTCATCGTAGACGCCGACAGATATTTACACTACTGAGGAATTGGCATATATGATATGCACTATGTTCAACCTTCGCGGCGTCGACCTCAACCTGCTGCCGATCTTCGAGGCGGCCTACGAGGAGCGCAGCCTGTCGCGCGCCGCGGACCGCCTCGCGCTGACCCAGCCGGCGGTGAGCCACGCGATGAACCGGCTGCGCGCACTGTTCCGCGACGAGTTGTTCATCCGGCGATCGCGCGGCGTGCAGCCGACGCCGGTCGCCGACCAGGTCTACGCCAGGCTTCGCGGTGCGCTCGCCTCCGTCCGCCACGCCGTGGTCGAGACGCGCGGCTTCGATCCCGCCACTTCCGAGCGGCAGTTCTTCGTCTCGATCCCCCACCCGCTGGGACCGATGATGGCCGTGCGCCTGCGTGAGCGGTTCTTGCACATGGCGCCGCGCGTTGGGGTCGCGTGCAGCACGCGGTCGCGGCCGATCGATCAGGACCGCGGGTTGCGCGAGGGACGGATCGACGCCGCCATCGACTGGCTCGTGCCCGCCGGCGGGCCCTTGCGCGAGCGCACCGTATTCGACGACGGGCTCGCGATCATGGCTCGCAGCGGCCACCCGGCACTGCGCTACCGGTCGCGGGAGCGGGTCGTGCGGAACGCCGAGTTCGTCTCGCTGCGCCCGCGGGTCGAAGGCGAGCACCCGGTGCCGGCACTGCGCGAATGGCAGCGCCTGTCGCTCCGGGTCGCGCTAGAGGTGTCGGAATTCATCGAGGTGCTGATGGTCGCCGGCGGGTCGGACCTGCTGGCTCCGGTGCCCTTCAGCATGGAGCGCGTGGCGCGCGGACCGTTCGCCTTGCGGCCCGTCGCCGCCATGGGTCGCGTCGCGCCCATCCCCGTGAGGATGATCTGGCATCCCGCGCGGGATCGCGATCCCGCGCACGCGTTCCTGCGTACGGAGCTCGCGGCCGCGGTCGCCGACGTCGCGCGGGGCCGCTAGCGCGACGGCGGCGGCGCGATCGCGCGTAACGCGACTGATTTCCCGCGTGAATCTGGTCGGGGTGAGAGGATTCGAACCTCCGACATCTTGCTCCCAAAGCAAGCGCGCTACCGGGCTGCGCTACACCCCGCCGGCGGCGATTATGGCACCCGGGGAAGCACCCGGGCAAACCGAAGGAGGATCCTTAGCGCGCCTGCGCGTCGAAGCCGGCGCCTTCGATCGCCGCGACGATGGCCGCGGCATTCGCGGCAGCGGCGTCGAATTCGACCGTCGCCGCCTTCTTCTCGAGCGACACGTCGACGCGTGCGACGCCGGGCACCTGCTTCACGGCGCCGGTGACGCTGTTCACGCAGCCCTGGCAGTGCATGCCCTGGACGGCGAACTCACGGGTGATCGTGGTCATCGGATTTCCTCTTTCATCGGATAGCTGTCGGGCATCGGCGCGCTCGCGAGGGTCGGGGCCGCGACGCGGGCCTGGGTCGGTGGGGTCCGGTCGCGGACGGCGAGGCGACTTTCGGCGGCCGCCAGCGCTTGAGCAAGAGCGCGTTCGCGACCACCGACACGGAACTCGCCGCCATCGCCGCGCCCGCGAGCGGCGGCGTGAGCAGGCCGAACGCGGCGAGCGGAATGCCGAGCACGTTGTAGACGAACGCGAAGAAGAGATTCTGCCGGATCTTGGAGAGCGTCGCGCGCGAGAGATCGATCGCCGCGGCCACTGCCGAGAGGTCGTTGCGAAGCAGCGTGAGATCGGCTGCGGAAAGCGCGCTGCCCGCCCCGGCGCCCATTGCAAAGGAGACGTCGGCCTGCGCGAGCGCGGGCGCGTCGTTGACGCCGTCGCCGACCATGCCGACGACCTTGCCCTCGGCCTGCATCGCGGCGACCATCGCGCGCTTCTCTTCGGGCAGGAGCCCGGCGCGCCAATGAGTGATGCCGGCCGCCTTGGCAACGGCCTGCGCCGGCGCGGAATGATCGCCCGTCAGCATCGTGACGCCGACGCCGCGCTCGGCGAGCGTCGCGACCGCCGCGGCCGCATTCGGCCGCAGCGAATCGGCGAGAGCGATCCAGCCGACGAGGGTCGCGCCCTCGGCGACGCCGACGACGGTCCGCCCTTCGGTCTGCACGCCGGCGAGGAGCGCGGTATCGAACGCGACGCCGGACTCGGTCAGGAAGGCGGGCGACCCGAGACGAATGGTCTGCGGCCCGTTCTCGCCGGACACGCCACGCCCCGCATGGACGCGCACGCGATCGACCGGCAGCGGAACGAGCTGCAGCGCCTTCGCACCGGCGACGATCGCCCGCGCAAGCGGGTGCGTCGCCCCCTGCTCGAGCGACATCGCGAGCAGCAGGACCTCGTTCGCGGTGAATCCGGGGCGCGGATGCGTTGCCGCTACCGCGGGCACGCCGGCGGTCAGCGTCCCCGTCTTGTCGACGACAAGCGCATCGATCTTCTCGGCGCGCTCGAGCGACGCCGCGTTGCGGACGAGGATGCCGGCCGACGCGCCCTTGCCGACGCCGACCATGAGCGCAGTCGGGGTCGCGAGGCCGAGCGCGCACGGGCAAGCGATGACGAGCACCGCGGTCGCGCGCATCAGCGCCTCGCCCCAGTCGCCGAGCGCGAGGCCGTTGCCGACGAGGGTGATCGCGGCCAGGACGAGCACCGCGGGAACGAACCACCCGGACACGGCGTCCGCGAGACGCTGGACAGGCGCCTTGGAGCCCTGCGCCGCGGCGACCTGGCGCACGATGCCCGCGAGCAGCGTCGCCTGGCCGACGGCGGTCGCCTGGCAGCGCAGCGGGCCCTGGTCGTTGACGGTGCCGGCGAGCACGGGGTCGCCGGGCTTCTTCGGGACGGGCTGGCTCTCGCCGGTCAGCATCGACTCGTTGACCGCCGATTCGCCGGTCAGCACCCGGCCGTCGACCGGCACCGTCGCTCCCGCACGGACGATGAAGACCTCATCCGCGTGCACGTGCGACAGAGGTACCTCCTTCACGTCGCCGTCGCGCTCGCGCAGCACCGTCGGCGGTTGCAGCGCGAGCAGGTGGCGGATCGCGTTGGCCGTCCGCGCCTTCGCGCGCCCCTCGAGCAGCTTGCCGAGCAGCACGAGCGTGATCACCACTGCCGCGGCTTCGAAATACACGTCGCGCCCGGCGAGCGGCACGAGCCACACGGCGAGGCTGTAGACGTACGCCGCGCTCGTGCCCAGCGCGACCAGCACGTCCATGTTGGCCGCGCCGCCGCGAAGGGCATTCCACGCGCCACGATAGAAGCGGGCGCCGGCCCAGAACTGAACCGGCGTCGCCAGCGCGCACTGCAGCCACGCCGGCATCATGACCTCGTGCCGGCCATTGACCATGAACAGCATCTGCGCGATGAGCGGCGCCGTCAGCACCGCGGCCACCGCGAAGTTCGCGAGGTCCTTGCGGTAGCGACGCGCCTCGACGCGCGCCTCGTGCTCCGGCTGCGTAAACGGGTCGACCGCCGGGGCCGCGTCGTAGCCCGCCTTGCGGACCACGTCGATCAGGCTTTGCTGGCTCGCCTTCTCCGCCTCGTATTCGACGTGCGCCGTCTCGGTCGCGAAGTTGACCGCCGCGCGGACGCCCGGGGCACGGTTCAGCACCTTCTCGATCCGGGCCGCGCACGCGGCGCAGGTCATCCCGGAGAGCTGGAGGTCGATCGTTCGCTCGGACATTGGGTGCACGGCGCGCCAGCCGCATCCGACGCACCAAGGCTACGTTGTATCTATGTATGCGCGATTCTACGCCCCGCAAGAGGGGGCGCCGTTTGATCTGGCCCAAAGCCGACCCCGGGCAGCCCCGCCCTCGCTCCCTCGAACGACTACAGCAGCATCGCACTACCCGGCCGGAAGGGCGGCCGAGCCAACCAGACGGGGCACAGCGCCTCGACCACGCTCATCAGGTCGTCGAGCGTGCGATAGGGGTCTTCGTCGAAGGCGCGGCGCGGGGCGAGCCCTCCCTCGGCGGCAAACGGCGAATCAGCGGATTTCGCGGAGGAGCTCATCGAGCAGGGATTCCCGCTTGAAGATACGAAAATATCCACGGACCTCCTCCATGTCGAGCGTGGGCCGGTTGGCCCGAAGCAGCGCGCGGATGTCCTCGAGGTCCTGCGTGCGTCCGGGGTCGTTGGTGATCCCCTGCAGCTTGAACCCGATCAGCCCTTCCGCGCTCACGACACGAAGCTCCCCGAGCGCGGTCTCGAGCTCCGCAGCGTGCTCCAGCAGGCGGCGCGCGATCGGCCGGCTCGCATAGAGCAAATCGATCCGTTCATCGCCCCGCGCGTAATTGGCCGCGTCCGCGCTTCGATGGAGGCGACGGTAGCCCAGTCGTCGAAGCTCGGCTTCGATCTCGTCCGCCTTCTCCGCGTCGACCAGCAGGTCGACGTCCTGCGTGGCGCGGACCACTTTGTGCGACGCCAGCGCCAGACCCCCGATCAATGCGAATCGGGCACCGATAGCGTGCAAGGCCACGGCCACCTGCGCGATCTGGGCGCCGAGGCGGGAAAGCGGCATCGCGCAACGTCCCTACCCTTCTGTTGCGAAGAACGCGTCGACAACGCCGATCGCACGGTCGACGTCCGCGCGCCCGACGTCGAGGTGCGTCACCCAGCGCTGGTGCGCGCTGCCGGTGATCTGCACGCCGTTCGCGGCGAGATGCTCGGCGAACCCGTCGGCCCTCCCCTCGCGTACGGTGACGAAGACCATGTTCGTCTGCGGCGGCGGGACGTCGAGCGCGCGATGCTTCGCGAGCCCCGCCGCGAGCCGCGCCGCGTTGTCGTGGTCCAGGGCGAGCCGCGCAACGTGGTGCTCGATCGCGTAGCGCCCCGCCGCCGCGAGCACGCCCGCCTGCCGCATCCCGCCCCCGAGCATCTTCCGCCAGCGGTGCGCGGACCTGATGTAATCGCGCCGGCCGCACAGCACGGAGCCGACGGGCGCGCCCAGTCCCTTCGAGAGGCAGACCGAAGCGGAATCGAACCACCTCGCGATCGCCGCCGGTTCAACCCCGCGCTTCACCGCCGCATTCCACAGCCGCGCGCCGTCGAGATGCAGCGCGAGCTTGCGCCGGTCGGCCAGGGCGCGCACCGCCGCGACGTAGCCTTCGGGCAGCACCTTGCCGCCGATCGTGTCCTCGAGCGCGATCAGCCGCGTCTTCGCGAAATGCGAATCGTCGGGCTTGATCGCGGCTTCGATCGCGGCCACCGGAATCGTGCCGTCGGAAGCGTTGTCGAGCGGCTGCGGCTGGATGCTGCCGAGCACTGCGCCGCCGCCCGCTTCGTAACGGTAGGTATGCGCCTCCTGGCCGACGATCACTTCGTCGCCGCGCCCGCAGTGCGTCATCACGCCGATAAGGTTCGACTGCGTGCCCGAGGGCACGAACAGCGCCGCCTCGAATCCGAGGAGCGCCGCGACCTCCTCCTGCAGCGCATTGACGTTCGGATCGTCGCCGAACACGTCGTCGCCGACCTCCGCCGCGGCCATCGCCGCGCGCATGGCGGCGGTCGGCCGCGTCACGGTGTCGCTGCGGAAGTCCATCGCCATCGTCTAGTGTCCCGCTCCGGAAGTAACTTGCCAATGTCCATGACCGAGCGTCCTGCCCCCAAGACAAAAGCGGCGAAAACGGCGCAATGCGCGGAGCAACGCGAAGCGAATATCGGGAATATTCGCGAGCGCTGCGACAATGCATTGCGCCGTTTGTCGTCCACTTTTGTGCAAGGTATTTTCGGAACGGGACACTAGCCCTCGGGCTTGAGCTGCGGAAACAGGATGACGTCGCGGATCGAGGGGCTGTCGGTCAGCAGCATCACGAGCCGGTCGATGCCGACGCCCTCGCCCGCCGTCGGCGGCAGCCCGTATTCCATCGCGCGGATGTAGTCGGCGTCGTAGAACATCGCCTCCTCGTCGCCCGCCTCGCGCGCCGCGACCTGGGCGCGGAAGCGCGCCGCCTGGTCCTCCGGATCGTTGAGCTCGGAGAAGCCGTTCGCGAGCTCGCGGCCGGTGATGAACAGCTCGAAGCGGTCGGTGATGGCAGGATCGACATCGCTCGCCCGCGCGAGCGGCGAGACATCGGCCGGATACGCAACGATGAATGTCGGCTGGACGAGCTTCGCCTCGGTCGTCGCCTCGAACAGCTTCAATTGCAGCACGCCGACACCGTCGGTCGCGAACACCTCGACGTCGAACGGCGCCAGCGCGGTGCGCAGGTAGGCGGCCTTCGACAGCTCCGCGAGCGGGTAGTGCGGGTTGTACCGGTGGATCGCCTCGGCCATCGTCAGCCGGTCGAACGGGCGCCCGAGGTCGATCGCCACCCCCTGGTAGGTCACGGTGGTCGTGCCGACCACCTTCTGCGCGACCTCGCGGAAGAGCGCCTCGGTCAGGTCCATCAGGTAATGGTAGTCCTGGTACGCCTCGTAGAACTCGAGCATCGTGAACTCGGGGTTGTGCCGGGTCGAGATGCCTTCGTTCCTGAAGTTGCGGTTGATCTCGAACACCTTCTCGAGGCCGCCGACGACGAGCTTCTTGAGGTAGAGCTCCGGCGCGATCCGCAGGAACAGCCTCATGTCGAGCGCGTTGTGATGCGTGACGAACGGCCGCGCGGCCGCGCCGCCCGGGATCGGGTGCATCATCGGCGTCTCGACCTCGAGGTAGCCGCGGGCGACGAAGAACTCGCGGATCGACTGCACGATCTTCGAGCGGGCGACGAACGTCCGCCGCGCGTCGTCGTTGGTGAGGAGATCGACGTAGCGCTGGCGGTAGCGCTGCTCCTGGTCGGTGAGCCCGTGGAACTTCTCGGGCAGCGGCCGCAGCGCCTTCGACAGGAGCCGGATCGACTGCGCCTTGATCGTGAGCTCGCCCGTCTTCGTCCTGAAGAGCGTCCCCGTCGCGCCGACGATGTCGCCCAGGTCCCAGTGCTTGAACGCGTCCAGCGCGTCCGCGCCGACCGCGTCGAGCGTGACGTAGAGCTGGATGCGGCCGGTCATGTCCTGCAGCGTCGCGAAGCACGCCTTGCCCATCACCCGCTTCAGCATCATCCGTCCCGCGACTGCGACGGCGATGCCGAGCGATTCCAGCTCCTCGTTCGCCTTGGCGCCGTAGCGCGCGTGGAGATCGGCGGCGAGCGCGTCGCGGCGAAAGTCGTTGGGGTAGGCCGGTGCTCGCGCACGCAGCGCGGCGAGCTTCGCGCGGCGCTCGGCGATGATCTGGTTCTCGTCGGCAGGCGCCGGCGGCGATTCGCGCTTCGGGTCGGACACGGTCACACTCCCTGCTTCAGGCTCGCCGCGATGAAGTCCTCGAGGCCGCCGTCGAGCACCGCCTGCGTGTTGCCGACTTCGTAGTTCGTGCGCAGGTCCTTGATCCGCGACTGGTCGAGCACGTAGCTCCGGATCTGATGGCCCCAGCCGATGTCGGTCTTGCTGTCCTCGAGCTTCTGCTGCTCCTCGCGGCGCTTGCGGAGCTCGAGCTCGTAGAGCTTCGAGCGCAGCATCGCCATCGCCTCGGCGCGATTCCGGTGCTGCGAGCGGTCGTTCTGGCACTGGACCACAATGTTCGTCGGCAGGTGCGTGATGCGGACCGCCGAGTCGGTCTTGTTGATGTGCTGGCCGCCCGCGCCCGACGCGCGGAAGGTGTCGACCCGGAGGTCGGCCGGATTGATCTCGACCTCGATCGAGTCGTCGACCTCCGGATAGACGAACACGCTCGCGAACGACGTGTGCCGGCGTGCGTTGGAGTCGAACGGGCTCTTGCGCACCAGCCGGTGCACGCCGACTTCGGTGCGCAGGTAGCCGTACGCGTAGTCGCCCTCGACCTTGACCGACGCGCTCTTGATCCCGGCGATCTCGCCCGGCGTCTCCTCGAGGAGCTCGGTGCGGTAGCCCTTGCGCTCGCAGTAGCGCAGGTACATCCGCAGGAGCATCGCCGCCCAGTCCTGCGCCTCGGTGCCGCCGGAGCCCGCCTGGATGTCGATGAAGCAGTTCGCGGAGTCCAGCGGATTCGAGAACATCCGGCGGAACTCGAGATCGCCCACGCCGGCGGCGATCGAGGCGACGTCCTTCTCCACCGCTTCGAGGGTCGCGTCGTCGCCCTCCGCGTGGGCAAGCTCGAACAGCTCGCCGCTGTCGGCGAGCGACGCGCCGAGCGTGATCAGCGTTCCGACGACGCCGTCGAGCAGCTTGCGCTCGCGGCCGAGCTCCTGCGCCCGCTTCGGGTCGTCCCAGACTTTCGGATCCTCGAGCTCCCGCGCGACCTCGGTCAGCCGCACCGCTTTCGCATCGAAGTCAAAGATACCTCCGCAGCTCGTCGGTGCGCGCCTTGAGGTCGGCGAGCGACGCGGCGATCTGGTTGACGCGTTCGGCTTCCATCGGGGTCCTTCGAGGCAAACCGAAATTATAGCCGATCGAACCGGCGAATCCCTGTCCGCTTCAGGGTCACGTTTGGGAATGACGATCGTTTCGCCTATCATCTCGAGTCCGGCCCGAACGTCCTGCCCGCCGTAGTCCGCGACCTGTACCGGAGTCCCTCATGCCGACTTTCTTCGTGAACAAGCAGCGTGTCGATATCGGCCCCGACGTCACCAGCGACACGCCGCTCCTGTGGATCCTGCGCGACCATCTAAACCTCACCGGCACGAAGTACGGGTGCGGCATTGCGTTCTGCGGCGCATGCACCGTCTACGTCGCCGGCCAGCCGACACGCTCGTGCCAGCTGCCGCTCTCGTCGATCAAGCCCGGCACGGAGATCACGACGATCGAGGGGCTCAAGACGAGGGAGGCGCGGGCGGTCCAGGCCGCCTGGCAGAGACTCGACGTGCCTCAATGCGGGTACTGCCAGAGCGGACAGGTGATGGCGGCCGCCGCGCTGCTCGCGACGAAGAAGCAGCCGACCGACGCCGACATCGACACCGCGATGAGCGGCAACCTCTGCCGATGCGCGACGTACGTCCGCATCCGGGCCGCGATCCACGAAGCGGCGAAGTCGCTCGACGGAGCGAAGCGGGCGAGCGCGAGCGAGCCAAGGCCCGAAGGGCGCGTCGCCGAGCGATGGAGGTCGGCCGTTGGCCCGGCGCTGGCGGTGTTGCCGACGGACGAAGAGGCCGACGCCTGATCGGAGGCCGCCATGAACCCGATGCGCATGCGCCCCCGCAACGCCGCCTTCCCCGTAGGCATCGATCGCCGCGAATTCCTCAAGGCGACCGCCGCCGCGGGCGCCGGTCTGACGCTGGGCTTCTGGTCCGCGGCCGTGGCTGCGCAAGCGTCGGGGCCGGGGAAGACGGCCGGAACCGCCGCCGCCGGCGGTTTCGAGCCCAATGCATTCATCACGATCGGCACGGACAACACCGTGACCGTCTACGTGAAGCATCTCGAGATGGGCCAGGGCACCTACACGGGGCTGCCGACACTCGTCGCCGAGGAGCTCGACTGCGCGTGGTCGCAGATCCGGGCGACGGGCGCGGCGGCCGACGCGTCGCGCTACGCAAACCTTCTCTGGGGCAGCGCGCAGGGCACCGGGGGCTCGACGGCGATCGCCAACTCGTTCGAGCAGTACCGGCAGGCGGGTGCCGCCGCGCGCGCGATGCTCGTCTCCGCCGCGGCGAAGCAATGGAACGTGCCGGTCGACTCCGTCAAGGTCAGGAGCGGCGTCGTGTTCCACGCAAACGGAAGGAAGGCGACCTTCGGCGAGCTCGCGAGCGCTGCGGCGCGGGAGCCCGTGCCGGCGAACGTCAAGCTCAAGGATCCGAAGGACTTCGTCTACATCGGCAAGCACGTGCCGCGGACCGACTCGAAGGCGAAGTCGAACGGCACCGCGCAGTTCACGCAGGACGTGAAGTTGCCGAACATGCTGACGGCCGTCGTCGCGCATCCGCCGCGCTTCGGCGGGCGCTTCAAGACCTACGATGCGGCCGGCGCCTCGAAGGTGCCCGGCGTGCGCCACGTGATCGAGGTCCCGAACGGGATCGCCGTCGTCGCAACCTCGTTCTGGTCCGCGAAGCTCGGACGCGATGCGCTCAAGATCGAATGGGACGACGCGTCCGGATTCAAAGGATCGTCGGACGACCTCCTGGCGGAGTACCGCCGGCTCGCCGGAACACCGGGCAAGATCGCCCGCAACGACGGCGACGCCGTGAAGACGATCGACGGCGCAGCGAAGAAGTTCGAGGCGACCTACGAGTTCCCGTATCTCGCGCACGCGGCGATGGAGCCGATGAACTGCGTGGTCCGGCTCGACGCCAATGCCTGCGAGGTCTGGAACGGCGAGCAGTTCCAGACCGGTGACCAGCATGCGATCGCGCAGGTCGTCGGGCTCAAGCCCGAGCAGGTGAAGCTCAACATGCTCTACGCGGGCGGCAGCTTCGGCCGTCGCGCGAATCCGGCCTCCGACTACCTGATCGAGGCCGCGGTCATCGCCAAGGCGATCGCCGCCAAGGGCAAGCCGAGCGTGCCGGTCAAGCTCGTCTGGACGCGGGAGGATGACATGCGCGGGGGCTACTACCGCCCTGCGTACCTGCACGCGCTCAGGGCCGGCGTCGACGGGAGCGGCAACGTCGCGGGCTGGCAGCACCGCATCGTCGGCCAGTCGATCCTCGCCGGCACGCCGTTCGAGAAGATGATGGTGAAGGACGGCATCGACGCGACGAGCGTCGAGGGCGCCTCCACGCTGCCCTACGAGATCCCGGACCTCGTGGTCGAACTGCACACACCGACGGTCGGGGTGCCGGTGCTGTGGTGGCGCTCGGTGGGGTCGACCCACACGGCTTTCTCGACCGAGACCTTCATCGACGAGCTCGCGCAGGCAGCCGGCAAGGATCCGGTCGCGTTCCGCAAGGGGATGCTCGGCAGGCACCCACGGCATCTCGGCGTGCTTGAGCTCGCCGCGACGAAAGCGGGCTGGGGAACGCCGCTCGCGCCCGGCAGGGCCGGCGAGAAGCGCGGCCGCGGCGTCGCGGTCCACGAGTCGTTCAACACGTTCGTCGCTCAAGTGGCCGAGGTGAGCGTCGGCAAGGACGGAGCGTTCCGCGTCGACCGCGTCGTCTGCGCCGTGGACTGCGGCCTCGCCGTCAATCCCGATGTCGTGCGTGCGCAGATGGAGGGCGGAATCGGCTTCGGGCTCTCTGCGGCACTGTATGCCCGGATCACGCTCAAGGACGGCGTTGTCGAGCAGTCGAACTTCGACGAGTACCCGTTGCTGCGCATCAACGAGATGCCCGTCGTGGAAGTGCACATCGTGCCGTCGACCGAGAAGCCGACGGGCGTTGGCGAGCCGGGAGTCCCGGTGATAGCGCCTGCCGTGGCGAACGCGCTGGCGGCGGCGACCGGCCAACGGCTCCGCGCGCTGCCGCTCAAGCTCGCCTGAGGGCGGGCCGCTGCCCGTGCACACGCCGGAAGGGTTCGCACCCGGGCACGCGCTGCCCGCGACCGTGCCGGCGGACGCGTTCGCGTTCGCGTTCCGCGACGGCAAGGTGCTCGTCTCGGACGACGGCGGTGGCGACGCGGCCGCGCCGCCGCGGGTCCCGCGCTGGAGCCAGCTCGACGCGGCCGGCCTAGCCGGCGCCACGCACTACCTGGGCGCGCTCGGGGGCGTCGACTGCGTCGCCGTGGGCCTCGCTGCCGACGCGCCCGAGCCTCCGGCGTGGCGCTATGCCGGCCTGCGCTCGCTGTTTTTCGCGCTCCCCGATCCGCTGCTCGCTCTTGCAGCCCGCGCATTCCAGATCGTCGACTGGGACGCGACCCATCGCTACTGCGGGCGCTGCGGCACGCCCACGCGTTCGAAGGCCGGCGAGCGCGCAAAGGAGTGCCCCGCATGCGGTCTCGTCGCGTACCCGCGCGTGACGCCGGCGATGATGGCGCTCGTCACCCGCGGTTGCGAAGTGCTGCTCGCGCGTGCGCACCGCTTTCCGCCCGCGATGTTCAGTGCGCTCGCCGGCTTCGTCGAGCCGGGGGAGACGATCGAGGACTGCATCCGGCGCGAGGTGCGCGAGGAAGTGGGCGTCGAGGTCGATCGGCTCGAATACTTCGCGAGCCAGTCGTGGGCGTTTCCGCACTCCCTGATGATCGCGTTCACGGCCGAATACGCCGGAGGCGAACTCCGGCCCGATCAAACCGAGATCGCCGAAGCGCGCTGGTTCCGCTTCGACGCGGTCCCGAAGCTCCCGCCGAGCATCTCGATCGCCCGGCGGCTGATCGATGCGACGGTCGAGCGGCTCGCGAGGAGCGCCGGGGCGCCCTGCTAGAATCTCCGGCGGCGACCGCTCGTCCCGCGCTCCATGCTCCGCTCCCTGCTTCTCCTCTGCTGCGCGTGCGCGGCGCTGGCCGGCGCGCCGGCCGGCGCCCAGGACGGCCGCGACCTGTCCGAGGACGCGCGCCGCGAGTACGTGCAGGGCCTGAAGGAAGCCGCGGCGCTGGTCAAGGACCGGCAGTTCGCGAGCGCGCAGGCGAAGCTCGACGTGCTCCTCGCGCAGCGCCCGCGCGAGCCGCAGGCGCGCTTCCTCAAGGGCGTCGCGCAGACCGAGCAGGGGCAGGATGCCGCAGCGATCGCGACGTTCCAGTCGCTGGTCGAGGACTATCCCGAGCTGCCCGAGCCATACAACAACCTTGCGGTGCTGTACGCGCAGAAGGGCGAGTACGAAAGCGCGCGAGTGGCACTCGAGTCCGCGGTCAAAGCCGCGCCCGACTGGGGGATCGCGCACGAGAACCTGGGCGACGTGTACATCCGGCTCGGTGCCGCGCAGTACGCGACCGCGGCGAAGCTCGACCAGGGCAACAAGACCGCCGCGGGGAAGCTTGCCCTCGCCCGCGAGCTGCTCGCGCGCCCCACGCCAAAGAAATGATTCCCTTCTCAACCCCCGTCACGCCCAACACCAGGAGCTTTCGATGATGCGACACCTCTCCCTTCTCGCTGCCGGAATCCTCGCGCTGGCCCTTGCCGCACCCGCGCTGGCCGCAAACCCCCAGGTCGAATTCGACACCACCGCCGGCAAGATCCGGGTCGAGCTCTATCCCGACGCCGCGCCGAAGACCGTCGCCAATTTCCTCGACTACGTGAAATCCGGCCAGTACGACGGCACGCAATTCCACCGCGTGATCGCCGGGTTCATGATCCAGGGCGGCGGCTTCACCGGCGACTTCAAGCAGAAGCCGACGAAGCCGCCGATCGTCAACGAGGCCGAGATGTCGAGCAAGGCGGGACTCCTTAACGTGCCCGGAACGATCGCGATGGCCCGCACGTCGGAGCCGAACTCGGCGACCGCTCAGTTCTTCATCAACGTCGCCGACAACAAGTCCCTCAACTTCCGCTCGCCGGACATGCAGGGCATCGGCTACGCGGTGTTCGGCAAGGTGGTCGCCGGGATGGACGTCGTCGACAAGATCGCAAAGGGGCCCACCGGCGCCGGCGGCCCGTTCCCCAAGGACGTGCCGGCGCCGCCGGTCATCATCAACAAGGCTCTCGTCGTCGCCCAGTAAGGCTCCGTCATGATCATCCTGCACACGAACCACGGCGACATCACGCTCGAGCTCGACCATGAGAACGCGCCGAAGACGGTGGAGAATTTCCTCGAGTACGTGCGCTGCGGCCATTACGACAACACGATCTTCCACCGTGTGATCGACGGTTTCATGATCCAGGGCGGCGGCATGGAGCCCGGGATGCGGCAGAAGTCCACTCGCGGAACGATCGCGAACGAGGCCGCCAACGGGCTCAAGAACCGCCGGTATACGGTGGCCATGGCGCGCACGTCGGAGCCGCACTCGGCGTCGAGCCAGTTCTTCATCAATGTCGCCGACAACGACTTCCTCGATTACAAGGGGCCGAGCCCGCAGGGCTGGGGCTACTGCGTCTTCGGCAAGGTCGTCGCGGGACAGGACGTCGTCGACCGGATCAAGGGCGTGCCGACCGGCAACAGCGGCTTCCACCAGAACGTCCCGACGGAGGACGTCGTGATCACGCGCGCCGAGGAAACGGCGTAGCGCGGTCCCAGGGCCTGCTAACGCTATGGACACAAACGCGTTGCGCGGCCGAAAGCGCCCAGCGCAAGGCGCAAGGGCGAAGGCGGGTCGTGAACCCGGCGAGACTTTGCAACGCCGCAATGGGCGTTTTCGGCAGCAACCCGAAGGGGACGGGTGGCAGGAACCGTCACTCGGCGTTGTCCTCCTCGCGAAGACGCCCGATCTTCGCTTCGTCGTCCGCCTGGATTGGCGGCCCCTGCCGCCCGTTCGCGTTTGCGCCCATAGCGTTAACAGGCCCTAGTGCCGGCGACCCTGTTCGTCTCCGATCTGCATCTGTCGCCGGAACGGCCGGCGCAGGTGGCGGCCTTCCACGCGTTCTGCGCCGGCCCCGCGCGCGAAGCCGCCGGCATCTACGTCCTGGGCGACCTGTTCGATGCGTGGATCGGGGACGACGCCCTCGAAGAGCCGCTCGCAGCGGAGGTCGCGCGCGCGATCAAGGGCGTGACGGCGGCCGGGGTGCCGGTGGGCGTGATCACCGGCAACCGGGATTTCCTGCTCGGCGAGCGCTTCTGCCAGGCGGCGGGCGTGACGCTGCTTCCCGGGCAGCTCGTGGTCAACATCGGGGGCACGCCGACGCTGATCCTGCACGGCGACGAGCTCTGCACGTCCGACCACGCGTACCAGCGGTTCCGCCGCATCGCGCACGACGCGCGGTGGCAGCGGGCCTACCTCGCCCTGCCCTATCCGATGCGGCGCGGCATCGCGCGCTGGCTGCGCGGCAGGAGCCGGCGGGCGAATGCAGGCAAGCCCGAACGCATCATGGACGTCGAGCCCGCGACGGTCGCGGCCGCCTTCCGCGAAGCCGGCGTGAGCCGGATGATCCACGGCCACACTCACCGGCCGGCGCGGCATCACCTGGTCGTCGACGACCGTGCATGCGAGCGCTTCGTGCTGGCCGACTGGTACGAGCGCGGCAGCTACCTCGAGTTCGATCAGGAGGGCGGCCGCATGCGCGACATCGCTGCGCCGTCCGCCTGAACGGCCGCGCGGACGCGGACTCCGATCGACGATGAGCGCGACATTCTCGCCCGACTGGTGGAGCGCGCTCGCGACGATCGTGCTGATCGATATCGTGCTCGCGGGCGACAACGCGATCGTCATCGGGCTCGCCGCGCGCAACGTCCCACCCGACTTGCGGCGGCGGGTCATCCTGTGGGGGACCGCCGGCGCGATCGGCGTGCGGGTCGCCCTCACGGGGGTCGTCGTGTGGCTGCTCAAGGTCCCCGGATTCCTGCTGGTCGGCGGGCTCGCGCTGGTCTGGATCGGATGGAAGCTCACGCGCGACGGCGGCGAGGAAGGTCACAAGGTCGGCGCCGCGGCGTCCGTCCGCGGCGCGGTCCAGACGATCATCGTCGCCGACGCCGTGATGGGCGTGGACAACGTGCTCGCGATCGGCGGCGCGGCGCACGGCAGCTTCGCGCTCGTCCTGATCGGCGTCGGCATCTCGATCCCGATCGTGGTCTGGGGTTCGGCGCTCGTCGTGCGCCTGATCGAGCGTTATCCCGCGATCCTGTGGGGCGGCGCCGCGGTGATCGGCTGGACCGCGGCGAAGATGATCGCAGGCGAGCCGCTGCTGCAGCCGTGGTTCTCGGCGCACCACGCCGCCCGCACGGCGCTCTACGCGCTCGTCGTCGGCGGCCTCGTGCTCGTTCCGCTCTGGCGTTCGCTCACCCCGTCGCAGCGCATGCACGGAGCCGTGCTCGCGCTGGCCGTCGCGTGGGTCGCGCTGTTCGGCTGGATCGAGGACACGATGAGGGCGCGGCTCGATCTGTTCTCGGAGTGGCGCTGGGACGACGAGCTCGTCGACCTCGTGCGCTGGGTTGGCTGGATTCCGCTCGCGATCGTCGTCGGCAGGCGCTTCGCGGGACGGTAGCGATCAGCGCGCGTTCTTCTGGATCACCGTGAAGGGCGTCCAGACGAAGTCCATTTGGCGCTGGATCGGATCGTCGAGTCGCAGCTTGTACGTCGCATTCGACGACAGCAGCGTCACGTCGCCGTTCGGCCGGAATTCGCGCGCCGGCAACAGCAGGGTCCGGATCGGCATCGCCGGAAGTTCCTGACCCGGCGGCAGGTAGAGCGCGCCGATGCATTTCGGCTCGACTTCGCGCGCAGGACTGACGGACGGGTCGAAGGCCTGATCCATCACGATCTTCACGAAGCGCGGCTTGCATCCGAGGTACTCGACGCCGACCTCGACGTGATCCACCATGAGCCGCCGCAGTCGACGCACGACGCCCACGGCCCAGGGGGCGGTATCGCCTGTGCGCATCGCAAGCAGCGAGCCCGGGATGACGCTGTTGAGATCGGCGGTCTTGCCGCGCAGCCGGCAGCCGCTGTCGCTGCGATCCCGGATTTGCCAGGTTTCGGGCACGGTCCCGCGCGCGAGCTCGGCGGCGTCCCACGCGGCGAGCGTTCTCGTCCGTGTCGCCCCGCCGAAGGCTCCGATGGTCGCATCGTCCAGCGGCGCTGCGGTCGCCCCCTTCCCGGCAGGTGTCGACGCGACGGTTCGCAACGCGTGGATGATTCGCGGCAGCCCCGCCAGCACATGAAGGCCGGAGTCCATCGGCACGCGCTCGCCGCGGCGCTCGACGCGTGCGGGCGCGGGGTCAAACACGAGCCTGAGCTTGGCGAGCAGCGCGACCTCCGCGCGTCGCGTCGCGCCCGGCGGCGGGTCGCGGGTCGCAGCCGAGTCCCGCTTCCCGGCCAGTTCGGCGTCGATCATGGCCAAGAGCGGCCCGGTGTCGAGGTACAGGACGGTCTCGCTCGCCGGGACCGCCTTGCGGGTGGGCCCCTCGCCGCCACTCAGGTCGACCGCGAATCCGCGTGGCCCGGTCGACGCGCCTTCAGCGTCCTTGCCGGGACGCAGGCTCAGGGACGCGGAGCCGCGCGCGAGCCAGCGGCAAGTCCAGAGTGCCTCCCGCGGCGAAAGCTGGCCGGCATTCGTCGCTTCCAGCAACAGGATCTGAATGTACTGGCGCTCGGGCGTCGTCGACGCCCCGGCGCCCGATTCCGGTGGACCGAGGGAGACGCCGTGCCGCTCCACGCCCCGCTCGATCGCCGACAGATAGATCTCGTGCAGCGCCCGCCATCGGTTGGCGTTGCGCCTCTTGTAGCGGAACATCCGCAGCAGGAATTCGATCTCGCGAAAGACGAGGAGCCGAGCGATGGCGCCGGCGTCCTCCGCGGCCGACACCGGCGCGCGCCCCCCGCCGGTGCGCGGTACGAAGCGCTCGTAGGCCTCGCTCATCGACTGGCTCAGGCGCGACGCGGAAACGTAGGTCCGCCTGTCGAGCAAGCGCAGCTGCGCATCGCCCTCCACGTACCGGTCGAGAAGGCGCTCGCACGTCTGCCGGGCGGCCCCATCGAGTGCGCTCAGCGTCGCGAGCCTCGCACCGCCTTCGCTTTCCGTGAACGGCCGCGACAGCGCCTCGCACAGCGCCTGTTGCGCGGCGATCGGGTCCTGGCGCGGCAGCGACCGGCATAGCTCGTCTGCGGTGCTCCCATCGAGCGCGCGCCCGCGCATGTCGACGTCGGCCGAGGGGGCGAGTACCGGCATGGACGGCATCTCACCCCGCCGAGCTGACGGCTAGAGCGGTGTCACGCCGATCGGCCTCTGTACGCAGCGCGAAGGCGCGGACCTGCTCCGGAGGGATCGGCCGGCTGAAGAGGTAGCCCTGGACCTCGTCGCAATTGCGCTCGCGAAGGAAATGAACTTGCTCGAGGGTCTCGACCCCCTCCGCGACGACCCTGAGCCGCAGGTTGTGCGCCATTGCGATCACGGCGGACACGATGGCGGCGCCATCGGGATCCAACGCGATGTCGCCGATGAACGAGCGATCGATCTTCACGCTTCCGATGGGAAATTTCTTGAGCCGCGCGAGCGAGGAGTACCCGGTGCCGAAATCGTCGATCGAGAGGTGGACTCCCATTTCCCGGATCTCGAGCAGCGTCTCGGCGGCCCGCTCCGGCTGCGCCATCATCATGCTTTCGGTGATCTCGAGCTCGAGCAGGTCGGGAGGCAACCCGGTCTGGCCGAGGGCGTGGGCGACCTCGATCACGAGGTCCCCGTCGATGAACTGGCGGGCGGAGAGGTTGACCGCGACGCGAACCGGACGCGGCAGCTCGGCACGCCAACGGCATCCCTGCAGGCACGCCTGATGCAGCACCCAGCGCGCGATCTGGCGGATGAGTCCGGAATCCTCGGCCACGGGGATGAAAGCCTCCGGCAGCACCAATCCGTGCTCCGGGTGCTGCCAGCGGACGAGGGCCTCGACCCCCGTCAGCTCGCCCGTGCGGACGGAGACCTTAGGCTGATAGAGAAGATGGAATTGGTTCAGCTCGAGCGCACTGCGAAGCGCCGCGCCGAGAACCATCCGCTCGGTCGCCGGCGGTCCCTGGGCTTCGGCGGCAAATGCGAGGTTGTTGCCGCCGGACTCCTTCGCCCGGTACATCGCGGCGTCCGCGGCCTTGAGCAGCGTCGTCGTGTCCTCGCCATCCGCCGGAAACATGGCGACTCCGACGCTCGCGCCGAGGCGGCACTCCTGTCCGTGCAGCACGACCGGCTCGGACAGCGCCTGCAGCAGGCGCCTTCCGAACTCGTTCACGTCGACCTGGTTGGCGACCTCCTCGGCGAGCACGATGAACTCGTCGCCGCCGAGCCGAGCTACGGTATCGGTATCGCGGACCGTCTTCGTGAGCCGGCGCGCCAGCGCCTTCAGCACTTCATCGCCGGCCAGGTGGCCGAACGCGTCATTGACGTCCTTGAACCGGTCGAGATCCACGAACAGGAGCGCGATGGCACGATCGTGGCGCCGGGCGAGCGCGATCGCATGGTCGAGCCGCTCGAAGAATGCGGGGCGGTTGTGCAGCCCGGTCAACGAATCGAAGCGCGCAAGCCGGCTGATGTTGGCCTCGATGAGCTTCTGCTTCGTGATGTCGAGCCCGACGCCGCGATAGCCAAGGAGCATGCCATCGGAGGCAAACACCGGCTCGCCGCTGATCGACACGAAGCTGAAGCCGCCGTCCTGGCGTGGGGCGCGCAGAACCACGTCGCGAAAGACCTCATGGTCCCTGAGGGCGCGGCGGTACGAGCTCCACCCCCCCTGCAGCGTCGCGATCTGCGGCATCTGCCATAGCGTCCGGCCGAGATGATTCGCAATGGTGGCGCCAATGGGATCGACGAGGTTCCCGTTGATGGCCGTGAAGCGAGACTGCGCGTCCTGGTCCCAGTGCCAGTCCGAACCGAGCAGCGTGAGGCTTTGGAACCGCGCTTCGTTTGCGGCGAGGGCAGCCAGCCGGTCTTTCGCCTGGGGCTCGGGCACGCTCCTGCCGTGGCCCGGCTGACTTGGATAGGCGAGGTCCGCCGCGACGGAGCCTTGCCGCGCCCCGAAGAAATAGATCGCGCCGGCCGGGCCGCGAGGCGCACCGCTCTCGAGCGGGGTCGAGTGGCCGAGCCACCGCAGCGGGTGGCGCAGGAGGTCCTGGAGCCCTTTCACGTTTCCTCGCTCACGTCGCGCACCTGCCTCCCCGGCGGACGGTGCCGCGCCAGGGGAACCGGATGCGAGTGAAATGCCTGTGTGTGCACTACACCGGATCCACGCACGTTTGTCGCTGCGGACGATCCGACCCGCATTGCTACCGGCGAGTGCAGCAATATCCGGGCCATCCCCATGGGCATGGGGGACACACGCCGGCAGCCCGGAGCCCCCTCATTTCCGGGGCCGGGCCCGGATTCCGGGTCTAGCGCGAGCCTAGCCGCCCGCGAGCGCCTGCGCGAAGTCGCCGATCAGGTCGTCGCGGTGTCGCAGGAGACGCCTGCCGCGAGGATCAAGGCGATCTTCATCGCGGCTCGGGTCTCTGCGATCCCTCGATGCGGAGACGCGGCCGCAGCTATCGGCCCCTCGTTGTGCTCCTGTCAGCCGGCGCCCAGCGCGCGCGTCAGCCGCGATCGCTTTTTCGGCCGCGCCGCGGCAGAGGCGGAACCGGCCGCGCCGATGTCGGGTCGCTCCCTGATGCCCGACCGTCGCTTCGGCGATTCCAGGGCTCTCTCAAAGGAGATTCACCATGAAGATGCGTACCCTGGCGGCAGCGTTGACGCTCGGAATGCTTTTCGGCACGGGCGCCGCGCAAGCACGCACGGCCGAAATCGAGATCGGCGTCGCGCCGCCGGTCGAACGCGAATACGTGGCTCCCGAGGCGCGTCCGGGCTACGTCTACGAGCGCCCGCACTACCGCTGGGACGGACATGCGTACGTCTGGTCGGACGGCCGGTACCTCCGTGAACGGCATGGCCATCGCTACGAGCAGCCGATCATCGTGCATCGCGGCGATCACTGGTACTTTCGCGCCGGCCACTGGGACGACGACGACTGAACGCGGCGATACTGACGTGGAGGGAGTTGCGCCGGATCGACTTGGCATTACTCAGGCTTGACCTCGACACTGCCGAGCGCCGCGCCGAAGTCGGCGATGAGGTCGCCGCGGTCCTCGATGCCGCAGGAGACGCGGATCAGCGAGTCGGCGATGCCCATCGCCGCGCGGCGCTCGGCGCCCATCTCCCAGAAGATCGTGTGCGCGACGGGAATCGCCAGCGTGCGGTTGTCGCCGAGATTCGACGACAGGACGACGATCCGTAGCCGGTTCATGAAGTCGAAGCAATCGACGCCGTCGGCAAGCTCGAACGAAAGGAGTCCGCCGCCGGCACCGAACAGCGACTTCGCGAGAGCGTGCTGCGAGTGCGACGCCAACCCGGGGTAGTGGACGGCTCGCACCTTCGGCTGCGCCACAAGGAAGTCGGCGAGCGCCTGGGCATTGGCACAGGTCCGCTCCATTCTGAGCGCCAACGTCTCGGCACCCACGCTGATGTGATGAGCCTGCTCGGCCGCAAGCGTGCCGCCCCAGTCGCGCAGCCCCTTCTTGCGCAGCTGCTGGATGCCCCACAGCGTGGTCTTCTGCGCCTTGTAGTTCTCCGCGATGTTGGGGTAGCGCGTCCAGTCGAAGACACCGGTGTCGGTCACGCTGCCTCCAAGCGCGTTGCCGTGGCCGCCGATGTACTTGGTGAGCGCGTTGACGACGAGCCCCGCGCCGACCCCCTTCGGTCGGAACAACGCGGGCGAGGTCATCGTGTTGTCGACGACGTAGAGGATCCCGCGCGCCGCGCACAGCGCGCCGATCCGCGCGAGATCCGCGACCTGCGTGCGCGGGTTCGCGATCGTCTCGACGAAGACCAGTCGCGTCCGTGGCGTCAGCGCACGCTCGACCTCCGCCGCATCGGTCGCGTCGACATGGCTGATGTCGGCCCCGTGGCCGGCGAGCGTCTCGAGCAGACTCACCGTGTTGCCGAACAGGTAGCGGCTCGCGATCACGTGATCGCCCTGGCGCGTCAAGGCGAGCAGGATCGCACCGATCGCGGCCATCCCGGTGGCGAAGCAAACGGTCGCGACACCGTCCTCCATCGCGGTGACCTTCGCCTCGAGCGCGGCAGCCGTCGGGTTCCCCTGACGACCGTACGCGTAGCCCTGCGCGCGACCCTGGAAGACGGCGGCGAGCTCGCGCACGTCGCGATAACCGTAGGCGACCGACACGTGCAGCGGCTTGTGCAGCGCGCCGTGCTCGATGCCGGCGTCGCGGTCGGAGTGGAGGATCGCGGTGGTAAAGCCGCGGCGCGTGGGTGAGGTGCTCATGGTCGTCCCGGAAGAACAAAAAGCCCGTTCAACGTCCGCTGAACGGGCTTGTGGCGCCGCGTGGATTCCCTCACCGGCCGTGGCGCCCCGGGCCTCGCTTTAGCGGCATTTGTTATGCGCCCGCAAGCTGTGGCTCAAATCGGCGCAGAACCCGATTATCCGGGTCGGGCGGCGAATGTCAAACGCGCTGGCGCTACGCGAGCGGCTTCAGCTGCCCGAGCAGCGTCGGCACGAGCTCGGTCACGGTCGGGTGGATGTGCATCGCCCGCTCGATCACGGTGTAGGGCGCCTTCGCGTACATCACGTCGAGCAGCGAGTGGATCACCTCGTCGGCCTCGATGCCGAGCAGAGCGGCGCCGAGCAGGCGCTTCGTCCCGGCATCGGCCAGCACCTTCATGAAGCCCGCGGTCTCGCCGCGTTCCTTCGCCCGGCCCACGCGCGTCATCGGCATCGTGGCAACCAGCGCGGCGATACCCCGGTCGCGCACTTCGCGCTCGGTCATGCCGGCGCGGCCGAGCGGCGGATCGACGAACAGCGCGTAGGTGGGAATCCGATCGGTCACCCGTCGCGTCTCGCCGTCGAGCAGGTTCGCGGCGACGATTTCGTAGTCGTTGTAGGCGGTGTGCGTGAACGCGCCGCGTCCGTTGACGTCGCCGAGCGCGTAGATGCCATCCACGTTCGTCCGGAGCGTGTCGTCGACCTTGATGTATCCGCGATCGTCGAGCGCGATGCCGGCCCGGTCGCAGCCCAGATCGTCGGTGTTCGGCCGGCGCCCCGTCGCCAGCAGCAGGTGCGATCCGGCGATCTCGCGCGGCTCGTCGGCGCACTCGATGTCGACGGCGACTCCGTCAGGATGCGGCCGTGCGGCGAGACACTTCGCGTTGAGCCGGACCGCGATCCCTTCGGCCTCCAAGATGTCCTTTATCGCCGCGGACACCTCGGGATCCTCGCGGCCGATCAGCGCGGGCCCCATCTCGATCACGGTGACCTCTGCGCCGAAGCGCCGGTACATCTGCGCGAACTCGAGCCCGACATAGCTGCCGCCGACGACCACCAGGTGCGAAGGAAGCGCATCGACGTCCATCATCGTCACGTTGTCGAGGTAGGACACGCCGTCGATGCCGTCGAGCGGCGGGACCAGCGCGCGTCCGCCGACGTTGACGAAGATCTGCGGAGCCTCGAGCCTCGTGTCGGCGACATGCACCTCGTGCGGCCCGGCGAAGCGCGCGTGACCCTCGAGGACCGTGACGCCCGGCGTTTCCCGCAGCCACTTGATGAGGCCTTCGCGCGACGCGCGGACCACGCCGTCCTTGCGGGCCTTGACCGCCGCCATGTCGACGCGGACGCCGGCCGGCACCACGACGCCCCACTCCGCCCCGCGGCGCGCGACGTGCGCGGCGCGCGCGCTCGCGATCAGCGTCTTGGTCGGAATGCAGCCGTTGTTGACGCAGGTCCCGCCGAACCGCTTGCGCTCGACGATCGCGGTCTTGCGGCCGGCCTTCGCGAGCCGCACGGCCAACGACGGCCCCGCCTGGCCGGTGCCGATGACAATCGCGTCGTAATGGTCGCCCATGACAGCCTCCCCGCTTGGCGCTCAAAGGCTACGACCGCCGCCGAACGGCCGGGTTCAGCGCGCGAGCATGGCCTTCAGGCTTTTCAATCGCTCGCTGCCGGCCGCCTTCTCGCGCGCCGCCTCATCGGCCGACAGCGGCGCGCCCGCCCAGCGCAGGTCGTCCTGCGCGAGCTCGGCGAGGAAGCGCGAGGGTTGGCACTCGACCGTCTCTCCGGCGCGCTTGCGCTTCCGACAATACGACAGATGAACGCTCTTCTGCGCGCGCGTGAGGCCGACGTACATGAGCCGGCGCTCCTCGTCGACGTTCCCCGCCGCGACCGCCTCGCGGTGCGGCAGGAGCCCTTCCTCCAGGCCGACCAGGAACACGTGTGGAAACTCGAGCCCCTTCGCCGCGTGCAGCGTCGACAGCCGAACCGCATCGGGCGTGCGCCCGTCCTGCCCGTCGAGCATCGTGATGAGCGCGATGGTCTGCGTGAGCTCCAGCAGGTTCCTGCGGTCGGCCTCGCCCTTGGCGGACAGCCAGCCGATGAAGTCCCGCACGCCGGTCCAGCGGGTCTCGGCCTGCTTGCGATCGAACGTCGTTGACAGGTAATCCTCGTAGCCGATCGCCGCGACGAGCTCGTGCATGAGCCGGCCGGCCGGCTCGCGCCCGGCACGATAGCGGAGGCCGTTGATCAGCGCGCAGAACGCATCGAGGATCTCGCGCTGGCGGGCCGGCAGCTCGGCGGCCGCGCGCGGGTCGAACACCGCGGCGAAGAGGCTCGCGTGCCGGTCGGCGCCGATCGCCGAGAGCCGCTCCAGCGTCGTCGCGCCGATCCCGCGCTTCGGCGTCGTCACGGCGCGGATGAACGCCGGGTCGTCGTCGTCGTTGGCGATGAGCCGCAGATACGCCATCAGATCCTTGATCTCCGCGCGCTCGAAGTACGACTGGCCGCCGGACACTTCGTAGGGAACGTTCTGGGCCCGGAGCTGCCGTTCGAATGCCTTGGCCTGGTGATTGCCGCGGTAGAGAATCGCGTAGTCCGAGTGGCGGCCGCGGTGCTGGAAGCGGTGCGCCAGCAGCCGGCGCACGACGCCTTCGGCTTCGGCCTCCTCGTCCGCGGCGGGCGTCACCGGGATCGCGTCGCCATGGCCGTGCTCGCTCCAGAGCTTCTTGTCGTGGAGGCGCGCGTTGTGCGCGATCAGCGCGTTCGCCGAGCGCAGGATCCGCGTCGTCGATCGGTAGTTCTGCTCGAGCTTGATGACGGTCAGCGCCGGGTAGTCCTGCGCGAGCCGCGCGAGGTTTTCGACGGACGCCCCGCGCCATCCGTAGATCGCCTGGTCGTCGTCGCCGACCGCGGTCAACGACGCCTTCTCGCCGACCAGGATCCGCATGAGGCGGTACTGCGCCGGATTCGTGTCCTGGACCTCGTCGATCAGCAGGTGCGAGCAGCGCTCGCGCCACTTGGCCGCGGCCCCCACGTCGGTGCCGAGCAGCGCGATGGGCAGCGCGATCAGGTCGTCGAAGTCGACCGCGTGGTAGGCGCGCAGGGCGTCGTCGTAGCGGGCGAAGGCGCGCGCGGCGCCCGCCTCCGCGTCGTCCCGCGCAGCCTCGAGCGCCGCGGCCGGGGCCAGGAGCGCATTCTTCCAGCGGCTGAACGCCGCCTGTGCCGCACGCGCGCGGCCGCGATCGGTGGTGGCGATCAGCTCCGCGACGATGGGCAGGATGTCGTCCGGATCGAGAATGGAGAACCCGGGCTTGAGTCCCAGCGCCTTCGCATCCCCCCGGATGATCCGGGCGCCCAGCGCGTGGAACGTCGAGATCGCGAGCTCGCCCGCGAGCTCGCGCCGGCTATCCCGCGCGAGCAGCTCACCCACGCGTTCGCGCATCTCGCGCGCCGCCTTGTTGGTGAACGTGATTGCCGCGATCTTCTGCGGAGCGAAGCCCTGCTGCAGCAGGTGCCCGATCTTCGCGGCGATGACCCGCGTCTTGCCGCTGCCGGCACCGGCCAGCACGAGCAGCGGACCGTCGAGATGGCGCACCGCCGCGCGCTGCGCCGGATTGAGCGGGAACGACATCGGAGGAGGGCCGGCGCGAGCGAATGCTAAGATGGGCGCGAGATTCTAGCAGCCCGCCGATTCACGCACGCTTCATTTTCCGATGAGTCTGTACGCGATCGGCGATGTCCAGGGCTGCCATGCCGAGCTCTGCCAGCTGCTCGAGCTGATCGGATTTTCGCCGCGCGAGGACCGACTGTGGTTCGTCGGCGACCTCGTCAACCGCGGACCGGACTCCCTTGCGGTGCTCCGCGAAGTGAAGGCGATGGGCGAAGCCGCGGTCACCGTCCTCGGCAATCACGACTTCCACCTGCTGACGGTGGCGGCCGGTCACGCAAGACTGCATCGCCAGGACACGCTCGCGCCGATCCTGGATGCGCCCGACCGCGGCGAGCTGATCGACTGGCTCAGGCACCGCCCGCTCGTGGTGCTGGAGGAAGAGCGGCTGCTCGTCCACGCGGGACTCCTGCCGCAGTGGACCCCGGCGACCGCGCTCATGCTCGCGCGCGAGGTCGAAGCGGCGCTCGCGGGTCCGCGTGCCGACGCGTTCCTCGCCTCGCTCTACGGCGACGAGCCGCGCACGTGGCGCGACGACCTGGAAGGATTCGACCGGCTGCGCATCGCCGTCAACGCGTTCGCGCGGCTGCGCTTCTGCAACGCGGAAGGCACGATGGAGCTCCACGAAAAGCGAGGGCCCGACCGGGCGCCCGAGGGCTTTCGCCCCTGGTTCGAGCACGAGCACCGCGCCTCGGCCGGCGTCACCGTCGTCTGCGGTCACTGGTCGACGCTCGAGCTCAAGCTGCTCCCGAATCTGTTGATGCTGGACTCGGGCTGCCTCTGGGGCGGCACGCTGACCGCAGTCAGGCTGCCCGATCGTCGCGTCTATCAGGTGCCGAGCCGGAGTCCGCTGCGGCCAAAACCGTTCGGATGACGTCTTCCGCCGCGCGCGCGAGCTCGCGCCGGTGGCGGGCCCGCGCCGACAGCGCGCCGGCCACGTGGGCCTCGGCGACGAGCGCCGGCTCCGCGGTCACTCGCCAGAACGACGCGACGAAGCTCGTGTCGCCCACGTAGGCCGGCGCATCGCTCGGCGCACCGTTGGGATCGCGGTAGCGGATCGCGACCGGCTGCACGTGCCCCTCCGCGTCGACGATCGGCTGCAGCAGCGAGGACTTGAACGGCAGGAGCGTCGTGCCGTCGGTCGTCGTGCCTTCGGGAAAGATCGCGACGATGTCGCCGCGTGCCAGCGCAGTCGCGGCCTCGCGGTTGATCGCGTGCGCGTGGTGCCGCCGCTCGCGCTCGACGAACAGCGTGCCGACGTTCGCGGACAGCCGTCCGACCACGGGCCAGCGCCGGATCTCCGCTTTCCCTACGAAGCGCGCGGGCTGCAATGCGAGCAGCACGAAGATGTCGAGCCACGAGACGTGGTTCGCGACGATCAGGAGGTTGCCGGGCAGGCCGCCCTCGGGCACGCCGTGGAAGCGCGCCTCGATGCGCAGGATCCGGAGCAGGCGGGCGGACCAGCGGCGAACGATCTCGCGCCGGCGCGAAAGACCGACGAACGGAAAGACGGCGTACGTCGTGACGATGCCTTCGACGACGTGGAGTCCCATCCGCGCGGTGCGGGCGACGCGGTACGGCAGCGCGACGCGGCGCCGCGCGCGCTTCACCACAGGTAGTCGCCGAAGCGCTCGTGGTACGCGGCGCCGATCGAGTCGCGATCGACGGCATGGTTCTGCCCGCCGCGATGGGCGATCTTGCGCGCGCCCATGAGCGCGGCGAGCCGCCCCGTCTTGGTCCAGTCCCAGCCGTGCGCGATCCCGTAGAGGAGTCCCGCGCGATAGGCGTCGCCGCATCCGGTCGGATCGACCACCGCCGATGCGGGGACCGCGGGAATCGCGATGGTGCGGCCATCGACGCGGATGCGCGAACCGTCGGCGCCGAGCGTCTCGATGACGGCGTCGACGCGCCGGGCGAGCTCGTCGAGCGCAACGCCGGTGCGCTCGGCGAGCAGCCTGCCTTCGTAGTCGTTGACGGCGAGGAACGTCGCCGCGTCGATCATTTCGAGGAGCTCGGGTCCGGAGAACAACGGCAGCCCCTGGCCCGGGTCGAACACGAACGGCACGTTCGAGTTCGCGAACTGCTCGACGTGCGTCCGCATGCCCTCGCGTCCGTCCGGCGCGACGATGCCGAGCGCAATGTTCTCGACGTCGCCGACGCGGTTCTCGTGCGACGCGTTCATCGCGCCGGGGTGGAACGCGGTGATCTGGTTGTCGTCGAGATCGGTGATGATGAACGCCTGCGCCGTGTAGGTCCCCGGGACCGTGCGCACGCCTTCGAGCGCGAGTCCGAGCGTGCCGAGCCGCTCGCGGTACGGGGCCCCGTCCTCGCCGACCGTCGCCATGACGACCGGGGTTCCGCCGAGCCCCCGGAGGCCGTACGCGATGTTCCCGGCGCAGCCGCCCCATTCGCGCCGCATCTCGCCGATCTGGAAGGACACCGACAGCACGTGCACCTGCTCGGGCAGGATGTGCCGCGCGAAGCGGTCGGGGAACACCATGATGGTGTCGTACGCGAGAGAGCCGCAGATCAGCGTGCGCGGGCCGTCCATGAGCGTGCTTTCCGGGAGCGAAGGGCGCGCAAGTGTACCCCGGTCCGCACGGCGCCGGCGCCACCGTGCGCGACGGGCTTACTGGCCCTGGGGCTGCGGGGCCTGCGGCTGCTCGCGGCCGATCTCGCGCACGACGTACTGCTGGCGCCGCGAGACGGGGAGCGTCTCGGCGACGCCCTTCAGCACGACTTCCCAGTGCGCGTCGCCCTCGTCGCCGACGCAGCGCTCGAAGCCGCGAATGGCGTCGCGCGCGACGAGGCAGTTGCGGTGGACGCGGACGAAGCGCGAGCCGAATTCCTCCTCGAG
Organism: uncultured beta proteobacterium; assembly: GCA_963734055.1. Classification (GTDB taxonomy): domain Bacteria; phylum Pseudomonadota; class Gammaproteobacteria; order Burkholderiales; family Casimicrobiaceae; genus CAIWHR01. The sequence goes on from CAVTFQ010000005.1 coordinate 52,731, forward strand.
GCGGGTCAGCGACTCCTCGAGCAGGAATTCGCGCTGCGAAGTGCGGATCGTGATGTACTTGAGCTCGGCCTTGAGGTAGACGATCTCGTCCAGCGGGACCAGCACGACGCGCGAGCGCTCGGTCACCGACAGGAACCGGCGGGCGGACGCCGGCAGCTCGTCCAGCTTCGTCGTCGTGAGCGGCCGGAGCCGGGGCACTTTCTGCAGCGCGGCCAGCAGGCGCTGCATGCGCACGGGCTTCATCAGGTAGTCGATCGCGTTCACGTCGAACGCTTCCAGCGCGTGCTCGTGGTAGGCGGTGGTGAAGACGACGACCGGCGGCTGCGCGAGCTTGAGCAGGTGCCGCGCGAGCTCGATGCCGTCCATCTCGGGCATGTGAATGTCGGAGAGCACGAGGTCCGCCGTCACCGCGTGGAGTATCTCCATCGCCTCGCGCCCGTTCGCCGCCTCCCCGACGATCGCGAGCGGCATCACGCTGGCGCAGTCGTCGAGGAGCTCCCGCAGCCGTCGTCGCGCGGGCGCCTCGTCGTCGACGACCATCACCCGGAGCGGCGCTTCAGCCATGGCGCACCTTCCCGCGGGCCGCCGCGAATCCCAGTGGCGCCCGGTCCGGCGGTTCCGCCCGCCTCGGGCGGCTCGCGGCAGGTCGCGCCGCAGCGGCGTCGGGCCCCGCCTTGGCGGCCGCGGCGGAATCCGCCGCACGATAGGGCATGCGCAGGTGGACTTCGTATGCGCTGCCGACGACGCGCGACTCGAGCGCACCCTCGGCGTCGAAATGCAGCGCGAGGCGTTCGCGGACGTTCGCGATCGCCATCTTGTTCCCCGCGTGGTGGCGCCCGCCCTTGGCCTGATACGGGTTGCGCAGGACGGCGTGGACGTCACCGCCCTTGACGAAGATGTTGATCGACACGACCCCGGGCGTGCTCGACGGCTCGATGCCGTGGTAGACCGCGTTCTCGAGCAGCGGCTGCAGCACGAGCGGCGGCACGAGCGCATCGCCGGGCATGCTCTGCAGATGCCATTCGACCTGCAGGCGCTCCCCCAGCCGCAGCTTCTCGAGCGCCAGGTACTGCCGGCAAAGCTCGACTTCGTCCGCGAGCGGCGCGAGCTCGCGGTTGTCGCGCATCAGCACGCGGAAGAGATCAGCCATGTCCTCGAGCGCGACCTCCGCCTGCCGCGCATCGGTGCGGACGAGCGACAGCACGGCGGTGATGCTGTTGAACAGGAAGTGCGGGCGGATGCGCGCCTGGAGCGCCTGCAGCCTCGCCTCGGTGATCGACGGCGACAGCGCCTTCGCCCGGAGGCGGAAGTAGAAAAGCAGCGCTCCGGTCAGCAGGAGGCCGAGCAGCACCGCGCGCAGCAGCTCACCCGCACGGACGATCTCTGTCGCGTCGATCAGCGCATGGATCGCGATCCCGCAGACGACGGTCGCGGCAACGACGATCCAGGCGCCGGTGGCGTACGGTTGCCGGCCGAGCCACGGCTGGACGGCATAGAGCAGCGCGAGCTCGAGCATGAGCTGCGGCTGGAGCACCGAGACGTTGTCGACGAACTCCGCCGCCCAGAGCTCGACCCGCGGCGCCTCGACCAGGGCGGCGATCGCCGCCGCGCCGTTCGCGGCAACGAGAATCCGCAGGATGACGCCCAGGTTGCGGAAGTCCGGCAGGGCCGGGAGGTCGGGGTTTTGCCTTATAATCGGCCGCATATACGGATGCCGGATGCAAGCTTCGTGCCGGATGAGCGGTACTGGAGCGCGGGCTCCGCGGGCCGGTTAGCGCATTGTCGGCATGCGCGTCGGGAGAGGCAAGAACGATCGTTCCCCGGGCCCCGCACGTCGGCACCGACCGTCTCTTTTTTCCCGCGTGCCGCCCGCCATGGCCCCGCCCAAGCCTCCGCCCGAGCCCGCCCACCCTACGTGGTCCGGCCGATTCGCAGAACCGGTGGCCGATCGCGTCAAGCGGTACACCGCCTCGGTGGATTTCGACCGACGGCTCTCGGCCGTCGACATCGACGGATCGCTCGCCCACGCCAGGATGCTCGCGGCCACCGGGGTGCTGAGCGCGACCGACCTCGCGGCCATCGAAGGCGGAATGACAACGATCCGCGGCGAAATCGAGCGCGGCCAATTCCCGTGGTCGCGCGACCTCGAGGATGTCCATTTGAACATCGAGCGCCGACTCACCGACCTCGTCGGCGAGCCCGGCAAGCGCCTGCACACCGCGCGGTCGCGCAACGACCAGGTCGCGACGGACCTGCGACTGTGGCTGCGGGCCGAGATTGACGCGCTTCGGCAGGGCCTTGCCGCGCTGCGGCGGGCGTTCCTCGACCTGGCCCAGCGCCACGCCGACACGATCATGCCGGGGTTCACGCACCTGCAGGTGGCGCAGCCCGTCACCTTCGGCCATCACCTGCTCGCCTACGACGCGATGCTGGCACGCGACATGGAGCGGCTCGCGGACTGCCGCCGGCGCGTCAACCGCCTTCCGCTCGGTGCCGCCGCCCTGGCGGGAACCAGCTACCCGATCGACCGCGAGCAGGTCGCCCGCGAGCTCGGGTTCGAGGCGCTCTGCCCGAACTCGCTCGACGCCGTCGCCGACCGCGATTTTGCGATCGAATTCGCGGCGGCCGCGACGCTCGTGATGGTCCACCTTTCGCGCTTCGCGGAAGAGCTCGTGCTGTGGGCGAGCCCCCCTTACGGCTTCGTGCGCCTCGCGGACCGCTTCTGCACCGGCAGCTCGATCATGCCGCAGAAGAGGAATCCGGACGTCCCGGAGCTCGTTCGCGGCAAGAGCGGGCGCGTCGCCGGCGGCCTCGTGGGACTCGTGATGCTGATGAAGGCGCAGCCGCTCGCGTACAACAAGGACAACCAGGAGGACAAGGAGCCGCTGTTCGACATCGTCGACACGCTGGCCGACACGCTCGCGATCATGACCGACCTGGTCGCGAGCGGCCTCGAGGCCGACCCCGAGCGGATGCGCGAGGCGGCCCGCGAAGGCTTCGCGACGGCGACGGATCTCGCCGATTACCTCGTGCGCAAGGGCGTGCCGTTCCGCGATGCCCACGAAGCCGTCGCGCGCGCGGTGCGCCACGCCGAGGCGAAGGGCGTCGACCTCGCGGCGCTGCCGCTCCCCGAGCTGCAGTCGTTCTCGGCCAAGGTCGGCGCGGACGTGTTCGACGTGCTGACCCTCGAGGGCTCGGTCGCAAGCCGGGACCATCCAGGCGGCACGGCGCCGGCGCAGGTTCGCGCGGCGATTGGCGCGGCGCGTGCCGAACTCGATTCGAAATCGCAGTCTTGATCTGACCGGACCCACGTCCGCACACGGGAACCCAAATGGACGCACGAAACGTCGCCTTCATCGGGCTTGGCACGATGGGCTATCCGATGGCAGGGCACCTCGCCAAGGCCGGGCACCACGTCACCGTCTACAACCGTACGTCGGCGAAGGCGGCGCAGTGGGTCGCGCAGCACGGTGGAACCGCTGCGCCGACCCCCGCGGCAGCCGCCGCCCGCGCCGAGCTCGTCATGACGTGCGTCGGCAACGACGACGACCTGCGCGCCGTGACGCTCGGCACCGACGGCGCGCTCGCGACAATGCGGGCGGGCACCCTGCTGGTCGATCACACGACCGCTTCGGCGCACGTGGCGCGCGAACTGTACGCCGCGGCCAAGGCCAGGGGCATCGGGTTCCTCGACGCCCCGGTGTCGGGAGGCCAATCGGGCGCCGAGGGCGGGAAGCTCACGATCATGGTCGGCGGCGACGCCGGCGCGTTCGCGCGCGCGGAGGGCGTGCTCGCCCACTACGCGCGTGCGGTGACGCGCCTCGGCGGTCCCGGCAGCGGGCAGCTCACGAAGATGGTGAACCAGATCTGCGTCGTGGGGCTCGTGCAGGCTCTCGCCGAGGGCATCAACTTCGCGGAGCGGGCCGGGCTCGACGCGGTCGCCGTGCTCGACGTGATCAGCAAAGGTGCCGCGCAGTCCTGGCAGATGGAGAACCGCGGCAAGACGATGGTCGCCGGTCAGTTCGACTTCGGCTTCGCCGTCGACTGGATGCGCAAGGACCTGGGCATCTGCATCGCCGAGGCGCGCGCGAACGGGGCCGCGCTTCCCGTCACGGCGCTCGTCGATCAGTTCTACGCGCGGCTCTCCGCCCAGGGCGGCGGCCGGCGCGACACCTCGAGCCTCATTCGCCTGTTGCGGGATTCCCTGTGAGCGGGCTCCCCCGCCCGTCGCGGACGACGCTCGTGCGCGCCGCGATCGCGGCGATCGCGTTCCTCGGCGCCGGCGCGGCGGTCGCCGCCGACATCACGCTCAAGAACGCATGGATGCGGCCGACGCGCGCCGGGTTTCCGACGGCGGCTGTTTACGTCGACATCCGCACCGACGTCCCGCTCAGGCTCGTCGGCGTGCGCTCGCCGATCGCGAAGTCGGCGGGGATCGTCCTCGTCGACCAGAACCCCGACGGCACGACGACCGAGCGTCCGGTCAAGGAGGCGGACATCGCCGGTGGCCAGGAGACGCGCTTCGCCTACAACGGGAGCCGCATCGAACTTCGCGACATCGTCGAGACGCTGCCGCCGGGGGCGAACGTCCCCCTCACGCTGGATTTCGTCGAGGCGTCCGGCGATGCGCGCCACTCGATCGAGATCGGCGTGCTCGTACGCGGCGTGATCCTGCCGCCGCCGCTCGAGCCGGGCAAGTCGGCGCAAGAGACGCCAAAATAGCGTTCAGCCCGAAGAAGCATCGTTGGCCTGCGCGTCGGCGCCCAGGCGATCGCCCGCCTCGTCCGGCTCCACCACCGCGATCTCGTAGCTGATCTCGGCGGTCTTGGCGAGCATCAGCGTCGCCGAGCAATATTTGTCCTTCGAGAGTTTCACCGCGCGCTCGACCTGGCGCGGGCCGAGCCCGCGGCCGATGACCGTGTAGCGCAGGTGGATCTTCGTGAACACCTTGGGATCGGTCGGCGCGCGCTCGGCTTCGGCTTCCACCGCGCAGTCGGCGATCGGCTGCCGCGCCTTCCGCAGGATGTGCACGACGTCGAAGGCCGTGCACGCCACGGCACCCATGAGGAACAGCTCCATCGGGCGGACGCCGATGTTGCGGCCGCCGTGCTCCGGCGCGCCGTCGATCACTACGGCGTGCCCGCTGCCGGATTCCCCGACGAAGCTCACGCCGTCGATCCATTTCACTTTTGTTTTCATGATGTTGAACCCTCGGTCGCGGTCTCGTGCCGGACTCGATTGTGTGGCGCGCGGCCGGCCGTTTCAACCCTGTGCCCGTCACGTCCGGCGATCCTTCCCGGATTGACCCGGACCGCCAAAAACGATTAGAATGCAAGACTTTGCTGAATTATCCCCGGCCCGCAAATCCGATGAAAACCGTTTCCGCCAAGCCCGCCGACGTCGAACGGGACTGGTTCGTCGTCGACGCCACCGACAAGGTGCTGGGCCGGCTCGCGAGCCAGATCGCGCTGCGCCTTCGCGGCAAGCACAAGACGATCTTCACGCCCCACGTCGATACCGGCGATTTCATCGTGGTAACCAACGTCGAGAAGATCCGCGTCACCGGCAACAAGGCCGACGACAAGCTCTATCACCGCCACAGCGGCCACCCGGGCAGCATCCGCACGCTGACGTTCGCGCAGATGCAGGCGAAGTTCCCCGGGCGCGCGCTCGAGAAGGCCGTCAAGGGCATGCTGCCCAAGGGCCCGCTCGGCTATCGCATGCTGAAGAAGCTCAAGTGCTACGCCGGCGCCGCGCATCCGCACGCCGCGCAGCAACCGAAAACTCTCGACCTCTGATCCCATGATCGGCAACTACTACTACGGCACGGGCCGCCGGAAGAGCGCGGTGGCGCGCGTGTTCATCAAGAAGGGCACCGGCAACATCGTCGTCAACGACAAGCCCGCCGACGAATTCTTCTCGCGCGACACGGGCCGGATGGTGATCCGCCAGCCGTTGAAGCTCACGAACCACGAGGCGACGTTCGACATCATGATCAACGTCGAGGGCGGCGGCGAATCGGGCCAGGCCGGCGCGGTCCGTCACGGCATCACCCGCGCGCTGATCGACTACGACGCGGCGCTGAAGCCGACGCTGTCGAAGGCCGGGCTCGTCACGCGCGATGCGCGCGAGGTCGAGCGCAAGAAGGTCGGCCTCCACAAGGCGCGCAAGCGCAAGCAGTTCTCGAAGCGCTAGCGACGCGAGCCGAGGAGCAGGGCCCCACGAAGTGGGGATGCGACTCCCGGCGAGTCGGCGCATAAGGCCGACAACCCAGAAGGACGATCGGCCGCGGCCGGCGCTCCGCTTGCGAAGGCCGCCCCCGAGGCGGCCTTCGTGCTTTCGGGAATCCGCGCGCGCCGGAACCCATGCCGATGTCATAATGCGGCGGCGCCGATGCTAGAATCCGCGAGCGAGAAGTCATGATCAAGATCGGTATCGTCGGCGGCACCGGCTACACAGGCGTCGAGCTCCTGCGCCTGCTTGCTTCGCACCCCGAGGCGGACGTCCGCGCGATCACCTCGCGCAAGGACGCGGGAACGAAGGTCGCCGACCTGTTCCCGAGCCTGCGTGGCCCGGCGACCAAAATGAGCGGGCTCGCCTTCTCGGATCCCGCGCAGACGAAGCTCGACGGCTGCGACGTCGTGTTCTTCGCCACCCCGCACGGCGTCGCGATGGCGCAGGCACGCGAGCTGGTCGGCGCGGGCGTGCGCGTGATCGACCTCGCCGCGGATTTCCGGATCAAGGACGCCGCCGCGTTCGAGAAGTGGTACCGCATCCCCCACGCCTGCCCGGAGCTCTTGGCCGAATCCGCGTACGGGCTGACCGAGCTCAACCGCGACGCGATCCGTCGCGCGCGGATCGTCGGGAACCCGGGCTGCTACCCGACCGTCGTACAGCTCGGGCTGTGGCCGCTGCTCGAAGCCGGGGTCGTCGACGCCGAGCACCTGATCGCCGATTGCAAGTCCGGCGTGTCGGGCGCCGGCCGCAAGGCGGAGATGGGGCTGATGTTCTCGGAGGCCTCCGACAACTTCAGGGCGTATGGCGTCAATGGCCACCGTCATCACCCGGAGATCGTGCAGGAGCTCGGTCGCGTCGTGAAAGGGCCCGTGTCGCTCGTCTTCGTCCCGCACCTCGTGCCGATGATTCGCGGGATGCAGGCGACGCTCTACGTCCGCCTGACGCAGGCCGACGTCGACCTGCAGGGGCTGTTCGAGCGACGTTACCAGGGCGAGCCGTTCGTCGACGTGATGCCAAGGGGGAGCGAGCCCGACACGCGCTCGACCCGCGCCGCCAACGTCTGCCGGATCGCGGTGCACCGCCCCGAGGGGGGTGACATCGCAGTGGTCCTGGCCGTGCAGGACAACCTGGTCAAGGGCGCAGCGGGACAGGCGGTCCAGAACATGAACCTGATGTTCGGGCTGGCCGAGTCGACGGGCCTCACCGCGGCGCCGGTCCTTCCGTAGCACCGAACCGTGGCCCTGCCTGCGTCGTGGCGCCGGGCGCGCCAGTTCCTCCGCCATTTCAGGATCGACGCGCCGCGAATGGCGGTGCGCTCGCACCTCCCCTGGCCCTGGCGCGCCGTGGTGGCGATCGTGCTGCTGGCGATCGTCGGCGGCATGTGGTGGTGGGGCTTCGACTTCGGGCAGATCTTCGGCGGATTCAACCGCAGGGAGGTCGAGGCCCGACTCGTCTCCCTCGAAAGCGAAAACGGCCGGCTCACCTCCGAGGCGGCGCAGCTCCGCGCCCGGAACTCGCAGCTCGAAAGCGAGCTCGCGATGACCGCGGGGAGCCAGGCGACGCTCCAGAAGCAGTCGCTCGAGCTGATGGCCGAGAACACGCAGCTCAAGGAGGAACTCTCCTTCCTGCAGAAGCTCGTGTCCGACTCCAGCAAGCAGGTGGGCGTGTCGATCGCCCGGCTGTCGGTCGACCGGGAAGGCGAGGACGCCTGGCGCTACCACGTGCTGATCGTCCGGGGCGGAAGCCCGCGCGACGAGTTCGAAGGCGCATTGACGCTCCAGGCATCGCTGCAGCCCACGGGCGGGGAGGGCCACCCATCGACGCTGACGCTCCCGGACGACGAGCCGGACACCGCGGCCGCGCTCACGCTCAAATTCAAGTATTATCAGCGGCTTGAAGGGACAATCCGCGTCCCACCCGGGTTCCTGGTACGATCGGTGACCGTGCGCGCCTTCGAAAGCGGACAGAGCAGCGCCCGGGCCACGCGGACCCTTGCGGTTTCCTGAAGGAGGGCCCATGTTCGAGCGGAAGAAACCTTCGCCGCCCCAGAAACGCATCGACAGCCTGATCGGCGCGGGGACGACGGTCCATGGCGACGTGACCTTCAAGGGCGGCCTGCGGATCGACGGCACGGTGGAGGGCAACGTCGTCGCGACCGATGGCGAGCCGACCACGCTCGTGATCAGCGAGCAGGCGCGGGTCGAGGGTGAAATCCGCGTCTCGCACGTCGTCGTCAACGGCACCGTCTTGGGCCCGGTGACGGCGGACGGCTACCTCGAGCTCCAGCCGAAGGCCCGGATCGTGGGGGACGTCACGTACAAGACGCTCGAGATGCACGTCGGATCGGTGATCGAGGGACGCCTGAACCACGCCGAACCGGGACAGGCGTCCGTGGTCGAACTGAAGCGAGCGGCGTCCGAGTAGAATGACGGGTATTCCTGGACCGGGGGTGTGAGACCCGGCCGCAGCCCTGACCGACCCCATCGGCGGCGGGGTTGCGGCAACCCGGGGGCACTCCCATAATGGGAATTGCCAGCAACGAGGGAAGACGCATGAACGACATGACCGAGATGCCCGCCCCGCTCGTCTTCACGGACAGCGCCGCGGAGAAGGTGAAATCGCTGATCGAGGAGGAAGGCAATCCCGAGCTCAAGCTCAGGGTGTTCGTCACCGGCGGCGGCTGCTCGGGCTTCCAGTACGGCTTCACGTTCGACGAGGTCGTGAACGACGACGACACCGCGATGGTGAAGAACGGCGTGACGCTGCTGATCGACCCGATGAGCTACCAGTACCTGGTCGGCGCCGAGATCGACTACTCGGAAGGCCTCGAGGGTGCGCAGTTCGTGATCAAGAACCCGAACGCGACGACGACCTGCGGCTGCGGATCGAGCTTTTCCGCCTGACGCGGCCCTCGCCGCGACGCGAAACGGGGCCGGCGCGGCCCCGTTTTGCTTGAGGCGACGCTCATCAGGCGGACCCGACCCGCGCTTTGTCGGTCGCCTGGATCTCGAAATTTGACCAGCGCCCCGTCGTCCATGAACTTGGTGCTACCTCGGGTAGATCGCGCCCAGCACCCGCGGCCCGCGCGCTCCGGTCACTGCCGGCAGGTTGCCATGACGGCCGGCGAGCGCTTCGCGCGCGAGCCACGCGAACGCGAGCGCCTCGACCTGGTCGACCGCCACGCCGCGCGCCGATGTCGGCACGACGGGACGAGGCGCGAGCGCGCGCGCCAGGGCCTCCATCACCGTGGCGTTGCACGCGCCGCCGCCGCAGACGAGAACCTCCTCCGCGTCGACGCAACGTGCGAGGATCGCGTCGGCGATCGTCGTCGCGGTCAGCGCGACGAGCGTCGCCTGGACCGCGGCCGGCGTGGTGCTCGAGCGGGCGAGACGCTGGTCGAGCCAGGCTGCGTTGAAGAGGTCGCGCCCCGTGCTCTTCGGCGGCGGCAGGGCGAAGAACGGCTCGGCGAGGAGCGTCGCGAGCAGCGCCGGATCGACGATCCCCGTGCGCGCCCACGCGCCGTCGCGGTCGACCGGCGCGCCGCGATGCCGCGCGTGCCAGAGGTCGAGCAACACGTTGCCGGGCCCCGTGTCGAACCCGCTCGCGCCGCCCGCCACGGGAAGATCGGTCAGGTTCGCGATGCCGCCGATATTGACGACGACGCGGTGGACGCCGCCGCCGAAGAGGGCGGCGTGGAACGCCGGCACGAGCGGCGCGCCCTGCCCGCCTGCAGCGATGTCGCGGCTCCTGAAGTCGGCGACCACTGTCATGTAGGCCTGCTCGGCGACGCGCGCCGGATTGTTGAGCTGCAGCGTCCACCCTTCCTCGGGGCGATGCCGGACCGTCTGCCCGTGGACCCCCGCCGCGACGACGTCGTGCGCGGGCACGCCGGCGGCCAGGCAGACGCTGCGCAGCGCGTGCGCGTACAGGTCCGCAAGCGTGTTGGCCGCTCTTGCCGCTCGCACGAGCTCGTCGCGCGTCACCGTCTGGAGCGCGAGGAGCTCCTGCCGCAGGTCCGTTGGAAAGGCGATGTGCGTCGACGCGAGCGGAACGCATGGCCGCGCACCCGCCGTGAACTCCGCCAGCACGGCGTCGATGCCGTCGAGACTCGTACCGGACATCACGCCCGCGTAGAGCTCGCGGTGCGCCGTCGACGTCACGCGACGGCGAACGTCACCTGGCGGCGGCGAACGCCGCGGCGCCGAAGCGGCGCGCGACGTCGAGCTGCGCGACCGCCGGCTCGACGCTTGCAGCGAACGCCGCGCGGCGCGACGGCGGCAGCGGCTCGCCGCCCGGCAGCGCGACGGTCAGCGGATCGCGCTGGACGTCGGCAACGCGGAACTCGTAGTGGAGGTGCGGGCCCGTCGCCCAGCCCGTCTGCCCGACGTAGCCGATCACCTCTCCCTGCGTCACGCGCGCGCCGTTGCGGAGCCGCGGCGCGAAGCGGGAGAGGTGGGCGTAGGCCGTCGAGAACGCGCCCTGGTGCTTGAGCACGATCACGTTGCCGTAGCCGTTCTGCCGTCCCGCGAAGGCCACCGTGCCGTTTCCGGTCGCCCGAACGGGGGTGCCCACCGGCGCGGCGTAGTCGACGCCGCGGTGCGCGCGCCACGACTTCAGGATGGGGTGAAAGCGCGCGTTCGAGAAACCCGACGTCACGCGCGAGAATTCCATCGGTGAGCGCAGGAACGCGCGGCGCAGCGCAGCGCCGTCGGCTGCGTAGTAGCCCTCGCGTCCGTCGTCGTCGCGGAACAGGAACGCCTGGAACGTCTTGCCGCGGGCTTCGAACTGCGCGGCGACGATGCGGCCCGGCCCGACGGCTTCGCCGTCGACCGAGCGCATCTCCCACACGACCGCGAAGCGGTCGCCGCGCTGCAGGTCCTTGTAGAAATCGATCTCGGCGCCGAACACGTCGGCGAGTTGCAGCGTCACCGCATCGGGCAGCCCGGCCACGTCGGCCGCGGCGAACAGCGACGACCTGATCTCGCCCGCCGCCATGCTCCATCGCACGGCAACCGGCGCCGCAACCGAGGACGCCACCAGCGTCTCGCCGCGGCGCGCGATCGTCAGCAGCTCGCCGGCCGCGGTGAGGAAGCGCAGCTCGAGCAGGGCGCCCTCACCATCGGTCGACACGCGGAGCGACTGCCCCGGCCGCAGCTGGTAGAGCGGCCGGGCGGCCGGATCCGAAGTCAGGAACGAGAGCGCACTCGGATCGTCGACGCCCAGCCGCGCGAGGGCGCTGCCGATGGTGTCGCCACGCCGGATCAGGTCCTCCTGCCGGTAGCCCGTCGGGGGGCCGTCGTCCTGCAGCGCGAGCGACGGCATGGGCAGCGCGCGGACCACGGTCGTGGTCGGGGGCGCCGGCAACGAGGTTCCCGGTGCGAGCGCAAACGCCGCAACGCCCGAAAGCGCGAGCAATGCGAGCGCGATCCACTGGCGCGCAAGCACGCGCGCGGCGGTCCTGCCGGCGCTTTGCGCTAGAATTCGTGCCTTGTGCGCGGCCATGGTCCGGGCAATCCGGGCGAAGCCGCGATTCTACCGCACGCCCCGACCCGACGGCGTCGCGCCCGCGGCTTCCGCGCCCCATGTCCCTCGACCTCGACCATCACCTCGCCGTATTCAAGCGCGGCGCCGACGAGCTGATCGTCGAGAGCGAGCTCGTCGCGAAGCTCGCGCGGGGCCGGCCGCTGCGGATCAAGGAGGGTTTCGATCCGACCCGGCCCGATCTCCACCTCGGCCATACCGTCCAGTTCAACAAGCTGCGGCAGCTGCAGGACCTGGGCCACCACATCATCTTCCTCATCGGCGATTTCACGGGACTGATCGGCGACCCGACCGGCCGCAACGTGACGCGCCCGGCCCTCTCGCCCGAGGAGATCGCCGCCAACGCGAAGACGTACACCGACCAGGTGTTCCTGATCCTCGACCGCGAGAAGACCGAGGTCGCGTTCAACTCGAAATGGCTCTCGCCGCTCGGCGCCGACGGCATGATCCGTCTCGCCGCGAAGTACACCGTCGCGCGGATGCTCGAGCGCGACGACTTCGCGCAGCGCTACCGGAACGGCCAGCCCATCGCGATCCACGAGTTCCTCTATCCGCTGGCGCAGGGCTACGACTCGGTCGCGCTCAAGGCCGACGTCGAGCTCGGCGGGACCGACCAGAAGTTCAACCTGCTGGTCGGCCGCGAGCTCCAGCGCCACTACGGGCAGGAGCCGCAATGCATCCTGACGCTGCCGCTGCTCGAGGGTCTCGATGGCGTCAACAAGATGTCGAAGTCGCTCGACAACTACGTCGGCATCACCGAGCGGCCGAACGAGATGTTCGGCAAGCTGATGTCGATCTCCGACGATCTCATGTGGCGCTACTACGAGCTGCTGTCGTTCCGGCCGCTCGCCGACATCGCGGCGCTCCGGCGCGAGTGCGAGAGCGGACGCAATCCGCGCGACGCGAAGGTCGCGCTTGCCCAGGAGATCGTCGCGCGCTTTCACTCGAAGGAGGCCGCGGCGCGGGCGCAGGCCGAGTTCGAGGCGCGCTTCCGCGGCGGCGCGCTGCCCGAGGACATGCTCGAGGTCACGCTGCAGTCCGCCGGCGTTGGCCTGCCGATCGCACAGCTCGCGAAGCAGGCGGGCATCGTCGACTCGACCTCGGAGGCGCTGCGGCTCATTGCGCAGCGCGGCCTCAGGGTCGACGGCGACGTCGTCGCGGACAAGGGTCTCGCCATCGCTGCCGGCCGCACCGTCGTGGTCCAGGCGGGCAAGCGCAAGTTCGCGCGCGTCCGCGTCGTCTGACCGGCTCGCGCGGCAGCGCCCGCGTCCGATGTCCCGACCGCGCTTCACGCTCGTGGTCTGCTCGATCGACGCGGCGCGCTACGCGCGCTGCATCGGCCGCTATCGGGACCTCTTCGGCACTGCCTGCCACGAGATCATCGGCATCCACGACGCCGTCTCGCTCGCGTCCGCGTACAACTGGGCTGCCCGGCGCGCGAGCGGCGAGGTCGTCGTGTTCAGCCACGACGACGTCGACATTGTGTCGGCCAACCTGGTCCCCGCGCTGCGGGAAGCGATGCAGTCTCTCGACGTCGTCGGCGTCGCCGGCACCTCGCGCGTCGTCGACGCCTACTGGCCGAGGGCGGGCGCGCCGTATCTCCACGGCTGGATGGCGAGTCCCGGTCCGGACGGCTACACCGTCAACGTCTACGGCGTCGACGCCCTCGTCACCCCGGGCCTCGAGGCGCTGGACGGCATGTTCTTCGCAGCGAAGCCGGAGGTGCTCGAGCGGGTGCGCTTCGACGAGGCGATCTTCGATGGCTTCCACGGCTACGACATCGATTTCACGTTCCGCGCGCACGAAGCGGGCTTTCGCGTCGGCACCTCTGCCGCCCTCGCGCTGATCCACGCCTCGGCCGGCGGCTTCGGCGCCGAATGGGCGCGTTACGCGGGGCGGTTCGCGGCGAAGCATCGCGCGGCACTCGCCGGCCGTGTCGCCGCCCGCTCGTGGCCGATGGCCGCGATCAAGGTCGCGACCCGGGAGGACGTCGCGCGCTCGTTTCCGCTGGCGACGCTGCGCGCCATCACGGAGCGACTTCGCGCGCCGCCGGACGGCGTGCGCTGACGCGGAGCGACGGCTACGCGCCGAGCCCGGGATTGCCGGCCACGCCTTCCACCTTCGGCAGGTTGAGCACGCGGGGCGCGATCGTCTTCTGCGCGCGCAGGTAGCGCGCGACCACGTCCCAGACCGGCTCGCCGCCAACGGCCTTGGCCTGCTCGGATACCGGCGCCCAGCCGACGACCTTGTACTTCTTCGACGGATCGAGCGGCTTGTCGCGCAACGTCATCGCCGTGATGCGGCTCCCCATCTTCGCCGCCGGATCGATTGCGTAGTGGAGGCCGCCCACGCGCACCATGTCGCCACCCTGCTGGTAGTAGGGATCGGGATTGAAGAGATTGTCGGCGACGTCCTCCAGGATCGTCCTGATCATCTCGCCCGTGAACTCGTTGACCGTGACGTAGGGATAGGTGATCGCCGTCTGGTCGAGCAGATGCTCGTAGGTGATCGCCTGGCCGGGCAGGAGCGTCGTGCCCCAGCGGAAACCGGGCGAGAACGCGATCTCGGCGCCCTTCTCGGCCATCAGCGCATCGACCAAGAGCTGGTCGGCCGTGCCGTTGAAGTTGCCGCGCCGGTAGAGGAGCCCCTCGGTGACGGCGAGCTTCTCTTCGAGCTTGCCGCGATGGGGCGCCCGCACCCGGTCGATCAGCGCGGCCATCGCAGGATCGGCGGGCAGCAGGTTCGCGAACACCGGCAGCAGCTTGTAGCGATAGTCGGCGACCTTCCCGGCGTGCACGTCGAGGTCGAGCACGGCGAGGAACTTGCCGTTGCAGCCCGCATTCGTGACCAGCGTGCGCCCGCCCGGGTTCTCCACCACGGTCGGCGCAGGAACGCCGTCGTGCGTGTGCCCGCCCAGGATCGCGTCGATCCCTCGCACCCGGGTCGCGAGCTTGAGATCGACGTCCATGCCGTTGTGCGACAGCAGAACGACGACCTGTGCGCCCTTGCCGCGTGCCTCGTCGACGACCTTCTGCAGATTGTCGTCCTGGATGCCGAACGTCCAGTCCGGCACGAAATAGCGCGGATTCGCAATGGGCGTGTACGGGAACGCCTGGCCGACGATCGCGACCGGCACGCCGTTGATCGACCGGATCACGTACGGCGGAAAGACGGGATCGCCAAAATCCGCGGTCTTGACGTTCTGCGCGACGAAATCGATCCGGCCCGCGAAATCACGGTCGACGACTTCCTTCACCCGGTCGGCGCCGAGCGTGAACTCCCAGTGGCCGGTCATGACGTCCACGCCGAGGAGCTTCTGCGCGTCGACCATGTCCTGGCCCCGGGTCCACAGCGCGGTCGCCGAGCCCTGCCAGGTGTCGCCACCGTCGAGCAGCAGCGCGCCGGGCCGCGCCGCTTTGAGCCGGCGAACGAGCGTCGCCATGTGGGCAAACCCGCCGACGGCCCCATAGGTCCTCGCTGCGGCGGCGAAGTCGAGATACGTGAACGCGTGCGCGTCGCGGGTGCCCGGCGGGATGCCGAAATGCCTGAGCAGCGACTCGCCGACGAGATGCGGCGGCCGCCCGCGTGCATCTCCGAGGCCGAGATTGACGTTCGGCTCGCGGAAGTAGGTGGGGAGGAGCTGCGCGTGGCTGTCGGTGAAGTGCAGCAGGCCTACATTCCCGAAGCGGGGAACGTCGTAGGTCGCAGCACCGTCGGCCCCTTGGGCGAGCGCCGGCTTCGAGTCGAGCGGAAGGCCCGCCGCGGCGCCGGCGGCGAGGAGCTGCAGGAATTCGCGGCGGTTCATCGCAACGCTACGGGCTCGTCGGGGAACGAGGGCTCGCGCGAACGGTCGCCCGGGAGCGCCGGCGCGTGCGTCCGGCGGCGCCCCGACGCGCACGCGCTAGTTGTTGACCGGCGAGCGCGGGTCGAGCAGGAGCGACATGACGTCGCGCAACTGCGCCTCGCTCAAGAGCTTCATGTGCCCGAAGCGCGGCATGTTGGAGCAGGCCGCGTAGGCCTTGCTGTTCCAGAGCTTGCCCCAGGTGTACTGGATGACCGGCGCCGCGGACGGTTCGGTCAGGCTCCTCACGCCGCGGCTCTTGCCGTAGTTGTAGAGGCTCGGGCCGATCGTGCCGAAGGAAATCTCCGTCTTCGCGATCTCGTGACAGTTGTAGCACTGGCCGCCGTTGTTCTTGGTGTCCGCGCTCTGGTCGGACCAGGTCATGCCGCGCCCGCTCTCGGCCAGCTTCTGGCCCGCGGCCCAGTCGCCGAAATACTGCCCGCCGGCGGGCCACTTGATCGTCGCCAGCGCCTCCTCCTCGATCCGCTTGGCCACTTCGGGCGAAGGCGGCGTCTTCGACGAGCACGCGGATTGACCCAGATCCTGTTGCAGACGGTCGGTCTTCGCGATGCCGCGATCACGGAAGGACGCCTGCATCATCTTCGCGAATTCGGCGTCGAGGTCGGCGTTCGGGCCGCTGGTCGCGCAACCGGCGATCACGGCGGCGGCCGCCAGACCGAGAAAGGCATGCTTGGCGTTGACAGGCATGGCGTCGACTCCTTCAGCGCTTGAGGGCCGGGGCGATGGACTTCGCGCCCTTCGCGTTGACGCCCATGTAGACGGCCAGGGCGATGGTCACGTCGGACCCGAAGAGCGGGTACGGGAAGCGCTGCAGGCGCAGGCAATCCTGCAATCGCAGCTGCATCGTCCACATCTGGCCATTGGACACGCGGTACGCGGGCCACGCGGCAATGCCGACGCCGTCGCCCGGGTTCTCGTAGAGCGGCGGCAGGTCCTGCAGTCGGATGCGCTTCCCCTCCTGGCCATGACAGCTGGCGCAGGCGAAGTCCATCGGACCGGCACGATAGTAGAACGCCTTCTCGCCCAGCGCGTAGAACTTGCGCTCGAGCGGGTTGTCCTGCGGCAGCGCGAAGCGCATGTCCCGCGACTGACCCGAGATCCAGGTGGCGAGCGCCGTGATGTTGGCCATCTCGCCCTTGCCAAACGGCGCGTTGGCCAGTTCCTCGGCGTTAAAGCCCTGCAACGTGGACATGCAGGTCACGAGACGCGACTCCACGTCCTGAACGCGCCCGGTATCGGGGAAATAACGCGGAAGCTCGACCCAGGCTCCCTTGACGACGCCCGGGCCCTTGCCAAGGTCGCATCGCTCGAGGCTGACCTTCTTGGGCCCGCGCGGGGTCTTCCAGAGCTCCTCCCCCTTGGCCTCGAACAACTCGGCAGGATTGCCCTCGGCCAGCGCCTGCCGATACTTCTCGATTTCCTTGATCGAGTCCTGCCCGAAGGCCGGAACGGACAGCCATGCCGCCGCAAGCGTCGCGGCCGCGACGCGTTTCGCACGATTGCTCACGTCGACCTCCGAATCGTGATGCGCGGCCTGCCCGCGCGACGTCAACAGTGCACCCGCTCTCCTGCGCCGTCACGGACGGAGGTAGGCGAACCCTTCCTTGTACTGAAGCCTGGAGACTTCCGCAACGCCCGACGGCACGATGGTGGCTTCGGGAAGAACTCGCTTCGGGTCGATCTTGTTGCGCTCCAGCGTGAAACGGCACACGCGGAACTCGACACCCTTCGCCGTGAGCTGCTGCACGGTGGCCTCGAACGGCGCGCCGTTGCTGTCGAGCGCCCCGTCGAGCAGGAAATTGACCCCGCCCGCGTGGGTGACGACCACGATCTTGACCGTCGGATCCGCGGTCAGATGATTGCCGATGTTGCGCAGCGCGTTCATCGCCTGCGCGTTGCCTTCGCTGACGTGGTAGACGACCTTGACCGGCCCGGCCTTGTCCTGCGCGGCGGCCGACGGCGCCGCGACCGCGAGCGCACACGCGAGGAGCGCCACGGCGATTACCTTGTTCATCCGTCGTCCCTCCTCGAAGCGGGCGCCGTGTCCCCGGCGCGGCCGCATGGTCGGTACTAGCCGATCGTCGCCTCGTCGGTGCGCTTGTCGCCTTTGTTGTCGACCCACGTCACCTGAACTTTCTCGCCTTTCGCACCGCCCTTGAACTTGAACGACAGGAACGGATTCTTCGCGACCGCCGGACCCCACTGCGCGCCGAGCACCGTCTTTCCGTTGTGCGTGACCGTCACCGTCTGAATGAACCACGCCGGGATCACCTTGCCGGCGGCGTCCTTCCGCTGACCGGTTTCCATCTCGTGGGCCATCAGCACCTTGACTTCCGTCGTATCGCCGACGGCATTTGCCCGGATCTTCATCGGATCTGCCATGACGTCCTCTCCCTATCCGCCGCAGCCGCCAAGCGTGACCTTGATCTCTTTGGTCGCGACATAGTACTTGCCGTCCGCCTTGACGAGCGCGTGCACGTTCGAGGTCTGCGCCATCTTCACCCGAGTCGAGATAGCCGGATCGGTGCCCGGCGGGATGTCGAAGCTCGCCGCCAGCATGTTGGGGTTCTTCTCGATCAGGATCGCGATCGACTCGGTCTTCGGAATCGCGCTCGCGATGCCGATCGGAACCACGGCCCCGTTTTCGGCGATGTCGGGGGTCGCCACGAACGCGATGTCCTTGCTCTGCGCCGGCGCCCCGCCGCCCAGCGCCTTCATCGTCTCGTCCAGCGTCTTCGTGTCGAAGGCGGCCTTGTTCCACGCCTGCGCATGCGCGCTGCCGGGCGCGAGCCAGCCCGCGGCCGCGAGCAGCGCGAGCAGCGTGGCGCCGCCGCCCGACTTGAGCACATCCCTGCGTGTGGTTCCCATCGTCATCGTCCTCCGAGATCCCGTATGCCGTCCGGCCGACACCGCCGCGGCCGAGCACCGCCTGTTTGCATCATACCCGGCCCCGCGCTGTGGGAGGGGGCGTCCTCAATGCGGCGACACGTGCGTCGGCACGTCGTAGGTCAACGCGCAGGTCTCGAGCCGATTCGCAATCTGCGCGGAGATCATCCGGCATACGTCGGTCAGCATGGGATCCGCGACCTTGTAGAACACGGTGTTGCGCACCTTGCGCCGGGTGACCACGCCCGCCCCGCGCAGCACCGCGAGGTGTCGCGAGACGTTGGTCTGGCTCGCGCCGATCGTCGCGACGATCGCTCCGACGTGCCGCTCGGACCTGCAGATCGTGTGCAGGATCCGCAGCCGCGTCGGATCGGACAGCAGCCCGAAATACTTCGCGACCTCGGCGAAAAGGGGCCGCAGCTCGGCGCCGCTATCGACGTGCGACGGCATCGCGGGAGGCGCGTGCGGAATCGGGGGCGTACCCATGGGGGAGCGAGCATAGGTGAACGGAAAACCGGGCGTCAATTACCCCAAGCGGGTAGGGGTCTCCCCCGGAAGGGGTGTCCGGAGGCGGCGGACGGGCTACGATGTCGGTTCGCAAGGCGCCCCATGCCCGGCATCCCACTCAGTCCACCGTACCGACGCTGCCCGCGTCTACTCGCGCTCGCGGTCGCCGTGGCCGCGATTGCCGCCGCGAGCTTTGCGTCGGAGGTGGCCGCGTTGACGTTGACGCCGACGCCCGCGCAGACCGAGGGACCGTTCTATCCGAAGACGATTCCGTCGGATCACGACGCGGACCTGACGCAAGTCGCCGGACACCCGACGCCGGCGCAGGGTACGCGGCTCTACTTCTCCGGACGCGTGCTCGCAACGGACGGCAGGCCGTACGCGGGCGCAGCGGTCGAGCTGTGGCAATGCGACACCTTGGGCCGCTACCACCATGCGGGCGACGAGGGCGGGCCGCGCGACGACGCCTTTCAGGGATACGGGGTGGCGATCACCGACGCGGACGGCCGCTACGCGTTCAAGACGATCCGTCCCGTCGCGTATTCAGGCCGGGTACCGCATCTGCACGTCAGGGTGCGCACCGCCGGCGGCGCGACGCTGACGACCCAGGCGTACATCAAGGGCGATCCGACCGCCGGCGATCCCGTGCTCGCGTGGTCACCGAAGGGGACGCTCGAGCTCCTGACGGTGTCGCTCGCTCCCGCCTCGGGACACGAGGATGGCGCCCTCGCGGGCGTCTTCGACATCGTGCTGCGCCAACCATAGCCCTCGGATTCCCGAGCGACCGGAAAACGCGATCTAGGGCCTGTTGCACGGCCGAAAACGCCCAGCGCAAGGCGCAAAACGAAGCCGGGCCGGCAGCCCGGCGAGGCTTTGCAACGCAGGTCCTAGTGGACGGTCGCGGTCGACAGGAAACGGATCAGCGCGCCGGACTTCAGCCGGTAGACGCCTTCGCCGACATCCTCCGCACCGTCGAACTCCTGGCGGGTGAAGGCGATTTCGGTGGATCCGTTGCGCGCTTCGAGCACGATGTCGTCGGGCACCGTGTCCTTGTCCGGCACCCGCAGATACTCGGTCTCGAACATGACGCCATCGACGAGGACGTAGTCCGCGTCGTCCATCGCCCTGCCCAGATTTGCCGGATTGCCGCCGATCGCCATGGACTCTCCACGCGGATGCGAAACACCGCATCCCGATAGTAAGGGCGCCGGCTCGCGCTTCAAGTCGACGTCGCCCTTAGAATTCGACCCCGGTCGGCCCTCCCCGTTCCGTCAGTCGGGGCGCCGGAATGCGGTCAGGCAAGTCCTAGTCTGAAATTCGTGACATATCTGCCCCCGACCTGATCGGGGGCGGGAACCCAGCGTCTTTGAAAGTCACCGGGTTCCGGTTCGCGCCCGCGTCGCGGGCGCGTCCGGAACGACGTGGAGTTGCGCGGGACCTAGCCGACGAGCTCGCGGACGAAATTCGGCAGGGCCAGCGCGCCGCGATGCACGTCCCCGTTGTAGTAGTTGAGGTTCGGCAGCGCGCGCATTGCGATGCGGCGGTCGACCTCGCGGGCCGAAAGGCTCTTCGGATCGAGGGTCTGCGACACGCAGGCCATCATCCACATCCCTCCGTAGAGCGGCACGGAGGTGAGGTACGGCGTGACGAGCGGAAAGGCGGCGCGCAGGTTCGTTAGGCACGCGCGGATCCGGTCCGGATGCGCGATCGGGCTCGCGATGTGGAGCGTCATCGCACCGACAGGCTTCAGTCGCAACGCGCAGGCGCGGTAGAAGTCCGGCGTGTAGAGGGCTTCCGACGGACCGCCCGGATCGGTGAGATCGAGCACGATCAGATCGTACTGGTCCTCGGACTCGCGCACGTAGGCGAAGCCGTCGCCGATCCGCAGCGCGAGCCGTGGATCGTCGAGCGCCCCCCGGTGCACGGTCTGCAGGTACTTGCGCGCGATGTCGACCACGGCGAGATCGATCTCGCACAGCACGACGGAACGGATCGATGGATGCTTGAGCAGTTCCTCGACCGAGCCGCCATCGCCGCCGCCGATCACGAGTGCACGCTCGGGACTCGGGTGCGTAAGCGCCGCCATGTGGACGAGGTTCTCGTGATAGAAGAACTCGTCCATCTCGGACGTCATGAAATGACCGTCGAGTCGGAACAACTTGCCGAAGTGCGCCGTGTCGTGCACCTCGACCGCCTGATAGGGGGAGCGGAACTTCTCGAACTGGTGCGACGAACGGATGAAGAAGCCCCACGCGTCCGTGAGGTACTCCGTCATCAGCCCCGGCGCCACGTCGCCGCCGGCATCGCCCGGCGGACGAGCCGGGTCGTCAGGCATCCTGGCCGCCGCGATGAATCGAATGGAACTTCGTTCGCTGCGGCTTCAACGCGGCTTCGAGCGCGCGAAACAGGCGTTCGGCCTTGGCCGTGTTATCGGTCGCGAGGTTGCAAACGTAGACGTCGACGGTCACGAAACCATGCTCGGGCCACGTGTGGATCGCGAGGTGTGATTCGGCGAGCAGCACCGTGCCGGTGACGCCCTGCGGCGAGAACTGGTGGAACGCGTCGCCGACGATGGTGAGACCCGAGGCGGCCGCAGCGTCGAGGCAGAGCTTGCGCAGCGCGTCGGCGCGCGTGAACTCGGGCGTGTCGGCGGGGCATCCGTACCATTCGCCAAGCAGATGGATACCGTCCATCAGCGTCCCCTGTCATGAAAATGCCCCACCCCGGCTCGTCGCCGGCGGAAGGGCACATAGCGCCGTCCCGAACGTTCGTCTCGATGTAATCGATGCGCAATTATCGCACAGAGAGCCCCGCCGCGCGATAGAATTCTTGGTTTTCGCGCGGGGCGAAGCTCTCCCCGTCGCCTTCGGCCTCACTTCCCTGCGCAGCCCGTTGCCATGATCGCCGCCGAAGCCGCCGCCGTGCCCGACGAAGTGCTGGCCAATGCGCTGCGTGCGCTGGCGATGGACGCGGTCGAGGCGGCGAAATCGGGCCACCCCGGCATGCCGATGGGCATGGCGGAAATAGCGCTGGCGCTGTGGCGCGGACACCTCCGCCACCACCCTGCGCACCCGGGCTGGCCCGACCGCGACCGCTTCGTGCTGTCGAACGGTCACGGCTCGATGCTGCTCTACGCCCTCCTGTACCTCACCGGCTACGACCTGCCACTCGAGGAGCTCAAGCACTTCCGGCAGCTGCATTCGAAGACGCCCGGCCATCCGGAGCACGGCGTCACGCCCGGCGTCGAGACGACGACGGGACCGCTCGGACAGGGGCTGGCCAACGCCGTCGGCATGGCGCTCGCGGAACGGCTGCTCGCGGCGGAGTTCAACCGTCCCGGGCACACGATCGTCGATCACCGCACGTACGTCTTCGTCGGCGACGGCTGCCTGATGGAAGGTATCTCGCACGAGGCCGCTTCGCTCGCGGGAACGTTGGGGCTCGAAAAGCTGATCGTGCTCTATGACGACAACGGCATCTCGATCGACGGCGAAACGAAAGGCTGGTTCACCGATGACACGCCGCGCCGCTTCGAGGCGTACGGCTGGCACGTGCAGCCGCGAATCGACGGTCACGACGTCGCGGCGGTCGACGCGGCCATCGAGAGGGCCCTCCGTGACGGCGCCGAGCACGGACGTCCGCAGCTCCTGTGCTGCCGGACCGTGATCGGCAAGGGGGCGCCGACGAAGGCAGGCACCGCCGACGTGCACGGCGCCGCGCTGGGCGAGAAGGAGGTCGCCGCCACCCGCCTGGCGCTCGGCTGGACGCAACCGCCCTTCGTCATCCCCGACGCCGTCGGCGCCGCATGGAACGCGCGGGCGCGCGGCGCGGCGCTCGAGCAGGCATGGTCCGAGCGCTTCGCCGCTTACCGCAGCGCCCATCCGGCGCTCGCCGCCGAGTTCAGCCGGCGGGTCGCGGGCGAGCTGCCTCCAAGCTGGAGCGAGACGGCAGCGGCGGTGGTCGCCGCGGCGGCCGCCAGGGGCGAGAGCGTGGCGACGCGCAAGGCCTCGCAGCAGGCGCTCGAGACGCTCGCGCCCACGTTGCCGGAGCTCCTCGGCGGCTCCGCCGATCTCACGGGCTCGGTGTTCACGAACTGGTCGGGCAGCCGGCCCATCGGGCGCGAAACCCCGGGCAACTACCTTCATTTCGGCGTGCGCGAGTTCGCGATGACCGCGATCGCGAGCGGCCTCGCGCTGCACGGCGGGTTCCTGCCCTACGTCGGAACGTTCCTCACGTTCTCCGACTACGCGCGGAACGCGGTGCGCATGGCAGCGCTCATGGGGCTCCGGACGATCCTCGTGTACACGCACGACTCGATCGGGCTCGGCGAGGACGGTCCGACCCACCAGGCGGTCGAGCAGACGGCGAGCCTGCGTCTCATTCCAGGTCTGGACGTGTGGCGCCCCGGCGATACGACCGAGACCGCCGCGGCGTGGGTCGCCGCGATCGAGCGCGAAAACGGACCGACCGCGCTCGTGCTGACGCGCCAGAACGTCGCGTTCCAGCCGCGGGACGCCGCGCAGATCGCCGACATCCGTCGCGGCGGCTACGTGCTCGCCGACTGGGAAGCGAGCGCGAAAGAGCGCGTCGCGATCATCGCGACGGGTTCCGAGCTCGCGCTCGCGACGTCGGCACGAACCGCGCTCGCCCGCGAGGGCATCGGCGCGCGAGTCGTGTCGATGCCGTGCACCCAGGTCTTCGAGCGGCAGAACGCCGCCTACCGGGCGAGCGTGCTTCCGCCCGGGATTCCGCGGCTCGCGGTCGAAGCGGGCGCGACGGCCGGATGGCACGCGTACGTCGGCGCCGCCGACGATCCCCGCGGCGCCGTGATCGGGCTCGACCGCTACGGCGAATCGGCACCCGCCGGCGTGCTGTTCAAACATTTCGGCTTCACGGCCGAGGCGGTCGCCACGGCGGCAAGGCGCCTCGCCGCGGCGGCCGCAGCGTAGCCGGCGCTCGCCGCTTCGATCTTCCGCCGTGCCCCACATGATGAAAGCCCCGGAGCCCGCCGGTGCGACGATTCGCCGCGCGACCGCCGACGACGCCCGCGCCACCGCGGAAGTGCGCGTCGACGCGTGGCGCTCCACGTACGCGGGCATCGTGCCCCGCGGGTATCTCGCAGCGATATCCGTCGATGACAACGCCGCGCAGTGGCAGCGCCGCGGCGCGAGCGGACTGTTGACCTGGGTCATCGCGGCGAACCGCGGCGCGCGCGCATTCTATGAGCGCCCGGGCGCGGAGCTCGTCGTCCCAAGAGGACCGGCTCGACCTGGTCGAGGCCGGCTACGGATGCACGATCTAGACGCGCTCGCTGCGGATAGGCGCCCGCCTTCCCCATCGACAATGACCTTCCCTCGCGGGACAAGGAGAACGACATGACCGTCAAAGTGGGCATCAACGGCTTCGGACGCATCGGCCGCATGGCGTTGCGCGCCGCCGTGCGCGACTTCCCGGACCTCGAGGTGGTCGGCATCAACGACCTGCTCGAGCCCGACTACCTGGGTTACATGCTCGAGTACGACTCGGTGCACGGCCGCTTCAAGGGCGACATCAAGGTCGACGGCAGCGCGCTCGTCGTCGGCGGCCGCCGCATCCGGCTCACGGCCGAGAAGGATCCCGACGCGCTGCGCTGGAACGAGGTCGGCGCCGAAGTCGTGGTCGAGTCGACCGGCCTCTTCCTCACGAAGGAGACCGCGGAGAAGCACCTCGCGGCCGGCGCGAAGAAGGTGATCATGTCGGCGCCGTCGAAGGACGAGACGCCGATGTTCGTGTTCGGCGTCAACGACAAGCGCTATGCCGGCGAGGCGATCGTCTCGAATGCGTCGTGCACCACGAACTGCCTCGCGCCCGTCGCGAAGGTGCTTCACGACACCTGGGGCATCAAGCGGGGACTGATGACGACCGTCCACGCCGCGACCGCAACGCAGAAGACCGTCGACGGGCCGTCGAACAAGGACTGGCGCGGCGGCCGCGGCATCCTCGAGAACATCATTCCGTCGTCGACCGGGGCGGCCAAGGCAGTCGGCAAGGTGATTCCGGAGCTCAACAAGAAGCTGACCGGAATGTCGTTCCGCGTGCCGACCTCGGACGTCTCGGTGGTCGACCTCACCGTCGAGCTCGCAAAGCCCGCGACGTACAAGGAGATCTGCGCCGCGATGAAGGCGGCGTCGGAAGGGGCGATGAAGGGCGTGCTGGGCTATACCGAGGACAAGGTCGTCGCCACCGACTTCCGCGGCGACAGCCGCACCTCGATCTTCGACGCGGATGCCGGCATCGCGCTCGACGACACGTTCATCAAGGTCGTCGCGTGGTACGACAACGAGTGGGCCTACGCGTGCAAGATCCTCGAGATGATCCGCGTGATGACGAAGCGCTGAACCCACCGAGGACCCTGGCCCCATGCCTTTCCGCCGACTCTCCGACCTCGACGTCGCTGGCAAGCGCGTGTTCATCCGCGCCGACTTCAACGTGCCGCAGGATGACCACGGCGCGATCACCGACGACACCCGGATCCGTGCCGCGCTGCCCGGCATCCGCGACTGCCTCGCGCGCGGCGCCGCCGTCATGGTCACCTCGCATCTCGGCCGCCCCACCGAGGGCGAATGGAATGCCGCCGACTCGCTCGCGCCCGTCGCGCAGCGTCTCTCCGAGCTCCTCGCGCGGCCGGTGCCGCTCGTCCGCGACTGGGTCGACGGCAGCCCATCGCTCGACGCGCTCGCTCCCGGGCAGGTCGTGCTGCTCGAGAACTGCCGCTTCAACAAGGGCGAGAAGAAGAACGACGACGCGCTCGCGCGGAAGATGGCGCGGCTCTGCGACGTTTACGTCAACGACGCGTTCGGCACCGCCCACCGGGCGGAGGCGACGACGCACGGCCTCGCCCGGCACGCGAAAGTCGCCTGCGCCGGGCCCCTGATGGCGGCCGAGCTCGACGCGCTCGGCCGTGCGCTCGCAGAGCCCGCGCGCCCGCTCGTTGCCATCGTCGGCGGGTCGAAGGTGTCGACCAAGCTCACCGTGCTCCGGGCGCTCGCGGAGAAAGTCGACGTGCTCGTCGTCGGCGGCGGCATCGCGAACACCTTCATCCTCGCGGCGCACGGCCACGTCGGCAAGTCGCTGGTCGAGCAGGACCTCGTGCCCGAGGCGCAGGCCATCCTCGACGCGTGGCCGGGCAAGGTGCCGATACCCGTCGACGTCGTGTGCGCGAAGGAGCTCGCGCCGACCGCGACGCCTGCGCTGAAGGCAGTCGAGGACCTCGAGCCCGACGACATGATCCTCGACATCGGGCCGTCCTCGGTCGCGGTGCTGAAGGTGATCGTCGCCAAGGCGGGCACGATCGTCTGGAACGGTCCGGTCGGCGTCTTCGAGATCGACGCGTTCGCCGCGGGCACGCGGGCGCTCGCGGAGGCCGTCGCGGCATCGAGCGCATTCTCGATCGCGGGCGGCGGCGACACGGTCGCCGCGATCCACAAGTTCGGCGTTGCGGAGCGCATTTCGTACATCTCGACCGCCGGCGGCGCGTTCCTCGAATTCCTCGAAGGCAAGACCCTCCCCGCCGTCGCCGTGCTCGAGCAGCGCGCGGGCGCCTGACCATCCGACACGCCCTTCACGGAGAGCTCATGATTCCGACCCGCACGCTGTTCGCCGCCGGCTGTCTCGTCGCGCTCCTGCTCGGCGGCTGCGGGAAATCGTCGAACGACAGTGGCAACGTCCGCGTCCTGAACCTGATCCAGGGCGCCACCGGCGTGACCGTGACCGCAGGCGGCACGACCGTCCTGTCCGGCGCGACGTTCGAGACAATCGGCACGTTCGCGAGCGTCAGCGCGGGCAATATCGAATTCAAGACGACGGTGCCCGGCAGCACGGGCACGCTCATCGACACCGTCTACTCGATCGGGACGGTCAGCTACACGTATGTCACCACCGGTACCCCCGGCGCCGCAGCGGCCGTGCTCATCGCCGATCCCTACGGCTCGCCGAGCGGCAACACCTTTGCCGTCCGCGTGCTCAACATGTCGCCGACGGACACGCTCGTCGATCTCTACCTGACCGAGCCCGGCGCCGACCTCGCGTCGGCCACCCCCGTCGTGACCTCCGCCGCGTACGCGAACGTGACCAGTTTCGTCACGACGACGGCCGGCAGCCTCGAGGTCCGCCTCACGACCAGCGGGACCAAGGACGTCCTCTACGACGCGACGCCGCCGGCGTTCGCGGCGGGGACCGGCCAGACGATCGTCGCCTACGGCCGCGGCAGCAACAAGCTCCTGAACGTGGCGATCATGGCGTCGGAGACCACGGGCGCCATCGCGGACAGCCAGCTCGCGCAGCTCAAGGTCGTCAACGGAACCTCGGTGCCGGCACCGCTCAATGTCCTGCTCGACGGAACCCCCGCAGTCTCGGGGCTCGCCTTCGCCGCGGTCGCGCCCTACCAGTCGGTCGGTGCCGGCACGCGCACGGTCACCGTCGAATCGTCGGCCAGTCCCGGCGCGACGCTGCTCACCGTCACGCCCAATCTCACCCCGGCGACCGACAGCTCGATCGCGCTCTACGGAAGCGCCGGCGCGATGTCCGCGCTCACGCTCGCGGACACCAATGCGCCGGTCGCCGTCGGACGCGCGTCGCTCCGGATCGTCAACATCTCGCCGGATCTCGGCGCCATCGACGTCTACGCCAATTTCGGGAAGATCGTGTCGGCGCTGGGTGCCAACGCCGCGTCGGCGTATTCGCTCGTCGACGCGGTGACCGCAGGCACCCCGTACCGCTTCGACGTGAATGCCGCCGGCACGACCACGGCCGTGCTGAGCGTCGCAGGCGTCACGCTCGCGAGCGGGCACGTCTACACGCTGTACCTTCTGGGCTCGGGCGCGACGCTGCAGGGCGTGCTGACCCAGGACCGCTGACCGGCATCGCCGACCCTTCCGGAGAATTCCATGCGTTGCTTCCGCGCCCTCTTGGTCTGCCTTGCCGCGCTCGCCCTCGGCGCCTGCGGGCTCAACCCGAGCGGCAGCGGCACCGGAACGACGCTGCGCGTCGCCAACCTGATGCCGGGAACGACCGCGGTGACAGTCGACGTGAACGGCAGCGCGTTCATGACCGCCGCGCCGTTCGAGACGTTCACCGGCTATCAGGACATTCCCGCCGGCAACTACACGTTCGACATCCTGCTGGGCGGCAGCCCCACGCCGGTCTTCACGACGGTCAACGCGCTCGCAAACGTGTCCGCCTACACGTTCATTCCGTACGGCCCGACCACGTTGCCGGGCGGCCTGCTGCTCGACGACACGCTCGCGGTCCACGTGCCGTCGGGCGAGTTCGGATTCCGCCTCGTCAATGTCTCTCCGACGGCGGGCCTGATCGACGCCTACCTGACGGCGCCGGGCGCGGACCTCGCGAGCGCCTCGCCGGTCGTGTCCAGCCTCGCCTATAACACCTTCAGCAATTTCATCAACGTCCCGCTCGGCAGCTACGAGCTCCGGATCACGCGCAGCGGGACGAAGGAGGTGATCTTCGATTCACTTCTGCCCGCAGCGCCGAACAGCGGCGGACAGACGGTCGTCGCGTACACGCGCGGCAGCGCGCGCCTCGTCAACGTCGCGGTGTTCACCGACGGCAGCGCGGCGACCACGCTGCCCAACCGCCTCGCGCGGCTCAAGATGGTGAACGCCTCGGCGGTCGCCTCACCGCTCAACCTGTTCGTCGACGGCAACCTCACGCTCGCCAACGTGCCGTACACGGGCGTTTCCAACTACCAGGACATCGACGCCGGCCCGCGCGCAATCACGGTGGAAGCCGCCGCGACGCCAGGGGCCGCTCTGCTGTCGACGACGCCGACGTTCACGCCCGCCACCGACACGTCGATCGCGCTCTACGGCAGCGCGGGCGCGCTGGGCGCGCTGATCCTCACGGATGCCAACGTCACGACCCTCACCACGAAGGCGCAGGTGCGCTTCGTCAACGTCGCGGCCGCGCTCGGGACCGTCGATGTCTACGCGAACGGCGCGCTCGCGACGTCCGGCGTCGCCCAGAACGCGGCGTCCCCCTACGTGCTCCTCGACGCGCTCGCCGAGGGAACGACCTATCAGTTCGACTTCGATCCGGCCGGTACGACGACGCCCGCGTTGAGCGTGCCCGGCGTCAACCTCGTCGCCGGCGGCGTCTATACGATCTACGTCGTCGGTCCGCCCGGCGCGCTGCAGGGCATCGTCGTGCAGGACTTCTGACGGCGATTCCGAGTCACCTCGCAAGCAACGCGCGGATCGCGTCGCCCCCGGTTCGCGAGGGCGAACACGCCATCGACGCGGCCGCCGTCCTCGTCGATGACGACGGCTTCGGCGACGCCGCGCATGCATTCGATACGGCCGTCGCACGGGTCCGGCGTTTCGTTGCCCGCTGAAATGGCATACCATCGGCGCGTCTTGCCCAAGGACACCGTGCCCCGCGCCACCAAGATCGTCGCCACGCTCGGACCCGCGTGCAGCGGCCCCGACTCCCTCGCGCGGCTGATCGCGGCCGGCGTCGACGTCGTCCGCCTCAACTTTTCGCACGGCCGCGCCGCCGACCACGTGGAGCGTGCCCGGCTGGTCCGCGAGGCGGCGCGCGCACTCGGCCGCGAGGTCGGCATCATGGCCGACCTGCAAGGCCCGAAGATTCGGATCGGCAAGTTCGCAGCGGGAGCGGTCACGCTCGTCGCGGGCCAGCCGTTCGTGCTCGACGCCGAGTGCCGACAAGGGAACGCGGAGCGCGTGGGCCTCGACTACAAGCAGCTCGTCCGCGATGTGCAGCCCGGCGCCGTGCTGCTGCTCGACGACGGCCTGGTCAAGCTCGAGGTCGAGGCCGTCGAGGGCCCGCGCATCGCCACGAGGGTCGTCGTCGGGGGCCGGCTGTCCGACAACAAGGGCATCAACCGGCAGGGCGGAGGCCTGTCCGCGCCCGCGCTCACCGCGAAGGACAAGGACGACCTCCGGACGGCGGCGACGATCGGCGCCGATTTCCTCGCCGTCTCGTTCCCGAAGACGGGCCACGACATGCGCAAGGCACGCGAGCTCCTCCGTTCGGCCGGCAGCCACGCGCAGCTGATCGCGAAGATCGAGCGCGCCGAGGCGATCCCCGCGCTCGCGGAGATCATCGAAGCTTCCGACGGGATCATGGTCGCGCGCGGCGACCTCGCCGTCGAGGTCGGCAACGCCGCCGTGCCCGGGCTGCAGAAGCGGATGATCAAGATGGCGCGCGACGCGAACAAGCTGTCGATCACCGCGACGCAGATGATGGAGTCGATGATCCAGAATCCCGTGCCGACGCGCGCCGAGGTGTCCGACGTCGCCAACGCGGTGCTCGACGGGACCGACGCGGTGATGCTCTCCGCGGAGACCGCGACCGGCCGTTATCCGATCGAGACCGTCGAGACGATGGCGCAGATCTGCGCCGAAGCCGAGAAGTCGGTGGCGATCGAATTCGACCGCGAGGTCCTGACCCGCGCGTTCACGCGGATCGACCAGTCGATCGCGATGGCGGCGCTCTTCACCGCCTATCATCTTCGCGTCAAGGCAGTCGCGGCGCTCACCCAGTCCGGCTCGACCGCGCTCTGGATGTCGCGGCACGACATCGGCTGTCCGATCTACGCGCTCACGCCCGAAGTGTCGTCGCAGCGGAAGATGACACTCTACCGCAACGTGCGGACCCTCTATTTCGAGCAGGGCGAGGACCGCGACGCCGTCCTCCGGTCCGCCGAAGACCTGCTGGTCGCCAAGGCGCAGGTGCAGCGCGGCGACCTGATCGTGCTCACCGTCGGGGAGCCGATGGGCAAGTCCGGCGGCACCAACACAATGAAAATCGTCAAGGTCGGCGAACACCGGTCCTGACGATTTCCGCGCCGGTTGCGCCGGCCCCCGCGAGCGCGTTCGGCACCCGGTCGGCTGGCCGGCCCACGCCATCAGGGGTACGGCAGCCGCGGCGGGACGCTAGTAAAATGAGCGAAAACCGCCTGCCGAAGGAGCCCGCAAATGCCTCTCGTTTCGATGCGCCAGCTGCTCGATCACGCGGCCGAGCACGACTACGGCCTGCCCGCGTTCAACGTCAACAATCTGGAACAGGTCCAGGCGATCATGGCCGCGGCCGCCGAGACCGACAGTCCCGTCATCATGCAGGCGTCGGCCGGTGCCCGGAAGTACGCGGGAGAGACGTTCCTGCGGCACCTGATCGAAGCGGCGGTCGAGAGCTATCCGGCGATCCCGGTCGTGATGCACCAGGACCACGGCCAGTCGCCCGACGTCTGCTCGTCGGCGATGAAGCTCGGCTTCACGAGCGTGATGATGGACGGCTCGCTCGAGGCGGACGGCAAGACCGTCGCGAGCTACGACTACAACCTCGACGTGACACGGAAGGTCGTCGCGATCGCGCACGCGATCGGCGTCACCGTCGAGGGCGAGCTCGGGTGTCTGGGCTCGCTCGAGACGATGAAGGGCGACAAGGAGGACGGGCACGGCGCCGAGGGCACGATGACGCGCGAAATGCTCCTGACCGATCCCGACCAGGCCGCCGACTTCGTCCGGAACACGCAGCTTGACGCGCTCGCGATCGCGATCGGCACCTCGCACGGCGCCTACAAGTTCACGCGCAAGCCGACCGGCGACATCCTCGCGATCGACCGGATCAAGGCCATCCACGCGCGCATTCCCAACACGCACCTCGTCATGCACGGCAGCTCGTCGGTGCCGCAGGACCTGCTCCAGGTCATCCGCGAGCACGGCGGCGAGATGAAGGAGACCTACGGCGTGCCGGTCGAGGAGATCCAGGAAGGCATCAAGCACGGCGTGCGCAAGGTCAACATCGACACCGACATCCGGCTCGCGATGACCGCCGCGGTGCGCAGGTTCCTGGCCACGAACCGCAGCGCCTTCGATCCGCGCGACTACCTGAAGCCGGCGCGCGAGGCGGCGAAGCAGATCTGCAAGGCGCGCTACGAGCAGTTCGGCTGCGCCGGCATGGGCTCGAAGATCAAGGCGCTGCCGCTCGCGGCCGTCGCGAGCAAGTACAAGTCGGGCGAGCTCGCGCAGGTCGTGCGATAGAAGACATCCAATGTATCCGCGGCGCGCTTGACGGCCGTCCCGGCCGTAGCGCGCCGCGGGTGGATCAAGGGGAGCTACCGCAATGATCCCCGATCGGCCGGAATGGCGGCGCCTCCACGGGCTCTTCCAGCGGGGGCTGACGCTCGTCGAGTATGTCGGTCTCCTCGTGGTCGGATTCGCGACGACATTCGCGATGGCGGAGGAAGTCGTGGGGATGGTCCGCGCGGCGCGCGTGACGCTCGCCGATCTCCTGCTCATGTTTCTCTATCTCGAGGTGCTGGCGATGATCAGCCAGTACTTCAAGTCGGGACAGCTGCCGGTACGGTTTCCTCTCTACATCGCGATGGTCGCGATGGCGCGCTACATCATCCTCGACATCAAGGAGCTGACCGAGCTCCGGATGCTCGCGGTCTCGGCGGCGATCCTGCTCCTGACCCTCGCCGTGCTCGTCATTCGCTATGGGCACACGCGCTTCCCGTATCGCGAGGGAGAAGAGGAGCCGAGCCGGGGCGCCCGAACGCCGGGCGAGGAGTGACGGTCACGTCCCGGCGCCGGTGACGAACATCGCGACGACCGCGGCCGCCATCGTCCACGTCGCGAGCCAGCCGAGCGCCTTGAGCCTCCGCGTGACGGTGAACGGCCCCATGACGTGGGCATCGTCGGCGAGAAGCATCATCACCACCATGATCGGCACGGCAATCACGCCGTTGATCACCGCACTCCAGAAGAGTCCCTTGATCGGGTCGATCGGCGTGAAGTCGAGCAGCACGCCACCCAGCGTCGCGAACGCAACGATCCCGTAGAACTCGCGGGCCTCGAGCAGCTTGAGATCGAGGCCGCTCTTCCATTCGAACGTCTCGGCGACCGCGTACGCCGCCGATCCGGCGAGCACCGGCACCGCGAGCATCCCGGTGCCGATGATGCCGAGGCTGAACAGCAGGAATGCCGCCTCGCCCGCGAGCGGCCGGAGCGCCTCGGCCGCCTGGGCCGACGTGCGGATCTCGTGGACGCCTGCAGCATGCAGCGTCGCCGCGGCACTCACGATGATGCATAGCGCGACCAGGTTCGAGAAGCCCATGCCGAGGTACGTGTCGATCTTGATCCGGTGCAGGTGCGCGCGCGCCGTCTCCGGTGCCTGTCGCAGCGGCGAGGCGGCAGGGTCGGCGTTGACCTCCTCGACTTCCTGCGCCGCCTGCCAGAAGAAAAGGTACGGGCTGATCGTCGTGCCGAAGACCGCCACGATGACGGTCAGCGCCTCGCCGGTCAGCGCGAGCCGCGGCCAGACGATCCCGGCGAGCGCCTCGCGCCACGGCACCTCGATCGTGAACACGACGGCGACATACGCCAGCAGTGCGAGGGTCAGCCACTTCAGGTAGCGGACATAGCGCTGATAAGGCAGGAAGACCTGCAACAGCAGGCAGGCGACGCCGAAGACGACGGCATGGCCGTGCTGGGGGCCGCCGACCACGAGTTGCAGCGCCTCGCCCATCGCCGCGATGTCCGCGGCCACGTTGATCGTGTTGGCGACCACCAGCATCGCGACGATCGCGTAAAGGACCGGCCTCGGGAAGTGCCGGCGGATGTTCGACGCGAGACCATGACCGGTCACGCGGCCCATCCGTGCGCTGACCATCTGGATGCCCACCATCAGCGGATACGTGAGCACGACGGTCCAGCCCATCTGGAAGCCAAACTCTGCACCCGCCTGCGAATAGGTCGCGATCCCGCTCGGATCGTCGTCGGCGGCCCCCGTGATGAGGCCCGGGCCGAGCTGCCTGAACCAGCGGCGGGAGGTCGTGAGCATGGTGTTTCGGAAAGACCGCTGCCGGCCGCGGGCGGACGGAGGAAGACTTCTGGCGGAGCCCGTCGCGCTTGGCGGCCGCGATCGCGGCCGTGGCGGGGCGGTTGCGAGCACCTTCTCGTCGTTTGCCAGTACTTCCTATCGAGCCGGCGTGCACTCCGGAACGAGTGGCAGCGACAGCGCCTGGAGCACCGCGCCGTTCTCCACATTCTGCACGAACGCGACCACGGCCGCGCGGGTGACCGTCTCGGCCGGCAGCGTCAGCACGAGCGCGGCGGCGCCCTCGCCGGAGGCGGCGATCGCCACGTCGCGCAGCGCACGCACCACGTGGTCGTGGGTGAGCCGCTTGCCGGCGTTCTCCCCGGCCTTCACCTCCGAGGCCAGACCGTCCTCGGTGAGGGCGACGAACACCCGCGTTCCGCGCCGCTCGGAGGCCCCGGGCACGCGGGCGACCACCTTCACGGCGACGGCCCCCGCCTGGGGCGTGGCGCCGAGCGCAATGCTGGCGCGCGCGGGGGTTCGCGCGGCCGCGGCGAGCGCCGCCCCAACGCGCGATCCGTCGTGCCAGTCGAACTCGCGACCCTGCAGCAGCACCTGCGGCGTGTACACGAGATCGGACCGCCTCGCGCGCGCCGAATCGTACTGCCGGCGAGTCCACGCTGCGGCGGCGAAACGATCCTTCCAGCCGAGTCGATCCCAGTAATCGACGTGGAAGGCAACGGCGACGGCGCCCGCCCACGGCCCCCCGGGCGCGAACGACGCGGACAGCCAGCGATCCGCCGGAGGACAGCTGTCGCAGCCTTCCGATGTGTAAAGCTCGACCAACGCCGCGGTCTCCGGACCGCTCTGCGCGCGGCAGGCGGGCGCCGCCGCGAAGGCCGGTGCGGCGAACGCCAGCGCCGCGAGCGCCGCGGCAGGGAGGAAGGCGGTGACGTTCGTCATGGCAGCCATGTTCGGGTCCCCATTGGTCCCCACGCGACCGGCCGACCTTACGCGATAGGCTGTGCTAGCATCATTTGCCGGGACCGCGCGAGGACGCCGTCCCGTCGGTCAGGAGGATACGCCATGGGCATGATGAGCATCATCGGCACGATTGTCGTCGGCTTCATCGTCGGGCTTCTGGCACGCTTCTTCTACCCTGGCGTCGTCGAGATGAACATCTTGACGACGACGCTGCTCGGGATCGCCGGCTCGATTCTCGGCGGCTTCCTGAGCGGCCTCATCTGGAAGTCGCCGGACGGCAACATCCACCCGGCGGGCTGGGTGATGTCGATCGTCGGCGCCGCGATCCTGATCTGGGCCTACCTCAACTTCCTCAAGTGATCGACAAGACCGTCGCCAGCGCCGAGGCGGCTGTCGCGGACATTCCCGACGGCGCAACCGTGATGATCGGCGGCTTCGGCACCGCCGGGATCCCGTTCCGCCTCATCGACGCGCTGCTCGCGCAGGGCGCGCGGAACCTGGTCGTCGTGAACAACAACGCGGGCAACGCGGATACCGGCCTTGCGGCGCTGATTCGCGAGCGTCGCGTGCGCAAGATCGTCTGCTCGTTCCCGCGGCAGGTCGATTCGCAGCATTTCGACGCGCGCTATCGCGCCGGCGACATCGAGCTCGAGCTCGTTCCCCAGGGCAATCTGGCGGAACGCATTCGCGCCGCAGGTGCCGGCATCGGCGCCTTCTACACGCCCACGGGCTACGGGACGCTGCTCGCGGCCGGCAAGGAGACGCGCGTGATCGACGGCCGTCCGCACGTGCTCGAGTATCCGATCCGCGCCGACTTCGCGCTGATCGCCGCCGAGCGCGCCGACCGCTGGGGCAACCTCGTCTACCGCAAGACCGCGCGCAACTTCGGTCCGGTGATGGCAACGGCGGCGCGCTGCACGATCGCCGAGGTGCGGGAGATCGTCCCGCTCGGCGCGCTCGATCCCGAGGCTGTCGTCACCCCCGGCATCTACGTGCGCCGCGTGGTCGCCGTCGGGACGCACGCGCGCGCTCGATCCGCGGCGGCGTGATGCGGCGACTCACCCGGGAGCAGATGGCCGCGCGAGTCGCGGGCGACATTCCCGACGGCGCGTACGTGAACCTCGGCATCGGGCTGCCGACGCTCGTCGCCAATCACCTGCCCGCGGGGCGCGAGATCGTGCTGCACAGCGAGAACGGCGTCCTCGGCATGGGGCCCGCGCCGCCGCCCGACCAGGCGGACTTCGATCTCATCAACGCCGGCAAGCAGCCGGTCACGCTCCTTCCGGGCGGCAGCTATTTCCATCACGCCGACTCGTTTGCGATGATGCGCGGCGGACATCTCGACATCTGCGTGCTGGGCGCGTTCCAGGTGTCGGTGGCCGGCGATCTCGCCAACTGGCACACCGGCGAGCCGGACGCGATCCCGGCGGTCGGCGGCGCGATGGACCTCGCGATCGGCGCGAAGAACGTGTTCGTGATGATGGAGCACCAGACGAAATCGGGGGAGAGCAAGATCGTGACGCGCTGCACCTATCCGGTGACCGGACTCGCGTGCGTGACGCGGATCTACACGGACCTCGCGGTCATCGACGTCGCGCCGGGCGGCCTCGTCGTCGCGGACATCGTCGACGGCCTCGCGTTCGACGAACTCGCCCGTCTTACCGGCGTCCCGCTGCGGCTGCCCTCGGCCGCCGCGACCGCCTGAAGGAACCTCGAATGCCCGAAGCCTTTCTCTGCGACGCGATCCGGACGCCTATCGGCCGCTATGGCGGCGCGCTCGCGGCCGTCAGGACCGACGACCTCGCGGCGATCCCGCTCCGCGCGCTGGTCGAGCGCAACGCATCCGTGGACTGGAAGGCCGTCGACGATGTCGTCTACGGTTGCGCCAACCAGGCCGGCGAGGACAACCGCAACGTCGGCCGGATGGCCGTGCTGCTCGCGGGCCTGCCGGTCGACGTGCCCGGCACGACGGTCAACCGGCTCTGCGGGTCGAGCATGGACGCGATCGCGATCGCCGCGCGCGCGATCAAGGCGGGCGAGATGTCGCTCGTGGTCGCCGGCGGCGTCGAAAGCATGTCGCGGGCGCCGTTCGTGCTCGCGAAGGCGGAGAGCGCGTTTTCGCGCGCGGCGAGGATCGAGGACACGACCATCGGCTGGCGGTTCGTCAACCCGCTGACCAAGGCGAAATACGGGATCGACTCGATGCCGGAGACCGCCGAGAACGTCGCCGCCGAGTTCGGCATCGCCCGCGCCGACCAGGACGCGTTCGCGCTCCGGAGCCAGCAGCGCGCGCTGGCCGCGATCGCCGCCGGGCGCCTCGCCGAGGAGATCGTGCCGGTCACGATTCCGGCGAAGAAAGGGGATCCGGTCGTCGTGACGCGCGACGAGCATCCGCGGGAGACGACGCTCGACGCGCTCGCGAAGCTAAAGGGGATCGTCCGGCCCGACGGCACCGTCACCCCCGGCAACGCGTCGGGCGTCAACGACGGGGCGTGCGCCACGCTGATCGCGTCGGAGGACGCGGCGAAGCGGCATGGTCTCGTGCTGCGCGCCCGCATCGTCGCCGCGGCGGTCGCGGGCGTCGCGCCGCGCATCATGGGCATCGGCCCGGCGCCGGCGATGCGCAAGGTGCTCGCGCTCGCGAAGCTCGCGCTCGCGGATATGGCAGTGATCGAGTTGAACGAGGCCTTTGCCGCGCAGGCGCTCGCCGTGACGCGCGATCACGGGCTCGCCGACGACGATCCGCGCGTGAACCCGAACGGCGGCGCGATCGCGCTCGGCCACCCGCTCGGGGCGAGCGGCGCGCGCCTCGTCACCACGGCGATGTACGAGCTCCGACGGCGCGGCGGCCGCTACGCGCTCTGCACGATGTGCATCGGCGTGGGTCAGGGGATTGCGGTGATCATCGAGCGCGTCTAGGCATGGCGCAGCGAACGCAGGTCGGGATCGTCGGCGCGGGGCCCGCGGGCCTCCTGCTCGCGCACCTGCTCGACCTCGAGGGCGTGGACTCTGTCGTCATCGAAAACCGGAGCCGCGACTACGTCGAGCACCGCGTGCGCGCCGGCGTCCTCGAGCACGCTCCGGTCGAGCTCCTGAAGCGCACGGGCGTCGGCGAGCGCCTGGACCGCGAAGGACTGATCCATCACGGGATCGAGCTCCGTTTCGGCGGCCGTGGCCACCGCATCGACTTCCCGTCGCACACCGGCGGGCGCTCGATCACCGTCTACGGCCAGCAAGAGGTCGTCAAGGACCTGATCCGTGCGCGCCTCGATGCCGAAGGCGTCATCGTGTTCGACGCGACCGACGTCTCCGTCCACGATCTCGAATCCGGCGCGCCGCGCGTGTGCTGGCGCAAGGACGGCGCCGAGCACGAGATCGCCTGCGACTTCATCGCGGGCTGCGACGGCTTCCACGGCGTCTGCCGGCAGGCGATCCCCGGCCACGAGCGCGCGGTCTTCGAGCGCAGCTATCCGTTCGCCTGGCTCGGCATCCTCGCTCGCGCGGCCCCGTCGCACGAGGAGCTGATCTACGCGCACCACGACCGCGGCTTTGCGCTCTTCTCGATGCGCTCGCCCGAGATCACCCGGCTCTATCTGCAGGTCCCGCCGGACGAAGACCTCGCGAACTGGCCGGATGCGCGGATCTGGGAGGAGCTTCATGCGCGCCTCGAGACCGGCGACGGATGGACGCTGAACGAGGGGCCCGTGCTGGAGAGGGGCATTACGCCGATGCGGAGCTACGTCTGCGAGAAGATGCAGCACGGCCGCCTGTACCTCGCGGGCGACGCCGCGCACATCGTGCCGCCGACGGGCGCGAAGGGGATGAACCTCGCGATCGCCGACGTCCACGTGCTCGCGCGAGCCTTGACGGCGTTCTTCAAGTCGGGCACCCGCGAGCCGCTCGCCGCGTACGCATCCACGTGCCTCGCGCGGATCTGGCGCGCGGAGCACTTCTCCTGGTGGATGACGTCGATGCTCCACCGCTTCCCGGGCGACGACGGCTTCCAGCAGCGGCTG
Source organism: uncultured beta proteobacterium (assembly GCA_963734055.1). Taxonomy (GTDB): domain Bacteria; phylum Pseudomonadota; class Gammaproteobacteria; order Burkholderiales; family Casimicrobiaceae; genus CAIWHR01. The sequence goes on from CAVTFQ010000005.1 coordinate 91,602, forward strand.
CAGCGCTCGCAGCTCGACTACACGGTGCGCTCGACCGCGGCCACGACGTCGCTGGCGGAGAACTACGTGGGATTCCCGTTCGACTGAGGCGTCGACATCCTCGCTCTGCGGGTCCCGCGCCGGCCTCCGCTGTGTCTGGAGCTTTCGCGATGCGGCCCGGGGGCGGCGGCCACCTCGTAAGACGACGGAGCAACGGAACGTACGACTTTGCCTACATCGCATGGCCGCTCGGGCGTGACGCCACACACATAGGACCGATCAAACAGCCGGTTGGACCTTCGGCGTCGACGGCGTGTGAGCGAGCGCGCATCGCCGTTCGTGTTTCCTGCCTCCCGAGCACCGGCGTCCTTCGGTCTCAAGCCGACGCCAGATGAGCGAATCGCCCTACAGAAATGCAGGCGCTGACGGCGTACGGTTCATTCATCTCCGAGCCCGCCTCGTGCTCGAATGAAGGGACCAGCGAAATGCGAACGCTACTGCTCGCCATTTGCATCGGTTCGGTGTTCGCCGCCGCACCTGCGGCTGCACAGGTGAACCTGAGCTTCGACACCCCGGACGTCAGCATCGGCGTACACATCGGGACATATCCGCGGCTCGTTCCCATTCCCGGCTACCCCGTTTACTACGCGCTGCAACTCGACGCCAACTACTTCTTCTACGATGGCATGTACTGGATGTTTGTTGACGATAACTGGTACGCGAGCGCGTGGTACGACGGTCCATGGGAGCTGGTTCAACCCGTGGCGGTACCTCTGTACATCCTTCGTGTCCCGGTGCGCTATTACCGCCGGCCACCTCCATATTTCCGGACGTGGGTCGCGAGCGCGCCACCGCACTGGGGCGAGCATTGGGGTCGCCCGTGGGAGGAGCGTCGTCGGGGATGGGATCGCTGGGAGCGCAGTGCCGTGCCGGCGCCGGCGCCCCTGCCGACTTATCAGCGGCAGTATTCCGGCGGTCGCTACCCGCAGGTTGCTCAACAGCAAGTGCTGCAGGCACAGCACTACCGCTATCGTCCTCACGAAGCCGTCGCGCAAGAGTATTACCGGCGCATGGAGGCTGCGTCAGGCCGCGGGCAAAGTCAGGCGGCGCAGACGCAGCGCGCGCAGCAGCAGGGGCAGCAGCAGCGTCAGGCCGAGCAGACGCACCGCACGCAACAGCAAGCACAACAACGCCAGGCCGAGCAGGCACAGCGCGCGCAGCAGCAGGCGCAGCAGCGTCAGGCCGAGCAGACGCACCGCACGCAACAGCAATCGCAACAACGCCAGGCCGAGCAGGCACAACGCGCGCAGCAGCAGGCGCAGCAACGTCAGGCCGAGCAGACGCACCGCACGCGACAGCAGGCGCAACAACGTCAGCCCGAGCAGGCACAGCGCGCGCAGCAGCAGGCGCAGCAGCGTCACCAGGCTCAGCGTCCGCAACAGCAAGCGCAGCAACAGCAGCACGAACAACGTCGCGCTCAGGGCAGCGGCGAGGAGCCGAAGGAACAACGAGGCGGTTAGCTAGTCGCAGCTCGCCTTCTGGGCGGCCGACGGTGAAGCCGGCTCGAGGTAGATTGACCGCAGGCCCCCTCGCGACACTGACTGACCGGCTCAAATCTCCGTCAGGACAGCTTCGTGCGGTTCGCTCACGCTTGCCCCCACACTTCCTGCGCCGTCTCGACGACGAGCCGGATTTTCGCCGCCTGCGCGTCGCGCGCGATCACGTTGCCGTGCACGGTGCTCGAGAAGCCGCACTGCGGCGACAGGCACAGCTGCTCTATCGGGACGATCTTCGCCGCCTCGTCGATCTTGCGCTTCAGGTAGTCCTTCGTCTCGAGCCGGTCGAGCTTCGTCGTCACGAGCCCGAGCACGACGAGCTTGCCCTTCGGGACGTGCCGCAGCGGGCCAAAGTCGCCCGAGCGCGCGTCGTCGTACTCGAGGAAGTAGCCGTCGACGGCAAGCTCGTTGAACAGCACCTCCGCCACGGGCTCGTAGCCGCCTTCGGCGACCCAGGCGCTCTTGAAGTTGCCGCGACAGAGGTGCACGCAGACCGCCATGCCGGCGGGTCGCCCGGCGATCGCCGCGTTGATGAGCTGCGCATAGCGCCGCGGCAGCTGGTCGGGGTCGTCGCCGCGCTGGCGCGCGCCCTCGCGCATCTTCTCGTCGCAGAGGTAGGCGAGGTTCGTGTCGTCGAGCTGCAGGTAGCGGCAGCCCGCGGCGCCGAGCGCCGCGATCTCCTCGCGGTACGCGGCGGCGACGTCGGCGTAGAACGCCTCGAGGTCGGGATACGCGTCGCGGCTGATCGCCTCGCGCCCGCCACGGAAGTGCAGCATCGTGGGCGACGGGATCGTCACCTTCGGCGTGCGGAGGGTCACCGACTTCAGGAACTCGAAATCGGCGACCTGGATCGGCTTTGCGTGCCGGACGGGCCCCGTCACCTTCATCACCGGCGGCGCGAACTCGACGTTTCCCTGCGCGGTGTGGAAGCGCACCGCGATGCCGCCCTTCGTCTCCACCCCGTCGAGCTGCTCGAGGAAGTCGACGTGGAAGTACGTGCGGCGGAACTCGCCGTCGGTGACGCCGGAAAGGCCCAGGTCTTCCTGGAACCGGACCACGTCCCGGATCGCCGCATCCTCCTCCGCGCGCAGCGCGGCGCGAGTGATCTCTCCCTTCGCGAACCGATCGCGCGCGGCGAGGAGCTCCGGCGGGCGCAGGAAGCTGCCGACGTGGTCGGCGCGAAAGGGCGGCGTCGTGCGCAAACTCATGACACAATCTCCTCGTTCTCGTTTCGGGCTCGTCCCCTCCGATTGATGACCGAGCGCGCCGGGGTTGTCAAGCGCCGCACTGCGCGTCGCCCCATGATCGATCTCGCGGCGGTCGAAGCCGCCGCGGCCCGCGTGTACGCGGCAATGCAGCCCACTCCCCAGTATGCGTGGCCGCTCGTCGCGCGGCGAGCCGGGCGCGAAGTATGGGTGAAACACGAGAACCACACGCCGACCGGCGCCTTCAAGGTCCGCGGCGGTCTCAATCTCCTGTCGCAGCTCGCAAGCCGCCGGCCGCGCCCGGCCGGCGTCATCAGCGCGACGCGCGGCAATCACGGCCAGAGTCTCGCGTTCGCGGCGCGCCGGCACGGCCTGCGGTGCGTGATCGCCGTCCCGTTCGGCAACTCGGCCGACAAGAACGCGGCGATGCGGGCGCTCGGCGCCGAGCTGGTCGAGCACGGTCGCGACTTCGACGAGGCGCGCGTCTACGCGGCCGGGCGCGCGCGCGACGAAGGGCTCGAATTCGTCGGACCGTTCGAGCGCGAGCTGGTCGCGGGCGTGGCGACGTACGCACTCGAGCTCCTGCGCGCCGTCGCGGACGTCGACACGGTCTACGTGCCGATCGGCTGCGGCTCCGGCATCTGCGGTCTCATCGGCACGCGCGACGCGCTCGGGCTCGCGACGAAGATCGTCGGCGTGGTGTCGAGCGCAGCCAACGCCTACGCGCAGTCCTTCGCCGCGCGGCGCCCCATCGAGACGGCGAGCGCCGTCACGGTGGCCGACGGCATGGCGGTGCGGGTTCCGGTGCCGGCGGCACTCGAGATCATCTGCGCCGGCGCGGAGCGGATCGTCGAGGTCACCGACCCCGAGGTCGAGGACGCGATGCGGGCGCTCTTCAGCGACACGCACCAGGTGGCCGAAGGCGCCGGCGCGGCGCCGTTCGCTGCGCTCCTCAAGGAGGGCGACCTCGCGGGCGGGCGAGCGGCCATCGTGCTGACCGGAGGCAACGTGGATCGCGACGTCTACGCTCGGATCCTCGGGGGAGGCTGGACGTGACGTCGAGCTGTGACGCGGGACGCGCTCAGCCGTCGGCCTCTTCCACAGCAGCCTCACTTCCATCGCCGGACCAACGGCCGACCTCCCTCGCTCGGCGACGCGCCCTTCGGGCCTTGGCTCGCTCCGCTCGCCCGCCTCGCCGCGCTCAGTCGTCGGCCTCTTCCACAGCAGCCTCACTTCCATCGCCGGACCAACGGCCGACCTCCCTCGCTCGGCGACGCGCCCTTCGGGCCTTGGCTCGCTCCGCTCGCCCGCCTCGCCGCGCTCAGTCGTCGGCCTCTTCCACAGCAGCCTCACTTCCATCGCCGGACCAACGGCCGACCTCCCTCGCTCGGCGACGCGCCCTTCGGGCCTTGGCTCGCTCCGCTCGCCCGCCTCGCTCAGTCGCGCCGCACGCGCGTCTGCGACTGCTCGCGCAGGTATTGCGGAACGTAGTAGAGAGAGCCGCCGGCCTTGCCCGTGGAACCGGAGCCCTTCCAGCCGCCGAACGGCTGGTATCCCGGCCAGGCCCCGGTCGTCGCGCCCTGCGGCCGGTTCGCATAGCAGACGCCGGCCTCGATGCCCTCGAAGAAGCGCTCGGTTTCCTCCTCCGAGCCGTAGAAGCCCGCGGTGAGCCCGTAGTCGCCCTCGTTGGCGCGCGCGAGCCCCTCGTCGACATCGGCAACCGGCGCGACGAGCACGAAGGGCGCGAACAGCTCCCGTCGCCACAGCGGATGGTCGAGCGGCGCCCGCGCGATCGTCGGCGCGCAGTAGCGGCCGTGCGCGAGCTCGCCCCGGTCGAGCCGCATCCCGCCGTGCTCGATCACGCCATCGCGTCCGGCGGCGCGGATCTGCGCGCAGGCATCCTCGAAACGCGCGACGGCCGCCGCATCGATCACCGGGCCCATCCAGTTCGCGCGCTCGGTCGGATCGCCAACGCCGATGGCCGCAGTCGCCCCATGGAGCGCCGCGACGAAGTCCGCGAACACCGTGTGCTCGACGTAGACGCGCGAGCACGCGGAACACTTCTGGCCGGACAGTCCGAACGCGGAGCGCATCACGCCGAGCGCGGCATCGTCGATCCGCGCATGGCGGGTCACGATCGCCGCGTTCTTGCCGCCCATTTCCGCGATGCACGGGCGGGGCCAGCGCCCTTGCGCGAAGGTGCGCACGAGATGCATGCCGACGTCGAAGCTGCCCGTGAACGTCGCGCCGGCGAAGTCGGAATGGCGGATCAGCGCCTCGCCCAGGGATCCGCCAGGACCGCTCAGATAATTGAACACGCCGGGAGGCAGGCCAGCGTCGCGGAAGGCGTCGGCGAGCAGCCGTCCGCTCCACGCCGTCGCCGACGCAGCCTTGAAGACCACCGTGTTGCCGGCGACGAGCGCCGCGCCGGAAGGCCCGCCCGAGAGCGCGAACGGAAAATTGAACGGCGCGATGACGAGCCACGCGCCGTGAGGCTTGAGCACGCTCCGGTTCTCGCTCGAGTAGCCGGCGAGCGGATCGCGCGCCATCGGCTTCGAGAAGCCGTCGTTCGCTTCCATCTGGTCGCAGTAGTACGCGATCAGGTCCGCCGTCTCCTGCGCCTCGCCCAGCGCCTCCATCCGGTTCTTGCCGACCTCGAGCGCGAGCGCCGCGCCCAGGAAGAACACGCGCTCCTCGATCAGCGCGACGGCCCGCCGCAGCAAGGCGACCCGTTCCTCCCATGGCGTCGCCGCCCAGCCGGGAAACGCGTCCTTCGCCGCGGCGACCGCGCGTTCCGCCTGCGACGCGTCGGCCGCCTGGAACCGCCCGATGAGGACTCGCGTGTCGATCGGGGTCCGCACCTCGAAGTGCTGCGCGGCAAGCTCGTCGCGGCCGCCGATCGCGAGCGCGTGCTCGGCGCCGAGATGCGGGCGCAGCGCCGCCACCGCGGCGTCGAACCGCGCGTGCAGCTCCGGCGGCGGGTCGAACATCGTCGAATACGTGAGCTTGAACGGCGTGGTCATCGGATATCGTCAATTCATTTGCCAACGTGGGCACACGTCCGCGCGTGTCAATCGGCGCGGAAGAGGCCGTCGAGGAGCGTGACGAGCGCGCCGAGCGCGCGAAGGCCCGCAGCGAGTCCCGAGACAGTACATGAACGTACGGCGAGGGACGAGCGAGGATACGACAAAGCGATCGGCGCGCGCAGTAGCTCCGCGACGGACTCTTAGACCAGGTCCGCGGCCGGTCCGAGGATTTGCTCGCGCAGCTCCCGGTAGCGGGGCAGCTGCGGCGGATACACGCAGATGTATTTCACCTGCGCCGCCTGCAGGCAGCGCTGCTTGATGATTTCGAGCTTCTGGTCGCGGGGATTGACGACGGTGTCCGGTTCCTTCGCGTCGACGATCGCGAGGATCGTCATGTCGCGGTCGCAGACCACGAATCCGACGTGCTGGTTGGCGATCTTGCGGAACGCGCGCAGGCGCTCCATTCCCTGCGGGCCGATCTTCACCTGCAGCACGTCGGAGAGCCGGATCCGGGCGAAGACCTCATGCCGTGGAAACGCGGCCTTGAGCAGCAGGTAGACGACGTTCTCGGCCTTGGAGAGGAAGCGCGGTCGCAGCAGGTAGAGCCCGGGCAGTTCGGCCGACGACAAGAGACGCGTCGTCTCGCCCTCGGTCCACTGCGCGACCGTGTTCGGCGACTCGCCGGTGGCCTTGCCGCCGCCGCCCGCGCGGTTGCGCTTGAGGAGGCCGAACACGACCGCGATGACGAGCGCAGCGATCGCCAGCGCAAAGAGGATGCCGGAGGTGCTGGAAGTCATGGGACCTGTGTTCTCGTGCGCCGTGCGCCACGCGCCGCCTCGCGGGCGACGCGCCGGGCCGGCCACTCTTCTGTAGCCTACCCCGCGCCTTCTGTGGGTAGTCTAAAGCATTTGCTCCGGCCGCAGCTATGACCCCTTTCGGAGCGGCCCGAAAGACAAAGCCCCGCCGAAGCGGGGCCTTGTGTTGGGTAGTGCTGGACGCGGGAAAACCGCGAAATGAGGCTTCAGGGCGAGGCGCGCGGGCGCAGACAGTACACAGCAAGTACGGCAAGCCCGCGCGACGAAGCCATGAAGCCTCAGGCGCGGTTTCCTACATGTCCATGTCGCCCATGCCGCCCATGCCGCCCATGCCACCCATGCCACCGCCACCCATCGACTTTTCGTCCTTCGGGTGCTCGGCGACCATCGCATCGGTCGTCAGGATGAGCCCGGCCACCGACGCCGCGTTCTGCAGCGCGAAGCGCGTGACCTTGGTCGGATCGACAACACCCATTTCCACGAGATCGCCGTACGCGCCGGTCTGGGCGTTGAAGCCGAAATTGCCCTTGCCTTCGACGACCTTGTTGAGGACGACGGACTGCTCGTCACCGGCATTCGCGACGATCTGACGCAGTGGTTCCTCCAGAGCGCGCAGCACGATCTTGATGCCGGCTTCCTGGTCGTGGTTGTCTCCCTTGAGACCCTTCAGGTTGGCACGAGCGCGCAGGTAGGCGACGCCGCCACCGGCGACGATCCCTTCCTCGACGGCCGCACGGGTCGCGTGCAGTGCGTCCTCGACACGTGCCTTCTTTTCCTTCATCTCGACTTCGGTCGCGGCACCCACCTTGATCACCGCCACGCCGCCGGCCAGCTTGGCGACACGCTCCTGCAGCTTTTCCTTGTCGTAGTCGGACGTCGCATCCTCGACCTGCTTGCGGATGTTCTTGACGCGCGCCTCGATCGCCGCCTTCTCGCCGGCGCCATCGATGATCGTCGTGTCTTCCTTGCCGACTTCGACCTTCTTCGCGCGACCCAGATCCTTCAGAGTCGCGTTCTCGAGCTTGAGGCCCAGCTCCTCGGCGATCACCGTGCCGCCGGTCAGGATCGCGATGTCCTCGAGCATTGCCTTGCGGCGATCGCCGAAGCCGGGCGCCTTGACAGCGGTGGTCTTAAGGATCCCGCGGATGTTGTTGACGACGAGCGTCGCCAGCGCCTCGCCGTCGACGTCCTCGGCGATGATCAGCAGCTGCTTGCCCGACTTCGCCACCTGCTCGAGCAAAGGCAGCAGATCGCGGATGTTCGAGATCTTCTTGTCGTGCAGGAGGATGTAGGGGTCCTCGAGCAGCGACACCTGCTTGTCCGGGTTGTTGATGAAGTACGGCGAGATGTAGCCGCGGTCGAACTGCATGCCCTCGACCAGGTCCAGCTCGTTCTCGAGGCCCTTGCCGTCCTCGACGGTGATCACGCCTTCCTTGCCGACCTTGTCCATTGCCTCGGCGATCGTCTTGCCGATCGCCTCGTCGGCATTGGCCGAGATCGAGCCGACCTGCGAGATCTCCTTGCTGGTCGTGCAGGGCTTGCTGATCTTCTTCAGCTCCTCGACGACGGCGGTGACCGCCTTGTCGATGCCGCGCTTCAGGTCCATCGGGTTCATCCCCGCGGCGACGAACTTGAAGCCTTCGTTGCAGATCGACTGCGCCAGCACCGTCGCGGTCGTGGTGCCGTCACCGGCGACGTCCGAGGTCTTCGACGCGACTTCCTTCAACATCTGCGCGCCCATGTTCTCGAACCTGTCCTTGAGCTCGATTTCCTTCGCCACCGACACGCCGTCCTTGGTGATCGTCGGCGCTCCGAAGCTGCGCTCGAGCACGACGTTGCGGCCCTTGGGGCCGAGCGTGGCTTTCACGGCGTTCGCGAGGACATTGACGCCGACCATCATGCGGTTGCGTCCGGACTCGCCGAAACGTACGTCTTTTGCTGCCATGTGGAGTTCTCCTGGATTGCCTGAATTGGGTGGGGACGGTGATCAGGCGACGACGCCGATGATGTCGTCTTCGCGCATGTGGAGCAGGTCCTTCCCGTCCATCTTGAATTCCTGGCCGGAGTACTTGCCGAACAGCACCTTGTCGCCGACCTTGACGCCCATCGGGACGACCTTGCCGCCGTCGTCGGTCTTGCCCGGCCCGGCGTAGACGACCTCGCCCATCGAGGGCTTCTCGGCCGCGGTGTCGGGGATCACGATGCCGCCCGCGGACTTACGTTCCTCCTCGAGCCGCTTAACGATCACGCGATCGTGCAAAGGACGAATCTTCATGGTGAGCACTCACTCCTATGGAATTTGATACGAATCAGTCTCTTGCAATGCCGACTCCCTCTCCGGATCCGGCCGCCGGCTAAACGGACGCGAGACCTGCCGTCCGTTAGCACTCAACTTTGGCGAGTGCTAATAATAGCGAGAGCCCGCGGCGAAATCAACCCCGATGCGGGACCTCCGGCACTTGGCGTGTCCGCCGTGGTCTGACTCCGATGCTCGAAAGGTGTAGCCCACAGCCCGCTAAAGGATATTCCAGGTGCCTGGAGCGGGTGGACGCGGAGGAGGACGCGCGGCGACGCGGCGTTGAAGCTGTTCCGCGAGTGCGGCTTCATGCTCGGCCGCACGACCGCGTTGGCGTTGTGGCTGGCGAGCGCCAATGCGTCGCCGGAACTCCTCGGGCGCATCACGGAGCCGGTGGCCGCCGATTCCCACCGTTCGAGTCAGCGCGGAGGCCGTTGGTAAGGCGATTCGCCCTCGGGATCGGCAACCGACTATCATGAGTCCGTCAGCAACGGTGCCCCGCCCATGCTCCAGCCCGCCCACGTCGGTCACCTCTCGGTCCTGCGCTCACTGATCCGCGACGGCGCATCGCGCGGCAGCTTCGATCGCGAGCTCGCCACCGATTCGAGGGAGGCGGCGCTGTTCTTTTCGAACCTCCGCCAGGCGCTCAACACCGGCTACTTCGTCGAGGAGGATCCGCGCACCGGCGACCTCACGACGGTCGCGGTACCGGGCTACGTCTACCTTCCCGACCGCGGCGGTGCGGCGAACCAGCCGATCGGCTTCGGGCTGTTCAAGGCGATCGACTTCGGGTTCGAGCTCTGGCTCACCGGCGTCGACGCCGAGTGGCGCGGCCACGGACACGGCCGCGCGATGCTGACGGCGCTGCTGGCGACGCCGCCCGGCAAGCGCGCGTACATCGTCCGCGTGCACCGCTTCGGTCGCGACAGCCCGGCGATGGCGCATCTCCTCTCATCGTTCGGTTACGTGCTGGTCCAGGAAACCCGCAACCATGCGGTGTACCTGCGCACCGATTCGCCGCCCGAGCTCGGCCGTCGTCTCCGCGACTGGATTCCCCGGGAAGCCGCGCGCTGACCGTTCGCGCGCGGGCCGCCCCGCGACGCTGCACGCGAGCGCCTCGCCGGCGCCCGTGTGATACCGTAATCCGATGGAAACGCCGCTTCCCGCGTCGGCCCCGCCGCCCGGGCCGGCCGACGGCCGCGTGGTGCCGGCGGGACACGGGCTCGACTGGTGGGCGAGCGCGTGGCGGATGTTCACGGGCGCCGCCGTGCCGTGGCTCGTGATCACGGTCGTCTATCTCGCGATCATGTTCGCGCTGTCGATGATCCCCCTCCTCGGCCAGTTCGCGGTCTCGCTTCTCAATCCGGTGCTCGTGGGCGGCATCCTGCTCGGCTGCCGCGAGCAGGATCGCGGCGGCACGCTCGCCGTCGCACACCTGTTCGCCGGATTCAACGAGAAGCTCGGGCCGCTCGTGATCCTCGCGCTCCTCTACTTCGCGGGGTGGCTCGTGGTCGGCTTCATCGCGGTCGCGCTCATGATGATCGTGATCGGCGGCGGCGCGTTCGCGGCGATCGTGTCGGGCGACACCGTGCAGTCCACGGTCGCGCTCCTGTCGACGATGGGCCTCGGCGTGGTGCTCGTCCTCCTCGTTTGTGCGCTCCTCGTCGTGCCGTTGCTGATGGCGTTCTGGTTCGCGCCGGCGCTGATCGTGCTGCGAGGCGACGAGCCGGTGGCCGCCATGACGACGAGCTTCCGCGCATGCCTGCGCAACACCGTGCCGTTCCTGATCTACGGCCTGCTCGGGATCGTCTTCGTCGTGCTCGCCTGCATCCCGCTCTTCCTCGGGTTGCTCGTCCTCATCCCCGTCGGGATGGCGACGGTCTACACGAGCTACCACGACATTTTCGACGCGCCGGCGGCGGAGGGCTGACCGCATCGTCGTCCCCGCGCACGCGGGGACCCAGTGTCATTTGACTATCGCCCCGGGACGCTCGATCCGGGCGTCGAATCCTGTCCCGAAGCTTTTCAACTAGTGCGCCTGCTCCCAGTTGGGGCCGGCGCCGACGTCGACGACGAGCGGCACCGACAGCGAGGCGACGCTCGTCATTCGACCGGGCAGCTCGTCCTTCACCCGCGCCAGCTCGTGCTCCGGAACTTCGAGCACCAGCTCGTCGTGGACCTGCAGCACGAGACGGCTCGCGAGCTGCCCGCGGTCGATCCAGTCGGCCACGGCGATCATCGCAAGCTTCACGAGATCGGCGGCCGTCCCCTGCATCGGCGCGTTGATCGCCGCGCGCTCGGCTCCGGAGCGCCGCGGCCCGCCCGCGGCCTTGATGTCGGGGAGGTAGAGCCGCCGACCGAACACCGTCTCGACGTAGCCGTGCTGGCGCGCGAATTCGCGCGTCGCCTGCATGTATTGCGCAACGCCGGGATACCGCTGGAAATACCGGTCGATGAACTGCTGCGCGGCCGCGCGCTCGATCCCGAGCTGCTGAGCGAGCCCGAACGGCCCCATCCCGTAGATGAGACCGAAGTTCACCGCCTTGATGTAGCGGCGCTGGTCGACGCTGACCCGATCGATCGGCACGCCGAAGACGTCGGCGGCGGTCGCGCGGTGGATGTCCGCGCCTTCGCGAAACGCCTTGACGAGCGCGGTATCGCCGGATAGGTGCGCCATGATCCGAAGCTCGATCTGCGAGTAGTCGGCCGACACGACGACGCGTCCGGGCGGCGCGACGAACGCCTCGCGGATCCGCCGGCCTTCGGGCGTGCGCACCGGGATGTTCTGCAGATTGGGATCGCTCGACGCGAGCCGCCCGGTGACCGCGGTCGCCTGGCTGAACGTCGTGTGGACCCGTCCGGTCGCAGGGTTCACCATCTGCGGCAGCTTGTCCGTGTACGTCGACTTGAGCTTGGTCAGCGCGCGGTGCTCGAGCAGCACTTTCGGAAGCGGATAGTTGGCGGCGAGCTCGGTCAGCACGTCCTCGTCGGTCGACGGCTGGCCCGTGCTCGTCTTGCGCAGCGGGGGCAGCTTCATCTTGCCGAACAGGATCTCGCCCAGCTGTCGCGGCGACGCGAGGTTGAATGGCTGCCCCGCGAGCGCGTACGCCTCCTGCTCGAGCGCCATCGCCTTCGCGCCGAGCTCGCGGCTCTGGGCCGCGAGCAGCACGGCGTCGATCATCACGCCCTCGCGCTCCATCCGGAACAGGACCTCGCGCACCGGCATCTCGATCGTGCGGTAGACGTGGTCGAGCTTGGCATCCTCGGCGATGCGCGGGTGCAGGTGGCGGTGCAGCTGGAGCGTGACGTCGGCGTCCTCGGCGGAGTACGCGGTGGCGTCGTCGAGCGCCACCTGGTCGAATCCGATCTGCTTCGCCCCCTTCCCCGTCACCTCGGCGTAGGCGATGGTCTTGACGCCGAGATGCCGCCACGCGAGGTTGTCCATGTCGTGCGGCCGATGCGCTTCCAGCACGTAGGATTCGAGCAGCGTGTCGTGCTCGACGCCGGCCAGCGCGAGGCCGTGATTCGCGAGCACGTGCTGGTCGTACTTGAGGTTCTGGCCGACTTTCTTCTTCGTCACGTCGGCGAACCACGGCGCTAGCCGCGCGAGCACCTGCCCGAGCGGGAGCTGGTCGGGAGCGCCGGGATACCGGTGCGCGACCGGGACGTAGCACGCGCGGCCCGGCACGATCGCGAAGGCGAGCCCGACGATCTTCGCCCGCATCGGATCGAGGCTCGTCGTCTCGGTGTCGACGCACACGAGGCCGGCGCTCTCGATCGCCGTCATCCAGCGCTCGAACGCGGCGGCATCGAGCACCGTTTCGTAATTTCGCGGCACCGCGGGCGGCGCCTCTGCCGCGCGCCCGGCGTCGCCGCTGCGCGTCTCGGCGAAGCGGCGCGTGTCGTCGCGCGCGGCCAGGTCGGCGATCGCGGCGCCGGCATCCGCACGCGAGTCCTCGGGCACGTCCTTGAGCCAGCTCTTGAATTCGAAGCGCTCGTAGAGCGCGCGCAGAGCCGCCGCCGCCGGCGGCTGCCGCACGAGATCCGTCGCCTTCACGGGCAGCGCGCAATCCGTCTTCACGGTGAGGAGCTGCTTCCCGGTCGGCAGCCATGCGAGTGCCGCGCGGAGATTCTCTCCCACGACGCCCGGGATCTCGCTCGCGTGCGCGATGACCGCGTCGAGCGTCCCGTACTGGTTGAGCCACTTCGCCGCGGTCTTCGGGCCGACCTTCGGCACGCCCGGAACGTTGTCGACCGCGTCCCCCGTGAGCGCGAGCAGGTCGAGTACCTGATCGGCGCGCACGCCGAACTTCGCGAGGACGCCGGCCTCGTCGAGCTTTTCGTTGCTCATCGTGTTGACGAGCCGGATGCCCGGCCGCACGAGCTGCGCGAGATCCTTGTCGGACGTGGAGACGGTGCACTCGATGCCGGCCGCCGCGGCCTCCAGCGCGAGCGTGCCGATCACGTCGTCGGCCTCGACGCCCTCGACCATCAGCAGCGGCCAGCCCTGCGCGCGGACGACTTCGTGCAACGGCACGATCTGCTGCGCCAGGTCGTCGGGCATCGGCGGCCGGTTTGCCTTGTAGTCGGGATACCAGTCGTCGCGGAACGTCCGCCCCGGGGCGTCGAAGACGACGGCGAAGTAGTCGGGCTTCTCGTCTTCGGCTATCCTGCGGAGCATCGAGACGACGCCGCGCAACGCTCCGGTCGGCTCGCCGCGCGAGGTCCGCAGATCGGGCAGCGCGTGGAAGGCCCGGTAGAGATACGACGAACCGTCGACGAGAACGAGAGAAGACATGGCACCGACTCCCAAGATCCCGGAGCTCATCGATCCTCAGGCGATGTACACGACCAACGGGCAGGAAGCCTGGCGGGTGCTGGGGATTATGGCAGAGTTCGCCGCGGCGACCGAGCGGCTGCGCGGGATGCGCCCTGCGGTGTCGATGTTCGGCAGCGCGCGCATCGGCGAAGGGCATCCGTACTACGCGAAGGCGGAGAAGATCGCACGCTTGCTCTCCGATGCGGGCTTCGCCGTGATCTCCGGCGGCGGCCCCGGTCTCATGGAGGCCGCGAATCGCGGCGCGTTCGCCGGCCGGTCGCCCGCGATCGGGCTCAACATCCTGCTGCCGCACGAGCAGGGCGGCAATGCCTACCAGGACGTGAGCTTCGACTTCCGCTATTTCTTCGCGCGCAAGATGATGTTCGTGCGCTGGGCGTCCGCGTACGTCGTCCTGCCGGGAGGCTTCGGCACGCTGGACGAGCTGTCCGAGTGCCTCACGCTGGTGCAGACCGGCAAGAGCCGGCGGATTCCGATCATCCTCGTCGGCCGCGCCTTCTGGCAGGGGCTGATCGACTGGGCGAACCAGGCGCTGGTCGGCGAGGGCATGATCGGCGAGAAGGACCTCGAGCTCATGCAGATTCTCGAGGAGCCCGCGGACATCGTCGAGGCGATCTTCAATTTCTACGAGAACAGGGGCTTCCATCCGACACGCGAGGAACGCGCGAAGATGCTGAACCTCTAAGCTGTCATCGGCGCGACGATTTCGCCGCGTTCCCTCTGCTAGAATCAGGGGCATCAAGAGCCGCGAATGATCCGCCTCGCCCGCCCGCTCGCCGTCGCCGCCTGCGCCTCGCTCCTGGCCGTGCTTCCCGCGCGCGCCGCCGACAGCGGCACGCCCCCCGGCCTGGAGCCCCTGCCGGAGATCCCGGCGCCGCCGAACGTGGACGACGCGGATCTCGGCCCGCAGGTCACGATCACGCAGCGGAACCGCGAGACCGTCGAGGAAGCGCGCGTCAACGGCATCATCGTCTGGATCCGCATCACGCCACGCCACGGCCGCCCGTACTACCTGATCCCGACCGGAGGCGGCAACACCTACATTCGCCGCGACAGCCTCGACACGGCGCTCAAGGTGCCGATGTGGGTGCTGCTCACGTGGTGACCCCGTAACCCTTCCTGCGCACGCCGCCCTCCGGCGCGTCGCGCGCGCCGCGACGCACGATGTCGGTCTACACGCAAGTCTCGCCCGAAGAGCTCGAAGCCTGGCTCGCGCGCTACGCGGTCGGGACGCCGACGGAGCTCGTCCCCATCGCCGCGGGCATCGAGAACACGAACTACTTCGTCACGACGACGAAGGGCCGCTTCGTGCTGACCCTCTACGAGAGGCTGCCCGCGCAGGAATTGCCGTTCTACCTGAACCTGATGGCACACCTCGCGCGCGCAGGGGTCGAATGCCCGGCGCCCGAGCCGGATCGCACGGGCGCGCTCTTCAGCCTCCTGAACGGCAAGCCCGCCGGACTCGTCACTCGCGTCGACGGCACGCCAGTGCTCGCGCCGGACTCGCGCCACTGCGCCGCGGTCGGCGCCGCGCTCGGACGCCTCCACGTCGCCTCGGCGAAATACCGGGCGCGCCTTTCGAACCGGCGCGGACCCGGATGGTGGCGCCAGGCGGCGCGGGCAGTGCGGCCGCACCTCGATGCCGATCGCCATGCGCTCCTCGCCGCGGAGATCAAGTTCCAGACCGGGTTCGGCAAGGGCACGCTGCCGCGCGGCGCGATCCACGGCGACCTTTTCTGCGACAACGTCCTGTTCGAACGCGACCGCGTCTCCGGCATCATCGACTTCGGGTTCGCCGCCACCGACTTCCTTGCGTACGATCTCGCCATCACCGTCAACGACTGGTGCATCGTCCGCGACGGAGTCGACCGCGGGGCGCTCGTTCCGGAGCTCGTCGATGCGCTGACCGGCGCCTACCAGTCGGTGCGGCCGCTGACGGCGGACGAACGCGCGCAGTGGCCGGCGTTGCTGCGCGCGGCGGCGCTGCGGTTCTGGCTCTCGCGGCTCTACGACCTGCACCTCCCCCGCCCGGGCGAGCTCGTGCACGCGAAGGACCCCTTGCACTTCGAGCGCATCCTCCGCGAGCGCATCGCGCACGCCGCGCGGCTCGCCGAGCCCGCGCCGACGCCTTCGAGCGTCGCGGCGGTGCCATGAGCGCGGGCGCCCCCGCTGCGATCCGGTTTGCGCGGCGCGACGCATCGCACGGCGCGCTGTGGCTGCGCCGCGCGTTCGCGATGCTGTCGCAGCACCGCGTCCGCTGGCTGCTCCTGCTCCTCGCGTACTACGTCATCATCGTCTCGATCGACCTCGTGCCGATCGTCGGAGCGTTCGTCGCGCCGCTGCTCAAGCCCGTCTTCGCGGTCGGGTTCCTCGCCGCCGCCTGGTCGCAGGAGCGGGGCAAGCCGCCCGGGATCGGGCAGCTATTTCGCGGATTCCGCTCCGACCTTCGCGCGCTCCTGCCGCTCGGAGCGGTCTTCGTCGTCGGCATGACCTGTGCCGTCGTCGCGACGTCGTTCGTCGATGGAGGCAAGCTGCTCGAGGTGCTCGCCGGCGCCGCGCGGCCCGACGAGACGTTCGTCGGCCGCGGCGAGGTGCAGCTCGCGATGCTGTTCGGCGCGCTCTGCGCGCTGCCGGTCGTGCTCGCGCTGTGGTTCGCGCCGGCGCTGGTCGTGTTCCAGGACTGCGCGGCCGGTCGCGCCCTCGCGACGAGCCTGCGCGCGGCCGTCGCGAACTGGCGCCCGATCGGCGTGTACGGACTTCTCCTGTTCTTCTACGGCGGCGTGCTGCCCGGCGCCGCCGCCGCGGTGATCGCCGCCCTCGCGCCGCACGAAGCCGCCCAGGCGATCCTGATGCTGCTGCTCCTGCCCTACCTGGCACTCCTCGTCGCCACGCTGCACATCTCCGACTACGTAAGCTACCGCGACGTCTTTCACCCCGACGAAGCGCCGGCGTCGCGCGACGAGGCCGGGTCCGGAGTCTCGTCGTAAGCCGCGGGGCACGGGCGATGGGGGCCCCTGCGGAACGCTTTACGCGGCGGATCGCGCGCTGGCTGCCGGGCCTCGCGCTCTTCGTCCGCTATCCGCGCGGGGCACTCGCCGGCGACCTTGTCGCCGGCGCATCGGTCGCCCTGGTGACGATACCGTCCGCGGTCGCGTGTGCCGAGCTGATCGGCATGGCGCCGATGACCGGGATTTACGCGGCGCTCGGCGGCATGCTCAGCTACGCGCTGCTGGGTACCGCGCGCCGCATCATCGTGGCGCCGGATCCCGCCGTGGCCGTGCTCGCCGGCAGCGCCATCCTGCCGCTCTCGGCCGGCGATCCGTTTCTCACGCCGACGCTCGCGGCGGCGCTGTCGCTCTTGGTCGGGGCGCTGCTGATCCTTTCCGCGCGGGTATCGGCCGGCCTCGTCGCGGACCTGCTCTCGAAGCCGGTGCTCGTCGGCTATCTCAACGGCGTCGCGCTGATCCTGATCGCGACGCAGCTCTCCCGCTTCATGGGCGTCGCGCTCGCGCAGGAGGACTTCGTCCCCCGCATCGCCGAAGCGTTGTCTAAAATCTCGGGGGGCAGCGGACCCACGTTCGCGCTCGGCATCGCTTTGGTTGCACTGCTGGTCGGGCTCAGGCGGTGGCTGCCGCGCTGGCCCGGCCCCCTGATCGCGTGCGTCGTCGGTGTGGCTGCCGCGCTGGCCCTCGACCTGCCGGCACGAGGAGTCGCGGTGGTCGGCGCCGTCGCGGGAGGATTGCCGGTTCCCCGGTGGCCCGCGATCGGCTTCGGCGATGCCAAGGCGCTGCTCCCGGCCGCGATCGCAATCGCCTTCCTCGCGTTCGCGGAGGGCGTGGTCCTCGCGCGCGCATTCGCGGCGCGACACCGCGAGGAGATCGACGTGAATCGCGAGCTCATGGCATTCGGCGCGGCGAATGCGGCGGCCGGCGCGCTGGGCGGCTTTCCGGTGAATGCGAGCCAATCACGCTCCGCGATCGCCGCTGCCTCCGGCGCGCAGACGCAGCTCGCGCAATGGACGGCGGCGGCGTTGCTCGCGCTGTTCCTGCTGTTCGCCGCGTCGCTGCTCGAGCGGGTGCCGGAGGTCGCGCTCGCCGCGATCATCGTGTTCTCGGGCCTGACGCTGCTCGACACGTCCGCGCTGCGGCAGATCGCCCGCTTCGACCGGCGCGCGTTCTGGCATTCGCTCGGCGTGACCGTCGCGGTGCTGCTCGCGGGCCTCGTCCCCGGCCTGCTGCTCGGAATGGCGCTGTCGCTCGTGCGCCTCGTCGTCGACGTCTCGCGCCCGCGCGATGCGACGCTGGCGCGCCTGCCGGGCGATCATCGCTTTCACGATCTCGACGACGATCAGCCCGGGGCCGTGCCGCCGGGCGTGCTCGTCTACCGCCTGTATGCGCCGCTGATCTTCGCCAACGCGCGCCACGTCATCGAGCGCGTGCGCTCGCTGGTCGCGCAGGCGCCCGAGCCGGTGCGCTGCCTGGTTCTCGACCTGCAGGCGGTCACGGCGATGGACATCACGGCGATCGAGGCTTTCCAGCGGATGTGCGAGGAGCTGACCGCGGCCGGGATCGACGTGCGGATCGCGCATGCCAACCGGCCGCTCCGCGAGCAGCTCATGCGCCAGGGTATTGCGAAGGAAATCGGCGAGGACCGCTTCTTCCACGCCGCCTGGGAAGCCGTCGAGGACTTCGTCGCGCAGCGGGATGCGCGCCAGGCCACTTCCGAGTCTCCTTGATCCATGCAGGGTCGCATTCGGCGCCGAGCGCGGTGGCGCGGTGACGGCGATCTCGCCTACCATACGGGCCATGCGCAAGGAGTGCGCGGTCTTCGAAGCGCGCCAGGAAGGAAGACGCCGCCGCCGGGATGGCGAGAGGAGGACGATGCAGGACGACGATGGCAAGCGGCGCGGATCCGGGGCGCTGAGGGTGCTCGGAACCATCGCCACCGTCGTTCTGGTCGCCGTCCTCCTCTGGGGAAGTGACCAGATCACGCTGCAGGGCGAGCGGACGATCTATACGGTCGACTGCGAGGCAGGCCGGTGGAACGGCACCGAATGCGCCAGCCGGCTCATCCCGGGCAAGCGCTACGCCTTCCGCGCGAGCAAGTCGCGCCACGAGGTTCTCTACTGGATCCGCGGCTCCGACGCGCCCTCGGGGAGATACACGGACTGCACGGTGACCGATCGTGACAACTGGTCGTGCAACGCTGCGTCGGGCGACGGCACCCCGTCGATCGCGTTCGAGATGATCAAGGGCCGTCCGACCCGCTCCGGAAGCGGAATGGCCGCCGCGTACCACTCCGTACCGAAATGGAAGTGGTGGCTGATGGACGCGGGCTACCGCGGCTTCAGGGTGGCGTCGGACTAGAGCGACGCGCGGCCGCGGCTCAAGCGGCCTCGAGCTTCGCGTACTCGAGTGCGAGCCACTTCGCGCCGCCCTCACGGAAGTTGACCTGCACGCGCGCGTCGGCGCCGCGACCCTCGGCGTCGACGATGACACCCAACCCGAACTTCGCGTGGCGCACGCTCTGCCCGATGCGCCACGACGGCTCGGGCGCGCCGCGCGGCGGCAAGGTCGCGGTTGCGGCCGACCACGCGGTGGCTGCTGCGCTCGCCTGGGTGCCCCATTCCGCGACGTCGACGTCGACCGCGTCGCGCGACCGGCGGCGCGGCGGCGAGAGCCACGTGATCTGGTCGCGCGGCACCTCGTCCATGAACCGCGACGCGATGTTGTAGCGGACCTGCCCGTGCAGCATCCTGCTCTGCGCGTGCGTGAGGTAGAGCCGCCGCCGGGCGCGGGTCACGGCCACGTACATGAGGCGCCGCTCCTCCTCGACGCCGTCGTACTCGGAGAGACTGTTCTCGTGCGGGAACAGCCCCTCCTCGAGTCCCGTCACGAACACGGTGTGGAACTCGAGGCCTTTCGCCGCATGCACGGTCATGAGCTGGAGCGCCGGCCGGCCCTCGGCGGCCTGCGTTTCGCCCGCCTCGAGCGCGGCGTGGGCGAGAAAGGCCGTCAGCGGATCAACGGCCCCCTGCACGGCCGCGTCGCTCGCGTCGCCCTGCGCGATCGGCGCGTCGACCGCCAGCTCCGCCTCGCGCAGGAATCCGTCGGCGGCGTTGACGAGCTCCTCGAGGTTGTCGAGCCGGTCCTGTCCGTCCTTCTCGGCGCGGTAGTGTGCGTTGAGGCCGGAGCGCTCGTTCGTCTCGGCCACGGCCTCGGGCAGCGCGAGGCCCGCGCTCGCCGCGCGCAGCGACTCGATCAGCGCAACGAACGCCGCGAGGCTCACCCCGGGTTTGCCCTTGATCACGCCGGCGCTCGCGGCCTCCCACAGGCTCGTTCCCCGCCCGGTCGCCGCGTCCTGCAGCGCTTCGAGCGTGCGCGCGCCGATCCCGCGCGGCGGGAAATTGGCGACGCGCAGGAACGCGCCGTCGTCGCCGGGCCCGGCGACGAGCCGGAGATACGCGAGCGCGTGCTTCACTTCCGCACGCTCGAAGAAGCGCATCCCGCCGTACACACGATAGGGGATGGCGGCGTTGAAGAGCGCGTGCTCGAGCACACGCGACTGCGCGTTCGACCGATAGAGGACGGCGACCTCGGACAGCGCGACGCCCTCGCTCGCGAGGCCCTTCGCGATGTCAACGACGAAGGCAGCCTCGTCGTAATCGGACGGGGCCGCGAAGCCGCGCACCGGCTCGCCCTGGCCCTCGCTCGTCCAGAGGTTCTTGCCGAGGCGCGCCTGGTTGTTGCGGATGAGCGTGTTGGCGAGGTCGAGGATGTGCCCGTGCGAGCGATAGTTCTGCTCGAGCTTGATCAGCGCAACGGGAAGCTCGGCGGTGCCGAAGTCGCGCTCGTAGTGCTGCATGTTGGCGACGTTGGCACCACGGAACGCGTAGATCGACTGATCGTCGTCGCCGACCGCGAACACGGCGGTCGCGGGCCCCGCAAGCAGCCGCAGCCAGCGGTACTGCAGCACATTCGTGTCCTGGAACTCGTCGACGAGCAGATGCGAGAAGCGCCGCCGGTAGTGCTCGCGCAGCCGCTCGTGGCCCGCGAGGAGCTCGTAGCTTCGGAGCAGGAGCTCCGCGAAATCGACCACGCCCTCGCGCCGGCACATCGCCTCGTAGAGCGCGTAGTACTCGACCAGACGGCGCGCGAATTCGTCGGCCGCCTCGACCTGGTTCGGGCGCTGTCCCTGCTCCTTGGCGTCGGCGATGAACTGCTGCAGCTGCCGCGGCGGGTAGCGCTGGTCGTCGAGGCCGTGCGCCTTGTAGAGGCGCTTGATCAGCGCGAGCTGGTCCTGCGTGTCCATGATCTGGAACAGCTGCGGCAGGTCCGCTTCGCGATGATGCGCGCGCAGCATCCGGTTGCAGAGACCGTGGAACGTCCCGATCCACATGCCGCGAATGTTGACCGGCGTCATCGCGGAGAGCCGCGTCAGCATCTCCTTCGCCGCCTTGTTCGTGAACGTCACCGCGAGGATCGACAGCGGCGACGCCTGCCCGGTCGCGAGCAGCCAGGCGATGCGCGTGGTCAGGACTCGAGTCTTCCCGCTGCCCGCGCCCGCCAGGATCAGCGCCGAGGCATGCGGCAGCGTGACGGCGGCCCGTTGCTCCGGGTTCAGGTGATCGAGAAGGGACGACGACATGGCGGGGCGCCCTCGGGGTCAGCCGCGAGGAGAGGCGCGCGGATCCGGACCGGGCTTCGAGGGCCCGGCTCTACGGGTTCTCAATTATACGTGGGGCGCGCGGGACGGGACGCTATAATCCGCCGGGCCTCGCTGTCCTACACCGTCCGGCGGGGCCTCCCGCCTGATGCCGCCCGCGCCCATCGCCGCACCGACCGCGCATTCCGCGACCACGCGCGCGTTCGTCCAGTGGATCCGGCTGGCCGCGCCCTACATCCACGCGTTTCGCGGCCGGACGTTCGTCATCGCGTTCGGCGGCGAGGTCGTCGCGGACGAGACGTTCCTCGGCATCATCCACGACCTGAACCTGCTCCACAGCCTCGGCGTGCACATCGTGGTCGTGCACGGCTCGCGGCCGCAGATCGAGGCGATCCTCGCCCAGCAGGGGATCGAGAGCCGCTATGCGTTCGGTCTCCGCATCACGGACGCCGAGACGATGGACTGCGTCCTCGAAGCCGGCGGGCAGGTGCGGAGCCGGATCGAGGCGCTGCTCTCGCTCGGCATCGCGAACTCGCCGATGGCGGGTGCCCGGATCCGCGTGTCGTCGGGCAACTTCATCACGGCGAAGCCGCTCGGCATCGTCGACGGCGTCGACATGCTGCTCACGGGCGAGGTCCGCCGCGTCGACACCGACGCGATCCGCCAGCGCCTGGACGACGGCGACATCGTGCTCATCTCGCCGCTCGGCTACTCGCCCACCGGCGAGATCTTCAACCTCGCGCTCGAGGAGGTCGCGACGCAGGTCGCGGTGCGCCTGGGCGCGCACAAGCTCGTCTTCCTCATGGATACCGAGGGCGTGCGCAACGGCCGGCGGCAGCTCCTGACGGAACTCTCGACCCGCGACGCGGAAGCGGTGCTGTCGAGCCGCGGCAAGCTGCCGCCCGACGTCCGCCATTACCTTCCGTGCGCGATCAGGGCCTGCGACAACGGCGTGCGCCGCGCCCACCTGATCAGCCGGCACCTGGACGGCGCCCTCCTGCTCGAGCTCTTCACGCGCGACGGTGTGGGCACGATGATCTCGGCGGCCCCGCTCGCGAACATGCGCAGCGCGACGATCGACGACGTCGGCGGCATCCTCTCGATCATCGCGCCGCTGGAGGAGGAGGGCGTCCTCGTCCGCCGTTCCCGCGAGCGCCTCGAGACCGAGATCGAGCGCTTCATCGTGGCCGAGCACGACAACGGGATCATCGGCTGCGCGGCGCTGTACGCGTTTCCCGAGGAGAAGGCGGGCGAGCTCGCGGCGCTCGCCGTCCATCCCGATTTCCGGCGCGAGGGCTACGGCGAGGCGCTGATGCACGAGATCGAGGCCCGCGCGCGGCGGCTCAAGCTCGCGCACCTCTACGTGCTCACGACGCGGACGTCGCAGTGGTTCCTCGAGCGCGGCTTCCACACGGCGACGATCGCCGATCTGCCACGGCAGAAGCAGGCGCTCTACAACTACCAGCGCAAATCGCAGGTCTACCGGAAACATCTCTAGGAGTCATCGCATGGCACGAATGGTCCACTGCGTGAAGCTCGGCCGCGAGGCCGAAGGTCTCGACTTCCCACCGTACCCGGGCGAGCTCGGCAAGCGGATCTACGAGCACGTCTCGAAGGAGGCGTGGGCCGGATGGCTGCGCCACCAGACGATGCTCGTCAACGAGAACCGGCTCTCGCTCGCCGACCCGCGGGCGCGGAAGTGGCTCGCCGAGCAGATGGAGCAGCACTTCTTCGGCTCCGGCGCGGAGATGCCGTCGGGCTTCGTTCCGCCTAAGACGTAGCGCGCGTAGCGTCGTCGGGGCCGGCGCCGCCTGCAGCGGCGGACCCCTCCGGCGCCCTGAGCCCGCGCACGCGATGGCAGATGATCGGGCGGTGAAAGCCTTTGAGGCGGAGGACCTGCTCAGGATCCACGTCGACGAACGATTCCACCGCCACGCAAACCTTCTGCGAAATCAGCATCTGATTGCTGGCCGCCTCGCCGCACAGGCGCGCGGCCAGATTCGTCACCGTGCCGATCGCGCTGTAGTCCAGGCGGCCCTCGAAGCCGATGGCGCCGATCGTTGCGAAACCCTGCGCGATGCCGATGCCGAGCCCGAGCTCGTAGCCGCGCTTGACCCAGTCCTCCGCCTTGCGACCGACGCGTTCGCGGATCGCGAGCGCCATCCGCACCGCGCGCTCGGCGGGGTTCGGAATCGGCACGGGATCGTTGAACAGGATCGTCATCCCGTCGCCCGTGAAGTGCTCGAGCGTGCCCTCGCTCTCGACGACGAGCGCGCCCGTGATCTGGTGATACTCGCGCAGCACCGCCATCACCTCCTCGGGCTCGGCGACCTCGGCGAAGGCGGTGAAGCCGCGGAGGTCCAGGTACACGACGGTGATCTCGCGGCGGTGGCTCTTGAGCGGATCGTCGGCGCCCCCGTTGACGATGAGCTCGGCCAGCTTCGGCGAGAAGAAGCGCCGCAGCCGGCTGATGCGTTCGATCTCGCCCACCTGCTCGGCGACGCGGCGCTCGAGCGACGCGTTGAGCGCCTTCACCTCATCGGCGAGGGAGGCCACCGTGTCGTGCAGCCGCTTGATCCGCAGCATCGAGCGGACGCGCGCCGCCAGCGCGGCGTGATCGACGGGCTTCGTCAGGTACTCGTCGCCGCCGGCCTCGAGCCCCGCGACGACGTCGCGCGAATCGGCCATCGCGGTCACCATGATGATCGGCGTGAACGGGTACGACGCGTCCGCCCGGAGCCGCCGGCACACCTCGAAGCCGTCGAGCTTCGGCATCATCACGTCGAGCAGGATGAGGTCCGGGGTCTGCGCCCGCGCCACCGCGAGCCCCTCCTCCCCGTCGGCGGCGGTGACGATCTCATAGCCCTCGGCGCCGAGCCGGGTGGCGAGGACCTTGACGTTCGTCGGGTTGTCGTCGACGATGAGGATGCGGGGGGGGGTTCTCATCGGGCGACTAATATACGGCCTCGCCCCCGCGTCGACAAGGAAAGGGCAGCGCGCAAGGTGCAGACCCCGCTCCAAAATTCAGCGTCGGAGGAGGCCCCGGAAATCAAGATCGAACAGCTCGCCGAGCTCGTCCAAAGCCGGACGCCGCTGCGGCTGCTCGTGCGCTGGGTCGCGGGCATCCGCGCGTCGGTGCACACGAAGCTGCTTGCCGCGTTCCTGATCGTCACCGCGGTGTTCATCGCGATGGCGCTCGTGAGCCTTCAGACCATCGTCAACGCGACCCACCAGAGCCAGCTGCTCGACGAGGCCCACGAGCTCGTGAGCCTCGCCCAGCAGAGCGAGCAAGCGCTCGCGCGGCAGATGCACTTCACCGACCTCGCGCTCCTGTCGCAGGACGAGGTCGCGATCGGAAAGATCCTGCGCGAGAACAACCGGTTCAACGACAGGCTCGCGAAGGTCGAGGCGGCCGGGACGGCCGAACCCGCGCTGGTCGAGCGGATCCGGACGACGCAGGACGAAGCGATGGCCGTCGTCGCCGACATCGCCAACGCGATCCGTGACGGCAAGCTCGGCACGGCCACAGGCACTCTCCTGCGCCGGCAGGAGCGCCTCGACGGCGAGATCACCACGCAGGTGGGTCGGCTCGTTGCGGCGCAGCAGGACCGGATGGATCGCCTTCGCGAGAGCGTCACCGCGACCAACCGCCGGTCGCTGATCCTGACGTCCGCGTTCGGCGTGACCGCCGTGATCTTCGCGCTGCTCTGCGGGTTCGTCATCTCCTGGTCGTTCATCCTGCCCGTGCGCGAGGCGCAAAATTTTCTCGCCAAGGTCGCCGCGGGCCGGTTCGGCGGGCACATCCGGGTGCCCAATCGCGACGAGTTCGGCACGCTGGCCGACCGGATGAACCACATGAGCCAGGAGCTCCACCGCTTCGACACCGAGCAGCGCCGCGCCGCCACTGAGCTCGGCCGCCTGAATCAGCAGCTCGCACAGTCGAGCAAGGCGAAGTCCGAGTTCCTCGCCAACATGAGCCACGAGCTGCGCACGCCGATGAACGCGATCCTGGGCTTCGCCGAGATGCTCCAGGACGGCCTCTACGGCGACGTTCCCGAAGCGCTGCGGGAGCCGCTCGCCGACATCCAGATGAACGGGCGCCACCTGCTGCGGCTCATCAACGACGTGCTGGACCTCTCGAAGATCGAAGCGGGGCGCATGAACCTCGCGCTCAACGACTACTCCCCGCGGGAGGTCGTCGACATCGTCTACGCGTCGCTGCGCTCGCTCGCCTCGGAGAAGGGGCTCGCTTTCGTGGTCGACGTCCCGGAGGACCTCCCGGCCGCCCATGGCGACAATGGGCGGATCACCCAGTGCCTGATGAACCTCGCCGGCAACGCGATCAAGTTCACGCGCCAGGGGAAGGTCGAGATCGGCGTCCGCCTGGACGGGAACGAGCTCGTCTACCGCGTGTCCGACACCGGGATCGGCATCCCGGAGGCGGAGCTCGAGAACGTGTTCAAGGAGTTCCTCCAGGTCGACGCGACGGTCACGCGCGAGTTCGGGGGGACGGGCCTCGGCCTCAGCATCACCAAGAAGTTCGTCGAGATGCACGGCGGGCGCATCTGGGTCGAAAGCAGGCTCGGCCAGGGGTGCACGTTCTTCTTCGCGCTTCCGCTGCGGGCGAAAGGCGGTGAATCATGAGCGGCAGGACGATCCTGTATGTCGAGGACAACGAATACAACCGCAAGATCGTGCGGCAGCTCCTCGCGCGCACCTCCTACCGGCTGATCGAGGCGGTGGACGGCGAGGCCGGCATCGCGCAGGCGATGCAGGAGCTGCCCGACCTGATCCTGATGGACGTCCAGCTGCCCAAGATCTCGGGGCTCGACGCAACGCGCACGCTGAAATCCGATCCCCGCACGCGCGACATCCCGATCATCGTCATCACGTCGTTCGCGCTGAGCGGCGATCGCGAGAAGGCGGCGGCGGCCGGCGCCACGCGCTATCTCGCGAAGCCGTACAGCCCGCGCGAGCTGCTCGCGATGGTACGCGAGATCCTGCCTGAAACCTGATGTCTCCTTCGGAGGTGACCATGGACCATGCAAAGGGAGCCGGGCCGCGCGCCGCCCGTGCGCTGCTCGCCGGCTGTCTCGTCCTCGCCGCGCCCGCGACGCGCGCCGCGGGCGATCAGGCCGAGCAATTCACGCCGGAGTTCCGGCAGCTTCATACGACGTTCGACGCGAAGCACACGCCGAAGATCGTCGCGCCGGACTCGGTCAAGCGCGGCGAGTGGTTCGATGTGACCGTGAGCGTCGGAGCGAGCGGCCAGCATCCGTCGCTTTCCGAGCACTCGATCCGGTACGTGGCGCTCTACAAGGACACAGTGGAGATCGCGCGCGCCTACCTGCACCCCGTGTACTCGGCGCCGACGGTGACGTTCCGGATCGCGCTGGACGAGGGCGGGTCGCTCCGCGCGCTCGCGGAGCCCAACCACTCCTCCGCCTGGGAGGCGACGAAGAAGATCGTCGTCGAGCCCTGAAGGGCGCGGTCAGGGCGCCTTCATCTCGACGGTGACGCGTCCCGGCTGCTGGTCGCCGATCGTGACGGTCGCCGGGACGGTCCCCAGCCGCTCGTGCCACACCTGAAGCCGGTACTGACCCGGCGGCAGGTTGTCGAACGCGAACTGGCCGTCCGCGCCGGTGATCGCGTACCAGGGATGCGCGGCCACGACGACCCAGGCCGCCATCCACGAATGGAGGTCGCAATTGATCTTCACGATCTCCGGCTTGGCGAACGTCACGGGGATCGTCCGGCTCATGGGCTGCGTCCGGTTGAACGAGACGTTGAGCTTGGGCGTCGCATGGATGTTGTGCAGCAGCCGGTCGCTGTTCAGGAAGTCGACGGTGCCGCCGGCCGGAACGATGACGACCCGGGGAACGAACATGCAGGCCTTCTGGTCGATCTCGGGCTTGGCGGGGAGCGGCGGAGCCGGCACGCCGGCCGGCGGGTTGTCGATCCACACGACGGCGTTGCGGAGCTCCTTCTGCGGCGACACGAGCACGTCGCCCGCGTCCTTCTCGCTGCCGCACACGTATTGATCGATCGTCACCTCGATCTTCTTCGGCGCGGGCACCGGGCCCGCGACGACCACCTTGCCCTTGATCGAGGCGCCTTCGCCGATGATGGGCGTGCACAGCAGCGCGAAAACGCCCAGGACGACCGAGACACGCATTCCAGCCATTCGAAAGCTCCTCGCTCGGCGCCGGCCCCCGCCGCGAATCGCTGCGCTTCCAGGATGGGGCGAGCCGACGAACGCGAGCGAGCGTAGTCCGGCCGGGGGCCGCGGTCAAGGAGGGAACCGGCGCCGTGGTCGCCGGCAGCTGGTAGACTCGACCGCGTGACCGCGCCACCCATCAGCCGCTATCCCGTCCCGCAGCTCGACGACCTCCCGGAGGACGTGCGCGCGCGCATCCTCGAGGTCCAGCAGAAGGCCGGGTTCGTGCCCAACGTCTTCCTCACGCTCGCGCATCGGCCGGCCGAGTTCCGCGCGTTCTTCGCCTACCACGATGCGCTGATGGCCAAGGAGGGCGGGCTCTCCAAGGCCGAACGCGAGATGATCGTCGTCGCCACCTCGGGCGCCAACGACTGCCTCTACTGCATCGTCGCGCACGGGGCGATCCTCCGCGTCTACGCGAAGGACCCGTTCGTTGCCGATCAGGTCGCCGTCAACTACCGCAAGGCCGACATCTCGCCACGGCAGAAAGCGATGCTCGCGTTCGCGATCAAGGTCGCGCTCGAGAGCGTCCGCATCGGTGACGAGGATTTCGCGGCGCTGCACGCGAACGGCTTCTCCGACGAGGACATCTGGGACATCGGGGCCATCGCGGCGTTCTTCGCGCTCTCGAACCGGATGGCGAACCTGATCGCGATGCGTCCGAACGACGAGTTCCACCTCCTCGGCCGGATCCCCAAGCCGCCGAGGGGATAGCGGCGGCCCGGCCGACTTCGGTTACACTTCAAGTTCGCCGTTTGCGCGGCCTCAAACACGGGGATGCCAATAATGAATCGTCATGGTCTGGTCATCGCCGCGGCGCTTGCGGTCACGCTCGCGGCTGGCTGCGCGTCCACCAACACTAATCAGAATCGGGCGTCCGAAGACGAGAAGACCTATGTGACGGGCAGTCGAATTCCCGTCAAGGATAAGGCCACGGGCAGCGTTAGCGCGACTACTGACCGTAGGGCGATCGAGGACATGATTCGGCGCCCCGGGACGGCCGGGACCAGTAGCAACTGATCGAATTCGACTGAGAGAAGCACGCAGTAACGCGAGCCGCCGCTCATTCGGTGGGCGGCCGATCTTCCTTCCGGACCTGGCACCGGGCGACGACATATTCCAGGAGGCGCGCCACGCTGGCGTCGACGTCCTGCCCCTCGGTGTCGATCGCGACGTCCGGGTGGAGGGGCGCCTCGTAGGGAGCGTCGACGCCCGTGAAGTCTCGGAGCAGCCCGGCGCGCGCCTTCCGGTAGTGCCCCTTCGGATCGCGGCGCTCGCAGGTCGCGAGCGAGGAATTCACGTGCACTTCGAGGAAGCGGCGCGCGCCCGCCGCGGCCCTGGCCCGCGCGCGGTCGTCGCGGTAAGGCGAGATGAACGCCGTGATGCAGACGGCGCCCGCGTCGGCGAACAGCGCGGCGACTTCGCCGATCCGCCGGATGTTCTCCTGCCGGTCCGCGGGCGCGAATCCGAGGTCCGCGTTGAGCCCGTGCCGCACGTTGTCGCCGTCGAGCGTGTAGGCCTGCCAGCCGAGATCGAACAGGCGCCGCTCGAGCGCCATCGCGAGCGTCGACTTGCCCGAGCCCGGAAGGCCGGTCAGCCAGACGATGGCGCCCGCGTGCCCGGCGCGCGCGGCGCGCTCTTCGACGGTGACCTGATGACGGACGACGACGAGGTGGTCGGCCTTCGGAAGCGGATTCGCGGGGGAGGGTCGTCACGGGAAGGCATGGCGTCGCGCGGTGGGGAAGACGCCGCCATCTTAGCAGCCCGAAAAACGCGACGACCGGCAGGCGCCGTCCGTCAGCGCGGAGGAGACGGACGTGCGCTACGCCACGCCGTACTTGCGGAACCATGCCAGCATCCGGTTCCATCCGTCCTCGGCGTCCGCCTTGCGGTAGCTGTCCGGCCGGAAATCGGCGTGAAAGCCGTGCCCGGCGTCGGGATAGACGACGAGCTCGGCGGGCGTGCCCTGCGCCTTCAACGCGGCGAAGTATTTCTCGACCTGGTCGACCGGGATTCCCCGGTCCTTCCCGCCATACAGACCGAGGAGCGGGACCTTGAGCTCGGCGACCCGGTCCATCGGCGTGCGCGGAGCGTACTCGGTGGACGTGCCACCGACGCTGCCGTACCACGCGACCGCGGCCTTGAGCTTCGGATTCGCCGTCGCATAGACGAGCGTCGTGCGTCCGCCGCGGCAGAACCCGGTGATCGCCATCCGCGCGACGTCGCCGTTTCCGCTCTTGCGCGCGAATTCGACGGTGGCGTCGTAGTCGGAGACGAGCTCCGTGTCGTACTTCGTATTGACGATCGGCACGACCTCGGCCATCGTGGTGATCTTGGTCAGGTCCGCCTTGCGCGTGTAGAGATCGGGAACGATCGCGTAGTAGCCGACCTTCGCGAGCCTCCGACAGACGTCCTTCATGTAGGGGTTGAGCCCGAACACCTCGGCCGCGACGAGCACCACGGGAAACGGACCGCCCTTGTCCGGCATGGCGCGATAGCCGCGCAGGTCGCCTGTGCCGGTGGGGATCGAGATGTCCGCGACGTCGAGCCCGGCGGCGCCAGTCACGATCGTCTGGCCCGACGCCGAATTGGCCAGCGCCAGCGCCGCGCTCGCGCCGAGCGCGGTCCACATGAAGTCGCGACGCCCGAAATCCTTGTCGGGCAGGATGCCTGCGACGTCCTCGCCGAATTCCTGCTTCATCTGCTTCCTCCATGGCTGTGTGCGCCCGTGGGCGCCGGCCGGCGACGCTCAGGGCGAACGCGCCTCGCGGCCGCGCATTCCCGTTACGACCGTGCGGGACCCTTCAGGCTTCGAAGACGACCTGACCGCCGACCAGCGTCGCGCGCACGCGGCCGGGAACCTCGAGACCGAGGAACGGCGTGTTCTTGCCCTGGCTCCGAAGCGCCCGCGGCTCGACGGTCCAGTGCGCCGACGGGTCGAACACGCAGACGTCGGCGGCGTGACCGATGCCCAAGTGACCTGCATCGAGTCCCAGAACCCGTGCCGGATGGAGGGTGATCCTCGCGAGCGCATCGGCGAGTTTCACCTTTTCCGTCGCCGCCCATTTGAGCGTCAGCGGCAGCAGGAGTTCAAGGCCCGTCGCGCCGGGCTCCGCCTCGGCGAACGGCAGCTGCTTCGCGTCGTCGTCGACCGGCGTGTGGTCCGAGCACACGAGATCGATCGTGCCGTCGGCGAGACCCGCGCGCAGCGCCGCGCGATCGCGCGTGCCGCGAAGCGGCGGCACGAGGTGCGCCTGCGGATCGAACCAGCCGATGTCGACGTCGCAGAGGTGCAGGTGATGCACGGCAACGTCGCAGGTCACGGGGAGGCCCTTCGCCTTGACCGCGCGCACCATGGCCACGCCCTCCGCGGTGGAAAGACGCGCGATATGCACGTGGACACCTGTCTCGCGTGCCAGCGCGAAGATCGTCGCAAGCGCGATGGTCTCCGCGGCCGCCGGGATCGCGGCGAGCCCGAGCCGCGTCGCGACCTCGCCGTCGTGCGCGACGCCGCCGCGCGCGAGATACGAATCCTGCGGCCGCAGCCACACGCGGTGTCCGAAGGTCGCCGCGTACTGCATTGCGCGGAGCAGCACCTGGGTGTCGGCGAGCGGCGCCTCGGCCTGCGAGAACGCGACGCAGCCCGCTTCCGCGAGCTCGCCCATCTCCGTCAGGTCCGCGCCCCGGAGTCCGACGGTCAATGCGCCGACCGGATGGACGTGCGCCTGGTTGAGCGAGCGCGCGCGATGCTTGAGCATCTCGACGAGCCCCGGCTCGTCGAGCGGCGGGTCGGTGTCCGGCGGACACGCGAGCGAGGTGACGCCGCCCGCGACGGCCGCCGCCATCTCCGACTCGAGCGTCGCCCGGTACTCGAACCCCGGCTCCCGAAGCCTGGCCGAAAGGTCGATCAGCCCCGGCATCACGACAAGCCCTGTTGCATCGATTGTCCGGTTCGCGGTCCAACCCGGCGGCGCCGCGCCGATGGCCGCGACCTTGCCGGCGGCGATGAACAGCGAGGCGGTCCGATCGACGCCGTGCTTCGGGTCGACCAGGCGACCGTTGCTGATCTCGATCTTCATCCGGCAAGCATGCTGAGAACCGCCATCCGCACGGCGATGCCGAAGGTCACCTGCGGCAGGATCACGCTCCGTTCGCCGTCGGCGACCGCCGAATCGATCTCGACCCCGCGGTTCATCGGCCCCGGGTGCATGACGATCGCGTCCGGCCTGGCGACAGAGAGCTTCTCCGTGGTGAGCCCGTAGTGCTTGAAGTATTCGCCGGTCGACGGCAGAAGCGCCCCCTTCATGCGCTCGCTCTGCAGGCGAAGCATGACGACGACGTCGCATCCCGCGAGCCCGGCGCGCATGTCGTGGTGGACGTGCACGCCGAGCGCCTGCACGGCGGTCGGCAGCAGCGTCTGCGGGCCGATCACGCGGATTTCCGGCGTGCCGAGCGTGGTGAGGCCATGGATCAGCGAGCGCGCGACCCGCGAGTGAAGCACGTCGCCGACGACCGCCACGGTCAGGCGGCGGAAGTCCTTCTTGTAGTGCCGGATCGTGAACAGGTCGAGCAGCCCCTGCGTCGGGTGCGCGTGGCGGCCGTCCCCCGCGTTGACGACGTGCACGTGGCCGCGACCGGTGCGGTTCAGGTGCGCCGCGATCAGGTGCGGCGCGCCGGACTGCGAATGGCGGACGACGAACATGTCGGCGTTCATCGCGACCAGGTTGTCGATCGTGTCGAGCAGGGTCTCGCCCTTGCTCGTCGACGACACGCCGATGTTGAGGTTGATCACGTCGGCCGAGAGGCGCTTCGCGGCGATCTCGAAGGTGGTCCGCGTGCGCGTCGAGCTCTCGAAGAACAGGTTGAACACCGAGCGTCCGCGCAAGAGCGGCACCTTCTTGACCTCCCGCTCCGAGATCGACGCGAAGGGGACCGCGGCGTCGAGAATGCGGACGATGATTTCCGCGGGCAGCCCCTCGAGCGTCAGCAGGTGCGCGAGCGAGCCGTCGGCCGCGAGCTGCGGGTTATGCACGGCCCGCTCCCGCCACGGTCTCCGTCGTCAGCGCCAGCCGGCCGTCGGCCGCGCGCGAGAGGACGATCGACGTGTCGCGCGCGACGGCGAGGCGCGCGCCGACATACGTCGCCTCGATCGGCAGCTCGCGCCCGCCGCGGTCGACCAGGACCGCCAGCTCGATGGCGGCGGGGCGCCCGTAGTCGAACAGCTCGTTGATCGCGGCGCGCACGCTGCGCCCCGTGTACAGCACGTCGTCGACGAGCACGATCGTCGCGTCCGCGACGGCGAATGGAAGCTCGCTCTTGCGGACGGCGGGCTTGAGGCCGGTCCGGTTGAAGTCGTCGCGATAGAACGACACGTCGATGTAGCCGACCGGATGATCGCCCGGCACCACCTGAGCGAGCCGGTCGGCGAGCCAGGCGCCCCCCGAGTAGATGCCGACGAAGCGGGCGTCGAAAGCCACTGCGCCGCGCATCCGTTCGGCGAGCACGGCGAGCGTCTGCTCGGCGTCAGGCAGGGTCACGTCGTTGATCGAGCCATGACTGCAGAATCAGCTGCGCCGCGACCGCGTCGCGCGCGTCGCGCCGCGTGGCGACGCTCGCGCCCGCCTCCCGCAGCAGCGTCTCGGCGGCCTTCGTCGTGAACCGCTCGTCGAAGCGCACGACCGGAATCCCGAACCGACCTTCGAGCGAGCGCGCGAACCGTTCCGCGCGCAAGGTCATCGCGTGCTCGGTCCCGTCCGCGTGCACGGGACGCCCCACCACAAGCCTTTCCGGCCGCCACTCCGCGACCAGCGCGGCGACGGCGGAAACCCGGACGGCCTTCGCCTCGCTGCGGATCGTCGCCAACGGGTGGGCGACGCGGAGCTTCGTGTCGCCGACCGCCACGCCGATCTTGCGCGCGCCGAAATCGAACGCGAGCACCGTGCCGGCGTCCGCGTGCGCTCCGGGCTTCAAGGCTCACGAGTGCCCGACGCTGTCGGACAGCCGCGAAAAGTCGATCCCGAGCAGTCGGACGGCGGCCGGCAGTCGCGCTTCCGCCGGCGTCGCGAACAGCACGTCGGCGTCGGCGGGCACCGTGAGCCACGCGTTCTGCGCGATCTCCTGCTCGAGCTGGCCCGCGGACCAGCCGGCATATCCGAGCGACACGAGCACGCTCTCGGGACCCTCCCCGCGGGCGACCGCCTCGAGGACGTCCTTCGACGTCGTGAGGCCGATCTCCTCGCTGATCGCGAGCGTCGACTGCCAGTTCCCGAGCGGCCGGTGCAGCACGAAGCCGCGGTCCACCTGGACCGGGCCGCCGAAATGGACCGGTGTATTGCCGACTTCCGCGTTCGCGAGCGGAACGTCGATCTGCGCGAACAGCGTCGAGAGCCGCATGTCCGTTGGACGGTTGACGACGATGCCGAGCGCGCCCTCCTTGTTGTGCTCGCACACGAAAGTCAGCGTGTGCGCGAAATTCGGATCGGCCATCGCCGGCATGGCGATCAGGAAGTGGTGCGTGAAGTTGGCGGTGGAACCGGCCATGGGTGCAATTGTATTCTCCGCTCTCGAACCGCACAATTGGCGCCACCCTCCCATGGCATCCGCAATGTCGAGTTCACAATTCCGCGCTCGCGCGTATGCGCTGGCGTGCGCCGTCGTTGCGCTCCCGGCTGCGTGCCTCGCGCCGGGCCCGGCCTTCGCCACGCTCGTCGTCATGCACGGGCCGGCGGAGCTCACGAGCGCCGTGCTGTGGATCCAGACCGACGTCCCGGCGACGGTCATCGTCGCCTGGCAGCCGGACGGGGAACCTGCCCCACGCCGCATCGAGCTGCAAGCCTCGGCCGCGAGCGACGACGTCGTCGTCGCGCGCCTGACGGGGCTCAAGCCGGGAACCACGACCGCGTATCGCGTCGACGCGGGCGCCGAGCGGCGGACCGGCACGATCCGCGCGCAGCCTTACTGGTCGAAATCCGCCGCCGCGCCGGAGCTTTCATTCGCGCTGGGCTCGTGCTTCTACCTCGCCGATCCCGATCCGATCTGGCCAGGCGGCGACTACGGCGGCGGCTTCACCATCTTCGACGCGATCGCCGCACAGAAGCCGGATGTCATGCTGTGGCTCGGCGACAACCTGTACCTGCAGCAGCCCGACTTCTACGATCCGGCCTCGATGGCTGCGCGCTATCGGCGGCAGCGCGCCTTTACGCCGCTGCAGCCGTTGCTCACGGCGACATCGCATCTCGCTATCTGGGACGATCACGACTACGGACCCAACGACGCCGACGCATCGTACGTGCTGAAGGGCGAGACGCTCGATCTCTTCCGCCGCTACTGGCCGAATCCGTCGTTCGGGCTGCCCGACCTGCCGGGTACCTTCGGCATGGCACGCTACGGCGACGTGCTCTTTTTCCTGCTCGACGATCGC
This sequence comes from uncultured beta proteobacterium, assembly GCA_963734055.1. Classification (GTDB taxonomy): domain Bacteria; phylum Pseudomonadota; class Gammaproteobacteria; order Burkholderiales; family Casimicrobiaceae; genus CAIWHR01. The sequence continues at coordinate 126,618 of CAVTFQ010000005.1, forward strand.
TGGTACCGCTCGCCGAACGCGTGGCCCGACGGTCCCGACAAGACCCTGTTCGGGTCGCGCCAGCTCGAGTGGCTCAAGCAGGCGCTGGTCTCGGCGCCGCGCTCGGCGCTCAAGATCATCGCGGGAGGCAGCCAGTTCTGGCCGCGCGATTCGCGCTTCGAAGGCTGGCACCGCTACGGCACCGAACGGACGGCGTTCGCCGAGTGGCTCGTCCGCGCGCGGATCGAGGGCGTCGTGTTCCTCTCCGGCGACCGCCACTTCGGCGAGCTCGTGAAGATCGACCGAGCGGGCGCCTACCCGCTCTACGAATTCACGTCGAGCCCGTTGACCTCGCGACCGCCCGCGCGCGTCGATCGGGCGGATCAGGCGAACCCGGATGTCGTGTCCGGCACCCTGATCGCGCAGCGGCAGTTCGGAATGCTGCGCGTGGAGGGGCCCGGCAACGATCGGCGAATCGCGTTCGAAGCGCACGACGCGGCGGGTGCATTGCTGTGGCGGCACGAGATCCGGCTGTCCGACCTCCGCTTTCCGCGCGAGCCGCGGGCCGCGAAATGACGCGACCGGCCGGGCGCACGCTCGTCTGGTTCCGTCGCGACCTGCGCGACTACGATCACGCGGCGCTTCATCACGCTCTCGCGTCATCGCGCGAGGTGTGCTGCGCGTTCGTCTTCGACACCGAGATCCTCGATCGGCTCCCGTCGCGCACGGACCGCCGTGTCGAGTTCATCCACCGCAGCGTTCGCGAGCTCGACCAGGCGCTCCGCCGGAAGGGCGGCGGGCTCGTCGTCCTCCATGGCCGCGCGCGGGACGAGATTCCGCGGATCGCCGCCACGCTCGACGTCGCACGCGTCGTCGCGAACCGCGACTACGAGCCTGCGGCCCGGGAACGCGACGCCGCCGTCGAACGCGCGCTCGCGACGCTCGGCATTGCCTGGCAATCGTTCAAGGACCAGGTGGTGTTCGAAGCGGACGAGGTGATGACCCGGAGCGGCGCGCCTTTCCGGGTGTTCACGCCGTACCGGACGGCATGGCTGCGCCGGCTTGCGCCGCGCGATGTCGAGTCCTTCGCTCCTCCGGCGCGGGCGGGAGCCCTCGCCCGCCCGCCCGCCGGCGTCGGCGACGTCATCCCGGAGCTCGTTGCGCTCGGCTTCGAGCGGACGGACCTCGAAGCGCTGGGCGTAACGCCCGGGATGCGCGGCGGTGCCGCGCGCTTCGCCGATTTCCGCGACCGCATCGATCGCTACCGAGCCGCACGCGACTTCCCCGCGATGAACGGGCCGTCGTACCTGTCCGTCCACCTGCGCTTCGGAACGGTGTCGATCCGCGAGCTCGTCCGCTTCGCGCACGCGCGATCGCAGCTGCCCGGCGGCGAAGGCGCCGCGAGCTGGCTGTCGGAGCTCGTCTGGCGGGATTTCTACGCGCAGATCCTGTGGCATTTCCCGCACGTCGTCGATCACGCGTTCAAGCCGGAGCTCGACCGCATTGCCTTTGCCGACGATCCGGCCCGCCTCGACGCGTGGCGCGCGGGTCGCACCGGCTATCCGATCGTCGACGCCGCGATGCGGCAGCTCGCAGCGACCGGCTACATGCACAATCGGCTGCGGATGGTCGCGGCGTCGTTTCTGGTCAAGGATCTGCTCGTCGACTGGCGACGCGGCGAGCGTCACTTCGCGGACACGCTCCTCGACTACGAACTCGCGTCGAACAACGGCGGCTGGCAGTGGGCGGCATCCACCGGCTGCGACGCGCAGCCGTACTTCCGCATCTTCAATCCCGTCACGCAGTCCAAGCGTTTCGATCCGGACGGGCGGTTCATCCGGCGCTACGTCCCGGAGATCGCAGCGCTCGACGACGACGAAATCCATGCCCCGTGGCTCGTCGTCGCCGAGGCAGAGCGGCGCCGGAAGGCGATCGTCGGCCGCGACTACCCGCCGCCGATCGTCGATCACGCGATCGCGCGCGCGCAGGCGCTCGCGCTGTACCGGGAAGCCAGGCGGTGACGCCGTTGACGAGCCTCGCCCGGCGCGGCAGGTGCGTTCAGTTGCGCACGTAGACGCGCTGATTGACGAAACGGTGCTGCGCCGCCGCGCGGAACACGAATTCCGCGAGGTCGTGCCGGCCGATGCGCGAGAGGAGCCCGATCGGCAGTGCCGCGTCGGCATGCACGGTGCCCGTGCGAGCGGCGTCGGTGAGGCGCGGCGGCTTGACGAGCGTCCAGTCGAGCGCGCTCCGCATGACCAGCATCTCCTGCAGCGCGCGGTCCGCCGTGATGTCCGGATGTCGGCGACGAGCGACGGTGGCGAACGCGCGCAGCGCGGGGCTCAAGGTCGGCGCCAGCTCCCCGATCATCGCACCGGTGATGCAGACGATCCGACGAGCGCCCGCCTCGCGCATCGCCTCGACGATCCGCCGCGTCAGGGAGGCGCAGAAAGGACGCGGGTCGCCCGGCCGCGGGCCGAACGCGCAGCAGATCGCGTCGCTGCCGCGCACCGCCCGCAGGATGTCCTCCGCACGGTCGGGATCACCGTGGACGACGGCGAGGCCCGACGGCAGCGGCAGCGACGCGCCGGCCTGCGTGCGCACGAACGCGCGCACCGTCCAGCCGTGATCGAGTGCGGTGGCGACGAGCGCCCGTCCCGTTCCCCCCGTCGCGCCGAACACGCCGAGCTGCATCCCCCCTCCTCGCGCCGGAGCCGCCTGCCCTCGCGGGATTCGCCCGCCGCGTGCCCTCTGCCGGGGCCGCGCGACGACGCGTCAGTCTTCTTCCTGCCGGCGCGATTTCCTGAATTCCGTGGCGAGCTGCTGCTGCAGGTTGGGGGGCGCCTGCTCGTAATGCGAAAGCTGCATCGACCACGAGCCGTGCCCGCCCGTCACCGACTTGAGGCGCGCCGAATAGCCTTCGAGCTCGACCAGGGGGGCGAGCCCGTTGATCGCGATGATGCCCGGCTGCAGCCCCGTCGTCCCGGTGACCTGGCCCCGCCGCGACGAGAGGTCGCCGGCGATGTCGCCGGTGTTGCCTTCCGGACAGATCACCTCGACGCTGACGATCGGCTCGAGCACGATCGGCCGCGCCTTCTCGATCGCGTCGAGGAATGCCTTCTTCCCCGCGGCCACGAAGGCCACCTCCTTCGAGTCGACCGGATGATGCTTGCCGTCGTGGACGACGACCCGGACGTCCTGCAGCGGGAATCCCGCGACGGCGCCGGTCGCGAGCACCTGCTCGACGCCCTTCTGCACCGCCGGCATGAACTGATGCGGGATCACGCCGCCCTTCGTCTGGTCGACGAACTCGAAGCCGGCGCCGCGGGAGAGCGGCTCGATCCGCAGCGACACCTCTCCGAACTGCCCGGCCCCGCCCGTCTGCTTCTTGTGCCGATGGAAACCCTCGGCATTGGCGGTGATCGTCTCCCGGTACGGAATCCGCGGCGGCCGCGTCTCGATCTCGATCTTGTACTGGGCCGCCATCCGCTCGAGGATGGAGCGCAGATGGAGGTCGCCGAGCGCGCGCAGCACGGTCTCGTTGGTCGTGGCGTCGTGCTCGACGACGATCGTCGGGTCTTCGGCGATCATCCGGTGCAGCACGTCCGAGATCCGCTGCTCGTCACCGCGCTTCTTCGGCGTGATCGCCACCCCGTGCATCGGCACCGGGAACTCGAGCGGCCGCATGTGGATGTGATCCTCGTCGTGCGAATCGTGGAGCACGCAGTCGAACTCGATCTCGTCGACCTTCGCCACCGCGGCGATGTCGCCCGGCACCGCCCCGTCGATCTCGACGCTCTTGCCGCCCTGGAGGAGGAGCAGGTGGCCGACCTTGAACGGCTTGCGCCCGTCGCCGACGTAGAGCTGCGTGTCCTTGGTGACCGTCCCCTGGTGAACGCGGAAGACGCCGAGCTTGCCGACGAACGGATCGACGACGACCTTGAACACGTGCGCGAGAACGTGCTTCTTCGGATCGGGGTCCGAGCGGAACTCGGTCGCAGCCGCACCCTCGCCCTTGTAGAACAGTGGCGGATTGCCCTCGGCGGGATTGGGCGCGAGCTTCGTCAGCACCTCGAGGAGCTCGGGCACGCCCGCGCCCGTGCGCGCGGAAACGAAGCATACGGGAATCAGGTGGCCATCGCGCAACGCTTTCTCGAAGGGCGCGTGCAGCTGGTCCGGCGCGACCTCGCCCTGCTCGAGATAAAGCGACATCAGCTCCTCGTCGACCTCGACCACCTGATCGACGAGCGCACGATGTGCGGCCGCGACCGACGAGAAGTCCGCCTCGCCGTCGGGATTGAAGAAGCAATCGACGACCTTGCGGCCATGGTCGGCCGGCAGGTTGATCGGGAGGCACTCCTTGCCCAATGCCGCCTGGATGCCGGCCAGCACCTTGGGCAGGTCGACGTTCTCGGCGTCAATCTTGTTCACGATCACGAGCCGGCAGAGCCGCCGCTTGCCCGCCCATTCCATCATCCGGGACGCGATCATCTCGAGCCCTGACTGCGCGCTGACGACGACGGCGGCGGTCTCGACCGCGTCGAGCGCGCCGATCGCCTGGCCGATGAAGTCGGGAAAGCCCGGGGTGTCGATCAGGTGAATGCGCGTGCCGGCGGTGTCGACGTGCAGGATCGACGAGCGCAGCGAATGCTGCCACGCCTTCTCCATCGGATCGAAGTCGGCGACCGTCGTGCCGCGCTCGACGGCGCCGGCTTCCTTGATCGCGCCCGTCTTCAGGAGCAGCACCTCGGCGAGCGTCGTCTTGCCCGCGCCGCCCTGGCCCACGAGCGCGACGGTTCGGAGGTTCTCGGTGGTGTAACCGGCCATGGGAGAATGCCTTTCGACTGGGGTTTTCGGGGAATTATACCGGGCCCCTCGGCCACCCCGGTCGTCGTATTCGCGCATGCCTCCGCGGCAACTTGCCTATCGTGTCGCGACCCGCAATCGGCGGGTGGTCGACCCGCGCTGTCTCCGCCGGGCGCATCATCGGCGCCCGGGGCGGTTGCGCATGACGAAGGAAGCACAAGCGGGCGGCTCGGCGTTGTCGAATCCCGTCTCGATGTTCGCGCATGACGTGAACACGGCGCGATCTCGGCAATCGCCGTGCGGATCGATGCGCGCGTTTGCGCGAATGACCTTTCGCGACGGGAAAACACAGCCAAACTCGGAACTGCAGCGAGCGCAGCGCCGAACTTGCGCACACCATCCGCCTCGATGAACGAGTCTCATTGCGTCGCCGTGCAATCACACCCTCGCCGAGGACATTCCTGACAATGCCCTGACTCTGGGCTTGCAGGACGCTGACAATCCGCCGTTTGTTGCAACAGGCCGACGCCCAGGTAACGACGATGCCGGAACTTGTTGACTTGGATCATGTTGCACTGGAAGCTCGTAACAACAATGGGACCATGCAGCTCGCAGACCGCGCGTCATTGCTCGCGGGTCTGCGCATCTCGCGTGTCAGGACCATCACGGGGGGCAATCCATGCGCAGCAGCACTGGAAGAAGAGTCGGACGCGGCGCGACGCTCGTCCTGCTGCTTTGGTTGGCCTTCATCGGGCAAGCGGTCGCGGTTCCGTCGTTTGCGCGCCAGACCGGGCAGGAGTGCCCCGCCTGTCACGTGAGCTGGCCGGAGCTCACGCCGTACGGTCGCTTCTTCAAGGCGACCGGTTATACGATCGGCAAGACGTTCTGGTCGTCGGACAAGCCTCGCATCAACTACGTGCCCGCTGCGGTGATGGCGCAGGCGTCGATCAGCAGCGTCAGGAACAACAGCGCCACCGATCCCGATACGGGCGACACGACGGCGATCATGCCCCGCCAGAATCTGCCGGTGCTTTCCGGCGGCAGCCTGTTTCTCGCCACCAAGCTCAACGACCACATGGGCATCTTCTATCAGTGGACGTACGACAATCTCGCGTACGACGACCAGGGCACGCGCAAGGGCCACAGCAGCATCGACAACACCGACATTCGCGCCGCGTACAAGTACGCACCGGAGAACGCCGAGATTCCGGACTGGATCGTCGGGCTGACGCTCAACAACAACCCGACCATGTCGGATCTGTGGAACAGCACGCCGGCCTGGGGCTATCCGTTCACGGGATCCCCGCTCGCGCCGACGCCTTCGGCTGCGGCGCTGATCGACGGCGGACTCGCGCAGCAGGTGGCCGGCCTCGGGGCGTATGCGTTCTGGAAGAAGACGCTCTATTTCGAGCTCGCGGACTACCGGACCGCCAACGTCGCAGCCAATGCGTTCCGCCGGGGCCTGCCGTACAACGATCCCGGCGGCGTGCTCGCCGTGACCAACACCAACCCATACTGGCGCCTCGCCTATGCACGCGACTGGGGCGCGAACTCGGTCATGGTGGGAACGTATGGCATGGTCGGAAACGTCTATCCGGACAACCTGAACACGACCACGCCGACGGATCGATATACCGACGTCGCGTTCGATGCCCAGTACCAGTACATCACCGACGTCCACACGGTCACGGCGCAGGCGACGTACATCCACGAGAAGCAGTCGTACAACGCAAGCTACCCGATCACGCAGGAAACGGGCAGCGGCTACGGCGCCGGCCCGACGCCGTCGAATCCGTCCGATACGCTGCGGACGCTCAAGATCAAGGGCTCCTACTATTACCAGCGCACCTACGGCGCCACGCTCTCGTATTTCCAGACGACCGGAAGCGCCGATGAGGGGTTGTACGGAACGACCGCCGACGGCAGCCCCAATACGCCCGACAGCAACGGCTACATCGCCGAGCTCGATTACCTCCCGATCCAGAACGTCCGCCTGATCCTCCAGTACACGGGGTACGGCAAGTTCGACGGCGCGCGCAGCAATTACGACGGCACCGGGCGCAACGCCAGCGACAACAACACCCTGTTCTTCGACGTCTGGGTGGCCTTCTGAGCCCCGCCCTTGCGGCGCCGCCAAAGCCGTCCCTCCACAGGAGCGCGCGATGATGAACCTCAGGGCAGCCGTTCTCGCGGCGGCACTCGCCGCCGTAGGCGTACCCGCCGCCCCCCAGAACGCGGCGCCCGTCGGGCAGCCGCGAACGCGCGGCGAGGAGATCGCGATCAATCTGTGCTCGACCTGCCACGGACCGCGCGGAATCAGCACGTCGCCGGAATTCCCGATTCTCGCCGCCCAGCGCGAGGGGTATATCGTCGCCCAGCTCGAGGCATTCCAGGCCAAGACCCGCGAGGAGAAGGCGGCGCACGATTTCATGTGGGGGATCGCCGGCAACCTCGACGCGGCGACGATCCGGAGCATCGCGCAGTACTACTCTTCGCAACCGCCGGCACCCGGGCGGCCGGGTGATCCCGCGTCGATCGCGAAGGGCCGCGAGCTCTTCGAGAAGGGCCTCCCGGATCGCGGCATCCCGCCGTGTGCGTCCTGCCACGGTGCGAAAGCCGAAGGTGTCGCCGAATTTCCTCGGCTCGCGGGGCAGCACGCGAAGTACGTGGTCCGCCAGATCGAATACATCCAGGCGCTCGTCCGCAAGGCGCCGGTCATGCACGGGATCGTCAAGGACCTGACGCCCCAGGAAATGCAGGCGATCGCGGACTACGTCCAATCGCTGTAGGCCGTCCGAGCGATTCGGGCTCCGCTTCCAGCAGGCCCTCGCCGGTGCGGTCCCGAAAGGGCCGTGTCCTGCGTGGGCAGATCGCGAGCTATGTGCGCCGCGGTGCATTTGACACCCGATTTGGGGAGACCTAACGTCAACCGCCAGCCACCCGGCGCAGATCCCGATACACCGACGGAGAACTCTGCCATGCGCACTGCTTCGCTGCTCGCCCCGCTCGCCGTGTTCGCTCTGTCAGCGTCCGCCGCTGCCGCGCCCGTGATGATGTCCGGGGACTGGGCGCGCGAGGCGTGCGAAGCCTGGAACCGCGATCCAGTCCTTACCGGCAAGCTCGTCGAATCGGGCTGGATAGGCAACGACAAGGGCCGCGGGTACAAGGTCATGCAGGTCTACCGCTCCGACTGCGGCGACAAGCCGACGGCCGAGATGCGCGTCTCGCTCAAGGACGGCAAGGCCCTCTGCGTGTACGGCGGCGCGCCGGAGACGCCCAAGCTCGACTCGGGCGCCGACTACGTCATGAAGGCCAAGACCGTGCGCTGGGTCGAGATGGGCAAGGGCGAATACGGGCCGATGGCGGCGATGATGTTCGGCAACCTCGGCTTCGACGGCCCGATGGTGGAAGCGATGGGCAACATGGGGCCGTTCGGGAACTTCCTGCTGCTCGTCGGCAAGGTGCCGTCCGACACCACGTCCTGTCCGGCCAAGTAGGGAGCTTTTTTCGGAGAGGGCGCCGACCGACGCCCTCTCCGGCAAGACCTCTACGCGGTCAGCGCGAGCATCTCGCGCAGGTGCCGGAGCAACTCCTCTTCCTGGTAGGGCTTGCCCAGGTAGAGATCGACGCCCAGCTCCTTCGCGCGGTTGCGGTGCTTCTCGGCGGTCCGCGACGTGATCATGATGATCGGCACGTGCGCGCGCTTCGGATCGCCTTTCAGCGTCTTCGTGAATTCGAAGCCGTCCATCCGCGGCATCTCGATGTCGAGCAGGATCACGTCGGGCGTCCGGTCGCCGATGAGCTCGAGCGCGTCGATGCCGTCCTTCGCCGTGACGACGTCGAAGCCCGCGCGCGTGAGCGTGCGGCCCGTGATCTTGCGCACGGTCAGCGAGTCGTCGACGACCATGACGAGCGGCGGCCCCGAGGGCGCGGCGGACGCGGCCGTCGCCGGCATCTTCGGCGCGGCCGTCGCCATCCGTTCCGCGTTCGGGTCGTACGCCGGGAGGCCCGGCCGCTGCGCGAGCTGCACCGGGTTGATGATCAGCACGATCTCGCCGCTGCCGAGCACCGTCGCGCCGGCGATGCCGGACACGCGCGCGAGCTGCGGCCCGATATTCTTGACGACCACTTCCTGGTTGCCGATCATTTCGTCGACGTGGACCGCGGCGACGTTCTGGCCCGCGCGAAGCAGCAGTACGGGGTTGTAGCGGGCGCTCTCCGGATTGTGATGCAGGTCACCCAGGAGTCGCGGCAGGTAGTGGAACGGATAGCTCCGTCCCTGCCACTCGACCTGCCGCGCGACATACAGGTTGACGAGCGCTTCCGCCTTCACCTGCTGCACCTGCTCGACCATCGGCGCCGGCAGCGCCCACAGGCGGCCGCCGGCGCGCACGAGCACTGCTTGCGCCACCGCGAGCGTAAGCGGAAGGTAGAGCAGGAACGACGTGCCGGCGTCGGGGTGCGTCGTGACCTCAACCCGTCCGCCGAGCGCCGCGATCTCGGCGCGGACCACGTCCATGCCGATGCCGCGGCCCGACACCTGCGTGACCCGGCTGGCCGTCGTGAAACCGGGCTGGAAGATGCATTCGATCAGCTGCGCGTCCGTCGCCTGCGCATCGGCCGCGAGGCGGCCCTGCGCGACTGCCTTGGCGCGGATGTCCGCGAGGTTTAGCCCGCCGCCGTCATCGGTCAGCTCGATCGCGATTTCGTTGCCGACCTGCCGCACGGCGATCGCGATTTCGCCGGTCTCCGGCTTGCCGGCAGCGGTTCGCGCCGCGCGCGACTCGATGCCGTGGTCGAGCGCGTTCCGAAGGATGTGCTCGAGCGGCCCGACCAGCTTTTCCAGCACCGAGCGGTCGAGCTCGGTCTGGCCGCCGCGAATCTCCAGGTTCGCGCGCTTGTCGAGCTCCTTCGCCGTCACGCGGAGGATCCGGTAGAGCCGCTCCGACAGGCTGCCGAACGGCACCGTGCGGATCGAGAAGAGCTGCTGCTGGACGTCGCGCGACAGGCGTGCCTGCGCGACGAGCGCGGCGTCGGCGTCGTCCAGGTTCTTGAGCAGCGACTGCTGCACCGTCGACACGTCGTTGATGCCTTCGGCGAGCGAGCGCGTGAGCTCCTGGAAGCGCGTGTAGCGGTCGAACTCGAGCGGATCGAAGCCCTCGGCCGCTTCGCCGACCAGGCTCATCCGCGACTGGATCTGCGACTCGCCCTGGATCTCGATCTCGCGCACCTGCGAGCGGAGGCGGATGACGGAGCCCGTGAGTTCGAGCAGGTTCGACTTGAGCGCACGCAGCTCGCCTTCCACGCGGGCGCGGGCGATCGCGACCTCCCCGGCCTCGTTCACTAGGCGGTCGATCATGTCGGCGCGCACGCGAAGCTGCGCGCGCTGGCCGATTTCCACCTCGCCCGCGTGCGCGACCTCCGCCGGCGCCGCCGTGACCGCGGGAAGCGTCTCGGCGGCAGGCGCCGGGGGAGAAGGGGTCGTGACGGGCGGCAGCGGCACGATCGTCGGCTTCGCCGCGGGAACGACCGGAATCTCCGCAGCGGGTGCCGGCGGCGGCTCCTGTGCCGCGGTCGCGGCGACGCCCGCCGTCCACGGCAGCGCGACGTTGACCTTGCCTTCGCGCAGCGCCTCCAGCACGAAGGCGATGCGGTCGAGGTCGTCGTCGAGCGCGTCGAGCAGGGCCGGCGTCGCCGCCGCCGGGGCGCCGTCCTGGTCGAGCCGCGATTCCATCCGGTGGGTAAGCTCACCGAGGCGCATCGCCCCGGCCATCCGCGCGCTGCCCTTGAACGTGTGCAGCGTCCGCCGCAGCTGGCTCGGGCTCGTCTTGTCCGCCGGACGCCTGCGCCAGGCGCGAAGCTGCTCGCCCGTCTGCGGAAACAGTTCCGCGGCCTCTTCGAGGAAGATCGGCAGCACGTCCTGGTCGACTTCGTCGCGAATGTCGGCCAGTGGATCTTCGGGCAGCGAAAGGTCGATCTCGACCTCGGGTTCGGGCGCCGGCTCGACGTGCGCTGGCGGACGCGGCGCGATCGGCACGACGGGTTCCGATGGGGCGGCGTCGACGGGCGAAGGCACAGGGACGGGGCCGCGGGCACGCGCCTCGTCATGCTCGTCGCGCGCCGCCTCGACCTCCGCCTGCGATTCGGCGTCGGCGTCGGCGGGGAGCGCCGTCGACTCCTGGCGCAGGCCTTCGAGCTCGCTCTGGATCTCGGACGCCTCGGCCGAATCCGCCGCCGCGAAGGCCGCGCGATCACGGACACGCGCGACGAGCGAGCGCAATCCCTCGACGGCGCGCGTGAGCACCGGCAACGCGGTGCCCGGCAGCGGCGGCTCGCGCTGCTGCAGCACCAGAAGCGCCTGCTCGAGCGACTTCGCGGTCGCGGCAATCAACGGGAATCCGCCGGTGCGGTGGATGCCGCAAAGCGTGTGACTCGCACGGACCATCGCCGCGGAGGGGACCTGGTGCGAATCGAACTGCAGCACCTCGAGCTCCCCCGCAAGCGTAGCCACGTGCTGCGCGGCTTCCTCGACCAGAATCGAGTACAGCACGGTCGAAAGCGTGACGTCGCCGACCGCGACCTCGTCGGCGGCAGTCTCGCCGACGCTCTCGTCCTCCGGCATCGCGTCGAGCGTGATCTCATCGAACGGCGCTTCCGCCATCGGCGCCGGAACCGAAGGGACGAGGGTGAGTTCCGGCACCGCCGAAGGAACCGGCGCGACGGCGCCGACCTCGGGCAGCTCGAAGAGCGGCATCGCGGGCGCGGACGCCTCCGGCACGAGAGGTTCCGGCGCGGGCGATTCTTGCGCGGGCGCCTCGTGGGCGACCCCCGGCGGCAGTTCCACGAGGATTTCGGGCTCGATGTCCGTCGGCGGGGACGGCGGAACCTCTCGCAGTTCCGGCTTCGCTGAGGCGGGAGGTTGCGGCGCCATCGCTTCGTGCGACGGTGACATCTCGCCTTCGACCGCCGCGATCGCCGCGTGCAGCGCACCGGCGTCAACGCTGACGCGACGGGATGCCGAGAGTTCGCCGACCCACGTGCGGAAGCTCCGCTCCGCCACGACGATCATCGCGAGCACGGCGGGCGTGACGACGCGTTCCTCCTCGAGGAGGCGGTTGTGGACCTTTTCGACCTCGAAGGCGATCTCGCCGAGTTCGGTGAGACCGACCATGCGGCCGCTGCCCTTGAGCGTGTGGAACTGCCGGCGCGTCGTGCGCAGCGCCTCGCGATCGCCGTGGTTCTCTTCCAGGATCGCGCGCTGGGCGGCGACGGTATCGAGCACCTCCTCCGCTTCGGCGAGGTAGATGTCGAGGAGCTCCGCGTCGAACCCCGTCGCGTCGGTCGCGAGCAGCCGCTGCGTCTCCTCGGAGATCGCCGGGGCCGGTTCGGCGTTCGCGCTTTGCGCGATCGCAGTCACGGCGGCCGCGAGCGCCGCGGTCCCGCCGGCATCGAATTCGGTCAGGGCCGCCGCGGCCTGCGCCGTCAGCTCGGCATCGCCGATCAGCTCGGCGTCGTTCTTGAGGTCCTCGAGCTTGGCGCGAAGCTGTGTTCGCACCGAGGCGTCCGCCGGCGCCCGGCGCACTTCGGCGACGAGCGCGGGCAGCGCCGCGCGCATTTCCTCGACCGCCGCTTCGACCGTGTCGCCCGCGTCCACCGGCGCCGGCGCCGGCGCCTCGCCAAGCCGCTTCGCGAGGAGGGGCGCGATCAGCCGCTCGCGGTCGGGGCGCTGCTGCTCGACCGCCTCGATGTAGAAGCCGAGTCCCGACAGCGATTCCGCGAGCAGCTCGAGGTCTTCGTTCGACACCGCCGTCTCGGGATTGGCATAGGTCTCGATCTGCTCCTGGCACAGGCCGAGTAGGCGTTCGGCGTCGTCGAGTCCGAGGATCTTGAGCGCGCCGCGAATCTGCTGGCTGTCCTTGCCGAGCGTCGCCAGCTCCGCGCGCTTCGAGCTGTCGCGGAAGAACGCGTCCAGCACCTGCTCCATGTGCCGCAGGTTGGCCTGGATCTCGCGCCCCACCTGCGCGAGGAGGAGGCGCTCCTGCGCCCGCTTCGACATCTCGTCCAGGAGCGGCGCCGCCGCCGCGCCGGCCGCCGGGCGTGCCGCGCGCGCCGCGTCGAGGCGCTCCAACATCGTCTCGACCTGCTTCGGAAACTCGGGCGTGAGGCTCGCGTAGTTCTCGAGCGCGCTCTCGGCCAGCAGCATGCCCGTCGCGTACTCCATCGCGAGCGGCTCGGAAATCTCCTGGGGCATCTTGTTGAGCCGCTCGACCAGTCCCGCCGTGAGCTTCATCAGCGTACCGTTGCCGACCTCGGCGACATGCTTGTGCACGGTCGCGAGCGTCTGCTTCAACTTGGGCAGGTTCTCGGCGCGGCCCGACGTGAACTTGAGCCACGCATCCTTCCCGGCCACGAGCGCGTCGCGCGCCTCGCGCAAGTGCGGCTGGATGCGCACGAGGTCGGCGTTCAGCACCTCGGCCGACGGGATCAGGCCGGCGAGCTTGAAGCCCTTCTGCACCGCCTGCACCGAAGGCGCCACCGGGGCGCTGATCGCGACGTAGTAGAGCACCTCGCGGCGCAGGCGGTCGGCGACCTTGGCCGAGCCCTCGACCACGCGGCGGATCTGGAGGTCGACGCGCGCGGCGAGCTGCTTCACGCCGAAGCCGGACTCGAGGCCGTGCTCGACGAGCGCGTCGAACAACGCGCCCACGGTCCACCAGAAGGCGCGAAGGTTCGGCTGCGTGGTCGCGTCCTCGATGCCCGAGATCGCGTCGCGCATCGTCTTCGCGCCGTCGCCGTCGTCGCCGCCGCGCAGCCATGCGAGGAGCCCGCGCTGATAGAGGCGGCGCTGCTTCACCATGTACGACGCGAGCTTCGCCGCGGGAATCACCTGCGGGGTGCCGAGCTTCGGCGCGCGCGGCGCGAGATCGGGATAGAAGAGATCGGTCGGCGCGGCGGCCTTCACGCCGCGGCCGCGCTGCATCGCCTCGTATTCGGGAAAGAGCTTGAGCGGGACCGGCGCGGCGCCGTTGACGAGCTCGTCGAGGAAGATCCGGAGCTTCTTGCACGCCCGCTCGATCGCCTCGACCGCGGACTGCGCGTCGCGCGTCGGCAACTCCTCGAGTCGCGCGAGCTGGCGCTCGATCTCGTCGGTGAACGCGACGACGGCGTCGAGGCCGACCATCTGGATCGCGCCCGCTGCCTGGTGGATGTGCGTGCGCGCGTGCTTGAGCGCCGTCAGGTCCTTGCCCGTCGCGCGGAACGCGACGAGCGACTCGAGGCCCCGCGTCAGCGCCTGGTCGATCTCGCCCTGCACCCACGACAGCGGGCCCAGGTCGAATTCGGTTGCGGTTTCGGTCGCCACGGTCATTCCAGTCGATTCCCGGTGGCCGAGCAAGAACCGGGCCTGCGGGACGAAAGGGGGTGGCGGGTCAGACCTTGAAGCCCGCGACAGAACTGCGCAACTCGGCGGCGAGTCGCGTGAGCTGCCCGATCGACACGTTCGTCTGCTTCGTGCCTTCGGTTGTCTCCTCGGTGATCTTGAGGATGCCCTGCATGCCGCGCCTCACGTCGGTGACCGACGTGGACTGCTTCTGCGCCTGGACCGAGATGCCGCCGATCAGCTCGGCGAGCTCGCGCGACACCTTCCGGATTTCCTCGAGCGCCTGTCCCGCCGCGTCGGAAAGCTTCGTTCCCTCCACCACGCCGACGGTCGATTTCTCCATCGCGGCCACCGCATCCTGCGTGTCCGCCTGAATCGTCTTCACGATCGCCTCGATCTGCTTCGTCGCCTCGCCGGAGCGCTCGGCGAGCCGCTGCACTTCCTCCGCGACCACCGTGAAGCCGCGGCCTGCTTCGCCGGCGGAAGCGGCCTGGATCGCAGCGTTCAGCGCGAGCACGTTCGTCTGTTCGGTAATGTCCGAGATGAGCTCGACGATCTCGCCGATCTCGAGCGACGACTCGCCGAGCCGCTTGATCCGCTTCGAGGTGTCCTGGATCTGCGTGCGGATCTCGTTCATGCCGGCGATCTGGTTCTGCACCGCCTGCCCGCCCTTCTCGGCGGCCGCGAGCGACTGCTGCGCCACGCGAGCCGACTGGACGGCGCTCTGCGACACCTCGCTGATCGACTGCGCCATCTGCAGCACCGACGAGGAGGCTTGCTGAATCTCCTTGTTCTGCCGCTGCGATGCCTCGTAGAGTCGATTCGAGATCGCCTGCGCGTCCTGCGTCGCCTTCGCCACCTGGTCGGTCGCGGAGTTGATGCCCTTGACCAGCGTGCGGAGCTCCTCGATCGTGAAATTGATCGAGTCCGCGATCGCGCCCGTCACGTCCTCGGTCACCGAGGCCTGGACGGTGAGGTCGCCGTCCGCCAGGTTGCCCATCTCGTTCAGCAGTCGGAGAATCGCCTCCTGGTTGCGCTTGTTCTCGCCCTCGCTCTCCACCGCGCGCACGCGGGCGTCGTCGAGGAATACCTTGCCGAGCAGCACTAGGAACACGAGGGCGAGGAGGAAGAACGCGACGGCGCCCCAAAGCGCGACGCGCGTCCGGGCGGCGGTCCCGTACTGGTCGGCGAGCTTCGTCGTGTCGCCCAGGAGCGCCTCGGACTCGTTGTTGATCCCGCGCGCCGCCTGCTTCGCGAGCACGAGCCGATTCATGTTCTGCAGGATCGCGCCGACGCCCTGGTCGTAGGAGGCAAAGCGCTTCTGGAGCTCGGTCAGCGTGCTGCGGGCCTCCTCGTTCTTGACACCGGGAAGGCGCAGCGCCTCGCTGCCCTTGAGCAATCCGTTCAGGATGTCGCGGAACGTGCCGGCGTCCTTGCCCAGCAGGAAGGCGACCTCGGGATCGATCTCCTCGCCGGAGGCCAGCGCGTTGGCATTTTTCGCGATCCGCTGCGACAGCACCGCGAGCTGGTTCGAGTACTCGATCTCGCGCAGGCTACCGCCGCCCTGGCCGACCTGCTGCGCCGCCTCCTGCGCGAGCTCGAGGATCGCGCTGTTCCCCTGGTTGATGTTTTCGAGACCCTTCGCCAGCGTCGTCAGGCTCTGCTGGTTGTCGATGACCCGGCCGGCACTCACCTCGACGTGGTCCCACCGGGTGCGGATTTCCCCGAGGAGCTTCACCACGGCGTCGTCGGACGGCGTGTCGAGCGAGACGCCCTTCACGGTACCCCCGGTCTGCAGCGCCTCGAGATCCGCCTTGAACCGGTCGCGGCTGTCCTTGAGTCCCGCGAAGGCGGCCGCCTGGCCCTGCGATGCGAGCGCCGTGCCGCGCGCGAGGCGCTGCGAGAGCATCTGCATCTCGGTCGCGGTCGATTCGGCGGCCGCGCCTTGCGACGCGAACCGGACGTCGAGGAACAGCATCAGCGCACCCAGCACGATGAACGTGACCATCAGCAGGCCCAGCACCTGGAACTGGCGCACGACCGACAGGTGGCCGATCACCGGCAGCCGCCTCGGCATCCGCATCTCGGAGGTGGCCGAGCGGAGCTGCTCCATGATCGACACCGAGGCGAGCGGGTCGTAGCCCGGTTGTTGCCCCGGGCGCACCTGCGTGGTCGGCATGTCGAGGTCGGCGGCGGGGGCCCCCTTCTCGACGCCGAACACCTTCGGCAGCTTCAGTGAAATCGCCATGCGTCCTCCCATCGGCGCGTGCCACGCGCCGCCAGCATTGCTACAAGCCCACGCGCAGGAATGCGGCGTCCTGCGCGAGCCGGGCCAGATCGATCTCCTGCCACGCGCCACCCTCGGCGTCCATCCAGCGTTGCCCGAACCAGTGCGGAACGTCGGCGGGCGGCGACGCCGGCGCGAGCTCGGCCAGGTTGCGCAGGCCGAGCACCCGTTGCACGACGATGCCCGCCCGCAATTCGCCCGCGCGCGGCCCGAACAGGATCAGCCGGCTCTGGGCCGGGCCCGCGGCCAAGCTCGGCTCGCGTCCCAGGAACGCGCCGAAATCGATCACGGTGTAGAGATTGCCCCGAATGTTCGCGATGCCCAGAAACCACGGCTGCGTGAGCGGCACGTTCGCCACCGCCGGCACCGTGATCACCTCGCCCGCGTCGGCCAGGCGGATCAGCCATTGCGCCCCGCCGCAGGCGAGCCCGAGCCGCGACGATTCGACTTGCGCGGCCGTCTTGGTCGCGAGGCGCGAAGCGAGCTCCCGCTGGAAGGAGCGGAGGTCGAGCTTCGCGGCGCGGGCCATGGGATCGAAGTCCGGTCAGCTGAGAGCGGCGATCTTCGCGAGCAGCTCGTCGCGGATGATCGGCTTCACGACGTAGTCGCGGGCGCCCTGTCGCATCCCCCAGATCTTGTCGGTCTCCTGGCTCTTCGACGTGCACAGGATGATCGGGATGTTGCGCGTGTCGGCGTCGCGGCTGATCGCGCGCGTCGCCTGGAATCCGTTGAGCCCGGGCATCACGACGTCCATCAGGATGAGGTCGGGCCTGAGCTGCTTCGCCTTCTGGATCGCGTCCTCGCCGTTGTCGCTGGCGACGACGTCGTAGCCGGCCTTCGTGAGCAGGTCGTTGAGCACGTGCCGCTCCGTCGGCGAGTCGTCGACGATGAGAATTCTCTTGATAGCCATGGTTCCTGCCTCTTCCCCGCTTTCCACCGGTCCCGCCGCGACAGCGCGCAGGCGGCCCGGGCACCCCACGGCCTCACCTATGCCGCTGCGGCCCGCTTCACGTGCGAGGCGACCGCCTTGAGTAGGCTTTCCTTGGTGAACGGCTTCGTCAGGTACTGGTCGGAGCCCACCATCCGCCCGCGCGCACGGTCGAACAGGCCGTCCTTGGACGACAGCATGATCACGGGCGTAACGTGGAACTTCGCGTTCTTCTTGATGAGGGCGCACGTCTGATAGCCGTCGAGCCGCGGCATCATGATGTCGACGAAGATCAGGTCCGGCTGGTGATCCGCGATCTTCGCGAGCGCGTCGAACCCGTCCTCCGCGAGGATCACCGTGCAGCCCGCCTGCAGCAGGAATATCTCGGCGCTCCGGCGGATGGTGTTCGAATCGTCGATCACCATTACCTTCACGCCCGACAGGGTATTCTGCTCCGCCAACGCATTCTCCCGCCCCACGTGCCCCGATCCGGGGGACACTCCGATGAAACCCCACGCCCTCCGTGGAAAGTTTGCCACGGCCGATGCCAACTGCCTAGAGCATAAACCTTGCCTGAATCGGCATTGACGGCCCGAATGCGGCCGTTTTGCAACACCGGAGCAATTTTCGGGTCCGGAGACGTGCCGCGGCGCGGCACCCCCTGCCTCCGGGCGTCCGAAACCGGGCGTTCCGGTAGCGCTCTCGATCGCCGGGCGGTTCCGGCGGCGGGAGCGGGTCGGCCCACGAGGCGGCCGAATCAGCGTCCGAGGAACATCCGGTACGCCGGATTGGCAGTCTCCTCGACGTAGTCGTAGCCCAGCCGGTCGAGAAACCGCCTGAACTCTCCCTTGTCCGCGGGCGGGACCTGCATGCCGACCAGCACCCGGCCGTAGTCGGCGCCATGGTTTCGATAGTGGAAGAGGCTGATGTTCCAGCCCCGGCTCATGCTGTTCAGGAACCGCATGAGCGCGCCGGGCCGCTCCGGGAACTCGAAGCGGTAGAGGATCTCGTTCTCGGCGGCCGGCGCGTGACCGCCGACCAGGTGGCGCACGTGGAGCTTCGCCATCTCGTTGTCGGTGAGGTCGTGCGCCTCGATCCGGTGCCGCCTTAGGTCGGCGAGGAGCTTGTCCGTCTCGTGGCGGTCCGCCACCTCGATGCCGACGAACAGATGCGCGATCCGCGGGTCGGCATAACGGTAGTTGAACTCGGTGATCGAGCGCTTGCCGACGAGCCGGCAGAACGCGCGGAAGCTGCCGGGACGCTCCGGGACCGTCACCGCGATGATCGCCTCGCGCCGCTCACCGACCTCGGCCCGCTCGGCGACGAAGCGCAGGCGGTCGAAGTTCATGTTGGCCCCGCAGGCGATCGCGACGAAGGTGCGCCCCTTGGTCCGATGGCGCTCGACCCACGCCTTCGCGCCGGCCACCGACAGCGCGCCCGCGGGCTCGAGGATCGAGCGCGTGTCCTCGAACACGTCCTTCAACGCTGCGCAGGTCGCGTCGGTGTCGACCAGCACCATCTCGTCGACCAGCGTGCGCGCGAGGCGGAACGTCTCGGCGCCGACCTGCTTGACCGCGACGCCGTCGGCGAAGAGGCCCACGTGGGGGAGCTTTACGCGGCGGCCGGCCGCGAGCGAGCGCGCCATCGCGTCGGAATCGACCGGCTGCACGCCGACGATGCGCACGCCCGGACGCACCCGCTTCACGTACGACGCGATGCCGGCGATGAGTCCGCCGCCGCCGACGGCGACGAAGATCGCGTCGAGCGGACCCTGGCACTGGCGGAGGATCTCCATCCCGATCGTGCCCTGCCCCGCGATGACGTCGGGATCGTCGTAAGGATGGACGAAGGCCGCGCGCGAAGTCTTCTGCAGCGCGCGCGCCCGCGCGTACGCGTCGCTGTACGAGTCGCCGTGGAGGACGACGGTGGCGCCCAGGGCTTCGACGGCCGCGATCTTGATGTGCGGCGTCGTGACCGGCATCACGATCGTCGCCTTGCACTCGAGCCGCTGCGCGGCGAGCGCCACGCCCTGCGCATGATTGCCGGCGGAAGCCGCGATGACGCCGCGCGCCCGCTCCCCGGCGGACAGGTGCGCCATCTTGTTGTAGGCGCCGCGCAGCTTGAACGAGAACACCGGCTGCTGGTCCTCGCGCTTCAGGAGCACGCGGTTGCCGAGCCGTCGCGAGAGCGTCGGCGCGAGCTCGAGCGGCGACTCGATCGCGACGTCGTAGACCTTCGCGGTCAGGATCTTCTGCAGGTAATCGACGGGCATGGCAAGCGGAATGCGGCGACCCGGGAACATTCGAGCGTAACAGAAAACGCGATCGCGTCCCGCGCAGCATGCTGCGAACGGCTGCCTGTTTTCTGCTACGCTCAAGGCCACCATGCCGCGCCCCGCACCGAGCCCCGGCACTCTCGCGGTCGTCGACATGGGGTCGAACAGCTTCCGGCTCGAGGTCGGGCGCGTCGAGGGCGACCAGATCTTCCGGCTCGACACGTGGCGCGAGACGCTGCGCGTCGGCGCCGGCATCGACGCCGAGGGCCGGCTCACGCGTGATGCGCAGCGTGCCGCGCTCGCGTGCCTTGCGCGCTTTGCCGAGCGTTTGCGCGGTCTGCATCCGTCCGCAGTGCGCGCCGTCGCGACCAACACGTTCCGCGTCGCGACGAACGCGCCGACGTTTCTGCCGCAGGCCGAGCGCACGCTCGGCTTCCCGATCGACATCATCACCGGCGCCGAGGAGGCCCGGCTCATCTACAACGGCGTCGCCCATGTGCTGCCGGCCTCGCCCGCGCCGCGGCTCGTGATCGACATCGGCGGCGGCTCGACCGAGTTCATCATCGGCCGCGGGCTCGTGCCGGAGCGGCTCGACTCGCTCAAGATCGGGTGCGTCGGGATGACGCGGCGATACTTCGCCGACGGCGCCCTGTCGGCCACCGCGTTCGCGAGCGCCGAAACGACCGCGCGCGCCGAGGTCGAAGCCATCGCGCGCGAGTTCGGGCGCGAGAACTGGAGCGAGGCCTACGCCTCGTCCGGAACCGCGCTCGCGCTCGCCGAGATCCTCGAGCAGAACGGGCTTTCGGCGGCCGGCATCACGCGCGAAGGTCTCGCCCGGCTGCGGAAGCGAATGGTGGGGGCCGGTCACATCTCGCGGCTGCAGCTCAATGCGCTCAAGCCGGAGCGCGCCCCCGTGCTCGCCGCGGGCCTCGCCATCATGACGGCGGCTCTCTCCGAGCTCGACGTCGACCGGATCAACCCGGTCGGCGGCGCGCTGCGGCTGGGCGTGCTCTACGATCTCCTGGGCCGCACCGTGCAGCGGGACATCCGGGTCGCGACGATCGAGCAGTTCGCCGCCCGCTACCGGATCGACCGCGAGCACGCCGACCGCGTCGCGGCGATGGCGGTCGCACTGTACCTTCGCGCCACGCCGCGCCCGCGGGCGCCGGTGGCGCAGCGCCTGCAGTGGGCAGGTCTGCTGCACGAAATCGGCTTCTCGGTGTCGCATACCGGATTCCACAAGCACGGCGCCTACATCCTCGGCAATGCGGACATGCCCGGGTTCTCCGCGGGCGAGCAGGAAGATCTCGCGGATCTGGTGCTGGGCTGCCGGGGCAGCCTGCCCAAGGTCGCGCCAAGACTCGCGGATGCCACCTACCGGGTCCAGCTTGTCGCGCTGCGCCTCGCCGTGCTCTTCCATCACGCGCGGCGCCCGATCGACCTTCCGCGTATCGGCCTCGCGGTCAAATCGAGGATCGACATCCGCATCGCGGCGCGCTGGCTCAAGGCGCACCCCCTCACCGCCTATCTCCTCGAACGCGAGCGGAGCGAGTGGGCCGCGGCCGGCTATCCCTGGCGCAAGGGTCGCTAGCCCGGCGAGCGCAGCAATCCGGCCGGTCAGGCGCGAGCCGCGGCAGCGTCGGCGCTCTCCGCCGTCGCCGCGAGTGCGTCGCGCGGGAGAAGCCCCCGCTCCCTGAGTGCACCCACGACGTCGCGTCCGATCGCCGCGCCGCGCGAATCGAGGCCAAAGCAGAGCACCGGATCGGCGCTCGGATCGACCTCGACGATCGTGCTGCCTTCCGCCAGGCGAGCGCCGCGCGCGGACAGCCCGCGGAGGACGCCGTCGCAGGGCGCGGCGACGGGCAGCGCTCCGACGCCCCCGACGATCTCCCCCGAGCTCACGCGGTCCCCGATCC
The DNA here is from genome assembly GCA_963734055.1 of uncultured beta proteobacterium. GTDB lineage: Bacteria > Pseudomonadota > Gammaproteobacteria > Burkholderiales > Casimicrobiaceae > CAIWHR01. The sequence continues at coordinate 148,188 of CAVTFQ010000005.1, forward strand.
GGCGGCTCGTCGCAAACCGCCCGCTGCGGCTCGCGTGCACGACGCCGCCGGCGAATTCCGGTTCCGGCAGGCACGGGATCACGACGTCGACTCCGGGACCGGGAACGAACGCCGCAACGAGCGCGACGGTGAGCGCATTCTTTGGATCGCGCGCCCCGGGGAGCGCCCCGGAGGGCGGGTCGCGCATCGTCGCGTCGACGATGACGAGCGGTTCGAGCGCGGCGGCCACGCCTGCCCACGACCACGAGGTCGCGGCGATCGCGCCGCGCCGGTCGAGCACGGACGGAATGCTGCGCAGGCTTGCGCAAAATACCGCGGCTTCGCCGTCGAGCTCGGCATTGCCGATATACCAAGCGTTGGTGAACGCCATCCCCCGCCGGGGCCACGCCGGATCGACGTCGTCGGTCACCACCACCGCGCATCCTGCCCGGTGAAGCGCGACGGCGACCGCTGAACCCACCTCGCCGGCGCCGACCACGATCGCAGCAGGCCGCACGCGATTCATATCTCGCACCATCGAACTCCCGCTCAAAGAAACCGGCCGCCCCGAGGAGGATGGCGGCCGGAGACACCGCGACAGGAAACCCGGCCCCGATCTTCGCCCCGGAACGTTGCGCGACGAAGACAGCCGTTTGGATCGCACCAATGTCACCCGCGCGCCACGGAACCGTCACACGAACGCCGCAATGGCCCCCCAGCGATCTCGTGCGGACGCCGCTCGCGCCCATCCGCGAGGCGGCAACCGAGGAGCATCGCATCCGGCTGTCAGCCAAGCTGCCTGAGCAAAGTGCCGACGCGGAGGCCCGAGCCATCGGGAGCGCGTGCGGAGGCCGACCCCTCGGTGAGACGATGTGGGCTGATCGTGCGGAGGCCGAACCGGCGAGCCGCTCGCGCCGCGGCCTCCGCCCCGCCTCATCGGATCGTTCAGGCCAAGCTGCTCCCGGCTCGCGCCAGCGGCGTCCGACTCGCTTATTGCGTCGGAGGCCGACCCCTCGGTGAGACGATGTGGGCTGATCCCGCGCGGAGGCCGAACCGCGCGGGGCCCCTCATGCCAAGCTCGCGCCGCGGCCTCCGCCCCGCCTCATTCCATCGCTAGGCCAAACTGTCGGCCACCAGCGTCGACTCGCTCCGGTCGCATCCCCGCGCGATACAACCGCGCGGGGCCCCTCCTCCCAAGCTCGCGCCGCGGCCTCCGCCCCGCCTCATTCCATCGCTAGGCCAAACTGTCGGCCACCAGCGTCGACTCGCTCCGGTCGCATCCCCGCGCGATACAACCGCGCGGGGCCCCTGCTCCCAAGCTCGCGCCGCTACACGAAATCCGGCCCGATCACGACGCGGAGCACGACGGACGCTGCGCCGCTCTTGTCGCGGTCCGACAGCCACCAGACCGCGCCCTTCCTGATCGACCAGTATGCTTCCTCGCCGGACAGCAGGAACGACGCGACGGCACCGAGAGTCGGCTGATGGCCGACGATGACCACAGCCTCGCGCGAGTCCGGCCAGCCGGCCGCCTGCAGCACCGCCGAGGCCGAGGCGCCGGGACCGATCTCGTCGACAGTCTTGAACTTGCGCTTGAGAGCGAGCGCCGTCTCCTGCGCCCGGTCCGCCGGCGAGACCAGGATCCGCGCGGTGTCGGGCAGGCGGCGCTCGAGCCACTCGCCAACGCGCTCGGCCTGCTTGTGTCCCTTAGCCGTAAGGCGCCGGCCGAGGTCGGGCTCGCCCGGTTCGGCCTCGGCGTGACGCCAGAGCACGAGATCCACGCTCAGTCCTCCGCGTCGGGTTCGCGCATCGCCGCGAGCAGCTCCCGCTGGGCGGAGCGCATCCGCTTGCCGCGGCGCGCCGCGACCTTGCGCCACGCGCCGTCCGGCATGAGCGACCAGGCGTCCCGCGTGTCCGCGAGATAGGCGGAGAGGCCCTCCTCGACGACGCGTTTGCGCAACTTCGCATCACGGACCGGGAATGCGACTTCGATCCGCCGGAACAGGTTGCGCCCCATCCAATCGGCGGACGACAGCCACACGTCGGGCGTGCCTCCGTTCGCGAAGTACCACACGCGATGGTGTTCGAGGAACCGGCCCAGGATCGAGCGGACGCGAATGCGATCGGACAGGCCGCGCACGCCGGGCCGCAGCGCGCACGCGCCGCGCACGATCAGGTCGACCTCGACGCCCGCCTCCGAAGCTGCGTAGAGCGCGCGGATCACGCCCTCCTCGAGCAGCGCGTTCATCTTGGCGACGATGTGGGCCGGCCGGCCGGCGCGCGCGTGCGCCGCCTCGCGCCGGATCATCTCGATCACCCGGCGATGCATCGTGAACGGCGCGAGCAGCAGGTGCCGCATCCGCCCGGCCCTCGCGAGGCTCGTGATGTGCATGAAGACGTCGTTCACGTCCGCGCAGAGGCCGGGGTCCGCCGTCAGCAGACCGAAATCCGAATAGAGTTGCGTCGTCCGCGGGTGATAGTTGCCCGTCCCGAGGTGCGCGTAGGGGCGAAGCCGCACCCGGCCCCGACCGTCGGGCTCGCGGCGGATCAGGAGCGCGAGCTTCGCGTGCGTCTTGAGCCCGAAAACTCCGTAGACGACCTGCGCCCCCGCATGCTCGAGCCGCTCGGCCCAGTTGATGTTCGCTTCCTCGTCGAAGCGCGCCATCAGCTCGACCACGACCGTCACCTCCTTGCCCCGGCGCGCGGCTTCGATCAGCGCCTCCATCAGCACCGAGTTGACGCCGGTGCGGTACACCGTCTGCTTGACGGCGACGACGTCGGGATCGTCGGCGGCCTTGCGGATGAACTCGACGACCGGCTCGAACGACTGGTACGGATGGTGGAGCAGGATGTCGTGCTGGCGGATCGCGGCGAGGATGTCGGGCTGCTCGCGCAGCCGGTCGGGAAGCCCGGGCACGAACGGCGGATACTTGAGCGCGTCCACGTCGACCTGGTCGACGAGCGAGGTCAGGCGCGCAATGTTGACGGGGCCGTCGCAGCGGTAGAGGTCGGCGTCGGTCAGCTCGAACTGCTGGAGCAGGAACTGGGCGAGCGGCTCAGGGCAGTTGGCGGCGACTTCGAGACGCACGGCGGACCCGAACTGCCGCTGCGGCAGCTCGCCCTGCAGCGCCTGGCGCAGGTTCTTGACCTCCTCCTCGTCGATCCACAGGTCGGCGTCGCGCGTCACGCGGAACTGCGCGTAGTTGACGACGGCGCGACCGGGGAAGAGCTCGTGCAGGTGGGCGTGAATGACCGACGAGAGCATCACGAACGCGTTGTCGCCGCCGCCGACGTCGGCCGGGAGGCGGATCACGCGCGGGAGCACTCGCGGCGCCTTGACGATCGCAATCGCCGTCTCGCGGCCGAAGGCGTCCGTGCCCGAGAGCTCGATGACGAAATTCAGGCTCTTGTTGACGACCTGCGGGAACGGGTGCGCCGGATCGAGCCCGATCGGCGTCAGCAGCGGCCGCACCTCGCGCTCGAAGTGCTGCGCGGCCCACGCGCGCTGCGCGGCGGTGAACTCGGTGCGCCGGACGAGGCTCACGCCGGCCCGCTCGAGCGCCGGCAGCACTTCGCGGTTCAGGAGCGAATACTGCGCGTCGATCAGCGCGCGGGCCTCGACGCCCACCTGGGCCAAGAGCGCGCGCGCCTCCTGCAGCGTCATGCCCACGGGCGGCACCTTCGCCCGGAGCTGCTCCTTGATCCCGGCGATGCGAATCTCGAAGAATTCGTCGAGATTGCTGCCGGCGATGCAGAGGAACCGAAGCCGCTCGAGCAGCGGCGTGTCCGGGTCGGCGGCGAGCGCCAGCACTCGCCGGTTGAAGGCGAGGAGCGACAGCTCGCGATTGAGCGGTGCGGCGTCGACGGCGGCGTCCGGCATGGGCGCCCGCCCCCCCTTTCCGGTGTCGGGAGGCCAGGCGAGGGAAGCGGGATCGGGGCGTGCAGGGGAACCATGAGGATGACGGGCGCCGATGACGCGCATGTTACGACAGTCGGTCCGGTCCGGCCGGACCGCCGGCGGGGGCGTCAGGCAGCGGCGACGACGGCGGGGTCTTCCACGCGCGCGTTCAGCGCGAGCCAGACACAGCGACCGCGGGACTCCTTCTCCAGCGCCGCCAGGTAGTCGGCGTGCGCGGCGAGCTCGTCGGGCGACGGCTCCAGCACGACAAGCGGCTCCGCCCGCGCGCTGCCCAGCGCCACGACCGCGTGCGTCGACGCGCCGTCGCGGGACGGAAGCGCGGCACCGAGGTCGATCGTCAGCGATTCCTGTCCGCGCGTCATCGCGAGCCAGACTTCGGCCAGGAGCTCCGCGTCGAGGAGCGCCCCGTGCAGCGTCCGGTGCCGGTTGTCGACGCCGAAACGTTCGCAGAGCGCGTCGAGGCTGTTCCGCTTGCCGGGGAACATCTCGCGCGCGAGCGCGAGCGTGTCGGTGAGCTTGCCATAGACGCTCGGGGACGCGGGCAGCCCGGCGAGCGCGAATTCGCCGTCGAGGAATGCGACGTCGAACGGCGCGTTGTGGATCACCCACTCCGCTCCGCGCGCGAATTCGATGAACTCGGCGGCGGCATCGCGGAACTTCGGCTTGCCGCGGAGATCCTCCCACGTCTTGCCGTGGACCTCGGTCGCGCCGACGTCGATCTCGCGCTCGGGATCGAAATGGAAGTGGACGGTGCGGCCCGTGGCCCGGCGGTTCACGACCTCGAGCCCCGCGAGCTCGATGATCCGGTGGCCCTGGAGCGGATCGAGGCCCGTGGTTTCGGTGTCGAGGACGATCTGGCGCATGAACGGAAGCGGCCGCGGTTCTACTTGCGATATCTCTGTATTGTCGCCTGAATCTCGGCGATCGCGCGCTCGATCTCGTCGTCGGACAGATCGCGCTGCGCGCCCTTGCGATCGGTCAAGGTCAGCGTCCGGTCGATCTGCGTCTGGAATTCGCCCAGGCCGAGCGTCTCGGTGATCGTCGTCGACGGTTCGTCGGTGAGCGTCTCCGGGCCCCACCGCACGATGATCGCGGAGAGGTTGTCGCCGTCGGGACCGCCGCGGGCCTCGGCTTCGCGCATCATCTGCGGCGCGGTCTTCAGGATCGGCGTCGACGTGAGCCACGTCGCGATCTCCTCGCGCGTGACCACGCTCCACAGGCCGTCCGTGCAGATCACCAGGATGTCGCCGTTGCGAAGCGGCGTCCGCTTGCCGAGATCGATGACCGGATCGACGAGCCCACCCAGGCAGCTGAAGATCTTGTTGCGGTCGGGGTGCTCGGCCACCTCGCCGGCCCCGATGATGCCCTGGTCGACGAGGTACTGCACCTTCGAGTGGTCCTTGGTCGAGCCGATGAGCCCGCCCTGCCGGAAGAGGTAGAGCCGCGAATCGCCGACGTGCGCCCAGTACGCGTGCCCCGCCTGCACGATGCAGCCGACGCAGGTCGTGCGCGGCGTCTCGAGCATCGAGAACTGGTTCGCGTAGCTGCCCAGCGCCGCGTGCGCGCGCAGGAGCGAGTCCTGCAGGAACTTGAGCGGGTTCTTGAGGATCGGCTTCGCCTCCTGCTGGAAGCGCTCGATGAACAGCCGCACGGCGATCTGCGCGGCGATCTCGCCCCCCGCGTGGCCGCCCATCCCGTCGGCGACGACGAGCAGCAGCGTGTCGCGGCTGTAGGTGTAGGCGATCCGGTCCTGGTTGACCTTGCGCGAGCCCTTCCGGGACTCCTGGAAGATCGTGAAGCGCATCGAAGAACGCGGTAGGGCGCGACGCGGTCAGGCGCCGATCTCGCTGAAGAGCTTGCGCTTCAGGCTGCCGAAGAACGTGGGCTTCCGTTTCTTGGGCGGAATGTCGCGAATCGCCTTCTGCAGCGCGAACACGGACTGCGGCCGCTCGAGCGGGTCGAGGCGCAGGCACCAGTCGATCACCTCCAGCACGTTGTCCGAGTATTGCCCGGCCCAGATCTTCTTTGCCGAGACCAGGTGGTCCTCGGAAAGGCGCGCATCGGCCGCCTGCGGGGCAAACGCGGCGAGGCATGCGAACATGCTCGCGCCGACGCCGTAGACGTCCGTCCACGGGCCGAGGCGGTCCGGTTCGCGGTACTGCTCGGGCGCTGCGAAGCCCGGCGTGTACATGGGGGCGAGCTTCGGCCGGTTGGTCGTGAGCGTCTGCCGCGCCGCGCCGAAGTCGAGCAGCACCGGGCTGCCGTCGGTGCGCAGGTAGATGTTCGCGGGCTTGATGTCGAGGTGAAGCAGTTTGTGCGTGTGCACTTCCCGCAGCCCGTTCAGGAGGTGCATGAACACGTGGCGGACGAGGCGCTCGGACATCTGGTCCTGCCGCATCTGGATCTGCTGCTGCAGCGTGCGCCCGCGCTCGTAGCGCATCACCATGTACACCGTCTCGTTCGCGCGGAAGAAATTCAGCACGCGGACGACGTTCGGATGGTTGATCTTCGCGAGCGCGCGCCCTTCCTCGAAGAAGCACTTCATCCCGTAGCGGAACGAGGTCAGGTTCTCGGCGGAGGACGCCCGCACGATGTCGCCCTCGGTGCGCAGCACGAGCGACGAGGGCAGGTACTCCTTGATCGCGACGGGCGCGCCCGTCTCGTCGAACGCGCGGTAGACGATCGAGAACCCGCCACGGCTGATCTGCCGGTCGATCCGGTAGTTCAGCAGCTGGTAGCCCCCGGTGAGGGCCTGGTTCGTGACAGCCATGGGCGAAGATCTCAGGGAGTATCCGTCAACGCCGCCCGCAATTCGTGTGCCAGCGCGGCCGCGCTTGCTTGCGCGAGAGGGGGATAACGCATACATTCTGGGAGCCCGAAAGTCAAAGTATAGCCAGAAAACGTGCATAAAGCTGCGTAAAACAGCCCATGATCCTCAGCATGACCGGGTTCGCGGCGGTTGCCGCTGAACTGCCCGGCGCCTCCCTGACGGTCGACCTGCGCAGCGTCAATCATCGCTACCTCGACCTCTCGATCCGGCTTCCCGACGAGTTGCGGGGGCAGGAAGCGGCGCTGCGCGAGCGAATCGCCGCGGAACTCAAACGGGGCAAGGTCGAATGCCGGATTTCGCTCGCGCGGACGACCCCCGGCGCCGCGACGATCGCCGTCGCGCAGGAGCGGGTCGAGCAGGTCGCGAGGGCCGCAGCCGACGTTCTGCGGCATGCGCCGGGTGCCGCGCCGCTCGGCGTCGCCGAGATCCTGCGCTGGCCGGGCGTGCTCACCGAGCCGACCGTCGCCCCCGAAGCGCTGGCCACGCTCGTGCAGGAGCTGCTCGCGCGGGCGCTGACCGAGCTGGCCGCATCGCGCGCCCGCGAAGGCGCAAAGCTTGCGGCGGCGCTCGAGGAACGCTGCGCGGCGATCGAGATGCAGGTCGCTCGTGTGACGCCGCGCATCCCGGCGCTGCACGCCGCCTATCTCGAGAAGCTCGGGGCCCGCCTGCGCGAGGCCGGGCTCGACCCGGACCAGGAGCGATTGAAGCAGGAGCTCGCGCTGTTCGCGACCAAGATCGACGTCGCCGAGGAGGTACAGCGCCTAGCGACCCACGTCGCGGAGGTGCGGAGGGTGCTGGCGGCGGGCGGCAGTGCCGGCAAGCGCCTCGACTTCCTGATGCAGGAGCTGCATCGCGAAGCGAACACGCTCGGCTCGAAGTCGGTCGATGCGGAGCTCTCGCAGGCGTCGCTCGAGCTCAAGGTGCTGATCGAGCAGATGCGGGAACAGGTCCAGAACGTCGAATAAGCAGGGTCAGACTCGACTTGTCCGGAAACCCGAGGCGACGACGTGCGTGAAAAAGTAGGGTCTGACCCTACTTTGAATTGACCCCTGCCGAGATCCCATGCCGCCTAGCGTCGCCGCCACCAAGGCCCCCCCCGCCTCCGGCTGCCTGTTCGTGCTCGCGGCGCCTTCCGGAGGCGGCAAGACCAGCCTCGTCGCCGCGCTCCTCGAGCGGGAACCCGGGATACGGCTTTCGGTGTCCTATACGACGCGGCCGCCGCGTCCCGGCGAGGCCGACGGCGTCCACTACCGCTTCGTCGACGAGGCGCGGTTCATGGCGCTTAAGGCGCGCGGCGAATTCCTCGAGCACGCGCACGTCCACGGCAACTGGTACGCGACGTCGGCGACGTGGCTCCAGGAGCAGATCGCCTCCGGGCACGACGTGCTCCTCGAGATCGACTGGCAGGGCGCGGCGCAGGTGCACAAGCTGATCCCGGAAGCCGTGCTGATCTTCATCCTGCCGCCGTCGCTCGCGTCGCTGCGCGAACGGCTCGAAAAGCGCGGCCAGGACAGCCCCGAGGTGATCGCGCGCCGGCTCGAGGCGGCGCGCGAAGAGATGCGCCACTACGGCGACTTTAACTATGTTATTATGAATCAGGACTTTGCGAGGGCCGTCGACGATCTGTCCGCGATCGTCCGGGCGGCCCGCCTGACAGCACCGCGGCAGGGCGTGCGGCACGCGGCCCTGATCGAGCGGCTGCTCGAACCCTGACGAGGAATTCCATGGCCCGCATCACGATCGAAGATTGTCTCGACAAGATCCCCAACCGCTTCGAGCTCACGCTCGCGGCGACGAACCGCGCGCGGCAGATCAGCGCCGGCTCGGCGCCGCTCCTCGACGCGGACCGCGACAAGCCGACCGTCATCGCGCTGCGCGAAATCGCGGCGGGCAAGGTCGGCATCGAGATGCTGCTGAAGGCGCAGAGCTGACGCAGCGCATCATGGCGGCCACGAGGTATGTCGGAGATCGCCGAATTCACCCGACACCTCGGCAATTACCTGCCGACGCCTGACATCGCGCTCGTCGAGCGCGCGTTCCAGTTCTCCGACTCGGCCCACCGCGGCCAGTTCCGCAAGTCCGGCGAGCCCTACATCACGCATCCGCTCGCGGTGGCGAGCATCCTGTCGCAGTGGCGTCTCGACGCGCAGGGGCTCGCCGCCGCCCTCCTCCACGACGTGATGGAGGACACGGCGATCACCAAGGCGGAGATCGAGTCGTCGTTCGGCAAGCCGGTAGCCGACATGGTCGACGGCCTCTCCAAGCTCGACCAGATCGAGTTCACCTCGCGCGAGGACGCGCAGGCGGAGAGCTTCCGCAAGATGCTGCTCGCGATGGCGCAGGACGTCCGCGTCATCCTGATCAAGCTCGCCGACCGGCTGCACAACATGCGGACGCTGGACGCGATGGCGCCGGTCCACCGCAAGCGGGTGGCACGCGAGACGCTCGACATCTACGCCCCGATCGCGAACCGGCTCGGGTTGAACGCCCTCTACCTCGAGCTGCAGGATCTCGCGTTCAAGCACCTGAACGCGATGCGCTACCGGATCCTGGCGAGCGCGATCAAGGCGGCACGCGGCAACCGGCGCGAGGTGATGAACCGGATCCTCGACGTGATCCGCGAGGGCTACACGAAGGCCGGCATCACGGCCGTCGTGACCGGCCGCGAGAAGACGATCTACTCGGTCTACAAGAAGATGCGCGAGAAGCGCTACACGTTCTCGCAGGTGTTCGACATTTACGGCGTGCGCGTGCTCGTGCCCGACAAGACCGCGTGCTACGCGGCGCTCGGCGTGCTGCACGGCCTCTACAAGCCGATCCCGGGCAAGTTCAAGGACTACGTCGCGATCCCGAAGGCCAACGGCTACCAGTCGCTGCACACGACGCTGTTCGGTCCGTTCGGCACGCCGCTCGAGGCGCAGATCCGCACCCACGACATGCACCGGATCGCGGAAGCCGGCGTCGCCGCGCACTGGCTCTACAAGTCGGGCGGAGCGCTCGACCTGGCGGAGGCGCAGCGCGAGACGCACCGCTGGCTGCAGAGCCTGCTCGAGATCCAGTCCGAGTCGCGCGACTCGAAGGAATTCCTCGAGAACATCAAGGGCGACCTCTTCCCCGACGAGGTCTACGTGTTCACGCCGAAGGGCAAGATCATGGCGCTGCCGCGCGGCGCCACCGCGGTCGACTTCGCGTACGCGGTGCACACCGACATCGGCCACCACTGCGTCGCCGCGCGGATCAACTACGAGCTCCTGCCTCTGCGCACCGAGCTCAAGAACGGCGACCACGTCGAGATCCTGACCTCGCCGACGGCGCGACCCAATCCGTCATGGCTGTCGTTCGTGGCCACCGGCAAGGCACGCTCGCGGATCCGCCACTTTCTGAAGGGACTCCAGCAGAAGGAGTCCGCCGCGCTCGGCGAGCGGCTGCTCGCGCAGGCGCTCGCCGCGCTCAAGGTCGCGCCGGAAGCGATCACCTGGGACCGGTGGGATGCGCTCCAGAAGGAATACGGCGCGAAGAGCCAGCTCGAGCTCCTGGCCGACATCGGCCTCGGCAAGCGCCTCTCGTTCGTCGTCGCGCAGGCGCTCACGCGCACGGCGGGGAAGACTACCGAACCGGGCGCGGAGCCGTCGGCGCCCCTCGGCGTCAAGCCCTCCGCGCTGACGCTGCGCGGCGTCGAGGGCGTCGCAATCCAGTACGCGCGCTGCTGCCGCCCCATCCCAGGCGACGCCGTCGTCGGCCAGTTCCGCAAGAGCCAGGGCCTGCTCGTGCACACGCGCGAGTGCGTCACGCTGCGCAAGCAGCGGCCGGATCCCGAGCAGCTGATCGACGTCGAGTGGGCGCCCGACGTCCAGGGCGAGTTCGACGCGGGCGTTCGGCTCCTCGTCTCCGACCGCCGCGGGCTCCTGGCCGACATCGCGCTCGCGATCGCGGACGCGGGCGCCAACATCGACAACGTTTCGATGGAGAAGCCGGACGGTGCCGGCCTGATCGCGATGTTCTTCAGCGTTCAGGTCAAAGATCGCCGCCAGCTCGCGCACGTGATGCGCGCGATCAAGCGGGTACCCGAGGTCCGCCGCATCCACCGCGCGCGGACGTAGCTCCCCGTTCCGGATCGACGTCGAATCCTGCCCGGTCACCGAGCGAGCCGCTTCGAGTTGATCCCTCGCGATCTCTCCGTTCGCATCACCGACGGCTGACCTTGCGCGACCCGATGGGTCGCAAACCGTCGGCGAGCCCGATGCCGGCATGCAGCACCGACGGCGACTGAAAGCCGGCTCGCTCGGGCCCATCTCGCGCCCCCATGCTTGGCATGCCCCTTGCTTAATAGGCCCGTCGAGGGGCGTGAGCCATGCATTCGGCTTTCGGGCCCCGCCCCAGAAGTCATTGACCAACAACCAAAAGGACTTTGACCATGCGTAATCGTACCCTGCTGGGCGCGGCGGTCGCCGCTGCGCTGGCGGTCTCGCACGGCACCGCGCAAGCGGCGACGGCGGGTCCCGCCAATTTCAATGTCACCGCGACGGTCGCCAACTTCTGCACGATCTCGGCTGCGAACGTTCCGTTCGGCAGCGTGAGCGCCGGCGCCGCCGCCACGAACACCGCGAACAGCGTGACGCTCACGTGCAACAAGGGAGCGACGGTGTCCTCGGTCGCGCTCAACAACGGCTCGAACCCCGCCGGTACGCAAAAGCGGATGACGAACGGTACCGACACCCTGAACTACAACATCGACGTTCCGACGGGGGCCGCGTTCAACACGTGTCCCGCGGCGGGCGCCGGCCCCGAGTGGAACGCGACGAACACCATCGTGGCGACGTCGTTGTTCACGGCGACCGGAGGACCGAAGCTCATCAACCTCTGCGCTTCGATCCCCGCGGGCCAGTATCCGTCGGCAGGTGCCTATTCGGATACGGTTCAGGTCACCGCGACGTACAACTGACCTCGCCCGCGCAGCGAACCCGAGCCTCTGCGGCCTGACGAACGCCGGGGCCCGCGGATCGCACTGCGGCCCTCACCATGAACGGCGGATCGGCGCCGGCCTCGACTCTCGTCGCGGCCGTGCGGACACCTACGCGCATCGTCGCGACGGCGCTCGCCGCCGCGCTTGCCTGCGGCGCGGCGGAAGCGGCGTCGACCGGGCCGTCGAACTTCAGCGTAGCGGTCTCCCTCGCGAACCGCTGCACGATCTCGGCCACGAACGTGGCGTTCGGCACGATCAGCGCCGGCGTCGCCTACTCGAACACCTCGGGCAGCGTCCGGCTCACCTGCAACAAGGGGGTGAGCGTGCCGTCGGTCGCGCTCAACAACGGCCAGAACGCCGTCGGTACCCAGAAGCGGATGCGGCGCGGCGCGGAGCGCCTGCCCTACAATATCGACGTGCCGACGGGCACGACGTTCAACACGTGTCCCGCGCCCGGCGCGGGTCCCGAGTGGAACGCGGCGAACACGATTGCCGCGACCTCGCTGTTCGCGACGACGGGCGGGACCAAGAACATCACCCTGTGCGTGTCCATCCCTGCGGGCCAATATCCGCTCGCGGGCAACTACAGGGACACGGTTCGGGTCACGGCGACCTACAACTGAGGGGCGGTCGGAGGGCAGGATGACGGCGGGTCTTCGTGCACTGGCCGCGACGGCGCTGCTCGCGTTGTCGCTCGACGTCCTCGCGGCGACGTTCGGCCTCACGCCGATGCGCGTCGAGCTCTCGGCCGCGTCGCCGACCGCGATCGTCACCGTCAACAACGCGGGCGACGCCCCGGTCACCGTCCAGGTCCAGTCCTACACGTGGTCGCAGCCCGAGGGCAAGGACGTCTACGACGAGACGCGCGGCTTCATCGTGAGCCCGCCCATCTTCACGATCGCGCCCGGCGCGAGCCAGATCGTGCGTGTCGCCCTGCGCGGGCAGCCGCCCGCCGACGTCGAGGCCGCCTACCGGCTCATCTTCCGCGAAGTGCCGCCGGCCGAGGAGACCGCCGGCGAGCGAACGCTGTTCCGGATCGCGCTCAACATGAACATTCCCCTGTTCGTGGCGCCGACCGGCGTCGCGTTGTCGCCCAGGCCCGCCTTCGGCGTCGAGACCGGCTTCGACAAGTCGTGGCGGCTGCGCATCGCCAACGGCGGCAACGGCAATCTCCGGCTGGCGCCGCTCACCGTGCGGCAGGGCGAGGACCAGCTCGCCCACGAGGACGTGTTCGTCGTCCTCCCCGGGGCGACGCGCTACATCGCGCTGCCGAAGGAGCGGGTGAAGGCGGGAATACCCTTGCGCGTGGAAGCGCAGAGCAATGGCGGCCGCATCGACCTCGCCCTGCCCGCGGCCAGTCCCTGAGGGCGCGCGACGTGCGCTCGCCGCGGTCCTGCTGGCGATGGCGTTCCCGGGGGCGGCGTCCGCTGCGGCTGACATCGCGCCGAGCCGCGGGGAAGCTCCGTCGCAGATTGCGCTCGCCGAGGCGATCGCGGTCCTGTCGATTGCGGTCAACGGCGCCTCGGAGCCCGGGGTCGCGTATGTCGTGCTCGACCCGAAGGGATTGATGGTCGACACCGGGACCCTGACGCGGCTGCAGCTCGCGTGGCGAGATTCCGACGCGGTCCCGCTCGAGGGCCGGGCATACGTGCCGTTGCGCGCATTGCGCGGCGTGCGCGCCACCGTCGACGACGTGGCGCAGCGGATCGACTTCGACATCGACCCGGATCTTCTCCCGGCTTCACGGGTGCGGTTCGGACTCCCGCCGCCAGAGCTGCCTCGGAGCCCCGCGTGGGGCGGATTCTTCAACTACTCCGTCTTCGGCCAGAGCGCGACGGGCGGCAATTTCGCCACCAGCTTCGGCGATTCGATTTCGGGCGCATTCGAGGCGGTCGCCTTCGGGCCGGCGGGCACGCTCGGCGCGACGTTCATCGCCAATTCGGCGTCCGCCGTCGATGCCGGCGCCGAGAACGTGGTGTTGCTCGACGCCGGCTGGCGTTGGGACGACCCGGCAAAGCTCACGACGCTGATCGTAGGGGATGCGATCACGGCGCCCGGCTGGTGGGGCCGCGCCGTGCGGTTCGGCGGCGTCCAGTACAGCTCCAATTTCTCGCTGCAGCCCGGATACGTCACCTATCCGCTGCTGACGGTGTCCGGCATTTCGTCGGTGCCGACCGCGGCCGAGATCTACGCCAACAACATGCGGATGGGAAGCCAGGCCATCCCGCCGGGACCGTTCTCGATCACCAACGTCCCCGCGCTCACCGGCGCGGGGGAGCTGCAGGTCGTCATCACCAACGCGTTCGGGCAGCAGCAGGTGATCACGCAGCCGTTCTACGTGACGAGCCAGCTCCTGAAGCCCGGCCTGAGCGAGTTCTCGTTCAGCGCCGGCGCCGAGCGCTTCAATTACGGCTTGAAGACGGGTGACTATCAAGGCTTCGTGGGTTCGGCGTTCTACCGCTACGGCGTGAACGATCGGTTGACCGTCCAGGCGCGCGCGGAAGGTGACGACCACGTGCGGGGCGCGGGCGTCGGCGCCGACTACGTCGTCGGATACCTCGGCGTGCTGAGCGCGGGCGTCGCGGCGAGCAGCACGAGCGGCGGCGTCGCGGGCGCGACCGGATCGGGACAGCGCTATCTGGTCGGCTTCAGCCGCCAGGCGTACCTCGCGAGCTTCGCGATCCAGTCGACGTGGGCGACTCCCCGGTACCGCGAGATCGGCGACACGACACTCCAGGAATCACAGCTCACGCGCGCGACGTTCAACTTCGCGCTGCCCGGCCAGGCCGGCTCGCTCGCCTTGGCCTGGAGCGGACAGCGCTTTCGCGACACGGCGCCGCCGGACCCGGTCGGCGTCTCGCGCAGCGGCTCGCTCAACATCTACACGGCGACGTACGCCGTGGGGCTCGGCCGCTTCGGCTATCTCACGCTTTCCGCGTCGAAGGCGCAGGGACTCTCGAACCAGTCGCAGCTGCTCGCGCTCTACACGCTGCCGTTCGGAACGACGAGCACCGGCCCTGCCGACACGACGATCACGCTCGGCGCGGAGCGGACCCACGGCGACGGTCAGTCGAACACCTACGGGACGTTCGACCTGCAGCATCCGCTTCCGGTCGGCACCGGATGGGGCTACTACGCGCATGCGCAGACGGACGACAACTACACGGCCGGCGTCTCCTACTACGGCAATCACGCCCGATACGCGGCCGACGCCTCCTATGCCAACGGCGTGAGCGCCGTACGCGGCGCGATCGCCGGCGGCATCGGCACGGTCGGCGGCCACGCGTTCCTCGCTCCCCCGATCGACCAGAGCTTCGCGCTCGTGACGGTCGGCGACATCGCCGGGGCGCGCGTGCTGCAGGAGAACAACGACGTCGGCCGCACCGGTGCCGACGGCACGCTGATGCTTCCGCGACTGCCGTCGTACACTCCGGTGAACATCGCGATCGATCCGGCCACCGTCCCGCTCGACGCGACCGTCGGGCAGACCGTGCAGAGGGTGGTACTGCTGAATCGGACGGGCGTCGTCGTCAGCTTCGATTCGCGCCGCGAACGCAGTGCGCTCTTGCGCCTCGTGCTGCCCGACGGGACGCCGCTGCCGGCGGGCGCGGTCGCGCGCGTCGCGGGCAGGGCCGAACCGTATCCGGTCGCGATGGGGGGCGAGGTCTATCTCGCCAACCTGTCGGATCGCCAGGACGTCGAGATCACCTATCGCGGCCGGACGTGCCGCGTTGCCGTCGAACTGCCGAAGGATGCGGCGCCCGTTGCCGATCTCGGTCCGTTCGTCTGCGCGCTGCACGCAGCCGCCGGAGAACAACCATGACCCTGCCGGTCGCGCGCCGCGCGCGAAGGCTGCTTGCCAGCGTTCTCGTCTCGTGGGCCGCGTCCGCCGGCGCAGCCCACACGTGCACCGTCGGCGTCGGCAACCTGACCTTCGGCACGTATACCGGAGCGCAGACGACCTCGTCGTCGACCATGACCGTGACCTGCACGATGACGAGCAACGGCTCCGACACGGTGAACTTCACCGCCACGCTGTCGACGGGGTCCGGCAGCTACACGCAGCGCCAATTGACCAACGTCGGCTCGCCCGCCGACACGCTGCCGTACAACCTGTACCTGGACACCGTTCCCGCGATCCTCAACACGAACGTCTGGGGCGACGGCTCGGGCGGGACCGTCGTGGCGACCGGCTCGATGAAGATCCAGTGGGTCATCCGCCCGACCGATTCGGTCTCCTTCACGGTCGCGGGTGCGATCCCCGCGCTCGGCGTGCTGCCGCCCGGGGGAGCCTACCAGGACCTCATTGCCGGAACGGTCACCTACAATTGAGCGCGGCAGCGGTGTCCCGCTCCTCACGAATCGTCTCGGCCGCGTTCACCACGACGGCTCGCGCTCGGGCGTCGCCGTGATCTTGTGAATCGTCAGGTCGGCGCCATTGAACTCTTCCTCGGGATCGAGGCGCAATCCCGTCACGGCCTTCAGGCCGCCATAGACGATCGCGGCGCCCGTCACGGCGACGAGCAGTCCGAGCAGGGTGCCGGCGACCTGAGCGCCGAACGCGACGCCGCCCATGCCTCCCAGCGCTGACGCACCGAAGATCCCGGCGGCGATCCCGCCCCACGCGCCGCAGACACCGTGCAGCGGCCACACGCCGAGCACGTCGTCGATGCGCCAGCGGTTCTGCGTCAGCGTAAACATCATCACGAACAGGGCGCCCGCGACGGCCCCCGTGGCGAGCGCGCCGAGCGGATGCATGACGTCGGAGCCGGCGCAAATCGCGACCAGCCCGGCGAGCGGCCCGTTGTGGACGAACCCGGGATCGTTGCGGCCGGCGACGAGCGCCGCGATCGTTCCGCCGGCCATCGCGAGCAGCGAGTTGACGGCGACGAGCCCCGAAATCTTGTCGATCGTCTGCGCGCTCATCACGTTGAAGCCGAACCAGCCGACTGACAGGGCCCACGCGCCCAAGGCGAGGAACGGAATCGACGACGGCGGGTGCGCGGCGAGCCCGCCCTCCTTCGTGTAGCGGCCGCGCCGGGCGCCGAGGAGCAGTACGGCCACGAGCCCGATCCAGCCGCCGACCGCGTGGACGACGACGCTGCCCGCGAAATCGTGGAACTCCGCGCCAAACGCGCTCTTGAGCCATCCCTGCACGCCGAAGTGTCCGTTCCACGCGATCCCCTCGAAGAACGGGTAGACGAATCCGACGAGGAGGAAAGTCGCCGCAAGCTGCGGATTGAATCGGGCGCGCTCGGCGATGCCGCCGGAAACGATGGCCGGGATCGCCGCCGCAAACGTGAGCAGGAAGAAGAAGCGGACGAGCTCGTAGCCGTTCCTCTGCGCGAGCGCGGGGGCACCGGCG
The DNA here is from genome assembly GCA_963734055.1 of uncultured beta proteobacterium. Taxonomy (GTDB): domain Bacteria; phylum Pseudomonadota; class Gammaproteobacteria; order Burkholderiales; family Casimicrobiaceae; genus CAIWHR01. The sequence continues at coordinate 165,244 of CAVTFQ010000005.1, forward strand.
AAGAAGCTCGTTCCGTACGCGAGCGCGTAGCCGATGAAGAAGTAGGCGACCGTCGAGACCGCGAAATCGGCGAGAATCTTCACCAGCGCGTTGACCTGGTTCTTCTTGCGCACGGTGCCAAGCTCGAGGAACGCAAATCCGGCGTGCATCGCGAGCACCATCACGGCGCCCAGCAGGATGAACAGCGTGTCGCTCGCGGCTTTCAGGTTCTCCATGGAGTCTCCCTTGCCGTGGCGGGCATGCGGAAGTCGCGGCCCGACCTCGGTGTCTCGTACGTGATCAGGGGCCCGTCGGAGAGTGCCGCCGCACCATCAGCGCGGGGGCTCGGCCGGCGCGGCGTACCACTTCGCCTTCGGCACGACCTTCTCGCGAGCCGGGTCGCCGAAGTAATGCGGCGACATGATCTGCACGCCGTGCTCGTTGAACACGTCCACCACGTTCGCGTGAAGCGCGGACAGCACCTCGGCGCGCGGCCGCGGGTCGCTCGGGATCGCCTGGCATACGAGTCGGTATTCGATGTAGAAATCCGAGAGCGCCGTCTGGAACACGCGCGGCGCGGGGTCGGCGAGCACCCCCTCCGTCCGCTGCGCCGCCTCGACCAGCATGGCGTGCACCTGGCGCCACGGCGCGTCGTATCCGATCGTCACCGAGGTGTCGAGCACGAAGCCCGCGCCCTTGACTGCGCGCGAGTAGTTCCGGGTCACCGCCGCGAGGATGAACGAGTTGGGCAGCGTCAGTTCCTCGCCGAGGCCGGTGCGTATGCGCGAGGTGAACATCCCCATCTCGACGACGGTGCCCTCGTGGTCGCCGATGCGGATGTACTCGCCGGGACGGAAGGTCCTCGTGTACATGAGGATGAGCCCGCTCGCCGCCTGGCCGACGATGCCCGACGCCCCGACCGACACCATGAGGCCGATCAGCACCGAGAGCCCCTTGAACGCGTCGGTGTCCGAGCCCGGGATGTACGGATACGCCATCACGAGCGCGAACACCCAGACGGCCATCGTCACGAGCCGGCGCGTCGGCCGCGCCGAATCGGCGTCGATCCAGTCCACCTGCACCTGCCCCGACTGGACCCCGTCGAAGAATCGCCTGAGGATGCCGATGACGCTGCGGGCGATGATGAAGACTACGGCCACGATGACGAGGTCCGGAATGGCCGAGGCGGTCGCGACGAGAGCGCCGGTCACGCTTTCGATCAGGTACGTGTTGAGCTGCTCGCCCCAGGGACGGGTGAACGGAAAGAGGCTCAGGAGGAAGCCTATCCACTCGTAGGTGACGAGCAGCACGAAGCCCCAGTACCCGGCGCGGAGCAGGGAGCGGACAACGCGGATCGTGCGCTCGCGGTGCAGGAGCTCGGCGCCACCGATCCGGACGTGCTCGGCCGTGTTCTCGGCGACTCGCACCATCCGGCTCGTGACGACCCGCGCGATCAGCGCGAGCAGCCAGAGGGCCGCCGCATAGACGAGCGTGGCACCCCCGGCCCACATCCCCGCCCGGATCATCCGCTCGCCGCTGCGCGCTTCGCGGGTTTCGTCAACCGCCAGCTCGAGCGCCTTCGCGGCGTCGCGCACGACCGCTTCCGGGGTCTGATCGAGCAGCGGGTCGGCGTCGCCTTCGGTGACGATGAAGGCAAGCGCGCCGTCGATCTTGACCACGCTGCCTTGGGGAATGGGCTCGACCGTGACCTTCCCCTCGCCGCCCCGGTCGAGCAGTCCGCCGATTCTCTCGCGCGCCGCGGCCGCGCGCTGTGCCGGCGTCGCGCCCAGGAAGCTCGCCCGGAACGTGATGACCGGCCGGTTGAAGACGACGAGCGTGCCCGGCTGGACGTGCGACGCCGGGTGAAGGGGTCGGGCCGGGTCCTTGGCCGACTCGCTCTTCGCCGTGAGGGCGGCCGGAGCCGGCGCAGGGTCGGCGGCGCTCGCGGCGCCGGCGATCAGCGCAACGAGGAGGATCGCCGTGGCGCACGCCGCGCGTGCGCGCGCGCCCGTGGCGTGGATCCGCGTCGCTCCCATCTCGATCGCCGGGCGGCGTCTTGCGGCCGCGCTTCGGCGGGTGTCAGGCCGGGTGCTTCGCGAACACCTGCGCGAGCTCGCCCGCCTGGTACATCTCGCGGAGGATGTCGCAGCCGCCGACGAACTCGCCGTTCACGTAGAGCTGCGGAATCGTCGGCCAGTTCGCGTAGTCCTTGATGCCCTGCCGGACCTCGGGATCCGCGAGGACGTCGACCGCGAGGTAGTCGGTGACGCCACTGCGCTTCAGGATCTCGACGACCGTCGCGGAAAATCCACACTGCGGGAATTGCGGCGTGCCTTTCATGTAAAGCACGACGTGGTTCGACTTGACCTGGTCGCGGATCGTGTCCTGGATGCTCATTGCGTGCTCCGTGGGGAGTGCCCAGGCCGGAGTTTACCGCACCCGGCAGCAGGTCGTCCCTACTCCTTCACCGCGCCGGTCAGGCCGGACACGTAGTACTCGACGAAGAACGAATAGAGGACGGCGACCGGGACCGAGCCGAGCAGCGCGCCGGCCATGAGCGAGCCCCAGTGGTACACGTCGCCCTCGACGAGCTCGGTGACGACGGCGACCGGCACGGTCTTCACTTCGGAAGACGAGATGAAGGTAAGGGCATAGATGAACTCGTTCCAGGACAGCGTGAACGCGAAGATGCCGGCCGAAATCAGTCCCGGTACGGCGAGCGGCAGCACGATCTTCACGAGGATCTGCAACCTCGACGCGCCGTCGATCAGCGCGCACTCCTCGAGCTCGTAGGGGATCGACTTGAAGTAACCCATCAGGAGCCACGTGGCGAACGGCACGAGGAACGTCGGATACGTGAGAATCAGCGCGAGCCTCGTGTCGAACAGGTGGAGCTTGTAGACGATGGTTGCGAGCGGGATGAACAGGATCGACGGCGGCACGAGATAGGCGAGGAAGATGCTCATTCCCACGTAACGCGCTCCGCGATAGCGCAACCGCTCGATCGCGTAGGCCGCGAGGACCGCGGCGATGAGCGAGAGGAACGTCGAAACCACCGCGACCAGCATCGTGTTCCACAGCCAGTCGGGGTACGACGTCTCGAACAGCAGCTTCTTCACGTGGGCGAGCGTCGGGTTCCTGACCCAGAACGGATTGCCCTCGCGCGAGAGCAGCTCCTCGTCCGGCTTGAACGCGGTGACCGCCATCCAGTAGAAGGGAAACAGCAGCACGAGCAGGAACGCGCCCAGCGGCGCATAGATCGTGACGAGCCGGCGCGGCAGCGATACGAGGTACGCCGTTCCCTGCGTGTCGACCTGCTCGCCCGCCTTCATCGGTCCGCGCCTCCCTGCTGCCAGGCGCGCCGCTGCAGCCCGAAGTACGAGACGAGGATCGCCGCGAGCAGGAACGGCACCATCGCGGTCGCGATTGCAGCGCCCTCCCCCAGATTGCCGCCCGGAATCGCCCGCTGGAAGGAGAGCGTCGCCATCAGGTGCGTCGCGTTGAGCGGGCCGCCGCGGGTGAGCACGTAGATGAGCTGGAAGTCGGTGAAGGTCATCAGCACGGAGAACGTCATCACCACGGCGATGATCGGCGTCAGCAGCGGCAATGTCACGTAGCGGAACTGCTGCCAGCTCGAGGCGCCGTCGAGACTCGCGGCCTCGTAATACGACGGCGAGATCGTCTGCAGACCCGCGAGCAGCGTGATCGCGACGAAGGGAACGCCGCGCCAGATGTTGGCCGCGATCGTCGCGAAGCGGGCGTGCCAGGGCTCGCCCAGGAAATCGATGTATTCGTGAATGAGCCCCAGTCTCACGAGCGCCCAGCTCAGGATCGAGAACTGGCTGTCGTAGATCCACCAGAACGCGATCGCGGAGAGGGCGGTCGGCACGATGAACGGCAGGAGCACGATTGCCCGGAAGAACGCCTTCCACGGCAGGTGCTTGTTCAGGAGCAGCGCGAGCCAGAGTCCCAGTCCGAACTTGATGACGCTCGCGACGACCGTGTAGAAGATCGTGTTGAAGAGCACGAGGCGCGTGACGTCGTCGCCCCAGAGGAAGCGGAAATTGTCGAGGCCGATCCACTCGCCGACGCGCCCGATCTTGGTGTCGGTGAAGCCGAGCCACGTCCCGAGCCCGAGCGGGTAGGTCAGGAAGAGCAGCAGCAGCGCGACGGCCGGCACCATGAAGAGGGCGCCCAGCACGTTCCGGTTGTCGAGTGCGCGGGCGAGCGCGCCTTGGCGATGCGCCATCCGCATCTCTATCCGTTGATGCGGCAGTGTCCGGCCGCGCAGGTCATGGCGGCACACGAAAACCGCGCGTTAAGCGGCGGCGCCGCCGCCGCTTCAACGCGTGGAGGTAGGGCGTCGGCAAACGCCGACGTCATACCTTGTAATAGCGCTCGGCCCGCTTCTGCGCCCGCTCCGCCGCCTCCTTCGGCGTCTTCGACCCCGAGGCCGCCTCGGCCACCATGTTGACGACGATGAAATCCGCGAGCGCGCCTGCCGATGCGTAACCCATCTTGCCCGCGTATCCGGACGGAATCATGTTGACCATCGAGTTGCGGTAGGGCGTGTGCTTCGGATCGGACGTCCAGATCGGGTTCTTTTCGTAATAACGCAGCGCCGGCGTGACGTAGCCGATCGACGCCTCCACCCACGGGTTCATCTGCTCGGGCTCCATCATGAAGCGCAGGAACTCCTTGGCCGCCTTCGGGTACTTCGTGTACTTGAAGATCATCTGGTTGAAGAACAGCTGGAACTCGGTCGGCCGTCCCACGGGACCGATCGGCATGTTGGCGTGGTTGATGTCGGCCGCCATCTCCTTGATCTTCGGGTCGGTGGAGTTCTTCGCCGCGTAGTAGATCGAGATGCCGTTGTTCGTCAGGAACAGCTGGCCGTCGAGGAATGCCTTGTTGTTGTTGGGGTCGAGCCACGAGAGCGTGCCGGGCACGAACGTCCCGTAGAGCTCCTTCGCGTATTCGAGCGCTTTCAATGTCTCGGGGCTGTCGATGACGACCTGGTTCTTCTCGTTGACGAGCTTGCCGCCGAACGACCAGACGAGCCACTGGCACCACGTATTGCCGTCGCCGGTCGCGTTGCCGAGCGCAAAGCCCGGCGGCGTCCCTTTTTCCTTGAGCGCCTTGCACAACTTGAGGAAGCCGTCGGTGTCCTTGGGAAACGCGTCGAACCCGGCGGCCTTGACGGCGCTCTCGCGGTAGACCATGCAGACGCCGGCGACGCCGAGAGGCACCCCGATCCATTTCTTCCCGTCCGGCTTGAGATACGGATCGCAGACCGGATACCAGCCACCGAGCTTGGCGCCGAGATAATTGCAGACGTCGGTGACGTCGACGAGCTTCTCCGGGTACAGGTTGGCATCGTCGTTGGTCGACAGGATGATGTCGGGCCCGGCACCCGTGTTCGCCGCCACCGCCGCCTTCGGCCGCACGTCCTCCCAGCCTTCGTTGTCGACGCGTACCTCGATTCCGTACTTGTCCTGGAACGCCTTGACATTGACCATGTAGCGGTCGATGTCGCCCTGGACAAAGCGGCTCCAGCGCAGCACGCGCAGCTTCGCGCCCTTCTCGGGCGTGTTGCTCCACTGCGCGTTCGCATTCTTGATCCAGATGAACGGACCGACCGCGGCACCGGCGGCAACCGCCGCCGTCGATTGCAGGAACTTCCGACGCTTGAACGTGCTCATGCTCTCCTCCTCCGGTGGTGGGCCTCGTTCGCTTGCCGTGCCCGATTGGACTCTGGTCAGGCGGCGAGCCGCTGACCGCTCGCCGCATCGAAGACGTGCGCCCGGGCGAGATCGGGCGCGAGATGGATCCGATCGCCGGGACGGCAATCGGTGCGGTCCTTGATCGTCGCCGTGACGTCGCGGCCGTTGAAGCGACAGTAGAGCTGCGTGTCCGCCCCGGTCGGCTCGACGACGACGACCTCGACCGGCAGGCCCGCCTCCCCGAGAGAGCAGTGCTCGGGGCGGATCCCGTAGAGCACCTCGCGGCCCTCGTCCGCACGCAGACCCGCGGGCAGCGGCAGCACGGCCGCCGCGCCGAATTCGACGCGTCCGTCGCGCACGACGATGCCCGGCAGGATGTTCATCGCGGGGGAGCCGATGAAGCCCGCAACGAATGTGTTCGCCGGTCGGTCGTACAGCCCGAGAGGATCGCCCGACTGCTCGACGATGCCGTCGCGCATCACGACGATCCGGTCGGCCATCGTCATCGCCTCGATCTGATCGTGCGTCACGTAGATCGACGTCGTCCTGAGCCGCTGGTGGAGCTCCTTGATCTCGGTGCGCATCTGCACGCGGAGCTTCGCGTCCAGGTTCGACAGCGGTTCGTCGAACAGGAATACCTGGGGGTCGCGGACGATCGCGCGCCCCATCGCGACCCGCTGCCGCTGGCCGCCCGAGAGCTGCCGCGGATAGCGGTCGAGATACGGCGCGAGCCCGAGGATGTCGGCTGCCTTCGAAAGGCGCGCTTCGACCTCCGCCCTCGGCATCTTGGCCAACGTCAGCGCGAACGACATGTTGGCGCGCACCGTCATGTGCGGATAGAGAGCGTAGTTCTGGAACACCATCGCGATGTCGCGCTCCTTCGGCGGGACGCGATTCACCACCTTCGACCCGATCGCGATCTCCCCCTCGGAGATCTCCTCGAGCCCGGCGATCATCCGCAAGAGCGTCGACTTGCCGCAACCGGATGGGCCGACGAGCACGCAGAACTCCTGGTCGGCGATGGCGATGTCGACGCCCCGGATCACGTGCGTCGAACCGAAGTGCTTGTGCACTGCACGGATGGTCACCGCGGCCATGGCCTTTGGCTCCCGCTAGGCGTCAATCGCCAACACTTTGTATCCACGACGAATGCGCCGGTCGCGTGCATTCTTCGTCGTCCCCGCGGACGCGGGGACCCCGCGACGTGGACTGTTGCCTGCAATGACCCAAAGTCGCTGGATTCCCGCGTTCGCGGGAATGACGACTGCACAGGATTCATCCATCATGGAAACAACGTCTTGAATGTCCGCAGCTAGGGCTTTCGCGTGCCGGCGACGACGACGTAGTCGGGACGGCCCGTCTTCAGCCAGGTGACGATATTCTGCGCCGCCTTGCGCCTGAGCTCGCGCTCCGCCTCGACCGAATAGAACGCCGCGTGCGGCGTCAGGATCACGCGCGGATGCCCGAGCAGGCGAGAACCCTCCGGCACGGGCTCGACCGGCAGCACGTCGAGCGCGAGGCCCGCGAGCGTGCCGCGCTCGAGCGCCGCGAGAGCGGCGTCGACGTCGACCACGGCGCCACGCGCCGTGTTCACGAGATAGCCGCCGGGCTTCATCCCGGCGAGGACCCCGGCGTCGATCATCCCGCGCGTCTCGGCGGTCAGCGGCACGTGGAGCGAGACGACGTCGCTTCGCGCGAAAACCTCGGCCAGCGTGCCGCGCGCGACGTACGCCGGAAAATCGCCGTCGATGATGTACGGGTCGCAGGCGATCACGCGCCCGAACACGTTGCGCGCCACGTGCGCCATCCGCTTGCCGATCCGCCCCAGCCCGACGATGCCGAGCGTCATGTCGGCGGCCCGGCGGAGCTCCCCCGAGGACAGGTAGTGCCAGCGCCCGGCGTGGATATCGCGGTGGTACGCGACGACGTTGCGCACGAGAGCGAGCGCGAGCGCCAGCGCGTGCGTCGCCACTTCGCCGACGCCGTAGTCGGGCGAGTTGGCGACCCACACGCCGTGCCGCGCGCAGGCATCGGTGTCCACCGTGTCGAAGCCCGCGCCGATCCGGCTCACGATGCCGAGCGAGGGCAGCGAGGCGACGACGCGCTCGGAAATCGGCGCGTACTGGAGCAGGATCGCCGCGCAGTCGCGCGCGGCCGCGATGACGTCGTCCTCGGTCCGGCACTGCGCCGTCGCGAGCTCCGCGCCGGCGGTCGCGAAGACCGCCCGCTCGAGCTCGAGGTCGGGGAACTCGTAGTCGGAGAACAGGACTCGGGACATGAAGCGGGACCGCGGAGCCTTCGGACTTCGCGCCGCGCAAAGGTACGTGCCGCGCGGGAATTGGTCAAGCGGCCTGACCGGTTGGGGCGCCCGGCTCGCGACAGCGGCTATAATCGGCCGCCGCGACGCGCCCGCTTCTCCTTCCTTCGATGACCCCTCTCCTCCCCACGACCGTCGCCGGCAGTCTGCCCAAGCCGTCCTGGCTCGCCGAGCCCGGCGTGCTCTGGGCGCCATGGCGGCTCGAGGGCGACGCCCTGATCGAGGCGCAGCGCGACGCGGTCCGGCTCGTCGTCCGCGACCAGGAGCGCGCGGGCATCGACATCGTCTCCGACGGCGAGCAGACGCGGCGCCACTTCGTCACGTCGTTCATCGAGGGGCTCGACGGCGTCGACTTTCAGCACAAGCGGACCGTCCGAATCCGCAATCGCTACGACGCCGCCGTCCCGGTGGTGACGGGTCCGGTTGCCCGCCGGCGCCCGGTGTTCGTCGACTCGGCCGCGTTTCTCCGGTCGACGACGTCGCACCGGGTGAAATTCACGCTGCCCGGGCCGATGACGATGGTGGACACGCTCTTCGACGCCCACTACCGCAGCCGCGAGAAGCTCGCGTGGGCCTTCGCCGAGATCCTGAACGACGAGGCGCGCGCGATCGCCGACGCGGGCGTCGAGGTGATCCAGTTCGACGAGCCCGCGTTCAACGTGTATTTCGACGAAGTCCGCGACTGGGGAATCGCGGCGCTCGAGCGCGCGGCGCGCGGGCTCCGCTGCACGACTGCGGTCCACATCTGCTACGGCTACGGGATCAAGGCGAACGTCGAGTGGAAGAAGACGCTTGGCTCCGAGTGGCGGCAGTACGAGCAGACGTTCCCCCTCCTCGCCCGCTCGGCGATCGGGCAGGTCTCGCTCGAGTGCGCGAATTCGCGCGTGCCGATCGACCTCCTCGGCCTGCTCGAGGGGAAGGACGTCCTCGTCGGCGCCATCGACGTGGCCACGGATCGGGTCGAGACACCCGAAGAGGTAGCCGCGACGATCCGGTCGGCGCTCCGCCACGTTCCCGCCGCCCGGCTCCATCCGTGCACCAATTGCGGGATGGTGCCGCTCTCCCGCGACGTCGCCCGGGCCAAGCTCGAAGCGCTCGGCGCCGGCGCCCTGCGGGTCCGGACGGAGCTCGCGACGGCCACCTGACCCCGGCCGGCCGGCCGGACTGGCCCCGGGAGCCCCCAGCCCGCCCTGCCACAATCCGCTGGCGCTCGCGCCGATTCCCCTGTATCCTCCCGCCCGTGTTTTAGTTTCAAGGCAGCACGTCCGCTCACGCGACCGCGTTGCAGCCGTTGCCGTACTTCCCTTGAGATCGAAACATGGGCCGGGACACCGACCCGACAACTATTCTTTTTCTTGAGGAATTGCAGAAATGGCAACTGGAACGGTCAAGTGGTTCAACGACGCCAAGGGTTTCGGCTTCATTACGCCTGACGGCGGTGGGGAAGACCTGTTTGCGCACTTCTCGGCGATCAACATGCCGGGGTTCAAGACGCTGAAGGAAGGCCAGAAGGTCAGCTTCGAAGTGACGCAGGGCCCGAAGGGGAAGCAGGCGAGCAACATCCAGTCGGTATAGCAACGCAGTCCGCGGCGCTGCCGCGTAAAGAAAAGGCCGGGCGATGCCCGGCCTTTTTTGCTTGGTGGCGCAGCCTTACGTTCGCTGCGTCCGTTCCCCCTTGCGCCGCGAGCCGCGAGCCCAGGCTGCCGCCGCAATCCCGAGCAGGGCGAGCGACGCCGGCTCCGGCACGGATCGGTGCACTGGTGGCGACGAAGTCCACACCATCCCGGTGCTTCCCGCGCAGCCGGGGCCGTCCGCCTTCGGGAACTTGTCGCAGACGTCCGCCGCGAAGTAGTTGCCGTTCGAAGCGGCGGTCGCGATGAAGCTCGCCTCGGTGAGCCCGGCCGTCGTGATGACGAATTCCAGCGGACCCGCGTACGGCGCGCTGCCCCCCGTTCCGCACGCGGTGTCGCACTTGATCCCGTATTGCCAGCTGCCCGAGCCGTCGGCGTGAATCGGAGGCGCGGTCGGATCGACGATGAAGCCGGCGGTGATGAACGTCACCGCCAGCGCCGGATTCCCGGCCAGGTTGAACATCAGCGCGTCGAAGCTGTTGGCCGGGTTCGATGCCGTCTTCACGAATCCGACGCCCGCCGCCAGATTCACCAGGACGTCGATGCCCGACCCGGTGTCGGTCAGCGTGACCGTTCCGAACGGACCGGTTCCGCAGCATCCCGAGTTGTCGAGCGTGAAGATCGTGGTAGCCGAAGCGGACGTGCCGGCGAGGCACGCCGCGCCGAATATCGCCACGGTCAAGGTTCTGCGAATCGTTCTCAGCATTGCCATGAGTTCTCGTCTACAAGTCGTTGTGGGGAGTTCGTCGTCCTCTATAGAGCAATATCCCGGCCATAAGCTCTATGCCGTTGTCATGGAAGGGAAGTCTCGCCGGATGGAACTCCCGAGAGGTCGCGACTGTAAGCGCGCTCGACAATGGCTCCGGCGGCTGTGCGCGACAGGCCGCGGTCGACAACGTGTCGCGACTCAGCGTCGGTAGCGGTAAGCGCCGGTGGCGCATGCGATGCGTTGCGACATCGAGCAACTCCGCACGAGTGACGAAGGAGCGCGGATGAGAATCGGCGTCGCCGACGCAATGAATCGCTTGGGTTGGCTAGCGGGGATTCTCGGCGCGGAGCTTGCCCATCAGCATGAAGCCGCCGAGCGCGATCGTCTGCTTCGGATTCTGGCGGCAGTAATCGTCCATCCCCGGAAAAGCGCAGCGTCGTCCATCATCTTCGGGAAGTCGACGTCCGCTTCCTGAGCGAGGCCGGACAGGTATCCGAGCAGCCATGCTTCGGCAATCTTCGCGTCGCGCGGACGCTGCTTGGACCAGGTTTCGCAGCTCACCGCCCCCCGCGAGGCGACGAGATGGGCATCGGCAAGAGAAGCCATCGGGAGAAGTCCCGCGAGCAACGCGGTCGACACGATCGATCGGGTCATCCTCACTTTCCTCCGATGCTGCGCCGGAGCACCCCGACGGGTCGGACTTCCGGCACGGCTGCCACTCTAGCAAATTGCGGCGGCCGGGCTCCATGTGAATTGATGGGCGCAACGGCAGCATTCGTCGACCTGGACTAGAATTCCACCATGAAAACGACTGCGATGGCCTTACCGCGCGCTGCGCTGCCGCTCCTGCTCGTGTGCGTCTTCGCGCTCGGCGCCTGCGCGACGCGCCCGGTGAATCCGCGAATCGACCATTTCGAGCCGGGCGAGCCGTACGCCGTCCAGCGCTCCGCCCAAACCGCGGCGCAGGGCGATAACCTCGTCATCCTCGCCTTCTCGGGCGGCGGCACCCGTGCCGCGGCGTTCTCCTACGGGGTGCTGGAGGCGCTGCGCAACACCGACGCCGTCAAGCCGGACGGGCAGCGGGTCCGGCTGCTCGACCAGGTCGACGTCATCACCGGCATCTCCGGCGGCAGCTTCACGGCGCTCGCGTACGGCCTTTACGGCGAGAAGCTCTTCGACGAGTACGAAAAGCGCTTTCTCAAGCGCAACGTGCAGGGCGAGCTCGTCAGCCGGACGCTGAACCCCGCGAATTGGGGCGCGCTGTCGTCGACCGGTTGGGGTCGCTCCGAGCTTGCCGCGAACCTCTACGACGAGATCCTGTTCAACGGCGCGACGTTCTCGGACCTCGCGCGTCCCGGGGCGCCGTTGATCGTGGTCGGCGCCACCGATCTCTCGACCGGCGCGCGCCTCATGTTCAACCGCCAGAACTTCGACGTCCTGTGCTCCGACCTCGGGTCGTTCCGGCTGGCGCGAGCCGCGGCGGCGTCGTCCGCGGTGCCGGTGGTGCTCTCGCCCTTGACGATCAACAACTACGGCGGAACGTGCGGTTTCGAGGAACCCTCCTGGGTCGCGAAGTACTTCGACGTACCCGACCCGCCGCGCCCTGCCGCGCGCACGATCACGCGCCTGAAGGAGCTCCGCGAATTTGCCGAAAGCAAGGACCAGCCCTATCTGCACCTGGTCGATGGCGGCATCTCCGACAACCTCGGCTTGCGCAGCGTGATCGACGTCGTCGTGACGTTCGAGGCGCTGCACGAGGCCGGCCAGCCGACGCCGCTCGACCGCGTGCGGCACATCATCGTCATCGTCGTCAATTCGCTCTCCATACCCGCCACCGACTGGGACAGACGGGAGGACGCACCCGGCACCCTCCAGGTTCTGGTCAAGGCGGCCGGCGTACCGATCGACCGGTATTCGGGCGAGTCGGTCGAGCTCCTGAAGGACATCTCGACGCGCTGGCGCGTGCTGCGCGAGATGCGCGACTCGGTCGTGTTCGTGAAACCCGGGGGCGAGGCCGCCAGGTACGTGAACAACGCGCCCAATGCCGACATTTATCCGATCGACGTGTCCTTCCCCGCGCTCAAGGACCCGGCCGAGCGCGAGTACCTGAACCAGCTCCCGACGTCGTTCGTGCTGCCCGACGAGGCCGTCGATCGCCTGCGCGCCGCGGCGGCGAAGATCATCGCCGAATCGCCGGAATTGAATCGCCTGGCGCGCGACGCCGGCATACGCTTCGTTCCGCACTCCGGCGCGAGCGCGCCAACGGAGACTTCGCCCGCGAAGTAGTCGGTACGGCCGCGGCTAACGGCCCGGCGGCGCTTCCGGCCCGACGCCCCACGGGGGCGGCGCGATCGTGACGATCCGCGTGAAGAGCTCGCGGAAAGCCTTGCTCGCGGGAGACAGGACTCCACGGCGCGCAGGAATACGTGCAGAGCAGCACTCTGAAGTGCGGCGTCGCATTACACTCTGGCCGCAACTGCACGTCTCGCGTTCGGCGCCGCCAACACGCGGACTGATGGAGTCGAAGATGCCGCATCCATGCACCACGAACCCGCGACGCAGCCTGATTGTGGCGCTATCGCTCGCCTTGTTCGCGAGTTCCAGCCACGCCACCGCTGCCGACGCCCCACCCACTCGGGCGCCCGGTGCGCCGCCACGCATCGCAGTCGCTCTCTCCGGCGGCGGCGCGCGCGGGATCGCGCACGTCGGTGTACTCAAGGTGCTGGACGAAATGCGCATTCCGATCAGTTGCATCACGGGTACCAGCATGGGCTCGATCGTCAGCGGCGCCTTTGCCGTCGGAACATCACCCGCCGAGATCGAGAAGATGGTGCTCGCCACCAACTGGGATGAAATCTTCCGCGACAATCCTCCTCGGGCAGAAATCGCGACACGCCGCAAGCTCGACGACTACAAGACCTTGTTCGCGCCGGAGTTCGGGTTGAAGGACGGCGGCCTGGCGCTGCCGAAGGGGATCATTGCAGGGGTCTCGATCGAGGCGTTCCTGCGGGTCGTCGCGGAGCCGGCGAGCGGCATTCAGGATTTCGACAAGCTGCCGGTCCCGTATCGGGCGGTAGCCACCGACATCGAGACCGGCGAAGCGGTCGTGCTGAGCCACGGCAACGTCGCCGAAGCGATGCGCGCCAGCATGTCCGTGCCGGGCGCGATTAGTCCGGTGTCGATGGACGGCCGTCTGCTGGTCGACGGCATGATCGCCAACAACCTGCCGATCGACCAGGCGCGCAAGCTCTGCGGCGACGTGGTGATCGCCGTCAACATCGGAACGCCCCCGCTGAAGCGCGACGAGATCACGTCCGCGCTCGCCGTGGTCAGCCAAATGATGGCCTTCCTTGGCAAGCAGACGGTCGACGAGCAGCTGAAGAGCCTCGGACCGAACGACGTGCTGATCGCGCCCGACCTCGGCGACATCTCGGTCGCCAAGTACGACCGCGCCAAGGACGCGATCCGCATCGGCGAGGAGGCCACACGGAAGATGGCGGCGTCGCTGTCGCGCTACAGCATCCCGCCCGAGCAGTACGCGGCGGTCCGCGCGAAACAGGTCCATGGGAAGGTCGCGCTGGGAACGGTGGACGAAATCCGCTTCGAGGGTTTGAAGCGCACCAATCCCGCGGTGCTGAGCGGGCTCGTCGAGACGAAGCCCGGCGAGCCCATCGATCAGGAGAAGCTCGGCGCCGACCTGCGCCGCATCTACGGCCGCGGCGACTTCGAGGGCGTCGATGCCCAGGTTATCGGGTCGGCCGGCGGGCCGCGCGCGATGGTGATCACCCCCCACGAGAAGGAATGGGGGCCCGATTACCTGCGCTTCGGCCTTGGACTGGAAAGCGATTTCCAGGGTGACAACGCGTTTAACCTGCTGGTGCAGTACCGCAAGACGTGGCTCAACCGGCTGGGCGGGGAGTGGCTGTCCGAGGCGCAGATCGGGCAGGATACCCATCTCTACAGCGAGTTCTACCAGCCGTTGAACGAACGGGGCGTCTGGTACGGGTCGGCGTACGGCCAGGTCGGACAGACGACGCGCGGCGTGTTCCAGGGCGACGACAAGATCGCCGAGTATCTGATCGGTAGCGCGCGCGGGGGCGTCGACCTCGGCATGACGCTCGGCACGCTCGGCGTCTTCCGCGTCGGCCCGCAGTGGACGCAGGTTCACGCTCGCGTCGATACCGGTGATCCGGTGCTGCCGTCGGTGCGCGAGCTCACCGCAGGCGTTCGCGTCGCATTCAACTTGGACGCACTCGATCACGCCTGGTTTGCTCAAAACGGCTACAACGCGTTCGTCACGTACTACGGCGCGACGAAGGACCTGGGTTCGGCGCTCAACTACCAACGCTTCGAAGGCCGGGGTCAATACGCGATGTCGTGGGGCGCGCACACGGTGAATCTGGTCGCGATGGGGGGAACTGATTTTGGCACCAACATGCCGGCCTACGAGACGTTCGCGCTCGGCGGTCCCCTGCGGCTGTCGGGCTTTAGGCTGAATCAGTTCTCCGGCCGCGAATATGTGTTCGGTCGCGCGATGTACTACAACCGCATACTGCCGCTACCGGAAATCCTGGGCGCCGGCGTGTTCGCGGGGGCGTCCGCCGAGGTCGGCAACATCCGGAATCGCGCCGACGGATTGCCATCACCGGGCACGCAATACTCGGGATCGTTGTTCCTCGGCGCGAACACCGTCGCGGGCCCCGGGTATCTCGGCGTCGGGTTCGGGAATAACGGCGCATTCAGCGTGTATCTGCTCCTCGGCGCGCCGTAGACGAGTGCGCAGCTAGGGCCTGTTAACGCTATGGGCGCAAACGCGAACGGGTGGCATGGGGCGCCAATCAAGGCGCTCGACGAAGCGCAGACTGGGCGTCTGCGCGAGGAGAGCAACGAAGAGGGGCGGTTCCAGGGCACCCGTTCCCTTCGGGTTGCTGCCGAAAACGCCCTTCGCTGCGTTGCGAAGGCTCGCCGGGTGCCCGACCCGCCTACGCCTTCGCGCCTTGCGCTGGGCGTTTTCGGCCGTGCAACGCGTTCGTGTCCATAGCGTTAACAGGCCCTAATTCGCGGCGACCTGCGGGTTGGGCAGTCCCTCGCGGATCCCCTGCGAGAAGCCCGGGTCACGATCGAGGGCCTTCGCTTTGGCATTGATGTGACTCTTTGCGCGCAACTCCTCGAACGGCATCCGCGTATCGATCCTTCCGCGCTCATAGAGCATCTGATCGCCGTACCCGTTGGCGAGCAATCGCCAGTCGAAGCGCGCTGCATTCGCGGCGACGTGCGTGACGTGCGTCCGGATGCTGGTCGTGCAGTTGTCGACCAGCGCGTTGTAGAACTGCGGGGCCTTGACCAGCGCGTTCATGCTGGCGACGTAATCCATGAGCAGGGCGCGCGCCTGCACCGGCGTCACCTTCAGCCGGTAGAGATAGACGTCCTCGCCGCGATAGTTGGTTCGCGCGCGGATGACATCGCGCTCGTCGGCGGCGACATAGATGATTTCGTATTGCCTGAAGAAACCCTTGACGGCCGAGTACTCCTGGCCCCTGCTCTTCCGGGTCTCGATGGAGATCGCAAGCGGCCGTGAGCCCTCGAAGTCCCAGCTCATGATCGTGTGCGCAATGGCCGGCGAACCCCAGTAAGACATGAACAGGTCGAGACCGCGCAGCTTCGAGAGATCGTAGACACGGTCCTCGTAGCGCGGAGTGAAATCGGTTTCGCTTCGATAGTCGAAGTCGCGTACGTTGTGGAACGTCAACTGGTCGCCGCGGACTTCAGCCCAGGAGAGTTTCTCCACGTCGGGCTGCCAGTCGCGGTCGTTGCTCGGTTTCAGCGTGTTCCACCAGACCATGATCGCAAGGAATGCGGCGCCCCAAACGGCCAGCGGCCGCCAGAGCGGGCGTAGCCAAATGAACGCCCCGATGCTGCCGATCACGAACAAGGCAATGAAGGCTGCCCGAGGCACGACATCGGCGTCATGGCCGGCATAAAGGAGAGCGAGGACACCCCATGCCGACGCAATCAGCATTACGGTCGTAAGAACAATGATAAGCGCACGCTTCAATCGGGTTCCCGCCGTTCCCCGGCGCCGCGCGACGACGTCGCCGTTGAGGATGAACTTACGCCGGATGATAATCCTTGCGTTGCACCGGCCTGTCCGGTCAGCGCGGTGGCGGCGCTTCCGGCCCGACGCCCCACGGTGGCGGCGCGATCGTGACGATCCGCGTGAAGAGCTCGCGGAATGCCTTGCTCGCCGGCACGCCGACGACCGGGTCCTCGTTCGACGCGAACGCGGCGTCGATCGCGGCCCAGTCCTCGGTGGTCAGCGCCTCGGCGGCGAGCGGCAGCACCTCGTCCTCCTCCTTGCGCATGTGCCGCCAGTGGAAGTGCGCGTAGCGCTCGACGCCCTCCGCAAACGGCGCGAAGGCGGTCGGGTCGGTGCGATAGCGCTCCCACAGCGCCTTCAGTTCGGCGAAGCGTTCGCGGCCGACGACGTGCTCGCGCTCGAGGGCGTCGAGCGTCGGCGCCCACTCGGGCCGCCGCGCCCGCAGCCGCGCGAACAGGTAGTCGTCCTCCTTCGGATGGTGAAGCTTCTCCGGGAACGCCTCGATGTAGTGGAACATCGCGCCGAAGAGCTTGTGGTCCGCCGCCATGCGGCCCGCGCCGACCTCGGCGACCAGGTGCCGCAGGCCCTCGACGACCGCCGTGATCGCGCGGTGCTCGTCCTGGATGATCGTGATCGCCTTCATCGGACCTCCCTTCACGCCACCGCGACCAGCCGGTGCAGCGTGTCCGGATCGCGCAGCAGCGCTTCGCTGGCCGAGCGATGGACGATACGGCCGCGTTCGAGCACGACGGCCTGTTTCGTGAGCGACAGCGCGAGCTTCGCATGCTGCTCGACGACGATCACCGCCATGCCGCCGTCGGCGACGAGGCCGCGGATCACGCCCATCAGCTCCTGCACGATGATCGGCGCCAAGCCTTCCATCGGCTCGTCGAGCAGCAGCAGCTTCGGATTCACCATCAGCGCGCGCGCGATCGCGAGCATCTGCTGCTCGCCGCCCGAGAGCTGGTTGCCGTAGTTCGACCGCCGCTCCTCGAGGCGCGGAAATATCGCGTAGATGCGCTTCACGCCGAAGCGTCCCGGCCGCGCGACGGCGGTGAGATGCTCCTCGACGGTCAGCGACGGGAACATGTAGCGCTCCTGCGGGACCCAGCCCAGCCCGGCCCGGCTCCGCCGGTGCGTCGGGAGGCCGGCCAGATCCGATCCGCGCCAGCGCAGCGAGCCGCCGCGAAGCCGCGTCAGGCCCATCAGCGTCACGAGCAGCGTCGTCTTGCCGACGCCGTTGCGGCCGAGGAGCGCCAGGCTGCCTCCTTCCTCCACCGCGAGCGAGACGTCCTCGAGCACCACGCCGTCGCCGTAGCCCGCGGTGACGGAGTCGAGCGCCAAGAGCTCAGCCATGCTGCGCCTCGCCGAGATACACCTCGCGGACCCGCGGGTCGCCCGCGATTTCGTCCGGCGTTCCTTCGGTCAATACCTTCCCGCCGACGAGCACCGTGATCCGCTCGGCGAAGCGGAACACGAGCTCCATGTCGTGCTCGATGAAGAGGATCGTCACGTCCTTCGGCAGGCTCGCGATCACGCCGAAGAGCTCGGCGCTCTCGCCGGCCGGGATGCCGGCCGCCGGCTCGTCGAGCAGCAGGATCCGCGGCTTGGTCGCGAGCGCGAGCGCGATCTCGACCAGCCGCTGCTTGCCGTACGGCAGGTTCCGGGTCAGCGTGTTGGCCTCACGGCCGAGCCGCAGCCTCTGCAGCAGCGCCAGCGCCTCGTCCGCCTCCTCGCGCTGCCGCGCCACGGTCCGGTGCCAGATACCGGCGCGGCCCCGGCGCTCGCAGATCGCGAGCGTCGCCGACTCGAGCACCGTGAGGCCCGCGAACAACGTGTTGATCTGGAACGTGCGCGTCATGCCGCGCTTCACGCGCTGGTGCTGCGCGAGCGCGGTGATCCGCTCGTCGCCCAGGAACACGTCGCCCGCGGTCGGCGACAAGGCGCCGGTCAGGAGGTTGATGAGCGTCGTCTTGCCGGCGCCGTTCGGCCCGATCAGCGCGTGCCTTACGCCGTGCGGAAAGGCGAGCGAGACGTCGCTGTTCGCGCGGAATTCGCCGAACGACTTCGTGAGCCCCGACGTGCGCAGCGCGGGCGTCATGTCCTCGACCCACGCCGGCGATCGCGCAGCGCTTCGGCGGCACCGAGGATCCCTCCGCGCGCGAACAGCACGACGACGACCAGAAGCAGGCCCAGCCAGAACTGCCAGTAGATCGGATTCAGATCGGAGAGGTAATGGTGCGCGACCATGAAGACTATTGCGCCGACGAGTCCCCCGTAGAGTCGTCCCGCGCCGCCCAGCACCAGCATGATCATCAGATCGGCCGAGCGCGGAAAGCCGAAGACGTCGAGTCCCACGAACTGCGTCGTCTGCGCGAGCAGTCCCCCGGCGACGCCGGCCATGGCCGCACTGACCGTGTAGATCGCAATCAGCCGCGTCGCCACCGGCGCGCCGATCGCCGGCATCCGCCGCACGTTCTCGCGAACGCCGCGCAGCGAAAGGCCGAACGGCGAGCTCACGATCCGGCGCACGACGACGAACAGCAGGAACAGGATGCCCAGGCTGTAGAGGTAGGCGGTGCTCCCGGCCAGGTCGAACGAGAACCGGCCGAGCACTTTCCCCATCGTCACGCCGGAAAGGCCGTCCGCGCCGCCGGTGATCGAGGCCAGCTGGTTCGCGCCCTCGAACAGCATGAGGCCGATGCCGAGCGTGACCATCAGCCGCGCGAGGTCCGATCCCCGAACGACGAGGAAGCTCGTCGCGAAGCCGACGACCGCACCGGCCACGCAGGCGACGACCAGGCCCGAGAACGGCTCGCCCCAGCCGTGAACGGCGAGCAATCCGGCGGCATAGGCGCCGATGCCGAAGTACGCCGCGTGCCCGAGCGAGACGATGCCTGCGTAGCCGAGGATCAGGTCGAGCGAGACGGCGAACAACCCCGTGATCAGGATCTGGCTGCCGAGCACCCGGTGCTGGGGAAAGACGAAGAACGCCGCGAGCGCGGCCAGCCAGAACGCGATCTCCGGCGCGCGCCAGCGGTCGGTCGGTAGCCTCGGGGCGATCGCCGTGGCGTCCACCGCGGCGACCGTCGGGCTAGGCGCGGCGACCATAGAGCCCGGCGGGGAACACGATCATCAGCGTCACCATCAGGAAGTAGATGATGAACGAGCCGATCTGCGGCACGTAGTACTTGCCGGCGACGTCGCAGACCCCGAGGATCATCGCGGCGACGAGGCCGCCCTTGATCGTCCCTGCGCCGCCGATCGCCACGACCAGGAGGAAGTACACCATGTACTTGAGCGGGAACGTCGGATCCAGTCCGAGCACGTCGACGCCGAGCCCGCCGCCGAGACCGGCGAGCCCCGAGCCGAGCGCGAACGTCACGCCGAAGACGCGGTTGACGTTGATGCCGAGGCCGGCGGAGGCGATCGCATTGTCGACGGAGGCCCGCACCTGCGCGCCGAAGCGCGTGCGCACGAGCAAGAGATGCAGCGCGACCGTGAGCACCGCGACGATCGCGATCAGGAACAGCCGGTAGGCGCCGAGGTCGAGCCCCAGGACGTGCACCTGCCCGCGCAGGAAATCGGGCAAGTGCACCGGCTGCTGCGAGGGGCCGAAGAAATACGTCGTCGCCGCGACCGCCATGAACGCGAGGCCGATCGAGAACATCACCTGGTCGAGATGCGCCGCCTTGTAGAGGCGCTGGTAGAGCGTCCGCTCGAGGACGATGCCGGCCATCGCCGCGACGACGAACGCGGCGGGCAGCGTCGCGAGGAACGGGACGCCTGCGCGCGCCATCAGCTGCACGCAGACGTACCCGCCGAGCATCGCGAACGCGCCGTGCGCCAGATTGATGAAATTCATCAGGCCCATCGTCACCGACAGGCCGATGCTGATGATGAACAGCAGGCTGCCGTACGCAATGCCGTCGAACAGCACCCCGGCGAGATTCCCGAGCATGGCTCGCACACCTGGACCCGTCCCGAAGCGGGCGGCGACCGACGGGCCGCCCCTAGGTCGCCGCGCCCCCTTGGGGGAGGCGCGCGAGCGCGCTTCGGGGGGAGCCCTAGTTGCCGGGGTCCTTTACGTTCTCGACCTTGTCGAACTCGACGTTCCAGGGCTTGCCGTTGACCATCTTGACCTCGCGCAGGTAGACGGTCTGGATCGGCTGCCGCGTCGCCGGATCGATCGCGATCGGGCCGCGCGGGCTCATCCACTTCATGCCCTTCATCGCCTCGACCAGCTGCTCACCCGTGGCGTTCGGACCGGCCTTCTTCAGCGCCCCGTAGATCAGGTGCATGCCATCGTAGCCGCCGACCGAGTGGAAGTTGGGGCGCATCCCAGTGTTCGCCTTCATGAACGCGTCGACGTACGCCTTGTTCTCGGGCGAGTCGTGCGCGGCCGAATAATGGAACGCCGTGATGACGCCGACCGCTGGCGCGCCCATCGCCTCGAGCAAGTCGTCGTCGGTCACGTCGCCGGTGCCGATCAGCTTGACGCCGGCCTGCTTCAGGCCGCGCTCGTCGAACTGCTTCATCAGGGCCAGGCCTTCGCCGGACGGGACGAACACGAACAGTGCGTCGGGCTTCGCATCCTTCGCCCGTTGCAGGAACGGCGCGTAGTCGGGATTGCGCAAAGGCGTGCGGATCGACTCCACGATCTCGCCGCCTCCCGCCTTGAACACCGCGACGAACGTCTTCTCGGCGTCGAGACCCGGGCCATAGTCGGTCACCAGCGTGACGACGCGCTTGATCTTGTTCTTGAGCGCCCATTCGGCGATCGGCGCCGTGACCTGCGGCAGCGTGAAGTTCGGACGCACGATGAACGGCGAGCGCGTCGGGATCATCGCGGTCGCCGCCGCCATCACGATCATCGGGACCTTGGCCTCGGTCGCCACGGGCGCGGCGGCGAGTGCGAGCGGCGTCAGGCCGAAGCCGGCGAGCACGCTCACCTTGTCCTGCACGACCATCTCCTGCGCGATGCGCTTGGTCGTCTCCGGCGCGAGCCCGGTGTCGTCCTTGACGATCAGTTCGATCTTGCGGCCGGCGACCGTGTCGCCGTTCTTCGCCATGTACAACCGGCACGCCGCCTCGATCTGCTTGCCGGTCGACGCGAACGGGCCGGTCAGCGGGAGGATGAGGCCGATCTTGAACGGATCGGCGGCGAGCGCGGGGCCGGCCAGCGCGGATAACGCGGCCGCGGCCACGAGGCCCTGCAGCGCGCGGCGGCGCGAGGTTCGCGGGGGATGGTGCATCGACTCCTCCTTGTCAGTGGTTGATTCGAATGTCCGACTCGATGTGCAGTGTACGTCGCCCTGGCCGAGATCAGGCGTTCGCCGGTTGCCGTGCCGGTACGCCGCGCGCGGGGACCCGCAGCCACGCGAGCATCGCCTGCGCGACCTCGCGCGGGCGCTCCATCGGCGCCATGTGGCCACAGGATTCGATCACGGCCAGCGTCGCTCCGGGAATCAGCGCCGCCATCTCCTCGTGCTGCCGCGGCGGGCTCCATGCGTCCTCGCGGCCGCACAGCGCGAGGGTTGGACAGGCGATTGCACGCAACGTGGCCGTGGCGTCCGGCCGCGCGAGCAGCGCCTCGATCTGCGCCGCGAAATCGTCGGGCGTGCGCCGCTCGAACATGTCGAGGACGGTGTCGATCAGTGGTGCGTCGTCGAGCCGCGCCGGATGGACCATCGGCCGAACCCATTCCCGCGCCATGGCCCGCGTGCCTTCGGCGCGGGCGAGCGCGAGCAGAGCGAGCCGCCCCGCCTTCTCGTCCTCCCCGGCAGCACCGGCAGGCCGCTCGCGGAACCCGGTGTCGAAGAGCGCGAGGCGCTGGACGCGTTCCGGTGCCCGCCGCACGATCTCGAGCGCCACCCGCCCCCCCATCGAATGTCCCGCCAGCGCGAAGGTCGGCGGTGCACCCGCCAGTACGCGCGTCGCCATCTCGCCGAGGCTGGCCGCGTCGTGATAGGCCGGAATGCGACAGCGGACGAGGTCATCGAGGTCCGGCAGAATCGGTGCCCATGCCGCGGCGTCGCCGAGCAGCCCCGGCAGCAGCAGGAGGTCCATCAGCGCCGCCTCGCCGTCGCATTGACCCCGCGCGCCGACTTCGATCCGAGGCGCCCGAAGACTCGCCTCGCGTTGTCCTCGAAGATCTTCGCGCGGTCGGCCGCGCTGAGCGCACTCACCTGGTCGACGTAGCGCCGCGTGTCGTCGAAGTGATGACCGGTCTCGGGGTCGATGCCACGCACCGCGCCGACCATCTCCGAAGCGAAGAGGATGTTGTCGACCGGAATGACCTTCGTCAGCAGCTCGATGCCCGGTCGATGATAGACGCACGTGTCGAAGAACACGTTGTTCAGCAGCAGCTCGGGCAGGGGAGGCCGCTTCATGTCCTGCGCGAGGCCGCGATAGCGCCCCCAGTGGTAGGGCACCGCGCCGCCGCCGTGCGGAATGATGAATTTGAGCGTCGGAAAATCCTTGAACAGGTCGGATGCGAGGAACTGCATGAACGCGGTCGTGTCCGCGTTGATGTAGTGCGCTCCCGTCGCATGGAAGCACGGGTTGCACGACGTCGACACGTGGACCATCGCCGGCACGTCGAGCTCGACCATCTTCTCGTAAAGCGGGTACCACCAGCGGTCGGTCAACGGGGGTTCCTTCCAGTGCCCGCCCGACGGATCCGGATTCAGGTTGCAGCCGATGAATCCGAGCTCGTTGACGCAGCGCTCGAGCTCGGGGATGCACCGCTCGGGCGGCACCCCGGGCGACTGCGGCAGCTGGCAGACGCCGACGAAGTTGTCCGGATAGAGGCCGCAGACGCGCGCCACCAAGTCATTGCAGAGCTCCGACCACTCGCGGCTCGTCGCCTCGGTGCCGACATGGTGCGCCATGAAGCTCGCCCGCGGCGAGAAGATCGTGAGGTCGGTGCCGCGCTCGCGCTGCATCTTCAGTTGCGCGTTCTCGAGGCTCGCGCGGATCTCGTCGTCGGCGATGACGAGCTCGGCGCGCTTCGGTCCCTTCGCCGGATCGTCGAGCGCGGCCACCTGCCGCTTGCGCCACGCCTCGAGCGCGGCCGGCGCGGTCGTGTAATGCCCGTGGCAGTCGATGATCATCGGCAAGCCGCCTTCACGCCGCGCGCGTCTGCGGCACCCGCTCGTTCGCGAGCACCATGAGCCCGGTCGCCGTGTTGGACACCGGGATGTGGTAGTTCGAGTGGACCTTGGTCACGCGCCCCGTGAGCGCGCCGCGCGCCGCGATCCAGGCCATGAGCTCGGTGCCCTGCGCACCTGCCTCGCGGACGATGTCGAGCGTCGAGTAGCGCGTGAGACGCTCCGGGTCGTTGACGAGCGCGTCCATGCACATGAGGTCGAACGGCTTGTTGATGAAGCCGGCGCGCTGGCCGTCGAGCTGGTGCGAGAGTCCGCCGGTGCCCATCACCAGGATGCGAACGTCCTCGTCCCACGCGTCGAGCGCGCGACCGACCGCCTGTCCCAGCCGGTACGCGCGCCGCGGCGACGGCAGCGGGTGCTGGACATGGTTCATCGCGATCGGGACGATCCGGACCGGCCAGTCCGCGCCGCCCGGCCACAGCAGTGCCATCGGCAGCGTCAGCGCATGGTCGACGAGCATCTCCTGGCACATCGTGATGTCGAACTCGTCGGCAACGAGCGATTCGATGAGGTGCCACGAGAGGGCCGGATCGCCCCTGAACGGCTTCACCGTCGGGATGCCCCAGCCCTCGTCGGCGTTCCGGTACTCCGCAGCCGCGCCGACGGCGAACGTCGGCAGCTTGTCCAGGAAGAAGTTGAGCCCGTGGTCGTTGTAGAACACGACGACGACGTCGGGCTTCACCCGCGCGAGCCACGCGTGCACCGGCGGGTAGCCGTCGAAGAAGGGCTTCCAGTAGGGCTCCTGCTGCAGGTGCTTCGCGATCGCGCCTCCGATGGCGGGGACGTGCGAGCTCGTGACGGCGCCGATGACGTTGGCCATGAGTCGGTCTCCTATTTCCCGGCCGCGACCAGCATGGCCTTGAATGCGTCCTTGGTCATTCCGGTCTGCTGCGCGCCGATGTCCTGGACGTCGAGACCGAGGATGCCCGCGAACTTGGCGAGGTAGTAGATGTTGCCGCCAGCGGCGATCAGCTGCAGCACGTTGCGGCTCGCGATCGCCGCCCGTTGCTCGTCGTCGAGCGCGAACTTGCGGCAGTACGCATCCTCGTCGCGCCCGAACTCCGCGCGGTTGTCCGCCGAGTTGAACGAGTAGCACATCCGGTTCAACGCGTAGCCTTTCCGCGCCAGGTAGCCGTCGAACACCGTCGTGCCCGGAATCCCGTAGTCCCGCTGCCTGCCGCCCATCGCCTTCCCTCTCGATCTAGGGCCTGTTCACACTATGTTCGCATGTGCGTTGCACGGCCGAAATGCCCGCTGAGCGAGGCGCGAAACGAAGCCGGGCCGGCTGCCCGGCGAGGCTTTGCAACGAAGCGCAGGGGCATTTCGGCTGCAACCCGAAGGGAACGGCGTCCCTGGGGCGCCACTCTTCGTTGCCCTCCTCGCGCAGACGCCCAGTCTGCGCTTCGTCAGGCGCCTCGATTGGCGCCCCGGGCCATCCGTTCGCACATGCGAACATAGTGTGAGCAGGCCCTCTAGTTCCCGTCCAGCGCGAGCTGCGCGTCGAGCGCCGCCAGCGTCCGATAGCACGGCAGCACCTGCGCGACACTCGCGTTCGGCTCGCGCCCCTCGCGGATGGCCGCGACGAACTCGCGATCCTGCAGCTCGATTCCGTTCATCGACACGTCGACCTTCGACACGTCGATCTTCCGGTCCTTGCCGTCGACCAGGTCGTCGTAGCGCGCGATGTACGTGCCCGCATCGCCGATGTAGCGGAAGAACGTTCCGAGCGGGCCGTCGTTGTTGAACGAAAGCGCGAGCGTGCAGATCGCGCCGGTCGCCGCCTTGAGCTGGATCGACATGTCCATCGCGATGCCGAGCTCCGGATGGATCGGCCCCTGCATGGCGTGCGCGGCGACGATGGGGCCGGTCTGCCATGCGAAGAGGTCGACCGTGTGCGCCGCGTGATGCCAGAGCAGGTGGTCGGTCCAGGACCGAGGCTGGCCGAGCGCGTTGATGTTGCGGCGCCGGAAGAAGAAGGTCTGGACGTCCATCTGCTGGATCGCGAGCTCGCCCGCGGCGATGCGGCGATGCACCCACTGGTGGCTCGGGTTGAAGCGGCGGGTGTGGCCGACCATCGCGACCAGCCCGGTTCCCTTCCGCGCGCGCTCGACGCCGAGCGCGCCGTCGAGGCTGTCGGCGAGCGGGATCTCGACCTGGACGTGCTTGCCCGCGCGCAGGCAGTGCTCGGCCTGTGCCGCGTGGAGCTGCGTGGGCGTCGCGAGGATCACGGCGTCGACGTCCGGCCGGGCGAGGCTCTCGCCCAAGTCCGTGGCGACGTGCGCCACGCCGAACTTGCGCGCCACCTCCTCGGTCGCCTCGCGCGTGCGCCCGACGAGCGAGGTCACGGTCACACCGTCGATCTTCGCGAGCGCTTCCATGTGCTTGACGCCGAACGCGCCGGCGCCGGCGAGGCAGATCCTCATCGCGGGTTCTCGAAGATGATGTGGCCGACCGCGGTGTTCGACGCCGGCACGTGGTAGAAGCGATGGACCTCGCGCGCATCCGCGGCGAGCGCACCCCGCATGATGAGCCACATCACGAGCTCGATGCCCTCCGACCCGGCCTCGCGCACGTACTCGAGGTGCGGCACCCTGGCGAGACCCTCGGGATCCGTCGTGAGCCGGTCGAGGAAGCGTGTGTCGAACTCGCGGTTGATGAGACCGGCGCGCGGGCCCTGCAGCTGGTGCGACATCCCACCCGTGCCCCAGACCATCACGTCGAGGTCGGCATCGAACGACTCGACGGCCTTGCGGATCGCGCGGCCGAGGTTCCAGCAGCGGTTTCCGGTCGGCGGGGGATACTGGACGACGTTGACCGCGAGCGGAATCACCTGGCACGGCCACGCGGCGGGCTGGCCGAACATGAGCGAAAGCGGCACGGTCAATCCGTGGTCGACGTCCATCCGGTTGACGATCGTCATGTCGAACTCGTCCAGGATCGTCGACTGCGCGATGTGCCACGCGAGCTCCGGGTGACCCTGCACCACGGGCACCGGGCGCGGGCCCCAGCCCTCGTCGGCCGGCGCGAACGACTCGGCGCAGCCGATCGCGAAGGTCGGAATGATCTCCAGCGAGAACGCCGAGGCGTGGTCGTTGTAGACGAGGACCACGACGTCGGGCTTCTGCTCCGCGATCCAGAGCTGCGAAAACTCGTAACCGGCGAACACGGGCCGCCAGTACGGCTCACCCGTCCTGCCGAGGTCGATCGCCGCGCCGACCGCGGGAATGTGCGATGTGGCGACCCCCGCCGTGATCCGAGCCATGGTCTTAGCGCTCCGGCTCGGACTTGCTGCGGTTGCCGTGCGCCGGCCGGCCGCCGGCGATCATCATCGCCTTGTAGTCGTCTTCCGGCATGCCCGTCATCTTGGAGGCGAGGTTCTGGAAGGAGAACCCGTCGGTCGCGCCGATCTTCGCAAGGAAGTAGATGTTGCCGCCGAGCTCGATCATCCGGTTGTAGTCGCGCGCAAGCACTGCCTCGCGCTGCGAATCGGTCATCGGGAAGCGCTGCAGATAAGCGCGCTCGTCGGCCTTGAACGCCGCGCGGTTGGCCGCCTTCATGAGCGACATGCAGAACATGTTGAGGTGGTAGCCCAGGCGCGACTGCGTCGCGTCGAAGACGACGGTCCCCGGAATGTCCCTGAACGCATCGGTGTAGCTCTTCGGCACGGTCGAGCCCTAGCTCCAGTAGAGACGCATCGGGTTGTCGACGA
This sequence comes from uncultured beta proteobacterium, assembly GCA_963734055.1. Classification (GTDB taxonomy): domain Bacteria; phylum Pseudomonadota; class Gammaproteobacteria; order Burkholderiales; family Casimicrobiaceae; genus CAIWHR01. The sequence continues at coordinate 192,581 of CAVTFQ010000005.1, forward strand.
GCAGCCTGCGCTGAAGCTCCGGCGTCGTGGCGATCTTCGGCACGAAGTCGACGAGCTTGCCGTCGTCGGGCATGTGCGTCTTCATGTTCGGGTGCGGCCAGTCGGTGCCCCAGAGCACGCGATCCGGAAAGGTGTCGACGAGTCGCTTCGCGAACGGCACGACGTCATCGTATCCCGGCGGCCCCGATTTCGACAGCCGCTCGGGGCAGCTCACCTTCGACCAGATGTTCGGATGCTCCGCCAGCAGGCGCACGAAGCGCTCGAACTCGGGACCATCGGCCGGCTGCCCGACGTCGGGCCGGCCCATGTGGTCGACGACGACGGTGGTCGGCAGGCTCGTGAAGAATTCCCGGAGCTCGGGCAGGTCCTGCGCCTCGAAGTAGACGACGACGTGCCAGCCGAGCGGCGCGATCCTCCGCGCGATGTCCGCGAGCACCTCGCGCGGCGTGAAGTCGACGAGCCGCCGGACGAAGTTGAAGCGCGTCCCGCGGACTCCGGCCGCGTGCAGCGCATGGAGCTCGTCGTCGGTCACGTCGCGGCCGACCGAAGCGACGCCGCGCGCGCGATCTCCCGAGTTGACCAGCGCGTCGACGAGCGCCCGGTTGTCGTTGCCGTGGCAGGTCGCCTGGACGACGACGTTGCGCTCGAAGCCCAGGAAATCGCGCAGCGCGAAGAGCTTCTCCTTCGGCGCATCGCAGGGGGTGTACTTGCGCTCGGGCGCGAACGGGAAGATAGCGGCGGGGCCGAATACGTGGCAGTGCGCGTCGACGGCGCCTCGCGGCACGGCGTACGCCGGCTTCGACGGCGCGGGATCGAAAGGCAGGTAGTCGGCGTCCACGGTCCGGAAAAGTAGGGTCAGAAAGTAGGGTCAGACCCGATTTTCGAAGACGGCTTGCCGGGCTCGGTCTTCTGCGCCGAAAGTAGGGTCTGACCCTACTTTTCAGTCGACGTACTTGAGGCCGGCCTTCGCGAGCGCGTCGCGCATGCCGTAGAGGTCGAGGCCCAACTCGCCCGCCGCGAGGCGCTTGCGGTTCGCGTCTTCTTTCTGCTCCCGAGCCTCTGCGGCCTCGGCGACCGCGGCGACCCGAAGGCGTGGCACGACGACCACGCCGTCGTCGTCGGCGACGATTGCATCACCCGGCTCGACCAGCATGCCGGCGCAAACCACCGGCACGTTCACGGATCCGAGCGTCGATTTCACGGTGCCGCGGGCGCATACGGCACGCGACCAGACGGGAAATTTCATCGACGAGAGGGTCGCGACGTCGCGCACGCCGGCGTCGATCACGAGGCCGCGCGCACCGCGCGCCCGGTACGACGTCGCGAGCAGGTCGCCGAACATCCCGTCGTCGTTGTCGGTCGTGAGGCCCACGACGACGACGTCGCCGGGCCGGATCATCTCGGCCACGACGTGCAGCATCCAGTTGTCGCCGGGTTGCGCGAGCACGGTGACGGCGGTTCCGCATGCCGCGGCTCCGGGATAGATGGGCCGCAGGTAGGACTTGAGGAGGCCGGTGCGACCCTGCGCCTCGTGCACGGTGGCGGCGCCGTAGCGCCCGAGCCGCTCGACCGCCGCCGCGTCGGCGCGCTCGATGCTGCGCACCGCGACCCCCGTCTTCCCGTATTCGCCCATTGTCGCTCCCACGAGCCCAAGCCAGGATCCGCCTCGGCGTCGTGGAACCAGTGTGCGCCACGACGGCCATGATTGAAAAGCGCTATTGCTGCACTAGCAGATATGCCGGGGCGGCATGCATGCCTGGCCACGCCCCGTTCACGCCTCTTCCATCCCGTTCCGCCGCTTCGCCGCCGCCGCGGCGGGCGATGCCATCAAGGCGAGCATCGCGCGTGTCCGCTCGCGTTGCGCCGACGTTGCAGCGATGCCGGCCGAGAATGTGGTGACAAGCTGGATCGGCGGCGGAAGCGGTCCCACCACGTCGATGCCCTCGAGGTGCATGAGCTCGGAAAGCTGCTGGAACCCGAGCTCGACCTTCCCTTGGGCCACCAGCGTGCCGACCGGCACGCCCGGCGGCGCCGGCACGAGGCGCGATTTCACGGCGCCGGCGATGCCCCAGCGCTCGAACAGATTCGCGAGATACGCGCCGCTCGGCCCGGTCGAATAGCTGACGGTGCTCGCGGCGAGCACGGCGCGCCGGACCGCGTCCTCCGAGCCGATCTCGGGCCGCGGGGCGCCCGCTCGAACCGCCATCGAAACGCCGGACCGGACGAGGTCGACCCGGCTTCCGGCCACGATCCTGCCTTCCCCAATCAGCTGGTCGATCACGTCGGCCGCGAGCACGACCGCATCGAAGGCTTCGCCCGCGCGCACGCGTCTCGCCGCGTCGACGCCGCCGACCGCCTCGAGCACGACGTCGTGCGGCGAGCCGAACGCTGCGACGAGCTCGGCCAGCACCTGCCGGGTGGCCATCGACGAAACAATCCTGATCGGGGAAGTCATCGGAGATCGATCCACCGGCGCGATGCGCTCGGCGCCAAGTCTGCGCCGCCGCCGGGGCATCGCAACAGCGCCATTGCTACACTAGCAGTTATGCCGCATCGGCATGACCGTTTGCCGCGAACTTCGCGATGGACCTGAAGCAGCTCGAATACTTCGTCAACGTCGTCGACCTCGGCGGATTCAGCCGAGCGGCGCGGCTCCTCGGCGTCGCGCAGCCGGCGATCAGCCGGCAGGTCAGGAGCCTCGAGGTCGAGCTCCGCCAGAACCTCCTCGTCCGCAACGGTCGCGGCGCCGCTCCGACGGAAGCCGGCAAGCGCCTGCTCGCGCACGCCCGCGGCATCCTGCAGCAGGTCGAGCGCGCGCGCGCCGAGGTCGACGAGATCAAGGGAGCGCCCGTCGGCCACGTCGTCGTCGGGTTGCCTCCCACGCTCGCGCGGCTGCTCACGGCGCCCATCGTCCGGGAGTTCCGGCGGCGCTTCCCGCGCGCGACGCTGTCGATCGTCGAAGGCCTCTCGTCGTCGATGCACGAGTGGCTGCAGGTCGGACGCATCGACGTCGGCCTTCTCTACAACCCGGCGCCCTCGCCCGCCGTCGATGCTCGCCCGCTGCTCGAGGAGCCGTTGTGCTTCGTGGCGCGACGCGAGAAATCCGCCCGGGTCCGCGCGATGCCGCTCGCCGACCTGCCGCGCCATCCGCTCATCATCCCGAGCCGGCCGAACGCGATCCGGATGCTGGTCGAGACGCGACTCGCGGCGATCGGCCAGAAGCCGCAGGTCGCGCTCGAGATCGACGCCGTCTCCGCGATCCTCGAGCTCGTCGCCGAAGGCCACGGCTTCGCGGTGCTCTCGGCGCGCGCGCTCGACGGCGCCGGCGTGGCCCGCAAGCTCGTCGCGCGGCCCATCGTCCGGCCGCGAATCGCGAGCACGCTGGCAATCGCCACTTCGGCGCAGCGGCCATCGACGCCGCTGCAGCAGGCGAGCGTCGGCCTGATCGAGGAGGTCGCAGTCCGCGCCGTTGCGCCGGGGCGCCGCCGCCCGGGATAATCCCGCCGAGTTCATCGCCTGAGGACCCGTCATGAACGAGACCGCGCACCTCGACGACCGGCGCCTCGCCGTCATAGGCTTCGGCGAAGCGGGCCGCGTTCTCGCGGCCGGGCTCGCAGCCACGGGACGCTTCGACGTCTCCGCGTACGATATCCTCGTTCGCGATCCCGCCGGACGCGGACCGATGCTCGCGGCTGCCGCCGAGCGCAGCGTCGCGATGAAGGAATCGCATCGCGACGCCATTGCCGGAGCACGGATCATCGTTTCCGCGGTCACCGCGACGTCGTCGACCGACGTCGCGCGCGAGGCCGCGGCATCGCTCGCGGCCGGCCAGATCTTCGCGGACATCAACTCGGTGTCGCCGGGCACCAAGCGCGCGAACGCGAAGCTGATCGAGGACGCCGGCGGCCATTACGTCGACGTTGCGGTGATGGCCCCGGTACCGCCCTACGGGCTCAAGGTGCCGATTCTGCTCGGCGGAGCGAAGGCCGCGGAGCTCACGGCCCGCCTCGCGCCCGCCGGCATGAACCTCGAGATCGTCGCCGACGCCGTCGGCACCGCGTCGGCGATCAAGATGTGCCGCAGCGTGATGATCAAGGGCATCGAAGCGCTGGTCGTCGAGTGCTTGCTGGGCGCCCGCCGCTACGGCGTCGAGGATCGCGTGCTGGCTTCCCTCGAGGAGACCTTCCCGCAGATGAAGTGGAACGAGCGCGCCGACTACCTCGTGAGCCGCGTCGTCGTGCACGGCCGCCGTCGCGCGGCCGAGATGCGGGAGGTCGCGGCGACGCTTCGCGAGGCCGGGCTCGAGCCGTTCATGGCGAGCGCGACAGCGCAATGCCAGGATCGCATCGCCGACCTGGCCGACGCCGAGGATCGCGCGCACGCCGCGGGGAAGGATTTTTCGTGGCGCCGATTCGCCGACGGGCTGGGGGTGCCGGAGACGGTCGCCTAGGCAGTCTGGTCCGGACCGCAACGGAGGAGCGGAGCACAGCGCCCGCCGCGCGACGTAATCACACGCCTGACGGTTGCCGGCGATCGAGCGCACGCGCAAGCACCCGGATGGCGTGGACCGCCTCGCGGCCCGCGCCATCGCTGATCTGGTGCCGGCAGCTCGTACCGTCGGCCACGATCAGCGTCGCGGAGTCGGCGCCGCGCACGGCAGGCAAGAGCGAGAGTTCGGCCATCCGCATCGACACGTCGTAGTGGGCGGCCTCGTAGCCGAAGCTCCCCGCCATTCCGCAGCAGCTCGTTTCGACGACGTCCACGGCGAGCTCGGGGACGAGGCGCAGAACCTCGCGGACCGGCGTGAAGGCGTCGAAGGCTTTCTGGTGGCAGTGGCCGTGGACGAGCGCGCGCTTCTCGGGGAGCGCGACGAGCGGGAGGCGCAGGCGCCCCGCCCGATGCTCCCGCGCGAGATATTCCTCGATCAGCAAGGCGCGTTCGGACAGCCGGCGGGCCGCCTCGCCGAGCCCCAGGACCAGGAACTCGTCGCGCAGCGTGAGCAGGCACGACGGCTCGAGGCCGACCACAGAGGCGCCGCGCTCGATGTGCGGCGCCAGCGCCGCGACCATCCGCCGCGCCTCGCGCCTCGCCTCGTCGAGCATGCCGGCGACGAGGTAGGTTCTTCCGCAGCACAGCGGTCGTGGCGGGTCGGCGTCGTCTGCGGAAGGCTGTGCGATCGCGACCCGGCGACCCGCGGCTTCCAGCACGGCCACCGCGGCGTGCGCGTTCTCCGGTTCGAAATACTCGCTGAACGTGTCGACGAACAGCACGACGTCGGCGGCACCGGCGCTGGCACGATCGCGATGCGTCCGGAAGAACGTGTCGCGGCGAAAGCGCGGCAGCGAGCGGCGGGCTGAGAGTCCCCACCACGCCTCGGAAAGCCGCGCCGCGCCGGGCAGCGTGTCGCGCAGGTTCGCGATGCCCGGCCATCGCGCCGCCCACGGCGCCCATCGGGGCAGGTGAGCGATCACGCGATCCTTGAGCGAGACCCCGTGCGCGCGCTGCCACTGATGGTTGAACTCGATCTTCATCTTCGCCATGTCGACGCCCGTGGGGCAGTCGCGCCGGCAGCCCTTGCAGCTGACGCAGAGGTCGAGCGCCTCGCGCACGGCGTCGGACGCGAACTCGGATCCGAGCTGGCCCGAGAGCGCGAGCCGCAACGTGTTCGCGCGGCCCCGCGTCAGGTGGATCTCGTCCCTCGTGACGCGATAGCTCGGGCACATCGTGCCGGCATCGAACTTGCGGCAGTGGCCGTTGTTGTTGCACATCTCGACGGCCTTGCCGAAACCGTGCGCGGGGTCTCCCCCCGTTCCCGGCGCCGACACGGTGTCGGCTGCCGGATCGTGGTGCACGTTCCATTCCGACCAGTCGAGGCCGGTGTCGAGCGCGAGCGGCCGGTAAGCAGGACCGAAGCGGAACAGCGTCGCGTCGTCCATCCGCGTCCCGCGGACGATCTTGCCGGGATTCATGAGCCCCGTCGGGTCGAACACGTCTTTGATCGCCTCGAACGCGCGCGTGAGCCGCGGTCCGAACTGCCAGGCGACCCATTCGGTGCGCACGAGGCCGTCGCCGTGCTCGCCCGAGTACGCGCCCTTGTACTCGCGCACCATCGCGCTCGCCTCCTCGGCGATCGCGCGCATCTTCGCCGCGCCGTCGCGGCGCATGTCGAGGATCGGCCGCACGTGGAGCGTTCCCACCGATGCGTGCGCGTACCACGTCCCGCGGGTGCCGTGCTTGCGGAACACCGCGCTGAGCCGGTCGACGTAATCGGCGAGATGCTCGAGCGGCACCGCGCAGTCCTCGATGAACGACACCGGCTTGCCGTCGCCCTTCATGCTCATCATGATGTTGAGTCCCGCCTTGCGGACCTCCCACAGCGCCTTCTGCGCCCCGGCGTCGGTCAGCTGCACGACGCATCCCGGCAACCCCAGGTCGCCCATCAGCGCGACGAGGTCGCGGAGCGCCTGCGCCGGCGCGTCGGCCGCATCGCCGATGAACTCCACGAGCAGGATCGCGTCGGGCTCGCCGATCAGCGCGCGCTCGATGACGGGCCCGAAGGCGGGGTTCCCGCGCGCGAGGTCGATCATCGTCCGGTCGACGAGCTCGACGGCCGAGGGGCCGAGGCGAACGATGTGCCGCGCGGCATCCATGGCCTTGTACAGCGTCGGAAAATTGACGACGCCGAGCACGCGGTGCCGGGGCGGCGCCGCAAGACGCAGCGTGAGCGTGCGCGTCCAGGCAAGCGTCCCTTCGCTGCCCACCAGCAGATGCGCGAAGTTGACGCTGCCGTCCGCGGTGTAGGGCCGTTCGCTCTGCGGGCAGCAGAGGTCGATGTTGTAGCCGCCGACGCGCCGCACGACCTTCGGCACCTGCCGCTCGATCTCGTCGCGCTCCCGCGCCCCGAGCGCCCGCAGCCGTTCCACGAGGTCGCGGATCCGCGGCACCGCGAGATCCATCTCCCGTTCCGGGCCGAAGCGGGCCTGCGTGCCGTCCGCGAGCGTCGCCTCGATGGCGAGCACGTTGTGGACCATGTTGCCGTAGGCGATCGAGCGCGAGCCGCACGAGTTGTTGCCGGCCATGCCGCCCAGCGTGCACTGCGCCGAGGTGCTGACATCGACGGGAAACCAGAGGTCGTGCGGCCGCAGCCAGGCGTTGAGCGCATCGAGCACGATGCCCGGCTCGACGGTCACCGTGCGTTCCTCGCGGTCGAACGCGACGACGCCATTCAGGTGCTTGCTGTGATCGACGACCAGCGCCGCGCCGACCGTCTGCCCGCACTGCGAGCTCCCGGCACCGCGCGGGAGCAGCGGCACGCCGAGCTCGCGGCAGATGTCGAGCGCCGCGCGGACGTCGTCATCGGTCCGCGGGACCAGCACGCCGACCGGCTCGACCTGATAGATCGACGCGTCGGTCGAATAGCGGCCGCGCGACGCGCGATCGAACAGCACGTCGCCCTGCACCGCGCCGCGCAGCCGTCGCGCGAGATCGCCGGCGCCGCTACTGGGCTGGTACACGAGCGGGCGGGCGTCCGGGGCGTTCATGGTCGTGGACGGAGCCGCCGAGTTGGTGCGCGGCCCCAAACGTGGCTATGATAGCCGCGGCATCGCAAGGACGGTCGGCCCGTCGCCGCGATCCCGGAGGTTTCCATGTTCGAGCTCGACGCACACCCGTCCGGGCGTCACTTCCTGCAGATTCCCGGCCCCACCAACGTGCCGGAGCGCGTCCTGCGCGCGATCGACCGGCCGACGATCGACCATCGCGGTCCGGAGTTCGCGCGACTCACCCAGGAAATCCTCGAAGGCCTGAAGGAGGTCTTCCGGACACGGGGCCCGATCGTGACGTATGCCGCCTCCGGCACCGGCGCATGGGAGGCTGCGCTCGTCAACACGCTGTCGCCCGGCGACCGCGTGCTGATGTTCGAAACGGGTCACTTCGCGACGCTGTGGCGCGCGATGGCGGAGCGCCTGGGCCTCGTCGTCGACTTCGTCCCCGGCGACTGGCGCAGCGGCGTCGACCCCGCGCGCGTCGAGGCCAAGCTCGCGGAGGATCGCGGGCATGCCATCAAGGCAGTGATGGCCGTCCACAACGAGACGTCCACCGGCGTCACGTCGCGCATCGCCCTAGTCCGGCACGCCATCGACCGTGCCGGACATCCGGCACTGTTCATGGTCGACACGATCAGCTCGCTCGCGTCGATCGACTATCGGCACGACGAGTGGGGCGTGGACGTCACCGTCGCGGGCTCGCAGAAGGGGCTGATGCTGCCGCCCGGCCTGTCTTTCAACGCGGTGAGCGAGAAGGCGCTCGCCGCGGGCAAGCACGCGAAGCTGCCCCGTTCCTACTGGCGCTGGGACGAAACGATCGCGATGAACCGTCAAGGCTACTTCCCGTCGACGCCCGCGACCAACCTGCTCTACGGCCTGCACGAAGCGCTCGCGATGCTGCGCGAGGAGGGCCTCCCGAACGTGCTCGCTCGTCATGCGCGCCACGCGGAAGCCACGCGCCGCGCGGTCCGCGGCTGGGGGCTCGAAGTGCTCTGCCGCGATCCCGCGGAATACAGCGGGTCGCTGACCGCCGTGCTGTTGCCCGAAGGACACGACGCGGACCTGCTGCGCAAGGAGATCCTCGCGCGCTACGACCTCTCGCTCGGCACGGGGCTCGGCAAGCTCGCCGGTCGCGTGTTCCGGATCGGCCATCTCGGCTGGTTCAACGACCTCATGCTGTGCGGGACGCTGTGCGGCGTCGAGATGGGGCTCGCCGTGCGCGAAGTTCCGCACCGCGCAGACGGCGTGCAGGAGGCGCTCGCCTTCCTGCGGCAGGATGGCCAAACGACCACAACGAAGGCGCACAAACGCGCCGCCTGAGCGCGGGCAACTCTCGCCCGCGCTCCCACTGGAGGAGGAAGCTCGCCATGGATAAGCATCGCACCGTCACACGCGCCGCCGCCACGTGCATTTCCGCGGCCGTCGCCGCGCTCGCACTGCTGCTGACCGCTCCGCCGGCGCTCGCGCAGGTCGAGCTCAAGCTGGGCCACGTCGGCGAGCCCGGCTCGCTCTTCCAGAAGAGCGCCGACGAGTTCGCGAAGCGCGCCAATGCGAAGCTCGGAGGCAAGGCCAAGGTCGTCACCTACGGCTCGAGCCAGCTCGGCAGCGACGAAGAGATGATCCAGAAGCTCAAGCTCGGCACGCTCGACATGGCGCTCCCATCGACGGTGATGAGCTCGCAGGTCGATCTCTTCGGGATCTTCGAGATGCCCTATCTCGTCAAGGACCGTGCGCACATGCAGCGGATCGAGAAGGAGATCTTCTGGGCGAAGCTCGAGCCCGAGGCCGAGAAGAAGGGGCTCAAGGTGCTCGCGGTGTGGGAGAACGGCTTCCGTCAGATCACGAACAACAAGCGGCCGATCAAGGTCCCCGCCGACCTCGCCGGGATCAAGCTCCGCGTGCCCGGAGGAAAGTGGCGCGTGAAGATGTTCCAGGCGTACGGCGCCAACCCGAGTCCGATGAAGTTCTCCGAGGTGTTCACCGCACTGCAGACGGGCGTCATGGATGGCGAGGAGAATCCGTTCACGCAGATCTACTCGGCGAAGTTCCAGGAGGTGCAGAAATACCTCTCGCTCTCCGGCCACGTCTACACGCCCGCGTACCTGACGGTTGGCAAGACCAAGTGGGAGTCGCTGCCGCCCGACGTGCGCAAGATCCTCGAGGAGACCGCCAAGGAGACGCAGGCCTACGTCTACCAGGTCGCCGCGGCCGACGACGCCGAGCTGCTCGGCAAGCTCAAGCAGGCCGGCATGCAGGTGAACGACGTCGACAAGGGGGCCTTCATCGCCGCGAGCGGACCCATCTACGAGGAGTTCGGCAAGCAAGTGCCGGGCGCGAAGGAGGCGATCGACCGCGCGGTCGCGCTCGGCAAGTAGGAGATGACTCTCCGGTCGTTCCGCCGAGGATACGAGCGCTTCCTCGAGTGGATCTGCATCGCGCTGATGGCTGCGCTTGCCGCCGAGGTGACAGCGGGCGTCGTCTTCCGCTACTCGGGCCATTCCCTCGTCTGGTATGACGAGGTCGCCACCATCCTCCTCGCCTGGGTGACGTTCCACGGCTCGGCGCTGGCGGTCCTCAGGCACGCGCACATGGGCGTACCCGAGATCGTGAGGATGCTGCCGGCCGGCCCGCGGGTCACCGTCACCGTCCTCGCGCAGTTGTGCGTGCTGGGCTTCTTCGTGCTGCTCGCCTGGGTGGGCTATTCGATTCTCGAGGTTCTCGCGACGGACCGGCTCGTTTCGCTGCCGCAGGTCTCGGTGGCTTATGCGAACTCGGTGATCCCGATCAGCGCCGTCCTCATCGTGGTGGGCCAGCTGCTGGTGTTTCCCGAGGTGCTGCGCGAAGCGCGCGGCGAAGTGATGCGCGCGGAGGAGGAGTCTGCATGATCGGCTTCCTCGTCCTGGTCTGCGTGGTTGTGCTCGTGCTGATCAACGTCCCGATCGCCGTGGCGCTTTGCATCGCGTCGGTCGTGGCGATGCTCGCGACCCAGGGTGTCGGGAGCCTGCCCAACGTGCCGCTCGCGCTCTACCAGGGCGCGACCAGCTTTCCGCTCATCGCTATCCCGTTGTTCATTCTCGCCGCCGCGATCATGAACACCTCGGGGATCTCGCACCGGCTGATCGACTTCTGCCAGGCGCTCGTCGGCTGGGTGAGGGGCGCGCTCGCCCAGGTGAACGTGCTCAGCCACATGTTCTTTGCGGAGATCTCGGGCTCGGCGGTCGCCGGCGTGGCCGCCACCGCGTCGATCATCATGCCCGCCATGAAGAAGCGCGGCTACCCGGGCCCCTTCACGGCCGCGGTGACCTCCTCCACGGCCACGCTCGCGATCATCATCCCGCCGTCGATCCCGATGATCCTGTACGCGGTCATGGCGGGCACTTCAGTGGTGCAGATGTTCGTCGCGGGCATCGTGCCGGGCCTGCTTGCGGCGTTCGGTTTCATGGGCCTGTGCTACTGGTACGCGGTCAAGTACAACTGGCCGGTGGAGGAGATCTTCCAGTGGGGCAAGCTCTGGCGCGCCTTCAAGGAGGCGTTCTGGGCGCTCACGCTGCCGATCATCATCCTCGGGGGCATCTTTGGCGGCGTGGTCACGGCGACCGAAGGCGCCGCGCTGGCCGTCGTCGCGGCTCTGTTCGTGGGCGGCGTGGTCTATCGCGAGCTCGACTGGGCGCGGCTGCGGGCGGCGATCATCGACGGCGCGGTGCAAACCGGTGCCGTGATGCTGCTGGTCGCCGCCTCGGCCCTGCTCGGCCTCTATCTCACGGAGGTGCAGCTGCCGCAGCGCATCGCGGCAGCGATGCTCTCCATCACGAGCGAAAAGTGGGCCATCCTCGCGATCCTGAATGTCTTCTTCCTCATCATCGGAATGTTCCTGCACTCGGCGGCCGCCATCGTCCTGGTGGTTCCGATCGTAATGCCGGCGGTGGCCGCGGCGGGGATCGATCCGATCCATTTCGGCGTGATCGTGACGCTCAACCTCGCCCTCGGCCAGCAGACGCCGCCCGTGGCGAGCGTCCTCCTGCTCACCTGCTCGATCGCGAAGGAGAGCGTCTGGGACGTTACCCGCGCGAACGTGCCCTTCATCGGCGTGCTCCTGGCCACACTTCTGCTGATCACCTACGTACCCGTCGTCACGCTGGGTCTGGTGGACCTGTTCTACCGCTAGTCGATGGACGAAACCATCCTCGTCGAACGCGACGGACCGATGGCGACCGTCGTCCTCAACCGCGCCGACAAGCTCAATGCGCTGACCAGGCCGATGTGGCAGGGGCTGGGCGATGCGGTGCTCGCGCTGTCGGCCAACGACGATGTGCGCTGCATATTGATCCGTGGTGCCGGCGAGAGGGCCTTTTCCCCGGGCAACGACATCGGCGAGTTCGCGACCGACCGCGCGAACAAGGCGCAGGCGATCGAATACGGAGCCGTGATGCACGGAACGGCGCGCGCGCTCGCCGGCTGCCGCCACCCGCTCGTCGCGCAGATCCACGGCCTCTGCGTCGGCGGCGGGCTCGAGATCGCGGCGCTTTGCGATCTTCGCATCTGCGGAACGTCGAGCCGGTTCGGCGCGCCGATCAAGAACCTCGGCCTCGTGATGGCCTATGCCGAGATGGCGCCGCTGGTCGCGCTCGCCGGTCGCGCCGTGACGCTCGAGCTGCTGCTCGAAGGCCGCATCCTCGACGCGGCCGAAGCGAAGGAGAAAGGTCTCGTCACCCGAGTCGTCGCCGATGAAGACGTCGCGGCCGAGGCGCGCGCGACCGCCGGGCGCATCGCCGACGGCGCGCCGCTCGTCGCCCGCTGGCACAAGAAGTTCGCGCGGCGGCTCGCCGAACCGCGTCCGCTCACGGCGGCCGAAGAGGACGAGTGCTTCGACTGCTTCGACACCGAGGATTTCCGCACGGGCTACGCGGCGTTCCTCGCGAAGACCAAGCCCGGGTTCAAGGGCCGATGAACGCCACGCATGCCGGACCGCTCGCGGGGATGCGCGTGCTCGAACTCGCGCAGATCATGGCCGGCCCCACCTGCGGTGCGCTGCTCGCCGACCTGGGCGCCGACGTGGTCAAGGTCGAGAAGCTGCCCGGCGGCGACGACGCGCGCGGCTATCGCGAGCCGCGCGTCAATGGCGTGTCGGCGCCGTTCCTGATGCTGAATCGGAACAAGCGCGGCCTGGCACTCGATCTCAAGCGGCCCGACGGTCGCGCGATCCTGCTCCGTCTCGTTCGCAGGGCGGACGTGCTGATCGAGAACTACCGGCGCGGGACGATGGAGAAGCTCGGGCTCGGATACGATGCGCTCGCCGCCGAGAATCCCGCGCTGATCTATTGCGCGGTGACCGGCTACGGACGCGACGGCCCGTGGGCGGACAAGGGCGGCTTCGATCTCGTCGCGCAGGCGTTCGCCGGCTTGATGTCCATCACCGGCGAGCGGGGTCGCGCTCCGGTCAAGACCGGCAACCCCGTCTCCGACATCAACGCCGGCCTCCTCGCGGCCGTGGGCATCCTCGCCGCGTGGGCGCACCGGCTCTCCACCGGTCGCGGACAGATCGTCGATACCTCGCTCATGGAAGCGGCGCTGCAGCAGACGTACTGGCACGCCGCGACGTATTTCGCGACCGGCGAATCGCCGGGACCGCTCGGGTCCGCGCATATCCTCACCGCACCTTACCAGGCCTTCGCCGCGCGCGACGGGTGGATCGTCATCGGCGGCGCGAACCAGGCGAACTGGGAGCGGATCGCCGAGGTGCTCGGCCATCCGGAGTGGCGCGACGACCCGCGCTTTGCGTCGAACTCGGCCCGGATGGCGAACCTGCCCGCGCTCGTCGCCGCGATGAGCGAGGTGCTCGCCCGCAAGTCCCGCGCCGAATGGCTCGCGCTCATGGATGCAGCCGGGGTGCCGGCCGGCCCGGTCCACTCGATCGGCGAGGCGCTCACGCATCCGCAGACGCTCGCGCGCGGAATGGTGGTCGACCTCGATCATCCGGATGCGGGGCCCGTGAAGGCGCTCGGCTGCCCGATCCACTTCTCGGAGACGGCTGCGCGCGTCGACCGCCCCGCGCCGCGCCTCGGCGAGCACACGCGGGAAATGCTTCGGGAGTGCGGCTACGCCGACGCCGAGATCGACGCCTTCGCGGCGGCCGGCGTCGTCGCGACCGCCGCGGCGGCCTGAACTTCGACGCGCGCGGGCGAAGGCGCGCGCGTCACGCGCGAGTCCGTTCGAGGGATGCGCGGTAGATCGCCGCGTACCTTGCAGGATCCTGGCGAAACGTCGTCAGGCAGCAATCGCAGCAGAAGTAATACGCCGTGCCTTCGAATTGCTCGACGTGCTTGGGGGCGGCGATATCGACGGCAATGCCGCAGACCGGATTGATGAATCGCGCTCCCGACGCGGTCTGTCCGATCGCGGCAGAAGCATCCGGCGACGGCACCACCGCCTCCGGCTCGGGCGACGCCGCCGCAGCCGCCGACGCGCGACCGCGCAGGACCGCCAGCGCGCCGACGATCGCCACCAGCGCGATCTCCGCGGGCGCCTTGGCTCCGGCGTCCGGGCCGGCGGGGGCCGTGAGCCGCGCGAGTTGGTCCTCGCCGACGCCGCGCATGCGCATGACCTCGCGCAGCCTTTGCGCCTTGCGCCGACTCGCGATCATGAGGACATGCGTCGCGCGGCTCTTGAGCGCGCGCTCGAGCGCGTCCTCGTCCCCCTGCCCCTGCGTCGCGACCAGCACCACAGGAGCCTCGTCCGGATTGTCCGTGAGGCGGATACGGAGGCGCTCGGCCAGGAACCGGGCTTCGTCGGCGGCCGGCGTGTCGCCGAGCACGCATAGCGCCGAGCGGCGGCTGTAGGGCTGGATGAAGAGCTCGATCGTGCCGTTGCTCGCGCAGGACATCGTGTGCTGCTCGACGTTCGCTTCGGGCTGGATCCGGTCGTTGGAGATGCGCACGAGCTTCGGCTCCCCGCTCCGGATCGCGTCCTCGGCGGCCGTCACGACCACGCCTTTCGCGCACCCGCCGCCCCCATCGCGGGAACCTCCAGGAACCCTGTGCACGGCGACCGCGTGCCGAAAACCTCTCCAGGGCTGCAGATACGACGGGACAAATTATAGGCCGGCAAGATCCCCTGTAAATGTTTCAGCTCGGCGCGCCGGTTGGCCGATGTGCGGTCTGTCGCGCGGCGCGCTCCTGCGCCTTCACGTGGCGGCGCCATACAACTGCGACAGCAATCACTGCGGTCTGCAGATCTATTGTTTCTTCGTCCCTTCGCTCCGACTCCGGTAGTCGTCGTAGGACATGCTGGTGTTGCTCACGCATCGCTCGCGCTCGGTCTGATCGACGAGCCGGTTGCACTGGTTCCGCTGCCACCCCTGTGCTGACGAGTATGCCTGCTGCCATGTGCATCCTGCGACCGCGGTCATGACGATCGCGAGCGTAGTCAGCCGCAGCATGCGCGCCGACCGCGTCGGTGCGAGCCAGAAGCTTCCGAAGGCAGCGAAGAACAAGGCTACCGCACACCGATTCAGTCGCGTGGAATTCCAGAAGGTTGCGGGTTCGGGAAAGAACGCTATGGACTCCATATCGCGTTTCACCTCGGGCGCACGTTCGAGTCTGCGCCGGAAACTGTTTGCATCGTGGTGTCGCGCGACAAGGGTTTCGATCCGCTTCTTCTGCATCTTAATGTGAGCGGCCTACAGTGTCGCAGGATCGAAAGCTTCGATGAACTCATGGTGTGCGGCAGGTGCAACAAGGCTATCACCATCGAACATCACGGTGGACGTTGGTGCCCCAACTGCGGATCGTTCGCAAGTCCGCCAGACCCCGAGCGGTTGCCGTCCCGTCAACCAGGGTATCGAGAAACGAGCTCCGGGCACACAACCGACCCCACTGCCTGGGATCGGCGGCCCTGGGGGCATGGTATGCGGGTGGTGCAATGCGCCGTCCGACATGTCAGATGGCATCTACGACGACGGGGAGTGGATGTGCGGGGCTTGCATTGCGCAATACGCCCACTAGAACGGACCTGAGCTTCGGCCCCTATCGACATCCCGCGGGACGGCTTATATGTCCTAATCGGAATTCGACCTGACGAACAATGTCCGATCAAGTTGATGCGCCTTTGATGCAGGGACCGAGTATCGCCGTTGTGCAAACGCGAAACCCGCCGTTCAGTCCGGGCTCGTCAACTGGCGTATATGGACCCCTCCTCGGTTGCAAGCATTCCGTTCTTTGGCGATGAGGTACGACTGCTCACGTATATCCGGCCTCCAATTGCCACATCGATTTGACGATGCTCGGCCATGATGGGCTATTCGCGCGCCAGCTCCCCATCGCTATCTCGTGCTTCTCGCACATCGCCAGTTTCGGGTTTTGCCGGCGCCGGTTCGACCTGTTCGCCATCGTTCGGCTTGCTTAGCAATCGTGGTGGATGTGCTCCTGTTGACGACCGTTGATCGGTCCCGGTGTCGAGTATTGCCTCAGCTTGTGACCATAGCCGGTTGGTAATCAGTGCCGTTCCTCAACATCGCCCAAGCGATGCGCGTGGTCTTATTGGCCATCGCTACTACCGCAACGTTGGGGTGGCGACGCGCCGCCAGCCGGGTTGCCCATTGACTGAGTGGGTCGTCCTTGTCTTTGGAATGGTGGATTACCGAGCGAGCACCGTGAATCAGTAGCGCCCGCAAGTATGCGTCGCCGCGTTTGCTAATTCCCAGCAATCGCTCCTTACCGCCCGAGCTGTGCTGCCTGGGCGTCAACCCGAACGCCGCGGACATCTGCCGCCCGTTAACAAACTGTTCGCCGTTGCCTACCGACGCCACCAACGCGGTGGCAATGATCGGTCCCACTCCGCGCAACTGCTGCAGCCGCTTGGCCGTCGGGTCGCTTTGCGCAATCATCGCAATTTCGCGGTCGAGTTCCGCCATCCTCTCATCGAGCGTCCGCAGATCGTCCCACAGCCCATTTAGGAGTCGCCGGAACCGCGCACTCAGGCCGTTCTCCGCATCCTCCAACCAACAGGGCAATGCCCGCCGCAAATGCAATAACTCTTTGGGCGCCACTAACCCGTACTCGGCGACCAGGCCGCGAATCTGGTTGGCCTTGGCCGTGCGTTGCTTGGTCAACTCGGCACGGATGCGGTGCACCGCTTGAATGTCCTGTTGCGCCACCGTCTTCACCGACACAAACCGCATGTGCGGCCGACTCATGGCTTCACAGATCGCCTCGGCATCGTTGGCGTCGTTCTTGTTGCTCTTTACATACGGCTTTACAAACTGCGGCGCGACCAACCTCACCTTGAATCCTTGCGCCTGCAGTCCACGAGCCCAGTAATGCGCACCACCACACGCCTCCATGCCAATCTCGCAGCCCGGTTCAACCGTCTCGCGCAATACCTTCAGCCAGTTCTCCCGCGAGAGCTTTCGCCGCCACACCGCTTTCTCGTTCCGGTCTACGCCGTGCACCTGGAACACGTTCTTTGCCAAATCTACCCCAACGCGAATAAGCTTCATGACGGACTCCTTCTCCCGGTTGACTGGTGGATGACACTTCCAGTCTGGCACCTCGATGCCGTTTAGGTGAGGAGGGGTCCATCCCATTGCTATCGGCCAGAACCAGTCGTAGCGATTTGCTGCAAGCATCGCTTCTTTCAAAGGCCGCCAACAGTCGTGATGCAACCACCGGGTCCGAAGGTCGAGTCGACGTTGTTGTTGCCGAGCGAGAAACGGGACTGGGATACGCGCGCCTCACCCTTGGCCGTCTTTGGGCCGGTAGCAGGCCAGCGCGGCGGCGGAGTCACCGAAGGGGCAGTCGGAAAAGCTGGTGTACTCATGCGGGACCGGTTCCGGACGGCGGCCTAGCTAGGAGCGGGAGCGCGGCCGGTCCCGTGGCGGGTCCCGGGCCGCTGGGCCGTGGGAAGGACACCGGACGGGCGGCGGCTCAGGTAGCGAAGCGCGAGTTCGACGGCCAAGCCGGCGGTCATCGCCGTGCCGTCGCGCTCAAACCGCTCGAAGTCATCGCCTAGCGCGAGGCGGCCAGCGTCGGCCAGCGCTAGCTCCTGCGACGACAGCAAGGCATCGAGCAACCGCTGGATCCTTGCACCCGCCCGATGCACCGTGCCGAGCAGCGTCGCGCCGTGGCTGAACTCGCTCTCCCGAAAACACAGCATAGCCACACTTCGCAGGCCTAGGGCCAGTTCCAACATGTCGTCCGACTGTGCATTGGACAGCAGCGAGGCCCGCAACAGAACCCGCGCCGCCGCGTGGTTCCCCCGGCCGGCCTCGATGTCGCCCAGGCATCGCAGGATCGAGCTCTCGATCATCGCTTCGCCGGCTTCTCTGGCCAGCCCCAGCGCCCGGCGGAGGTGACCTTCCGCGGTGTCGTCGGCTTCGATCATCGCAAGCACGCCCCGGTACAGCGTCGCTAGGGCCAGGTTCGGCCGGTGTCCGACCCGCGCGTAGCCGGCGAGCGCGAGTTCGAGGTGTTCGCGCGCGACCGCGGTCTGGCGCCTGGCCAACGCAACCCGGGCGATGCCGTAATGTGCATTCGCCGTCAGCTTGGCGTCGCGCGCGTCCGAAGCGAGGGATATCAGCCGCGAAAACTGACGTTGGGCGCCATCAAAGTCGCCAAGGACGTACGACAAGTGGCCGATGTCCGAAACCACCATCGCCTCGGCCGCCGGCATCCCCCGTTCCCTGAAGAGCGCCAGCGCTTCCTCGTAGAACGAAGCCGCCTGATCGAGGTTGCCGACGTAGGTTGACAGTGCGGCGGCTGCCCACAGTGTGCTCGCGATCGCAGCTGGGTCCGAGCCCGGGCGCCGACCGGCCAGCGCAAGCAGACAGGCCTGGAGCCCTTCCTGGCGATGCGAGCGACTTATCCAGTACAACCTGAGCGCCGCACAGAAGCGCAGCCCCGCCGCATGCCCATCCAACGACTGCGAGGTGTATAGCAACGCTGCGTGGATGTTCTGGTGCTCAGTCTCGATCTCCTGAAACGACAGGCCCCAGTTCGCGGACGAGGCCGCTTGGGCGATGTGCTGCTTCTCCACCAGGGCCAAGAAGTGGTCGCGATGCTGGCGCCGGGCTTGCGAGGCCCGCTCGACGTCGGCCTCGAGTTGTTCGAGGCCAAATTCCCGAATCACCTCAAGCATGCCGAAGCGGGTGTGCGCCGCCCGGACGAAGCTCTTCCTGACCAGGCTCTCGATGGTGTCCAGATTGACGCCGAAGACCGCCTGGGCCGTCCCGTGGGTCCATCCGCCGGCAAATACCGCCAGCTGACAGAATGCCACGCGCTCGGCCGGGTCGAGCAATTCGTAGCTCCAGTGGACGGTCGCGCGCAGCGTGCGGTGTCGATCCGGCACGTCGTCGACTGAGGCGCTCAGGAAGTACAGGCGGCCCTCGAGCCGCGAAAGCAGGTCCGAAGGACCGAGCACCACTGTCTTCGCAGCCGCGAGTTCGAGCGCCAGCGGCACATGTTCGACGCGCCTGCAGACGGCGACGACCGGTTTCGTCTTGTGTATGACAACGCCCGCCGCCCGCGCTCGGGCGCAGAACAGCGCGATCGCCTCGGACTCGGCAAGAGGCTCGACTGCAAAGCGCCATTCCGAGGTCACGCGCAGCGGCGAGCGGCTCGTCACGATGATGACGAGGTTGCTGCATCGCCGGACCAAGTCGCCGACGAAGCCGGCAGCGCCCTGCAGATGCTCGAAGTTGTCGAGCACGAGCGCACATCGCCGCTGGCCGATGAACTGCACCAGTTCGCCATGTGCCCCGATCACTTTGGAGATCGCCTCGGGCACGAGTTGCGACTCGCCGATCGCCACAAGATCGATCCACCACAGACCTTCCGGATAACGCGCTGCCCGGCGCCGCGCCAACTCCATGGCGAGTCGGGTCTTGCCGATACCGCCGGGGCCGGTCAAGGTCACCAAGCGAGCCCCATCGGTGTCCAAAATCCGATTGAGCGCGGCCAGCTCCCGGACTCGGCCGACAAAGGTCGTGGAGGTCGTCGGCAGGTTGGACCGTCCCAGGCTGGCGACGGGCGCGAAGGGCTTGGATCCGACCTGGTACAGATGGATCGGTTCGACGATGTCCTTGAGCTGGTGCAGGCCGAGGTCAGTGACATCGCAGCTAACCAGCTCGCGCGTGCTCCTTGATATCAGGATCTGTCCGCCATGGGCCGCAGCCGCAATGCGTGCCGCGCGATGCACGTCTATCCCTATGTACTCGCCACTCCACCGCTCGGCATGGCCCGTGTGCATGCCAATCCTGACCTGGATCGGCTTGTCGTCCAGTTCAGCCTGGATCTGCCTGGCTGCGTCTACAGCGTCGAGCGCGCTTAAGAAGACGACGAAGAATCCATCGCCCGCGCAATGCACCTCTTGACCGCCTCGACGAACGAGCACCTCGCGCACCAGCTCCTGCGTCCGAATCAGCTCGTGCTGGCCGTCGCGCCCCTCATCCTGGATCAGCGCGGTCGATCCCTTGACGTCGGTGAACAGGAACGTGAGGGTTCCAGAGGGAAGTCCTGACACGGTTGGACTCCAGGGAGTTGGGGGCGTTCACGCCGCGCAGCGCGCCGGACCGGCGGGCAGTCGGGCACGGTCGCGCCGCCGCAGCTAAGCCCCTTGGGAAAGGCCGATCCAGATCTTCGGCATGTGGCCGCCCTCGTTGTCAAAGTTCCAGATCTGCGTCGACCACGCGTCGAGGTTGCGCAAGATCTCTTCGTTCGATGGTAGGTTGATGCCGCCAGGCGGAATCGATGCCGGATCGACCTTGATGCCAGCGGCGCCGAGAACGCCAACGGGATCGGCGATCAACTGGTCACGGTATTTTGCGTCGGTGGCGATTCGATACAGCAGGTCTCGGATCGTGGTCTGTTCCATGTGAACTATCCTTAGCGATCAGAAAGAGGGCGAAGAGACCGATCGGCCGCTAGGACCGGCGATCGACGACGAAGTCTTCGGTCTTGAACTGAAGCCGGTCGTCGTCCGCGTCCGGTATTCCCAATCCGTTGATGCCCACCGCGGCCTCGCGCAGCGGATCCAAGCCAAGGCGGTCGGCGATATCGCCGTCGTTGATCGCCGACGTGAAGAAGGCGCCCAGGCCAAGGTGCGTGGCCACGATGTACAGGGTCTGGCTCAGATGGCCTGCATCGAGCAGCACGGCCTTGTAAGCCTTCTTGTGCCCCGGGTACTTCCAGAAGTTGCGGTCGAACCGCGCGACTTGGATCAGCAAGGCATGGGCATCCGCGAAATATGCTTGGTTGGCCAAGAACAACCGCGCCAATTCGCGCGCCTGCGCAGCGTCCAGCGCCTCCAGCAACACAAGGCCATGCGAGTCGGCTTCGTAGTGGTACAGCCCCGGACACACAGACTCGACATTGAGAACCAAGACGAAGGCATCAAGCGGATGCATCGCCCCCGCCGAAGGACTAGTGCGTCTGATCGCGGAGATCTCGTCCGTGATCCGCCGGATTCCCTGGACCCCAAACACCGCGTGGAGCGCGTACTCCAGCGACCTCCGCGGAAGCGCAACGTCGGTGCGGAATGCACGCGTGGTGCAACGCAGGCGCAGCCTGGCCAGCCAGTCGTCGCGCAGGTCCGGCATGTCGAGCACGATGCGATCCGGCCCGCGCGAGCGGTGTGGGAAATGCGTCGGCGGCATTCCCCGCTTCCTGATCATTGCTGTTAGCGACTCGCCGCCCTGTTCGTCGCCGGGCCGCTGTACCGTCGAATCGATGCCGCGCCAACGAGTGTGCGCGTGAAAGACCCCTGCCAGGTCGTCCCACCAGGCCGCATCCATCCCGGCCTCCTGCTCGGCGAGCCGAGGCCAGCCCTCGCTCGGGGGGTCGGACATCAGGACACCCCGGCGCGCGAGTTCGAGCAGCCTGGGACGGATCGACGCGTCTCCGGCGGCGATCTCCTCGAGCGCCGTCCAGGCGTGCACACTGACGCGAGCCAAGAGCGGAACGTCGTCGGCATCAAAGGCGATTGCCTCGCCGGTGAGCGGGCACAGCAACTCGCAGCGCAACTCGGTGCGCAGTGACATCTCGCCGCGGAAGAAGCGCTCGAAGTCCAGAACGTATTCGTCCCGGATCCGGAAGGTGCAGTTTCTTCTTCGTCGCAGCCGCATCGCCGGTCGCCCCTCTGCTTGCTCAATATACTCCTAGCCCTGGTGACAGGGGCTTGCCGGTGCGTGGAATCGGGGTAGGTCCACAACGCCGCAGTATAGCCACCGCAATGAACCATCGCGCTGAAGCGCCAACGACCGCTTCCATGCCTCGATTCCGATGCCTTGGGCGGCAGCAAGGGGTCGATCGCTCCATTTCCCCTGACCGTAGCGAATGGCTCCTTCCCGCCTATGGAAGTGGTCAGCCAGGCGGCTCCCGTCAACGATAACTGATGGCCTATTCTGTTGAAAAACGTACGCGTCTTTCCGGCGACGATTTTGGGGGTATCAAACCATCACCTGATCGATTTGCGTGGCTCTGAGAGCGTTCTAGAGGGTCGACTTTTTCGAGGACGCTCAACTCCGGCACTGCAAACGAGTTTTTCAACGTAAGCGTCAGCCCGAGGCCGTCTTGACGCTCAGAGGGTAAGTCTCAGCGTTAATCGAACACTTTTTTGACATTGGTGTGTCATTGTCGAATCGTTTGCTGCATACCGTGAGCAGCAACACAAAAATAGTACAAACGGGTTTTGTAGAGGGAAATCATGACGCCTCGATCGTTTTTCGGCGGCTCAATACTCTCTTTGCAAGATCGGGGTGTTCGACTAACGCTGAGACTCAAGTGTTCGGTTAACGCTGAGACTTACCCGCTCAGACCTTAAAGCGCCGTAGGCTCTCGTTGACTGCGGCAGGGTCGAAGGCCGCGGGATCGAAGGCGCCGCCGCACCACTCGAGCATGGCGTCGTGCTCTTCGTGGGCGGGGTCCCGGATCGCCGCGAGGAAGTCTTCGTATCCGGGTGGTCCGCCCACGTCCTCGGGCGGGCAGGCATTAGCTCCGTCCAGGCATTGCGGCAACTGCAGCGCAGGATCGGCCGGCAGAGTCTTCTCAACGCTGACCCGATGCTCCCAGCCGTCGCCGAAGTCGTAGAGGTAGATGAATGACTTGCGCGCGCCCAGGGCGACGGCGAGCGTGAACCGATCGTCGCGTTGCACCCGCGGCGGCGTGTCGAAGTCCGGATCGGGCTCGCCGTAGTGGTCGTGGCCGATCACGAACTCGTGCAGGTGTCCCCCAGCCCAGCCCATCGTCCAGAGCAGCACGGCGTGGAGCTTGTGCAGCTTGATCGACCCCGGTACCAGGACGCGCCGCCAGATCGTCGGGCTGACATCGAGCAGCTCGATGCGCAGCTGGTAGATCGGAGCGGCGGTCTTGGTGGCGCGCAGTGGCGCCTTGCGCGCGACGGCCATCGTCAAGCGCAGTGCTGGGCGGGGATCTCCAGCGTCACCCGCCAGGGGAGCAACTCGCGGACACGGTGGATCGGATGGTCGGCAATCCGCTCGAGCACATGGCGCAGGTACAGGTACGGATCGCGGTCGTTGAGTAGCGCCGTGCCGATCAGGCTGTAGATGCAGGCCGCGCGCTCGCCACCCGCGTCCGAGCCGGCAAACAGATAGTTGCGCCGCCCGAGGACCACCGGCCGGATCGAGCGCTCGGCGCTGTTGTTGTCGATCTCGATGCGACCGTCGTCACGATAGCGGGTGAGCGCGGGCCAGCGTACCAGCGCGTACTTGATCGCCCCGGCCAGCTCCGACTTTGCCGACACCGTCTGCAGGGTGGCCGTGAGCCAGGCGTGGAAGGCGTCGAGCAGCGGCCCGGCGCGCTCCTGGCGGATACGGACCCGCAGCGCGGGGAGATGGCCCCGGAGGTCGCGCTCGATTGCGTACAGCGCACCGATGCGCTGCAACGCCTCGGTGGCGATCGGCGAGCGCTCCACCACGTAGAGGTCGTAAAACTTGCGTCGCGCGTGCGCCCAGCACGCCGCCTCCACGATCCCCCCAGCGTCGTAGAGCCGGGCGAAGCCACTGTAGGCGTCGGCCTGCAGGATGCCGCGGAAGTGGCGTAGGTGCGCGTGCGGATGCTCGCTCCTGCGGTCCGGCGAGTAGCGGTACCACACCGCCGGGGGATCACGACTGGCCGCCGGCCGATCATCGCGCACGTACGTCCATAATCGCCCGGTCTTGGTCTTGCCACGTCCGGGGTCGAGCACTGGGACCGGGGTGTCGTCGGCGTGCACCTTCTCCGCCGCGCGTACATAGGTACCGATCGCCTCGACCAGCGGTTCGAGCAACTGGGCCGCGTGGCCGACCCATGCGGCCAGCGTCGCCCGGTCGAGGTCGACGCCGGAGCGTCGATAGATCCCCTGCTGCCGATACAACGGGCAATGATCGGCATACTTGGCCACGATGATTTGAGCCAGCAGGCCGGGCGCCGCCATCCCGCGATCGATCGGCCGCGACGGCGCCGGCTCCTGGATCACCCGGGCACAGCGGCCGCAGGAGAGCTTCGGCCGCACATGCCGAATGACTTTGAAGTAGCCTGGCACCAGGTCCAGCATCTCCGAAACATCCTCGCCCAGCGGGCGCATCGCGCCGCCGCAGTCGGGACACTCGCAGCTCACCGGCGCGTGCACCACGGTCTCACGCGGCAGGTGCGCCGGAAACGCGCGCGGCGCGCGGCGGAACGGCAGCACGCGGTTCCGCACCGGAGCTTGCGTCGACTCCTCGGCCGGCAAGGCTTCCTGCGGTGGCTCCGCCGGCGGCGGTGCCGCCGGTAGATCCCCGAGGGCGAGCTGCAATTGCGCCAGCGCCGCGTCGAGCCGCTCCGAGGAGCGGCCGAACTGCCAACGCTTGAGCCGCGCGATCTCGGCGAGGAGCTTCGCGATCAGTCCGTCGCGATCGGCCACCAGCTGCTTGAGCACTTCGACATCGTTGGGCAGCGGTGTGGGCGTGTGCATCACGCTGCTCACTATAGGACATGAACAACGATGATGCGAGGTACACGACGTGAACCTGCCTCATCACGAGACAAGTGTTGCATGTTGTTCACGCCGCACGTTCCGGCCGCCACGTCCTCACCGGTCGACGCCAGTCGATGCCTTCGAGCAGCATCGACAGTTGCGCGTTGGACAGATGCACGACGCCGCTCGTGGCCTGCGGCCACACGAAGCGGCCATGCTCCAGTCGCTTCGCGTACAGGTTCATGCCGTCACCGCTCCACCACAGAAGCTTCACCAGATCGCCGCGCTTGCCGCGGAAGGCAAACACATCGCCCGAGAACGGCCGCTCGCCCAACGCCGTCTCCACCAGCGCGGCCAATCCGTCCATCCCCTTGCGCAGGTCCGTCACCCCGGCGGCGATCCACACCCGGGTGCCGAGCGGCATGCCGATCACGAGCGTCGTGCCAGGGCGTCGAGCACCGTCCGCAGCGTGGTCGCCTCGGGAGACCCGGTGATCCGCACCGTGGCGCAGGCGAACACCACTTCGAGACACGGCGGCGTGACCGGTACTTCATCCGTCTCCGGAACCTGGACCGGCAGCAGCGTCACGCTGCCTTCGGCGCCGGGCGGTACGTCGGCCAGCGGGACAATCGCCCGCATCGGCATATGCGTTGGATCCGGCGCCCCGAACGCGCCTCTCCGGTACTGCCGCCGCCACTTGAACAGCAGGTTGGCGTTAACCCCGTGCTCGAGCGCCAGCTTCGCGACCGATACCTCCGGATCACAGGCCGCCGCGGCCAGTCCACGCTTGAATTCGATCGGGTGATTCGGACACCCCTTCCGCGTCGGCCCTCGCGCACCCGTCGTCGTCGCCACGTCGTCGTCGCCACAATGGTCCCCACCAAAATCTGGCGGACACCACTCTGCCAACTCATCCAGCCGTCAGCAAGACGGCCTCGGCATGACGCTTACTTTTCAACAGACTAGGCCCTTCAAGGTGAGAGGCCATCTAACACTGTCTGCACGATCAAATCGCGGTTAAGACAGCTTATAGACCTCACGAACCCGACACCGCGGTTTCGCGGCGGGGTTGGGGGCACGGGTCTAACCGGCGGCGTCCTGCGGTTAGATAGCGGTTAGATAAAACCGCTTCTGAATGGGTGGCCAAGGGCGGAATTGAACCACCGACACAAGGATTTTCAGCCCGCCCATACAAACAGGTTCTTATTTTCAATCAAACTCTTGCAACACACGCCAAGTTTCGAGAGCAGCGGTACGAAGGCTGGAACGAGTCCAACGAAGCCAAGAAGAGTTACGACGTAGCTACGGTACCAATCGTTTGACGCGCGGGAAGTCGCTCAGGCGAAGACGATCGACAGCCGACCGTCCTTCCGCGACCGTGGCGTCGATTTGACGACGATCTGTACATCGCGCCCAAGCTTGACCAGACAGTCCATCAAGCGGCGCTCGGAAACACCGCGGAACCGACCGCTCAGCAGGTTGGAAAGCTTGGGCTGAGGCATCCCCAGCAATTGCGCGGCCTGGGTCTGGGTAAGGCCTTTGCGTTTGATGATCTCGGCAATCTTGCTCACGAGCTGGGCCTTGATCAGCATCTCGTCGGCGTCAGCAAATCCGAGATCGGCGTAGACGTTACCGGTGCCCATCTCCACTTCCACACCCTTCACTTTGGGATTGCTCATCTTGCTAGCTCCTTCGCCATCTGCTCCGCCACTTTCAACCGCTCCCTGATCAATTCCATGTCCTGCTTCGGAGTGGCGATTCCGCGCTTGGCCTTCTTCTGAAACACATGCAATACAAACACTGCCGCAGCGAAGCGCACGGTATAAACAGCGCGGTACGCATTCCCTCGCCGGTCTTCGACAATCTCCAGGATGCCCGCAGATCCAAAGCCGTGTAGCGCCTTGGCCTTTTCGTGCTTCTTGCCCGTCTGCGCGACATAAAGAGCGTACCCGAAGGTATCGATCACTTCCTCTGGCAACGCCAGCAAATCCTTCTTTGCGCTGCCGACCCATGCAAGCGGCTTCAACTCAGCAGGAGGCTTCGCCGCCATGGCAGATTATACCTATATAGATATGATGGTGCAATTGTCTTGCTATCTGCCGACCCCTGGATGTGACCGAGCGGCCGCGAAATCCGGTCCAGGTCCGCTTGATCCGCCTCCCCGAACGCCTGCTCACGCGTGCGTGCAGCCTGATCGCAGACAGTCGACCTGCGTCGACCCCCTGCTGCCGGTCACGTGGACGCCAAGTATGGCCGCAACGTCGAGAGACCGGCCGTTCAGTCGCGGTTGGTCAATGGGCGCGTTCGGCCAACAGCTGCCGGTCAGTGTTGCCGTGGAATCTTCCGGTAAGCGGCCATTACATTGACGAGGCGATCGGCGCGACCCATCGCGTTCCCCGCGTACGCAAGCCGGTTGCGCGTCGGCGTCAGCTCGCAGTGCACGCTCTGCACGCCCTCGCCGAGCACAACCTCGATCCGCTCGGCGCGCTTGCTCAACACGACGACGTCCATCGTGCGCCCGGTCTCGGTGATGCGGACCGCGATCTCTTCGTTTTCCATGAGCTTATCCGCTCGCAGGGTTTAGTCGCTGGTCAGATTACAGAATGAAGATCCACGCCCACGCTACGCGCGATGGCCTTCGGATGCAGCGCGTTGCGCGTGTACATATCGCCCTTGTGCGGCGACCATACGGTCCTGGGAGAGGCTAGGACAGCCTCTGTCTCGCCATAGCCATAATGGCGAGCGCCGCAATCATGAGCCACAGACGCGAGTCGACGGGAACAGGGATCGAGGCCTGAATTGCGGGAGGGGCCGCCTCGAATGCCCCGATGTCTATCTTCGCTACGCCATCCCCGTCTCCGTCCTGATTCCTTTCTGCTCCATCGAAATCCGTCGGCGGCAACGACAGGCCCACCGAGGTACCAGCGTCGATCGCCGCCGACCCGCGCCCGAGGTGAAAGTTTCCACTTGCAGCGTTCACGAAGCGCGGATCTGCGCTCACGTTTCCATTTGCCCCCGTTGAATCACTCGTTCCCGAGAAGTTCACGGTGTTGGCAAATACGAGATTGTTTCTCCAAACGGCATCGAAAGGTGTGGTCTCATTTGCCACTTCGAGTCCAATGTCATTTTGAGCAATCACATTGTTCAAGTAGGCATGCTCTGAATTGCTGACTCCATGATCGACGTAGATTCCGGCTTGATTTCTAACGATCGTATTGTTGAAGACGCTCGCTGCAACGCCGGATGGTATGAACAGATTGATCGCGCGGCACGGATTGTCGTGAATCAAATTGTTGAAAATTCGAGGCGACGAGCCATTCACGAAACTCATGACACCGGAGTCGAACGTGGGAACACATGAATTTCCAACGAACTCGTTCTCCTCAATTATTGGCGACCCGTTGAACCCCGCAATTGCCGCGCCAAATCCGCCGGGGAATTGCGTATTGTCGAGGAAGATGTTCTTTCGAAACGTCGGTGCCGTACCTACGAGCCAAGCGCCGGCACCGAAAGTGGCGCCACCTCTCGCAATGGTAAACCCTTGCACGAGTGTTCCGGGACCTTCTCCCGATTGCATGGTGATCACGCTGCCAAATCCCCCGCCGTCAATCGTAGTCAACACCGACCCCTGCTCGCTGATGAGCGAGATCGTTTTCCCACGAAAATTGAGGTGCTCAGGATACGTGCCGGGGGCGACCAGAACTGTGTCGCCGTTTGTTGCAGCGTCGATCGCTGCTTGTATTGTTGCCTTGTCCGCCGGAACGAGAATTGTGTCAGCTGCCCGGAGGGATTCACTGAGGAGGAGTGCCGCGGCAAGGCAACTCATCGCCGCGAACCTGCACTTTGCGTCCACGTCATTTCCCCTTGGTGCAACTGACGTAACTTAGAACCGCGCGGGGGCTTTGATCGCACCTATGCGCCAAAATGCGAGCTGTCACTCAGTGCGCTGCGTACAAGTCGTCACGAATCCATAGCTACATCAGCGCTCATGTGTCGACGCCCGGAGTGTAGCAGGTGGCGGGCGGGCGGGGGCCGGTACCAGCCCTGCCCGGCGTCGCGCGTGGAGGAGCGCCCGACAGTCGGGGCTACCAGGAGAGGCGCTAGTCGAACTCGTAGGCCGGGATGGGCGGGAGCACCGAATCCGGGATGGTGCTGTCGGCTCACCGCTGTGGGCGAGGATGTAGCGCACCGTGGATGCGTCGGTATCGATGATGCGTATCGCGCCGCCGCAGGTCGGACCCACGAGCGGGAGTCAATCACGCGCGGTAATCGCACTCCGATGAACCATGGAGTTGAACGTCCGCCTCTGCACCATCGAACGTCGGCAATCGGGAAGATCGGCGGACCGCTTGGGGTCGTTCACGCCCATCCGAACAGAGACGCCGGCCGGCGGCTCTACGGGCTAGAGCTGACGTTCACGCCTGTGGCCGCAGTACGCGATTGAGCTGCCGCTCGGCCGAATCGCATCAATGCCGGCGACCGGCCAACTGCGGACCATACACCTGCGACACGGAAAGCAGTCGCTCAGCGGTGCCGGAGAACATCGGATCGGACCAGAGGGATCCCTTCGGCGCTCGACGCCACACCGCGCACCCACGAGTCGATCCGGAATACTGCGTAATTCCCAATTCGACTGAAGGGATCGGCCGTTTACTTCAACTTGAGTTCCTGCAGTTCCATGCTTCCCTCGAGTTTACGCAGCGATTTGCGTTCGCCCGACGCCGCGTCCTCCTTGTGCGTGTCGGACCGCAGCATCGCTTCGACCTTTTTCTGCAGTTCGACCCGCTGTGCGGTCGGCACATAATCCTTGTATTCCGCCGCGAGAACCAGGTCGGGTTCGCCGTTACGCGTATTGTTGACCTGGAGGATGTGATAGGAAACCAGCACGCCCTCCTTCTTCTGGAATTCCATGATCTTCCTCCAGTCACCGGACAGCCAGTCCAGGTATCTTTCGAACTGGCCCGGCTCGGTCTGAATGTAGGAGAACTCCCAGACTGTGCCGTAGGTATAGCTGGATTCCTGGGCAAAGGCGGCGGGACTCGAAAGAAGTGCAGCGGCGGCGAATGCCGCCAGGATTCGGCTGAACATCATCACGGGCTCCTCGTTGTTCGTCGTTCGGAGTGGCGGCCATTCGAGCTTCGCCGTGGACTAGTCTACAGATTCGGACCTTCGTCTGCACCTCGCCGAATTCCGGCGCGTCGCCGGAATTGGATTCGCGCGTACGATCTATCCCTGCCGTGGACATTCCGGTTCCACAGGTATAGCCTTTTCGTCCCTAATTTCGACGCTGCCTGCAGTTGGCGGCTAACCGCTCGCGAAACGCCGGAGCGTGATAGGGCAACCTAGGCTTGAGCCTAGGATTGCGGGGAGGACAGGATGACGAAGTTCGTTCGCTTTACGCTGCACGTATCGTTGCTTGTCGCGTTGAGCCTCGTACGCCCGACATGGGCCACTTCCTTTTCGAACGATCAGAGCGACTTGTGGTGGAATTCAAGCGAAGACGGATGGGGCATCCAGCTCGTGCAACGCGGAAAGACGATCTTTGCCACGATGTTCGTCTACGACGTTCCGGGCAATCCCACGTGGTATGTCGCGACGATGGATGGCTCGAAGCCCGGCGGCCTGCTTACCTTTACCGGCGACCTTTACGCGACCCACGGACCGTACTTCGGGACGGTTCCATACAATCCGATGAACTTCGGAGCGACCAAGGTCGGCACGATGACCTGGCAAAAGCCATCGGGGGCGCCCGGAACGCTCACGTACTCCGTCGGCGGCGTCAACGTCACCAAGAACCTTACCCGGCAGCCCATCGGGAGCGACGACTACACCGGTTCGTACACGGTCGGCCTTCACCTGGTTGCGACCGGCTGTTCCAATCCGGCAGCAATGGCCCATTGGACGCCACCGATGTGATGACCGTCGCTCAAACTGGCAGTGCCATCACCCTGACGTTTGCTGGGCTCGGCTGCACCTACTCCGGAACCTATACGCAGAACGGTCAGTTCGGCTCGGTCTCCGGCACCTTTTCCTGCATCAATGGAGACATGGGTCCATTCAACACGAGCAACATGCTCGTCACTCCGGTCGGGATGGTGGCGCGCGTATCAGGCACGAGCAGCAAGTCGGGCTGTCAAGACAGCGGACAGATCGGGGGCGTGAGGAGAGATCAGTAGCGCCATCCGAGCAAGCGGGCGCGGTCCTGCTCGTTGACCCTCAGCGAGGTCCACGAGCGTCCGCTTCTTCTATCGCAGGACAGCCGCAATGGGTCGTCTTCCGCCGAATGAGGTCGTCGAACGTCCGGCGGCACCCGGCCAGGACCGGCCATGTGACGTTTGTTCGTATAGCGGACATTGGCGACCACCGCTTGCTCTTGCATCGAAACCCGACGCGAAACCGGGTTCAATTCGTTCTTCTAGGTCAAACGTCATCGCCACAGATTCAGAATTCTGGTGTTTGAGCGCGTCGAGCGAAACGCCGTTGAACTTTAAGGCGTATCGTAGCATAGGAAAAGTGGGCAAATTGGGCACTGACGCGCTGCCTGGGTCGTGGCTAGCATTTTCGATTACACGCGCGACAATCGGCCCGC
The DNA here is from genome assembly GCA_963734055.1 of uncultured beta proteobacterium. Taxonomy (GTDB): domain Bacteria; phylum Pseudomonadota; class Gammaproteobacteria; order Burkholderiales; family Casimicrobiaceae; genus CAIWHR01. The sequence continues at coordinate 223,658 of CAVTFQ010000005.1, forward strand.
TTCTCAGGCGGCGATGGTTCACCATTCAGGAGACACGAATGAAAGCAGTTTTTATGATGGCGTGCATGTTGTTTGCTTCGGATGCATTGGCGGCCGATTGCGTTACCAATTCGAACGGCAAGACAGTTTGCAGCAACGGCGACAAGGCTGTCGTCGTGAACAAGAACACCGGCACGGTGAAATCGGCAGAAAGGAACTCCGGCGGAACAGCGACGACCGTGCACGGCAGAAACGGCAACGCCGCCGTCTCGCAAACGGATCGCAACGGGGTGACCACCACGAAAACAACCGAAGGCGGCGAAGTAAAGAGTAAGAATGGCGTAGGCGTGGCCAAGACCGCGAATGGCACTACCTGCGTCAAGGGCAGGAACAATCAGGGATGCACGAAGAATTAGCCCCGGTCGTTCATTAAGGGAACGGCGCCGTTCTGGCTGCCGCCAGGAGCAGGACCGACGTTGCTTGTAATATCGGAGAACGGGATGATTCGATAGGCCGCGCCGACCCTGTGCGACGGTGGGCGTGGCAACGGACGATCATCTGAACCACGGCATCGAACGGCTGCTTCAAGAAGCACGAATAACGCTTGTGGGTCGGGCACGGTCAACCGCCCTGCCGCCCCGAACGGCGGTACTGCGAGCGGCCCCGGCCGTTCGCGCATGGGTGACCGACGTGCGCTGATCAGCGGCCGCTCAGTCGAATCGCATCAATGCCGGCGACCGGCCGAGGCCGTGTAAAAACCGCAAGTGGCTCGCAGGGTGAATGGTTAGCAGCGCAAGCCAAGAGCGCTGGTGAAGCAGTAGGCGATGCAGGAGCGCAGTCGCGGCCGACGCGCCGCGTTGGTGGTGTGGAGGGCGGAAAGGGGCTGGATTGGAGCGCCAAGAAGGGCTCTCGCCCTCTATGCTCGGATTGCGGCCAGCATTTCGCCGATGCCCAAGATGCGCATCACGCGCTTCAGGTTATAGGCCAGGACGTGCAGACTCATCTCCGTGCGCACGCGTGCCAACGTCTTGGTCAGGAAGTGGGTCCACCCCATCCAGGACTTGATCGTTCCGAACGGATGCTCGACCGTCTGCCGGCGCACTCGCATCATTTCGGGCTGACGATCCAGTCGCAGTTGCATGGCCTCGAGTACCGCCTCGTGTTCCCAGCGGGTGATGCGGCGATACGGGCTCGGCGTGCAGCGCGCCTTGAGCGGACACCTGGGGCAAGCCGAAGACCAATACCGGTGTAACGTCTGGCCCTTCTCGACCGTCGTCATGCGCCAGATCGCCCGTTGCCCTGCGGGGCATCGGTACTCATCGTCGGCGGCGATGTAAATAAAGTCCTGCTTGTCGAAGCGACCGTCAGCCTTGCTGCTTGAGGTCATCGACTTGGGCACCAGTGGTGTGATTCCGGCCTCGTCGCATTGTAGGATTTGCTCGCCCTTGAAGTAACCGCGATCGGCCACCACGGTCAGCTCGGCAATGCCCGTGGCGGCGCGCGCCTGTTCGGCCATTGGCGTCAACTGTTCGCGATCAATGCCGACGGTGACGACTTCATGCGCCACGATCAGGTGGTGCTTCGCGTCGACCGCAGTCTGTACGTTGTAGCCGACGATGCCACCGCCCCGATTCTTCATCGAGCGGGCATCGGGATCCGTCAACGACAGCTGTTGATCGGGGCTGGCCAGCATTTGCGCCTCGAGTCGCTTGAGTTGCAGCATTCGCTCCCTCAGCGCCGCGATCTTGGCTTGCAGCCGGCCCCTCTTCAGTTCGGCCACTTCAGGCTCGGCCCGGTCGGCGGTGTCCATCTCAGTCAGGTAGCGCGCGATGCTTTCTTCGATCTGCGCCTGCTGCCGCTCCATCTTGGCCGGGGTAAAGTTCTTGTCGCGGTTGTTCACCGCCTTGAACTTGCTGCCGTCAATGGCAACGACCGCATCGGTGAACAGATTGAGCTGGCGACACAGCACGATAAACTGCCGGCACACGTTGCGGATCGCCCGCCCGTTGTCCTTGCGGAAGTTGGCAATGGTCTTGAAGTCCGGCATCCGCCGACCGGTTAGCCACATCACCTCAACATTGCGCTGCGCCTCGCGCTCCAGGCGACGGCTGGACTGGACGCGGTTCAGGTAGCCGTAGATGTAGAGCTTCAGCAGCATCGCCGGGTGGTAGGCCGGGCGCCCCGTGGCCGCCGGTGCTACTCCGTCGAAGCCCATCTGGCGCAGATCGAGTTGCTCGACAAACGCCTCCACCACGCGCACCGGATTGTCTTGGTCCACATAGTCGTCCAAGCACTCCGGCAGCAACGTCACCTGGCTTCGGTCGTCGCCTTCGACAAATCGCTTCATGTTGCCGCCTCGAAGAAATCGCTCTCTTCAATATAGACAACTTTCGCGTTTTTACACGGCCTCGGCCAGCAGCGGACATTCGCCGTTGCGGCAAGTCTGTCACCTCTTTCTCCCCTGGAGCAGTGATCGCGAGGCCGAGCGCCATTGCGATCTTCGAGATTAGCTCGCCAACGCAAACAAACGCCGGCAGTCGATCGAACTATTGCCGCTGCGAGGAAACGCTGGCCCTGATTAGAAAGACGACTCATTTCGTCGCCTTTGCGACATCGGCCAACAAAGATGCAGCCTTCGGGGTCGTTACCGTCCTGCGGATCAAGATGTCAGGCGGAAGTAGATTGCTCCCACCGAAAAACGCGTCGTTCCATGGGACATTGATACTCACAACCGTTCCATCGAGATTAAGACCTCCATATACGCCCTTCGCGCGCGTAAACGAAATCAGGTCAGCCGTGATCGTGGACCTCGCTCCGGCGCCCACCGGACCCGCGGCAATGCTTGCGTCGCCGCCGATTTTGAACGATGTCGACAACAGCGAATTGAATCCCCTGTCGGTCATCACGACGACGATGACCTCCGACACGTCGATTCCAGCCTGGAAGCCCACGCTGGCGGTCGCCAGATTGTAAAACGCAGGCCCCGCCCAGGCGCGGCCATCTCGCGCAACCAGAACGCCACGCCCGCCCGAACCACCGAAAATGAATCCCGCCCTAACGACCTGCGGTGCGATCAGGATCGCCCTCGCCCGACTCAGGTTGTCCTGGATCCACGTCTGGTCCGGATCACGAATGAAATTGCTGAGCGTTGTTCGCGCATCCGCGACCAGACTCTCCGGCTCACCGGAAGCCGGTTGCGTAGCGCACCCAGCCAGCGCTGCCGCCGCCAGAACACGCAAGACGTTGCGGCGCGAAGGACTATCTATCATCGTGGATGTGATCATCTTCATTCCTTTGACCAGTTAACTTCGGAAGCGATCTTTACAGCATACACATTGTGCGGGAACCCGCGCCAGTTCCCTGTAGCTGCGCCCTTGTCCCTCCGCTGCAAGCATTTCGGCTGACCAACGCTCGACGCTCCACGCATCGGCGGCGCGTTGGACTTATACCTTCATTGCCAGCAAGGCGTGCCAGGAGCCGGACGCGTGTCGCGTGCCCGCTGTTCATGCACGAGTCAGGAGCCGACGACGAATGGCCTCGTCAGCCGCGAGTGCGCGCGAGATCGCTGGACGTTGGTTTCGCTACCTCGCGGAACAGGGCGTCTGCACTCGGCCACAACCAGACGTAGCGCACCGTCATCCAAAGCGCTACCCGCACCGGCAATGGCTGGCCTCCCCCGGTCATGCGTCGACGCGGTGAAGCCACAAAGGCGTAGTATGGCCGGACCTCCTTGTGTCGACGAGGTGATCAAGTGATGGACCGCCGTAGATCCGGAGTCGGCGATAACCGTAACGCGGATACTGCGATGAGAGTCGTTTCATGGCCGCGATCACTGGAGCGTCCTTCACCGATTGCCGCGGCTGGTAGGACAAGGTCGAGCGGGCCATGCCGATCAGCCCGCAGGCACGCTTCTTCGCAATGCCTTGCCCACAGGCGTAGGCACACTGCTCGCGTCGTCCCTGTGGGCTTACCATTTTTTTTCGATTGATCTCCTTCATCACCTCGATCTCGAGGTCACTCTTGGCCGGCAGCTTCTTGAGCTTCGCATTCTCCGAGGTCAAGGCCTTGAGCCGCTTCGTCGGCGGGCTCCAGCGGGCCAAAGTGCTTCCGCCAGGCGTAGATCGTCTGTTAGGGGCGAGCGGTAGCTGGCATTGGTCGAACGGCGACGAGTCCATGGGCAGCGTTGGCTACACAATCGAACCCGGCGCAATGGTCTTGCGCTACGCAGTTGGCGAAGACGACGACATCGAGCAGGTCGTCCAACATGTTGGCATCGAGTGCGCCCCTGCTACTACGGCGGACATCGGCACTACTGGCGCTGCCCTCAGTGCGATCGCCGAGCCGAGGTGGTGGTGATGGCGACTCACGGGCGATGATGGGCCTGCAGGCGGTGCCTGCGCCTGCGGTACGTTTCACAACGACTAGCTCCGGCTGATCGTATCCAGCGCCGGGCGGACGCGATCTACGAGCGCTTGGGCGCGATGGACACTGAGTTTGTGCAGAAACCGAAGTGGATGCGTTGGATGCGTTGGCGAACGTTCAACCGGCTAATGGATAAGGCTAACGCGCTATTAGGCCACGCCGATGTGCTCTTCCTGACACGCTTACGGCGATTTGGTTTCGCCGGAGTCGATGAGGCAGTTGCCGAGATACTTGGCGAACAGTAGGCTGGCTCGACCTCGCCAGCCGACGCGGGCGATTCGTCGTCGCCTATGTTCCGCTCGGGTATCCAACTCTGGTATAAGAGAAATGGTTTTTGATCGTTGGCGCGAGGGAGGTGTTGCTCATGGACTTCTACAAGTTCGTTGTGACTGAGTTCATCATCGGGTTGACCCGAGCGCTGCACGAGGACGAGCTTTATCTGAGTCATTCTGTGCATGTCGATGGGACGCTTGTCGCTAGCAACTTTGCCCATCTCGGATCGTTCAACAACGGCACGTACCAGACGGGCCAGGTTGGCATCTCAACAGTGATCAACGATCCAAGCGTCAAGGTCGACTTCGTATTCCAGCTGGTTAACGCCGGCAATGCATCATCTGACACTGTGGAGGCTGGCATGCTCGGAACAGCCGAGCAGTTGATCGGCATCGGCGGCTGCAGCGCAGGCGGGGAGTCCATGGTTTCTTCGGCCCTGGCCGCCATTCCGGCGGATGGAGCATACGCGCTGGCGCTGAAGGCTGTCGCCAAGCTCTGGGACTGGCTGACCACGAACTGTGATGGCCCAGTGGCCTTTGACAGACTCACGGGCGCACGTTTCGCCATCGACACCTGGGCTGACGACGACCCCAGCGGAGCCATCAATGTCATTAGCAAAGGCTACGGGGGTACTGACTCGGCGGCCGGGTGCGGCGGGAATTCGGCCTATCGCGTCACTTGGTTCGTCCAGCACTGGTGCGGCTGGGCCGCGATCGTGAACTCGCAGAAACGCGCGTTGGAGTCCACGACTAGTGTAGCAATCGCGGCTCACAACGGCGCTTTGCACACATTCGGCGTAGCTCCAGGCTTCGGAGTCACCCACGCGCGAACGTTTAACGGCGCCGACTGGCAGGTCAACCTGCTCGGCGAGTTCGGCCGCAACGATTTCTTCCACGTGAATCCGCTTCCGCTCAGCGCCATCAGCTTCGATGATCGGCTTCACGTCTTTTGCGTGCTAGATAACGGCTCGATTTGGCCGCTAGCCTACACGAGCGCTGGCGGGTCATGGTTGACGTCGGCCGCGCATCCTCCCGCCGGTCTGAAGACGTCATTGCCCATCGCGACCGTGGAGTTTCTCAACCGACTCCATGTTTTCGCACGCGATCAGGTGTCGAACACTCTTCGGTTTATATCGAGCTCCGACCTGCAGGCGTGGACAGCATGGACGAATGTGCCCGTCACCGGTCTTGCACCGGCATCTCCGGTTGCGGCGGCCACCTTGGAAGGACGCCTCTTCCTCTTCGGAATTTTTGATACGGGCAAGCCGCCCGAGTCAAAGGTCGTTGTTATGACCTCGACCACGGACACCGTGTCGTGGACGCCTTGGGACCAGGTCGAAGCAGGCGCGCGCCCCGAGGGCCGGCCTCTCACCGATCAGCCTTTGGATGTCGCCGCGGCGACGTTCCGCGACCGCGTATACCTCGCGTCACGCTGGATGGGCGCGACAACAGACCCGGACGCAGGACTGTACGCCGCGGTGAACTTCAGCGCGGGCGGAGCCAATTGGTCGGGGTGGCGCCAGCCGGTATCGACGGTGCCGTTCGGGCCATCCGCCACCCCAGGTGTAGCAGCGAGCGGCAACCATCTCTACCTGCTTGCGCCGGCCACGGATTCTGCAGGTGGAACAAACAAACAAGTGTGGGCCTACTGAACACAAGCCGGCGCCGCGCCCTCGAATTATTCCGCGACATAGAGAAGAATTCCGGCGCAATGCGGTGGCTGAAGGCTAGTTGCATATCCAACTGATGCCGAACCAACGGCAATCTGCCTTCGCATTCACGAATCAGGGCCGGATTGCGAGCTTGGCACAGAAGCATCGGCTACCGTCTACGTATGGACAAAGAGAGTTCGCGGACGCCGGCGGCCTCATCGCCTACCGGTCGAACCTCGCAGATAATTGGCGGCGCGCCGCCACGTTTGTGGACAAGATTCTCAAGGGGGCCAAGCCAGGTGACCTACCGGTCGAGCAGCCCACGAAGTTCGAGCTGGTCATTAACATGAAGACAGCAAAGGCGCTGGGGCTGACGCTCCCGCCGTCGCTGCTGCGGCGAGCGGACGAGGTGATCCAGTGATGACTCGTTGCGAGTTGGTCGCAGGATTTCCGCGACTCGCCGCGGTCGCCGGTTGACCTGATTCGTTGAGCGTCCGCTTTCGAGAGGAACGTATGTCGGCTTGGGGTCGATAGCGCCATGTCGACCATTGGCGGTGACCGGCTCCTTACCGTCTTGTTCCTGACGTTCAACCAGATCATCTGTAGAGCGACTCCTGGCCGGTCAGCGACCTTCACGCAGGGGCACCGGCGGCGCCCATGACCGGGCACACAAAAACTCGCACATACAGCGATTCATTTTCCGGTGGACGGTGACCGTCGCCCCGGACGACAGTGCGCCCCATGCCGTCCATAACGGCGGCGCCCATTTTGGTTTGTTGCAGTACGCTGGCCATGTCCGGCCGCATTGACGCTCCTTACGCGTCGCCCTTTGCCGAGCCATCGGCGCCGAATGCCGTCCTGCCTCTGAAAGCCGGCGAGCCCTCGCGGGCCTGAGGTTCAGTCGAAGTCGCGCTGCGGCAGTTCTGCGTCAACGCGGAAGCCTGCAGCCCTGGCGCGACCGCCAACGGCCTTGTGCCGTGCAGTAGGAAGTTGCGGCATTGGGGGCTGCCTGTGGGCGTTCGTCCACGCGCGCCCCGGTGTCGATGGTGACAGGCGCAAGCGAGCGCCATTCGTGTGCCGCAGCTCCGTGCTGCGTCCACCCTTTAGCCGGCTCGCTGCGCCAATTGTCAAGCGACACCCGGTTTTGACCCCCGGGCGACATTTGGAATTGACCCCCTGGTTTAGGTCAACTTCTCCAACTCCTTGTCCGTCGAACGCTGCGGCACCAGTCCTGAACGCCGCTTCTCCCGTAACCGATAGCTGTCGCCGCGGATCGTAATGACGTGACTGTGATGCAGCAGCCGGTCGAGGATCGCGGTGGCCACGACGCTGTCGCCGAACACGGTGCCCCATTCGCTGACCGCGCGATTGCTGGTCACCAGCATCGAACCGCGCTCGTAGCGACGCGATACGAGTTGGAAGAACAGATGCGCAGCGTTCGCTTCCAGCGGCAGGTAGCCGAGTTCATCCACGATCAGCAGTTTCGGCTTCGCGTAGTGCACCAAGCGTTCTGACCTTGCCTCGATTTGACGTACACCAGGCTACGCAGCCATGAGGCTGGATTCGACGTTTGCCGGGGTCCGATACCCGATCGACGAGTGTAGACGTCGATGATTGTAGAAGCCTTCGATCCAGTCAACGATGTCGAGTCGAGCCTGGGCGCGGGTTTCGTATCGGAGTTGATAGATGCGCTCGACTTTCAGGGTCTTGAAGAAGCTCTCCATCGGCGAGTATCCCAGCAATTGGCCCTGCGACTCATCGACTGCAGCATCCTGAAATCGGCAATCAGCTTTCGGTAACGATCACTCGCGTACTGGCTGCCGCGGTCGGAATGGATGATCAGCCCTGGCGGCGGTTTGCGGCGGCAATAGGCCGCTTGCAACGCCTGGCAGACCAGGTCAGCGTGGAGCCGTTCGCTCATCGACCAGCCGACAATCCGGCGGCTGGCCAGATCCATCACGACCGCCAGATACAGCCAGCCCTCGACCGTGCTGAGATAGGTGATGTCGCAGACCCAGGCGCGATTGATATCCCAGCCGTCGAACCGGCGCGCGAGGACATTGGGAGCCACCGGCAGGCGATGACCCGAGTCCGTCGTCACCCGGTAGGGACGCTTGTAGACCGGTCGCAGCGCCTGCCGTTGCAGGCTGCGGCGGACCCGCTCCGGCCCCACCCGCAGTCCCTGCTCGCGCAGCCCGCGCACGATGCGCGGACGCCCGTAGCTGCCTTTGCTCGCCGCGTGCATCGCCGCCACCTGCGCATCCAGCCGCGCATTGGCCTGCGCCCGGTCGCTCGGCGGGCGCCGCCGCCATTGCAGATAGCCGGTGCGCGACACCGCCAGCAGCCGGCACATCCGGGTGACCGCGTAGTCGTCGCGATGGCGCTCGATCCAGGCGTATCTCACCGCGACTCCTTCGCGAAATACGCCGCCGCTTTTTTTACGATCTCCAGATCAAGTTTGGCACTGGCCAGCTCGCGCCGGAGCCGCGCATTCTCGGCTTCCAACTCCGAGACCGGACGCTTGACCGGCACCGCTTCGCCCGCGATCGGCGCGGCCGCCCCATCACGACTGCGCCGCACCCAGTTGGTCATGGTCGACTGCGGAATCCCCAACCGTTTCGCGGCCGCGTTCCCGCCCGTCGACAAAGCCAGCCGGACCGCCTCCGCCTTGAACTCCTCCGTGTACTGCCGATTCGGAACCGCTTCCTTCTTTCCCATCGTGCCCTCCGTTCATCAGAAAGTTACCAACATTCTGATGTACGTGAAACCGGGGCAGGGTCACAGCGAACAGCGCTAACCCCTTGTGATTGTTGGTGGCCAAGGGCGGAATTGAACCACCGACACAAGGATTTTCAGAATCAGTCTTAACAAGCGTCGTATTTCAAATCAAGCTCTTGCGACACACGCTAAGTTCCAAGAGCAGCCACGAGCAGCCTAAGACCAGTTGCAAAGAGCTCAGCAAAGTTACGAAATGGCTACGCTCGTGACTCTCCGCCCGCGCATCAAGGGAGTACTGAAATGCGGATGCGCTCGGGCTGGAGGACGACGAAGCTGCCTGTGAGCCGATCGGCGTGCTTGCGCACCAGTTCCAGAAGCCGAGCCCCGAGGGCCGACCGAGCGCTTGTCGGAAACCGAATCAAGACGACGCCCAGAGTCTTGCGTCCAGCCGCAAATACGAGCTGCCCGAAATCCTTGTCCTCAGTGAGCAGAATTCGGCCTTCGTCCAGCGCCAGGGCGATGACCCGCTCATCTTCAGCGCCCGCCGAGGCCTCCGCAACCGAGAGAACGTCGAAGCCCGCAGTCCGCAGCGCGCGGACAGCGGCGAAGTCGCAGCTCTCGTCGGCGAGAAAGCGCAACATCGCAATCGCGTCGACGCACTACACAATCTCTTCGTGGGCGAGCACCACGGCCGCATAGGTCATCGCAGCCCGAATGTCGTCGGGCTTTAGATTGGGATAGGCGTCGAGCAAATCCTGCTCGGTCGCGCCTTCGCCCAGCTTACGCAAAATCAGCTCGACCGGGATCCGCGTGCCGCGGATCACCGGCTTCCCAAGCATGACCTTGGGGTTGATTTCGATACCCTCAGGCAGTGCCATGACGTCTTCTCCTCGATTCCATTGCGGTGCGGATTCTAGCAAATCAGCCGACCGGAATGGCGAGTTACTTTGCGGCGCTGAGCTTAGGAGGCAATCTAACACCTTTGGCTTTCGCCATTTCCACGGCGATCCGCTCCAAGAGGTCGAAGCGCTCATACGCAAGAGTCTGAGCCCACCGGTCAGCTCTGCGTCGAGGTCGTGTGACACTTCACACGGGCCAGATCGAGTCCAACCTGCCGGAGCTCGCTGACTTCGTGTGGCGTAAAGCGTGTCGAGTTGCCTGATCGAATCATGGTGTTGGCGGAAGGCTCAAGCCTAGCGTGGTTGCGGGGGCTGCAACCTAACCCAGAAGTGCGTGCGTATCAGGTAGTTGACCGCCGCGACGCGAAGGGTCGCCGACCTCCAGCCAATGACTGCCGTCGACCCGTTGCGGTCATCCGATGATCTTGGAAGCTGACGTTCGTGTGGACATCGCTGAGAGCTGTGTCAGTTCGTGCTCGGCAGCAGCGGTCGAACTAAAACGAACTGACGAATGCCTCTCGGCTATTTCGCCGCGCTCGTCTCGTTCGCGTTTTCTTTCTTGGTCGGCAGCTCCTGCGCCTTGCGCCGGTACTCATCGGAGGAGAGTTTCGGGAGCGTACGCACAAACCCGACCACTGACCATGCGTCGGCGTCGCTGTACTTGCGCTTCCACGACGGCATGCCCGTCATCTTGATGCCATGCATGACGATCCAGTAGACGGACCCGGGGCGCGGGCCGCGCCCCGATTCTCCCCACAGCTTCGGCGGCTCCGGGTTGAGCCCCGCGCCGATCGGCCCGGGACTGTGACCAGGAAAGCCGTGACAGACCTCGCAGTCCTCGTGATACTTGGCGAAGCCCGCCTGGACGCGCTCTGGGCTGTCGAAATTCGCTGGAGGCTGAATATCGCTCAGCCGCGCGCGCAGCGAGTGGCGACGGGTCGTACTGACCAGCCATGCGACCGCAGGATTGTCGGAGCTATCCGCCGCCACGTCGTAGGCGCCACTGTAGATGTAGCCGGCGCTGACGGCGACTAGCACAATAAACAATATGCCGAAGTAACGCGAGCAGGTTCTTCAAGGCCAACCTCCGGTAAGTGGCGTCGACGTTTGTCGCTTCGAACCTGCGCCGCCGGCTTAAGTTCCGTGCCCTCCGAGGCGCAAACCACCGAATTGTCCTTTTCGGAGCCCACGTGCCTTCGGTGACCGTCTACTTGGCTGCAGCGAGGTAGCGGACACCTCGCAATTGCTTCTACTGCGGGCGGACGAGGTCACGGGTAGCGGGCGAATAAGGCGTCGCCCTCGGCTGAAGGGCATCTCGAAACCGGTTCTCAAGTGTTAGTTCGAGCGGGGCTTGAATGACCGGAGTTGGCCGGTCGCCGGCATTGATGCGATTCGGCCGAGCGGCAGCTCAATCGCATACTGTGGCCATCCAGGCATGAACGTCAGCTCTAGCCCGTAGAGCCGCCCGCCGGCGTCTCGGTTCGGATGTGCGTGAACGACCCGGTGCGGACACTCGAATCGGCAGAAAGCGGTCGTTCAAGCCGCTCTGAACCACATCGGGCGCGCGGGTAGCATCGAAGTGCGGCCGGTCAGGGAATTGTCGGTTGAAGGTGAGGTAAATGCATCGAGAGCAAGTTCAAAATAAAGGCAACGGACCTGTCGAACCTGCCGTGCCCCGATCGACTAATAGGTAGAGCCTGGGTCTGGCCCAATCGACCGGATGCCCGTCTCGAACCCGAACCTAACGGAGATCTAACCATGCGATTCATGATGATAGTCAAGCACGCCGAGAAGCAGGGTCCCCCGCCCAAGCAGCTGATGGATGCCATTGCGAAGCTCGCCGAAGAGGAAACCAAAGCTGGCACGATGCTCGGAAGTGGAGGGCTGGGGCCAACTGCGCTGGGTGCCCGCGTCCGTCTTACCGGGGGAAAGGTGGCGGTGACCGACGGGCCATTCACCGAAGCCAAGGAGGTTATCGGCGGTTATGCGCAGTTCGAGTTGAAATCGAAGGAAGCAGCGGTGGAATCGGCGGTCCGTTTCATGGAACTTCACAAGAAGCACTGGCCCGGCTGGGAGGGCGAGACCGAGGTTCGCCAGATGTTCGGCCCGGAAGACTTCGGCCCGGAAGGCTGCGTACCCAAGGTAGAGGAGTCGTCACGAGCAACGGTTGGGTGAAGCGTTGTTCATTGACGGAGCGATGGCGCGGAGTGTCACCACCCCGCGCTAGCCCGCATCGCTAGGGCGGGCGCCATCTGCGCCTTGGATTTCTCAACCAGAGCGACCAGCGGTGGCTGGGTGCCGCTGGAATGTCCGGGTTGAGCACACGTCGTTAGGGCCGTTCCTGGCCGGTCAGAGACTTCCACCTTGCCGATACGAACGGCCGCGGCATAATCACACCGGCCTCTCAAGGCGTGAACGGCCGGTGTAGCTCGTAGAACCGCCGCTCATCGCTGGGGACCGGGCGGCCGTGCC
>CAVTFQ010000006.1:0-178436 GCA_963734055.1 uncultured beta proteobacterium
GAGTTCGGGTTAAGCCAAGCCTGCACCTGCAGCAAGTTCAGTAGCCACCCTGGAGGGGGAAGTTGAGCATCAAGAGGGCTCGAAGGGCTCAGGATCGAAGATGTGAACCCGGTACGAGGACCGACTTCGACGCGTGATAACTCCGCGAGCTGGTCCGCGATCTTGTTCTGCTGAGTTTCCAGATCGTCTAGGGCAGATTCGTCCCCTTCAGGCGAAGTTGTTCCTTCATTCATGCTGTCGCTCCCGGGCAGGACAATTCTTGCATTATCGGCCGATTGCGATGCCCTTGTGGGATATCCGTTCGAGTCCGTCAATTGCGCGGGCTGATAAGTGTGGTTTCGCCGGCCGGCGCGCATCAGAGCGTGTAGGTCGTGCCGACGGTCCTTGCCCCATCAGCAGCCTCGAAACTCGCGCACGTCGCCGCGTATCTGTCAACGCGCGGGTCGTTCGTTTTTTGGACTTGATACCGGTCAGCGTACTTGTCGCACCTGAACAGAGTGCAGCTGACGCGTCAGGACCGTCCTACGCGCACGCCCGCGGCCATGCGAGCGTGCGCGCTCCCGGCCGTGGGCGGGTCCATCGAGGACGGCTCCGCCAAGGCGCCTGAAACGAAATTGTGACTTGCTCGTGTGGGGGAGCGAACGTCCAGTAGACCAACGGCGACTAGTCGATCGCGTTCGCAGCGAAGAACCAACTGATCTGTTGGACCTTCAGGAGGAACGTGTACCGCGTCATCGCGCAGTGGTGTTTAATACGCGGAGCAGCCCAGTTGGCATCGGGCAGAAGGGTTGATCTAATCGCGCTGAACTTCACCGACCTGAGGCGCCTTCAAGCGACATACCTGAAAGGCCTTCGCGTGCAGCCGATCAGCGACGCTCGACCTTCACGCGCTCGGTAGTGTCGAAGCACAGTATCGTCGATGAGGAGCGCCTGCAAAGGCGACGCCTTGGCCAACTCGTTTGCAAACGTGATTACGTTTGGGGTAAAGCGGCCAGTGGTTACCATCACTATCACGTGCGCACGCATCACCAGGGCCATGCCGGCCTCCTTAGCAATGTCCGCGACATCCGTGATGCCCGATGCTGTATTCTTGCATTGGAACAGCCAGCGGCTGTAATGCAAATGAATGCCAATTGTTAGCAGGTCCACCTCGGTGCCGGCAGTGCCACTTCGTAAACGGAATCCAGCGGGTAGCAACCCGATATCGCGGACGATACGGAGCGCGAGAAGTTCGAGAGCTAGTCCCTTTACACCTGTATCAGTGGATCGAAGGTCCACGAAGATTTGCTCGAGCGGGACCGAAAGTCGAGGTCGCAGATCGGCCGGGATTGACACCGCCGCCTCGGCCGGCAAGTTATCCGTAGATCGCGAAGTTTTGATGCGGCTCTAACATCGCCGGAGTCTCCACCCCGCCCTGCCGTTCCGCCGCGCTCCCCCTGCGCCTCCAGCCAGCCGGCCTGGGCCAGTGGTGTGATGACTTCGTCACGCAACCGGCCCTCTGGAAAGATCGCGCGTCCGTGCGACGATTCGCACAGACGTTTGACGTGGCGCGTGCTGATCCATTCGCGGGCACGGTTCGGTCTTGCTCGCGCAGCACTTGCAGGAACGCGCGTTGCCCGCGGGTAAGGCCCTGCCATTCAGCGAGTGTCGAGGAACCCGCGCCGACTACTGCCTGGAGCCGGTGTTCGTCTACCTCCCATGAGCGGTCGACAATTCTCGACGCTTCGAGCCACTGACGCAGCTTCGACGCGTCTCCCTCGTTCTCAGTGATGTCGAATCCGCGCGCGCGCAATTCCTCACGAATGGCCTGAAGAGTTGGGATCTCACCGCGGTCTCGAATCATGTCTACCGCGTCTAACAACTCGAGTCCTTGGCAACTCTCGAGGATGTGGCGCGCGAACATCTCGTCAGCTTCTGCATCGCTACAGCACCCCAGCAACGTATCCGCTACCGGAGTAAAAACCGGCAAGATCGACCTACCGTCGCGTTGCAGCAAACCGCACTGGCTCATCCCAATCAGAACATTCATCGCTCTTTGGGTGCGCTGATTGCGATCCGTTGTCGTCGCAGCGATTCTTGGATACGCCTCTATTGCTGTGGCCATGGCCTCACGATCGCCGACATGTGGACGAACCGTGAGCAATACTTGGCGAATGTGATTCGTGCCGAGGACGCCAGGCGAGAATTCGTTCATATTAGGGAGGGCCCTCAAGCCCTCGCCTACCTGATCAAGGTTGTCAGCTTCTGGCATAGCAGTTGTTGTGGCTCGCAACACCCCCTCATCCCGTTCCGACGGTCGCCCTCGAGACGCTACGCTGCCAATTGAGTAGCCTCTGCGCGGTTCAGCTGCGCGTGAATTGCGTGGCCCAAAGCTTCGGCAAGCAGCGGCGGCACCGCGTTGCCGATTTGACGCCACTGCTGCTCCACGTTACCGACCAATTCGAATTGGTCGGGGAACGTCTGAATTCGCTTTACTTCGGCGAGCCGGAGGATCCGGTTGCGCCAATGAAATGGGCCCATGTTGTTGAGCGACGCGCTTGGATCGTCCACGAAGGTAGATCTGGACTGAGCTTGAGCAGGAATGACCAGTACCTCGATCTCCACTTGAAAACTGGAGATGGATGGCCTCGCTCCTTGGTAAAGAAAAGGTAATTGTCACCAGGAGGGATCAAGCGTAGCAGGTCGTTGAACTGCCCACCTGCAAAGTGGCCATCGTCGCGTGCATTATCGGCGGTATCAAGATCTGCCAACACTTCGCCGGCTGTCACCCACGGTGGCACAGGAGCAAGAGGGAGTGCTTCCTTGGTGTGCGAATGCATCGGCCAGGAAACAGGACCAATTCGTGACCCGATCACCAAGCAACGCTCCCGGATCTGAGGAACCCCGTAATCGGCGGCGTTGAGAACGCGCCAATCAACGGTGTACCCAAGCCGGCGCGCCGTCCCTAGGATGTGGTCCAAAGCTTGACTGTGCACTCCGTACGCCAAACCTTTGACATTCTCCAGTAGAAACATCTTTGGACGGAGTTCGTCCAGCAGTCGCAGATATCCCCCAACCGTCTCTGCGGCAACTGGATCATCGAGCGCGCGAGGTTTCTCTTTCCGATAGAACCGGCTCTTAGAGAATGCAGGACAAGGCGGCCCCCCCGCCAGCAGATCAAGCACGCCGGTTTCGCAAGGCCAGCAGCCTGCATGATTTCTGTGCTGCTTACATCCTTTATTCGCCTCGTAAGAAACGTGGTTGATGCGAAATTGCGTTGATGGCTTTCGGAGCACAGCGGCTCAGCGTCAGTAGCAACGACGATGTCGAAACCAGAACGCTGCAGACCGAGGTCAAGCCCACCGCACCCGCGAAGAGACTAATGCAGGAACGCCCACGCCCACGGAAATGCGGGTGATCTAGTGGCGGCATTGGGTTGCTTCCAAAAGGCTACGTACAAGGGCCTTAGCAGCGGACCGGAGTGCATTCCCATTTGCCGAACGCGGTCCCTCCGAGGCCCTCGAACAACATAATTGTGTGGAAAGCCCTGTAAGGCAGCCAATTCCGGTGTGTGAAGCCTGCGCGAATCCCAGTGAAAAGGACCCGTCCATGGGCCAGGCGAGGCAGCGATCGTCCAAGACGGCCGCCCTTTCGCGAGCTTGAGCAGAAAGCTCCAAAAGCGGGTCTCAGTCTCGAACGTGGGCCGAGGATGCCCCGCCCATGCGGTGTGAGCTTTGTAGTTCCAGCCCGGTGGCACCTCTCTCAAATGCTCGGCCCATCGTCCCTGTACCACTTCCTCTGGTTCAAAGTACTTGTCTAACGGTATTCCGCGAGCACCTCACCTGCGGTAACGACGGGTTTAGGGGGAATGCCGACCTTCTTGGACGGTGTGAGTCGGCCGGGGGAGCACGGGTGTCCCATGACGTGATCCAACAATAACCACCCGCTGACGAAGTTGTGCGACTCCGTACTCGGCAGCGTTTACCACATCGTGCGCGAGCGTATAGCCAGCATCGTCCGCCGTCTTCATCACCCACTGAAAAAGCGGAAATTGCGAGGGTGCTTGATGCTCGGGACGTTCTCGAATAGAAAGCCGTCCGCGTTACTCTCCACGACGAGTCGCATGAACTCTTTCACTAAATCCCTGCGTTCGTCGGCCTTGACGGCTGTGGGTGCCGTAGGCTTCGCCCGCTTGATGCCCTTGGCTCGCGCCCTCCTATATGCAGCATCGTGGCCAGCCTCCGTCCAGTATGCCGCCTTCGAAAACGGCTGACATGGCGGCCCGCCAACGATGACGAGTGGTTCCTTTGCTGATATGCCGGCTAGCTGGCGAAGATCTTTGCCGGACAACGTGCATACGTCCGCGTCTGAAACGTTCCCATGGTACTTGGCATTTGCCCGTAGTGTTTCGCAAGCCATAGCATCTATATCTACGGAGGCGGCAACTCTCCTCCCGCTAAGTGCGCACCGACGCTGAGCCCTCCTGCGCCGGCGAACAGATCAATGACGGCAATACCACGCGCCCTAGTTCTCAAGCCCTGCTCCTTGTTGTGAGGTGCTCGCGCTTCTCAGGTCGCAGACCTACTCTGTTGGTCTTGAAGACTGCGCAATTGGCCGTATGGCTAAGTCTCAAATCAGGGGCTGCTGCCGCGGACGAGTGCGCGTGTGGCGCAATGCTTCTGCACGGTCCGGTCGAGGCTTGCGCGTCCGGGCGCGTTCATTCCTCTGCGTCCACCTCGAATTTGGCGAGTCCGACGCGCCGCAGAAATCGACCGCAGTGTTAAGCGACGCAAACTGTCGCAGGCTCCCCCGCGAATTTCCCAATACCCGATCGATGCCGCCGCAGCTGACCGTCAACGTGAACCCACCCCGTGTTCCAATCAGCCGGACCCGCGAGACAGCGCCTATGTCGATGAATTCACGGAAGGTCGCCTCCCGGAGAGGGCGTCGTCCCCTTGCGTCGGTCCGTCAGCCATTTAATAATGGTAGCAACACTTAACGTTATCTGCTAGGGGGGTCATCGTAACCCATGCCAATAGTACTGTCGAAACCCGCCTTACTGGTAAGGGTATTGGAAGCCGTATCACGGAGTGGCTACCAGGCGATCGTCGTCAGCCGCACTCACCCTTTCCTGCTTCGCGTCTTCAGGGGAGAGGAACCAACCTACTTGAATCTTCGCGTTTACATCTGGAACTGCACGCACGGAGGTCGCGGTCGGGCCGCGGACGAGTTTCGGGTACAACTCACGGGCGTCGTTCCAGCGATGCAGGCCCATGAAACGACGGTACTACTCGGCTGGCACGAAGAGTACGAAGTGTTCGCTGGATTCGACATTGCAAAACACGCTGGGCAGCGTTCGATCTCTCCGTCTATCCAAGTGAAGCAAGACGCTTTACTTGCTGCCCACACCAAGACCTTCTCCGCCTATGAACGCGCCAATGGCGAGTTGGCGATCACGTTTCGCCCGGAGTTCCTAGTCGACTACGCGCTAAATTCAGCAGGCCTTCATAGTCACAAGGGCAACGTCGCCGAGTACGCGCGGATGCTATCCGAACTAGACGCGATTTCCGAAAAGGACATCGACTCGGTCACGGATCCAAATCGACGCGAGGTCATCACCACCATCAAGCGCAAATACCGCCAGGCGGACTTTCGTGCGAGGGTACTAGCTGCTTACGAGCATCGCTGCGCGATGTGCGGCATGCAACTCGAGCTAGTTGAGGCAGCACATATTCTGCCTGTGGCGGCAGATGGCAGCACGGACGAAACAGCCAACGGAGTCGCCCTGTGCGCACTGCATCACAACGCCTTTGATCGTGCTCTGGTTTCGTTCAACGAGCGCTATCTCATCGAGGTTAGTGCCAAGGCCCTCGCCGACCTAAAGGACCGCGACCGAATCGATGGGCACAAACCGTTCCGATCGGGCCTCAAGCCTGCGATTCTTCTACCCGCCAACAGGCGAGATCATCCTAAACCGACATTGATTGCTCGTGGGCGGCAAGCACGCTCCTGGCGTCCGTAACTCTGGCGGCGCAGAAAGCGGCAGCGGCAGCCGAAGGAAATTGAGCATTGTGCCACCCGTCGCTGACGCTTGAACCCAACGGTTGTCACGCGGTGATGCCAAGTGACTTACTTGCAGAGGTCTGATCGAACGCGCTTACCAAGGAATCGGACGAGTCTGTCCTGGACCGTTTCGGCGCGGTCCAGCTCGCACTCCCAAACGACGAACACGCGCCAGCCAATAGCCTCAAGTGCGGCTATATTGGCGCGATCACGAGTTGCGTTGCGGGCCAGTTTTGGAAGCCAATAGTCAATGTTGCTGCGAGGTTGTTTCTTTCCAAGCGCGCAATCGTGTCGGTGCCACCAGCACCCATGCACAAACACGACCTTACGTGCACCTGAAAAGACCAAGTCTGGCGTACCAGGCAGGCCCCGATCGTGCAGCCGGTATCTGTAACCGAGTCGATGCAACATCGAGCGAACCTGCATCTCCGGCTTGGTATCCGTCTTCCGGATGGCTCGCATAATCCGCCGCCGTCCATCCGGGGTGCCCGCGAACGACGGATGAGCGCTCACCGTGCGAGGTCCACTTTCACATGCAGACAACTCCTGCTTTCAAAGGGTGGCTCGAAGTTGGCGGAAGCGGATGGTGTACTCATCCCGTTTACGCTGACAACCTCGCCGACAAGGTCTTCGCGGACCTGGAAAGACTTCTTCAAGGTGCTCGCATCAAAACCCGCCTGAACTGCTGCCTGGTACGGCGTAGCTACAGTAACCAACCGCCTTGTCTGTCTCGATGCCAATGGCGCCGTGACGCGTTCCCGAAATTCCGAGTTGCCCGGACCGGACCACCGAGCGAAGTTGTCGTGACAGGTCAGTGATCCACCGCTTGGGTTCTGGAAAAAGTGTTGCTGCCACACGCTCACCACTAAGCTGCTGTCCGGTGCTGCAGCACTTACAGACCAGTTGGAGTTTTTCACGCTTGCACCGTAGCGCCCCAACGACCTCCGTGATGCCGAGGCGAGCCATTGCATTATTGCATTGTCCATTCCTCCACGCGGACGCAGCATGCCATGACGCACTCCATAACACTTACGCGCCGTTCAGCATATCTGAAGTACTCTGCTGTCCGGCACGATCACTTGATGGGTCGCCGCCCCGCTCAAGCGAGGTCTGCCAATGGCTCGGCGGTGTGTAAGGAGCGGTCGGGCGGGGCCCCTCGGTCGCCTTTGGCGCGAGACGCCCGGGACCGCCCTCCCGCCAGCGGAGATCGCGTTCTTTTGGAGCGCTCGCGGCTGCAAAGCACTCCAACAATATTTTCCCCGGTACCGAACGTTGGGCCGGCAGCGCTACGCAATGCGAGTGGCGTTGGGGTCAAAACGCTGATCCGCCATTGCATCGCTCCGGATGGACGCATGCGGCAACACGCCGTAAGATGCCAACGTCTTGGCAGTCTGGGTTCGCACCTTGATTCCTTACATTCCTTAATCAATGAACACATCTACCGCGGGTCCGTTGACGAAGGACATTCTCCGAAAGCTCGACCTCGGTAAGGCGGTTGCCGAATACGACGATTCGCTCGAGAAGTATTTCGTTGAGAACGAAGCATTTCATGCTCTGATAACCGGAAAACACGACATCATCGCCGGCGACAAGGGCACCGGCAAGACCGCTGTATATCGCATCCTTCAAAAGCGCTATCGGTCCATTCCCGAGTTAAGCGGCATTGAGGTGCTCGCCGGATTCAATCCTGTGGGCAATCCGATATTTCAGCGGCTTGTGCAGCAGCAGGTGCTCACGGAGGGCCAATACATCAGCGTATGGAAGGCGTATTTCTTCTCCCTCGTCGGCAACTGGATCCTAGAGATCGTCGGGAAAGATCACTCGGCCAAGTTCACTCAGCTCGAACGCGTGTTGACGGAGTCGGGCCTGCGATCGAAGGACGATAAGCCCGACACGGTGTTTGGCAGAATTGTCAACACTATTCAGCGCGTTTTTTCGCCGAAATCTGCAGAGGTTGAGCTAACTTTTTCCGAGACTGGCATTCCCATCGTCAAGCCGAAGGTCACATTTGACGACGCACACGCGACGCAATCCACTGGTACTGAGGAAATTCGCCACGAAGAAGCGCTAGGGCTGCTGGACGAATGCCTCGAGGAGATCGACTACACGGTATGGATTGCTCTCGATCGCCTCGATGAGGCGTTCCAAGGGTTCCCTGCAGTTGAAGTCCCTGCGCTGCGCGCGCTTCTACGATGCTACTTGGATCTCCAAGCCTTCGAACGCTTCCGCCTTAAATTGTTCGTTCGCCGCGACCTTTTTCGTAAGATTATCGCTGGCGGCTTCGTCAATTTGAGTCACATCAATGCAACGAAGATGGAGATCATTTGGGATGACGCGGATTTGCTCAACCTGCTCGCGAGACGTATCCGCGATAACGCCGAGTTCATTACGGCGGCAAATGCCACTGGGCTCAACGATGAACAACTCTTCTATCGCTTATTTCCAGCAAAAGTTGATCAGGCGAAACGAAAGCCGACAACCTTGAGATGGGTTATGGGACGAATTAAGGATGGGAATAACGTGAAGCCGCCTCGCAACTTGATTGACCTGGCAAATCTCGCGCGAGAGGAGCAAATCCGTGCAGACACTCGCATTCCGCGGAATTTCGTCTCCGATGTACCGCTCATTACGTCCGATGTGATCCGCAAAGCCCAGGAAAGGTTGAGCGCGCAGCGAGTTGAGGACACACTCCTCGCGGAAGCAGGCACGGAACTCGCTTCATTAATCAATCGGTTCCGCCGGGCGAAAGCTGAGCAGAACATGGACACGCTTGCGACAACGCTTAACCTTCAAGGAGAGGCATTGGACGACGCTGTTCAACGACTGGTGGAGGTTGGTTTTCTCGAGAAGCTGCCCGCGTCGTGGAAGGTCCCTATGCTCTATCGTGACGGCTTGGAAGTAACGCAAGGCAAGGCATTTACTTCTGACCAGCCGAGTGACGTCGACGATGACGAGGCGTGAAATCAGGCGCCCATGACCTCGGCCACTATCAAACTCTTCCTTCCGCGCGGAGACGCGAAGAGCCTACGGACTGCCGAAATCTCCAACTGGACAGGCAAGGCTGTCGCGGCACCCCGTACCGAACTGGACGAGTTGCTGGCTCGCGAAGAACTCGACAAAGCCGGCGTCTATATCCTCATCGGCAGCGATCCTCTCACCAACGCACCTCGCGCTTACATTGGCGAGGCGGAGGCCTTTCGGGACCGACTGAAGCAACACAAGACCAAGGAATTCCGGGTCTCGGCCATCGCGTTTGTCAGCAAGGACGAGAACCTGACCAGGGCGCACGTGAGGTTTCTCGAGAGCCGCCTGCTCGCCGAGGCCGCTCAGGTCGGCAGGTTCGCGCTCGAGCAAAACCAAGCCAGCGGCTCGAAAGTGCCCGAATCCGACCGCGAGGACATGGAGGTGTTCCTGGCCCGCATTCGTCAACTCCTTCCCGTCCTCGGCTCTGACATTCTCGCGCCGATCGCTCAGCCGGCTGCGGGCGCTCAACCCGGCGGTGTGCTGTTCTGCCGCATCAAGGGAGCCGAGGCGCGAGGGCAGCGCACAGCAAACGGGTTTGTCGTATTGCACGGCTCGACCGCCGTCTTGGAGGAACGCCCGTCTGCCGAGAGTTACCCTTACGCCGTCGCCCAGCGCAAACAACTCATCACTGATGGGACGCTCATGGAAAAAGCGGCTTCTTGGTCTTCACGAAGGACGCGGAGTTTTCCAGTCCCCTCTGCGGCGGCGGTCGTGATACACGGGGGGAGCGCAAACGGACTTACCGCGTGGAAAACGAAGGATGGGAAATCGCTCAAACAACTGGACGAACAAGCCTAACCGAGCGGGCGACGCTGCACGCTGAAGCCGCCCGGCACACCACCAAACGCGAGCGGCGGAGCATCTCCAGGTGATCGACATGCCCGCGCAGTTCCGCTGTATCGACTCGAATCGCGCCCTTCAATCCTTCCGCTGTATCCTCTGCCATGGTGGCCTCGCTGTGGTCTGGGTCATGGATTGCCTCGCAGCTACCATTGAACCAGATCGAGGCCACCGTCTCGAATGTGCGAAAGATACGTTACGTCATCTGCTTACGGCGTCCGCGCACCTTCGCCAGCGCAGTCGAGTGTCGCGTTGCCACGCGGCCTACCACAGTCCAAGGAATCGGTTCGCATTCAAAGCCGTGTAGCGCACTGTGTTCTGAATCTGTTTGTGCCCGAGGTAGTCCTGGATCAAACGCAGGTCGCAACCTTTGTTGGCGAGGTAGTAACCGCAGCTGTGGCGCAGCAGATGCGCGTACGCCTTCACCGGAAGTTCGGCGCGCTGTCCCGCCCGGGTCACGACGCGCCAGAACGCGCTGCGGCTCATGCGCTCGCCGCGCTCCGATTGAAATACGAAATCCCCTGTCTTTTGCTGCCGCAGCCGCAGCAGTCGCTCGAGCGCCACCGTCTCGACCCGCTTGAGCGGATGCACGCTCGAGCGCGAGCCCTTGGCGCGCCAGCAATAGACCGTACCGCGCTCGAGATCGATGTCGCTCCAGCGCAGCCCTACGACCTCGCTCGCGCGCAACCCGTGTCGGTACGCGATCATAATCATCGCGTGATTGCGCGTGCCATGACGGCTCTTTTTGGCGGCGCGCAGGAGCCGCGCCATTTCATCCCGGGTGAGGTAGGTGCGAAGGCGTCGAATGGCAGCCATGGAACGAGGCTACCGCGAGCGGGTTCTTCCTCAAGTGCGAAATCGGGAGGGGTTTACGCGCGTCGCGCGCGGGAAGTGCGTCGACGCCGAGCGCAATGCAATCGAGCTCGCTCCGCCCGCCCTGCCCTGCTCAACTCTTCAACTGTTGCGAGTCGACTCGCACCGTTACGCCCAAAGCGTTGCCAGTGTCCGCTATGAAGCGCAAACGCTCGAGGCGCGGTGTAACGGCAGCACCCGACCCCGAAGCGGACGTTCGGGCGGTTTCGGGTCGTCTCGTGTGGACATGATCATTGTCGATGGAAGAAGGTCGTTAATGGCCCTGTTCTCCCTATCGCCGCATTGTGTGATCGAGGAGATGCGAGATGACACGACGGACCGACCCGATTTTCGAGGTATTCGACGCCGAGGACGCATTCAGGACGACACCCAGCGAAGAGGAAATGCAGCAGACATGGGACCTGATCGGCCCTCTGATGGAAAGGTATCTGCGTCTGCGACCAATTTGGCAGGTTGCTGCTGGCGCATTCATCGAAGGCTTTGAAACCGGGGCGCTGAAGCGCCTCATGTGGTACGGCGAGGGGCCATTTCCGAGAGATTCCATAGAGGACCATCAAGACGCACCGCCTTCGAAGCGACCGATGATCATCGGAACAACGCCGATTCAAGACTATCCGCGCCTTCCGAAGGAACTACTTACCGAGGAGGAGGCAGCCGATTATTTGCAGATCCGGATGCAGACATTGCGCCAGTGGCGCACCGGCTACCACAAGAAGGAAAGATCCCGTACCTTAAAGTCGGTCGGGCCGTCCGCTATCGCAAGGCCGATCTGATCGCTTGGACAGTAAGTCGCGTTGGCGAAACCGAGCGGGCCAAAGAGGCAGCCGTGAAGGCCCGAGAGGAGGAGGTGCGGAACCTCCGGGAGAAGTACCAGCGCCGAGGCGCAACCCAGCCTGAGCGGGAACCAGAACCTGTCGAACCTGCGCCTTCACGGAAGCCAGACGGTTTACCGTCGACTGGCAGGCGTAAGCGGGGGAGATGAGCATTGCCGCGGAAGCGGTCATTAGCCCGCGCATGTGAGTGGCCGCACCAGAGCCGTCCGCTTTTGGCGGCACGCTGACTCGGCAGGTTGTCGCTTCAGTCGCAATCAAAAGCAAAAAGTGCGGCGCCGGGCCGCCGGAGGGCGTCACTCATGCGGGCTCGTAGCGCTTCACCTTGAGAGTCTTTTCCCGTTCGCGCTGTCTGGCCAAGTCGAAAGCCAGTTGCATGCGCATCAGGTGATCCATCTTCGGCCCGAACGCCTTCTCGATCCGCAGCGCCATCTCCGAGGATAGGCCCGTCCGCTCGTTCAACAGCAGAGACAGCGCCTGGCGCGTCACGCCGAGAATGGCCGCGGCGTCTAACACCGTGAGCCCCAAGGGGTCGATGACTTCCCGGCGAATGAGTCCCCCGGGATGAGGCGGATTCTTCATAGGCATATCGCTCTCCGTTGCCTGCCGTTGCAAGCGAACTTCGTCAATGGTAGTCGACGAGATCGACGTCGAAGGCGTCACCGTGTTCGAACCGGAAAATCAGCCGCCAGTTTCCGGTGATGGTCACGCTCCAAAAACCCTTCAGCTCACCCTTCAGCGGATGCAGACGCCAGCCAGGGAACAGCGCGATCTCGGCGGGTTGCTCGGCCGTATCGATGGCGGCAAGAATGTCGGCGATCTTCTCCGTCTGACCCGCAGGCAGTCCGGCGGCGTCATCCGCTTCAAAGAAGCGCCGAAGCTTCTTGCTCTTGAAGCTTCGGATCATGCACGAGTGTAATCCGTCAAATGACGGATTGCAAGGTACCAATGTACTGACGGCTACCGCGCAGTCCGGCATGTTGCACCCGGGTCGCGTCCCGGTCGGCCGCCCCGTTGGCTTTGCTCGGTCACCCCTCGTTGCAACGCGCGCGCTGTCAAGACGGAAAACACCCCGAAATGCCGTGCTTGTCGGCTTGCACCCTGCTTTTCGTCGCACCAGACCCTTGAAGTCGCGCACCGGCAGTGGAATACTCAAGCCGCTTTCCGTGAGCATCGCGCTCACACCACCTTCATGCCGGTTTGTCGTCAAGCCATGCATGAAGTCCCGTGCCCTTCGGCATAGGCGTTGCGGTCGTTACCCGCCCTTGAAGTGATCGGAAGCAATTCCGATCTCGTCGCGCAAGCGACTTAGGTTGTGCGCTCGGTCTAGCGCCGAGCATAGCTGGTGTTGTCGGATCGCAAGGTCCGGCGGTGCCAGGTGATGCGCCTACGGCCATGCCTCGTGCATGGACTCGACGGCCGTCACGCAGCAAGGCCCTCAGTTCGCAAGGACCGAGGGCCTTTTCTTTTCGTGTCCCGCAATGTGTATCAGCATCGGACGGCCTTCGCGCGGGGCGATTTTGCAGCTGACGGCGTCGCCGCTAAAGCCAGCGACGATCACGTGCCAGTCATCGCAGCTGCATTTGGCAGATCCCTTTCGCTTCTCGACATTCAGCGCCGAGTTGTTTGCTGATGCGTGCCGACGGCTCCGTGCCGCCACGCGATGCAGGACAACTGGTTAGCCGTGGGCAACCAGATCAAAGCAGCTACGTTGGCAAAAGAATTTCGCTTAGCTTTAGTGGAAGTGGCAAGGCAGCGCTTGAACAAAATCGATTAACGGAATGGCAGGAGGCATGATGAGTAAACGATGGAGTCGCTCGAGTTGCGGCGAGAGTTCGCGCGCATAGGGCGAAAAAGTTAGTTCCTCCGCCATGCGCTACGTCACGATCGAAAAGGCGTCGGATCTTACCGGGTATACCCCGGATGCCATCCGGTCTAAGATCAAGCGTGGCGACTGGCTGGAGGGGGCCGTATGGCAGCGTGCGCCGGACGGTCGGGTACTGATCGACCTGCAGGGATACGAGAAATGGGTAGAGGGAAACTTGCAACACCTGGCGTGCGGGTTCGGACTGCGCAATCGATCGAGATCGACTTCTACTATCGCGGAGTCCGCTGCCGAGAGCGATTAAAGCTGGCGCCAAACACGGCGAATCGGCGCTATGCGAGCCGACTCAAGGCGGAAATCGAGAGCCGCATCGCGCGCGCCGAGTTCAACTACGCCGAGTTCTTTCCCGATTCGCCGCGAGCGCGGACCCTGTCGCGCCGCGCCGGCGACGCGATAATGGTGCGCGAGGTGTTACGCCGGTACATCGACACCGCCGAGCGCTCTCTACAGCGTTCCACCTGGCTCGATTACAAGCGAAGCGTCGATTCGAAACTGATCCCGGCATTCGGCGATCTGCATCTGACGGAGCTCACGCGCGCCAAGCTGCGCGAATGGGCATCGGGTCTCGACGTCACTCCAAAGCGCCTGGCAAACATTCTGTTGCCGCTGCGAGCGGTGCTCAAAGACGCTGCTGCCGACGAGATCATCGACCGCAACGTGTTGCACGGCTGGAAGCCCGAAATCAAGGCCAAGCTGCGCGACGAGACCGCGATCGATCCGTTCACGCCCGATGAGATCCGGCTGATCTGCGCCGCGTGCGACGGCCAGGTACGGAACCTCGTGCAGTTCGGGTTTTGGACCGGTGTGCGCACGAGCGAGCTATTCGCGCTGCGCTGGTCGGATGTCGACTGGCGGCATGGATCGGTGCGCGTGCAGCGAGCGCGCGTGCGCGGTGAAATCAAGACTACCAAGACCGCGGCCGGCGTGCGCGATATCAAGCTGTTGCCGCCGGCGCTCGAGGCGCTAAAGGCGCAACGAACGCATACTGAATTGCTTGGCGGCGAGATTTTCCACGACACCAGAACCAATGCGCCATGGCTGGGCGATCAAGCGCTCAGATTGGGACCATGGCGTCGCGCGTTACGCGCTGCTGGTGTGCGCTACCGCTATCCGTATCAGATGCGGCATACGTACGCGAGCATGATGTTGTCGGCGGGTGAGAATCCGGCATGGATCGCTCGACAAATGGGCCACGCCGACTGGGGAATGATCCGCCGCACGTACGCGCGATGGATGCCTGATGTGGAGCCGAACGCCGGAGAAAAAGCTTCGTCCTGGTGGGCCAAAAATACTGCTCAAAAATTAAGCAAACCTGTGACCAAAAAGTGACCAAGCGATGCCCAAACAGGCCCAAAAGTGACCAAAATATGGTCACAACTTATTTTTAACTAATTGATTTATAACGATGTATTGGCGGAGAGGGCGGGATTCGAACCCGCGTTAGGCTGTTAACCTAAACACGCTTTCCAGGCGTGCGACTTAAACCGCTCATCCACCTCTCCGTAGGCGGAATTCTACCGTAGCCCCGGAAATGACTCGGGCGGCCTGCAAGCCGCCCGTCTTGCCTGCCCTGGGCAACAGATGTCGTTGTTGGCCTTCCGTGCCCGCGGCCAGGTCGCCGGATCGGGCAGATCCCGAACGGCGAGAGAATGCGCGCCGCGATCTGGAGCCCGAGGTCGCGCCCGATCGTCCAGGCTTCGGTGTGTAGCGCTGCGGGTACGGCGCGGGGAATCGATGCTGCGCCCCGTCCGCCGGCTGTAAATTGCCTCAGCCGCGCTTGTCGGAAGACCTCAAAAAATGAAGGCACAAAAAAGAAGCGGCCGCGCGAGCGGCCGCTGGTGTCACCGGAGCATCGTTCTTCAGCATCCGTTGTCGCGTTCGGATCGCTCCGTATTGCGACTGGACCCGGCGAACGTGTCGCCTCAGTGACGACTGTATTGTTCGCCAACGCCGAGCTCGCAGCAACGGGACATTCGCTCATTGCGCTGTAGGGGTGTGCCTACAGCGCGGTCACCGCCGCCACGCCACCGTTCGGAAAGAGAAACGGCCGCTGGCGTCACCGGCTATCGATAGCCAGCGGCCTGCAATTCGAACAGTTCCGCGTAGCGCCCTCCTCGCTCCAGCAATTCGGCGTGGGTGCCCACGGCTTCGACCGCGCCATCCGTCAGCACTACGATGCGATCGGCCATGCGGACGCTCGAAAAGCGGTGCGATATCAGTACCGCCGTCTTGCCCTTGCTCAATTCCTTGAACCGCTTGAACACCTCGAACTCCGAGCGCGCGTCGAGCGCCGCCGTCGGCTCGTCGAGAATCAGCAGCTGCGCGTCGCGCATGTAGGCACGCGCGATCGCAATCTTCTGCCATTCGCCGCCGGAGAGATCGATGCCGGTTCGAAAGCGCTTGCCGAGAATCTGATCGTATCCCTGGGGAAGCTTCCGGATGACCTCGTCTGCCAGGCTGCGCTCTGCGGCGGCGACGATGCGCGCGCGGTCGTCGCGCGCCTCGATGCGGCCGACGGCGATATTGTCGGCGGCGGTGAAGTAATAGCGAACGAAATCCTGGAAGATGACGCCGATGTTGGCGCGAATCGCGAACAGGTCGTACTCGCGCGAGATCATGCCCGTCGAGCAGAATGCGGCCCTCGTCCGGATCGTAGAGCCGTGCCAGCAGCTTGACGAGGGTGGTCTTGCCGGCGCCGTTTTCCCCCACGAGCGCCAGGACCTCGCCCGCGTGCAGCTCGAATGTCAATCCACGCACCGCCCAGCGCTCGGCCCCGGGGTAGCGAAACCCCACGTTCTCGAACGCGAAGCCCGCCTGAATCGGTACAGGAAATGGCCGCGGATTCGGCGGCGGAACGATTTCCGGCTGGATCTCGAAGAACGAGAACAGGTCGTCGAGGTAGAGCGCCTGGCCCGCCACCTGCGAGAATCCCATGAGCAGGTTCTCCAGCAGGTTGCGCAAGCGTCGGAAGGAGCCCGCGAGAAACGTGAGATCGCCAATGGAAAAGTCGCCGTGGAGCGTGCGCCATACGATGTAGGCGTACGCAACATAGTAGGCAATGGTGCCGATCGCGGACAGCAGGCTTCCCCAGCCTGCGCGCCGCAGCGCGATTCGGCGATTGGCCTCGAAGAAGCTCGTGGCCAGCGTTCGGTAGCGTTCTATCAGGAAAGCGTTCAGGCCGAAGATCTTCACTTCCTTGGCCGTCTCCGCGCTCGCGCCCGTCTGCCGCACGTAGTCGAGCTCGCGCCGCTCCGGCGTGCGGGCGTAGTTGAGCGAATAGCTCTGCGCGTTGAAATGCGCCTCGCCGATGAATGCGGGCAGGAGAGCAACGGCAAGGAACGCGATGAGCCACGGAGCGTAGATGACGAGCCCCGCGGCGAAGCTTACGACCGTGACGACATCCTGCGCCTGGCTGAAGAGCTGCCCGATCAGGCTCGAACGTCCGGCCGCCTGCCGTCGTGCGCGTTCCAGCCGATCCTGAAGCTCGCTGTCTTCGAAATCCTCGAGGTCGAGCGTGGCGGCCTGTTGCATGAGCCGAAGACTGGTCTCGTTGCTGAACCGCTCCGACAGCAACGAGTCCAGCAGCGACACGGCGCGGCCAAGGACGTCGGAGATGACCGCGAGTCCGAATTCCAGAGCGAGCAGCCCTGCGATGCGATCGAGCAATCCGCTCGCGAGCCATTGCCGCAGATCGTCGGAAGCGTGCGGAGCTTGAACAAGCAGCACGACCTCATCGATGATCAGCTTGCCGACGTAGAGCGTCGCGACCGGCAACAATGCGCGCACGACCCGCAGCAGGGACTGGCTGAGCGTGAGCGCTGGACTGGTCCGCCAGACCAGCTTCAGGAACGGCGGGAGGTTGCGCAACGCTCCCACGCGCGCGCGCCACGACCGGTGTTCCGGCGCTGGCAACGCATCACCGGGCCTGGGCGGAGTCGTGCGGCCGCCCATGGCGTAATTCTTGGGCATTCGCCATTGTGCCGAATTGCGGCGAGACTGGTGGAGTGCATCTGCTCTCGCCGACGTCGCATGTTCCCCTCATCGCGTTGGACTGTCGGGGCGAGAAGGGTCGTCCTGCCCGAGGTCTATACTTCACTCTACCTTCGGGTGCTGCGTGCGGCCCGAGCAGGAGCTTCCGATGGCGCTGAGCGACGAACTGGCCAAACTGCAGGACTTGCATCAACGCGGAGCCCTGACCGACGACGAGTTTTCGCGGGCCAAGGCCCGCTTGCTGGATGGCGCCGCGGGCTCCGACGAGGCGCCCTCCGGGGCTGCGATCGAGGCGATCAATGCGCTGCGGCGCAGCGCCGGCGACCGGTGGATCGCGGGTGTGTGCGGCGGCATCGCGGAAGCCACCGGCGTCGATTCCTGGGTGTGGCGCCTGCTGTTTGTCGTGCTGCTGCTGTGTTGGGGCATCGGCCTCGTGCTCTACGTGCTGATGTGGATCTTCGTGCCCAGGGAGTGAGTCGGACTCAACTGGATCGGTCAACCGCGACGGGCGCGCGCATCGGCATCCATGCCAGGACTCCTCGAGTATCACCAGCGCAGCAAGCACCGCATCAACCATTACGCTCCCGGTCCGACCGGACTCGACTGGGCAAACCAGCCGAACCCGTTCCGAGAGTTCGACGGCGCGGCGAAGCTCGAGCTGCCCCTCGCTGCCGATTCAGTCGTCACCCGCTACAACGCGCTGCGCCGCGGCAACCTGCCGCCCCCAAGTCGCTTCGACCTCGCTCACCTGGCCATTCTGTTCGAGCTCTCGCTCGGTCTGTCGGCGTGGAAATCCTATGGCGCCCAGCGATGGGCCTTGCGCTGCAATCCTTCCAGCGGAAATCTGCATCCGACCGAGAGCTACCTGTTGTGCCCGCGCCTCACCGACCTCGCCGCGGGGGTCCACCACTACCTGAGTCGTGATCACGTGCTCGAGAAACGCGCGGCGGTTGACGATCCGCGCTGGACCGAAGCGTTCTCCGGCAACGGCGTCCTGATCGGCCTCAGCTCGATCCACTGGCGCGAAGCGTGGAAGTACGGCTTGCGTGCGTGGCGCTACTGTCAGCACGATTGCGGCCATGCCATCGCTGCAGTGAGCTATGCCGCGGCCGCCCTCGGCTGGCAGAGTCGATTGGTTGTTGCGGCGGCAGACGAGGCCGTCGCCAGCTTGCTGGGCGTCGATCGCGACGCGGACTTCGGACCGGCAGAAGCCGAGGTACCGGACGCCCTGCTGTGGGTCGGTAACCCGGATGCGCGGCCCGATATCGAGCAACTGCGGGTCCTGCTCGTCGAGGCCACGTGGTACGGGCGCGCCAACAAGTTGAGCCGCGAGCAGGTGCGATGGCCGGACATCGACCTGATTCAAGAGGCCACTCGCAAGCCTCCTACCCAAGAGCCGGTCGCGCCGGTACCGGTCGCGCTGCCGCCCCCTTCGGCGCCCGACCTCGATCTGACCTTTGCCGCGATCGCGCGCCAACGACGCAGCGCACTGGGTTTCGATGGGCGTACACGCATCACCGACGCGAGTTTCTTCACCATGCTCGAGTGCCTGCTGGTGCGCGCCGATGCCCCGCCCTGGAATGCGCTGCCGGCTCCCGTGCTAGTGCATCCCGCGCTCATGGTGCACCGTGTCGATGGCCTGGAGCCCGGTCTGTACATGTTCCTGCGCGATTCGGATGCGCTGCCCAGCCTGAAGCAGTCGATGCGCGATGAGTGGTTATGGCAGAAAGTCGGGCCAACGCATCTGTCGCTGTACTTGCTGATGCCCCATGACTTGCGCGACGTTGCCAAGGCGGTGTGCTGCCATCAGGACATCGCCGCCGACTCGTGCTTTGCGCTGGGGATGCTTGCGAAGTTCGACATCGCCCTGCATGAGTCCTGGCGCTATCGCCATCTGTTCTGGGAATCGGGCATGCTGGGGCACATCCTCTATCTTGAAGCCGAGGCCGCCGGCGTGCGCTCCACCGGGATTGGTTGTTTCTTCGATGACGAGATGCATGCCCTCCTCGGAATCGACGACTTTTCCTGGCAGAGCCTGTACCACTTCACCGTCGGCGGCGCCGTGGACGATCCGCGGCTCTCCACATTGCCGCCGTACGAGTCTCAACCTTGAAACCCCGATCCCGCAACCCGAGGGGAAATAGCTACTTCGACCGCAGCGGCGGCCGACGATGCCTGAAGCGACCCGAAGCGGTCCGGTTGGTACTGGTGCACCGAGTCTGAAATTCGTGACTATCCGCATGTGGTCGTTCCCGCGAGGGCGGGAGTGTCTTCAAAAGTCACTGGATTTCGGCTCGCGCCCGGGTCGCGGGCGCGTCCGGAATGACGTAGAGTTGTGCAACGATCGACAAGCTGCGCGGGTGACGGGGATGCGCGCCGCGACGCCGGCAATCGCCCCCTAAGCAGCGCGATGCTCAACGCGCGCGTATTGTCATGACGTACCGGACGAGCAACGCGACCTGACGTCGCTTTATCTCCTCCGAGAGCGGCGGATGGGGACTGTCGGACACGGCAGGCGTCGCTGCCACACTCGGGCTCCCTCGGCCGTTATAGGGTGCGCCATTGATATTCGTCGCGTCACTGGCGTCCCCCGCGGCTTCAGCATCAGATGGCGAGATCCGGTCAGGCCAGCCCATTTCCGTCCCTTTCGCACGTGGCGTCAATGCTTTGTCGCGGGTGGAAGGGTGCGTTGAGGCTACGGGGTGCGCGTATCAGCCTGTTGCCGTTTTGGCGGTAGGACATTACCGACATTGGCGTTCGCGAAAAGCCACACCGCCGCCTGCGCCCCATGTAACGCCGCTATGGAGACGCCCCGCGGCGGCTAGCGGGTCACCTTGCTTCGCCGCGTCGCGACTGGGACACGGCACCCGACCGGCGCGCTCCGACGCCTCTTTCGCGACGCTAAGCAATTCCGCCGCGGCGGGCATATCACTTGCTTATCCGTTGAACACTGGTGCTGCGGTTACCGGCGGGTTCTCCTCCCCGCCCAATGCAATGCGCCCAGCCCCCGGCGCGCACCCCTTCGCGCCGGGGGCATTGTCTTACGCTTCACACGTGGGTTAGCGGGCGCTGCGGCACTGAGAGCGCCGGATGTGGCACTGGTCTGCGGCCCTCAGCACCCGGGACTCCCTCTGAAGTAGCCGCGCGCAGTTGCGACGGTGGGTTTTCGGGATGGGATGCCCTCGGTTGCCAAATGAGGCAATCGTCCCCGTTGGGCCCTGCAGCGTGGCCTTCTTCAGAGTTCCCTGGTAGGTCAAGCAATACCCCACGCTAGATGGGGAATTCTGCCGATGACCATGCGACCGGGCCACCGGATCTGACGCCGCTCGTCACAAACGGGCGCGCGACGTCTCCGTCCGAAGACCTGCCGCAGCGCTTCCTCATCGCCGGGTTCTACCGTGACGCCACGCTACCTACCGCGATCCTGGTACCGCTGGCCGTAGCCAGGGTAGTAGCCATCGTACCGACGGTAACGGTCGCCGTGGTAGTAGCCGTGGCGATTCGAGTAACCGTCGTATCGGTCACGGTAACCATGCCCTACGGGTAAGATCACGCAACCCCCCAGCAAGGCCAGCAAGAGTGTAACGGTGAGAATGCGCTTCATGTCCAGTCCCTCCGCTTCATGTCCAGTCCCTCCGTCCATCACAGTGAATTCGACAGGGCGCCGCCCGAGGCGTTGCCATGGAGTACGTAACGGTTTGTGACGGAGTACGTTGACGTACACGGGACAAGACGTTGTCGTGGAGTACGTAACGGTTTGTGACGGGTTTCGTCGATGCCGCGACGCTCTTCGTCCCGAGAAGGACATCCCGATGATGGCGCAGATGACTGCCAAGGATCTTTGGGGCCTGGTCAAGGCAGCGGCATCGGGCTGGGTCGACGACTACGCTCAGAGCATGGGCGCCGCGCTCGCGTACTACACGATGTTCTCGATTGCACCGCTGCTTCTGATCGTGATCTCGATCGCCGGAGTTGTCTTCGGCGAGCAAGCCGCCCGCGGCGAAATCTTCAGTCAACTGGAAGGCCTGCTGGGCGCCCCCGGCGCGCTCGCGGTGCAAGGTCTGCTCGAAAGCGTGCGCAAGCCAGCCGAAAACGTGGTGGGCACGGTACTCGGCGTCGTCGTGCTGCTGATTGGAGCAACCTCCGTCTTTGCCGAGCTGCAGGATGCGCTCGATCGCATCTGGCGTGCGCCGGTCAGGGGAGGGCAATCCGGATTCTGGAGATTGATACGGGCGCGATTGCTGTCCTTCGGCTTGATTCTCGGAATCGGGTTCCTGTTGATGGTGTCGTTGGTGGCGAGCGCCGCATTGGCCGCACTCAAGAAGTGGTGGAGCCCGCTGTTCGGTGACTGGGCGGCGACGGCGAGCATCATCGAAATCGTTTCCAGCTTTCTCGCGATCACCCTGGCATTCGCGATGATCTACAAGATCGTGCCGCGCGTGCGCATCGCCTGGAAGGATGTCTGGATCGGAGCGGCGGCGACCGCGCTGCTGTTCACGATCGGCAAGTACCTGATCGGCGTTTACATCGGGAGGAGCGGCATCGCTTCAGGATTCGGCGCCGCCGCATCTCTGGTCGTGGTGCTGGTTTGGGTCTACTACTCGGCCCAGATCTTCCTGCTCGGCGCGGAGTTCACCTGGGCCTACGCGCACAAGTTCGGTTCCCGCAGGGACCTCGCGTCCGAGAACCTTTCCGCGCTGCTCCGTCCGGCGACGCCAATCCCGGCGTCAACAAAGGTCCCCAGCGATGAGTGACCGGCAATACGCAAACGCCGGTCCAGCCCCTGCTCGGTCTTGAGGGGGTGCGTTACAGGTGCCCGTCAGGGACAACACCCTCGCTGATCGCCATCACCTGCGCCGTCCGGAACGGTGCCTCGAAGACCTCGGGACGCTGGTGCCAGGCGCGGAACAGGTACGAGATGTAACGCATCCGCTGGCCAACGCTCGACCAGTCGCTCGCGCCAACATCGCCCATCCCGCCATCGGGAGGCGGCATCGTGGCGAGGAGCGCTACCAGGTCTGGGTTGGTCAGGGTTTCCAGTAGTGGCGACGGCGGCAGTGGAACAGGATCGGTGAGGCTCAACAGCCGGCCGGCGATCGAAAGCGTCATCATGTGCTGCGTGACGACTTCGCGGATGAGCGCGATCATCCGCTTGCGTACGGGACGAAGCGTGACCCGCAGGACGCCGGCGAATCCATGGCGTACCCATCCCCACCAGTTCACCGACCCAGGGAACAGGCTCGCCAGCAGCTTCAATCCCCACGTGGCCTCGTCGATCACCGGGTCCGTCATGCCGCTCTCGATTTGCGGCTGGAGGCGGATCTGCTCATGAATGCCGACCTGGACGTTGGCCAGGTATTCGAGTTGGGCGCGGGCCGCAGGGTCGGTGGTAAACATGGCGGCGTAGTAGTTGGCGAAGGCTTCCTTCAACCGGTCCTGCCCATCCGGCGGCGCGCCCGGCCGGAGCCCGGCGTTGAACTCCGCCAGGCCCGCAGCGTTGTGGCTGACGTCACCGCCGCGCATCGCGAGGAAGCGCGCGAACTCGAACCCGATTTCCTCGAAGACCCGCTGGTTGCCCAGCGCTATCGCCCGGCTGGCTGCCTCGAGGCCGTCGAGCGGTCCGTGGATCGCGTTGGCGAGCCGCCCGAGACGTTCGTTGGGGTTGAACAATCCGCGGCGCACGAACCAGCGGGCGACCTTTTCGGTCACGGCGAGGAATGGCGCGGCGAGGAGCGCGCGGCGCTTGAGGTGGTTGACCAGATCCTCGCCGCGCACGGTGCGGCCGGCCTGCTGCGACGCCCAAGTGGCGAAGGTGCACCAGTTGGCGTTGGCGGTCACCGGCCCGTGGCAGGCGGTGGAGAGATCGAAGTACGCCTGCGTGATGCGCAGGTTGCGGATCACCGGGTCCGCGAGCGTGGAAATCTCCTGCACGCCTTCGGGGGTGAGTCGCCGCGCCCCCACGGTCGCGTGTGTCACGGTCTTCTCATGTCAGGATGCAGGAGCGCACCTGCAAGCCGCCGAGCCTCAAGGTAGCTGCGCTTGCCTCTGCACGTTCACGTCGACGACGGTCAGTGCCGCCATGTTGACGATGCGCCGCACGGTGGCCGACGGCGTCAGGATGTGCGCGGGCTTGGCGACGCCGAGCAGGACCGGCCCCAGCGTCACGCCGCCGCCGACCGACGCCTTGAGCAGGTTGAAGGAGATGTTCGCGGAGTCCAGGGTCGGCATGATCAGCAGGTTCGCCTCGCCCTTGAGCCGCGAGTGGGGGAAGGCGCGCAGCCGCACCTCCTCGTCGAGCGCGGCGTCGCCGTGCATCTCGCCCTCGGCCTCGAGTTCGGGATCCATGAGCTTCAGCATCGCGACCGCCGCCTGCATCTTGCGCGCCTGCGGGTGGTCGCTGGTGCCGAAGCTCGAGTGCGACAGGAGCGCGACTCTGGGCGTAATGCCGAAGCGGCGGATCTCGTCGGCGGCGAGCAGCGTGATCTCGGCGATCTGCTCGGCCGTCGGGTCGGCGTTGACGTAGGTGTCGGCGATGAACACGGTGCGGCCGGGCATCATCAGCGCGTTCATCGCCGCGTAGGTCTTGACGCCGCGCCGGAGGCCGATCACCTGGTCGATGAACCGGCGGTGCGACGCGTAGGTGCCGCTCACCCCGCACAGGAGGCCGTCGGCATCGCCGCGGTAGACCATCATCGCGCCGATCAGCGTCCAGCGCCGGCGCATCTCGGTCTTCGCGTAGTCCTGCGACACGCCGCGCCGCTCGGTCAGCCGGTAGTACTCGGTCCAGTAGTCGCGGTAGCGCGCGTCGGACTCGGAGTTGACGATCTCGACGTTCTTGCCGGCCTCGAGCCGCAGCCCGAAACGCTGGACGCGCTGCTCGATGACGGACGGGCGCCCGATCAGGATCGGCTTGGCGAGCCCTTCGTCGACCACGACCTGCGCCGCGCGCAGCACGCGCTCGTCCTCGCCCTCGGCGAAGGCGATCCGCTTGGGGTCGCGCTTCGCCGCGGCAAACACGGGCTTCATCAAGAGGCCCGAGTGGTAGACGAACTGCGTGAGCTTGTCGCGGTACGCGGTGAAGTCGGGGATCGGCCGCGTCGCGACGCCCGAGTCCATCGCCGCCTTCGCGACCGCGGCGGCGATCTCGACGATCAAGCGCGGATCGAACGGCTTCGGGATCAGGTACTCGGGGCCGAAGCGCAGGTCCTCGACGTCGTAGGCCTGCGCGACGATGTCCGACTGCTCGGCCATCGCGAGGTCGGCCAGCGCGTGCACCGTGGCGAGCTTCATCGCCTCGTTCACCGTCGTCGCGCCGACGTCGAGCGCGCCGCGGAAGATGAACGGGAAGCAGAGCACGTTGTTGACCTGGTTCGGGAAGTCCGAGCGGCCGGTGGCGATCACCGCGTCGGGCCGCGCCGCCTTCGCCAGGTCCGGCATGATCTCGGGCTCGGGGTTCGCGAGCGCCAGGATCAGCGGCTTGTCCGCCATCTTCGGCAGCCATTCGGGCTTCAGCACCTTCGCGGCCGAGAGCCCGAGGAAGATGTCGGCGCCCTCGAGGATGTCGGCGAGCGTTGCGCGCATCGGTCTTCTGCGCGTAGCGGATCTTGTTGTCGTCCATCAGCTCCTTGCGGCCCGTGATAGACGACGCCGGCGATGTCGGAGACCCAGATGTTCTTCTGCGGAATGCCGAGGAGCACCAGCAGGTCGAGGCACGCGAGCGCCGCCGCGCCCGCCCCCGAGCAGACGAGCTTGACGTTGCCGAGGTCCTTGCCGACGACGCGCAGCCCGTTGGTGATCGCCGCGCCGACGATGATCGCGGTGCCGTGCTGGTCGTCGTGGAAGACCGGGATCTTCATCCGTTCGCGCAGCTTGCGCTCGACGTAGAAGCACTCCGGCGCCTTGATGTCCTCGAGGTTGATGCCGCCGAAGGTCGGCTCGAGCGCGGCGATGATGTCGACGAGCTTGTCGGGGTCGCGCTCGTCGACCTCGATGTCGAAGCAGTCGATGCCGGCGAACTTCTTGAACAGCACCGCCTTGCCTTCCATCACCGGCTTCGCGCCGAGCGGGCCGATCGGGCCGAGGCCCAGAACTGCGGTGCCGTTGGTGACGACGCCGATCAGGTTGCCGCGTGCCGTGAGGTTGCGCGCCTCGGCCGGGTCGCGGACGATCTCGTCGCACGCGGCGGCGACGCCGGGCGTGTATGCGAGTGCCAAGTCGCGCTGGTTGGTCAGGTGCTTGGTCGGCGCGATGGAGATCTTGCCGGGCGGCGACTGCCGGTGGTACTCGAGCGAGGCTTGGCGGATTTCCTGG
Organism: uncultured beta proteobacterium; assembly: GCA_963734055.1. Taxonomy (GTDB): domain Bacteria; phylum Pseudomonadota; class Gammaproteobacteria; order Burkholderiales; family Casimicrobiaceae; genus CAIWHR01. The sequence continues at coordinate 25,795 of CAVTFQ010000006.1, forward strand.
TCGGGCATGGGTGCCACCGTCCGGAGAGGGACGGCTATCGTAGCCTAGCGGCGGAGCGTTCGGCTACCTTGGCCGATCGTTTGAAGCGAACCATGGACGACCTGGCGTAGAATCGATTGACCCTCAGCAGGAACCCTTTCGTGGACCTCAACGTCGAGTGGGAGTAGAGGGGGATGCAGCGAGGAGGCCTTCGCAGGTAGCGAAATGACGAAGACAGCTCTCATTGCCGGTGCGGTCGCCACCGTTATGTACGCCTCGTGCATAGAGGCCGCCGTATACAAGTGCACCGGCGCCGACGGCAAGGTGGCCTACCAGGATGCGCCGTGCCCGACGAATGCGTCGGAGCAGGCGATCAAGGCGAAGGCTCCGCCTCCGCCGGCTGCCACGGCCAAGAAGGCACCGGCCGGGAATAAGACGACGTCAACGTCAAAAGTCGATCAGGCGACCGCCGCGAAGGCGAAGAGCGTCGAGGTGAGAGTCGCGCCGGACGCGGCGAAGGCGAAGGACCGCGCCCCGGTTTCGCCGCCCGCGCCCGATGCTGCGAAGTCGACGACGGCTCCGGGCAAGTAGACTTCCATCCACGAAAAGTAGGGTCAGACCCTACTTTTTCCGGTCAACGGCACTCAGCGACTTGGCAGCGAACGAGCGAACGAGAAAGTCGGGTCTGACCCTACCTTTCTCGGGGCGTATGCTTGCGGCCGGTTCCATCACCGATTGCGCATCTTGCTGAGCACCCGTAACGCGGCCGCGTGGCTCGGCGCGGCGCTGCTCGCGGCGTCGCTCGTCGCGGCAGCACAGTCCGGCCCGGGACCGGCGCCGGCCAAGGGCTACGTCGGCGCCGAGACCTGCCGTGAATGCCACACGGCGGAGTTCGACGCGTGGGCGCGTTCGCGTCATCGCCTCGCGATGCAGGTCGCCGACGCCAAGAGCGTGCTCGGCGACTTCCGCAACGCGAAGTTCAGCTATGCGGGCACGACGACCGCCTTCTCGATGCGCGACGGCAAGTACTTCGTGCGCACCGACGGCCCCGACGGCAAGCTCGGCGACTTCGAGATCCGCTACACGTTCGGCGTCGAGCCGCTCCAGCAATACCTGATCGAGTTGCCCGGCGGGCGGCTGCAGGCGCTCGGCATCGCGTGGGACACGCGGCCGAAGAAGGAAGGCGGCCAGCGCTGGTTCCATCTCTATCCCGACCAGAAGCTGCGCGCCGGCGCTCCGCTGCACTGGACCGGCGTCGACCAAAACTGGAATTTCATGTGCGCCGAGTGCCACTCGACGCGTCTGCGCAAGAACTTCGACGCGGCCACCCATCGCTTTGCGACCGCGTGGACCGAGATCCATGTGGCGTGCGAGGCGTGCCATGGTCCCGGCGCCGACCACGTCGCCTGGGCGCACGCGAAGAAGGGCGGCGGCACTTATGCCGGCGGCGGCAACGGGCTCGTCGTGGCACTCGACGAGCGCAAGGGCGTGACGTGGACGCCGGTGCCCGCGACGGGCAACGCGCAGCGCAGCGCGCCGCGGAAGACCTCGCACGAGATCGAAACCTGCGCGCGGTGCCATGCGCGCGCCGCGCGCATCTCCGACGACGTCGCCGTCGGCCGGCCGCTGCAGGACACGCACCGCCTCTCGCGCCTCGACGAGGGGCTCTACTACGCCGATGGCCAGATTCGCGACGAGGTCTACGAGTGGGGCTCGTTCGTCCAGAGCCGGATGTTCGCCGCCGGCGTCACCTGCTCCGATTGCCACGATCCGCATTCGCTGGGAACGCGACGCGAAGGCAACGACCTCTGCGCGACGTGCCACTCGGCGGCGAAGTACGACGCCGTCGCGCACACGCATCACGCGAAGGGCAGCGCCGGCGCCGAGTGCGTCGCCTGCCACATGCCGACGACGACGTACATGCGCATCGACGCGCGGCACGACCACTCGCTGCGGATTCCCCGCCCCGACCTGTCGGTGACGCTGGGCACGCCGAACGCGTGCGGCGCCTGCCACGCGAAGAAGGGACCTCGGTGGGCCGCGGATGCCATCCGGACGTGGACGGGGCGTGCGCCGGGCGGCTTTCAATCGTACGGCGCGGCGTTGCACGCGGGCGACGACGAAGCGGCGGGCGCGCGCGGCGCGCTCCTCACGGTCGCCGACGACCCCAACGCGCCGGCCATCGCGCGCGCGAGCGCCATCGACCGCCTCGGGCGGATGCTGACGCCGTCGACGCTGCCCGCGGTCACGCGCGGGCTCAACGATCCGGATTCGGTCGTCCGCTTGGCCGCGGTCGAGGCGCTCGGCGCGTCCGACCCGGCGTTGCGCGTCCGCTACCTGCCGCGGATGCTCAACGATCCCGTGAAGATGGTCCGCATCGAGGCCGCGCGCGCGCTCGCCGGTCCCGCCGAGACGCGCCTTCCCGGCACGGACCGCGACGCGTTCACGCGCGCGCTCGACGAGTACGTCGCGGTCCAGACCTACAACGCCGACCGGCCCGAAGGACGGATGAACCTCGCCAGCCTCTACGCCTCGCGCGGCGATCTCACGCGCGCGATCGCCGAGCTGCGCGAGGCGCTCGCGCTCGATCCGGCGTCGGTCGCAGCGCGCGTCAATCTCGCCGACGTCTACCGCGCGCAGGGCGACGACCGCGAGGCGGAATCCGTCCTGCGCGAAGGCATCGCGAAATCGCCGCGCGCGGCGGCGCTCCACCACGCGCTCGGCCTGTCGCTCGTCCGGCAGAAGCGAGGCGCAGACGCTCTCCGCGAGCTGGGCGAAGCCGCGAAGCTCGCCCCCGACAACGCGCGCTTCGCTTACGTCTACGCCGTCGCGCTCGCGGACTCGGGCAAGCGACCCGAAGCGCTGCGCGTTCTCGCCGCCGCGCTCAAGGCGCATCCCAACGACCGCGACCTTCTCTTCGGCCTCGCCCACTACTCCGCCGCGGCGGGCCAGCGCGAAGCCGCGATCGGCTATGCCACGAAGCTCGCGGAGCTCGATCCCGAGAACCCGGAGTACGCGCGCCTCGCCGCGTCGCTTGCCGGGACGCCGGCGCGCTGAGGCGGGGCGCCAGGTTCATCGCGTCGCCCGGCACCGCGAACCCGCCGCCCGCACGCGGCGGGACGGGCGAACCCGACGAGCCATGTCGACCGCAGGGTCACTTCCTCCAGGATCGACGGCGGGTGTAACGGCTACCGTCGCAACCGTTGACCCCAAGCAAGGTCGCCCGAGGGGGGTCCGCTATAATTCCGCCTTGTTTCGCACCCTGTCGCGGCCCCTTCCGGCGGCGTCCGGGACCCTCTTCGCCGACGACCCCGCGACCGTTGCCCGCCCATGCTCGAAGCCCACGATCTAGCCGCGCGTCGCGGCCACGCGCGGCTGTTCGAGGGACTCAGCTTCGCCGTGGAGGCGGGTCATGCGATGGTCGTGACCGGCGCGAACGGTACCGGCAAGACGACGCTCTTGCGGATGCTGGCCGGGCTGTCGCTGCCCGCCGCAGGGCAGATCCGGTGGGATCGGAAGCCGGTCGCCCCGTTCGATCCGATCGTCCGCGCGTCGATCGCATTCGCCGGGCATGCCCCGGCGCTCAAGGACGAGCTCACCGCCGAGGAGAACCTGACGGCGCTCCTCGCGCTCGCTGGCGAAACGGCCTCGCCCGAGGCGATCGGGCGCGCGCTCGACACGGTCGCGCTGGGCTCTCGCCGCGCGCTGCCGGCGCGCGTGCTCTCGCAGGGCCAGCGTCGCCGCATCGGCTTGGCCCGGCTGTCGCTGCTCGCGCGCCCGCTCTGGATCCTCGACGAGCCGGTGACGGCGCTCGACGCCGCGGGCACGGCGATGCTCGCCGAGATGGTCGCCGCGCACTTGGAGCGCGGCGGGCTCGCCGTGGCCGCCACCCACGCGCCGCTCGGGCTGCCGGAGCAGCGCACGCGGTCGATCACGCTCCAATGAACACGGTCGCCGTCGCCCACGCACCGGTGTCGGCGGCGGCTGGCGCGATCCTTCCCGGCGTCCGCTGGGCGCTCGCGCGCGACCTCCGGCTCGCGCTCCGCTCGCGCGCGGAACTCGCAGTGCAGCTCCTGTTCTACGTGATCGTGGTATCGCTATTCCCGCTCGCGACGACGCCCGAGCGCACGCTGCTCGCGACGATGGGCCCCGGCGTCCTGTGGGTCGCCGCCCTCCTCGCGTCGCTCCTCTCGCTGCCCCGGCTCTTCGCCGCCGACTACGCGGACGGCACGCTCGAGCAGATCGCGCTCTCGCCGTACCCGCTCGAATCGCTCGTGTCGGGCAAGGTGCTCGCGCACTGGCTCACGACGGGGCTCCCCGTGGTGCTGCTCGCACCGCTCCTCGGCATCCAGTATGCGATGGAAGCCGAGTCGCTCGCCGTGCTCTCGATCGCGCTCCTGCTGGGGACGCCGGTGCTCTCGCTCCTGGGCGCGATCGGCGCCGCACTGACGCTCGGCCTGCGCGCCGGGAGCAGCCTCCTTGCGCTCCTGATCCTGCCGCTCTACGTGCCGGTGCTGATCTTCGGCGCGGGCGCGGTCGATGCCGCCCGCACGGGGCTCGGCGTCGCGGCCAACTTCTCGCTCCTGGGCGCCGGGCTGCTCGTCGCGATCGTCGGCGCGCCGTTTGCCGCCGCCGCCGCGGTGCGGATCGCGCTCGACTAGGGGCCTGCTAACGCTATGGACACGAACGCGTTGCACGGCCTAAAACGCCCAGCGCAAGGCGCGAAGGCGAATGCGGGTCGGGCACCCGGAGAGCCTTTGCAACGCAGCGATGGGCGTTTTCGGCAGCAACCCGAAGGGAACGGGTGCCTTGGGGCGCCACTCTTTGTTGCTCTCCTCGCCAAGACCTCTCGTCTTGGCTTCGGGGGTTGGCAAATGAGCTGCCGCGATTGGCGCCCCAGGGCACCCGTTCGCGGTTGCGCCCATAGCGTTAGCAGGCCCCGATGAACTGGTACAAATTCTCGTCGCCCGCGTCGTTCTACCCGCTCGCGGGCAAGCTGATCCCATGGTTCGGGTGGGCCGCGGCGGCGCTCACCGTCGCCGGGCTCTACATCGGGCTGTCGATCGCGCCGACCGACTTCCAGCAGGGCGACGCGTACCGGATCATCTTCATCCACGTGCCCTCGGCCTGGATGTCGATGTTTCTCTACCTCGTGATGGCGTTCTGGGGCGCGCTGTTCCTGGGCTTCAACACCCGGCTCTCGGCGATGATGGCGCAGGCGATCGCGCCGACCGGCGCGCTGATGACGTTCATTGCGCTGTGGACGGGCTCGCTGTGGGGCCGGCCGACCTGGGGCACGTACTGGGCGTGGGACGCGCGGATGACCTCCGAGCTGATCCTGCTCTTCCTCTACTTCGGCGTCATCGCGCTCCGGAACGCGATCGACGACCCGCGCCGCGCCGACCGCGCGTGCGCCGTGCTCTCGCTCGTCGGGGCGATCAACGTGCCGATCATCTACTACTCGGTCAGGTGGTGGAACACGTTGCACCAGGGCGCGTCGGTGAGCGTCACGGCAGCGCCGAAGATGGCGTCGATCATGCTGACCGGCATGCTGGTGATGTCGATCGCCGCATGGTTCTACGCGATCGCGGTGGTGCTGGCCCGCGTCCGCACGATCATCGTCGACCGCGAGCGCGGCGCGGCGTGGCTCGCCGCGCTGCCCGAGGTCGCAGGAGCCTAGGAAATCGTCATGAGTCAATTCTTCGCCATGGGCGGCTACGCCTTCTACGTCTGGGGCGCGTACGGCGTCACAGCGCTCGTCGTGATCGCGGAAATACTCTCGTTGCGCTCGAAGCGGCGCGCAACGCTCGCCGAGGCGCGGCTCTCGGCGCCGACGGAGTTCGGACGATGAAGCCCCGGCACCGGCGCTTCCTGTGGATCGGCGGCGGCGTCGCGGTTCTGGCCGCAGCCGTGGCCCTGGTCCTGAACGCGTTCCAGTCGAACCTGGTCTTCTTCTTCACTCCGACGCAGATCGCGGCGAACGAGGCGCCGAAGGGCCGCGCGTTCCGCGTCGGCGGCCTGGTCGAGGACAAGAGCCTCCGGCGCGAAGCCGACGGGCTCACCGTCCACTTCAACGTCACCGACACGGGCAAGACCGTCCCCGTCGTCTACAAGGGGATCCTGCCCGACCTCTTCAAGGAGGGTAAAGGCGTCGTCGCGCAGGGGAAGCTCGAGAACGACGGGGTGTTCCACGCGACCGAAGTGCTCGCGAAGCACGACGAGAACTACATGCCGCCGGCGGCCGCCGACGCGGTCGACAAGGCGCACGCCGCCGCGGTGGCCGAGCAGACCGCGCGGTCGCTGAAGCCGTAACGGTCTTGCAAAAATGAACGTGGCCGGATCGCCGAATGCCGTCATCCCCGCGCACGCGGGGATCCAGCGACGTTCGTCGAACGACACTGAACGACGGATAGGAAGACTATGATCCCCGAGCTCGGACATTTCTCGCTGATCCTCGCGCTGCTGATGGCGCTCGTTCTCGGGACGCTGCCGATCATCGGCGCGGCACGGCGCATTCCCGCGTGGATGGCGCTCGCGCGGCCGGTCGCGCGCGGCCAGTTCGTCTTCGTCGCCGCCGCCTGGCTCTGCCTCGCGTATTCGTTCGTGACGAGCGACTTCTCGGTGCAGAACGTCGCGACCAACTCGAACTCGCAGCTGCCGATCTACTACCGGTTCGCGGCGACGTGGGGCTCGCACGAGGGCTCGATGACGCTCTGGGTGTTCATGCTGTCGATCTGGACGCTCGCCGTGTCGCTCAAGAGCCGTCACCTCCCCGACGAGATGGTCGCCCGGGTGCTGGGCGTGATGGGGCTCGTCTCCGCCGGCTTCCTCCTGTTCCTGCTGCTCACCTCGAATCCGTTCGAGCGGGTGTTCCCCGTCCCCGCCGACGGCCGCGACCTGAATCCGCTCCTGCAGGATCCGGGCATGGTGGCGCATCCGCCGATCCTCTACACCGGGTACGTCGGCTTCTCGGTCGCGTTCGCCTTTGCCATCGCCGCGCTGATGGGTGGCCGGCTCGACGCGACCTGGGCGCGCTGGTCGCGGCCGTGGACGACGCTCGCATGGAGCTTCCTGACCCTCGGCATCATGATCGGCAGCTGGTGGGCGTATTACACGCTCGGCTGGGGCGGCTGGTGGTTCTGGGACCCGGTCGAGAACGCGTCGTTCATGCCGTGGCTCGTCGGCACGGCGCTGCTCCACTCGCTCGCCGTGACCGAGAAGCGCGGCACGTTCAAGAACTGGACCGTGCTGCTCGCGATCAGCGCGTTCTCGCTGTCGCTCGTCGGCACCTTCCTCGTCCGCTCCGGCGTGCTCACCTCGGTGCACGCGTTCGCGACCGACCCGCGGCGCGGCGTGTTCATCCTCGCGTTCCTCGTGGCCGTGATCGGCGGCTCGCTCACCCTCTACGCCGTGCGCGCGCCGAAGGTCGGCCTCGGCGGCCGCTTCGAGCTCGTCTCGCGCGAGTCGATGCTGCTCGCGAACAACGTGCTGCTGCTCGCCGCCGCCGGCTCGGTGCTCCTGGGCACGCTCTACCCGTTGTTCCTCGACGCGCTCAACCTCGGCAAGATCTCGGTAGGCCCGCCGTACTTCGACACGGTGTTCGTGCCGCTCATGACGCCGCTCGTGTTCCTGATGGGCGTCGGCCCGCTCGCGCGCTGGAAGCGGGCCGAGGTGCCGGACCTCGCGCGCCGCCTTCGCTGGGCCGCCGTGGTCGCCGTCGTCACCGCGCTGCTCCTGCCCTTCGCCGCCGGCCCATGGAAGCCCGGAGTCGCCTTCGGCCTTCTGCTCGCGCTGTGGCTCGTCGCCGCGACCGCGGTCGGCGTCCGCGAGCGCGTGCGCGGCGTCCAGGGGCTCGGCGCGAAGTTCCGCCGCCAGCCGCGAAGCTACTGGGGCATGGTCCTCGCGCACCTCGGCATCGCCGTCTTCGTCGTCGGCGTCACGATGGTCAAGGGCCACGAGACCGAGCGCGACGTGAAGATGAACGTCGGCGACACGGTCACGGTCGCGGGCTACGTGTTCCGCTTCGACGGCGTGACGGAGCATCCAGGCCCGAACTACCGCGCCGCCCGCGGCAGCGTCTCCGTCAGCCGCAACGGCGCGCACGTCGAGACCCTCTATCCGGAGAAGCGCCAGTACAACGCCGGCGGGATGCCGATGACCAACGCCGCGATCGACAGCGGCCTCACCGGCGACATCTACGTCTCGATGGGCGAGCCCGTCGACGGCAACGCGTGGGTCATTCGGGTGTACTCGAAGCCCTTCATCACCTGGGTGTGGGGCGGCTTCGTGATGATGGCGCTGGGCGGCCTCCTCGCGATCAGCGACCGCCGCTATCGCACCGCGGTGCAGCGCGACGCGGCGCTGGCGCAATCCGCCGCGGTCGCCCGCTGAGGGAGGGCCCGTTCACACTATGGACACGAACGCGTTGCACGGCCGAAAACGCCCAGCGCAAGGCGCAAAGGCGGAGGCGGGTCGTGAACCCGGCGAGACTTTGCAACACGGCGATGGGCGTTTTTGGCGGCAACCCCAGGGGAGCGGGCGCCCCAGGGCACCCGCTCGCGTTCGCGTCCATAGTGGGAACAGGTCCCGGCCATGAACCGCAAGCTCCTGATCCCGCTCGCCGTCTTCATCGTGCTCGCGGGATTCCTGTTCGCCGGCCTGTGGCGCGATCCGCGCGAGATACCCTCGCCGCTTATCGACAAGCCCGCCCCCATGTTCACGCTCGCCCAGCTCCACACGCCCGGACAGTCGCTCGGGACCTCCGACATGAAGGGCAAGGTGTGGCTCTTCAACGTCTGGGCGTCGTGGTGCGTCTCGTGCCGCGAGGAGCACCCGCTCCTGGTCGCGCTCTCGAAGGAGAAGATCGTTCCGATCATCGGCCTCGACTACAAGGACCTGCCCGCGGACGGCAAGCGCTGGCTCGCGGACAACGGCGATCCGTACGATCTCTCGGTGATGGACCGCGACGGACGCGTCGGCATCGACTACGGCGTCTACGGCGTGCCCGAGACGTTCCTGATCGACAAGGCCGGCACGATCCGCTACAAGCAGATCGGCCCGATCACGAAGGAAGCGCTCGAGCAGAAGATCCTGCCGATGATCCGGGAGCTGCAGAAATCATGATCCGCGCCGTCACGCTCGCGCTGGCGCTCGCGCTGGCGCTCGCGCTCTGCGCGCCGCCGGTGTTGCACGCGGCGGACGCGGTGCCGACCGAGATGGACCCCGTCAAGGCCGCGCGCGCCGTGAAGCTCGCCGAGAAGCTCCGCTGCCTCGTCTGCCAGAACCAGTCGATCGCCGACTCGAACGCCGAGCTCGCGAACGACCTCCGCGGCCAGATCCGCGAGCAGATCGCCGCCGGGAAGAGCGACGACGAGATCGTCTCGTACATGGTCAACCGCTACGGCGACTTCGTCCTCTACCAGCCGCCGCTCAAGGCGACGACGCTCCTGCTGTGGGCGGGCCCCGCGCTGCTCGTCGTCGGCGGCGCGCTCGTCCTGGTGCGCAACCTGCGCCGGCGGCAGGCGGCGGCGGACGTCGCGCTGACCGACGAAGAGAAGGCGCGCGCGGAGCGCCTCCTCGCCGGCAACGACAGGAAAGAAGACAAGTGATCGCGTTCGTCGTCGTCGCGGCCCTGATGGTCGCAATCGCTCTCGCCTGGATCCTGGTCCCGCTGCTCCGGAGCACCGGCGGCGCGGGCGTCGCCCGCGAAGCCTCCAACGTCGCGATCCTGCAGGACCAGCTGCGCGAGCTCGACACCGACGTCGCGAACGGCACGATCTCGCGCGAGCAATACGACCAGGCGCGGCGCGAGCTCGAGCAGCGCGTGCTCGACGAGTCGCAGGTCGTGCCGGGCACCGCCGCTGCGCTGCCGTCCGCCGCGGGCGCGTGGACCGCGGCGATCGTCGCCGGCGCGCTGCCGATTGCGGCGCTCCTGATCTACGTCAGCCTCGGCAACTTCGATGCGTTCTCGCCGCTCGCGGCGCGCGACGCCGGCGGCGGCGCGACCGGCGCCCGGCACGACGTCACGCCGCAGGAGCTCGCCAGGATGACCGCGGAGCTCGCGGCGCGGCTGGAAAAGGAGCCGGACAATGTGGACGGCTGGATCATCCTCGCGCGCACGTATTACGCGCAGAACCGTTACGCCGAAGCCGTGACCGCTTTCGATCGCGCCGTCGCGCTCGCGCCGCGCGACGCGGCGCTCCTGGCCGATTACGCCGATGCCCTCGGCGCCTCGCAAGGCGGGACGCTCAAGGGCAAGTCGCTCGAGCTCGTCGAGCGTGCGCTCGCAGTCGATCCCACGCAATGGAAGGCGCTAGCGCTCGCGGGGACCGCCGCGTTCGACCGCAAGGACTACGCGCAGGCGGTCGCGTACTGGCAGCGGATGAAGGAGACGGCGCCGCCGGACTCCCAGATCGCGCAGTCGATCGATTCCAGCATCGCGGAGGCGCGCGAGCTGGGGGGGCTCAAGCCCGGCGCGCCCGCACCTGCCGTCGTCGCCAAGGCACCCGCGGCCGCGCCTGCCGCCACCATCGCCAAGGCGCCGCCGGCGCCGGCGGACGCCGCCGCCCCGGGCGCCGGCGTCACCGGGACCGTGAAGCTCGCGCCTTCGCTCGCGGCCAAGGCCTCGCCGGACGACGTCGTGTTCATCTTCGCGCGCGCGGCCCAGGGCCCGAAGATGCCGCTCGCGATCCTGCGCAAGCAGGTGCGCGACCTGCCCGTCGCCTTCGCGCTCGACGATTCGATGGCGATGCAACCGGGCATGGCGCTGTCGAATTTCGGCGAGGTCGTCGTCGGCGCGCGGATCTCGCGCTCCGGCCAGGCGTTGCCGCAGAGCGGCGACTTCGAAGGTCTCTCGCCGCCGGTGAAGGTCGGCGCGCGCAACGTCGCCGTCGTCATCGAGTCGACCGTCCCCTGAGACGAAATGCCGGGCACCGCCGCCGCGGCAAACCCCGGGTGCCTGTCCGCGCTTCGCCAGGTGCGAACATTCAGGACGTTGTTTATCGGATGCATGAATTCCGCGAAGTCGTCATTCCCGCGAACGCGTAAATCCAGTGACTTGGGTCTTTGCAGACGACAGTACAACAACGTCACCGGATCCCCGCCCCCGATCAGGTCGGGGGCAGGCTCTTCGCGGGGACGATGGAGAAATGCACGCGGGTGGCGCATTCGTCGTGGATACGACGTGTCGATGACTGACGGCTAGCGCCATGGCGGCCGACGTCGACGTTCTCGTGCTGGGCGCCGGAATTTCGGGGCTTGCGACCGCCTACGGCCTCCTGCAGCGCGGCGCGACGGTCGAGATGTTCGACGCAGGGCCGCGTGCGGGCGGCGTCATCGGCACGCGCCATCGCAACGGCGCGCTGGTCGAGCACGGGCCGAACAGCGCGCTCGACACGTCGCCCCTGATCAACGAGCTACTCGACGGCCTCGGAATCCGCGACCAGCGCGTCGAGGCGTCCGCCGTCGCGGCGACGCGCTTCATCGTCCGCGGCGGCAGGCTCGTCGCGCTGCCGACATCGCCCGGCGCGTTCCTCACGACCAGGGCTTTCTCGCGAGCGGCGAAATGGAAGCTCGTGCGCGAGCCGTTCGTGCCGCCGGCGCCGGCCGACGCCGAGGAATCGATCGCCGACTTCGTCCGCCGCCGGCTGGGGAGCGAATTTCTCGACTACGCAATCGATCCGTTCGTCGCGGGCGTCTATGCGGGCGATCCGGAGCGGATCTCGGTGCGGGCGGCGTTTCCGCGGCTCTACGCGCTCGAGCAGAAGTACGGCAGCCTGATCAAGGGTCAGATCCTCGGGGCCCGCGAGCGCAGGAAGTCCGGTGAGAAAGCGAAGAACGCGGCGGGGAGCTTCTCCTTTCGCGGCGGCATGCAGTCTCTCACCGATGCGCTCGGAGCCTCGGTGGGGCGCATCGAGACGAGCGTCACCGTCCGCCGGATCGAGCTCGGGACCGACGGTAACTGGACCGTTGCCGGCGCACGCGGCGGCGACCCGGTGCTGCGACGTGCGCGCGCGATCGTGCTCGCCGTGCCGGCGTTCGAGGCCGCGAAGCTCCTGCGCGAGCTGTGGCCTGCCGCGACCAAGGGCCTCAATGCGATTCCGTATGCGGCGGTGGCGAGCGTCGCGACCGCCTATCGTCGCGCCGACGTCGCGCATCCGCTCGCCGGCTTCGGGTTTCTCGTGCCGAAGAAGGAATCCCGGCGGATCCTGGGCTCGCTGTTCTCGAGCAGCATGTTCGACGGGCGCGCACCGCACGGCATCGTGCTCCTGACGACGTTCGTCGGCGGCACGCGCAATCCGGACCTGCTCGCCAAGCCGGACGGCGAGCTTGGCGGGCTCGTGCACGACGAGCTCGGCGCGCTCGTCGGCGCTTCGGCACCGCCGCAGTGGGTCGATCTCACGCGTTGGGCCCACGCCATTCCCCAGTACAACCTGGGGCATGCGGAGCGTGTGCGCCCGCTCGCAGACGCCGAGCGCGGACGGCCTGGACTGTTCGTCTGCGGCAGCTACCGCGGCGGCGTGTCGGTGGGCGACTGCATCAGGTCGGCGCACGCGACAGCGGATGCAGTGACGCGCTTTCTCGTCGGCGTCCGTCCGGCGTAGTTGCCGCGCCGGGCTTCCGCGGCGCTTGCATTGGCGGCGGGCGCCCCGCAGAATCGCATGACGCCGGCATGGGACTCCGCCCATTCGCCGTATGCCACGATCGAGGAGCCCGACCCATGATCCGCCATGCCCGTCTGCTGTGCGCCTGCCTGGGCGCCCTGCTCTTCGCTGCCGGAGGCGGCACCGCCCTGGCGGCGCAGCGCCACTTCGTCGCGTCGACCGGAGTCGACACGAACCCGTGCTCGATCACGCTGCCCTGCCGGTCGTTCGCGGCGGCGGCGCTGCTCGTCGACCCGAACGGCGAGATCATCGTGCAGGACACGGCCGGCTACGGGTTCGTCACGGTGACGAAGCCGCTCTCCATCCTGTCGCCGTACGGGGTGTACGCCGGGATCTCGGTGTTCGCCGGGCAGGACGGCGTCACGATCAACGCGCCCGGCGGCAGCGTCCGGCTCACCGGCGTCTACATCAACGGCCAGGGCGGCAGCATCGGCATCAACGTGCAGAACGCGGGCAAGGTCACCGTCGAGGGCTCGAGCGTGACGAACATGGCGTCGCACGGATTGTCGTCCACGAGCGCCAGCGCGCGCATCGTGATCCGGAACACCGTGTTCCGCGACAACGGCGGCTACGGCGTCTCGATCGCCGGCGCCCAGGAAACGACGATCGACGGCGTTCACGCCGAGCGGAACGCGCTTGCGGGCTTCTCGCTCACCGGCACCAACGGGACGATCTCGCACAGCGTGACGAACGACAACGGCGGCCACGGCATCTCGATCACCACGCCATCGCTTACGCAGACCGCGATCTCGATCAGCGATCACGCCAGCGCCAACAATACCGGCAGCGGCATCGAGGCGTTCGTCTCAAGCGCTGCCTCGGTCTACGTCACGGTCACGCGGAGCGCGTTGTCGGGCAACACCCAGCACGGCGCGCACGCCACCACGTCGGGGCAGGGAACGGCGCGAATCTCGCTGTCCTACTCGGAGGTCATGGCCAACGGCGTCTCGGGCGTGACGGCGGAGGTGGGGCAAGCCCTTGCCGTCGTGCACGGCACCACGATCACGCAGAATCCGATCGGCGTCCAGGGCCTCTCGCTGGCCCTGGTGCGCAGCGCCGGCAACAACTCGATCTTCGACAACACGACGAACCTCGGCGCCGGCTACGCCACGTACACGACGAACTGACCCCGGGCAAACAAAACCCCCGCCGCGGAACGCGAACGGGGGTCGCTCGGCCGGCGGGCGCCGGCCGGAAGAAAGGCGGCTAGCTCGTCTTCCGCCGCACGAAGCCGAGGCCCACGAGCGCGAGGCCAAGGAGCGCGAGGGTCGCGGGCTCGGGAATGGTCGCGCGGAAGGCCACCGTCCCGTCCGGGAACGCAGGACCGCCGACGGAGGTGGGCGGAATGTGGATGTCCTGGATCTCGAGCGAGTGCGAGCCCGTGGCCAGGATGATCACCATCGCGCTGAAGTCGCCCGACGCGAACGCGACGTCCGGATCGAGGGTAAATGGCGGCGCCTCGAACGGACCGCTCGCGCCGAGGCCGGGCCAGTCGGGCATCGGGGGCGTCGTCGCGATCAGCACCCCGCCGTCGTACACCTTGAACTGGTCGGTGACGACCGCATAGTCGGTGATGATGAACTTGCAGTGCGAGAACGGACAGTCGAGCGTCCACACCGTTCCGCCGTCCGGGGCCCTGAAGAAATCCCCTGGGATCATCGGGTTCTGGTCGATGATCGTCCACGCTCCGCCCAGGACGAGCGGCGTGGCCGACGCCGGAACAGTTGCGACCATCGAACCTACGACGAAGACCGCCGTGGCAAGCAGGTTTTTGAACATTGTCATGGCTTACCTCCTATCCCTGGACGCGTCCCACCCGTCCGACTTCGGACGCGGACGCACCTCTCGCGCATTACCAAGCACAGACCGCGCCGAACTCAATAGCTCTATGTGAATCAATCGGTTAGCTTGCTTCCACCCGGCTCGACGAGAGCCGAATGTAAAGTCACCCGACAGCGCGGCGAGGCTCCTCGTCCGGGGGCTACGCGAGCTGGAGCCCCCGCCCGCAGTTCCAGCAGAGGTCGAACGACGCCGGGGACTCTTCTCCGCAGCCAGCGCACCGGCGGACCCCGGTCTGCTGCGCGTCGTCCTCGATGCGCGAGAGCAGGAGGAGCGCGCGCTCGCGGTCCTGCTCGCGTTCGAGCCAGACCTGAGGCTGCCCGACGTCGGGCGGGATCTCACCGACGATGCTCGACGCGTGCTCGTTGAACACGTGCGCACGGATGCCGGCCTGCTTCAGCCGGTCCGCGAGCAGGTAGGCATCGAAGCGGTTGCGGGCAGTGTAGAAGCGAATCACGGGACCCTCACCCGCTCACTCTACGCCGTCGCCCGGGCCGGCCGCCAGCCAACCAGCACGTCGACGACGCGACGCAGCACGCCGCCCAACGCGGTCGCGCGCGCGGCGTCCCAGGCGTAGGGTCGCGCCTCGTCCATATAGCACGCCTGCGCGACCTCGAGCTGCAGCGCGTGAATGCCTTCCGCGGGGCGGCCGTAATGCCGGGTGACGTACCCGCCCCTGAAGCGGCCGTTGACGACATGGGTGAACCCGGGCGCGGCGCCGAGCACACGCACCACCGCCGTCTCCAGGTCGGGTGCGCAGCTCGCGCCGTTCGCGGTGCCGAGATTCAGGTCCGGCAGGCGGCCCCGGAAGAAGCGCGGCACCTCGGAGCGGATCGAGTGGCCGTCGAGCAGCAGCACGTAGCCGTGCCGCCGCCGAACGCGCTCGACCTCGGCCGCCAGCGCCGCGTGATAGGGATCGAACCACTCGGCGCGCCGCGCGGCGATCGCGGCCGCGTCCGGGGACCCGCCGGGCAGCCAGATCGGCTCGCTCGCGAACGTGCGCGTCGGACAGAGCTCGGTCACGTCGGCGCCCGGATAGAGCGAGGCGCCGGCCGGGTCGCGGTTCAGGTCGACCACGTAGCGCGAATGCGTGGCGACGACGAGCGTCGCGCCCGCGGCGCGAGCGAACGCGTAGAGCTTGTCGACGTGCCAGTCGGTGTCGGGAAGCGGCCGAGCCTCCGGCGTGAGCTGCGCGGCCAGCGCCCGCGGCACGCGCGTGCCGGCGTGCGGGACGTCGATCACGAGCGGAGAGTCGCCACGCGCGATGTCATGGAGGTTCATTGCTCCGCCCAGCGCACGACCGCGCCCGCTCGGATCACCCCGGCGCAGGGATTGCTGCCGATGGCGTACGCGAGCTCGGCGGGCTCGCCCACGTCCCACAGCACGAGATCGGCGCGCTGTCCTGCCGCGAGCGTGCCGCGATCGGCGAGGCCCAACGCCCGCGCCGCGTGCTTGGTCGCGCCGGCCAGCGCCTCGGCCGGCGTGAGCCGGAACAGCGTGCACGCGAAATTGAGCATGAGAAGGAGCGACGTCACCGGCGAGGTGCCCGGATTGCAGTCGGTGGCGACGGCCATCGGCACGCGGCTCGCGCGCAACGCGGCGACCGGCGGCAGGCGCGTCTCGCGCAACGCGTAGAAGGCGCCGGGCAGGAGCACCGCGACGGTTCCGGCGCGCGCCAGCGCGGCGACGCCGTCTTCGCTCGCGTATTCGAGATGATCGGCCGACAGCGCCCCGAACTCGGCCGCGAGCGCGGCGCCGCCCGAATCCGCGAGCTGATCCGCATGCAGCTTGACGGGCAAGCCGTGCGCGCGCGCGGCGGCGAAGACGCGCCGCGTCTCCTCGGGCGTGAAGCCGATCGTTTCGCAGAAGGCGTCGACGGCGTCGGCGAGTCGCGCCTGCGCAACGGCCGGAATCGTTTCCCGGCAGACGAGCTCGACGTAGGCGTCGCGACGGCCCGCGAATTCCGGCGGCAGCGCGTGCGCTGCCAAGAGCGTCGTGCGCACGTCGACACCGACCTCCGCCGCCACCGCGCGCGCGGCTTCGAGCATCCGCCGCTCGGTGGCCGTGTCGAGCCCGTAGCCCGACTTGATCTCGACGGTCGTCACGCCTTCGGCGGCGAGTGCGGCGAGCCTCGGCCGGCTCTGCGCGACGAGCGCGTCGGTCGGCGCGACGCGCGTCGCACGCACCGTCGCCGCGATGCCGCCGCCCGCGCGCGCGATCTCCGCGTAGGTCGCGCCTTCGAGGCGGCGCTCGAATTCGTCCGCACGGTTGCCGGCGTAGACGAGATGCGTGTGACAGTCGACGAGGCCCGGCGTCACCCAGCGGCCGCCGGCATCGAGCGTGCGCGCGCCGCGCGCGCCCGCCGGCAGCTCGCGCGGCGCACCGACCCAGGCGATGCGCTCGCCGGCGATGGCGAGCGCCCCCTCGCGGATCGCCCCGTACGGCTCGGTCCCCGTCATCGTGGCGAGCTGCGCATTCGTGACGACGAGATCGTAGGACATCGCGATCACAGCCGCGCGATCGTGGCGCGGTAGCGGGAGAGGACGCGATCCTCGCGCGGATGGCGGCCGTCGCGGACGACCCAGCGCCCGCCGATCATGACGTCGCGGACCGGGCGCCGGCAGGGCCCGAAGATCGCCGCATCGAGGAGCGCTTCCGCCGGCAGGTCCGCGAGCGCGGCGTCGTCCGCGTTCAGAACCACGAGGTCGGCCCGCATCCCCGGCGCGATCGCGCCGACCGGCTGCGCGAGAGCGCGTCCCCCGCCGCGCGCGGCGCGCGCGTAGAGCGACATGCCCACCGGCGCGGCGCCGCTCGCGAGCACGTTCCGCGACTCGTGCGCGAGCCGCTGCGACCACTCGAGCTGGCGCAGCTCGACGTAGGGATCGACGATCGTGTTCGAATCGCTGCCGATCCCGAACGCGCCATCGGCGCCGAGGTACGTTCGCGCCGGAAACGTGCCGTCGCCCAGGTCCGCCTCCGTCGTCGGCGCGAGCCCGGCGGTCGCGCCGCTCGCGGCGAGCCTACGCGCCTCGTCCGCGGTGACGTGCGTCGCGTGGACCAGGCACCAGCGCGGATCGACGGCGGCGTGATCGAGCAGCCACTCGACGGGGCGCGCCCCCGACCACGCGAGGCAATCCGCGACTTCGCGCGCCTGCTCCGCCGCGTGGATGTGGATCGGCGCGTCGGCGGGCACGAGAGCGACGACGGCGGCGAGCTCGTCCGGCGTCACGGCACGGAGGCTGTGCGCCGCGGCGCCGAGCACGACGCCGCGCGCTGTCGCATCGCTCGCGAGCGACGCGACGAGCTCGGCGAACGTCGCGATCGTCTGCACGAAGCGCCGCTGGCCAGCCTCCGGCGGCGCGCCCCCGAATCCGCCGTGCGCGTAGAAGACGGGCAGCAGCGTTAGCGCGATGCCCGCTTCCGCGGCGGCCGCGATGACGCGGCGCGCGAGTTCCGCCGGGTCCGCGTACGACGCGCCCACGGGGTCCCGATGCACGTAGTGGAACTCGGCGACCGCCGTGTAGCCGGCCTTGACCATCTCGACGAACGCCTGCGCGGCGATCGCCTCGAAGGCGTCGGCGTCGATGCGGGCCAGCATTTCGTACATCGCATGGCGCCACGTCCAGAAGCTGTCGCCGCTTGCGTGGGCGCGGCCGGTGCGCCCCGCGAGCGCGCGCTGGAAGGTATGCGAGTGCAGGTTCGGCATCGCGGGCACGACCGGACCGGCGGCGCGGTCCGCGCCGTCGACCGCAGCGGACGCGACGACGCCGACGATCGTCCCGCCGGCATCGACGTCGATCGCGACATCGTGGGCCCAGCCCGTCGGCAAGAGCGCGACCGGCGCCGCGACCCTCATGCCGCGGGTTCGATGACGGCGACGAGCGCGACGGCGTCGGGCGACACCGGATTGACCGAGATCGCAGCCGTCGACCCGTCGCCGTCGTCGAACACGACCGTGTTGTCCTGTGCGACCGTGAGGGGCGGATGACCGGGCACGAGACACTCGACCGCGCCGGCCGCCGTGTGGCAGAGGCGCCACCGCGCGGGCGCGATGCGCGCGGCTTCCGCGCGGACCACGACGAGATCGCCGCGCGCGCGCGCGCGCCGAACCATCAGATTGAAGTCGCGCACCGGGCCATCGACGAGCGCGCATGTCGTCTCGTCGTCGCCGCCGAACGCGTACGGCTCATACGGCGCGCGCAGCAGGGTGGCGTGGGCGGCGCCGGTCAGACGCATCCCCGCGCCCGAGAGAAGCGCGAGCGTCCGGTCGACGCCGGCAAAGGCGGAAAACGGGGCGTCGGCGACGACGTCGGCGATGCTCACGCGCCAGTCGAAGTCGGCGAGCGTCGAGCCGGACGGATGCACCGCGATCTCCGTGGTCTGGCCGCGGCCGTTCTTCCACGGCATGCGAACGTAATCGGCGGGCTTGAGCAGTCGGTGCATGGCGGATGCGCGTCGCCGGCGATTGTAGGTCGATTGCGCAAGGGCGCCAACCGCGGCGGTGATCTTCGTCACCTCGCGGGTCCCAAACGGCCGATTTGACACGCCCCGCCTTCACGCGAAGAATCCCCGATTCCTCGCCGCCCTTGCCCACGCGGCTCTACGGAGGACCGATGCCCGACTTCCGCATGGCCCCCTGGCGAAATACGGGACCGAGTTCAAGGAGGACCTGCGGACGGACGCGCTCGATGCGAGTGCGAAGATCGCCCGGGTCATGAACAACGTCAGTGCGACGATGTACGAATCGAACATGGCCGAGATGAACTACAGGGTCAACGGCGAGCAGGTCGAGCCGAAGGACGTCGCGCGCGACTTTCTGAAGTCGAAGGCCGTCGTCAGGTAAGCAGGGTCCTTCGTGCCCGACAACACGTCGACGGGGAGCGGACGCGCGCCGCGCGCGCCAGCGCGCCCTCCGGGACGTACCGTGACGCTCGGCGATCGGCGCGTCGGCATCCGCCACGTCCTCCGCGTGGCGCGCGACCACGCGCCGGTCGCGGTGGGCCCGGGGGTCGTGCAGCGGCTCGAGCGCGCCCGCGCGATCGTCGATCGCGCCGCAGACGGCGACACTCCGGTCTACGGGCTCAATTCCGCGCTCGGCGCCAACACCGGCGAAGCGCTGCTGCCGGCCGAGCAGGCGCTCTATCAGACGCGCGCGGTGCGCGCGCGTGCGGTCGGCGTCGGCCCTCCCCTCGGCGACGACGTCGTCCGGGCCGCGATGTTCGCGCGCCTGGCCGGCATGGCCCGCGGCGGCTCGGGCGTTTCGGTCCCCGTCTTCGAGGCGCTCGTCGCCGCGCTCAACGCCGGGATCGTCCCGCACGTGCCGTCCCGCGGCTCGATCGGCGTTTCCGACCTGCCGCAGCTTGCGCACATCGCGCTCGTGCTGATCGGCGAAGGCGAGGCCCACGTAAGGGGGACGCGCCTTTCCGGCGCCCGGGCGCTCGCGGCGGCGGGCCTCGCGCCCGTCGCTCTCGCGGCGAAGGACGGACTGGCCCTGATCAGCTCGAACGCGGTAACCGTCGGTCACGCGAGCCTCGTGCTCGCCGATCTCGCGCGTGCGCTCGCGCTCCACACCGACATCGTCGCGTTGTCGTTCGAAGCGTTCCGCGCGAACCTGTCGCCGCTCGATCCCCGCGCGCAGGCCGCGCGGCCCGCGCCGGGCCAGGCCGAGGCCGCGACGCGAATCCTGATCGCGCTCGCAGGCAGCGCGCTCGCGAAACCGGGCGCGGCGCGGCGCGTGCAGGACCCGCTCTCGTTCCGCTGCGTTCCCCAGGTGCATGGCACGCTGCACGACGCGCTGGCGCGCGCGATCGATCACGTCGAGATCGAGCTCAACGCGGCCGCCGACAGCCCGCTCGCCGACGTCGACGGGGGCCGCGTATTCTCGACCGGCAATTTCCACGTGCCCGGCCTCGCGCTCGCGCTCGAGGCGCTCGGCCTCGCGGTCGCGCAGGTCGCGACGCTCGCCGTCGAGCGCTGCCTGCGACTCCTGTCGCCCGCCACGTCCGGGTTGCCGCTGCAGCTTACGCGCCGCGGCCCGCAGCAATCGGGATTCGCGACCGCGCCTAAGCCGCTGACGGCGCTCGCGACGGAGATTCGCCACCTCGCGAACCCCGCTTCGCTCGACTTCCTGCCGGTCTCCGAAGGCATCGAGGACCACGCGACGATGGCGCCCGCGTGCGTCGTCAAGCTCGGCGCCATGCGCGAACGGCTCGTCTCGCTGATGGCAATCGAGGCGGTGATCGCCGCGCAGGCCGTGGACCTCCGGCCGGCGGACGTGGTCGCGACGCTCGGGGCGGGCGCCCGCCGCATGTACGACGGCGTGCGCGCGCGGGCCTCCTTTCTCGACGACGACCGGCCGCTCGCGCCGGATTTCGAGGCGGTCGCGGCGTGGATCGAGACGGGCGAATGAGAGGGAGGCGTCATTCCCGCGAACGCGGGAATCCAGCGACTGAGTCATTGCCGGTGACAGTCCAACAACCTCGCCGGGTCCCCGCGTCCGCGGGACGACGGAGAATGCATGCGACGGGCGCAAGCCCATTGCCACCGCCGCCCGGCGTTCCCGCCGTTGAAGGCGTGCCTCACCGTAGGAGATCCGGAGCGAGGCGCTGAAGGTCGCGGAGTCCCAGTTGCGACGAACTGAATTTCCGCGCTTCGCGCCCGCGTGGCGTGTCGTCGTCGGATCCCTCCTGTTGGCCCTGGTCGGCGCGTGCGTCACGTTTCCCGACGAAGAGCGCGTGCTGACGGCTGACCGCGACGGCCGAGTCATAGCGCGGGATCTGCCCTGCGCCGCCATTGCGGCGCCGAGCGCCGGCGCCCGGGCGCTCGACGGTGGAGCACTGCGGGTTCTCGCATGGAACCTGCACAAGAACGATGATCCCGGATGGGATGCCGATCTCGCCCGCTTTGCTGCCGAAAGCGATCTGTTGCTGATCCAGGAGGCGGCACTCACGCCCGAGCTGCGCCGCGTCGTCGAAACCGCTGGTTATCGGTGGCTGCTCGCGAGCGCGTTACGCTGGAATGGGCACGAGATGGGAGTCATGACCGCCGCTCGCGTCGAGCCGGCGCGGGCGTGCACCCAACGTTTCCAGGAGCCGCTGCTGCAGGTCCCCAAGACCGCGATCATTGCGTATTACCCGGTGGGCGCCCGTCGCGACACGCTTGCGGTCGCCAATCTGCACGCGATCAATTTCACGCTCGATTTGGACAGCTACCGCCGCCAGATCGAGGCGATCGCGGCCGAGCTCGTCAAACACGACGGACCGGTCATCTTGGCCGGGGACCTGAATACGTGGACAGCCGAGCGTGCAGCCATCGTCAGCGAAATCGCCGCCCGTCTCGGGTTGACTCCGGTCGTCCCCGCCGACGATGCGCGGACTCGCTTCTTCGGCCAGCAGGTCGACCACTTCTACGTGCGCGGCCTCGAAGTTGTCGTCGCCAGCACGCCCGTGGTGCGGTCGTCGGACCACAATCCGGTGCGGGTGACGCTGCGGCTCACCGATCGCCGATGACCTTGCCCCCGCGGCTCCAGGCAGCGGTGCCGCCGACCTTAGAACCTATCTCACAGTCATCCACGGGTGCGACGGGAATCACGGGGCCGCAGTTCCAGGCGCGAGGAGCGCCGTTTGGCGGGCCCAAACAAGCGACGAGTAACGCCGAAATGCCGCCCCGGGCACCCCGTCCCTTCGGGTTGCGGTCGGAAAGCCCGGCCGCTTTGTTGCTCGTCATTGCGTAGGCATTGCTACGCTGCTTCCTCGCGCCTTGCGGCCGGGCTTTCCGACCGCAACGCATCCCGCGGCTGATTGTGAGATAGGTTCTAGTAGCGGCCGCCGGCCTGTTGCCACCTCCAGGCGTCGGCGCAAATGGCGTCGAGGCCGCGCGTCGCGCGCCACTCGAGCACGGTGGCCGCGCGCGAGGGGTCGGCATAGCTGCTCGCGACGTCGCCCGCGCGCCGCGGCGCGAGCGTTCGCGTGATGCGCCGGCCGCACGCGGTCTCGAACGCGGCGACGACGTCGAGCACCGAGCGTCCCCGGCCAAGTCCGAGGTTCAGCGTGACCACGCCGGGATTGCGCGCGAGGTACCGCAGCGCAGCCACGTGGCCGGCGGCGAGGTCCTGCACGTGAAGGTAGTCGCGCACGCCGGTACCGTCCGGCGTCGGCCAGTCGGTGCCGTAGATCGCGAGGTCCGAGAACTCGCCGGCGGCGATCCGGCAGAGAAGCGGCACCAGATTGTTGGGGCGCCCGGCCGGGGCCTCGCCGATCAGCCCGGACGGATGCGCGCCCGCGGGATTGAAGTAACGGAGGATCGCGATCCGCCAGTTGCGGTTCGCGAACGCGAGGTCGCGCAGGAAATCCTCGACGACGCGCTTCGTGCGACCATAGACGCTCCGCGGCGCGAGCGGCGCATCCTCGGTGACCGGCAGCGCCTCCGGCTGCCCGTAGACGGTCGCGGAAGAGCTGTACACGAAGGTGGCAACCCCGGCCTCCCCCATCACCTCCGTCAGGGCGAGCGCCCCGCCGACGTTCACGTCGTAGTAGGTGAGCGGGCGGATCTCGGCTTCCGCCACCGCCTTGAGCCCGGCGCAGTGCACGACGCCCGTGATCGGCCGGTCGTGGAACAGGCGCCGAAGCGCCTCGAGGTCGCGGATGTCGGCCTCGACGCAGGGCACCTCGACCCCGACGAGCTTCGCGAGTCGCGGGAGCACGGCGCGCGAGCTGTTCGCGAAATTGTCGAGGATCACCGGCGCATAGCCCGCGGCCGCGAGCTCGACGACGACGTGCGAGCCGATGTAGCCCGCGCCTCCCGTCACGAGAATCGTTTCTTTCATGGTCGGCGCCGATCCTACCCCACGGCGAGTGGGGCCGGATAGCGCGGCGCAAATGAAAAAGGCCGGGCGGGACCCGGCCTTCGTCATGTTGCAGACTGCACATGCCCTGTTACGCGGCGGACTTCTCCGCTGCGGGGGCCTCGGCCCGCTGCGCCCGATCGACCCGTTCGACCAACTCGCTAGCCTTGTGGCTCCGACCTAACCTCGCAAAACGCGCGAGGTTAGTCTCCGCCGCAAGGCCCCTCGTCACTTTGCTTCCGGCGCAGCTTCGGCGTGCTCCGGCGCAGGACGATCGACCCGTTCGACCAACTCGCTAGCCTTGTGGCTCCGACCTAACCTCGCAAAACGCGCGAGGTTAGTCTCCGCCGCAAGGCCCCTCGTCACTTTGCTTCCGGCGCAGCTTCGGCGTGCTCCGGCGCAGGACGATCGACCCGTTCGACCAGCTCGCTAGCCTTGTGGCTCCGACCTAACCTCGCAAGAAGCGCGAGGTTAGTCTCCGCCGCAAGGCCCCTCGTCACTTTGCTTCCGGCGCAGCTTCGGCGTGCTCCGGCGCAGGACGATCGACCAGTTCGACCAGCGCCATCGGGGCCTTGTCACCGACGCGGAAGCCGAACTTGAGGATGCGGAGATATCCGCCCGGCCTCGCCTTGTAGCGCGGTCCGAGCTCGTCGAAGAGCTTGACGACGACGTCGCGATCGCGCAGGCGGTCGAACGCGAGCCGGCGGTTCGCGACGGTCGGCGTCTTGCCCAGCGTGATCAGCGGCTCGGCCACCCGGCGCAGTTCCTTGGCCTTCGGCAGCGTGGTCCGGATCACCTCGTGCGTGAGCAGCGAGTTCGTCATGTTGCGCAGCATCGCGAGGCGATGGCTGCTCGTGCGGTTGAGCTTCCGGAGGCCGTGTCGGTGGCGCATGATGTCTTCCTTCGGATTCCTTGCGCGCGCGTTACGGGCGGTCGAGCCCGGCCGGCGGCCAGTTCTCGAGTTTCATCCCGAGCGAGAGCCCGCGCGACGCCAGCACTTCCTTGATCTCGTTCAGCGACTTGCGGCCGAGGTTCGGCGTCTTCAGCAACTCCGTCTCGGTGCGCTGGATCAGGTCGCCGATGTAGTAGATGTTCTCCGCCTTGAGGCAGTTCGCCGAGCGGACGGTGAGCTCGAGGTCGTCGACCGGCCGCAGCAGCACCGGATCGACCTGCGGCGAGCTCCGTTCGGCCGCGGCCACTTCCGTGCCTTGCAGGTCCGCGAACACCGACAGCTGCTCGACCAGCACCGAGGCGGCGTAGCGGACCGCCTGCTCGGGCTCGACGACGCCGTTGGTCTCGATGTCGAGCACGAGCTTGTCGAGGTCGGTGCGCTGCTCGACGCGCGCGCTCTCGACGGCGTAGCTCACGCGGCGGACCGGCGAGAACGACGCGTCGAGCAGGATGCTGCCGATCGTGCGGCCGCCTTCGGGCTTCACGCGCGTGGTCGCCGGCTGGTAGCCGCGGCCCTTCTCGACCTTGATCTCCATCTCGATCTTCCCGCCCGCCGTCAGGTGCGCGATCAGGTGGTCGGGATTGATGATCTCGACGTCGTGGTTGGGCTCGATGTCGGCCGCCGTGACCGGGCCCTCGCCCGTCTTCGACAGCTTGAGCAGCACGTGGTCGCGGTTATGGAGCTTCAGCACCACGCCCTTGAGGTTGAGCAGGATGTCGACGACATCCTCCTGCACGCCGTCGAGCGCGGAGTACTCGTGCAGCACGCCGGTGATCCGCACCTCGGTCGGCGCGTAGCCCGGCATCGACGACAGCAGCACGCGCCGCAGCGCGTTGCCGAGCGTGTGGCCGTAGCCGCGCTCGAACGGCTCCATCACGACCTTGGCGTGGAACGGCGACGTCGACTGCACGTCAATGATGCGGGGCTTCAGTAGGACGTTGCTCTGCATTGCGGAACCTTTAGAGTCCGGGTGTTCCATGGGCATCCTGTCGGTCGCAGCGTTATCCGCGGCCGACGGCTACTTCGAATAAAGCTCCACGACCAGGCTTTCGTTGATGTCCTGCCCGAACTCGGAGCGGTCGGGTGCGCCCTTGAACACGCCGGACGCCTTCTTGACGTCGACCTCGACCCACGACGGGAATCCGACTTTCTCGGCCAGCTCGAGCGACGCGGTGATCCGGAGCTGACTCTTCGCTTTCTCCGTGGCGGCGATGACGTCTCCCGCCTTGACCCGTGCCGACGGGACGTTCAGCATCTTGCCGTTGACGGTGATCGAGCCGTGGCCGACGAGCTGCCGCGCTTCGGCGCGGGTCGAGCCCAGGCCCATCCGGTAGACGACGTTGTCGAGCCGCGATTCGAGCAGCTGCAGGAGGTTGGTCCCCGTCGATCCCTTGCCCTTCGCCGCGGCCTGGAAGTACCGGCGGAACTGGCGTTCGAGAATGCCGTAGGTCCGGCGCAGCTTCTGCTTCTCGCGGAGCTGGTTGCCGAAATCGGACTGGCGCATGCCCGACTTCACGCCGTGCTGCCCCGGCTTGGTCTCGAGCTTGCACTTGGAGTCGAGCGACCGCCGCGCGCTCTTCAGGAAAAGGTCGGTGCCTTCCCGTCGCGCCAGCTTGCATTTGGGTCCGGTGTATCGAGCCACGTCAGCCGTCCTGGGAAAAAAACGTTGGAACTTCGGTCGACGATAGAAGCGTCGTCGACCGAAAACATGTACTAAATCCGTCTGCGCTTCGGCGGACGGCAGCCGTTGTGCGGAATCGGCGTCACGTCCGAGATGCTGCTGATCTTGATGCCGAGCGCATTCAGCGCGCGCACGGCCGATTCGCGGCCCGGGCCGGGGCCCTTGATCCGCACCTCGAGGTTCTTCACGCCGCATTCGACCGCGGCGCGCCCCGCGCGCTCGGCCGCCACCTGCGCCGCGAACGGCGTCGACTTCCGCGAGCCCTTGAACCCGGCGCCCCCGGAGGTCGCCCACGACAGCGCGTTGCCCTGGCGGTCGGTGATCGTGATGATCGTGTTGTTGAACGACGCGTGGATGTGCGCGATGCCTTCCGCGACGTTCTTCTTGACCTTCTTGCGCACCCGCGCGGTGCCGGCCTTCTGGGTGGGTTGCTGTGCCATGCCCTCTGATCCTCGATCGTTACTTGCCAGCCTGCTTCGCAGCCGGCTTGCTGCTGATGCCGGCACGCGACTTCTTCGGCCCCTTGCGGGTGCGCGCGTTCGTCCGCGTGCGCTGGCCGCGCACCGGCAACCCGCGCCGGTGGCGGACGCCGCGATAGCAGCCCAGGTCCATGAGCCGCTTGATGCTCATCGTCACCTCGCGGCGCAGGTCGCCCTCGACCGTGAACTTCTGCACCTGCTCGCGCAGCCTGTCCATGTCGGCGTCGGAGAGGTCCTTGATCTTGGAGGACGCCTTGATGCCGGCGGCCTCGCAGATCGCCTTGGCGCGCGGACGACCGATGCCGTAGATCGACGTCAGCGCGATCTCCGCGTGCTGGTGGTTCGGGATGTTGACGCCTGCAATGCGTGCCATGTTGGTTTACCCGTCTACCGTATTCGACCGCTCATCGGCCGAATGAAAAACGTCGCGAGCGCCGGCAGGGCGAGGCGCGAGGAGTCGAGGAACCGGAATGTACAGAGTCGTACATGAGGATTCCGAGACTCCGAGCAACAAAGCCATGCCAAGCGCAGCAGTTTTGCATCGGCCGATCAGCCCTGCCGCTGCTTATGCCGCGGATCCGTGCAGATGACGCGCACGACGCCGTTGCGCCGGATGATCTTGCAGTTGCGGCAGATCTTCTTCACCGAAGCCAGTACCTTCATCGCTCGTTCCTTTGCATCACTTCGCGCGGAAGATGATCCGCGCCCGGGTCAGGTCGTACGGCGTCAAGTCCACCGTCACCTTGTCCCCCGGCAGTATCTTGATGTAGTGCATCCGCATCTTTCCGGAGATGTGGCCCAAGACCACGTGGCCGTTCTCCAGCTTCACCCGGAACGTCGCGTTCGGCAACGTCTCCAGGATCTCGCCCTGCATCTGGATCGTGTCTTCCTTCGCCATCAACGCGTGGGCAGCCCACCCTTGAAATTCGCCTTCTTGAGGAGGCTCTCGTACTGCTGCGACATCAGGTACGCCTGCACCTGGGTCATGAAGTCCATCGTCACCACGACGATGATCAAGAGCGAGGTCCCGCCGAAATAGAACGGCACGTTCTTCCACGCGATCAGGAAGTTCGGGACGAAGCAGACCACGACGAGGTACAGCGAGCCGATCAGCGTGAGGCGCAGCGTGATCTTCTCGATGTACTTCGCGGTCTGGTCGCCGGGCCGGTAGCCCGGGATGAACGCGCCGCTCTTCTTCAGGTTCTCCGCGGTCTCCTTCGGGTTGTATTGCAGCGCCGTGTAGAAGAAGCAGAAGAAGATGATCGCCGACGCGTACAGGATCTCGTGCACCGGCTGGCCCGGGCCGAGCGCCGCGGCCAGGTCGCGCAGCCAGATCGTGCCCTCGCCCTGGCCGAACCACGACGCGAGCGTCGCCGGGAACAGGATGATCGACGAGGCGAAGATCGGGGGAATCACGCCCGACATGTTGAGCTTCAGCGGCAGGTGCGAGCTCTGGCCCTGGTAGACCTTGTTGCCGACCTGCCGTTTCGCGTAGTTGACGAGGATCTTGCGCAGCGCGCGCTCGACGAACACGACGAATCCCGTGACCACGACGACGAGCGCGGCGATGCCGAGCACGAGCGGGATCGAGTACGCGCCGGTGCGCGCCTGCTCGAGCGTGAGGCCGATCGCCTTCGGCAGGCCCGCGGCGATGCCGGCGAAGATCAGGAGCGAGATGCCGTTGCCGAGACCCCGCTCGGTGATCTGCTCGCCCAGCCACATGAGGAACATCGTGCCGGTGACGAGCGTGATCGCGGTGACCAGCCGGAACGGCAGCCCCGGCGCGAGCACGAGCCCCGCCTGCGCTTCGAGCGCGATCGAGATGCCGAGCGCCTGGAAGAACGCGAGTCCGAGGGTCGCGTAGCGCGTGTACTGCGTGATCTTGCGGCGGCCCGACTCGCCTTCCTTCTTCAACGCCTCGAGCGACGGCACGACCACCGTGCAGAGCTGCATGATGATCGACGCCGAGATGTACG
Source organism: uncultured beta proteobacterium (assembly GCA_963734055.1). Lineage (GTDB taxonomy): Bacteria > Pseudomonadota > Gammaproteobacteria > Burkholderiales > Casimicrobiaceae > CAIWHR01. The sequence continues at coordinate 54,205 of CAVTFQ010000006.1, forward strand.
GCATGATGCCGAGCGCGAGGATCGAGAAGCGCTGCAGCGCGCCGCCCGAGAACACGTTGAAGAGGCCGAGGATCCCGCCCTGCTGCTGGCGGAATAGATCGTCCAGCACCTGCGCGTTGATGCCCGGTACCGGGATGTGCGTCCCGATCCGGTAGACGATGAGCGCGCCCAGCAGGAACCAGAGCCGCCGCTTGAGATCGGCGTACTTGGCTCCCGTCTTCAGGGCCGGATTGCTCTGGGCCACGCGTTCGTCCTTTTCGTCTTCGCGCCGCTTACGCGACGCTCCCGCCCGCGGCCTCGATGGCCGCCTTGGCACCCTTGGTCGCGGCGATGCCCGTGAGCTTCACCGCCTTCTTCAGTTCGCCGGCCTTGATCACCTTCGCGGTCTTCGCGCGCGCCGGAACGAGCCCGGCCGCGCGAAGCGCGAGGAGGTCGATGTCGGCGACCGGGAGCTTCGAGAGGTCCGACAACCGGATCTCGGCGACGTCGTCGCGCGACGGCGACACGAAGCCGCGCTTCGGCAGCCTGCGCTGCAGCGGCATCTGGCCGCCCTCGAAGCCGACCTTGTGGAAGCCGCCGGAGCGCGACTTCTGGCCTTTGTGGCCGCGCCCGCCCGTCTTGCCGAGGCCCGAGCTGCTGCCCCGCCCGACACGGCGGCGCGCCTTCTTCGACCCGGCGGCGGGCTTGATCGTGTTCAACCGCATGTCCGCTCTCCCGTTCCTTCCGCGCTCAGGCCTTCGCCTCGGCGACCCTGATCAGGTAGCCGACCTTCGTGAGCATCCCGCGCGTCGACGGCGTGTCGACGACTTCGACCGAGTGGTTCGTCCACTTGAGGCCGAGCCCGCGCACCGTTGCGCGGTGATCGTGCCGGCAGCCGTTGGTGCTCTTCACGAGCGTGACCCTGAGCTTCGTCGGCGCCGCCATGTCACGCCTCCATGAGCTGCTCGACCGTCATCCCGCGCTTGGCGGCGATCTCGGCCGGCGAATTCAGGTTCTGCAGAGCATTCAGCGTGGCGCGCACGAGGTTGTACGGGTTGGTCGAGCCATGACATTTCGCCAGCACGTTGGTGACGCCCACGACCTCGCACACCGCGCGCATCGGGCCCCCGGCGATAACACCCGTGCCCGGAGCCGCCGGCTGCATGAACACCTTGGTCGCGCCGTGCCGGCCCTCGACCGCATGGTGCACCGTGCCGCTCTTCAGGTTGACCCGGATCATCCTGCGGCGCGCCTCGTCCATCGCCTTCTGCACGGCGACCGGGACTTCCTTCGCCTTCCCCTTGCCCATGCCGACGCGGCCGTTGCCGTCGCCGACGACGGTGAGCGCTGCGAACGCAAGGATCCGCCCGCCCTTCACCACCTTGGTGACGCGGTTGATGGCGATCATCTTTTCCTTGAGGCCGTCGCCGCGGTCGTCCTGCTGCTGGTGTCGCTGCTGCATCCTTGCCATGTCGGACCCTTGTCGGTTCGTCGTGGTGCGTCAGAACTTGAGACCGTGCTCGCGGGCCGCCTCGGCCAGCGTCTGCACGCGGCCGTGGTACTTGTGGCCGGAACGGTCGAAGGCCACCGCCTCGATGCCGAGCGCCTTCGCCCGATCGGCGATCCGCTTGCCGACGACCGCCGCGGCTGCCTTGTTGCCCCCGTTCTTGACGTCCTTGCGCACTTCCGCCTCGAGCGTCGACGCGCTGGCGAGCACCCTGTTGCCCGCCGGGTCGACGATCTGCGCGTAGATGTGGCAGTTCGAGCGCGAGACGACGAGCCGCGTCGCGCGCTGCAGCGCGATGCGCACCCGCGTCTTGCGGGCGCGGCGAATCCGGGCGTCCTTCTTGTTCATCGATGACCTCTGCCGTAGTCCTGGCCTTACTTCTTCTTCGTTTCCTTGATCACGACTCTTTCGTCGTGATAGCGGACGCCCTTGCCCTTGTACGGCTCGGGCGGCCTCGCGGCGCGAATCTCCGCCGCGATCTGGCCGACCTGCTGCTTGTCGATGCCCTTGACCACGATCTCGGTCTGCTGCGGCGTCTCGACCTTCACGCCCTTCGGCATCGTGTGCACCACCGGGTGGGAGAAACCCAGCGACAGATTGATCTTGTCGCCGGCCGCCTGCGCCCGGAAGCCCACGCCGACCAGCGTCAGCTTCTTCTCGAAACCGGCGGTGACGCCCTTCACCATGTTCGCGACCTGCGCGCGCAGCGTTCCGTGCAGCGGCTTGGCCGCCTCGTTCGCCGCCTTGAACACAAGCGCATCGCCGCTCTTCTCGATCGAGACCTGGTCGCCGAAGGTGCGCGTGAGCGTGCCGAGCGGTCCCTTGACCGTGATCGAACCCGCGGCGAGGGTCACTTCGACCTTCGGCGGCAGCGCGACGGGGAGATTGCCGATGCGAGACATCTCTTTCTTCCTTCGTTACGCAACGATGCAGAGCACTTCGCCGCCGACGCCCGTGGCGCGCGCCTTGCGATCGGTCATCACGCCGCGCGAAGTCGAGACGATCGCGATCCCGAGGCCGTTCATCACCCGCGGGATGTCGTCCTTGCCCTTGTAGATGCGGAGTCCCGGCTTCGATACGCGCTCGATCTTCTCGATCACCGGACGGCCCGCGTAGTAGCGCAGCGCGATCTCCAGGACCGGCTTCGCCTCCTCGCCCGAGACCTTGAAGCCGTCGATGTAGCCTTCGTCCTTCAGCACCTTGGCGATGGCCAGCTTCACCTTCGACGACGGCATCGCGACGACGGTCTGCTCGACCATCTGCGCATTGCGGATGCGCGTCAGCATGTCGGCGATCGGATCGGTCATACTCATCTCATCACCCTCGTAGGCGGCTCTACCAGCTGGCCTTGACGACGCCCGGCACCTCGCCGCGCATCGCGATCTCGCGCAGCTTGTTGCGGGACAGGCCGAACTTGCGGAAGTAGCCGCGCGGGCGGCCGGTGATTGCGCAGCGGTTGCGCAGGCGCGTCGGATTCGAGTTGCGCGGCAGCTGCTGGAGCTTGAGCCTGGCTGCGGCGCGGTCCTCGTCGGAGGCCTTCGCGCTGTTGGCGATCGAAAGCAACGTCACGCGCTTCTTCGCGTACTTCTTGACAAGCGCGCGCCGCTTTTCCTCGCGGTTGATCAGGGACAGTTTCGCCATGTCGGCCTCAGTTCTTGAACGGGAAGCGGAACGCGGCGAGCAGCGCCTTCGCCTCGGCGTCCGTCTTCGCGGTCGTCGTGATCGTGATGTTCATCCCGCGGATCGTGTCGATCTTGTCGTACTCGATCTCGGGAAAGATGATCTGTTCCTTGACGCCCATGTTGTAGTTGCCGCGGCCGTCGAACGAGCGGGCCGAGACGCCGCGGAAGTCGCGGACCCGCGGCAGCGCGATCGAGACCAGCCGGTCCAGGAATTCGTACATCCGCTCCTGGCGCAGCGTGACCATGCAGCCGATCGGGTAGCCCTCGCGGATCTTGAACGCCGCGATCGCCTTCTTCGCCTTCGTGGTCACGGGCTTCTGCCCCGAGATCTTCTGCATGTCGCCCGACGCGTTCTCGAGCAGTTTCTTGTCGCTCGTGGCCTCGCCGACGCCCATGTTGAGGACGATCTTCTCGATGCGCGGCACTTCCATCGTCGACTTGTACCCGAACTGCTTAACCAGCGCGGGGACGATTTCCTTCCGGTAGACTTCCTTGAGGCGGGCCATGGTGTCTCTCGCTAGGCGTTGATCAGCTCGCCGTTCGACTTGTAGAAGCGGACCTTGCGGCCGTCCTCGAGCACGCGGATGCCGACGCGGTCGGCCTTCTGCGTCACCGGGTTCCACACCGCGACGTTCGAGATGTGGAGCGGCATCTCCTTGCTGACGATGCCGCCCGGCTCGTTCTTCATCGGGTTCGGGCGCGCGTGCTTCTTGACCTGGTTCACGCCGCCCACGACGACGTGCGCCTCCGTGACGCGCGTCACCTGGCCGCGCTTGCCCTTGTCGCGGCCCGCGATGACGACCACGTTGTCGCCTTTCCTGATCTTGCGCATTTTCCTTGCTCCCGCAGTTTCCGCTTAGAGCACTTCCGGCGCGAGCGAGACGATCTTCATGAACCGCTCGGTGCGCAGCTCGCGCGTGACCGGCCCGAAGATGCGCGTGCCGATCGGCTCGAGCTTCGGGGTCAGCAGCACGGCGGCGTTGGTGTCGAAGCGCACGCGGGCACCGTCGTCGCGGCGCACGCCGTGGCGCGTCCGCACCACGACGGCGTTGTAGATCTCGCCCTTCTTCACGCGGCCGCGCGGGGCCGCGTCCTTGATGCTGACCTTGATCACGTCGCCGATGTGGGCATAGCGGCGCTTGCTGCCGCCCAGCACCTTGATACACATGACGCGACGGGCGCCGGTGTTGTCGGCGACGTCCAGCATCGACTGCATCTGGATCATTGCTGCTTCTCCAACTTGACCCGCGGGTGGCGCGCCAGCGCCGCCAGGTTGCGGCGGCCGGCGCGGCGTGCGTCGCCGCGGCCAGTTTTGGACCCCGTTCGGGGGAGGACCGCGGCGGAGCCCGATGTCTTGGGGTTCAGGGCCGCGGCGGGAAAACGGAGATTATGACAGCCTTTTCCGGTTTCCACAACCCAGCCCCATCGAATCAGTCGGTTAGACAATCTTGGCTTTTTCGATCAGCCGCGTGACCCGGTACGCCTTGCTCTTCGCAAGCTTCCGGCACGCCGCGATCTCGACCAGGTCGCCTTCCTTGAACTCGTTCTTCTCGTCGTGCGCGTGGAACTTGCGGCTCTTGGTGACGACCTTGCCGTAGAGCGGGTGCTTGACGCGCCGCTCGACCAGCACCGTCACCGTCTTGTCCATCTTGTCGCCCACGACGCGCCCGGTCAGCGTATGGACGATGGTCTTCTTCGTCGCCGGGGCCGACCCGGCCTGCGCTTGCTCGGTCATCTTGGTCACCCCTGCGTTTGATGCATCAGCGTCCGCACGCGGGCGATGTTGCGGCGCACGCTCCGGAGCTTCGCGTTGTTGGTGAGCTGCTGGGTCGCGTTCTGCATCCGCAGCCCGAACTGTTCCTTGAGCAGCGCGTCGAGCTCAGTCTTGAGCTCCGCGGGCTTCTTCGCCGCGAGCGCCTTCTTCGTTGCCGCCGTCTTCATCTCGAAAGCCTCCGTCAGCCGACCAGGCGGTGGACGAACGTGGTCCGGATCGGGAGCTTCGCCGCGGCGAGCGCGAACGCCGCGCGCGCCATCGCCTCGTCGACCCCGTCCATCTCGTAGAGCACCTTGCCGGGCACGATCTCCGCGACGTAGTACTCGGGATTGCCCTTGCCGTTGCCCATCCGGACCTCGGCGGGCTTCTGCGACACGGGCTTGTCGGGGAAGATCCGGATCCAGATGCGGCCGCCGCGCTTGATGTGGCGCGTCATCGCCCGCCGCGCCGCCTCGATCTGGCGCGCGGTCAGGCGGCCGCGGCCGGTGGCCTTGAGACCGTATTCGCCGAAGCTGACCTTGGCGCCGACGGTGGCCACGCCCTTGTTGCGGCCCTTCTGCTCCTTGCGGTACTTCCTTCTAGCTGGCTGCAGCATTCTTCGCTCCCGCTCCTGCTCCCGCGCGACGCGGACGCTTCGGCGCTTCCGGCGCCGGAGCCGGCGCCGCCGGCTCGGCGTTGTGCGCGAGCACCTCGCCCTTGAACACCCACACCTTGATGCCGATCACGCCGTACGTCGTGTGCGCCTCGGAGAACCCGTAGTCGATGTCCGCGCGCAGCGTGTGGAGCGGCACCCGCCCCTCGCGGTACCACTCGGTCCGCGCGATCTCGATGCCGTTCAGCCGTCCGGCGCACATGATCTTGATGCCCTGGGCGCCCAGACGCATCGCGTTCTGCATCGCGCGTTTCATCGCGCGGCGGAACATGATCCGCTTCTCGAGCTGCTGGCCGATCGAGTCGGCGATCAGCTGCGCGTCGATCTCGGGCTTCCGGATCTCCTCGATGTTGAGCCCGACCTCGCCGCCCATCATCCGGCGCAGGTCGGCGCGCAGCGTCTCGATGTCCTCGCCCTTCTTGCCGATGACGACGCCCGGGCGCGCGCTGTGGATCGTGATCCGCGCGTTCTTCGCCGGGCGCTCGATCGTGACCTTGCCCACCGACGCGTGACCGAGCTTCTTCTTCAGGTACTCGCGGACCTTGATGTCCTCGCGAAGCGTCGGCGCGAAGTTCTTGCTGTTCGAGAACCACTTCGAGCCCCAGTTGCGCGTGACGGCGAGCCGGAAGCCGGTCGGATGGATTTTCTGTCCCATGAGGTGTCCTTATTTGCCGTCGCGGTCGCCGACGACGACGTGGATGTGGCAGGTCTGCTTCATGATGACGTTGCCGCGGCCCTTCGCGCGCGCGGTGAAGCGGCGCAGGCTCTCCGCCTTGTCGACGCAGATCGACTTCACGCGGAGCTCGTCGACGTCGGCGCCATCGTTGTGCTCGGCGTTGGCGATCGCCGACTCGAGCACCTTCTTGATGATCACGGCGCCCTTCTTCGGGCTGAACGCGAGCACGTTCAGCGCCTTGTCGACGGGCAGGCCGCGGATCTGGTCGGCGACGAGCCGGCCCTTCTGGGCCGACAGCCGGACGCCGCGCAGGATTGCCTTGGTTTCCATGGGGTCCTCTCTACTTCCTCGGCGCCGCGGGCGCCGCGACCTTCTTGTCCGACGAGTGGCCCTTGAACGTGCGCGTCAGCGCGAACTCGCCCAGCTTGTGGCCGACCATGTTCTCGGACACGTAGACCGGGATGTGCTGCTTGCCGTTGTGGACGGCGATCGTGAGCCCCACGAACTCGGGCGTGATCGTCGAGCGGCGCGACCAGGTCTTGATCGGCTTCTTGTCGCTGGTCGCGCGCGCGGCGTCCACCTTCGCGAGCAGGTGGTCGTCGACGAACGGTCCCTTCTTGATCGAGCGTGCCATATGCGGTTACCTCATCAGCCCTTGGTCGCGTGCCGGCGGCGCACGATCATCGAGTCGGTGCGCTTGTTCTTGCGCGTCTTGTAGCCCTTGGCCGGCGTGCCCCAGGGCGACACCGGGTGGTGCCAGCCGCCGCCGCCGTTGGTCCGGCCGCCCATCGGGTGATCGACCGGGTTCATCGAGATGCCACGCACCGTCGGGCGTATGCCGCGCCAGCGGTTGGCACCCGCCTTGCCGATCGAGCGCAGGCTGTGCTCCTCGTTGCCCACTTCGCCGATCGTCGCGCGGCAGTTGACGTGCACCTTGCGGATCTCGCCCGAGCGGAGCCGCAGCTGCGCGTACTCGCCCTCGCGCGCGAGGAGCTGCACCGCAGCGCCGGCCGACCGCGCCATCTGCGCGCCCTTGCCCGGCAGCATCTCGACGCAGTGAACCGTGGTCCCGACCGGGATGTTGCGGAGCGGCAGGCAGTTGCCCGGCTTGATCGGCGCTTCCGGCCCCGACTGCAGCACGGTGCCGACCGCGACGCCGCGCGGCGCGATCACGTAGCGCCGCTCGCCGTCGCCGTACAGCAGGAGCGCGAGGTGCGCGCTCCGGTTCGGGTCGTACTCGAGCCGCTCGACCTTCGCCGCGACCGCGTCCTTGTTGCGCTTGAAGTCGACGATCCGGTAGTGGTGCTTGTGGCCGCCGCCCTTGTGCCGCATCGTGATGTGGCCGTTGTTGTTGCGCCCCGAGCCGCGCTTCTGGCTCTCGGTCAGCGCGTCGACCGGCCGCCCCTTGTAGAGGTGCGGATGGACGACCTTGACCAGCGCGCGGCGCCCCGGCGAGGTCGGCTTCACTTTCTGCAAGGGCATCTTATTTCTCCGCCGCGAAGTTGATTTCCTGGCCGGGCTTCAGGCAGACGTACGCCTTCTTCCAGCTGCGGCGCTGACCGGTGAACCTGCCGAAGCGCTTCACCTTGCCGCCGACGTTCGCGATCTGGACGCTCTTGACCTCGACCTTGAACATCGCCTCGACGGCGGCCTTCACTTCGGGCTTGGTCGCGTCCTGGAGGACCTTGAAGATCACCTGCGAGTGCTTGTCGGCGATGTGCGTGCCCTTCTCGGACACGACCGGCGCGAGCAGCACCAGCGCGAGGCGCTCGGAATTGAACTGACGGGCCGTGTTCATCCCAGCATCTCCTCGAATTGCGCGAGCGCGCCCTTCGTCAGCAACACGTGGTTGAAGCGCACGAGGCTGACCGGGTCGACCTGGCGGGTCTCGAGCACGAGCACGTCGGACAGGTTGCGCGACGACAGGAGCAGGTTCTCGTCGAGCTTGTCGGTGACGACGAGCAGCGTGCCGGGCAGTCCGAGCGCCTTGACCTTCTGCACGAAGGCCTTCGTCTTGGGCGCGTCGACGACGATCGCGTCGATCACCGCGAGCCGCTCCTCGCGCACGAGCTGCGACAGGATCGCGGCGACGCCGGCGCGGTACATCTTGCGGTTGACCTTCTGCGAGAAATTCTCCTCGGGCAGGTTCGGGAAGATCTTCCCGCCGCCGCGCCAGAGCGGGCTGTTCGCCTGGCCCGCGCGCGCGCGCCCGGTGCCCTTCTGCTGCCAGGGCTTCCGGTGCGACTTGTTCACGTCGGCGCGACCCTTCTGCTTGCGCGTGCCCTTGCGCGCGTTCGCCTGGTACGCGGTCACGAGCTGGTGGACGAGCGGCTCGCTGTACTCGCGCGCGAACAGCGCATCCGAGGCCGCGACGGTCGCCGCCGGCTTGCCTTCGCCATTGATCAGCTTGAGATCCATGGTCAGGCTCCCTTCCCGGCGGGCGCGCGTTTGCCACCCTTGGCGGCGCGGCGGACGACGATGTGGCCACCGTCGGCGCCGGGCACGCAGCCCTTGACGAGCAGCAGCCCGCGCTCGGCGTCGACGCGGACGACCTTGAGCGTCTGCGTCGTGCGCGTCACGTTGCCGAGCTGCCCCGACATGCGCTTGCCCGGGAAGACGCGGCCCGGGTCCTGCGCCATGCCGATCGAGCCCGGGGTGTTGTGCGACCGCGAGTTGCCGTGCGAGGCGCGGTTCGAGCTGAAGTGGTGCCGCTTGATCACGCCCGAGAAGCCCTTGCCCTTCGACGTTCCCGTGACGTCGACCAGGTCGCCGACCTGGAACGTGTCGACGGCGATCACGCCGCCGACCTTGAGCTCCGCGAGCTGCTCCGCCGCAACCGGGAATTCGCGCAACAGCACGCCGGCCTCGACCCCCGCCTTCGCGAGGTGGCCGGCCATCGGTTTCGACACCCGCGTGGCGCGCCGCTTGCCGAACGTCACCTGGACCGCGGCGTAGCCGTCGGTCTCGGGCGTCTTGATCTGCGTGACGCGGTTGTTCGCGACGTCGAGCACCGTCACCGGGACGGCGCTGCCGTCGTCGGCGAAGATCCGCGTCATCCCGATCTTGCGTCCTACGAGTCCGAGAGACATTGTCGTTTTCCTTGGTTGTCCAAGTGATCGCCGCCGATTGCGATTGACCGGCGGCGTCCGTTCACATCGACTACTGCAGCTTGATCTCGACGTCCACGCCGGCGGGCAGATCGAGCTTCATCAACTGGTCGACGGTCTTGTCGGTCGGGTCGATGATGTCCATCAGCCGCAGGTGCGTCCGGATTTCGAACTGGTCGCGCGACGTCTTGTTGACGTGCGGCGAGCGGAGCACGTTGTAGCGCTCGATCTTGGTCGGCAGCGGCACCGGGCCGCGCACGACCGCGCCCGAGCGCTTCGCCGTCTCCACGATCTCCATCGCCGACTGGTCGATCAGCTTGTAATCGAACGCCTTCAGCCGGATGCGGATGCGTTGGTTGTTCACGATTCAGTCCTCAGCTGTCAGCTATCAGCTATCAGCTTTCAGCAAAATCTCACGTTGTCGTTGCCGCAGGAATTCGCGCCGATGTGCCGTTGCCGGCAGCCGAAAGCCGGCAGCCGATCATTCGATGATCTTCGCGACCACGCCGGCGCCGACGGTCCGCCCGCCTTCCCGGATCGCGAACCGCAGCCCCTCTTCCATCGCGATCGGCGCAATCAGCTGCACCGTCATCGCCACGTTGTCCCCCGGCATCACCATCTCCGTCCCCGCCGGCAGCTCGCAGCTCCCCGTCACGTCCGTCGTCCGGAAATAAAACTGCGGCCGGTACCCCGGAAAGAACGGCGTGTGCCGCCCCCCCTCGTCCTTCGACAGCACGTACACCTCGCAACTGAACTTCGTGTGCGGGGTAATGCTTCCCGGCTTGGCCAGCACCTGCCCCCGTTCGACTTCCTCCCGCTTCGTGCCCCGCAAGAGCACCCCCACGTTGTCCCCCGCCTGCCCCTGATCGAGCAGCTTGCGGAACATCTCCACCCCGGTGCACACCGTCTTCAAGGTCGGCTTCAAGCCCACGATCTCCAGCTCGTCCCCCACCTTCACCACCCCTCGCTCCACCCGCCCCGTCACCACCGTCCCCCGCCCCGAAATGCTGAACACGTCCTCCACCGGCATCAGAAACGGCCCGTCGATCGCCCGCTTCGGCTCCGGAATGTAACTGTCCAGCGCCTCCGCCAGCTTGAAGATCGACCCCTCCCCCAGCTCGCTCTTGTCCCCCTCCAGCGCCAGCTTCGCGCTGCCGATGATGATCGGCGTCTTGTCCCCAGGAAACTGGTACTTCGACAGCAGCTCGCGGACCTCCATCTCAACGAGCTCCAGGAGCTCCTTGTCGTCCACCATGTCCGCCTTGTTCATGTACACCACGATGTAGGGCACCCCCACCTGCCGCGCCAAGAGAATGTGCTCCCGCGTCTGCGGCATCGGCCCGTCCGCCGCACTCACCACCAGAATGGCGCCATCCATCTGCGCCGCCCCCGTGATCATGTTCTTGATGTAGTCCGCGTGCCCCGGACAGTCCACGTGCGCGTAGTGCCGCTTCTCCGTCATGTACTCCACGTGCGCCGTGTTGATCGTGATCCCCCGCGCCTTCTCCTCCGGCGCATTGTCGATCTGGTCGTACGCCTTCACCTCCCCACCATACTTCTTCGACAGCACCAGCGTCATCGCCGCCGTCAGCGTCGTCTTCCCGTGATCCACGTGACCTATCGTCCCCACGTTCACGTGCGGCTTCGTCCGCTCGAATTTGCTCTTGGCCATTGCGTTACCTCTGGAGTCGGAGTGTCGGGTTGCGTTACGACTTCTTGTTGATCACGGCTTCGGCGACGGTCTTCGGCGCCTCGGTGTAGTGCTTGAATTCCATCGTGTACGTCGCCCGTCCCTGCGAGAGCGAGCGCAGCGTCGTCGAGTAGCCGAACATCTCGGCGAGCGGCACCTCGGCCTTGATCACCTTGCCGGTCGGCAGGTCGTCCATGCCCTGGACCATGCCGCGCCGCGACGACAGGTCGCCGACGACGTTGCCCATGAAGTCCTCGGGCGTCTCGACTTCGACCGCCATCATCGGCTCGAGCAGCGCGGGCGAGGCTTTGCGCATGCCGTCCTTGAAGGCCATCGAAGCGGCCATCTTGAACGCGTTCTCGTTGCTGTCGACGTCGTGCGAGCTGCCGTCGAACAGCGTGACCTTGACGTCCACGACCGGGAATCCGGCCAGCACGCCATTCGGCAGCGTCTCCCGCAGGCCCTTCTCGACCGCCGGGATGAACTCGCGCGGCACGGAACCGCCCTTGATCGAGTCGATGAATTCGAAGCCCTTGCCCGGCTCGTTCGGCTCCAGCTTGAGCCACACGTGACCGTACTGGCCGCGCCCGCCCGACTGCTTGATGAACTTGCCTTCCTGCTCGACGGGCTTCCGGATCGCCTCGCGATAGGCGACCTGCGGCGCGCCGACATTCGCCTCAACGCCGAATTCGCGCTTCATCCGGTCGACCAGGATCTCGAGGTGGAGCTCGCCCATGCCCGAGATGATCGTCTGGCCCGACTCCTCGTCGGTACGCACGCGGAAGGACGGATCCTCCTGCGCCAGGCGATTGAGCGCGATGCCCATCTTCTCCTGGTCTGCCTTGGTCTTCGGCTCGACGGCGACGTGGATCACGGGCTCCGGGAAGATCATCTTCTCGAGTGTGATCACGTGCTGCGGATCGCACAGCGTGTCGCCGGTCGTCGCTTCCTTCAGGCCGACCGCCGCGGCGATGTCGCCGGCGCGCACTTCCTTGATCTCCTCGCGCTGGTTCGCGTGCATCTGTAGGATGCGGCCGAGCCGCTCCTTCCGGCCCTTGATCGGATTGAAGACGGTGTCGCCCGTCTGCACGACGCCCGAGTAGACGCGGAAGAAGATCAGCTGGCCGACGTAGGGGTCCGTCATGATCTTGAACGCGAGCCCGGCGAACGGCTCGTCGTCCGAGGGCTTCCGGGTGCCTTCCTTGCCGTTCTCGAGCTCGCCCTTGACCGGCGGGATGTCGGTCGGCGCCGGCATGAAGTCGATCACCGCATCGAGCATCGCCTGGACGCCCTTGTTCTTGAACGCCGAGCCGCAGAGCATCGGCACGATCTCGCTCGCGATCGTGCGCAGCCGCAGGCCCTGCTTGATCTCGTCCGCGGCAAGGTCGCCGCTCTCGAGGTACTTGTTCATCAGATCTTCGTTCGCCTCGGCGGCGCTCTCGAGCATCTTCTCGCGCCATTCCTTCGCCGTGTCGACGAGCGCGGCCGGGATGTCGCGCATCTCGTACTTCATCCCCTGGGTCGAATCGTCCCAGTAGATGGCCTTCATCCGGATCAGGTCGACCACGCCTTCGAACTTGTCCTCGGCGCCGATCGGCACCTGTATCGGGACCGGGTTGGCCTTGAGCCGCCCCTTCATCTGGTCGTAGACCTTGAAGAAGTTCGCGCCCTGCCGGTCCATCTTGTTGACGAACGCGAGCCGCGGCACGCGGTACTTGTTCGCCTGCCGCCAGACGGTCTCCGACTGCGGCTGCACGCCGCCGACCGCGCAGTACACCATGCACGCGCCGTCGAGCACGCGCATCGACCGCTCGACCTCGATCGTGAAGTCGACGTGGCCCGGCGTGTCGATGATGTTGATGCGGTGCTCGGGATGGTTGTTGTCCATCCCCTTCCAGAAGCAGGTGGTCGCCGCCGACGTGATCGTGATGCCGCGCTCGCGCTCCTGCTCCATCCAGTCCATCACCGTGGCGCCGTCGTGGACCTCGCCGATCTTGTGCGAGACGCCGGTGTAGAAGAGGATGCGCTCGGTGGTCGTGGTCTTGCCGGCATCAATGTGGGCACTGATGCCGATGTTGCGATACCGGTCGATGGGCGTGGAGCGGGGCACTTGGCTTCGTCGGCTAGGCAGCGTCCGCGGCGGTCTCCTTTCCGCGTGGGCGCGAGTCGTCGTCCTGTCGTCGTGTTGGGTCTGCTTATATGGGGCTCAGAAGCGGAAATGCGAGAACGCCTTGTTGGCTTCCGCCATCCGGTGCACTTCCTCGCGCTTCTTCACGGCGCCGCCGCGCCCTTCCGAGGCCTCGAGGAGCTCGGCCGCGAGCCGCGCGCCCATCGACTTCTCGCCGCGCTTGCGCGCAGCTTCGCGCAGCCAGCGCATCGCGAGCGCCATCCGCCGCACGGGCCGCACCTCGACGGGCACCTGGAAATTCGCGCCGCCGACGCGGCGGCTCTTCACTTCGACCGTCGGCCGCGAATTCGCGAGCGCCTGGTTGAAGACCTCGAGCGGATCCTTGCCGCCCTTCTTCGCGATCGACTCGAATGCCCCGTAGAGGATGCGCTCGGCGACCGACTTCTTGCCGGCGGTCATCAGCACGTTGACGAACTTCGCGACGTCCGTGTTCCCGAACTTGGGATCGGCCAGGATCTCGCGCTTGGGCACTTCTCTGCGGCGTGGCATGGGCTATATATCCTCGGTCTCTCGCGGCGACGCGCCTCGGTTGATCTCAGGCGGCCTTCGGCTTCTTGGCGCCGTATTTCGAGCGCGCTTGCTTGCGGTCCTTGACGCCGGCGGTGTCGAGGCTGCCGCGCACCATGTGGTAGCGCACGCCCGGCAGGTCCTTCACGCGGCCGCCACGGATCAGCACGACCGAGTGCTCCTGCAGGTTGTGGCCTTCGCCGCCGATGTAGCTGATCACCTCGAAGCCGTTGGTGAGCCGCACCTTGGCGACCTTTCGCAGCGCGGAGTTCGGCTTCTTGGGTGTCGTCGTGTACACGCGCGTGCACACGCCGCGCTTCTGCGGGCTCTGCTGGAGCGCTGGAACCTTGCTTTTCGACACGGGGGCCGTACGGCCCTTCCGCACGAGCTGATTGATGGTTGGCATGAAGGCTTCTTCCGCGTTTCCCTATGCGCCGGTCGTGCGCATCTTTGTTTGCCCGCTGAATTGTCCTGAGTGTGCGGCGGCGCCTCGTCGACCCTCATCGGCCTGATAGCGCCCCGCAGGGCTCATTCCCGACTTCCCGTCCGCAACAAATCAAAGTGGCCCCACCGGGCGCGAGCGCGCCGATAAGGCCACCTTTCTTGCGCCACGGCCGAACGCGCACATGGAGTCGACGCGCCTTGCCGGGTACGCCGCCGCAGGGCCCGCGTTTACCGGCGGGCCGGGAAGCGAAAAGACTGCAATTATAAAGGGATAACCGGGGAGGCGTCAACGCCGTGTTGCGGCGCGAAAAGGCGCCCGAAGCGGGCGCTCGCTCCCCGGTTCCGCTGCCCGCTCAGAAGACGCGTCCGTCCCGGTTGCGCTCGAGGTGGCGGATCCGCGCCTCGAGGTCGTGGACGTCGGACGCCTGCGCGAGCCAGGCCTCGGTCTCGCGCTGGCGCTGCTTCCAGAGCCAGCGATCGAGGCTCGCGAACAGATCGTCCGACCGAGCGACCTGGAGATCCACGCTCTCTAGCTGATGGCGCCAGAGCCGCTCGCCGATCCGTCCGAGCAGCCCGGGTCGTTCCGGCCCCGTCGTCGCCCGGGCACCGGCGCCCGCGGTTGCCAAGGTCAAGGATGATCCCGATGCCCTGGACTCCCGGCTCAAGCCTTCGGCGATCGTTGCCAAAAGCCCGCCAAAGATCGTTGTTCCGTAATGCGTTTTGGTTGCCTTCATCCGTCTCTGCTCCCGCCCGATCCGGGCGAACGTTTGTGTTACTGTACGGCGCACTCGTGGTGCATCGCACAACGGCAAGATAGGCTTCCATGAGATTGGAATCAAATCGTTGTTTTGGATCAACGCCATAAATGCCACTGATGGCCTGTCAAATGTTGATGCAACGCAACAAATCTGTCGCGCGGATGTCACAGCCACGCGCCGGCTGAGCCGATGGAGCTCTACCAGCTGCGAGGCTTCGTCGCCGTCGCCGAGCTCGGTCACCTGACCCGGGCCGCCGAGCGGCTGCATTTGAGCCAGCCGGCGCTCTCGGCGCAGATCAAGGCGCTCGAGGACGAGCTCGGCGTCCAGCTCTTCGAGCGCAACCCGGCGGGGATGATGCTGACGGCGGCGGGCAAGCGCCTCTTGCCCGACGCCGCCCGGCTGCTCGAGGATGCCGCGGCGCTCCATGGCAAGGCCCGCGCCATCCAGGGCGCGGTTGCAGGCCACGTCCGGGTCGGAACGCTCGCCGATCCCGAATTCATCCGCCTCGCCGATTTCCTGGCGATGGCGACCGAGCGCTTCCCCCTGGTCGAGATCGAGCTGCATCACGAGGTGTCGGGCGCGGCCTTCGAAAAGGTCCGCGACGGGGCGCTCGACGCGAGCTTCTATTACGGCGACCTTGCCCATCCGGCAGTCGCGTCGATTCCGCTGCGCGAGATCGCGTACCGGGTTGCCGGGCCGGCCGCGTGGCGCGACCGGATCGCCGGTGCGCGCTGGGAGACCGTGGCCGCGCTGCCGTGGATCATGGCGCCCGCGATCAGCACGCACCGAGTGCTCGCGACCGCACTGTTCGCCGAGCGCGGCAGCGCCCCCGCGACGCTGATCGAGGCCGACAACGAGATGGTGATCCGCTCGCTCGTCGCCTCAGAGCTCGGTGTCGCGCTCGTCCGCGAGGACCTTGCGCGCGAAGGCGAGAGCGCAGGGGAGCTCGCGGTCTGGTCCGACGCGCGGCTCGCGACGACGCTGCACTTCATCTATTCGGCCGAGAAACGCGAGGAACCGGAACTGCGGGCCCTGGCCGAAATCATCGCTGACGTGTGGCACGATACGATCGCTCCGAAAGTCGTGGCTCCCGGATCGCGGCGGCGCGTGCGCCAGCGCTGACCCGGGCTCCGTTTTCGACCGCGGCTCACTCCGGCATCGTTTCGCCGGATCCGCCCATCTCCTTCGGCACGTCCTTCATCTTCGGCAGGCCGTCTCGCATCCGCAGGACGGCCTCGGCGTAATTGACGTGCACCGTGGGCTCGTGCCGATACGCGGGAATCGTCGCGGTGTAGACGTCGGTCAGCCCCCACAGCGGATGGTCCGTGAACAGGTGCCCGCCGCATTTCCGGCAGAACTTGCGGTGGCTTCGCTCGGTCTTGTGATAGACGCCGATGTCCGCCTCCCCCTTGACGATCTTCACGGCCTCGGGCTTCCAGAGGGTGAACGCGTTCACCGGCGCGGCCGACCAGCTCCGGCACGACTCGCAATGGCAGTAGCCCGCCGCGACCGGTTCGCCGGTGACGACGAGCTCGACGGCGCCGCAGAAGCAGCGTCCCGTGTAGGTCCGGGCCATCGTGCGGCCCATGGCAGGCGTGGAAGGGGCGAGGGTGGCAGTCGACATGGCAATCTCCTGTGATCAGCTTCTGTTGTCTGCGGTAGTTGCCCATTCGGGCGAATGCACGCACGGCGCGGGCACCGCGAGCGCGGCGCGTTCAGCCTGCGCTTCGCGCGCCGTCTCGTCGCCGGCGTCGCGGTCGCTGCGAGCGACGGAAGGCTGGACGGCTGTTGCGCTCACGCCGCCGGCCTGCGCGTTGCCGGCGGCCTCGAGTTCGGCAGGCACGACGACCATCGCCGCCATCGTGATCGCCGCCATCGCGGCTGCCGCCAGACCGAGCGCGGCGCGGGGAGTCCCGGGTTGGTAGACGTTCATGCTCGTATCCTGAAGGACGATCTTGCGATCGAGCATGCAGTCTAGGCGGCGCGTGCAGCAGCGCCATTTCGCCGCGGCCCGCTTTTTGTTTCGTTCGTTGCGCGGGCGCGTTTCCTGCGACGTCCCTACTCCGGCGGCGCGACCTCGCCCGCCATCGCCACCTCGGCGACGATGCGGCGCACTTCGCCCGGCAGGAACGGCTTTTCGATCACCGGGCGGCCGCTCTGCGAGACGAACTCGCGCAGGCTCGAGGCGAGCGTGTCGCCCGTCACGAACACCACGCGCGCGGCCTGCCCCGGCCAGCGCGCCGCGATTTCCTCGTAGAACGCGCAGCCGTCGAGGTCGGGCATCCGGATGTCGGTCACGATGACGTCGTAGCGCTCGACGGCCATGCGCTTCAGCGCTTCCCGCGCGGAGGCCACGGTGACGACGCGATGCCACGCCGCGGTCAGGATGTCGGCCAGCGTCTCGCGGATCTCGGCTTCGTCGTCGACGACGAGGACCGCCCGGCCGCTCGCCCCCGCCTTCCACGAGGGCGCCGTCGCGACGGCGCGCGCGGCGGTCGTTCCTACCGGCAGCGCGATCGTGAACCGCGCACCGCCGGACGGCGGGCATTCGACGGTGAGCGTCCCGCCGTGCGCCTCGACGATGCCGAGGCTCACCGCCAGCCCGACCCCGAGCCCGACGCCGACGGGCTTCGTCGTGAAGTAGGGCTCGAAGATCCGCGCTCGCACCGCCTCCGGAATGCCGGGACCGTTGTCCGCGACGGTCACGCGCACCGTATCGGTCGGCGCGTCGAACGAGCTCGCGATGCGAATCGTGCGCGGTCCCGGCCGCTCCTGCAGCGACTGCTGGGCGTTGATGATCAGGTTGAGCAGCACCTGGTGCAGCTGGTCGGCGTCGGCGTGGATCAGCGGCAGGTCGTCGGCAAGGTCCTGCGTCACGTCGATGCTGCTCGTGCGGACCGCGTAGCCGGTGATGTCGAGCGCCGCGGCGATGACGTCGTTCACGGCCACCGGGCCACGCTCCGGCTGCTGCTGGCGCGCCATCGCGAGGAACGTCCGCACGATGCGCGCACAGCGCTCGGCGGCGGTGCGGATCTTCTGCGCCGCGGCCTGCGTCACCGGACTGCCCTGCTCCTCGAGCAGCACGGCCCGCGCCACGACCACCGACAGCGGATTGTTGAGCTCGTGGGCGACGCCGGCGAGGAGCGAGCCCAGCGCGGCGAGCTTCTCGCGCTGGTAGAGCGATTCGCGCTGCCGCGCGAGCTCCTCGGCCGAGCGCTTCTTGTCGTCGATGTCGCACGCGAGCACGAGAATGCGGTCCTCGCCGCCGATGGAGGCGCGCTTGACGAACACCTCGTGCCACCGGATCGTGCCGTCCTTGCTCCGCCCCGGCCACTCGATCCTGAGCTGCTCGCCGGCGTACGCCCGCGCGATCAGCTCCATCGCGTCTTCCTGCGTGTAGGGCCGTTCGCCTGTCCCGAGCTTGCCGACGTCCATTTTCCGGAACTCGTCGCGCGTGTAGCCGAACGTCGCGCAGGCCTTGGGATTGACGTCGAGGATTGCGCCGGTCTGCGGGTCTAGCACGAAGATCGAGTCCTCGGTGGCGTCGAAGATCGACCGATAGCTGGCCTCCGAAGCCCGCAACGCGTCGGAGGCGCGCTTGCGCTCGGTGATGTCGTTCGCGATGTCCCGCGCCATCGCGTCGAACGACCGGCCGAGCCGCCCGAGCTCGTCCGTCCCCGTGAGCTCGCTCCGCGCCCGGAGATTGCCCGCCGCGAGCTCCTCGGCCGCGTGCACGAGCCGCGCCGTGCGGCGGGTCAGCAGGAAATGGAACACGAGCCACATGGCGAGCGCGAGCGCCGTCACCCAGCCCGCCCAGTAGATCGACTGCTGGATCACCTGCGCGCGCGCTTCCGCCTTGTAGCGCTCGAGGTCGTAGGCGAGGAACACGTTGCCCCTTCGCGACGGCCGAAGCTCCGCATGCCCGCCGCCCACGAGCACCTCGACGCGGCCGAGGAGCTCCTTGCCGGTCGAGACGATCGCCATCCCGGTGCGGCTGTCGCGGGTCGTGGTCACCGCATGCTCCGGCACGAGCTGCGGGAATACCTCGGCGATCGGCCGGCCGAGCCACGCGCGCCGGGTGGAGGCGGTGACGACGTCGCGGTCGTCGGTCAGCGCGGCGAGCAGGACGTCGTGGTTGTGCGCGAGCACGGCGATCTCGTGCTGCGCGGCGGTGAGGTCACCCTTGAGCAGCAGGTACTCGAGCGTGCTCTGGAGGCGCGACATCTCCTCGGCCAGGCGCTTGCGCCCGTCCTCCTCGGCGGCGCGCTCGGCCTGCGGCACGTGATAGAGCAGGTTCACGGCGCTCAGCGTGGCCGCGAATCCGAGCAGGATCAGCGGCAAGGTGACCTTGAGCGAGGCCGGGAGGCGGAGACTCATCGCGACAGGTCGAGGAGCGGTCCCGGCGCCAGCACGCTTTCGATCTCGACGCCCGAGCGCAGGAGCTTGGCGTCGACCATCAGCGTCATCAGGCGGCGTCCGGTGACCGCGATCTCGGGGTTCGGCCCGCTCAGCATCCGCAGGTTTTCCTCGCGCGACGGGATCCTGAGCCCCTGCAGTGCCTCGAGGAACTGCTCGCCGGTCGTCTGCTGACGGATGCCCATGCGACGCGCGGCGTCCGCCGGATTGCGCGTCAGGTAGTCGATCGCGTCGAACCAGCCGGACAGAAGCGCCCGGATGGCGTTCGGCCGCTTGTCGACGACGCTCGCGCGCACCGCCAGCAGATCGACGATCTCGCCGGGGATCTGCGTGCTGTCGAAGAGCGTGTGCCCGCCGGACTTGAGGAACTGCGCCCGGAAGGGATCGAACGTGACGGCGCCATCCACCTGGCCTTTTTCGAACGCCCCCGGCTGCTCGTTCGACTCGAGGTGCACGACGTTGACGTCGCCGGGCTGCATGCCGCTCAGCGCGAGCGCCCGGCTCAGCACGAAGGCGCCGAGCGCGCTGCTCTCCACGGCGACCGGCTTTCCCTTGAGGTCGCGCATCGTTCGCATGCCGGCGCGGCCGACGACCACGTCGGCGCCGTGCGAGACGTCGACGATGAGAACGATCCGCGGCTGGAACCCGTCGACGGCGAGCCCGAAGAGCTCGTCGAGGCTGATGACCATCCCGTCGATCGCCTGGTTGCGGAACGCGCGGAGGACCTCGCTCGCGGACGGGTACTCGACCAGCTGGACCGTCGCGGGATCGAGTCGCCCGAGCTCGCGGGCGAGGTAGAGCGGCTCGCTCCCGATCCAGACATTGGTCCCGATGCGGAGCGGGGCCTCGGGCTCGCGCATGCAGCCCGCGAGCGGCAGCGCTAGCAGCATGCAAGCGAGCAGCGCGAACCCGAGGAAGCGCCGCCGCGAGCTCATGCCCCGCTCTCTCCGCCGTCCGGCACGAACAGGTAGCCCTCGTTGCGCACGGTCCGGATGAACCGCGGATGCTCCGGATCGGGCTCGACCTTCTTCCGCAGCCGCATGACTCGAAGATCGACGCTGCGGTCGAACGGGTCCCAGTCGCGGGGCCGGTCGAGGTTCAGGATCCGCTCGCGCGAGAGCGCGACGTTGGGATGCTCGGCAAGCGCCTTCAGGAGGTCGAACTCGAGCGACGACATGGGCACGTCGGCGCCGCCCTCGTCGGTGAGGCGATGCGCGGCGAGATCGAGCACGCAGCGGCCGATGCGCACACGGCCGTTTCCGATGTCGGCGCGGGTCGCCGACGACGTGCGCCGCAGGACGCTCTTCACGCGCGCCGCGAGCTCGCGCGGGTCGAACGGCTTCGGAATGTAGTCGTCCGCGCCCATCTCGAGGCCCACGATCCGGTCGACGACGGTCGACGCCGACGTCAGCATGACGATCGCGATCTTCGCGTAGCGCTCGCGCAGGTGCCGTGCGAGGCTCAGGCCGTCCTCGCCCGGCATGTGGATGTCGACGAGGACGAGGTCGATCGGCTGCTTCGTGGCCGCCGCCCGCGCCGCAGCCGCGTTCTCCGCGCCCACGACGGAATATCCCTGCGCGCCCAGGTACTCCTCGAGCACCTCGCGCACGTCGGGCTCGTCGTCGACGACCAGGATGGTGGCCTTTGCATTCACGGCTGCCGTCCGGCTCCCCAAGTCCGTCCGGGGCGGACCGGCGTGGGTCGCCCGCGTGGAACGCGTAATCGTACCGCCGCCGTCGCGCCTGGGCGAGATCGCCACCTCCTCCCCCTGCGCGACCTCCGAAAAACCCTGCTCCAAACGCGCCATTGCCACGTCTCCCGGGTTCCGGTTGCCGACGCGAAGGATAGATCCGATCGCCGCGCGATTCGAGCCGCGAACCGCCAATAGAAACAATTGAAACAAAACGGACGCCCCATCGAAGTCGGCCGGCCGCGCGTTTCCTAGAGTCTCTTCCCGTACCCAGTCGAAGGAGGCTCGCGTGAATCGCAATCCACGGCATCAGGCTCCCGGCGCCCCGCCGGACCGCGGCGACGCTGCCCTCGTTTCCTGCAGCGTCTGGCTGTACGTCGGATTCCTCGGCGCGGCCGCATTCGGGGCGGGGCTCATCCTGCTGTTCGACGGCCACACGAGCGGAGCGCTGGCAGTGGCGGTGGCCGTCCTCGGCGGCGTGCTGGCGCCGGCGAGCTGGCTCCGCGCGTGGATCATCGTGAACGGAGCGCTCGGCGACCAGGGCTTCGCGTCCGGTCCCGAGGTCACACGCCTCGGTCGCCACGCCCGCGACTGCGCCGAGCTCGCCGCGTGGCCGGAAGTGGCCGCGCCTCGCGCAGCGCGCCGGTATTAGCGGCGGATGCGATGGCGACGGGCGTGGGCATGCGATTCACGATCGAGCGCCTGAACGCGAGCGCTCGCGCGTTCGTCGCATCCCATTTTCTCGCGCTGCCGCCGGGCGACCGCTACCTGCGGTTCGGCACCCCCGTCTCCGTTCCGCGCGTCGCCGCGTACGTCGATCGCATCGACTTCGAGCGTGACGCCGTGCTGGCGGTGCGGTTCGAACCCGCCGGAGAAGCGCTGACGGGCGTCGTGCACACCGCGTTCGAGGACGGCCTCGCGGAAGTCGGCGTGTCGGTGCTGCCTGCCTACCGGGGCCGCGGCATGGGGCACGCGCTGCTCGATTGCGCCATCGCCCACGCGCGGAGCCGCGGGATGCGACGGCTGTGGCTGCAGTTCCTTCCGCACAACGCGGCGATTCTCGGTCTCGCGCGGAAGCTCGGCATGCGCATCGCGAGCTATGGGCTCCATGCCTCCGCCGAGCTCGAGCTCCGGGCGTCCGCAACAAACGAAACGATTCCGGCGTGAGTGCGACATCCGCGCGCAGCGCGCGCACGTCAGACTGGCCGCACCGGAGAAAGACATGCGACGCCTGCCCGCACCGACCCAGAGTTTCATGATGGATTTGCCAGCGCGCGCCGGCCCCGGCGCGACGAGGATGCCCGAGCCGGATGCGCCGCCAATCGAGACGCACTGGACTCGGATCCTCTACGTTGACCTGTTCGCCCCCGCTCGACGCGGAAGCCGGGGCGGACCCGATGAATCCGCGGACGAATGAAGCCATTGCCATGCTGACTACCCATGAGTTGCTGGACCGCATCGACGAGGTCGAACGCTCCGCTCCCGAGCGGCTCACGCACCGGGAGCTTCCGATCGTGTTCGAGCGGCGCGGCTCCGCCGCCAACGACGCCGACGCCATCGGTCTCTCGCTGGAAGCGATCGCACGGGCGAAGCCGGGCGCGTGGGAGCTCCATCAGGCGGCGCGCGCTCGGCGGTCATACGCGCTCGGCGAGATTTTCGCCACGATGGCGAGGGCCGTCGTCGCCGTGGTTCGCCACGCGTACGCCGGCTACGTCAGACACCGGGCCGCGAAGGCCGCCCGCCTGGCCCTGGGCGAGCTCGACGACCGTGCGCTGCGCGATCTCGGTCTCGACCGCAGCGAGATCGGCTCGGTCGCCGCGGAAGTGACCGGAGGGGCCGAGCGCACCCGGATACTCTCCGTGCTGAGCCTGAACGGATTCTGACGTAGCCGGGGCCACCCGGCCCATCCCGCCGGTCGGGCCCGCTCGACGCCGAAGTCCGCCTGCACTCGCCGACCGAGGACCCCCTGCGGCCGCACCGCCACTGACTATTGCCCGCGGTCAGGCGAATGGATTGCTGACCCTGAGCTGTCCGTCGATCAGCCGCCCATCCTGAACGTCCTCCGAGTAGAGGATCCGGCACCCCGCGAGGAGGGCGGACGCCACGATCGTCCCGTCGTGGATGGAGAGGCCCAGCCGCTCGGCGATCCGGGTTGCCCTGTCGTGCACTTCGATGGTCAGGGGCGTCACGCGACACACGGTGCGCAACCGTGCCGTCACGTCGCGTACCTCGCGCCATGGCATACCGAGCTTCCGTCGCCCGACGGCGACGAGCTCGTTCAGCACTTGAACGCTGATCTGTCCGCCCTCGGCGAGGAGCGTCTCGGCGCGATCAGCCTTCCGCGTGTCCGCCGAAAGCAGGCAGAGCGCGACGTCGGTGTCGAAGAATGCGTCAGCGCTCATTCGCCACAAGTCGATCGAACTTGAAGTCGGCGGGCAGCCGACCCCGGTACTTGCGAAGTCGCGCCAGCACGCCACGGCGGCCCGGCGCGCGCTTGATTCCGAAGGTGCGGGCATCGGCCACGACCACCTCGATTTCGTCGCCCTCCTGCAGGCGAAGCGTCTCGACGACGGCGGCGGGAAGCCGGATCGCCAGGCTGTTACCCCATTTCGAGACCTGCATGGCGCGTCTCCATCTGGATATACATCGGATGCTGTATATCTATGATGGCTCCTTGTCCACCCTCCGAACGGCCGATCGCCCGCGCAAAAGAAAACCGGCGGATCGCTCCGCCGGCCGTTGATGCGAACTGCGTGAGACGGTGATCAGGCCGCGTCGGCCGAGATCTCCGTCGTCGGCGTGACCGCGCCTTCCACCGGCGGCTGCTCCTCTCCCGGCGCGAGGAACCCGGCCTCGGGTCCCAAGAGCTTCTGCTTCTTCCGCGCGTTGTGGTAGGCGAGGCCGGTGCCCGCCGGGATCAGCCGGCCGACGATCACGTTCTCCTTCAGGCCGCGCAGGTCGTCCTTCTTGCCCATGATCGCCGCTTCCGTCAGGACCCGCGTGGTCTCCTGGAACGATGCCGCCGAGATGAACGAGTCGGTCGACAACGACGCCTTGGTGATCCCGAGCAGCATGTGCTCGTAGGTCGCCCCGCGCTTGCCTTCCTCCTTCGTCACCTTGTCGTTCTCGTCCAGGAGGTCCGACCGCTCGACCTGCTCGCCGACGATGAAGCGCGTGTCGCCGGCTTCCGTCACCTGCACCCGGCGCAGCATCTGCCGCACGATCACCTCGATGTGCTTGTCGTTGATCTTCACGCCCTGCAGCCGGTAGACGTCCTGCACCTCGTCGGTGATGTAGCGCGCAAGCGCCTCCACCCCGAGGAGCCGCAGGATGTCGTGCGGGTCCGCCGGGCCGTCGACGATCGACTCGCCCTTGTTCACCACCTGCCCGTCGTGCGCGGTGACGTGCTTGTCCTTCGGGATCAGGTACTCGTGCGCGACGGCGTCGAGGTCGGTGATCACGAGGCGCTGCTTGCCCTTCGTGTCCTTGCCGAACGACACCGTGCCCGTCACCTCCGCCAGCGTGCCCGCGTCCTTCGGCGCCCGCGCCTCGAACAGCTCCGCCACGCGCGGCAGGCCGCCCGTGATGTCGCGGGTCTTCGACGTCTCCTGCGGGATCCGCGCGAGCACCTCGCCCACGCCGACCTGCTGGCCGTCCTTCACCGTGATGATCGAGCCCAGCTGGAACGTGATGTTGACCGGCATGTCGGAGCCCGGCAGCTTGATCTCGTCGCCGTTGTCGTCCAGGAGCTTCACCTGCGGCCGGACGCCCTTCGCCGCCGCGCCCACGCGCCGCTTCGGGTCGATGACGACGAGCGTCGACAGGCCGGTCACTTCGTCGACCTGCTTCGCGACCGTCACGCCTTCCTCGACGTTCTCGAACTTCACGCGGCCCGGGTACTCGGTCACGATCGGGCGGGACGTCGCGTCCCACGTCGCCAGCACCTTGCCGGCCTTGACCGCATCGCCTTCCTTGGCCTGCAGCGTCGCGCCGTACGGCACCTTGTGGCGCTCGCGCTCGCGGCCGTTCTCGTCATGGATCGTCACCTCGCCCGAGCGCGCGATCACGACCAGCTCGCCCTTGGCGTTGGTGACGTAGCGCATCTGCGCCGAGAAGCGCACGGTGCCCGCCGACTTGCTCTCGAGCTGCGAGGCCGCCGCCGTCCGCGAGGCCGCGCCACCGATGTGGAACGTCCGCATCGTGAGCTGCGTGCCCGGCTCGCCGATCGACTGCGCGGCGATCACGCCGACCGCTTCGCCGACGTTGACGAGGTGCCCGCGGCCCAGGTCGCGGCCGTAGCACGTCGCGCAGAGACCGTAGCGCGTGTCGCAGGTGAGCGGCGTGCGCACCTTCACTTCGTCGATGCCGAGGAACTCGATCTGGTCGACTTCGTCCTCGCCCAGCAGCGTCCCGGCGTGATAGAGCGTCTCCTGCGTCTCGGGATTGACGACGTCGGCGGCGACGCTGCGGCCCAAGATCCGCTCGCGCAGCGCCTCGATCACCTCACCCCCTTCGACCAGCGCCTTCATCGCGACGCCATTGCTCGTCCCGCAGTCCTCCTCGGTGACGACCAGGTCCTGCGTCACGTCGACGAGGCGCCGCGTCAGATAGCCCGAGTTCGCGGTCTTCAACGCCGTGTCGGCCAGGCCCTTGCGCGCGCCGTGCGTGCTGATGAAGTACTGCAGCACGTTCAGGCCTTCGCGGAAGTTCGCCGTGATTGGCGTCTCGATGATCGAGCCGTCCGGCTTCGCCATCAGGCCGCGCATTCCGGCGAGCTGCCGGATCTGCGCCGCCGAGCCGCGCGCGCCCGAGTCCGCCATCATGTAGATCGAATTGAACGAGTCCTGCTTCTGCTTCACGCCCTTGCTGTCGGTGACCTCCATCGAGCCCAGCTGCGCCATCATCGCCTTCGCGATGTCGTCGCCGGCGCGGCCCCAGATGTCCACGACCTTGTTGTAGCGCTCGCCCTGCGTGACGAGGCCCGACGTGTACTGCGCCTCGATCTCCTTCACCTCGCTCTCGGCCTTGGCGATGATCGTGTGCTTCTCGGCCGGCACCAGCATGTCGTCGGCGGCGAACGAGATGCCGCCGCGCGTGGCGAGGCCGTAGCCCGCCTGCATCAGCTTGTCGGCGAAGATCACCGTCTCCCGCAGGCCGCAGCGGCGGAAGCTCGCGTTGATGATCCGCGAGATCTCCTTCTTCTTGAGCGGCTTGTTGATGTTCTCGAACCCGAGCCCTGCCGGCAGGATTTCCGAGAGCAGCGCGCGGCCGACCGTCGTCTCGTAGCGAACGAGCTTCTCGGTCCTCTCGCCAGCGGTGCCGATCTCCACCTCCTTCAGACGGACGTGGATCTTCGCGTGGAGCTCGATCTGCCGCGACTCGTACGCGCGCTGGACCTCGGCCAGGTCGGTGAAGAGCATGCCCTCGCCCAACGCGTTGATCTTCTCGCGCGTGGCGTAATAGAGGCCGAGCACGATGTCCTGCGACGGCACGATGCACGGCTCGCCGTTCGACGGCAGCAGCACGTTGTTCGACGCCAGCATCAGCGTGCGCGCCTCCATCTGCGCTTCCAGCGACAGCGGAACGTGGACCGCCATCTGGTCGCCGTCGAAGTCGGCGTTGAACGCCGTGCAGACGAGCGGATGCAGCTGGATCGCCTTGCCCTCGATCAGCACCGGCTCGAACGCCTGGATGCCGAGGCGGTGGAGCGTCGGCGCGCGGTTCAGCATCACCGGGTGCTCACGGATCACGTCCTCCAGGATGTCCCAGACGACGGGCTCCTGCGACTCGACCATCTTCTTCGCCGCCTTGATCGTGGTGGCGAGGCCCATCGTCTCCAGCTTGTTGAAGATGTAGGGCTTGAAGAGCTCGAGCGCCATCAGCTTCGGCAGGCCGCACTGGTGGAGCTTCAGCTGTGGACCCACGACGATGACGGAGCGGCCCGAGTAGTCGACCCGCTTGCCGAGCAGGTTCTGGCGGAAGCGACCGCCCTTGCCCTTGATCATGTCGGCGAGCGACTTCAGCGGCCGCTTGTTGGCGCCGGTCATCGCCTTGCCGCGACGGCCGTTGTCGAGCAGCGAGTCGACCGCCTCCTGCAGCATCCGCTTCTCGTTGCGCACGATGATGTCGGGCGCCTTGAGCTCGAGCAGGCGCTTGAGCCGGTTGTTGCGGTTGATCACGCGCCGGTAGAGGTCGTTCAGGTCCGACGTCGCGAAGCGGCCGCCGTCGAGCGGGACCAGCGGGCGCAGCTCCGGCGGCAGCACCGGCAGCACCTCGAGGATCATCCACTCGGGCTTGATCCCCGACTTGTGGAAGGCCTCGAGCACCTTGAGCCGCTTGGCGATCTTCTTGATCTTGGTGTCGGAGCCCGTGGCTTCGAGCTCCTTCCGGAGCTTCTCGATCTCGTGCATGACGTCGAGCGCCTTCAGGAGCTCGCGGATGCCTTCGGCACCCATCGAGGCCGAGAAGTCGTCCCCGTGCTGCTCGAGCTTCGCGAGGTAGTCGTCCTCGGTCAGGAGCTGCGCGCGATTGAGCGGCGTCAGGCCGGGGTCGGTGACGACGTACGCCTCGAAGTAGAGGACCCGCTCGATGTCGCGCAGCGTCATGTCGAGCACCATCCCCATCCGCGAGGGCAGGCTCTTCAGGAACCAGATGTGCGCGACCGGGCTCGCGAGCTCGATGTGGCCCATCCGCTCGCGGCGGACCTTGGCGAGCGTGACCTCCACGCCGCACTTCTCGCAGATGACGCCGCGGTGCTTCAGGCGCTTGTACTTGCCGCACAGGCACTCGTAGTCCTTCACCGGTCCGAAGATCTTCGCGCAGAAGAGACCGTCGCGTTCCGGCTTGAACGTCCGGTAGTTGATCGTCTCCGGCTTCTTGACTTCGCCGTACGACCACGAGCGGATCTTCTCCGGCGAGGCGAGGCCGGTCTTGATCGCGTCGAATTCCTCTTCCTGCGTGACCTGCTTGAAAAGATCGAGCAGTGCTTTCATGCGTTACTCCCGAGTGGATCCGTGTGCATCGTCATTCCCGCGCAGGCGGGAATCCAGTGTCGTTCATCGAAAGACGCTGGGTCCCCGCCTTCGCGGGGACGACAACCGTAAGCGTTTACGCGTCTCATCAGAACCGCTCGAGGTCGATGTCGATCGCGAGCGAGCGGATTTCCTTCACCAGCACGTTGAACGATTCCGGCATCCCGGCCTCGATCTTGTGCTCGCCCTTGACGATGTTCTCGTAGACCTTGGTCCGGCCGTTGACGTCGTCGGACTTGACCGTCAGCATCTCCTGCAGCGTGTACGCGGCGCCGTAGGCCTCGAGCGCCCAGACCTCCATCTCGCCGAAGCGCTGGCCGCCGAACTGGGCCTTGCCGCCCAGCGGCTGCTGGGTGACGAGACTGTACGGGCCCGTCGAGCGCGCGTGCATCTTGTCGTCGACCAGGTGGTGGAGCTTGAGCACGTGCATGAAGCCCACCGTCACCTGCCGGTCGAACGCTTCGCCGGTGCGCCCGTCATGGAGCGCGATCTGGCCCGAACGCGGCAGCCCCGCGAGGTCGAGCATGCCCTTGATCTCGTCCTCGGTGGCGCCGTCGAACACGGGCGTCGCGAACGGAACGCCGCCGCGGAGATTGCCCGCGAGGCGCAGGATGTCGTCGTCCTCCCACGCCGAGAGGTCCTCCGGCTTGCCGGTCGTGTTGTAGATCTTCTCGAGCAGCTTGCGCACCTCGGCCGCCTTCGCTTCCGCCCTCATCATCTCGTCGATCTTGCGGCCGAGGCCCTTGGCGGCCCAGCCGAGATGGACCTCCAGGATCTGGCCCACGTTCATCCGCGACGGCACGCCGAGCGGATTGAGCACGATGTCGACCGGCGTCCCGTCGGCCATGTACGGCATGTCCTCGACCGGGACGATCTTCGACACCACGCCCTTGTTGCCGTGGCGGCCGGCCATCTTGTCGCCCGGCTGGAGCCGGCGCTTCACCGCGACGTAGACCTTGACCATCTTCTGCACGCCCGGCGGCAGTTCGTCGCCCTGCGTGAGCTTCTTCTTCTTGTGCTCGTACATCGCGTCGAACTTGACGCGAAGCTGCGCGAGCGAGTCCTTCATCGCCTCGAGCTGCCGCGCCGACTCCTCGCCCGCGAGGCGGATGTCGAACCAGTCGTGGCGGGGCACGCCATCCAGGTACTCCTTGGTCAGCTTGGTGCCCTTGGCGATGCGCTTCGGGCCGCCGTTGACGGTCTTGCCGAGCAGCATCTTCTCGATCCGCGCGAACTGGTCGTTCTCGACGATCCGCAGCTGGTCGTTCAGGTCCTTGCGGTAGCCCTTGAGCTCGTCGTCGATGATCTGCGTCGCGCGCTTGTCGCGCTCGATTCCTTCACGCGTGAAGACCTGGACGTCGATCACGCAGCCCGAGATGCCGGACGGCACGCGCAGGCTCGTGTCCTTCACGTCGGAGGCCTTTTCCCCGAAGATCGCGCGCAGGAGCTTTTCCTCCGGCGTCAGCTGCGTCTCGCCCTTCGGCGTGACCTTGCCGACGAGCACGTCGCCCGCCTCGACCTCGGCGCCGATGTAGACGATGCCCGCGTCGTCGAGCCGCCCGAGCTGGCCTTCGCCCAGACTCGAGATGTCCCGGGTGATTTCCTCGGGGCCGAGCTTCGTGTCGCGGGCGACGACCGAGAGCTCCTCGATATGGATCGACGTGTAGCGGTCGTCGGCGACGACGCGCTCCGAGATCAGGATCGAATCCTCGTAGTTGTAGCCGTTCCACGGCATGAACGCGACCAGCATGTTCTGGCCCAGGGCGAGCTCGCCCATGTCGGTCGACGCGCCGTCGGCGATCACGTCGCCCTTCGCGATCACGTCGCCCACGCGCACCAGCGGCCGCTGGTTGATGTTGGTGTTCTGGTTGCTGCGCGTGTACTTGGTCAGGTTGTAGATGTCGACGCCGACGTCGCCTGCCGTCGTCTCCGCGTCGTGGACGCGGACGACGATCCGGTTCGCGTCGATGTAGTCGACCTTGCCGCCGCGGCGTGCCTGCACCGCAGTGCCCGAGTCGACCGCCGCCGTGCGCTCCACGCCGGTGCCGACCAGCGGCTTCTCGGCGCGCAGGCACGGGACCGCCTGCCGCTGCATGTTCGAGCCCATCAGCGCGCGGTTCGCGTCGTCGTGCTCGAGGAAGGGGATCAGCGACGCCGCCACCGACACGATCTGCGCGGGCGCCACGTCCATGTACTCGACCTTGTCCGCCGTCGCGAGCATGAACTCGTTCTTGCTGCGGCACGAGACGAGCTCGTCCTTGAGCCTGCCGGTCTTGTCGAGCGATGCGTTCGCCTGCGCGATCACGAACGCGCCCTCCTCGATCGCGGACAGGTAGTGGATCTCGTCCGTGACCTTGCTGTCGACGACCTTGCGGTAAGGCGTCTCGAGGAAGCCGTACTCGTTGGTGCGGGCGTACAGCGCGAGCGAGTTGATGAGGCCGATGTTCGGGCCTTCCGGCGTCTCGATCGGGCAGACGCGGCCGTAGTGCGTCGGATGCACGTCGCGCACCTCGAACCCCGCCCGCTCGCGCGTGAGCCCGCCGGGCCCCAGCGCCGACACGCGACGCTTGTGCGTGATCTCGGAGAGCGGATTCGTCTGGTCCATGAACTGCGACAGCTGCGACGACCCGAAGAACTCCTTGATCGCGGCCGAGATCGGCTTCGCGTTGATCAGGTCGTGCGGCAGCAGGTTCTCGCTCTCGGCCTGGCCCAGGCGCTCCTTGACCGCGCGCTCGACGCGCACGAGGCCCGAGCGGAACTGGTTCTCGGAGAGCTCGCCCACCGAGCGCACGCGACGGTTGCCGAGGTGGTCGATGTCGTCGATCTCGCCGCGGCCGTTGCGCAGCTCGACCAGGATCTTGATGACCGCGATGATGTCGTCGTTGGTCAAGGTCGCCGGGCCCTTGAGCTCGGAGCGGCCGACGCGGCGATTGAACTTCATCCGGCCGACGGCGGAAAGGTCGTAGCGCTCCTCGGAGAAGAAGAGCCCGTGGAACAGCGTCTCGACCGCGTCCTCGGTCGGCGGCTCGCCGGGGCGCATCATCCGGTAGATCGCCACGCGCGCGGCGGTCTGGTCCGGCGTGTCGTCGGTGCGCAGCGTCTGCGAGATGTACGCGCCCTGGTCGAGGTCGTTCGTGTAGATCGTCTGGATCTCGGCGACCCCTGCGTCGGCGAGCTTCTGGAGCATGTCCTCGGTGACCTCGTCGTTGGCCTTGGCCAGGACTTCGCCGGTGGTCTTGTCGACGATGTTGGTCGCGAGCGCGCGGCCCACGATGTAGTCGGCCGGCACGGCGATCCGCTTGACGCCCGCTTCGGTCAGCTCGCGCACGTGCCGCGCCGTGATCCGCTTGTCCTTGGCGACGATCACCTTGCCGTCCTTGCCGACGACGTCGAAGCGCGCCATCTCGCCGCGCAGCCGCTCGGCGACGAATTCGAGCTGCGCACCCTTCGGCGACACGTGGAACGTGTCGAACACGAAGAACTGCCGCAGGATGTCCTCGTTGGTGAGGCCGATCGCCTTCAACAGCGTCGTGACCGGCATCTTGCGGCGGCGGTCGACGCGGAAGAACAGGAAGTCCTTCGGGTCGAACTCGAAGTCGAGCCACGAGCCGCGGTAGGGAATCACGCGGGCCGAGAACAAGAGCTTGCCCGAGCTGTGCGTCTTGCCGCGGTCGTGCTCGAAGAAGACGCCCGGCGAGCGGTGGAGCTGCGAGACGATCACGCGCTCGGTGCCGTTGATGATGAACGAGCCGTTGTCGGTCATGAGCGGGATCTCGCCCATGTAGACCTCCTGCTCCTTCACTTCCTTCACCGTCTCCTTCGGCGCTTCCTTGTCCATCAGGATCAGGCGCACCTTGGCGCGCAGCGCCGAGCAGTACGTGAGCCCGCGCTGCTGGCATTCGGTGACGTCGAACGTCGGCGCAAGCAGCGAATAGCTCACGAACTCGAGCCGGGCGTTGCCCGAATGGCTCGAAATCGGAAAGATCGACGTGAATGCGGCCTGCAGGCCCTCGTTCTTGCGCTGATCGCCAGGCGCGTCCGCCTGCAGGAACGCGCGGTACGACGCGAGCTGCGTCTCGAGCAGGAACGGCACCTGCAGGACGCTCGCGCGCTTCGCGAAGCTCTTGCGGATGCGCTTCTTCTCGGTAAAGGAATACGGTTGCGAAGTGGTCACGTCGTTCGCCATTAACTTCTCCGGTTCACACGGGCCGGGCGCGGGGGCCCGAACCTCGCCGCGCATGGGGATGCGCCGGTCGCTGCCGACTGGTCCGTGGGCGCGTTGCACGCCCTGGCTTGGTGGTTGGCCGCTACCAACCGCTGGCGGACGGCGGCGCGATGTTGCCGCGCCGCCCGACCATGCCTGTCTTCCGCAGTCGCTTCAGAAGACAAAGAGGAGCGGACTCGTCTGAATCCGCTCGTCTTCGGCTTCGCCGGTCGCGGTCCCCCGCCCGGTCCAGCGCAAAGACGGCGCCGGGCCGGTCGGCTAGACCGGCCCAGGGCGCCGGGTCGTACTTATTTGATCTCCACCTTCGCGCCGGCTTCTTCCAGCTTCTTCTTCGCGGCGTCGGCGTCGGCCTTGTTCACGCCTTCCTTGACCGGCTTCGGCGCGCCGTCGACCAGGTCCTTCGCTTCCTTGAGGCCGAGCCCGGTCAGCTCGCGCACGGCCTTGATGACGTTGACCTTGTTTTCGCCGAAGGCCGACAGGATGACGGTGAACTCTGTCTGTTCCTCGGCGGCAGCCGGGGCGGCAGCGGCGGCCGGACCGGCGACGGCCACGGCGGCGGCGGCGGACACGCCGAACTTGTCTTCCATCGCCTTGATGAGCTCGGAGAGCTCGAGGACGGTCATCGAAGCGATCTTGTCGAGGATTTCGGTTTGGACTGCGCTCATGCTCTGCTCCTGGTTCGTAAGGTTGAGTGTTCGGTGCGGAAGTTCCCGGCCGTCACGCCGCCGCCTTCGCGTCGCGCACCGCGGCGAGCGTCCGGACGAACTTGCCCGGGACCTCGTTCAGCGTGCGCACGAACTTGGCGATCGGCGCCTGCATCGTGCCCATCAGCTTCGCGATCAGCTCCTCGCGCGAGGGAAGCGCCGCGAGCGCGGCGATGTCCTTGGCGGACATCACCTGGCCCGGCATCGCGCCGCCCCTGATCACGAACTTCTCGTTGCCCTTCGCGAAGTCGTTCAGGACCTTCGCGACAGCCACGGGGTCGGCGCCGATGCCGTATGCCAGCGGGCCGACCATCTTCTCGGCCAGCAGGGCGAACGGAGACTCGGCGACGGCCCGGCGCACCAGGGTGTTCTTGACCACCCGGAAGTACACGCCCGAAGCCCGTGCCTTCGCGCGGAGAACGATCATGTCGGCGACGTGCATGCCGCGGTTCTCGGCCATGACGATGGCCTGGGCACCGGCGACCTGTTTCGCGACTTCCGCGACGACTGCCTGCTTCTGTTCCAGATTGAGACCCAAGGTCTACCTCCTTCTCGAGGAAGTCATCGTAAGCTCGCTCCTGATGCCTTCCTTCATTGCGGTGACCTTACGTCCAGGAGTGCTGCTCGTTCCCGTACGAGGGATCACCATCTGCGCAGGACGCCGAACCTTCCGGCAATCAAGCCCTCGCGGGCTCCTGCGGTCTTCGACGGCGGAACGTCCGATGGACCCGCGGCGTGCGATAAAAGCCCGCCCCCGCGCTTCCGGCTCACCGTGCGTCGCCCCCCGCCTTAAGCTGTCGGTTGCTGCTGCAACGTCGTTTGATCGATCCGAACGCCGGCGCCCATCGTGCTCGAGACGCTGACCCTCTTCATGTAGATGCCCTTGGTGCCGGCGGGCTTCGCCTTGTTCAGCGCCTCGATCAGCGCGAGCAGGTTGGTCTTGAGCTGCTCGGGCGCGAACGAAGCGCGGCCGATCGTGCACTGGATGATTCCGCCCTTGTCGGTGCGGTATTGGACCTGGCCCGCCTTGGCGTTCTTCACTGCCGTGACGACGTCCGCGTTGACCGTGCCGACTTTCGGGTTAGGCATCAGCCCGCGGGGACCGAGGATCTGGCCCAGCTGACCGACGACGCGCATCGCGTCCGGCGACGCGATCACGACGTCGAATTCCATGAAGCCTTCCTTGATCCTGGCCGCGAGGTCGTCGAAGCCGACGATGTCGGCGCCGGCTTCCTGCGCGGCCTTCGCCTTGTCCCCCTGGGCGAACACCGCGACGCGAACGTTCTTCCCGGTCCCGGCCGGAAGCACGACCGAGCCCCGCACGGTCTGATCGGACTTCTTCGCGTCGACGCCGAGGTTGACCGCGACGTCGACCGACTCGTCGAACTTGGCGACCGCGGTCTCCTTGACGAGCTTCAGCGCCTCGTCGACCGGATAGGCCTTGCTGCGGTCCACCTTCGCCCGGACCGTCTTCATCCGTTTCGAGAGCTTCGGTTGTCTTTGCTCGGCCATGATCACTTCACTCCTTCGACCGTGATGCCCATGCTGCGCGCACTGCCGGCGATCGTCCGCACGGCGGCGTCCATGTCGGCGGCGGTGAGATCGGGCATCTTCGCCTGCGCGATCTCCTCGGCCTGCGCGCGGGTGAGCTTGCCAACCTTGTCGGTGTGCGGCTTGCTGCTGCCCTTCTCGACCTTCGACGCCTTCTTGATCAGGATCGACGCGGGCGGCGTCTTCATCACGAACGTGAAGCTCTTGTCCGCGAACGCCGTGATCACGACCGGGATCGGCAGCCCCGGCTCCATCTTCTGCGTCTGCGCGTTGAACGCCTTGCAGAACTCCATGATGTTCAAGCCACGCTGGCCGAGCGCGGGGCCGATGGGCGGCGAGGGATTCGCCTTGCCCGCCGGCACCTGCAGCTTGATGAAACCGACGATCTTCTTCGCCATTTCCGTCTCCTAGTGGGTCCAAGCGGATCCGAAGATCCTCCCCGTATCAAGAAGAGCAACGACTGCTCTTGACTCAATGCCCCGCGTACGGCGGGGCCCTCGTCCGCGTTAAGCGTCGCCGCCGGCGACGTCTTCAACGCGGACAGATATTCCGTCACGTACTTCGTGACGGAATATCAAGCCTTCTCTACCTGGCTGAAATCCAATTCCACCGGCGTCGACCGACCGAAGATCGTCACCGACACCCGCAACTTGCTCTTCTCGTAGTTCACGTCCTCCACGTTGCCGTGGAAATCGGTGAACGGCCCGTCCTTGACGCGCACCGCCTCGCCGGTCTCGAAGAGCACCTTCGGACGCGGCTTCTCGACGCCCTCCTGCACCTGCCGCAGGATCGCGTCGACTTCCTTCTGCGTGATCGGCGTCGGCTTGTTGGCCGTGCCGCCCACGAATCCCGTGACCTTCGGCGTGCTCTTCACGAGGTGCCAGCTGTCGTCGGTCATCTCCATCTCGACCAGCACGTACCCCGGAAAGAACTTCCGCTCGGAGATCGCCTTCGCGCCCGCCTTCATTTCCACCACTTCCTCGACCGGCACGAGGATCTGGCCGAACTGGTCGGCGATGTCCGACCGGCGGATGCGCTCGGTCAGCGCCCGCTGCACGCTCTTCTCGAAGCCCGAGTAGGCGTGGACCACGTACCACTTCTTGTTCATCCCTCGCCCCGTCCCGTCAACAGCTTCACGATCCATGCGAGCGACGTGTCGACCGCGAACAGGAAGAGCGCCATGATCGCGACGAAGGCGAACACGACGGCCGTCGTCTGGATCGTTTCCTTGCGCGTGGGCCACGAGACGCGGCCGGCTTCCTGCCACGCCTCCTGGGCGAACACGAAGAACTGCTTGCCCGGCTCCGAGAGCCAGGCGACGGCGCCGGCGACGAGCAGCCCGCCCAGCACCATCAGCACGCGCAGCACGAGCGCCGCGTCGGCGAACCAGTAGTACGCCGCCACGCCGGCGACCACGCACGCCACCGCAAGCACGATCTTGATCTTGTCGAGCATCTTGCCTTCCGCTGCCCTTCAGTTGCCGCCACGACCCTTCGTGGCAGGCCAGGAGGGAATCGAACCCCCAACCTGCGGTTTTGGAGACCGCCGCTCTGCCAATTGAGCTACTGGCCTATCCGTACACCCGCAAAGGAATCGATTCGTCCCGTTACTCGATGATCTTCGCGACCACGCCGGCGCCGACGGTCCGCCCGCCTTCCCGGATCGCGAACCGCAGCCCCTCTTCCATCGCGATCGGCGCAATCAGCTGCACCGTCATCGCCACGTTGTCCCCCGGCATCACCATCTCCGTCCCCGCCGGCAGCTCGCAGCTCCCCGTCACGTCCGTCGTCCGGAAATAAAACTGCGGCCGGTACCCCGGAAAGAACGGCGTGTGCCGCCCCCCCTCGTCCTTCGACAGCACGTACACCTCGCAACTGAACTTCGTGTGCGGGGTAATGCTTCCCGGCTTGGCCAGCACCTGCCCCCGTTCGACTTCCTCCCGCTTCGTGCCCCGCAAGAGCACCCCCACGTTGTCCCCCGCCTGCCCCTGATCGAGCAGCTTGCGGAACATCTCCACCCCGGTGCACACCGTCTTCAAGGTCGGCTTCAAGCCCACGATCTCCAGCTCGTCCCCCACCTTCACCACCCCTCGCTCCACCCGCCCCGTCACCACCGTCCCCCGCCCCGAAATGCTGAACACGTCCTCCACCGGCATCAGAAACGGCCCGTCGATCGCCCGCTTCGGCTCCGGAATGTAACTGTCCAGCGCCTCCGCCAGCTTGAAGATCGACCCCTCCCCCAGCTCGCTCTTGTCCCCCTCCAGCGCCAGCTTCGCGCTGCCGATGATGATCGGCGTCTTGTCCCCAGGAAACTGGTACTTCGACAGCAGCTCGCGGACCTCCATCTCAACGAGCTCCAGGAGCTCCTTGTCGTCCACCATGTCCGCCTTGTTCATGTACACCACGATGTAGGGCACCCCCACCTGCCGCGCCAAGAGAATGTGCTCCCGCGTCTGCGGCATCGGCCCGTCCGCCGCACTCACCACCAGAATGGCGCCATCCATCTGCGCCGCCCCCGTGATCATGTTCTTGATGTAGTCCGCGTGCCCCGGACAGTCCACGTGCGCGTAGTGCCGCTTCTCCGTCATGTACTCCACGTGCGCCGTGTTGATCGTGATCCCCCGCGCCTTCTCCTCCGGCGCATTGTCGATCTGGTCGTACGCCTTCACCTCCCCACCATACTTCTTCGACAGCACCAGCGTCATCGCCGCCGTCAGCGTCGTCTTCCCGTGATCCACGTGACCTATCGTCCCCACGTTCACGTGCGGCTT
The DNA here is from genome assembly GCA_963734055.1 of uncultured beta proteobacterium. Lineage (GTDB taxonomy): Bacteria > Pseudomonadota > Gammaproteobacteria > Burkholderiales > Casimicrobiaceae > CAIWHR01. The sequence goes on from CAVTFQ010000006.1 coordinate 91,556, forward strand.
CGTCCGCTCGAATTTGCTCTTGGCCATTGCCTGCGACTCCTTCGTTGCTCAGTTGCCCGTGTTCGCTGCTGCCGTCTTGTTCGTGGTGCCCATGGAGCGGATTGAACGCTCGACCTCTCCCTTACCAAGGGAGTGCTCTACCACTGAGCTACATGGGCTCGTAAAGCTTCGCCTTCGGGCGCCATGCCTTGTTGCTCGTCGAACTCCTCGCTTGCCTACGCCTCGTGTACGCGGCGCTCCGGAATTCTCCTCACGCCGCGCCTGGCACCCGAATACTCGCCTTCCGTCGTGGTGCCCTGGCCAATCGTGGAGCGGGTGAAGGGAATCGAACCCTCGTCATAAGCTTGGAAGGCTTCTGCTCTACCATTGAGCTACACCCGCCTGCCGCTGTTCGGGAACCGCGGTAAGCCTTCCGCCCCCCACTCCCGCGCCTGCTTCTCGTCCGTTTGCCGTGGTCCTGACCGATAATCGCTGGAGTGGTGGAGGGGGAAGGATTCGAACCTTCGAAGGCAGAGCCGGCAGATTTACAGTCTGCTCCCTTTGACCGCTCGGGAACCCCTCCGAGGAACTCGCGAGTATAGCAATTTGTGGGCCGAACTGTCAAAACGCTGAAAATCAAAGGGAAACGGGCACTTGGGCCTCGCCTCCGCGGGCGGGGTCCGCATTCCCACCGAGCCCCATGAGCGAGTTCGATTTCGTCATTGCGGGCGGGGGTACGGCGGGGTGCGTCCTTGCCCACCGGCTGTCGGCCAACCGCCGCCATCGCGTGCTCCTGCTCGAAGCGGGGCCGCGCGACGCCTATCCGTGGATCCACATCCCGATCGGGTACGCGAAGACGATGTTCCATCCGGTCTACAACTGGCGCTTCTCGACCGAGCCCGAGCCAGGAATGAACGGGCGGGAGATCTACTGGCCGTCGGGCCGGACACTCGGCGGATCGAGCGCGATCAACGGCCTCATCTACATCCGCGGCCACCGCGACGACTATGACCACTGGGCGGCGCTCGGCAACCGCGGCTGGGGCTACGCCGACGTGCTCCCGTATTTCCGCAAGCTCGAGCACAACGTCCGCGGCGAGAGCGAATGGCACGGCGCGGAGGGCCCGCTCTGGGTCTCCGACATTGGCGCGAAGCACGAGCTCGTCGAGGCGTTCATCGCCGGGGCGGCCGAGATCGGCGTGCCGCCCAACCCGGACTTCAACGGCGCGACGCAGGAAGGCGCCGGCTACTACCAGCTCACCACTCGCAACGGCTTCCGCTGCTCGACCGCGGTCGCCTACCTGCGACCCGCGCGCGGACGCGCGAACCTGACGATCGAGACGAACGCGCGCGCGACCCGAATCGTCGTGGACGGCCGGCGCGCGAGGGGCCTTGTCTACCGGCAGGGGGACCGCGAGACGACGGTGACCGCGCGCCGCGAGATCATCGTCGCCGCCGGCTCGCTGCAGTCGCCGCAGCTCCTCCAGCTGTCCGGAATCGGCCCGCCTTCGCTCCTGCAGGAGCTCGGACTCCCGGTCGTACACGCGCTCGCCGGGGTGGGCGAAAACCTGCAGGATCACCTGCAGATCCGCGTGATCTTCCGCTGCACGAAGCCGATCACGACCAACGACACGCTGAAGTCGTGGTGGCGGACGCTGGCGATGGGTGCACGCTACGTGCTCTCGCGCACCGGACCGATGGCGATCGGCATCAACCAGGGCGGGATGTTCGCACGCACCGATCCGTCGCTCGCCCGGCCCGACGTCCAGTTCCACCTCGCGACGCTGTCTTCCGACATGGCGGGCTCGCCCGTGCACACGTTCCCGGGCTTCACGATGTCGGTGTGCCAGCTGCGGCCGGAGTCGCGCGGCTTCGTCCGCGCGAAGTCGGCCGATCCGCTGGCCGCGCCGGCGATGCAGCCCCGCTACCTCTCGACCGCGCACGACCGGGCGACGATCGTCGCCGGCATCCGCCTCGCGCGCCGGCTCGCGGCCACGCGCGCGCTGTCGTCGTACGTGGCAGGCGAATACCTGCCGGGCACGGGCGCGACCACCGACGACGACCTGCTCGCCTTCGCGCGCAACAAGGGCGCGACGATCTTCCATCCGGCGGGCACGTGCCGCATGGGCCCGGCGGGCGACGCGATGGCCGTCGTCGATCCGGAACTCCGCGTGCACGGGCTCGACGGTCTGCGCGTCGTCGATTGCAGCGTGATGCCTACGATCGTGTCCGGGAACACCAACGCGCCCGTGATCATGATCGCCGAGAAGGCCGCGGACCTGATCCTGCGCGACGCGGCGCGCTGAACGATCCCCGGAGATTCCATGCCCTGCTGCCACGCCGATTTCGCCGCCGTCGACGGAAGTGACCGCGGCTTCACCGTCGGGATGCCGACCTTCACCTTCGGCCATGGCGTCCTCGCCGAGGCCGGGGACAGCGCGCGGGAGCTCGGCCTCTCCCGGATTGCGCTCTTTACCGATCCGCGGATGAAGTCGAGCGAGTTCGTCGCGACGGTGAAGGCGTCGCTCGCGGCGGCGCACGTCGACGTCGCCGTCTACGACGAGGTGGTGGTCGAGCCCACCGATGCCTCGTTCCAGGACGCCGCACGCTTCGCCGCCGGGGGCGGATTCGACGGCTACGTTTCCGTCGGCGGCGGCTCGGTGATGGACACGTGCAAGGCCGCCAATCTCTACGCGAGCCATCCGGCCGAGTTCATGACCTACGTGAATGCGCCGATCGGCGGCGGGCAGCGCGTGCCCGGCCGCGTGAAGCCGCACATCGCCTGCCCCACGACGTCGGGCACCGGCTCCGAGACGACCGGCATCGCCATCTTCAACCTGCGCTCGCTGAACGCGAAGACCGGCATCATCTCGCGGCGCCTGATCCCCGACGTCGCGCTGATCGATCCCGCGGTCACGGCGACGCTGCCGCGCAACGCGGTCGCGGCCACCGGCTTCGACTGCATGAGCCACGCGCTCGAGTCGCTGACCGCCCGCGCCTACCCGCGGCGGCTCAATCCGGCGAAGGGCATCCTGCGCCCGGTCTCGCAGGGGGCGAATCCGTTCTCGGACATGCTCGCGACGGAAGCGCTCCGCGGCGTCGGCAAGTTCCTCGTCCGCGCGGTCAACGACGCGTCCGACACGGAAGCGCGCACCGAGATGATGTACGCGGCGATGCTCGCGGGCATCGCGTTCAACGCCGCCGGCTGCCACCTGCCGCACGGACTTTCCTACGCGGTGTCGGGCCTCGCGAAGGACTGGCACGTCGACGGCTATCCGGCCGGCAAGTCGCTCGTCCCGCACGGGATGGCGGTCGTGCTCAACAACCCGTCGGTCTGGCGCTTCACCGCGCCGTGCTGCCCGGAGCGTCACCTGCACGGGGCCCGCTGCCTGGGCGCGCAGGCGGCGGGGGCGGCGCCCGACGACGCGGGCGAGGTCCTCGCGGCGCGCGTGATCGAGCTCATGCGCGCGACCGCGATGCCGAACGGACTGGCCGCGCTCGGCTTCGACGCGTCGCATCTCGACGCGCTCGCGACCGGCGCCGAGCCGCAGTACCGCGTGATCCGCAACGCGCCGAAGGACGTCGGGCGCGACGACCTGACCGCGCTCTTTCGCGCGGCGCTCAGCTACTGGTGAGCTCGCGCGCCGTCGCTTCCGGCGCCGGGAGCGGCGCGCGCTGAACGCGCGCAGCGGGAAGGACGGCGGCGAACGTGCTGCCCTTGCCGAGCTCGCTCTCGATCGCGAGCTCGGCCTCGTGCCGCAGCAGCACATGGCGCACGATCGCGAGGCCGAGGCCGGTCCCGCCCGTCGCGCGCGAGCGGCTGCGGTCGACGCGATAGAAGCGCTCGGTGAGACGCGGGATGTGTTCGGCGGCGACGCCGACGCCCGTGTCGGCAACGGCGAACCTCCCGCGACCTTCGGCGTCGACGTGCCACGACAGCGTGATCGTGCCGCCGTCGGGCGTGTAGCGGACCGCGTTCGACACGAGATTGCCGAAGGCGCTTCCTAGCTCGTCGCGCGCGCCGGTGACGAGCGCAGCGTCGTCCGACCTTAATACCTCGACGATCGTGTGCCGCCCGGACGACAGCGCCCGCGCCTGCGCGGCGAGCTCGGCGACCAGGGGGCCCATCGGGAACGTCACGTCGACCGGCGGGTTCTGCTCGCTCTCGAGCGCGGACAGCGTGAGGAGATCGTCGACGAGACGCTGCATGTTGCGCGCCTGTTCGGCGACGAGGCCCAGGAACCGCTGCCGCTGCCACGCGTCGAGGTCGAGGTCCTGCAGCGTCTCGACGAAGCCCGCGACGACGGTGAGCGGCGTCTTGAGCTCGTGCGAGACGTTGGCGATGAACTCGCGCCGCATCCGCGCCGTGGCTTCGATCCGCGTGATGTCCCGCGAGAGCAGGAGCTTCTGCTCCTCGCCGTAGGGCACGATCTGAATCGACAGGGTCACACCCGGCTCGCGCTGCGACGCGACGATGACCGGCTCGGAAAAGTCGCCGGCCTCGAGATAGCCGATCACTTCGGGCTGGCGCACGAGATTGCCGACCATCTGCCCCTGGTCGCGCTCGGGATCGAGGCCCAGATGGGCACTCGCGCATGCGTTGGCGAAGCGGATGCGATTCGCGTCGTCGAGCACCACGATGCCTTCGGGAATCGCCTCGGCCGCGGCGGCGAACCGCTCGAGCCGCTGCACGAGGCCGCGCTGCACGGCGACGCGGGTGCGGACGCGCCGGTAGAGGCCGGTGAAGGGCTGCCGCCAGCTGCCGCGCCCCTCGGGCACAGGGGCATCGAACGGCCCTTCGGCCCAGCGCGCAAGCAGGTCGAGCTGCCAGAGGTGAAAGACGACGATGGCGGCGGCCGAGACCGCGAGCACGCCAAGCGCCCAGTCGGCGCCGAGAACGAGCCATGCGACGAGCGTTGCTGCGGCGGCGCCCACGGGCGCCACGAGGGCGGCGTAGAACGTGCGCGTCATGGCGCGAGAGCCTAGCACGGCCGATGCGGCGCGATTCCTGTCACCCGTTCGCGTTTGCGCCCATGGCGTTGACGGCCCTACCGCGGCAAGGCGAGCCGGTACCCCGTGCCGCGCACGGTCTCGATCATCGTGTCGCAGCCCGCGGGCTCGAGCGCGACCCGAAGCCGCCGGATGTGGACGTCGACGGTGCGCTCCTCGATGTAGACCTGATCGCCCCAGACCTGGTCCAGGAGCTGCGAACGCGAGTGGACGCGCTCCGGCCGCGCGAGGAAGAAGCGCAGCAGCCGGAATTCGGTCGGACCGAGGTCGATCGTCCTGCCCGCCGCGGTGACCCGATGCGTGGCCGGGTCGAGACGGAGCGGCCCCACCTCGAGGGGCTCCTGCGCGGCTTCCGGCGCGCGCCGCCGGAGCACGGCCTTGACGCGCGCCTTGAGCTCGCGCGGCGAGAACGGCTTGGTCACGTAGTCGTCGACCCACGCTTCGAGTCCGGCGACCTTGTCGGCCTCGTCGTTGCGCGCGGTGACCATGATGACCGGCAGCTCGCGCGTCCGCGGGTCGCCGCGCAGTTCCTTCGCGAACGCGAGCCCGGAGAGGCCGGGCAGCATCCAGTCGAGCAGCAGGAGATCGGGCAGCTCCGCCTTCAGCATCTGCCGCGCGGTCTCGGCGTCGGCGGCACCTTCGACGTCGTAGCCCGCGTCGACGAGGTTGACCTTGAGAAGCTCGAGGATCGCCGGCTCGTCCTCGACGACCATGATCGTGGGCATCATCGAGTGCCCTTGCAGCGGCCCGTCGGGCTCATGGGGTAGTGCCTTCGCGCTGCGCGCTCCGGCATTCGTCCTCGGGGCGGCCCGTCGGGCTCATGGGGTAGTGCCTTCGCGCTGCGCGCTCCGGCATTCGTCCTCGGGGCGGCCCGTCGGACTCATGGGGCAGTGCCTTCGCGCTGCGCGCTCCGGCATTCGTCCTCGGGGCGGCCCGTCGGACTCATGGCTCGGAGAGCTCCGCGCGGATCTGGTCCGCCGACGCGTGGCGCACGTCGATCCCTTTCACCGCCTGGACGACGGCCTCCGCGATGTTCTTCGCGTGATCGCCGACGCGCTCGATCGACTTGGCGATGAACACGATCTCGAGCGCCGCCGTGATCGTCCTCGGGTCCTCCATCATGTAGCTGATGAGCTGCCGCATGATGGCGTGGAACGACGCGTCGACGGTCTCGTCCTCGCTGACGACCTCGGCGGCGGCGTCGGTATCGAGCCGGGCGAACGCGTCGAGCGCCGATTGCAGCATGGTCCGCGCCGACTCCAGCGCGCGCGTCACGTCGTGCCAGCGCATCTGCGCGAGGCGACCGCTGCCGCCCGCCTGCTCCGCCTTGAACGCGATCTTCTTGGCCTCGTCGCCGATCCGCTCGAGGTCGTTGACCACTTTCGTCACGGTCATGATCATCCTGAGGTCGATCGCCGCCGGCTGCCGCTTCGCGATGATCTGCGTGCACTGCTGGTCGATCTCCATCTGCATCCGGTTGATCGCCTGCTCGTCGGCGCCGACCGCGTCGATCAGGTCGCCCACCTCCTCGTCGCCAAGCGCATCGAGAGCTCGGCCGAGCTGCTTCTCGACCAGGCCGCCCATCGCGAGGACGCCGCTCCGGATCGCCTCCATTTCGGCGTCGAACTGCTTGTGCGTGTGTTCGGTCATGGGATCGGCCCGGAGAGGTGGGTTGCGAACGAGATCGTCGAAGGTAACGTCAGCCAAAGCGACCCGTAATGTAATCCTCGGTCTCCTTGCGCCGCGGCTTCAGGAAGAGCTGGTCGGTCTCGCCGAACTCGATCAGCTCGCCCAGATACATGTACGCGGTGAAGTCGGAGACGCGCGCTGCCTGCTGCATGTTGTGGGTGACGATCGCGATCGTGTAGTCTTCCTTGAGCTCGGTGATGAGCTCCTCGATCTTCGCCGTCGAGATCGGGTCGAGCGCCGACGTCGGCTCGTCCAGCAGCAGCACTTCGGGCTTGACCGCGACCGCGCGGGCGATGCACAGCCGCTGCTGCTGGCCGCCGGACAGCGCCATTCCGCTCTGCTTCAGCTTGTCCTTGGCCTCGTCCCACATCGCGGCCTTGGTCAGCGCCCATTCGACCCGCTCGTCCATCTCGCGCGAGGAAAGGTCTTCGTAGAGGCGCACGCCGAACGCGATGTTGTCGTGGATCGACATGGGAAAGGGCGTCGGCTTCTGGAACACCATGCCGACCTTCGCGCGGAGCAGGTTGATGTCGACGCCGGGCGCGAGGATGTCCTCGCCGTCGAGCGTGATCTCGCCCACCGCGCGCTGTCCCGGGTAGAGCGAGTACATCCGGTTCAGCGTCCGCAGCAGCGTCGACTTGCCGCAGCCGGACGGGCCGATGAACGCGGTCACCCGGCGCTCGGCGATGTCGAGGTTGATGTCCTTCAGCCCCTGGAACTTGCCGTAAAAGAAGTCGAGATGGCGAACTGCCATCTTCGGAGCGCTCCCCGCGGCTAATGCGTCCGAAGTGGGGGAAGATGCTTCGGCGATCGCGGTATCCATGCGGGTCTCGCGGGAGCGGGTCAGCGGACGGTGGACTGGCGGAACACGGTCCGCGCCAGGATGTTGATGACGAGCACGGCCAGCGTGATCAGAAACGCCCCGCCCCAGGCGAGCTCCTTCCAGTCGTCGTAGGGCGAGAGCGCGAACTGGAAGATGACGACCGGCAGGTTGGCCATCGGCCCGTTCATGTCGAGGCTCCAGAACTGGTTGTTGAGCGCGGTGAACAGGAGCGGTGCCGTTTCGCCCGACATCCTGGCGACGGCGAGCAGGATACCGGTGATCACGCCGCCGCGCACCGCGCGCAGCGTCACCGTCAGGATGACCTTGTACATCGGGGCGCCGAGCGCCACCGCGGCCTCGCGCAGGCTCGAAGGAACGAGCTGCAACATGCTCTCCGTCGTCCGCACGACCACGGGAATCGCGATCAGCCCGAGCGCCGCGGAACCCGCCCAGCCCGAGAAGTGGCCGACCTCCATCACGTAGATCGTGTAAACGAACAGCCCCAGCACGATCGATGGCGCGGAGAGCAGGATGTCGTTCATGAAGCGGGTCAGCCTGGCGATCCAGCCGTCGCGGCCGTATTCGGCCAGGTAGATGCCCGCCAGGATGCCGGTCGGCGTAGCCACGAGCGTCGCGACTCCGACGATGAGCACGCTGCCGACGATCGCGTTGGCAAGCCCGCCCGCCGAGCCGGGCGGCGGCGTCGTCTGCAGGAACAGCGAAGGCCCGAGCGCGCCGGCACCCTTGCCGAACAGCACGATCAGGATCCACAGCAGGAACGCCATGCCGAAGGCCATGGCGCTCAACGACATGAGCAGGTTGAACCGGTTCACCAGGAGGCGGCGGCGATAGAGTCGGGTGGCGGCACGCATGGTCGTGGGCCGGCGTCAGGTCTTGCGCCCCTCGCCGCGCGCGAGCTGCGCGATCAAGAGCCGCGAGCAGGCGAGGACGATGAACGTGAGCACGAAGAGCACGAGGCCGAGCGCGACCAGCGACGCGCGATGCACGGGGTCGGCTGCCTCGTTGAACTCGTTCGCGAGCGCAGAGGCGATCGAATTGCCCGGGTCGAACAACGCGGCGCTGATCCGGTAGGCGTTGCCGATCACGAACGTGATCGCCATCGTCTCGCCGAGCGCGCGCCCGAGGCCGAGCATGATCCCGCCGATCACGCCGATCTTGGTGTACGGCAGGACGACGTTCCAGACCACCTCCCAGGTGGTCGCGCCCAGCCCGTAGGCCGACTCCTTCAGCACCGGCGGCACGATCTCGAACACGTCGCGCATGACCGATGCGATGAACGGAATGATCATCACCGACAGGATGAACCCGGCCGTCAGCACGCCGATCCCGTTGGGTGCGCCCTGGAACAGCGCGCCCAGCACGGGAACCCGGCCCAGCGTCTCTGTGAGGAGCGGCTGCACGTAGTCGCCGAAGAGCGGCGCGAACACGAACAGGCCCCAGATGCCGTAGATGATCGACGGGATCGCGGCGAGCAGCTCGATCGCGGTCCCGAGCGGCCGCTTCAGCACGACCGGGCACATCTCGGTCAGGAAGAGCGCGATGCCGAAGCTCACCGGGACGCCGATCACGAGCGCGATCGCCGAGGTGACGAGCGTGCCGTAGATCGGCGCCAGGCCGCCGAACAGGCCCTTGACCGGGTTCCAGACGTTGGTGAAGAAGAAGCCGGCGCCGAACTTGTTCAATGCCGGCATCGCGGCGATGCCCAGGGCGATCAGGATGGCGGCGAGCAGGCCCAGCACAAGCAGCGCGAAAAAAAGCGTCGTGTGCTCGAACGCCCGGTCCCGCCATGCGCCGGGCGTCCGGCGCTCCGCGGGCGGCGCCGGCGGACGCGCAGCCTGCGGCAGCGCATCGGCGGTCATTCCGGACGGGAAGGGGGCAGCAACCGCATCGCCCGGCATGATAACCCTTGTGGAGGAGCGGGTCGCGGAAAGGACGCGACCCGCACGAACCCGCCGACGCGACCGCGGTCAGTTGCCCCAGACCGACTTACCGGAGCCGTCCTTGATCTGCGTCTTCCAGGAGCCCTCGATCTGCGCGATCAGCGGCGCGGGCAACGGCACGTAATCGAGCTCCTCCGCCATCTTCTGTCCGTTCCTGAACGACCAGTCGAAGAACTTGAGGACCTCGGCGGCATTCTGCGGCTTGCCCTGCTCGACGTGCATGAGAATGAAGCTCGTCGCGGCGATCGGCCAGGACGTCTTGCCCGGCGAGTCGGTGATGATCTGGTAGTAGCCGGGCGCGTTCTTCCAGTCGGCATAGGCAGCGGCGGCCTGGAACGTGTCGTTGTCGGGCTTCGGATACTGGCCGTCCTTGTTCTGGACCAGGGCATAAGCCATGTTGTTCTTCTTGGCATAGGCGTATTCGACGTAGCCGATCGAGCCCTTGATCCGCTGAACGTAAGCGGCAACGCCTTCGTTCCCCTTGCCGCCCACTCCTTCGGGCCACGCAACCGCGGTACTCGAGCCGACCTTCGCCTTCCACTCCGGGCTCACCTTCGACAGGTAATCCGTCCAGTTGAAGGTCGTTCCGGAACCGTCCGAGCGGCGGACCACCGTGATCAGTTCGTCGGGTAGCTTGACGCCGGGGTTGAGTTCGGCGATGGCCTTGTCGTTCCATTTCTTGAGCTTGCCAAGGTAGATGTCGGCCAGCACGGGACCGGTGAACCGGATTCCGCCCGGCGCGATGCCTTCCACATTTACGATGGGCACGATGCCGCCGATGATCGCCGGGAACTGCATCAGGCCGGCGGCGCTCAGGTCATCGGGCTTCAGCGGCATGTCGGAGGCGCCAAAGTCCACGGTCTTCGCCTTGATCTGCGCGATGCCGCCGCCCGAGCCTATCGATTGGTAGTTCATGCCGATGCCGGTCTTCTGCTTGTAGGCCTCGGCCCATTTCGCATAGATCGGGTAAGGAAACGTCGCGCCGGCACCGGTGATATCGGCGGCGGAAGCCGCGGACAGGCCGAAAGCGACGGTGGCAGCGGCAATGAAGCCGCCCGGGAGCAGGATGCGCATGGTTTTCCTCTGTGGAGTGCGAACCCGAGCAGTCTGGCGCCCGCGTGTTACAGGCGCGTGACCGGACGACGACCCCGTGTGACAGCGCCGCGACAGCGCGCCCGCGTCAGGAACGCCTCAGGCGGCCACCGGTTCCCGATGCCGGTCGATCCAGTACGCCCAGGCAATGAACAGCCAGCCCAGGATCCCGCTCATCGCCAGCACCTGCACCGACGGCGGCGGCGGGCCGAATACGCTCGCGAGATAGATCACCGCAAGGGTCGCGACGAGCGCGGCGAGCAGGATCCGGCCCAGGCGGTCGCGGGCGCGCGTCGCCGCCAGATACAGCCACGCACCGACGCCGAGCAGCGCAAACTCGACGACAAGCGTCGCCGGCAGCGAGTACCAGAGCCCGAGCCCGACCTTGGGGCCGCCCGGCCACAGCGGCATGTCCGGCCGGTGCGACGCGAAATCGAGCACCCAGTGCGACAGCACGAGCGCGGCGATCCAGCCGGCGCCCGCAGCGTCGCGCCGCACGGCGTAGTAGCCGCCCCCGAGCAGCGCCGCCCAAAACGCGCCCGCGACCAGGCTGTGCGTATAGGGATACGAAACGAACAGCAGCGGCGTCACCGCCGTGATCCCCGGCACGATCTCGACCCGCTCCCACCCGAGCAGCAGGAACACGGGCCACACGCCGTCGACCAGGATCGCCGCGAGCACGAGCGTGCCGAGCGACGGTGTCGGCGCCACTTTCTTCGCCGCCATCGCCAGGCCGAAGTGTCCGATGAACATCGTTGCGCTCCCGTCGCCGCAGCGTCGCGCCGGCAATGATACTTCGCCGGGCTCGCCCGCCTCGCTCAGCCTTGGGCGAGCTTGAGCCGCTGGACCTTGCCGGACGGTCCCTTGGGCAGCTCCGCCATGAAGCGGAAGGCCTTCGGCGTCTTGTAGCGGCCGAGCGCGGCGACGCAATGCCGGCGCAATTCGTCCTCCGTGCAGTGGACGCCGGCCTTCAGCACGACGCACGCGAGGATCTCCTGGCCGTACTCCGGATCGGGCACGCCAACCGCCGCGGCCTCGAGCACGGCAGGGTGCTCGAGGAGCGCCTCGTCGATCTCGCGGGGCGCGATGTTCTCGCCGCCCTTGATGATCAGTTCCTTCAGGCGTCCGGTGATGAAGTAGAAGCCGTCCGCGTCGCGGTATCCAAGGTCGCCCGTCGCGAGCCAGCCGCCGGCGCGGAGCGTGCGCGCGGTTGCCTCGGCATCGTCGTGATAGCGCAGCATCACGTTCTCGCCGTGAAGCTCGATCTCGCCGCGTTCCCCGGCGCCGAGCACGGCCCCGTCCGGCGCGACGACGCGCGCTGCCATGCCGAGCGGAATTCCCGGCGAGCCGAGCTTGCGCGCACGCGGATCGAGCGGGTTCGCGAACGCGACCGACGCGCACTCGGTCAGCCCCATCGCCTCCAGCACCGAGATCCCGAATCGCGCTTCGAACGCGCGGTGCTGCTCGGGCGGCAGCGGCGCCGAGGCCGACCGCGCGAAGCGGACGCCTCGGCACGCCGCCGCCTGCGCGGGCGTCGGATCGGCGCCGTTCAGGAGGTAGGCGATGATGGTCGGCACGATGTTCAGCCACGTCGGCCGGTAGCGCTCGACCCAACCCCACCACTGCGACGCGCTGAAGCGATGCGGCATCACGACGCTGCCGCCCGAGACGAGCGGCGAGATCGTCGCAATGCACTGGCCGTTGATGTGGTAGAGCGGCAACGACGACAGCACGCGATCCTCGGGCGTCAGCGCGTGGGCGGCGCTCACCGCGTTGCCGGCGTGGACCAGGTTCGCATGCGACAGGAGCGCCCCCTTCGGCCGGCCGGTCGTCCCGGACGTGTACATCAGGAGCGCCGGCGTGCCCGGCTCGAGCGCCGGCGATCGCGCGGGAGCTTGCGCGGGGGCGATCGCGAGATCGTCGGGCGAGGTCTCGCGTACGATCGCGCGGCTCCCGGTCCTCGCCACGATCGCCCCGAGCCTCGCGACGAACTCCGGTGCCGCGAACACGATGCGCGTGCGCGAGTGCGCGAGCGTGTGCTCGATCAGCGCGTCCTGTGCGAGCAGGCTGACCGGCGAGGGGACGTAGCCGCCGTGCATTGCGCCCAGCAGCACGCCGGCGGCGGCAATGCCGTTCGGCAGCATGTACGAGACGACATCGCCCGGATGGATGTCGCGCGCCGCGAGGTCCGCGGCGAGTCCCTGGGCCAGCTCGCGCAGCGCGCCGTAGGTCAGGACTCGATCGGGCTCGGGCGCGAGCACGAACGGCGCATCGGGCCGTTCGCGCGCGTGCCGGTCGATCGCGTCGCGGACGGTCGCCGCCGTCGGCCCTGGGTCAGGCACGGTACTTCCGCCGGTACTCCCCGAAGATCTCGTCGTCGGTGGGCTCGCGGACGTCCTCCGGGGCAAGCGGCATCACCACGCGCGTGATGTTGAGGAAGTGCCGGTAGTTCAGGTTGTCCGAGATGCTGTTGCCGCCCCAGGTACCGCAGCCCATGGACAGCGAGAACGGCAGCGCGTTGTCGAAGCTGCCCCCGGTCGCGAAGCAGTGGGCCTGGTTGACGATGACGCGGCATACGGGAAGCGAAAGCCCGAGCTCGACCGCTCGCGTGGAGTTGCGCGTATGGAGGCCCACCGAGTGACCGGCCCCCTGGAATGCGAGCAGCCGCGCCGCAAGGTCGGCCGCGGCCGCGAAATCGTCGGCGCGGTAGAGCGCGAGCACCGGCGAGAGCTTCTCGCCCGAGAACGGATGCGCGGCGCCGACGCCCGTCTCCTCGACGATCAGGAAGCGCGCGCGCTCGAGCTCGGGGCGGACCAGGCCACCATGGGCCGCGATCGCCCCCGCCGACTGCGCGACCACCTCCGGCGCGAGCCGGCCGTCCGGAAACATTTCCTCCTCGAGCCGCCGCGTCTCCTCGGCATCGAGCAGCACGCCGCCCTCGCGCGCGAGCGCGGCCGCCAGCGCGTCGTAGATGCCCGCGACGGCGATCACGCTGTTCTCGGACGAACACGAGGTCGCGTGATCGAAGGCCTTCGACCGCGCGATCTTCGCGGCGGCATCCGGCACGTCGGCGGTCTCGTCGACGATCGCGGCGACGTTGCCGGCGCCCACGCCGATCGCCGGCGTACCGCTCGAGTAGGCCGCGCGAACATTGGTCTGCGAGCCGGTCGCGACGACCAGATCGGCCGCGCGCATCAGCGCGAAGGTCGCTTCGCGCGTCACCGGCGGCGGCAGCATCTGCACGAGGTCGCGCGGCGCGCCGACGCGGTCGAGCTCCGCGTGCACGAACTCGAGCAGCAACGCAAGCGTGGAGGCGCCCTTGGGCGACGGCGCGAGCACGATCGCATTGCGGCCCTTCAATGCGTTGACGATGTTGTTGGCAGGCGTGGCGCCCGGGTTCGTGGACGGCGTGATCGCGGCGACGACCCCGACCGGCCGCGCGATCTCGATCAGCCCGCGCCGGCGATCCTCGGCGATGACGCCGACCGACTTCGCGCCGCGCAGGTCGCGGAGCAGCCCGAGCGTCTTGCGGCGATTCTTCGCGATCTTGTCGGCGACGTTGCCGAGCCCGGTGTCGCGCACGGCGAGCTCCGCGAGCGCGCGGTTGCGCGCGGGCTCGACGATCGCCCACCCGGCGGCGACGACCGCTTCGTCGACCCGCTCCTGCGGCCACGTTTCGTACGCGCGCTGCGCGGCGCGGGCGCGCGCGACCAGCGCGGCGACGACGGCCTCGGGCGTCCCGGCGGCAGGCGCATCCATCGCGAGGCGCGTCACTCCGGTTCGATGTTGCCGGCTCGATCGCCGAGGTTACGTCGCGGCGCTCAGCGCCGTGCGGCCGTCGACGCGTACTTGGCGAGATGCCGCGTCGGCAGCGCGAGCGCGTCGCGCCGGAACGGGTCGCCGAGCTCGCGCGTCACCATCATCTCGAGCACCGTCGTGCGGCCCTCGCCCTGCGCCTTGGCGGCGTCGCGCAGCGCGGGTCCGACATCGGCCAGGCGCTCGATGCGTCTGCCGTCGGCCCCCATCGCCTGCGCGACCGCGGCCCACGACGGCTGGCGATCGAGGTTGACGCCGACGAAGCGGTTCTCGTAGAAGTCCACGTGATTCTTCTTCTCGGCCCCCCACTGGCCGTTGTTGAAGACCACGGCGGTCACCGGGATGCCTTCGCGGACGCACGTCTGCAGCTCGCCGAAGCTCATCCCCCACGCCCCGTCGCCGACGTAGGCGATCGCCGGGCGGTCCGGCGCCGCGACCTTCGCGCCGACGATCGTCGGAAACGCGTAGCCGCAGTTGCCGAAGCTCATGGCCGCGAACATCGAGCGCGGGCGCTCGAAGCGAAGGTACGAGTTCGACACCGAGCAGATGTTGCCGATGTCGGTCGACACCATCGCGTCTTCCGGCAGCGCGCGCTCGAGCTCGCGCAGCATCTGCCGGGGATGCATCGCCGGCGACCCCTTCGACACCTCGACCGACCACGGATCCCTCTCGTGCGTCCAGCCGTCGAGCTCGGCTTCCCATTCGGCCTTGGCCGTCCGGATCTCGGCCTGGCGACCCTCCTGGCTCGCGCTGCAGGCGAGCGTCCGGCCCGAAAGCCGAGCGAGGAGCGCCGCCGCCGCCGCCCGTGCGTCGCCGCAGATGCCCACCGAAACGGGCTTCACGAGGCCGAGCATCGTCGCGTCGGCGTCGACCTGGATCACCCGTGCGTCCTTGGGCCAGTACTCGATCCCGTATTGCGGCAGCGTGCCGAACGGCCCGAGCCGGGTGCCGAGCGCGAGCACGACGTCGGCCTTTGCGATCAGCTTCATCGCCGCCTTGCTGCCCTGGTAGCCGAGCGGGCCGACCCAGAGGGGATGGCGCGCGGGGAACGCATCGTTGTGCAGGTACGAGACGGCGACCGGGGCCTGGAGGCGCTCGGCGAGTCGGACCGCCTCCTGGCCGCCGTCGGCCATCACGACGCCGCCGCCACAGAGGAGCACCGGGAACTTCGCCGCGGCCAGGAGCGCCGCCGCGTCGTCGAGGCTCCTGTCGCCGCCGGCGCCGCGCTCGATCGCGAGCGGCTGCGGGATCTCGCATTCGATGTCGCCATAGAAGAAGTCGCGCGGAATGTTGAGCTGCGCCGGCCCCATCAGGAGCCGCGCGCGGTCGAAGGCGCGGCCGGTGAGCTCGGCCATCCGCGCGCGGTTGTTCACGTGCGCCTGGAACTTGGTGATCTTCGAGAAGATCGGCAGCTGCTCGGTCTCCTGGAAGCCGCCCAGGCCGATCGTCGCGCTGCCGGTTTCCGGGGTGACGACGACCACCGGCGAATGCGCCCAGAATGCGGCGGCCGTCGACGTCACGAAGTTGGTGATCCCCGGGCCGTTCTGCGCGATGCACACGCCGTGGCGGCCCGACACGCGGGCGTAGCCGTCGGCCATGTGCCCGCCGCCCTGCTCGTGAGCGACCGAGATGAAGCGGATGCCGGCGAGGGGGAAGAGGTCGAGCGCATCCATGTACGCGGACCCGACGATCCCGAACACCTCCTTCACGCCCTGCGCGACGAGCGTCTCGACGAAGGCTTCCGACGGGGTCATCTTCTGCCGGCCGGTCACCGCAAGCCGGTTCTGCTCGTTCATCGTGTTCATGTGCACGCCCTCCGCATTAGTGCTCTCTGTCCGGGTTCACGCCATCACAGGCTCGGGCGGCACGTACGCGTAGCCGAGCGCCTCGGCGACGGGCTGGCAGGTCACCTTGCCGAAGGCGATGTTGAGGCCGTTCTTCAGGTGGACGTCGTCCGAGAGCGCCTTCTTCCAGCCCTTGTTCGCAAGCGCCAGCACGAATGGCAGCGTCGCATTGTTGAGTGCGAAGGTCGACGTGCGCGGCACGCCGCCCGGCATGTTGGCGACGCAGTAATGGGTAACGCCGTCGACGACGTACACCGGGTCGGCGTGCGTCGTCGGCCGTGCCGTCTCGAAGCAGCCTCCCTGGTCGATCGCGACGTCGACGATCACCGAGCCGGGCTTCATCCGCTTCACGAGCGCCGCGGAGACGAGCTTCGGCGCCGACGCGCCGGGGATCAGCACGCCGCCGATCACGAGGTCCGCCGTCGTCACGTGATTCTCGATCGCGTCCTGCGTCGAGAACACGGTGTTGAGCGGACGGCCGAACTGGCGCCACAGCGCGCGCAGCACGTCGACGCTGCGATCGAGCACCCACACCTCGGCGCCCATGCCGAGCGCGATATGGCACGCGTGCGAGCCGACGACGCCGCCGCCCAGGATCACGACCTTCGCCGGATCGACGCCGGGCACGCCGCCGAGCAGCACGCCGGGCCCGCCGTGCGGTTTCTCGAGGTAATAGGCCCCGGCCTGCACCGCCATCCGCCCCGCGACCTCGGACATCGGCGCGAGCAGCGGCAGGCCGCCCTTGGGTGAGGTGACGGTCTCGTAGGCGATACAGACGGCGCCGCTCGCGACCAGGTCCTTCGCCTGCTCGGGATCGGGCGCGAGATGGAGATACGTGAACAGGATCTGGCCGTTGCGCAGCATCTTCCGCTCGACGGCCTGCGGCTCCTTCACCTTCACGATCATGTCGGCCGCGGCGAATACCTCGGCGGCGGTGCCCGCGATCCGCGCGCCCGCGCGACGGTAGGCGTCGTCGTCCATCCCGATGCCCTGGCCGGCGTTGTGCTCGACGATCACTTCTTGACCGCTGCCGACGAGCTCGCGCACGCTGCCCGGCACGAGGCCGACGCGGTTCTCGAGCACCTTGATTTCCTTGGGGACGCCAATGCGCATGGTGGAGCTCCGGACAAGGGGCGGCGGGACGCAACCGTCAGGTCCGGGACCGCAAACGGCTATGATAATGGAACCGGTCGCCGTTCACACCGAGCGCACGCGCCGACGAGCACGCGGTGCAGGCGCTGCGCAACTTCACGGTGGCGGCGACGTTCATCGCGCGGAGCAGGGCGCACGATGCTCGGGCGTGCCCGAGGACGCTGGCTGCCAACCGGGACCCGCGCAGTCGACAGGGCGACGATTGCCGGCGCTCCTGCCCGCCGCCAGTCTGCGGGTGTAGGATACCGGGTTCCAATCAGCAGCGCTGCGCGGGCTTGCCGCACCGCAGCATCGGGAGACCACGATGGGCCACGCCGAACTCACGATCCAGGCCGACACCGTCAAGACGCGGATATCGCTCGACGAATACTGGATGCCGTTCACGCCTAACCGCGAATTCAAGGCCGACCCCAAGATGGTCGTCCGTGCGGAGGGGATGTTCTACTGGAGCGACCGGGGCGAGAAGCTGGTCGACGCGTCGTCCGGCCTCTTCTGCGCGAACGCGGGTCACGGCCGCAAGGAGATCGCGGAGGCCGTCGGCCGGCAGATGGCGGAGCTCGACTTCGTGCCGCCGTTCCTCCGGGGCCATCCGAAGCAGTTCGAGCTCGCCTCGCGCGTCGCCGAGCTCACGCCCGGCGACCTGAACCGGATCTTCTTCACGAACTCGGGCTCCGAGGCGGTGGAAACCGCGATGAAGGTCGCGCTCGCCTACCACCAGGCGCGCGGCCAGGGGGGCCGCAACGTCTTCGTCTCGCGCGAGCGCGCCTACCACGGGGTCAACTTCGGCGGCGTCGCGCTGTCCGGTCTCGTCAACAATCGCCGGAAGTACGGCCCCGGGCTGCCCGGGATCGCGCACATGCGGCATACGCACCTCAAGGAAAATTTCTTCACGAAGGGCGAAGGCGCGCACGGCATCGAGCTCGCCGAGGACCTGACCCGCTTCGTGAACCTGTACGGCGCCGAGAACATCGCCGCGTGCTTCGTCGAGCCGATCGCCGGCTCGACCGGCTGCCTCGTGCCGCCGAAGGGTTACCTCAAGCGTCTGCGCGAGATCTGCGACGCGCACGGCATCCTGCTTGTCTTCGACGAAGTGATCTGCGGCTTCGGGCGCACGGGCCAGGCCTTCGCCGCGCAGAGCTTCGGCGTCACGCCGGACATCATGACGATGGCCAAAGGCCTCACCAACGGCGCGCAGCCGATGGGCGCGGTGGCGATCTCGGAGCGCATCCACGACGCGATCATGGCGGCCGCGCCGGACGGCGCGATCGAGTTCTTCCACGGGTACACCTACTCGGGCCATCCCGGGCCGTGCGCCGCGGGCCTCGCGACCCTCGACATCTACAGGAAGGAAGACCTCTTCGCCCGCGGCCGGGCGCTGTCCCCCTATTTCCTGGATGCGATCTTCTCGCTCAGGGACTCGCCGGTCGTCGCCGACATCCGGGGGTACGGGATGTTCGCCACGATCGATGTACACCCGGCCGGCGGACCCGGTGCGCGCGGACACGTGCTCCAGAAGAAACTCTTCGACAACGGGCTGCACTTGAAGACGACCGGCGACTCCGCGATCCTCGCGCCGCCGCTGATCGCCGAGAGGTCGCATATCGATATGATCACGGAGATCTTGCGCAAGACGCTCGCGCAGATCTAGATTCCGCTCTCGTCCGCGCGGCGCCCCCGAGAGCGCCGCCGGATTCGTTCACTACCCGCCGGGAGGTGCCATGAAACGCTTGCTCGCTGCCCTTGTCCTCACGCTCGCCGCCGCGCTGCCGGCGTGGGCGCAGAAGACGGTCACGTTCGCCTACCAGGACATGATGAACCCGTTCCGCTGGGTGCAGCAGACCGGCGAGATCGAGAAGGCGACCGGCTACAAGATCAACTGGCGCCAGTTCGGCGGCGGCGGCGACGTCATCCGCGCGATGGCGTCGGGCGACGTTGCGGTCGGCGAGGCCGGTTCGGCGCCGATCGCAACCGCGATCAGCCAGGGGATGGACATCGAACTGTTCTGGATCCTCGAGGACATCGCCTCGGCCGAGGCGCTCGTTTCCCGCGATGGCAGCGGCGTCACCACCGTTGCGGGGCTCAAGGGCAAGAAGGTGGCGACTCCGTTCGTATCCACCTCGCATTTCCACCTGATGTACGCCCTCGAGCTCGCGGGCCTCAAGCCCGGCGAGGTCAACGTCCTCAACATGCGGCCGCCGGAAATCGCCGCCGCGTGGGCACGCGGCGACATCGACGCCGCATTCATCTGGGACCCGGTGCTTGCGAGCATCAAGAAGAACGGCAAGGTGCTGGTCACGTCCGGCGAGCTCTGCAAGAAAGGCAAGTGCACGTTCGACGGACTCATCGTCTCGAAGAAGTTCGCGGCCGAGAATCCGCAGTTCATGACCGCGCTCGTGAAGGCCATCGCCAAGGCGGACGCCGAGTACAAGGCGAACCCCAAGGCGTGGACCGGCGATTCGGCGAAAGTCGCGGCCGTCGCGAAGTGGTCGGGCGGCAAGTCCGAGGACGTCGGCAATGCGATGGCCCTGTACAGCTTCCCGAGCCTTGCCGAGCAGGCGTCTCCGGCCTGGCTCGGCGGCGGCGCAAGCGGCGGGGCGGCCAAGGCGCTGACCGAGACCGCAAAATTCCTGAAGGAGCAAGGACGTGTCCAGCAGCTCGCGCCCGACTACGGCAAGTACGTCACTCCGGCGTTCGTGCAGAGCGCGATGAAGTAGGACCAACGCACGATCGCCGCGCGGCGGCGCCGGGTCGCGAGCCCGCGCCGCCGTTTTTCTGCACTCTTCGCTTCCCGTGCCGACGCTCGACATCCGCGGCCTGTCCGTCAGGTACGCCTCGAAGGCGGGAACCGTCGACGCGCTCGCGAACGTGAGCCTCGCGATGCGCGACGGCGACTTCGTCGTCGCCATCGGCGCCTCGGGCTGCGGCAAGACGACGCTCCTGTCGTGCATCGCCGGCTTCCTGCCGCCGACCGACGGCGAGATCCTGCTCGACGGCAAACCCGTCACCGGGCCCGGCGCCGACCGCGGCGTCGTGTTCCAGAAGCACGCGCTGATGCCATGGCTCAACGTCGCCGACAACGTCGCGTTCGGGCTCCGCATGCGCGGCGTGCCCGCGCACGACCGGCACCGGATCGCGCGCGAGACGCTGCAGCTCGTCGGCCTCGAGGACTTCGCCGAGCGTGCGATCTACGAGCTCTCGGGCGGCATGCAGCAGCGCGTCGGCATCGCGCGCGCGCTCGCCTCGAACCCGGAAGTCCTGCTGATGGACGAGCCGCTCGGCGCGCTCGACGCGTTCACGCGCGAGTCGATCCAGGAGCTGATCCTGGACGTCTGGCACCGCACCGGGAAGATGTGCTTCTTCATCACGCACAGCGTCGAGGAGGCGCTCTTCCTCGCCACGCATCTCGTGGTGATGACGTCGCGCCCGGGGAAGATCTCGCACGAGTACGAGCTCGACTTCGGCCGGCGGTTCATTGCGACGCGCGACGCACGCGCGGTGAAGTCGTCGGCTGACTTCATCCGCGTCCGCGAGGAGGTGCTCGCGGTGATCCTCCATCGCGAGCCCGCGGCCGCCGAGCGCCGATGATGGCCGCGAACGGCACCGGCCGTCCGAAGACGTCTCGGTACGCCGAGCTGGGCGAGGGGCGGTCCACGCTGATCAGCGTCGTGACGATGACGACGCTCTTCGCTCTCTGGTGGCTCGCGAGCCATTTCCGCTGGCTCCCGCCGCTCTTCCTGCCGACCCCCGAGACGGTGTTCACCCGTCTCTACGAGTCGGCGCGGGGCCAGCTCACCGACGCTCCGCTAGCGACCCACTTCGGCTGGTCGATGTTCCGCGTGTTCACGGCGTTCCTCGCGGCGTGCGTGACTGCGATCCCGATCGGCATCGCGATGGGCGTGTCCCGGATCGCGCGGGGCATCTTCGATCCCCCGATCGAGTTCTACCGGCCGCTGCCGCCGCTCGCCTATCTGCCGCTGATCGTGATCTGGTTCGGCATCGACGAGTTCTCGAAAGTGCTGCTCATCTACCTCGCCTGCTTCGCGCCGCTCGCGATGAGTGCACGCGCGGGCGTGCGCTCGGTGGCGCAGGAGCAGATCCACGCGGCCTACTCGATGGGCGCGTCGCGGTGGCAGGTGATCCTCCACGTGATCATTCCCGGTGCGATGCCGGAGATCCTGACCGCGATGCGGATCGCGATCGGCTTCGGCTGGACGACGCTCGTCGCGGCGGAGATGGTCGCCGCGACCCACGGCCTCGGTCAGATGGTGCTGAACGCGTCGAACTTCCTGCGGACCGACATCGTGATCATGGGGATCGTCGTCATCGGCGCGATCGCCTACCTGTTCGATCTCCTGATGCGCTATGTGGAGCGGCTCGTCGTGCCCTGGAAAGGCAAGGTTTAGCAAGTCACGGCGGCGACGTAGCGAGCGCGCGGCGGCGCGGCCCCCGCTTGTCGGCTGCCCGTGCCCCGCCATCGGGCGGCGTTCGACAGGGAGTTGACAACCCCATAGGGGCTTGCCACGCTCCCGGTACCATGGCGGCCCGCCCCCAGTTCCAACGTCTCGTCGAGAAGACCCGTCTGCGGCCCCCGCTGCCGGCCGGGATCGTCTACCCCTGCGATCGCGATACGCTCCAGACGGCACTGTCGGGGGCGTTCGCCGGCTATCTGGCGCCGGTCCTGATCGGCCCGGAGGCGCGCATCCGCGACGCCGCGCTCCGGGCCGGGCTCGACATCTCGCGGCTGCCCATCGTCGACACGGCCGACGATCCGCGCGTGGCCGGCCAGCGCGCGGCAGAAGTCGTGCGCGAAGGCCAGGTCGCAGCGCTCGTCAAGGGCAGCATGAGCGAGCGCGACCTGCTCGCGCCGGTCGCGGCGCCCGAATCGGGGCTGCGCAGCGAGCGCCGGCTGTCGCACGCGTATTTCCTCGACCTCCCGGGCCGGC
Source organism: uncultured beta proteobacterium (assembly GCA_963734055.1). Taxonomy (GTDB): domain Bacteria; phylum Pseudomonadota; class Gammaproteobacteria; order Burkholderiales; family Casimicrobiaceae; genus CAIWHR01. The sequence goes on from CAVTFQ010000006.1 coordinate 113,864, forward strand.
CCAACGGCATGCTCGTCGCCGATGCGCAGCTCAACATCGCCCCCAATCTCGCTGCGAAGAAGGACATCGTCGGCAATACGATCGACCTTGCGCGCGCGCTGGGCGTCGCCGCGCCGGCGGTCGCGCTGCTCGCGGCGATGGACTACGTGACGCCGGCCTTCGCGTCGACCGCAGATGCGGCAGCGCTCAAGTCCATGGCCGAGCAGGGCCTGTTCGGTCGCGTCGCCTGCGAAGGCCCGCTGACCGCCGACAGCGCCCTGTCCGCCGAGGCCGCTCGCGCGAACGGCGTCAAAGCCGACCTTGCGGGCCATCCCGACGTCTTGATATTGCCGTCGATGGAAGCTGCGTCGCTCCTCTTGCGCACGCTCACGGGCCTGACGGGCGGACTCGCCGCCGGGATCGTGCTCGGCGCCCGCATTCCGATCGTCGTGCCGGCTCGCACCGACTCGATGGAAGTGCGGATGGCGTCCTGTGTGCTCGCCTCGCTGCTGGTGGCGGCCCATGCCGGAGACGCCGACCGGGCCGCGAAGCCGGTCGCTGCGACGCGGACGGCCGAGACTGCCCGCGTGGCGGCCTGAGCCCGCCGGACCGGGACCCGGCACCCTCGCGGGAGGCTCAGTGCCCTCCCCGCTCGCCGTCCGAGGCGTCGGTGCGGGTCACGCGTGCCCGAAGGTCTGCAATGGCCTCCTGGTCGTTGCCGTAGAGGTTTTCCCGGCCTAGCGTCCCGATCGCGCCCGTCCGTTCGAGCACGTCCATCACCTGCCGCTTGACCCCGCTCAGCGCCAGGGTGACCCCGCTCTGGCGGAGCCGCTCCGCGAGATTGCGCAGCGTCTCGACTCCGGACGCGTCGATGTCGTTGATGCTGTGCGCCGCAATCAGGATGACGGCGACCTCCGGGCGCTCACGCTCGAGCCGGAGCACCGCTTCCTCGAAGTACGATGCATTGGCGAAATGCAGCGATGCGTCGAAGCGAAGGGCTCCGATCTTCCTGTGCAGCGGCGGCAGGTCGAGCCACTCGGCGTCGCGCAGCGTCCCGTCCTCGTGGAGGCTCACGCGCGCGACGCGCGGCCGCATGCGCCGATAGAGGAAGGCGGCGAGCGAGATGATGATGCCCGCGAGGATCCCGATCTGGATGTTCGGCGCGAACGCGAGCGTGACGAGGAACGTTGTGGTGCCCGCAAGCGCGTCGTCGCGGCTCGCGCGCCAGGCCTTCTGCAGGGCGCCGACGTCAATCAGATTGACCACGGCCAGCATGATCATCGCCGCGAGAACAGGCTTCGGAAGATCGTGCAGGAGCGGTGTGAAGAACAGCAGCGCGAGCAGCACCGCTGCCGCCGAGACGATCGACGAGAGGCCCGTCACCGCGTGCGCCGACAGGTTCAGCGCGGAGCGGGAGAATGACCCGCTCACCGGCATCGACTGGCAGAACCCGGCGGCGATCTTCGCGAGGCCCTGACCGATTAGCTCCTGATTCTCGTCCCAGCGCGTGCGCTTACGGATCGCGATGACCTTGCAGCTCGACATCGCCTCCATGAAGCTGATCACACCGATCACGAATGCCGCCGGCAGGAGCGCGCGAATCGCCGGCCAGTCGAACGCGGGGAGCGCAACGATCGGCAGCCCTGCCGGGATGTCCCCAACGACACGGCCGCCGCGCTCGGCGAAGCCCACCGCATGGCTGACCCAAGTCGCGAGCGCGACGGTGACAAGGACGCCGGGCAACCGCGGGGCGAGCTTCCTGAACGCAAGAAGCAGGACGATCGCCGCGAGACCGAACGCGAGCGATATTTCGTGCAGCAGGTCCGGCCGCGACACGACGTTCCACGTATCGAGCAGCAGGTGCTGCGACTGCCGCACCGGGATCCCCATCAGCGCAGGCAGCTGCGAAAGCGCAATCAGCAGGGCGGCCGCGTTGATGAAGCCCATGAGGACGGGGTGCGAGACGAGACTCAGCAGGACGCCGGCACGCGCAAGTCCGAAGCCCACCTGGACCAGCCCCGACAGCAGCGCGAGCAGCGTGACATAGGCGTAGAACTGTCCTGTCGCCGGAGGGACCAGCACGCCGACGCTCGCGGCGGTGAGGAGCGAAGTCAGGGCGACCGGGCCGGTCGACAGGATCGCCGATGACCCGAACAGCGCACCCACGATGGCCGGGATGAGGGCGGCATACAGGCCGTAGTGCGGCGGGACGCCGGCGAGCTGCGCATACGCGAGCGCCTGGGGAATGGCAACGAGCGCCACCGTGATCCCGGCGATCAGGTCCGCGCGAACCGACGCCGTCGTTGGCCGGGGCCAGCCAAGAAAAGGAAAGAGCCGTTCGAACAAGCGTGACGTCGACGCGTCCGTGCGGCGCGGGCGGAATTCGCTGCTCATTCGTTCGTGCGAAAGTAGGGTCAGACCCGACTTTTCGGTGCGCGCCGTGAGATCGGCATTGCGCGTGGCGAGAAGTCGGGTCTGACCCTACTTTCGCGTGACCCGGCTTTCGCGCCCGCTAGCGCTGCTTCACGCAGTCCATGAAGTAGCGGATCCGGCTGCCTTCGCGTTCCTCGATCAGCCCGTGGATGTCGGTGTCGAAGCCGGGGAACTGCGCGTTGAACGATCGCGCGAACTTGAGGTACTCGACGATCGTCCGGTTGAAGCGCTCGCCGGGAATCAGGAGCGGGATGCCCGGCGGATAGGGCGTAAGCAGCACGCTCGTCACGCGGCCCTCGAGCTCGTCGATCTCGACCCGCTCGATCTCGCGGTGCGCCATGCACGCGAAGGCGTCGGACGGCTTCATCGCCGGCTGCATGTCGGAGAGGTACATCTCCGTCGTCACGCGCGCCACGTCGTGCGCCTTGTACGCCTCGTGGATCTGCTGGCAGAGGTCGCGCAGGCCCACCCGCTCGTACGCGGGCTGCGCCGCGACGAACTCCGGCAGGATCCGCCACAGCGGCTGGTTCTTGTCGTAGTCGTCCTTGAACTGCTGCAGCGCGGTCACGAGGGTGTTCCACCGGCCCTTGGTGATGCCGATGGTGAACATGATGAAGAACGAGTAGAGCCCGGTCTTCTCGACGATGACGCCGTGCTCGGCGAGGAAGCGGGTGACGATCGACGCCGGAATGCCGGTCTTCGCGAACCTGCCCGAGACGTCGAGGCCCGGGGTGATGACCGTCGCCTTGATCGGGTCGAGGATGTTGAAGCCCGGGGCCAGGTTGCCGAAGCCGTGCCACTTCTCGTTCGCGCGCAGGAGCCAGTCGTCGCGCTTGCCCATTCCCTCCGGCGCGAGCCGCTCGGGCCCCCAGACCTTGAACCACCAGTCCTTGCCCCACTCGTCGTCGACCTTGCGCATCGCCCGGCGGAAGTCGAGCGCCTCGACGATCGACTCCTCGACCAGCGCCGTGCCGCCGGGCGGCTCCATCATCGCCGCCGAGACGTCGCACGACGCGATGATCGCGTACTGCGGCGAGGTCGACGTGTGCATCAGGTACGCCTCGTTGAAGATGTTGCGGTCGAAGCGGTGCGCTTCCGACTCCTGCACGAGGATCTGCGACGCCTGGGAGATCCCGGCCAGGAGCTTGTGCGTCGAATGGGTCGCGACGATCAGCGTGTCCTTGCTGCGCGGCCGATCCTTGCCGATCGCGTGCATGTCCCGGTAGAACTCGTGGAAAGCCGCGTGCGGCAGCCAGGCCTCGTCGAAGTGCAGCGTCGCGATCGAGCCGTTCAACGTCTGCTTCAGCATCTCGACGTTGTAGGCGATTCCGTCGTAGGTGCTTTGCGTAAGCGACAGGATCCGCGGCTTCTTGTTCTTCGCCGCGCGCGCGAAGGGGTTCGCCTCGATCCGCTTCCTGATGTTCTCCGGGCGGAACTGGTCGAGCGGGATCGGCCCGATGATGCCGAGATGGTTGCGCGTCGGCGGCAGGAACACCGGGATCGCGCCCGTCATCGTGATGGCGTGCAGGATCGACACGTGGCAGTTGCGGTCGACCACCGCGATGTCGCCCGGCGCGACGTTCGCGTGCCAGACCATCTTGTTCGAGGTCGACGTGCCGTTGGTGACGAAGTAGCAGTGGTCGGCGTTGAAGATGCGCGCCGCGTTGCGCTCGGCGGCGCCCACCGGCCCCGAGTGGTCGAGCAGCTGGCCGAGCTCGTCGACCGAGTTGCAGACGTCGGCGCGAAGCATGTTCTCGCCGAAGAACTGGTGGAACATCTGCCCGACGGGGCTCTTCAGGAACGCGACGCCGCCGGAGTGGCCGGGACAGTGCCACGAGTAGGATCCGTCCTGCGCATAGTCGACGAGCGCGCGGAAGAACGGCGGGGCGAGCGAGTCGAGATAGCTCTTGACCTCGCGGATGATGTGCCGGGCCACGAACTCCGGCGTGTCCTCGAACATGTGGATGAAGCCGTGCAGCTCGCGCAGCACGTCGTTCGGGATGTGGCGGGAGGTGCGCGTCTCGCCGTAGAGGTAGATCGGGATCTCGGCGTTCTTGAACCGGATCTCGGCGATGAACTTCCGCAGGTTCAGCACCGCCGGGTCGAGCTCGGGGCCCGGCGTGAATTCCTCGTCGTCGATCGACAGGATGAACGCGGAGGCGCGGCTCTGCTGCTGCGCGAACTGCGAGAGGTCGCCGTAGCTCGTGACGCCCAGCACCTCCATTCCTTCCTTCTCGATCGCGGCCGCGAGCGCGCGGATGCCGAGGCCCGAGGCGTTCTCGGAGCGGAAATCCTCGTCGATGATGACGATCGGAAAGCGGAACTTCATGGAGCCGATGCCCTAGGCGAGGACGCCGCGCGGGCGGCGGGTCGAGGGACCCGCGCCTCCGCCGGGGCGTCTCGAGCCGGCGGGTTAGGAGCCTGCGGGGCTCCTTGAAGGCGCGCATTATGGGACTATTCGACCGCGGTGGCTACGAAAGTGGCGCGCGCGCGACGCCGGGCGTTGTTGCGGCGAGACAGCCGGATCAGACGTTGTAGAGCACGGTCGCGCCCGCCCAGACGAGCAGGCCGATCCCGAGCGGCGTGCGCAGCCGGCGCCCCCATGAGAGGTTCTTTTCGGCCGCCATCACGGCGGCGAGCGCGAGCATCCACCCGATGCTGCCCATCCCGACGACGAACATCACGAGCATGAGCGCCCAGCAGCAGCCGACGCAGAAGAGGCCGTGATCGAGTCCGATCCGGAAGGCCTCGCGCAGCGGCGCGCGCCCGTGCCACCGCGCGCCGACGAACGTGAACGGCGTCCGGCACGCCTCGAGGCAGCGGTACTTGAGCGCGCTCCACTGGAAGAGTCCCGCCGCGGCAAGCACGCCGGCTCCGATCATGAAGCCGTGGGTCACGACCCAGGGCGAGCTCGCCGCCGCCCGTTGCAGGCCGGCGTCGGCGAGATGCGCGACGCCGCCGAACGCCACCCAGGCGACGAAGAAGCCGCCCACGACCAGCGCCGAGAGCAGCCCGGCGTCGGACCGCGATCCGGTGATTCGCCGGAACATGGCCAGCAGCGGGAACGCCGTCGGCAGCATCATCGCGGCGATCATCAGCAGCCATGCTCCGGCGTAGAGCGCTGCCGGCACCAGAACGTCGCCCTGCGGGACGGCGCGGCAGAGCGCGGCGAACGCCTCCGCGTCGAGCCAGCCGGGGTGGTCGAGGTAGCGGGCGTAGGGGCTTGCGCTCCAGAGCGCGAGCGCGCCCCACGATCCGACCGCGAGCAGCACGACGAACGTCCAGAATAGCCCGCGCCGGCCGCGAAGGCCGACGAGAGCGTCGCCCGCCGCCGCAGTGCCGGAGGTGCCCAACGCCGTCAGGCGTCGAAGAGGAACGTGCTCTGCAGCGCGTTGTGCCCCGAGATGTCGAGGTCGATGCCGAGCTTCGCGTTCTTCGAGCGGTAGTGCGGCGACTTGCCGACGAACACCGGAGCGCCGGGAACGGTCGAGAAGACGGTATCGGTGAGCGTGGTCGTCTTGCCGGCGGCGCTCTGGTACGGCTCGAGCTCGGCGTAGCCGGCGTCGCCCAGCTTGATCGTCCCGCGACCGCCCTGGACGGTGAAGGTAATCGGCACCTTCTCGACCGACACCACCTCGCCGATCAGCTTCACGAGATCGGCGACCGGGCCGCCCAGCTTGCCCGTGTAGACGCCGAGGATCGCTTCCTCCTGCTGGGGCGTCACCCTGTCGTCGAGGTAGACGGCGGCCCTCCAGTTGCCCTGCAGGATGTTGCCGGGAACGTGGGCGATCACCGCGATCGTCCGATCAGAAACGTCGACGCCGTTGATCGTCCCCTTGTCGAACCGCCACGCGACGATCGTGTCGCAGGTGCCGTAGTCGGGGTCCTCGCCGATCCAGCACGGGCAGAGCACACGGCAGTTGCAGACTTCGAGCAAGCGTCCTTCGAGGTGATACGGCATGATGGCCTCCGTCGATGTCGGCATTGGGCGGGCGGCAGCCTGCAGGCTCCCGCCCGAACCGGCGATGCTACGCCGACCGTCGCGGCGATGGAATACGCAAATGCGCGAAACCGAGCAGCCCCTACCGCCGGCCGCCGGCCAATCGGACCGAGCGCGGGTGCGCGCGCAGACGCGCCATCGCCAGCACTCCGAGCGCCGGCCCGATCGAGAGCGGCACGAAGGCGTAACGCCACCCGATCGCGTCGACCCAGTAGGGCATCAGGTGGATCGTCACGAGCGTCAGCGTGAAGCCCAGCGCCGTCTGCAGCGTCAGCATCGTGCCGACGTACGACGGGTCGGCCAGCTCCGCGATCGACGCCGAGAACTGCGCCGAATCGGCGACGATGCTGATCCCCCAGACGACGCACAACGCGAGGAGCGCCCACACCGGTCCTCCGAACAGGAGCCCCACCGACGCGGCGCAGCTGCCGCTGATCGCCATCGCGACGATCGTGAGCGTCGTCCGGCCGAGGCGGTCGGCGAGGAAACCGGCGGCCACGCAGCCGATGGCGCCCGAGCCCACCGTAACGAAAGTGGCAACCTTGGCCGCGGTCGCGGCGTACCCTTCCGGCAGCGTCAGCGCGAAGCTCGCGTCGAGGAAGACGCCGATCCACGCCCACATCGCGTAGAGCTCCCACATGTGGCCGAGGTAGCCAAGATTCGCGAGACGCAGAGGCACGTCGCGCCAGGCGTTCAGGACATAGTGGGGATCGAAGCGCGGTGCCGCGGTCCGGTTCGGCCCGATGCCGGCCAATCCGATCAGCGCGGCCGCCGCGAGCGCGCTGGCGGAGGCCATCGTCAGGGGCACGCGCCAGTCGATCCCGCCGATGGCGTTGAAGAGATGGGGCGACGCCGAACCCAGCGTCAGCGCACCGACGAGGATTCCGACCATGAGGCCCATGTCGCCCTTGGCCCAGGTGGCCGCGAGTTTCATGCCGACCGGGTAGACGCCCGCCATGCACGCGCCGGTCACCACGCGGAGCGCCGGCGCCGCGAGACCCGACGGATCGACGGCGAGCAAGAGCGCGTTCGCCGCGGCGCCGACCGCCGCGGACACCGCGAAGAAGCGCCGCGGGTCGAGCCGGTCGGCGAGGCCGAGGAGCGCGCTCGCGACGCAGCCGACGACGAAGCCCGCCTGCACGCCGCTCGTGAGCGCCGCCTTCGAGAAATTGGAAAGCTGGAACTCGACAGCGAGCGCCGGGATCACCGCCGACGCCGAGAACCAGAGCGCCATTGCCGCCACCTGGCAGAACGCGATGATCGCGATCGACGCCGCCTTCGATTGCGCGAGGCGCGTCATCGCGCCCCGCTCCCGGCGGAGATCGCATCGCGGATTTGCGGCGCCTGGTCCCGGACCCATCCCGAGAGCGCCAGCGCCGCCCCGACGTAGAGCGCGGTCGCGAGCGCCACGATGGCGACCGCGGGACGGCGGGGTGCGGCGAGTCCCTCGTGCACGGCGAAGGCGGCGAACGGGAACAGGACTAGCAGGATCACCGAGCCGAATCGCATCTCGACCGCGGTCCACGCATGGACGGCCCAATTCGCGACGAGCAACGCAAGGAGGACCGCGAAGGCGTCGCGCCCCTTCGGATCCGGCGTCCGGCGCAGGCGGCGTCCCAGCAGGACGAGCCCCACGACGCCGAGCGCGACCGCCGCGTGATTGACGATGCCGACCGGAATGCGATACCAGGGCCACAGATCGCGGCTGTACGTGAAGAGGAGATCCTGGTCCGTCAGGTTGAACGTGTGGAAAGCGATCGTGGCGAGGCCGCGCCCCGGATGGTCGACGTACCAGCGTAGCGGCGCCGCCTCGTCGAGCGTCGTCCCGGGCAGGAGCGGGTTCTCGTACGGGACGGGTGGCTTCGGCACGGGGGGCAACCCCGTCGCGTACTTGAGGTACTGGACGCCGAGGCTTTGCTGCAGGAGGCCGATGTCGGCGGTGACGAACGGCGTCGCCCGTCCGTAGTAAGTCGCGTTGATCGCGACCTGCGGCGCTAAGGGCAGCGCGAACCCGATCGCCGCGAGCGCTGCGAGCCCTGCGCTGCGGCCCGCGGGCGGCCGCTGCCGAAGCCAAAGGAGAGCGAGCCCGAACACCCACGCCACGGTGAGGAATGCATTCGCGGGACGGATCACGAGCGCCACGCCCGCAGCGAGGCTGCCGGCCAGAACGGGCCACCCGGCCAATCCGGCGCGCCAGACCCGGATCCAGCACGCCGCCACCAGCACGAGCAGCGAGAGCGAGAGGCTCTCGGTGAGACTCTCGGGCGTGTAGATCAGGACGAAGACGTTGCCGAGGAGGCCGCAGAACGCGATCCGCGCGGCGAGCGGGCTCGCCGGTGCGAGCGTGCGCCGCAGGAGGAACGCGGCCGCGACGTACGCAAGGAGTTGCATCGCGAAGAGCAGCGCCACGAACGACGCGCCGGTCGCGTCGGCGGCGCGAAGCACGAGGCTCAGCAGGAACGGGTAGGCGTAGGGGCGCATCCCCGAGCCCTCCACGGGGCTCCACAGCCCGTGCGCGGCGATCTCGCGGCCCATGTTGAGGTACTGCGTCGCGTCCCACGCCGACGGATACCGGAGCTCGTGGACGAGGAACCCGTGGGCGACCGCCACGGAGAACGCCACGCATGCCCACTCGGCCGGAGCGAGGGGCAGGCGCGTCGCCTCGGCCTCCGCGCCGCCTGAGCCCATCAAGGCCAAACGTCGGCCTCCTGGCGGCCTCGGCCTCCGAACCGCCAGATCTCGCCACAGCCGGTCGGTTGGCCTCGGGCGGCGATTCGCGTTTGCTCCGATCCTCGCGCGCTCCGCGAGCGGGGCCCCTCGTCGCCCCTCACGCCGCCCCTCGCGATTGCTCGCTCTCCCTTGCCTTCCGGCCGAGGCCCCGGCTCGCCGCTCGCACCGCCCATCAGATCTTCGGCAGGGTGACGCCCTGCTGCCCCTGGTACTTGCCGCCGCGATCCTTGTACGACGTCTCGCACACCTCGTCCGACTCGAAGAAGATGACCTGCGCGACGCCCTCGTTCGCGTAGATCTTCGCGGGCAGCGGCGTCGTGTTCGAGAATTCGAGCGTCACGTAGCCCTCCCACTCGGGCTCGAAGGGCGTCACGTTGACGATGATGCCGCAGCGGGCGTAGGTGCTCTTTCCGAGGCAGATCGTGAGGACGTTGCGGGGGATGCGGAAGTACTCGATCGTCCGCGCGAGCGCGAACGAGTTCGGCGGGATGATGCAGACGTCGCCCTTGAAGTCGACGAACGAGCCGGCGTCGAAGGCCTTGGGGTCGACGATCGTCGAGTTGATGTTGGTGAAGATCTTGAATTCGTCGGAGCAGCGGATGTCGTAGCCGTAGCTCGACGTCCCGTAAGAGACGATGCGGTGCCCGTTCGCCTCGCGGACCTGGCCCGGCTCGAAGGGCTCGATCATCCGGCGTTCGGCCGCCATGCGGCGAATCCACTTGTCGGACTTGATCACGGCGCTCCCTGTGCGCGCGACACTCGGTTCTTCGATCTGCCGGGCGACGGTCTCGGCGCGGTGACCGTCGCCGTGGCCTTATCGGCGCCTCAGGTGTTCTGAATCACGATGCTGGGGAATTTGGCCGAGAAGTCTTCCGCCTTCTGCGCGACGAACACCGCCGTCCTCCGCGCGATCTCCCGGTAGATGTGCGCGATCTTCCCGTCGGGATCGGCGACCACCGTCGGTCGCCCGGCGTCCGTCTGCTCGCGGATCCGGATGTCGAGCGGCAGCCCGCCCAGGAACGGCACCTTGTAGTCCGCGCACATCTTCTCCCCGCCCCCCTCGCCGAAGATCGGTTCCGCGTGCCCGCATTTCGAGCAGACGTGCATGCTCATGTTCTCGACGATCCCGACGATGGGGACGCCGACCTTCTCGAACATCTTGAGACCCTTGCGCGCATCGATCAGCGCGATGTCCTGGGGAGTCGTGACGATGACCGCCCCCGTGACCGGCACTTTCTGCGCGAGCGTGAGCTGGATGTCGCCCGTGCCCGGCGGCATGTCGACGACGAGGTAGTCGAGATCGCGCCAGTTCGTGTCCTTGAGGAGCTGCTCGAGCGCCTGCGTGACCATCGGCCCGCGCCACACCATCGGCGTGTCGGGATCGATCAGGAAGCCGATGGACATCGCCTGCAGCCCGAACGCCTCGAGCGGCTCGAGCGTCTTGCCGTCCTTCGATTCCGGCCGGCCGGCGATGCCGAGCATCATCGGCTGCGAAGGGCCGTAGATGTCGGCGTCGAGCACGCCGACCTGCGCCCCCTCGGCCGCGAGCGCCAGCGCGAGGTTCACGGCGGTCGTCGACTTGCCGACGCCGCCCTTGCCGCTCGCCACCGCGATGATGTTCTTGACCCCCGGGATGAGCTTCACGCCGCGCTGCACCGAGTGCGACGTGATCTTCTGCGACATGCTGACGCCGACGCGCCCCGCGCCCGGTATTGCGGCGACGGCGTCCGCGATCAGCTTGCGCAGCACCTCGTGCTGCGTCTTCGCGGGGTAGCCGAGCTGGACGTCCACGTCGACGTTGGCGCCGTCGACCTGGATCTTCCTGATCGCTTTTCCGCTGACGAAATCCTTGCCTGTGTTCGGATCGACCAGCGCGCGCAGGCGGGTCTGGACGTCGGCCTCGGTGATCGACATGTCTGCTCTCGCGGAAAAGTGTTCCATTCTAGCGAAATCCGCGGCTCCCGGTCATTCGGCCGGAGTCGCTTTGCTAGAATCGCCTTTTTTCCCTCCCCCGCGCAAGGTCTTCCCCGATGTCCGCGCCGAATGCCGCGCCGTCCGGCCGCCGCCTGTTCGTCACGACGGCGCTGCCGTACGCGAACGGCCCGTTCCACATCGGGCACATCATGGAGTACATCCAGGCGGACATCTGGGTGCGGTTCCAGCGGATGCGCGGGCACACGGTGCACTTCGTCTGCGCGGACGACACGCACGGCGCGCCGATCATGCTGAAGGCGGAAGCCGAGGGCGTCACCCCGCAGTCGCTCGTCGCGCGGATCGCCGCGACGCGCCCGCCGCAGCTCGCGGGCTTCCACCTGAGCTTCGACCACTGGCACTCGACCGACTCGCCGGAGAACGTCGCGCTGTCGCAGGACATCTACCGCAAGCTCAAGGCCCGCGGCCTCGTCTACCGCAAGGCGGTCGAGCAATTCTACGACCCGGTGAAGTCCATGTTCCTGCCGGATCGCTACATCAAGGGCACGTGCCCCAAGTGCGGAACCAAGGATCAGTACGGCGACGCCTGCGAGAACTGCAGCTCGACGTACGCGCCGACCGACCTGATCGACCCCTACTCCACGCTGTCCGGCGCGCGGCCCGAACTCCGCTCGTCCGAGCACCTGTTCTTCCGCCTCTCGGACCCGCAGATCGTCGCATTCCTGCGCGGCTGGACGCGCGAGCCCGCGCCGGGGCAGTCATTGCAGCCCGAGATCCTGAACAAGATCCACGAATGGCTGGGGACCGAAGGCGGCCCCGACAAGCTGACCGACTGGGACATCTCGCGCGATGCGCCGTATTTCGGCATTCCGATCCCCGACGAGCCCGGCAAGTACTTCTACGTGTGGCTCGACGCGCCGGTCGGCTACCTGGCCTCGCTCAAGAGCTACTTCGATTCGGGCAAGGCGAAGGCGAACGGCGAGGCGCGCGGGTTCGAGGCATTCCTGGCCGCGCCCGACACCGAGCAGTATCACTTCATCGGCAAGGACATCGTCTACTTCCATACGCTGTTCTGGCCGGCGATGCTCGAATTCGCGGGAGCGCCGTACAGGCCGCCGACCAACGTGTTCGTCCACGGGTTCCTGACCGCGCTCGGCGAGAAGATGTCGAAGTCGCGCGGCACGGGCGTGAGCCCGGGCTACTACCTCGACCTCGGCCTCGACGCCGAGTGGTTGCGCTACTACCTCGCGGCCAAGCTCAACGAGCGCGTCGAGGACATCGACTTCAATCCCGACGACTTCATCGCGCGGGTCAACAGCGATCTCGTCGGCAAGTACGTGAACATCGCGAGCCGCGCGGCGCGGTTCGTCGCGGCGCAGGGGAACGTCGTCGCTCGCGGACCCTCCTTCGAAGCGCGCCACGCGGTCGCGCCCGGGGAGATCGGGCGCACCGTCGCCCAGCATTACGAATCCCGCGAATTCGGCAAGGCTTTGCGCGAGATCATGGTGCTCGCGGACCGGACGAATCAGTATTTCGACAGCGCGAAGCCCTGGGAGCTCGCGAAGGATCCGGCGACGGCCCGGCGTGCGCTCGAGACGGCGTCCGAGTCGCTCGAGGACTTCCGGATTCTCACGCTCCTCCTGAAGCCCGTGCTGCCGGCCCTCGCCGCCAAGGCGGAAGCGTTCCTCGGCGTGGCGCCGCAGACCTGGGCCGACCTCGCGCGGCCGCTTCCCGACGGGCACCGGATCAACGCCTACTCCCACCTGATGACCCGCATCGACCCGAAGCAGGTGGCGACGCTGCTGGAAGGGCCGAAAGGCGCCGCTGCGGTTGCCGCCGCTGCTTCCGCGGCGCCCGCCGCGGACGCCGCACCGATCAGCATCGACGACTTCTCGAAGATCGATCTCCGCGTGGCGCGAATCGTCGACGCGGAGGCGGTCGCGGGCGCCGACAAGCTCGTGAAGCTCACGCTCGACGTGGGCGAGGGGCGGCACCGCACCGTGTTCGCCGGCATCAAGTCCGCCTACAAGCCGGAGGCGCTGGTCGGGCGCCTCACGCCGATGGTCGCTAACCTCGCGCCGCGGAAGATGAAGTTCGGCCTCTCCGAAGGCATGGTGCTCGCAGCCTCGGGCGACGGCCCGGGGCTCTTCCTGCTCGCTCCGGACGCCGGCGCGAAGCCCGGAATGCGCATCAAATGAATGAACGCTGTCGTCCCCGCGCAGGCAGTCGCGAGCGTGGCGGGCGAAGCCAAGGCCCGAAGGGCGCGTCGCCACGCGAGCGACCCGGGCGACGCCCCGGACGTCGAGCCGGCACAAGCGGCGCGGAGCTTGGGGACCCAGTGACTTCGTTGCGAACGACACTGGATTCCCGCGTTCGCGGGAATGACGAAATCGGATGAGCGCGCACTCGCTCGATCTGGTACTCGCCGTGATCACGGCCTGGCTCGCGATCGGCGCCCTGGGCCTCGTGCGGCCCCGTGAGCTCGGGTTCGTGAGCCACGTGCTCTTTCCTGCGGGTGCGCTGGTCGGGCTCGGCCTCGCCGTCACGGCGTTCTTCGCGATCGGTCCGCTGCCACAGTCGACGGTGCTGCCGCTCGGACTGCCCGACCTTCCGTTCCACGTGCGCGTGGATTCGCTGTCGGCGTTCTTCCTGACGCTGCTGGGCGCGGTCGCTGCGGCCGTCTCGCTGTTCTCCGCCGGCTATTTCCGATCGGGCGAAGGCACGGCGCCCGGGCTCATCTGCTTCGAATACCACGCGTTCCTCGCGGCGATGGCGCTCGTGCTCGTCGCCGACGACGCGTACCTGTTCATGGTGGCCTGGGAATCGATGGCGCTCGCGTCGTTCTTCCTCGTAACGACCGACCACCGAATGCCCGAGATCCGGCGCGCCGGATTTCTCTACCTTCTGATCGCGCACGTCGGCGCGATCGCGATCCTGCTCTGCTTCGGTGTCCTCCAGGGCGGCAGCGGCGACTACACGTTCGGCGGCATGCGCTCGATGGTGCTGCGGGACGCCTGGCCCAGCATCGCGTTCTTCCTCGCGCTCCTGGGCTTCGGCGCGAAGGCGGGGCTGCTTCCGCTCCACGTGTGGCTGCCGGAAGCGCATCCCGCCGCGCCGTCGCCGGTCTCTGCGCTGATGAGCGGCGTCATGCTCAAGACCGCGATCTACGGGCTCCTGCGCGTCACGTTCGACCTCCTGAACGGCCAGCTCTGGTGGTGGGGGGTGATCGCGCTCGCCCTCGGGCTCGCGACTGCGCTCTTCGGCGTCATCTTCGCGGCGGCGCAGACCGACATGAAGCGGCTGCTTGCCTACTCGTCGATCGAGAACATCGGACTGATCGTCGCCGGGATCGGCCTCGCGATCCTGTTCAAGGCGTACGGCAAGACCCTGCTCGCCGCGATCGCACTCGCGGCGGCGCTCTACCACTGCCTCAACCACGCGTTCTTCAAGAGCCTGCTGTTCCTCGCGACCGGCTCGGTGCTGCACGCGACGAAGGAGCGGAGCCTGGGCAAGCTCGGCGGGCTCATCCACCGCATGCCGTGGGTCGCGTGGCTCGCGCTCGTCGGCACGCTCGCGATCGCCGGGCTGCCACCGTTGAACGGCTTCGTTTCCGAATGGCTGCTCCTGCAGGCGTTCCTGTTCACGCCGAGCCTGCCGCAGTCGTTCGTCAACATGCTCGTGCCGGTCGCCGCGGCCGCCCTGGTGCTCGCGGTCGCGCTCGCCGCCTACGTCATGGTCAAGTTCTACGCGATCGTGTTCCTCGGGCGGCCGCGCGAAGCGAACCTCGCGTACGCGCACGATGCTGGCATCCCCGCGCGCATCGCGCTCGCTTGGCTCGCCGCCGGCTGCATTCTGCTCGGCGTCGTCCCGTCGTTCGTAATGGGACTGATCGACCACGTCAACGGAATGCTCGTCGGCTCGACGGTGGGGAGCGCTGCCACCGACGGCTGGCTGTTCCTCGCGCCGATCAATCCCGACCGGTCGAGCTACAGTCCGCTGATCGTGCTTGCAGTCATCGCGGGCGTCGTGCTGCTGACGATCGAAATCGTCCACCGCCTCTACCACGGCCGCGTCCGGCACGCGCCGCCGTGGGATTGCGGCTTCGCGCAGCAGACGCCGCGGATGCAGGACACGGCCGAAGGCTTCGGCCAGCCGATCCGGCAGGTGTTCGAGCCGTTCTTTCGGATCGAGCGGCACCTGCCGTCGCCATTCGACGCGAAGCCGCTGTATCGCGTGATTGCGAGCGATCACCTCTGGCACGCGCTCTACCTTCCCATCGCGCGCGCCGCCGACTTTGTGGCGCGGCAGGTCGGGCGTCTCCAGCAGGGCCGGATCTCGGTTTACCTGACGTTCAGCTTCGCGACGCTGCTCGCGCTCCTGTTCTTCGCCCGATGAGCGCATCCGGCCTGTTCTCGCAACTGCTCCAGCTTGCGCTGGCGCTCCTGCTCGCGCCGCTTCTCGTGGGATGGGTCAATCAGTGCCGCGCGTGGCTGCAGAACAAGCGCGCGCCGTCGCTGTTCCTGCCCTACCGCACGATCCGGAAGCTCTTCCACAAGGACGCGGTCGTCGCCGCCAACGCGTCGCCGGTCTTCCGGCTCGCGCCCTACATCGTGTTCGGCGCGATGTGCTGCGCGGCGGCCATCGTGCCGTCGCTTGCGACCGACCTTCCCTTTGCGCGCGCGGCGGACACGATCGCCCTCGTGGGCCTGTTCGCGCTCGCGCGCGTGTTCATCGCCCTTGCCGCGATGGACATCGGCACCGCGTTCGGCTCGCTCGGCGCCCGCCGCGAGATGTTCGTGGGCTTCCTGGCCGAGCCGGCGCTCCTGATGGTGCTCTTCACCGCGTCGCTGATCTCGGGTTCGACGTCGCTGCCGACGATCGTCGACACGCTCGCGCATCGCGAGCTCGCGATCTACCCGAGCCTCGCCTTCGCCGGCGTCGCGTTCGTGATGGTGTCGCTCGCCGAGAACGCGCGGATCCCGATCGACAACCCGGCGACACACCTCGAGCTCACGATGATCCACGAGGCGATGGTGCTCGAATACTCGGCGCGCCACCTCGCGCTGATCGAATGGGCGTCGGCGCTGAAGCTCTTCAACTACTCGTGCATCGGCCTCGCAATCTTCTTCCCGTTCGGCATCGCGGCCGGCGGCGACTGGTCGGCACTCATCGGCGCGGCGCCGATGCTCGTCCTCAAGCTCGGGATCGGCGGGTTCCTGCTCGCGCTGATCGAGACGCTGTCGGCCAAGCTGCGCATCTTCCGCGCGCCGGAGTTCCTCGGCACCGCGTTCCTGCTCGCCGTGCTCGCGATGCTCGTCAACCTGCTGCTGGGGAGCTGACGTGACGGTGCTTCCGCTCTACGCGCAGCTCATCAACCTGTTCGCGGCGCTCATCCTGCTCCTGTCGTTTGCGATGCTCGCGCAGCGCCGTATCCTGTCGCTGATCGACCTCTTCGCAATGCAGGGCCTGTCGCTGGCCGCGTCGACGTTCGTCGTCGCCTGGGGCACCGGACAGACGCATCTCTACTGGTCGGCCGGCCTGACGCTCGCGCTCAAGGTCGGCCTCCTGCCCTGGCTCCTCTACCGGCTGATCCGGCAGCTCGACGTGCGCTGGGAATTCGAGGGGTTGATCAACATCCCGACCACGATGCTGATCGGCATCGTGCTCGTGGTGTTCGCGTTCAACCTCGCGCTGCCGATCTCGCAGCTCGCGAGCACGGTGACACGCGCGACGCTCGGAATCGCGCTCGCGAGCGTGATGCTGTCGTTCCTGATGATGATCACGCGGCGCAAGGCGATCCCGCAGGTGATCGGCTTCCTGTCGATGGAGAACGGCCTCTTCTTCGCGGCGACGAGCGCCACCTACGGAATGCCGATGGTGGTCGAGCTGGGCATCGCGCTCGACGTGCTCGTCGGCATGCTGATCCTCGGCGTGTTCTTCTTCCAGATCCGCGAGCAGTTCGACAGCCTCGACCTCAGGCACCTGGAAAAGCTGAAGGAACACGACTGATGGGCGAAATCGTCGCCGTCCTCGGGCTTCCGCTCGCAGGTGCCGTCCTGCTCGCGCTCGTCGGTCACCGCCCTTCCGCGCCGTCGTTCAACGTCGCGGCGAGCCTGACGACGTTTCTCGCCGCCGTCGCCCTCGCGGTCCGGGTCATCGCGAGCGGGCCCTTCATCGCGATGGACCGGCTCTTCTTCGTCGATCCGTTCAACGTGTTCCTGGTCGTGCTGACCGCCTTCGTCGGGTTCACGACCTCGATCTTTTCGCGGCCGTACATGCGGATCGAGCAGGAGCACGGCAAGCTCACGCCGGCGCGGCTGCGTCTCTATCACGCGATGTACCAGCTCTTCAACTTCACGATGCTGCTCGCGCTGCTCACGAACAACATGGGCATCCTGTGGGTAGCGCTCGAGGGAGCCACCCTCACGACCGTGCTGCTCGTCTCGCTCTATCGGACCCCCGCCTCGCTCGAGGCGGCGTGGAAGTATTTCATCCTCTGCGGCGTCGGCATCGCGCAGGCGCTGTTCGGCACGATCCTCCTCTACTTCGCCGCCGAGAAGCTGCTCGGCGCCGAAGGCGGCGCGCTCCTGTGGACCGAGCTCGACCGGGTGAAAGGCAATCTCGAGCCGACGGTGCTCTCGATCGCCTTCGTGTTCCTGCTCGTGGGCTACGGCACCAAGGTCGGCCTGGTGCCGCTCCATAACTGGCTGCCCGACGCGCACGCCGAGGGGCCGACCCCGGTGTCGGCGGTGCTGTCCGGGCTCTTGCTGAACGTCGCGCTCTACGCGGTCGTTCGCTGCAAGGTGCTGGTCGAGGGCTCGCTGCACACGGCGATCGCCCGTGAGCTCATGATGGGCTTCGGCCTCGTCTCGGTCGTGGTCGCGGCGTTCCTGCTGTCGCGGCAGAAGGACGTGAAGCGCCTGTTCGCATACTCGTCGATCGAGCACATGGGCATCATCACGTTCGCATTCGGGATGGGCGGCGCGATCGCCAACTTCGCCGCCCTCCTGCACATGACGGTCCATTCGCTGACCAAGAGCGCGATCTTCTTCGCCGTCGGCCACGCCGCGCAGAAGGCGGGCACGCAGGCGATGGACGAGATCCGCGGCATGATCACGATCAGCCCGCTGATCGGCTGGGGGCTCGTGCTGGGGACGCTCGCGATCCTCGGCATGCCGCCGTTCGGCGTGTTCGCGAGCGAATTCCTGATCCTCACCACCGCCATCCGCGAGCAGCCGTGGGCCACGCCCTTCCTCCTGCTCGCGCTCGGCGTCGCCTTCGCGTCGGTGTTCTCGAAAGTGCAGCCGATGGTCTTCGGCGAGACGACGAGCAAGCGCCTGCCGCAGCGACCTGCGATGATCCCGGTGTTCGTGCACCTCGCGCTGGTGCTGATGCTGGGTTTGTGGATGCCGCCGACGCTCGCCGAATGGTACCGGCAGGCGGCGCGGCTCATCGGATGAAGCGGGAGGCGTCGTGGACGTGAGCCGCCTCGGACTCGCCGCCGCGCCGTTGCCCGCGGCGTTCCCGGCGTGGCGCGTGCCGGTCAGCTCCGGCCAGCTCCTCACCGCTTGCCGGCTCGCTTGGGAAGGCGGCGGGCGGCTCGTCGCGCTCTGGGTCACCGACGATCGCGACCGCGCCCGCGGCTTCTCCTTGCGCGTCGCCCTCGAGGACGCGGACGGACTCACGGTGCTCGAGCACACGCTGCCCGACGCCGACGCCCGCTTCCCCGACGTAGCGGCGATCTTCCCTGCCGCGAACCGGATGCAGCGCGCCGCGTTCGACCTGACCGGCATCGCCGCCGACGGCGACGACCAGCGGCAGTGGCTCTGGCAGGCGTGCTGGCCGATCGACCGGTATCCGCTGCGACGCGACTTCGAGGCCTCGCCGAAGTGGGAGCCGGGCGAGGAGGATTACCCATTCGTCCGCGTCGACGGCGACGGCGTCCACGAGATTCCGGTGGGCCCCGTGCACGCCGGCATCATCGAGCCCGGGCACTTCCGGTTCCAGGTCGTCGGCGAGAAGGTGCTGCGCCTCGAGGAGCGCCTCGGCTACGTCCACAAGGGCATCGAGAAGCGCTTCGAATCGTTGCCGCTCGCGGACGCGTGCCACCTCGCGGGCCGGGTGTCCGGCGACTCCACGGTCGCCTACGCGTGGGCGTGCGCCCAGGCGATCGAGGCGATCGCCGGCACGGCAGTCCCGCCGCGCGCCGCGTGGCTGCGCGCGCTCGCGCTCGAACGCGAGCGCATCGCGAATCACCTCGGCGATCTCGGCTATCTCGGCAACGATTGCGGCTTCGCGTTCGGCCTGGCGCAGTTCTCGCGGCTCAAGGAAGACGTGCTGCGGAGCAATCGCGAAGCGTTCGGGCACCGTCTCGCCATGGATTTCGTGGTGCCCGGAGGCGTCATTGCCGACGTGTCGCCCGACGCCGCCATCGCGATGCGCGAGGAGTCCGTGCGCCTCGAGCGCGAGATCGCGGTGCTGCGCGACATCTACGACGAGCACAGCGGCCTGCAGGACCGCGTGCGCAACTGCGGGATCGTCACGCCCGCGCTCGCGGCGAAGCTCGGCCTGCCGGGACTGGCCGGACGCGCGAGCGGTCTCGTCCGCGACCTGCGGCGCGATCTTCCGACGGTGCCCTACGCCGATCTCGCCGTCCGGATCGCTTCGCGCACCGAAGGCGACGTCGCTGCCCGCGTCGCAGTCCGCTTCGACGAAGTGCAGGAGTCGCTGCGCCTCGTCCGCGCGATCGTCGACGCGATGCCCCCGGGCGAGTTCCGCGCAAGCGTCACCGAGCCCCCTGCACTCCGACTCGGACTGGGCTACGTCGAAGGCTGGCGCGGCCCGGTGCTCGTCGCGCTCGAAAGCGGGCCCGACGGCTCGGTCCGCCGGTGCCATCCGCACGACCCCTCGTGGTCGGCGTGGCCGGTGCTCGAGCACGCGGTGATCGGCAACATCGTTCCCGACTTTCCGCTGATCAACAAGTCGTTCAACCTGTCGTACAGCGGGCACGATCTATGACCCGAGACCGTGACGGCGCCGTCGTCCCCGCGAACGCGGGGACCCAGCGACTTTCAGGCCAAGACACTGGATTCCCGCGTTCGCGGGAATGACCGAGACATGTTGCACATCTTGCGTCAGATCGCTAAGACCGGCATTTGCAGCGAGCCGCCGCCCTCGCCCGCCGAGGACGCTGCGATCGTCACCCGGCTGCAGGCGGACATCCTGCGCACGCTCGGCCGCGCGCTCACGATCCGTCAGGTCGACTCGGGGTCGTGCAACGGCTGCGAGCTCGAGATCCACGCGCTCGGCAACCCGTATTACAACATCGAGGGCCTCGGCATCCGCTTCGTTGCGAGCCCGCGGCACGCCGACCTGCTGCTCGTGACCGGGCCCGTGACGAAGCACATGGCGATCGCGCTCAAGCGCACCTACGATGCGACGCCCGATCCCAAGCTCGTCGTCGCCGTCGGCGACTGCGGCTGCACGGGCGGGATCTTCGGCGAAAGCTACGCGAGCCTTGGCCGCGTCGCCAACGTCATTCCCGTCGACGTCGAGGTCCCCGGCTGCCCCCCGCCTCCCCGCGCGCTGCTCGCAGGGATTCTTGCGGCGGTCACGGCGCGCCGGGGGCCCGAAGACGCCCGCACCGAGCCAAGTCTCGGCAGCTTGCCGCCGCCGCCGACCCCGTAGCGCTCGCGACGTCGGGGCTCCGTCTGTAGACTAGCCGCCGATATGGCAGGCGCGAAGAAACGGCGTAAGACGGCGAAGCGGGCTCCCGCCGCCACGTCGCGCACCGCCGCGAAGCGTCCGGCGACAACGCGCAGGACGACGAAGACGCCCGTGCCCGCTTCGAAGCGGCGCCCCACGGCCCGCAAAGCGAGCAAGCCAGCACCCCAAGAGACGCGGCGCGCTCCGCGGCGCCGAGCATCCCACGACACTGCCCAGCGGCTCGCGGCGCAGCTCGCCGTTATCGACAGCGTGCAGAAGGCGCTCGCCGCCAGACGGGACCTCCAAGGCATCTACGACGCGGTCGGCGACAAGATTCGCGAGATCTTCCATGGGGCATACGTGGGGATCCGCATCTACGATCCGCAGACCGATCGGATGCATTACCCGTACAGCTACTACAAAGGCAAGAAGCATCGCGTCACGTCCGCGCCGCTCGGGGATCAAGGCTTCGCTCCTCACGTGATCCGGACGCGAAAGACGTTCGTGATCGACGAGAACCTGGAGGGCGAGTCGAAAAGGTACGGCTCCCACATGCTGATCGACGGCGTGCCCATGCCGAAAACGCAGGTGATGGTGCCCCTCGTCGTAGGGCAACAGGCGCACGGAATTCTCGTGCTGCTGGACATGGAGCGCGAGCGCGCCTTCAGCAAGTCCGACGTGCAACTGCTGGAGACGCTGGCGGGCAGCATGAGCGTCGCGCTCGAGAACGCGCGGCTCTTCGACGAGACGCAGCGTCTGCTCAAGGAAACCGAGCAGCGCAATGCCGAGCTGGCTGTCATCAACAGCGTCCAGCAGGGGATCGCAGGGTCGCTGTCGTTCCAGGCGATCGTCGACCTGGTCGGCGACACGCTGCGCGAGGTGT
Organism: uncultured beta proteobacterium; assembly: GCA_963734055.1. GTDB lineage: Bacteria > Pseudomonadota > Gammaproteobacteria > Burkholderiales > Casimicrobiaceae > CAIWHR01. The sequence goes on from CAVTFQ010000006.1 coordinate 135,526, forward strand.
TCCACACGGGCGACATCGGGATCTGGTCGTGGGACGCCGATACGCGGCTCGTCCACCCGCTGTACGTCTGCGAGCACGGCGTACGGATCACAACGGAGTCTTTCCCGGTCGACTCGAGCCTCGCGGCGCAGCGCCTCGTCGCGGGTGAGGTGCTGGTCGCGGGGACGCGCGACGAGATGGACGCCGCGGGCTTCGTCACCGTTCCGGGCACCGACCGCGGTCATTCCGTCGCGGGCGTCCCGCTCGTCGCCGGCGCGCGGATCATCGGCTCGATCATCCTCGAGGACCACGGACGCGAGCACGCATTCGGCGAGGCCGAGATGCGTCTGCTCACGACCGTCGCGTCGGGCATGGCGGTCGCGCTGCAGAACGCGCGCCTGTTCGACGAGACGCAGCGGCTGCTCAAGGAGACCGAGCAGCGCAATGCCGAGCTGGCGGTCATCAACAGCATCCAGCAGGGCATGGCGGGTTCCCTCGATTTCCAGGGCATCGTCGACCTGGTCGGCGACAAGCTGCGCGAGGTGCTGCGCACGCAGGAGATCGGCATCCGGTGGCACGACGCGAGCGCCAATCTCATCCATTTCCTCTACGAGTACGAACACGGCGTACGCCAGCAGCTGCAGCCCGTGACGCCGATGTCGGACGGGGTATGGTCGCGAATGGTGGCAACACGTCAACCGCTGATAGCCAACAATCGCGCCGAAATGGCGGCACTGGCAGGAGGAGTGCTCCCGGGCTCCGACGCCGGACATTCCTATGTCGAGATTCCGATCCTCGGCAGCCATCGCGTGCTGGGTTCCATTTCCATCGAGAATTACGACTACGAGAATGCGTTCGGCGAGGCCGAGGTCCGGCTGCTGTCGACCGTCGCCGCCAGCATGGGCGTTGCGCTGGAGAACGCGCGGCTGTTCGACGAGACGCAGCGTCGGGGCCGCGAGACGGCCGCGCTGGCCGAGGTGGGACGCGACATTTCCGCCACGCTCGATATCGGCGCCGTTATGGACCGGATCGCCGCTCACGCGAAGGAGCTCCTGCACGCCGACAACAGCGCGATCTTCCTTCCCGGCGCCGACGGCCGCACGTACCGCGCGATCGTCGCACTCGGCGCCGTCGCCGAAGCGATCAAGGCGACCGAGGTCGAGGCGGGATCGGGCATCATCGGGAGCATCCTTGCGGCCGGCCGCGCCGAGTACATCAACGACACCGGCGCCGATCCGCGCGCAGTCCAGATTCCCGGCACCGATCGCCACACCAGCGAGCGCCTGATGGTGGCGCCACTTGTCGCCGGCACTGCCGTGCGGGGCGCGATGGCCGTCTGGCGCACGGGCGGCCGACCGTTCGACGACGCCGAGCTCGAATTTCTGTCCGGGCTGTCGTTGCAGGCCACAGTCGCCATCGAGAACGCGCGGCTGTTCGACGAGACCCGCGCGACGCTCGACCGGCAAACGGCCACCTCCGAAGTGCTGCAGGTGATCAGCGGGTCGATGGCCGCCGCGAAGCCCGTGTTCGACAAGATCCTCGATAGCTGCGAGCGACTGTTCGGCACCGGGCACCTGGGGATAGTCGTCGTAGGCGACGACGGCCTCGTGCACCCGGCCGCGATCCGAGGCTCGATCGTGAAGACGATGACGCGCACGCTGCCGATGCCGCTCGACGGCAGCACCACAGGACGGGCCATCCGCGAGCGCCGCATCGTGCAGATCGACGACATCGACGCCATGGCCGAAACCAATGCCTGGGCACGCGAGACCGTCGATGCCGTCGGCCGGTTCTCGGCCGCTTGGATGCCGATGTTGTGGGAGGAGCGCGGCATCGGCTCGATCATGGTCGTGCGCCAGCCGCCGAGCCCGTTCTCCGAGAAGGACGAAGCCCTCCTCAAGACCTTCGCCGACCAGTCCGTCATCGCGATCCAGAACGCGCGCCTGTTCAACGAGACGAAGGAGGCGCTGGAGCAGCAGACCGCCACCGCCGAAGTGCTGCAGGTGATCAGCAGCTCGGTCGCCGACACTACCCCGGTGTTCGACAAGATCCTCGAAAGCGCCCAGCACCTGTTCGCGACGGAGCAGCTCGGCATCTTTCTGGTCAAGGACGATGGCCAGGTGCACGCGGCCGCGTGGCGCGGCTCGGCGCTCGGGGCCATCGCGCGCACGTTCCCCAAGCCGCTCGAACAAACGATGACCGCGGAGGTGATGCGCGAACGCCGTACGCTCCACATTCCGGATACCGCGGCGATGGCCGTTGCGCCGGAAGCAGTCCGGGGAGTGATCGAGCTCAGCGGACACGCTTCCGTGGCGTGGGCGCCGATGCTCTGGGAAGACCGCGGCGTCGGTTCGATGGCCGTGATGCGACAGCCGCCCAGGCCTTTTTCCGACAAGGAGCTCGCGCTGCTCAAGACCTTCGCCGATCAGGCGGTGATCGCGATCCAGAATGCGCGCCTGTTCAACGACACCAAGGAGGCGCTGGAGCGGCAGACGGCGACCGCCGAGGTCCTGCAGGTGATCAGCCGATCCGTCGCCGATACGCGGCCGGTCTTCGATCACATTCTGGCGAGCTGCGAACGGCTGTTCGAGGCCGACCGCATCAGCGCCTACATGATCGGCGACGACGGACAGGTGCATCTGGTAGCGGCGCGCGGACCGGACAGCGAGCAGCGTTTCAAGGCGTTTCCGATCCCGTTCGAGGGATCGGTCGCCGAGGTCGCGATCCGGAGCGGAAAGGTGGCTCGCGTCGCCAATGCGCTGGCCGACGAGGACGTTCCCGTCGGCGTGCGCCGCATGGCCCAGCGGCTCGGCACCAACTACTCGCTGGCGATGGCGCCCATTATCCTGGAAGCCGGCACAAGCGGCGCCATCGAGGTCGCCCGGCACAACATGCGCCCGTTCACGGACACCGAGGCGGCGCTGCTCCAGACGTTCGCCGACCAGGCAGTGATCGCGATCCAGAATGTGCGGCTGTTCAACGAAACGAAGCAAGCCCGCGCCGCCGCCGAAGCCGCCAACGAGGCGAAGAGCTCCTTCCTCGCGACGATGAGCCACGAGATCCGCACGCCGATGAACGCGGTGATCGGCATGAGCGGACTCCTGCTCGACACCACGCTCGACGACGAGCAGCGCGACTACGTCGGCACCATCCGGGACTCCGGCGACGCGCTGCTTACGATAATCAACGACGTCCTCGATTTCTCGAAGATCGAGGCCGGCCGGATGGACATCGAGGCGCAGCCGTTCGACCTGCGCGAGTGCGTCGAGTCCGCCCTCGACCTCATCGCCACGCGCGCCGTCGAAAAGGAGCTCGACACCGCATACGAATTCGTAGACGACGTGCCGGCAGCCGTCGTCGGCGACGTGACGCGCCTGCGGCAGATCCTGCTCAACCTGCTCTCGAACGCGGTCAAGTTCACGGAGAAGGGCGAAGTCGTGCTCACCGTCGCGGCGCGGCCGCTGGCGGACGGAAAGTCGGAACTCACGTTCGCCGTGAGGGACACCGGCATCGGGCTCGCCGCCGATGCGATGAGCCGGCTGTTCCGGTCGTTCTCGCAGGCCGACTCATCGACGACGCGCAAGTACGGCGGGACCGGCCTCGGCCTGGCGATCAGCCAGCGGCTGGCCGAGTTGATGGGCGGCCGGATGTGGGCGGAGAGCGCCGGGACGGGCCTGGGCTCCACGTTCTCGTTCACGATCGTGGCGCCGATCGGCGAGTTGCCCTCCGCGCGTCGGCGCGAGTTCATCGGCCCGCAGCCGGCGCTCGAGGGCAAGCGCCTGCTCGTCGTCGACGACAACGCCACCAACCGCCGCGTGCTGGACCTGCAGACGGCCAAGTGGGGTATGACGTCGCGCTCGACGGCGTCTGCGCACGAAGCGCTGCGCTGGCTCGACGAGCGCGGTGCGTTCGACCTGGCGATCCTCGACATGCACATGCCGGAAATGGACGGCGTCGCGCTCGCCCGCGCGATCCGCGAGCAGCGGCCGGGTCTGCCGCTTGTCCTGTTCAGCTCGCTCGGCCGGCGCGAGGTCGGCGCCGAGGAAGGCCTGTTCAAGGCGTTCCTGGGCAAGCCGGTCCGGCAGTCGCATCTTCACGACACGCTGGTCTCGCTGCTCGCGCACGACACCGACGCGAAACCGGTTCCCGTCGCCGCGGCCGCGGCGCGGATCGACCCCGAGATGGCCGCGCGCCATCCGCTGCGCATCCTGCTCGCCGAGGACAACGTCGTGAACCAGAAGCTCGCGCTCCGCATCCTGCAGCAGATGGGCTATCGGGCGGACCTCGCGTCGAACGGCATCGAGGCCATCGAATCGGTGCAGCGCCAGACGTACGACGTCGTGCTGATGGACGTCCAGATGCCCGAGATGGATGGTCTCGACGCGGCGCGCCGGATCTGCGCGCGCTGGGGGCAGGACGAGCGGCCGCGGATCGTGGCGATGACGGCGAACGCGATGCAGGGAGATCGCGACATGTGCCTCGCCGCCGGCATGGACGACTACCTCACGAAGCCGATCCGCGTCGAGCGGCTGGTCGAAGCGTTGTCGCGCGTGCCCGCGCGGGCGGGAGCGCCGCGATGAACGTCTCCCCCATCGACGCCGGAACGCTGCGCGAGCTCGAGGCGACGGCCGGCGCCGACTTCGTGCGCGAGCTTGTCGCGACCTTCCTCGCCGAGGCGCCTCGGATGCTCGACGACCTCCGCGAAGCGCTCATCGCCGGCGATTCCGACCGGTTCCGTCGCACCGCGCATTCGCTCAAGTCGAACGCCAACACGTTCGGCGCGACCGCGCTCGCGGCGAAGGCGAGAGAGCTCGAGCTCGGCGGACTCGATTCGGCGCGCGCCGGCGGCGACACCTACCTGGACGCGCTCGCCGGCGAGTACGCCCGGGTCGCGACGACGCTGTCGGAGTCGCATCGTGCGTGAGGCCGGTACCGGCGGCGCCCGGCTCCTCGTCGTCGACGACAACAAGGTCAACCGGCTGTTGCTGACCCGCAACCTGGAGCTCATGGGCCATCGCGTGGCCACGGCCGAGAACGGCCGCATGGCGCTCGACATGCTGCGCCGCGAGCCCTTCGACCTGATGCTGCTCGACCTCGAGATGCCCGAGATGAACGGGTTCGAGGTGCTGGAGCAGCTCCAGCGCGACCTCGCGCTGCGCGACGTGCCCGTCCTGGTCACGTCGTCGCTCGAGGGCCTCGACAATGTCGTGCGCTCGATCGAGCTCGGCGCCGAGGACTACCTGACCAAGCCGGTGAACGTCGTGCTCCTGAAGGCGCGTGTCGGCGCGAGCTTGGAGAAGAAGCGCCTGCGCGACCAGCAGAAGGAGCTCGTGCGCCGCTTCGCGACGCCCGAGGTCGCGCAGGACCTGCAGCAGTCCGGATTCTCGCTCGGCGGGAAGCGCGTCCAGGCGTCGGTGCTCTTCTCCGACATCCGCGACTTCACGCCGCTGCTGGAGTCGCAGCCGCCCGAGGAAACGATCGAGCTGCTGAACACGTATTACACACTGATGTTCGACGCGATCGGCGGTCACGGCGGCGTCGTGAGCCAGATCGCCGGCGACGGCCTGATGGCGCTTTTCGGCGCACCGCTGCCGCTCCCGAGCCACGCCGAGAGCGCGGTGCGGACGGCGCTCGAGATGATCGATCTCGTCGAGTTGTTCAACGCGGAGCGGACGGTGGCAGGCAAACCGGCGATCCGGATCGGCATCGGCATCGCGTCGGGCGAGATGGTGGCCGGGTACACCGGCACCCAGGAGCGGGCGACCTATACCTGTATCGGGGATACGGTGAACCTGGCCGCGCGCCTCGAGACGCAGACGAAGGTCGCGGGCCGCGCGATCCTGATCGACCGCGCGACGCGCGAAGGGCTTCCGGCTGGCATCGAAGTGGAGGCGCTCGGCCCTGTCGCCATTCGCGGCAAGTCGGCGCCGGTCGACGTCTTCACGGTCGCCGCGCCTTCCCGCTGAGTCGAAGGCATGGCGGCCTCAATGAAGGTCGTGCCAGCAGTTAGAATAGATGGCTACAGAACCTCAACCGCCAAGGGATTCCCGTGAAGATTTCCATGTATCAGGCATGCGTTCCGCAGTTCGTCAAGGTGCTCGGCAACCTGTCCAATATCCTCGACAAGGCGCAGGCGCATGTCGATGCCAAGAAGCTCGACTCCGCCGTATTGCCCAACTTTCGCCTGTTTCCCGACATGCTGCCCCTGACGTCCCAGGTTCAGATTGCCTGCGATACGGCCAAGGGCGTGGTGGCGCGGCTCGCCGGCCTGGAGATCCCGGTGCACGAGGACACCGAGAAGACACTCGCCGACCTGAAGGCGCGCATCGCCAAGGCCGTCGCCTTCATCCAGACCGTGAAGCCGGAACAGGTGGATGGGAGCGAGGACCGGGAGATCGTGATCAAGCGCGGCGAAACGGAACTGCGGTTCACAGGCATGCAATTCCTGCTCGGACGTGCCCTGCCGAATTTCTATTTTCACGTCACGACCGCCTACGACATCCTGCGCCACAACGGGATCGAGATCGGCAAGCGCGATTACCTCGGCAATCCGTGAGCGACAGGGCCCGATCGATGAAGCATTTCGTGGACATGCGGCTTGCGAGGCGGCTCGCGTTGGCGGCGACGATGGCGATTGCGGCGGGTGCCGGCGCGGCGGCCCCGCCGCCGATCGACGACAAGCAGTTGCTCGATGCCGGTTTCAAGGTGCTCGTCGCAACCAACAAGGTTCAGGAGGACTGGGTGCGAGGCCTTCCTCCCGGCAAGATCCGGCCGATGCAACGCACCGGCAAGAAGCTCTTCATCTATCCGGATGCGGCCAAGAACCAGGTCTACGTCGGCGGCCCGAACGAATACGACGCCTATGTCCAGCATCACCCCGAGCACCGGGCGGCGGGTCCCCAGCAGGCAGCCCGGGAAGCGAGCGCGTACCGCGGCAAGCAGGACAACGTGATGCGGAACGCGACCGCGCGCGACCTGTCGGACCCGTTCCTAGGCGCGAGCTGGGCCGATCTCGGCTGGTAGTACCACGCAGCCTTCGGTGCCGCGGGACCGCCGCAGCCTTGAGCTCACCGGCCGAGGCCGAGGCCATCGAAGCTGTCCCAGAAATAGTAAGGGTCCGCCAGGTCGCGGACCGTATATTTCTGGATGGCAGTGTCCTGCTTGTTGTAGGACGCCATGTCGCCGGCCTGTTGCTGGGCGAGCGAGGCGCCGCCGTTTGGCTGGAGGCGCCGGTAGGCTGCATACTCCTTTGCCGTCCCGACCAGGATCTGGCTCCTGGCCACATCCGGGTAGACGAAGAAGTGGACGCCCGTCCGTTGCCATTCCGTGATCTTGCCCGGCGGCAGGGTTTGCAGATGCTCTTTCTGCTGCACGGTCTTCGCGACGACCACTTTGAATCCGGCGGCCAGTAGCTGATCCTCGTCCGGCGGGGGCGGCGTGGTGCTGGCGCAGCCGGAGAGGAACGCCATCCCCGCAATTGCGCCGAGCTTCACGAAAAGGCGGCGTCGGCCGGTGGACAGTGTCTGTGTCATCGCGATGCTCCTCCGTTCTCACGTCATCGTCATCAGAACGAAGACGCCGTGGTCTCGATTCCCGGTCGACAACAGCGCGGCGCGGTTTCGTGCCGGCCTCCGCGATACGAACGGGCGGCCGATGCCGGCCGCCCGTCGCGAGGGACGTTCCGGTTACTGCCCAGGGCCCTTTGCCGCCGCCTCGGCTTCGGCCATCCGCTTCGCCATCTCCGCCTTGAGAGCGTCCAGGTTGAAGCTCGCACCGCGCTGCATCGGCGGGAAGTCCAGGAAGGTCTGGATCTCTTTGCCCATCAGCTGCTGCACGAACACGAACCGCCAGAACTGGTACTTGAACCAATCGAAATACTGCTGTGCCCCGTCCTTCGTCCCGTTGTTGGGCCAGCCCGTGCGCTCGAAGGGATCGAGGCGCAGGTTGGTGATGTAAGGCACATCCGGATGAGTCTTCTCGCCCAGCCAGCCGGCGGGCTGGTCGATGAAACGGAATTTGTAATCGTCGATGCGGACCGCGCCGACCGTGCTCTCGCCCAAGTAGAAAATCTCGTGGCGCGCGGACGGGCCTTTGCCGGTGATGGCGGCCAATTGGTTGTAGCCGTCCAGATGGTTCTTGTAGGTCCGATCGCCGATCGTCTTGCCCTTCAGCAATTCCTCGGTGATGTTCGGATTGCCGGCCGCGGCGACGAAGGTGGGCAGCCAGTCCATGCCGGAGAAGATGCCGTTCTGCACCGAGTCCGCCGGCACTTTTCCGGGCCAGCGCAGGATCGCCGGCACGCGGAACCCACCCTCGAGCACCGTTCCCTTCGACTGCGCGAACGGCGTCTGGCCGCCATCGGGCCAAGTGAAGACCTCGGTGCCGTTGTCGGTGGTGAAGAGAACGATCGTGTTGTCGTCCACTCCCATGTCCTTCAACTTCTTCATCACCAGGCCGACGTCGTCGTCGAGCTGGGCCATGCCGGCTTCCTCTTCCGACCAGCCGTTCTCGGCATTCCGCGTCGCTTCATATTTCGGCGAGAGATGCGTAACGATGTGCATGCGGGTCGGGTTGAGCCAGACGAAGAAGGGCTTGCCCGCTTTTTGCGATCGCTCCATGAAGCTGACGGCGAAGTCGCGGATCTCGTCGTCCACCGTCTCCATGCGCTTGGGATAGAGCGTGCCGGCGTCCTCGATTCGCTGCTTGCCGATCTTCCCCCAACGCGGCATCTCGGTGGGATCATCCTTGTCGGTCGCCCAGCTGTGAACCATGTTGCGCGGGCCGACGACGTTCAGCAGGTTCTGCGGATAATTCGGATGCGCCGGGTCCTCCATCGCATCGAGGTGATACAGATATCCGAAGAACTCGTCGAAGCCGTGGACGGTCGGCAGGAACTCGTTCTTGTCGCCGAGATGGTTCTTGCCGAACTGTCCGGTGGCGTAGCCCATCGACTTCAGAATCGTAGCGATGGTCACCGCCTCCGCTGGCAGCCCGACCGACGCGCCCGCCTGGCCGACCGTAGTCATGCCGGTACGGATCGGCAATTCGCCGGTGATGAAGTTCGCGCGGCCCGCCGTGCAGCTCGCCTCGGCGTAGTAGTCGGTGAACAGCATCCCCTCCTTGGCGATCTTGTCGAGGTTCGGCGTACGGCCCGCCATCATGCCCCGATGGTAGGCACCGATGTTCCACATGCCGATGTCGTCGCCCATGATCACGACGATGTTGGGCTTCGTCTGGGCATGAACCGATGCAGCCGCCAACAGCATCGCGATTGGCGCAGCTGTGCACAGATGGAACAACCTGCGAAATCTCATGCGATGACTCCTATGCGTGACCCATTTGATTTCAATGCACCGGACCCAGCGAAGCGTTGACGGGAAACCCGGACATCGCCTCCGCTCCCGGATTTCGGGGAGCCGCAATTATCGCCCTGTCCTGCAGGAACCGTGGGGCCAAAATGCATGTTCATTGACGACCAATTTCAGGAGCGCGGACGGATCAACACGGGAAGGGCGCCTCATGTCGGTGCATCTGCGAACAGCCGGGGCCGGCCCGGCTGAGGTCACCTGCGAGCAGGCCGCTCGTACCGCACGTCCGGCTCGCCTTCCTCGTTGGCGCTGCCGTCGGTGAACTCGACGGCGACGAAGCGGTTGCGCTCGTAGAAGCGGCGCGCGCCGGCGTTGCGCTGGAACGTCCAGAGCTTGATGACTGGGATCGAATCGCCGCCGCCTCCAACAACATCGCGTCGAGCAGGCGCTGGCCGATGCCCTGCCCGGTGCGCTCCGGCGCAACGTAGAGCTGGCGCACCCATTCGCCGTCGCGCGAAGCGACACCTACGATGTTGTCGCCGTCGACGGCGAGCCACACGGACAGCCGCTCGCAATTGCCGCGCATCCACGCTCGATCTTCCTCGACGGTGTGCGGATGCGGCAGGCCCGGCAGCGTCGCCTGCAGCGTCGCGAGCTGGACGGCCATCACCGCGGCCGCCTCCTCGTCGAGCCGCGTGCGATCGGGACGGCGGATGACGACCTGAAAAGTAGGGTCAGACCCTACTTTCCGCAAACCGGTCTTGTTGCGCGGGTGCTTCATGAAAAGTGGGGTCTGACCCTACTTTTTTTTGGAAAGTGCGAGTATCGCGTTGGGCTTTGAGTATTGGACTTGGTGCGAGTGACGAAGAAGTTGCCGGCCTAGGTGGAAGCGGTACACCCGCGCGAAGTCGAGGAAACCCTCGATCCATGATGTAGAACGCGCCTGGCCTCCGGTACCAGCTGATCGAGGATGTTGACCTCGTGCATCTTGCCGTCGCTGATATGGATGAAGGTCGGGATGTTGCCGCGCAGATCGAGCAACGTGTGCAGCCGGACCGCGGCTTTGGTCGTCCTGGAACGGTGCCCACGGAAACACCGACAGGCACAGAGTCGATGGTCGTGGTGTCGAGCGCATAGACGGTGTCCTTCAAATCGATCCCGAAAGGCTCGTCGACGTACAGCGGGCGCGCGATGCCGATCAGGCTCTGGGCGAAATCGGCAGTAGATACGCCAGTCGCGTACCGCGTTGGCATTGGCCAGCGTATTGCGCGCGACCGTCAGAGCGAATGCCCGAGGTGATAGAGCTTGGCGTGTCTGAGCGCGAAAAGTTTGGAAAGTGGGGTCTGACCCTAGTTTTCTAGAGCAGGTCGCCCGACACCTTGCGGGCGCGCGCGGATCGGTCGCGTGTGCCCGCCGCGGGGCCGGCCTCGCGCGCGCGTCTCGCCGCATGCGCATCGAGCACCGGACGAAGGTAGCGGCCCGTGTGGCTCGCAGTGACCTTGACGATGTCCTCGGGCGGGCCCTCGGCGATGATCCGTCCGCCCCCGCCGCCGCCTTCCGGGCCGAGATCGATGATCCAGTCGGCAGTCTTCAGCACGTCGAGATTGTGCTCGATCACGACGACGGTGTTGCCATGGTCGCGCAGCCGGTGCAGCACCGTGAGCAGCATCTCGATGTCGTGGAAGTGCAGGCCGGTGGTCGGCTCGTCGAGGATGTAGAGCGTCCGTCCGGTGTCGCGCTTCGAGAGCTCGAGCGCGAGCTTCACCCGCTGCGCCTCGCCGCCGGAGAGCGTCGTCGCCGACTGCCCGAGCGTGATGTAGCCGAGGCCCACGTCGAGCAGCGTCGCGAGCTTGCGCGCGACCGCCGGCACCGGCTCGAAGAACGCATAGGCCTGCTCGACCGTCATCGCGAGCACTTCGTGGATGTTGCGATCCTTGTAGCGGATCTCGAGCGTCTCGCGGTTGTAGCGCTGCCCGTGGCAGACGTCGCACGGCACGTAGACGTCGGGCAGGAAGTGCATCTCGACCTTGATCAGCCCGTCGCCCTGGCAGGCCTCGCAGCGCCCGCCCTTCACGTTGAACGAAAAGCGGCCCGGGCCGTAGCCGCGCTCGCGCGCTTCCTTCACCTGCGCGAACAATTCGCGGATCGGCGTGAAGAGCCCGGTGTAGGTCGCGGGGTTCGACCGCGGCGTGCGGCCGATCGGGCTCTGGTCGACGCTGATCACCTTGTCGAAGAACTCGAGCCCGTGCATCTCGTGAAACGGCGCCGGCTCGATCGTGCTGCCGTAGAGATGACGCGCGATCGCGTGGTAGAGCGTGTCGTTGATCAGCGTCGACTTGCCCGAGCCCGAGACGCCCGTCACGCAGACGAACAGGCCGACCGGCAGCTTGAGCGTGACTTCGCGCAGATTGTTGCCGGCGGCGCCGGTGACCGTGAGCATCCGTTCCGGGTCCACGCGCAGGCGGCGCGCGGGCATCGGGATCTGCCGGTGGCCCGCGAGGTACTGGCCGGTCAGGGACTGCGTCGCGAGCCGGATCTCCTCGGGCGTTCCCTGCGCGACGATCTGCCCACCGTGCTCGCCGGCGCCCGGCCCCATGTCGACGATGTAGTCGGCGGCGCAGATCGCGTCGTGGTCGTGCTCGACGACGATCACGCTGTTGCCGAGATCGCGCAGGTGCTTCAACGTCGCGAGCAGCCGGTCGTTGTCGCGCTGGTGGAGGCCGATCGACGGCTCGTCCAGCACGTACATGACGCCGGTCAGGCCCGAGCCGATCTGCGAGGCGAGCCGGATCCGCTGCGACTCGCCGCCCGACAGCGTCTCGGCCGAGCGGTCGAGCGACAGGTAGTCGAGGCCGACGTTGTTCAGGAACGCGAGCCGGCTCACGATCTCCTTGACGATCTTCTCGGCGATCGCGTGCTTCTGGCCTTCGAGCGACAGCGCGCCGAAGTACTCGGCCGCGTCCTTGAGCGCGAGCCCCGACACTTCGTAGATCGCCCGAGCGCTGTCGCCGTTGCCGACCTTGACGAAGCGCGCCTCGCGCCGGAGGCGCGTGCCGCCGCAGTCGGGGCACGGCTTCGAATTCAGGTACTTCGCGAGCTCCTCGCGGACCATCACGGAGTCGGTCTCGCGGTAGCGGCGCTCGAGGTTGGGGATGATCCCCTCGAAAGGATGCTCGCGCACCATCGGCCGGCCGCGCTCCGACAGGTAGGCGAACGGGATCGGCTCGTCGCCGCTGCCGTAGAGCACGAGCTGCTGGACGCGCTCGGGCAGCCGGGCGAACGGACGCTCGAGGTCGAAGCCCGCGTGCTTGGCGAGGCTCCCGAGCAACTGGAAATAGAACTGGTTGCGCCGGTCCCACCCCTTGATCGCTCCGGACGCGAGCGAGAGCTGCGGGAACGCGACGACGCGCTTGGGATCGAAGAAGCTGATCGACCCGAGCCCGTCGCAGCGCGGGCACGCCCCCATCGGGCTGTTGAACGAGAACAGCCGCGGCTCGAGCTCGGACAGCGAATAGTTGCAGATCGGGCACGCGAACTTCGCGGAGTAGAGATGCTCCGCGTCCGCGGCGTTGTCCTTGTCCATCTCGACCACGATCGCGCGCCCGTCGCCCGCCCGCAGCGCGGTCTCGAACGATTCCGCGAGCCGCTGCTTCAGGTCCGGCCGGAGCTTGAGCCGGTCGACGACGACCTCGACCGTGTGCTTGGTGTTCTTCGCGAGCCTCGGCACCGCGTCGATCTCGTGGACCTTGCCGTCGACGCGCACGCGGACGAAGCCCTTGGCGCGGAGCTCGACCATGAGCTCGAGCTGCTCGCCCTTGCGGTTCACGACGACGGGCGCGAGGATCATGAGCTTCGTGTCCTCGGGCAGCGCGAGCGTCGCGTCGACCATCTGCGAGATCGTCATCGCGGCGAGCTTCTGCTCCGGATGGTCGGGGCAGTACGGGTCGCCGACCCGCGCGTAGAGCAGCCGCAGGTAGTCGTGGATCTCGGTGACGGTGCCGACCGTCGACCGCGGATTGTGCGAGGTCGCCTTCTGCTCGATCGAGATCGCGGGCGACAGGCCCTCGATCAGGTCGACGTCGGGCTTCTCCATCAGCTGCAGGAACTGGCGCGCGTATGCAGAGAGCGACTCGACGTAGCGGCGCTGCCCCTCGGCGTAAAGCGTGTCGAACGCGAGCGAGCTCTTGCCGGAGCCGGACAGCCCCGTGACCACGATCAGCCGGTGCCGCGGCAGCTCGAGGTTGATGTTCTTGAGGTTGTGCGTGCGCGCGCCGCGGATGCGGATGTATTCCATGCTGCGTCGAGTCTCGCCTGATCGATCGGTTCCATCCCGCGGGCGCGCGACTCGGCCCTGAGTAGGCCATCCGTCTCATGCCGGAACGCGGGGCAACCTGCTACTATACCGCCAATTCGCAGTTCGCTTCCAATCGCTTTCGGTTCCGTCTTTGCCTTGCTTTTCGTCCGCCCCTTCGCGCGCGGATAATGCCCATGCCGCACGATCCGGACTCCGTTCCCGCCGCCGGCGGTAAGCCCCTCTCGCGGCCGCGGATGACGCCTGCGGAGCGCCAGGCGACGGCCGGCCTCGCCGGCATCTTCGGGCTGCGCATGTTCGGCATGTTCATCGTGCTGCCCGTGTTCGCGCTGTATGCGGAAACCCTGCCGGGCGGGCGGGACCACACGCTCATCGGGATTGCGCTCGGCGCGTACGGGCTCACGCAGGCCGTGCTGCAGATCCCCTTCGGCTGGGCCTCGGACCGCTGGGGCCGGACGCCCGTCATCGCCGGCGGCCTCGTGATCTTCGCGCTCGGCAGCTTCGTCGCTGCCTGGGCGCCGACGATCGCCTGGACGATCGTCGGACGCACCGTGCAGGGTGCCGGCGCGATCTCGGCCGCCGTCATCGCGCTGGCGGCGGACCTCACGCGCGACGAGGTCCGTACCCGGGCGATGGCCGTCATCGGCATGAGCATCGGCGCGACCTTCGCGCTGTCGCTGGTCCTCGGTCCTGCGCTGACCGGGATCATCGGCGTGCCCGGGATCTTCGCGCTGACCGGCGTGCTGGCGCTTGCCGCCATCGCGCTCTACAAGCTCACGGTGCCGGACGTTCCCGCCGGCGCTTTGCGCCACGACACGCCCGCACAGTGGCGGCAGGTGCTGGCCGACGGCCAGCTCCTTCGCCTCAACTACGGAATCTTCGCGCTCCACGCGGGACTCATGGCGCTGTTCGTGCAGGTCCCGTTCATGCTGCGCGACGAAGGTATTCCGGTCACGCGTCTGTGGATCGTCTACCTGTCCGTCCTCGCGGCTTCGATTGTGCTCATGGTTCCGGCCATGATGAACGCCGACCGGCAGCGGCGCGCCAAGCCGATATTCATGGGCGCGATCGCCGTGCTGTTCGTGGGCCAGGCCCTCCTCGCAATCGCCGGGGCGTCGCTCGCGCTTACGATCGGCGCGCTCGTCGTGTTCTTCACGGCGTTCAACCTGCTCGAGGCGACGCTCCCCTCCCTCGTCTCGAAGTTCGCGCCTCCGGCCGCCAAGGGCACCGCGGTCGGCATCTACTCGAGCGTCCAGTTCCTGGGCACGTTCGTCGGCGCCGCCGGCGGCGGCTGGCTGTCGCAGCATCACGGACCGACCGCCGTGTTCGGCTTCTGCCTCATCCTCACGGCACTCTGGCTCGCAGCGAGCGCGACGATGTCCGCGCCGCCCCTCTACAATCAAGGTACCTATTCGATGGGAGACACGTGAAATGGCTTCGGTGAACAAGGTGATTCTGGTCGGCAACCTCGGTCGCGATCCCGAGACTCGCTACTCGACGAGCGGCGCCGCGATCTGCAACATCACCGTCGCGACTTCGCGCCAGTGGAAGGACAAGGCGAGCGGCGAGAAGAAGGAAGAGACCGAATGGCACCGCGTCGTCTTCTACGACCGCCTCGCGGAAATCGCGGGCGAATATCTGAAGAAGGGCCGCCCGGTCTACGTCGAGGGCCGGCTCAAGACGCGCAAGTGGCAGGACAAGGAAGGGCAGGACCGCTACACGACCGAGATCATCGCCGAGGAGATGCAGCTCCTCGGCTCGCGTGAAGGCGGCGGCGGAGGAGGCAGTGGCAGCGCCCCGGCGGGCGGCGACGTCGAGTTCGGCTCCGCGGGCGGTACTGCAGCGAGGAGCGGGACTGGCCCGAAAGGCGGCGGCGGCGCGAAGCCGAAGACCGACGACTTCGACGACGACATTCCCTTCTAAGCACCGTCCGCGGGGGACGCCGCGTCCTCTAGTTAGTTGTCGATCTTCGACACGTTGTACTCACGACGTATGCGCCGGTCGCATGCATTCTCCGTCGTCCCCGCGGACGCGGGGACCCAGCGACGTGGGGCTGTCGCCTGCGATGACCCAAAGTCACTTGGATTCCCGCCCCCGATTACCCCCCGAGAGCAGGCTGTTCGCGGGAATGACGACTGCACGGCATTCATGCATCGCAGAAACTACGTCTTGAATGTTCACATCTAGGGCCTAGTCCCGGGCTGCGCGGGGCGGGTACACGCCGGCGAGGCGCGCGATCAGGATCGCGAGGAACAAGGCACCGGTGATCTGCTCGACGACGCACAGCGACCGCGCCTGGCGCGTGAGCGGCGTGAGGTCGCCGAATCCGGTGCTGGTCAGCACCGTGAAGCTGAAGTAGACGAACTCGGGCATCGTGAGATCGGCGGCGGTTCCTCCGATGGCGAAGGAGCGCGGATAGAAGTGCTCGATCAGCGCGTAGCCGTAGGCCCAGAGCACGCCGATCATCAGGTAGGCCGCCGCCGCCCCCCACAGCTTGTCCGCCGTCATCACGTCGCGGCGGAAGACGTACGAGAGCAGGTAGGAGAGCGTCGCTGCGTACAAGGCGGCGCCGAAGCACCACGACAGCACGAGCACCTCCGTGCCGCCCCCCGTCAGCGCCAGCCACTGCAGCCCGAGCGCCGGCGCGCCCAAGAGCAGCACGATGACGAACGACAGCACCGAGCGACCGACGGCCGCCGCCGCGGCGACGACGATGAGCACGTTGACGATGTTGAGCGCGAGCCGACCGCCGGCCGTCGGCTCGACGAGGGGCGCCCCCGCGACCAGGAGCAGCACGGCGATGAAGAGGTAGAAGCAGCGCTGAAAGAAGACGCGCCCGATCGTGGCGCGCGCACGGTCGATCCTCATGACCGGTCTTCTACCAGTCGGGCGTGCCGCATTCCGGCGGACCGCCGTCCGGGCCGGCGTCGGCGGTCGGCGCACCCAGCCGTCCTGCGGCTTCCTGCAGCGCTTTCACGGCCTCGGCGCGGCTCTTGCCCGTGAGCTTGCGCTGATCGATGACGAGCAGGAAGCCGTCCTGCTCCTGGCGGATCACGCGTCCCTGAGCGCCGGCCTCGTCGTAGAGGCCCACGACGCGGTGCGTCCGCACCGGCCGCGGGAATCCCTTGACCGTCAGCGTGCCCGTCTCCTCGGTCAGGACGACGTCCTTCACGAGCGAGTAGGTCTCGTGCGCGAGCAGGATGCCGCCCAGGTCGGCGTGCGACTGCAGCCGCGACGCGAGATTCACCTCGTTGCCGATGATCGTGTAGTCGACCCGCTCGGCGCTGCCGAAGTTGCCGACGGTGCAGAACCCCGTGTTGATGCCGATGCGGAGCTGGAATACGTGCTCCTGGCCGCGCTCGCGCCACTCGGCCTGGAGGTCGCGCATCCGCTGCTGCATGGCGATCGCCATCTTCACGCAGGCGATCGCATCGTCCCGCGCGCCGCGCGTCTCCGGGTCGCCGAAGAACAGCATGATCGCATCGCCGATGAACTTGTCGATCGTCGCGCCGTGCTCGAGCGCGATCGCCGACATCTCGCGCAGGTATTGGTTGAGGAGGCTCGTGAGCTCCTCCGACTCGAGCATGTCGGTCGTCTCGGTGAAGCCCGCGATGTCCGAGAAGAAGATCGTCAGCTTCTTGCGCTGCGCGGCGACCTCGGCCGTTTTCTCGCCGCTGAAGATCGAGCGGTAGAGCTGCGGCGAAAGGTACTTCGACAGCTTGACCGACAGCGACTCCAGCATGCGGTTCTGCTCGCCGACCCGCCGGCTCGCTTCCTCCGCGCGCGCAACCGCCTCGAGCAGTCGTGCCTCCGCCTCCTTGAGCTCGGTGACGTCGGTCATGACCGTCACCGTGCCGCCGGAGGCTACGCGACGACGCCCCACTCGATAAGTCCGGCCGTCGGGGGTCCGGTCCTCGAACGATTGGCCGGTGGGATTGCGCAGGCTCTCGATCCGTCGCGCAACTTCCGCGTCGACGTCGACCTCGCCGTAATACCCGCTCTCGGCAAGATGGCGGAGAAACGCCAGGTAAGGTTGTCCCGGCCGCAGCAACCCGCGGGGAACCGGATACATCTCGGCAAACCGATCGTTGCAAACGACGATACCGAGCGCGGCGTCGGTGTAGACGAGCGCGCCCGGCATGTTGTCGAGCGCGATGCTGAGCTCGCCTTCCTTGCGTGCGAGGTTCTCCTCGGCTCGCTTGAGGCTGGTGACGTCGGTGATCGCCGTCACGGTGCCGCCGTCGCCCGCGCGCCGCCGGTACACCTCGAAGACGCGACCGTCCGGCGCGCGGTCCTCGAACGTTTCGCCGGAAGGATGACGCAGGCTCTCGACGCGGCGCGCGACGAGCGCGTCGACATCGCCGGGTCCGTAATATCCGTTTTCCGCCAGATGCCGCAGGAAATCGGGATACGGGCGCCCTCGGCGCAGCAGGCTCTTCGGCACCGGATACATCTCGGCGAAGCGGTCGTTGCAGACGACGATGTCGAGCGCCTCGTCCGTGTAGACGAGCGCTCCGGGCATGTTGTCGAGCGCAATCGCAAGCTCCGCCTCCCGCTGCCTTGCCTGCGACTCCGCCTGTTTCCGCGCAGTGATGTCCGCGTAGCTCAGCACCAGGCCGCCGTGGTCGATCGGCGCGTAGCGCACGAGCAGGACCTGCCCGTCGGCGGTCGTGTACTCGAGCTCGTGCGGCTGGCGCGCGCGAACGCGGACGAGCCGCGACTGCGCCTGCAGCTCGACGTCGCCGGGACCGTAGTCGCCGCGCCGCGCGTTGTACCGGTAGAACTCGACGATCTCGGTGCCGGGCTTGCACAGCGCCGGCGGGTAGCCCCGCAGCGTGCGGAACGCCTCGTTGCAGGCGACGAGCCTCAGCTCGTGGTCGAAGATCGCGAACCCGAACTCCAGCGTGTCGAGCCCGGCGCGAACGAGCGCGTCGATCGCGGGTTCCGAATGGCGCTTCGGCGCGGAAGCGTAGGTCCCACGGACGGCCATCGCGAACCTCCCGTTGGCGATCGGCTCCGGGCGCGGGCGGTCCCGCGTCGGGAGTGCGCAGTATGAGCCTGTTGGCTCCGATGCGTCAGGAGGCGTCGGCGAGCGCGGCGTCGGCCGTGACCGGCGCCGTGATCACGCCACCGCCGAGGCACACGTCGCCGTCGTAGAGCACGAGATACTGGCCGGGCGTGGGCGCCCATTGCGGCGCCTCGAACGTCGCACGGCAACGATCGCGTCCCGCGAGCTCGACGCGGCACGGCGCATCCGGCATCCGGTAGCGCGTCTTCGCGCCGAGGTGCCTGAGCGTGTCCGCCGCGGGCGGCGTGTCCGCGATCCAGTGCAGCTCCTGGGCCTCGACGTCGCGACGGTGCAGGCGCGCATCGTCGTGCCCCTGGACGACGATCAGCGCGTTGCGCGCGCGATCCTTGCCGGCGACGAACCACGGCAGTTCGCCGCCCGTCTTCGTTCCGCCAACGCCCAGGCCTTGCCGCTGCCCGAGCGTGTAGTAGGCCACCCCGTGATGACGGCCGACGACGGTCCCGTCGGGCGTTTCGATCGGACCGGGCACGCGCGGCAGGTACTTCGCGAGGAAATCGCGAAAGGGCCGCTCACCGATGAAGCAGATCCCGGTCGAATCCTTCTTCGCCCAGGTCGGGATACCCTCGCGCTTCGCGATCGCGCGCACCTCGTGCTTCGCGATCTCGCCCAGCGGGAACATGACCGGCGCGAGCTGCTCCTGCGTGAGCTGGTGCAGGAAATAGCTCTGGTCCTTGGTGGCATCGGCAGCCTTCAGGAGCTCGACGCCCTGCCCCGCGCTCCGCAGCCGCGCGTAATGCCCCGTCGCGATCCGTTCGGCGCCGAGCGCGCGCGCGTGATCGAGAAAGGCGCGGAACTTGATCTCGCTGTTGCAGAGCACATCCGGGTTCGGTGTGCGGCCCGCTTCGTACTCGCGCAGGAAATGCGCGAACACGCGCTCGCGGTACTCGCGCGCGAAGTTCACCGCCTCGAGCTCGATGCCGATGACGTCGGCCACGGCCGCCGCGTCGACCAGGTCCGCGCGCGACGTGCAGTACTCGTCCGTGTCGTCGTCCTCCCAGTTCTTCATGAACAGGCCGACGACCTCGTAGCCTTCTTGCTTCAGCAGCCATGCGGCAACCGACGAGTCGACGCCGCCCGACATGCCGACGACGACGCGGGACCGGCGCGGCATCACAGCTCCGTCACGAGGTCGAGCGGCCGCCGGACGCCAGCGACGTAGTCGTCGACGCAGCGCATGACGAGCGGGCTGCGGTGGCGGGCGCGGAGCGCGGCGAGCTCGTCGTAGGGCAGCCACAGCGCACGCAGGATGCCTTCGTCGAGCGGACGTCCGGCCTCGTGGGCGACGATCTCGGCGGCGAACGCGAACCGGATGAACGTCTCGCGCGATTCGGGCGATTGCCACCGGTAAATGCCGACGAGCGCGGTCGGCGCGACCCGATACCCGCTCTCCTCGAGCGTCTCGCGCGCGGCGCCCGCGACCAGCGTCTCGCCCGATTCGAGATGCCCCGCCGGCTGGTTGATGCGGACGCCGGCGGGCGTCTCCTCCTCGACCAGCAGATAGCGCCCGTCGCGGGCGACGATGGTCGCCACGGTGGCCCGGGGACGCAGGGATTCAGGTTCACGCATGATCGATCGGCGGAACGTGCCGTCGGGCGCCCGAAAAGAAAAAGGCAGGGTACCTTGCGGCCCCTGCCCTTCGGTCCGAGCGACGGCGAGTTATGGGCTCGCTTCCTTCTTGGTCGTCGAGTCGACGGCTTGCCGCTTGGCTTCCTTCGTCGGCAGCGCCTTCTGCGTGTGCTTCGACTCCTTGGCCGCCTGGACGCCCGCCTGTTCCTGCGCCCGGTTGCCGGCCGTCGTCGTGCTCCCGGCGGTCGTCGAATCGACGGCCTGCCGCTTGTCGGCCTTCGTCGGCAGCGCCTTCTGCGTGTGCTTCGACTCCTTGGCCGCCTTGACACCGGCGGCTTCCTGCGCCTTGCGCTCGGCGGTCTCCGTGGAACCACTCGTCACGGACTGCACTTCCTTCTGCTTCGACTTGTCCTTGGGCGTCTCGCCGGGCATCGTGCCTTGCGCCCAGACGGTCGCGGCGAACGTGCCGGCGATGAGCCCGATCAACAGTTTGTTCATCTCGGTTCCTCTGTGGTTGGAATGGCGCTGACTTCGGCTCGGATCGCGAACCGCGCGCGATGGCTTAAGTCCAAAATAGCCTTGGAATCATAAAGACTTCGCACCTGGAATGCAACCCGCGAGCGCTTACTTGGCGGGGGCGCTCGAAGTCGCGGCCGCGTGGGTCGCCGGCTTCTTTTTCTTCTTGCTGGATTTCGACTTCTTGGTCGTCGACGTCGACTTGCCGGCGTCGGCGACTTTGGTCGATTCGGGGGCCTTGGCCGCCGCGCTCGATGCAGCGGGAGGGCTGCTCGGTGCGGCTGCCGGGGCGGTCGATTGCGCGGCGGCCGTCATCGCGAACGCGCCTGCGATCAGGGCCGTGAGGAGTCTGCTCATCGTTGCGGTCTTTCGTGGTTGGATTGGGGATCGACACAAGTGCGTGTCGTCGCCCTTAACGCACAACGGCCGTGGCGGGTTGACACCCTCCGCAACGGCCCGCGGCCGCGTGGATGAATTAAGCTTTTGTTTTTATTACCATTAACTGCGGACGACCGGTCACCGCAGGCCGACGTCGCGCTGCAGCCACTCGCGCATCATCGGCACCGTGATCGGGCGCCTCTGCGCGAGCGAGTGCCGGTCGAGCGCGGCCAGCGCCCCGATCAGCGTCGGCATGTCGCGGCGCCCGTGGGCGAGGAGATAGCGGATCACCTCGTCCGGAATCGCGAAGCCGCGCCGCCGCGCGTACGCCGACAGCGCGGCCGGCTTGTCGTCGTCGGTGAGCGGCAAAAGCTCGTGGACGAGCCCCCAGCCGAGCCGGCTGCGGAGGTCGTCGCGCAGCCTTAGCGACGCGAGGGGCGCGCGCGACGCCCCGATGAAATGCCGCCCGCCCGCGTGGAGACGGTTGAACACCGTGAACAGCCGCGCCTGGGCATCGGAGCCCGCGGCATCGAGGGCGTCGACCGCGACGAGCGCGAGATCGCCCAGGATGTCCGCATCGGTCGCGGCGAGCGTGCCCGGGTCCGCGAGATAGGTCGCCGCCGCGCCTCGCGCCGTCGCCGCGGCGACGCACGCGCGCAGGAGGTGCGTCTTGCCGGCGCCCGGCATCCCCCACAGCAGGAGCCCCGTGGTGGACGCCTCGCTCGCAGCGAACCCGACGAGCGCCGCGATCGCCTCGGCATTGCGCCCCGGAAGGAAATTCGCGAACGAAGGCGGTTCGGGAGGCGCGAGATCGAAGACGAGCTGTTCCATGGGACGCGGCGGCGCCGGGTGGCGGGAGCTCCGCACGGACCGGCGCGGCGATTCCGGTAAAATCGGCCAACCCTGCACTTTACCGCGGCGCTCGGCGGACGCTCAATCCGCGCCATCGAGCCGCCGGCCCGATTCACGCGGCGCCACGCCGCCCTGCGCTTCCTTCGGCCGATGACGTCCTCCGCTTCCGCGCCCACGCGTCCGTTGTCCTATCGCGACGCCGGCGTCGACATCGACGCAGGCGATGCGCTCGTCGAACGGATCAAGCCCTTCGCCCGGCGCACGCTCCGCCCCGAAGTCCTCGCCGGCGTCGGCGGCTTCGGCGCGCTGGTCGAGCTGCCGAAGCGCTACCGCGAGCCCGTGCTCGTCGCCGGCACCGACGGCGTGGGCACGAAGCTCAAGATCGCCTTCGCGCTCGGCCGGCACGACACGATCGGCATCGACTTGGTCGCGATGAGCGTCAACGACATCCTGGTCCAGGGAGCGGAGCCGCTGTTCTTCCTCGACTACTACGTGTGCGAGAGGCTCGAAGTGGCGGTGGCGACGGACGTCGTCAAGGGGATCGCCGCGGGCTGCGAGCAGGCCGGCTGCGCGCTCATAGGCGGCGAGACGGCCGAGCACCCGAACGCGTTCCCGCCGGGGGAATACGATCTCGCGGGATTCGCGGTCGGCGTCGTCGAGAAGTCGAAGGCGATCGACGGCCGCGGCATCGCCGCGGGCGACGTGCTGCTCGGCCTCGCGTCGAGCGGCCCGCACTCCAACGGATTCTCGCTGATACGGCGGATCCTCGAGGTCTCGGGCGCCGACCTGCGCGCGCCGGTGCCAGGACTTTCGGCGTCCGGCACGCTCGGCGACGCGCTGCTCGCGCCGACGCGCATCTACGTGAAGCCGGTCCTTGCGCTGCTGCGCGAGGTCGAGGTGAAAGGGATGGCACATATCACCGGCGGCGGCCTCGTCGAGAACACGCACCGGATGTTCCCGGACACCGTCGGTGCGCGCGTCGATCGCGGCGCCTGGCCGCGACCCGGAATCTTCGACTGGCTGCAGCGCGCGGGCGGCGTCGCCGACGGCGAGATGCATCGCGTCTTCAACTGCGGGATCGGGATGATCCTCGTCGTCGCCCCCGGCGACGCGGAGCGAGCCCTAGCGATCCTCACCGCCGCCGGCGAGACCGTGCACCGCATCGGGGCCGTGGTGCCGCGCCAGGACGGAGTGCCGGCCACCGTCGTCGTGTGAGTCCGAGGAGCGAGCCGGCGATGGCGATCCCGCGGGTCACGGTTCTCATCTCCGGCCGCGGGTCGAACCTCGCGGCGCTGCTCGAGGCGGAGCGGCGCGGCGAGCTTGGCGGCACCGTCGTCGCGGTCATCAGCAATCGCCCCGAGGCGGGAGGGCTCGCTCTCGCCGCAGAGCACGGCGTCGCGGCCGAAGTCGTCGACCATCGCGCCTTCGCCGAGCGCGCCGCATTCGACGCGGCGCTCGCCGACGCGATCGAGGCGAGCGAACCCGATTTGATCGTCCTCGCCGGATTCATGCGCGTGCTGGGACCGGCGTTCGTGCGGCGCTTCGAGGGACGGATGCTGAACGTGCATCCGGCGCTCCTGCCCGCGTACCCGGGGCTCGACACGCACCGCCGCGCGCTGGCCGACGGCGTCCGCGTGCACGGCTGCACGGTCCACTTCGTCACCGACGACGTCGACCACGGACCGATCGTCGCGCAGGGCGCGGTGGCCGTCCGCGACGACGACGATCCCGAAACGCTGGCGGCGCGCGTGCTCGAGGTCGAGCACCGCGTGCTGCCGATGGCGGTCCGCGCGTTCTGCGAAGGCCGCGTCGTCATCGAAGGACGGCGCGTCCGCGTCAAGGGTCAATCCTTGCCCGATGCAGCGTTCGTGGTGCCGGCAACAGCGGCGCCGACGGAGCACGCGACGCGACCGCCGCCCTCCTCCGCCAGCGCGACGTGAGCTCGCCCGCTACTGCGATTTCCGTGGGCGCCCTGCCGATCCGCGAGGATGCGCCGGGGCCGTCACCCGCGCGTCGCGGATTCGTGCTCGCGCTCGTGGCCTCGATCGCGGTGCACGTGGCGTTCACCCAATGGCCCATCGAGCTCCCGACGGCGCCCGAGTCGCTGCCGCTCGTGGCGACGATCACCGAGCTGCCGCCGCCCCCGAAGCCCTCGGCCGTCACGCCGAAAGCGAAGCCGAAGCCGCGGCGCGCCCGGGCGTCCACGCATTCGATCGCGACACCGGCGAGGCCGACGCTCATCGATCCCACGCCCGACGCGATCGCGGCGGGACCCGAGCTTCCGACACTCACCGATCCCACGCCCGAGGCGATCGCGGCCGGTCCCGAGCCGCCCGCGGTCCCCGTCGAGGTCGCGGCTGTGCCCACGCCGGTCCCGCCCGAACCGTCGGAGAAGACGCTGCCCCCGCGCGTCGACCTCGTCTACAAAGGGTTCCTCGGCACGCAGGGATTCATGATCGGCGATGCGACCTATCGCTTCGAGCACTCGGGCAACCAGTACCGGATCTCGAGCGTCGGAGAGTTACGCGGACTTGCGGCGCTGTTCTATCCGGGCCAGGGCCACGTCGAAAGCCGCGGGTCGATCACGGCCGCGGGCCTGCAGCCCTACGCGTTCACCTTCGAGCGCACGCGGCCCGAGCGGCGCGAAATCGCCGTGTTCGACTGGGAAGCGGGCATCGTGACGCTGAACGACCTCAAGGTCGCCGCGCTCGACATCCCGACCTTCGACTGGCTCGCGATCATGTGGCAGTACTACTTCTCGCCGCCGAGCGGGCGCGAGGTGGCCTTCAGCGTGGCAACGACGCGGCGCGTCGCGCGCTACACGATCACGCGCGAGGGCGACGAGCGGATCGAGTGGGGCCAGGGCGAGATCGACACGGTCCGCTGGCACCGGACGGGCGAGGATGGCCGGGGCGACGGCTACGTCTGGCTCGCGCCGTCGCTTCACTTCATTCCGGTGAAGATCCGCTACACCGGAGCGCGCGGCACGTTCGAGGCGCGGCTCGAGTCGATCCGCACCGACGCGGACTTCGCCGCGCAATGACGCTGCGAGCGAACCAGCTCGCCGGCATCGCGGCCGCGATCGCGGAGCTGCGCCCGCTCGCGGCGCCGGCCGACTCGCTCCTGCGCCAGTTCTTCCGCCGCCATCCGGCGATGGGCCAGCACGACCGCGCGCTCATCTCCGATGCCGTGTTCGCCTGGCTCCGCCGCCGGCGGTCGCTCGAGGCGCAGGCCGAGACCGGCGACGCCGCGAGGCTCGCGCTCGCAGTCGTCGTGCGCGAGTTGGGCTACAGCGTGCGCGAGATCGCGCCGCTCGTGGCGCCTGGCGATGCGGCGTGGCTCGCCGCGTTCAAGTCCCGGCACACCGACGGGCTCGCCCCCGCGGTTGCGGCCGACCTGCCGGACTGGCTGTGGGACAAGCTCGGCGCTTCGCTGGGTGACGCCGAGCGCGCGGAGCTCGCGCGCGCGTGGCTCGCGCCGGCGCCGCTCGACCTGCGCGTGAATCCGCTCAAATCGACGCGCGACGCGGCACGCGCCGCGCTCGCGGCGTCGGGCCTCGACGCGACGGCGACGCCCTATTCGCCGCTTGGGTTGCGTCTCGCAGGACGGCCGTCGCTCGCGCGGCACCCGCTCGTCGCAGCGGGCGTGCTCGAGGTGCAGGACGAGGGAAGCCAGCTCGTCGGCTACCTGGTCGCCCCACGACGCAGCGAGATGGTCGCGGACTTCTGCGCGGGGGCAGGCGGCAAGACGCTGCTCCTGGGCGCGCTGATGCGCTCGCAGGGCCGTCTCTATGCCTTCGACGTCTCGGCGAAGCGGCTCGCGAACCTGAAGCCGCGCCTCGCGCGCTCCGGCCTCTCCAACGTCCATCCGCAGCAGCTCGGGGGCGAGCGCGACGCCAGGATCCGCCGCCTCGCCGGCAAGCTCGATCGGGTGCTCGTCGACGCGCCGTGCACCGGATTCGGCACGCTGCGGCGGAATCCGGATCTCAAATGGCGGCAGCCCGAGTCCGCCGTCGCCGAGCTCGCGCGCAAGCAGGAGACGATCCTCGCCGCGGCGGCCACGCTCGTGAAGCCGGGCGGGCGTCTCGTCTACGCGACGTGCAGCGTGCTCGACGACGAGAACGACGCCGTGGTCGCGCGCTTCCTCGCGTCGCATCCGAACTTCGCGCGCGGCAACGCCGCGGCGGAGCTCGCGCGCGCGGGCATTGCCCTCGACACCGGCGCCGATCTGCGGCTCCTTCCGCACCGCCACGGCTGCGACGGATTCTTCGCGGCGATCCTCGAGCGTTCCGCTTGAGCGGGCGCGCGGGCCGCGCACCCGATCCAGTAGACTCCCGCTCATGCTCCTCGCCATCGACCTCGACCGGATGCAGTCCGCGCTCGTGTCGCCGGCGGGCTGGATCGAGCTCGCGGTCACGGGGGCGTGTCTCACGGCGGCCTGGGCGGTGGACCGCCGCGTGCGCCTGCAGCGCGCCGCCGCGCCGGAGGCCGTGCGCGTCGGATTGGGCGGCATCAACCGCCTCATCTTCCCGCTGGTGGCCCTCACGCTCCTCATCGTGTCGCTCGCGGTCTTCCGGCAGTTCCGAGCGCCGGTCTTCCTGCCGATCGCGCTGCCGCTCGTCGTCGCGCTCGCGCTGATCCGGCTCTTCGTCTACGCGCTGCGCGGGCTGTTCGGCAACGCCGCGTGGATGACCACGTCGGAGCGCGCGATCGCCTTCGCGATCTGGGGGTTCGTGGTTCTCTACTTCTTCGGCGTCCTGCCGCAGATCGGCGCCGAGCTCGACGCGATGCAGCTCTCCATCGGCAAGAGCCGCGTGTCGGTGCTAGAGATCGCCAAGGGGATCGTCGTCGTGCTGGTGACGATCGCGGCGACCCTCTGGGTGTCCGGTCTCATCGAGCAGCGGCTCGCCGGCGCGACGGCGCTCAACGCCAACCTGCGCGTCGTCCTCGCGAAATCGATCAAGGCGCTGCTGATCGTCGTCGCGCTGCTGATCGCGCTCCAGGCGGTGGGAATCGACCTCACGCTGCTCTCGGTGTTCGGCGGCGCGCTCGGCGTCGGCATCGGGCTCGGCCTGCAGAAGCTCGCGAGCAACTACATCGCCGGCTTCACGATCCTGCTCGACCGCTCGATCCGGCTGGGCGACATGGTCACCGTCGACGGCCGGCACGGCATCGTGAGCAGCGTAACCTCGCGCTACGTCGTCGTGAAGAGCCTGGACGGCGTCGAAGCGATCGTCCCCAACGAGACGCTCGTCACGACGACGGTGCTGAACCATTCCTACACCTCGAAGAACGTGCGCGTCGCGCTCACGGTGCAGGTCGCCTACGACAGCGACGTCGAACTCGCGCTGTCCCTGATGACCGCCACGGCCGACGCCCACCCTCGCGTGCTGAAGGCGCCCGATCCGCCCGCCGCGTTCGTTGTCCGGTTTGCCGACAGCGGCATCGACCTCGAGCTCGGCGTCTGGATCGCCGACCCTGAAAGGGGCCAGCTCGAGCTCAGGAGCACGTTGAATCGCGGGATCCTTGCCGCGTTCCGCGAAAGGGGCATCCAGATACCCTTCCCGCAGCGCGAGCTGCGGATTCTCAACGCGGACGAGCTGGCCGCGCCCCGGTCGGGCGGCCGCTCCGCGGGCGCGTCGTCCGGGCACGACGGGCATGCCGCCTAAGTTTATGTTTTCTCGGGGCTTACCCTGGTCGATCCCGCCCCCATTGCGGCTCCCGCCGAGGTATAATGCTTTCTTTTCAAAACAGGGGCCCGGGGTCACGAGCTACGGGCTGCCCAATACGTGTCCATGTCCTTAGATTTCCTGTCGCTGGCCGCGCACGGCCTGATGCCGCTCCCCTGGTGGGGCTACGTCGTCGTCGCGCTTGCGCTGACGCACGTCACGATCGCCGCGGTCACGATCTACCTGCACCGGCATTCGGCGCATCGGGCGCTCGATCTGCACCCGGCGATCGCCCACTTCTTCCGGTTCTGGCTGTGGCTCACGACCGGAATGGTGACGAAGGAATGGACCGCGATCCACCGCAAGCATCACGCGAAGTGCGAGACCGCCGAGGATCCGCACAGCCCGCAGACGCGCGGCATTCGCGAGGTGTTCTTCCGCGGCGCCGAGCTCTACCGCGCCGAGGCGAAGAACCAGGACACGCTCGACCGGTACGGCCGGGGCACGCCCGACGACTGGATCGAACGCAACCTCTACTCGCGCTATTCGTGGGAGGGCGTCGGGCTGATGCTCGCCATCAATCTCGTGCTGTTCGGCGCGCTCGGCGCGACGATCTGGGCCGTGCAGATGGCGTGGATCCCGATCATGGCGGCGGGCGTCATCAACGGCATCGGCCACTATTGGGGCTACCGCGACTTCGCGACCGCCGATGCGTCGACCAACATCGTTCCGTGGGGCATCCTGATCGGCGGCGAGGAGCTGCACAACAATCATCACGCCTTCGGATCGTCGGCCAAATTCTCGTCGCGCTGGTACGAGGTCGACCTGGGCTGGGGCTACATCAGCGTGCTGCAGGCGCTGCGGCTCGCGCGCGTGCGGAAGCTCGCGCCGAAGCTGCAGGTGGCCGGGACGAGCAAGCCCGCGCCCGACATGGCGACGCTCGAGGCGGTGATCGCGCATCGTTATACCGTCGCGCGCGCGTACGCCCGCACGCTCAAGGAAGCCTGCGCGACCGAGCTCGCGGCGCTCCGCGAGCGCGTCGGCCGGGCCGAGCTGTCGCACGTGCCCAGCATGCGGCGACTGACCCGCTGGCTCTCAGGCGGCCACACCGCGAAGCTCCGCGATCCCGAGCGCGCGACGCTCGCGCGCGCGATGGACCGCAGCAAGGCCCTTGCGACGATCTACGCGATGCGGCAGGACCTCAATGCGCTGTGGGAGCGCTCGACCGATTCGAGCGAGCAGCTCCTCGCCCGCCTGCAGGACTGGTGCCGTCGCGCCGAGGAGTCGGGCATCGCCCCGCTGGCGCAGTTCTCGCTGCAGCTCAAGCGGTACGCGTAGCGCAAGCCCGGCCGGGACGCCCCCTCCGATAAGAGAGCTCGCCAGGCGGCGGGCTTTTTTCATTTCGGGTCCGCGGTATGGCGCCGCTTGAATCGGCTCCCGCTGCAACCACGTATCCTAGGGTGTCGTCCCCGCGCAGAGCCTGCCCCCGACCTGATCGGTGGCGGGGATCCAGTGATGTCCGACGAACGGCACTGGGTTCCCGCGTGCGCGGGAACGACGTGAGATAGGAGCCCGCATGGAGTTCCGCGACTACTACCAGACCCTCGGCGTGTCGCGCGAGGCGACGCAGGACGAGATCAAGAAGGCGTACCGCCGCCTCGCGCGCAAGTACCATCCGGACGTCTCGAAGGAACCGGACGCCGAGGCGCGGATGAAGGAGGTGAACGAGGCGAACGCGGTGCTCTCGGACCCCGAGAAGCGCGCCGCCTACGACCAGCTCGCGCAGGGCCGCCGCGCGGGCCAGGAATTCCGCCCGCCGCCCGACTGGGACGCGGGCTTCGAGTTCTCGGGGCGCGGACCCTTCGAGGGCGACGCCGGCGATTTCAGCGACTTCTTCGCCGAGCTCTTCGGACGCGGCGGCATGCGCGGCGCACGGATGCACGTCCGCGGCGAGGATCATCACGCGAAGATCCTGCTCACGCTGGAGGATGCCTATCGGGGCGCCACCCGCGGCATCGCGCTCCGCGTGCCGCACGTAAACGAACAGGGGCGCGTGACCCTGGCCGACCGGCACCTCGACGTGCGCATTCCCAAGGGCGTCCACGAGGGCCAGGTGATCCGGCTCGCGGGCCAGGGCGGTCCCGGCGCGGGCGAGGGGCCGGCGGGCGATCTCTACCTCGAGGTGCACTTCGAGCCGCACGACCGTTATCGCGTCGAGGGACGCGACGTCTACGCGGCCTTGCGTGTGGCGCCGTGGGAGGCCGCGTTGGGCGCGACGGTGCGCGCCACGCTACCCGACGGCGCCGTCGACGTCCGCATTCCCGAGGGCTCGCAGGCCGGACGCAAGCTCCGGCTCAAGGGCCGCGGCATCCCCGGCACGCCGCCGGGCGACCTCTACCTGGTGCTCGAGGTCGTGCTGCCGCCCGCCGACAGCTCGAAGGC
This sequence comes from uncultured beta proteobacterium, assembly GCA_963734055.1. Taxonomy (GTDB): domain Bacteria; phylum Pseudomonadota; class Gammaproteobacteria; order Burkholderiales; family Casimicrobiaceae; genus CAIWHR01. The sequence continues at coordinate 165,636 of CAVTFQ010000006.1, forward strand.
GCGGCAACTCTACGAAACGATGGCGCGCGAGCTCGCGTTCGATCCGCGCCGCGAAGCGGGAGCCACGACATGACCGATGCTGACCTCGCCGCGCTCCTCGACGAACTCCGCGTCGGCATCGCCGAGCTCGCCGGCAACTGCGGCGTCGAGGAGACCTGGATCATCGAGCACGTCGAGGCCGGCGTGCTGCTCGAAGGCTCCGATCGCGATCCCGCGCGCTGGGTGTTCACGAGCCGCGACGTCGTGCGCGCGCGCCGGCTGTGCGAGGTCGAGCGCCGCTTCGACGCGAACCCGGAGCTCGCGGGCCTCTTCGTCGACCTGCAGGAGGAACTCGAGCGGCTGCGGGCGCGCCTGCGGCGCGAGGGGCTGTCGATCGACTGAAACGGTTGTCGTCCCCGCGGACGCGGGGACCCAGCGACGTTGCCGGCGCCCCGTCGTCCCCGCGAACGCGGGGATCCAGTGACGTTTCGTGAAGTCGAAAGTCGCTGGGTTCCCGCTTCCGCGGGAACGACAACAAGAAGCTCGCGGGGGCCGTGCTGACGCGCTCGCCGCCCCCGCGCACGCCGGGACCCGGTGACGTTGCCGGCTCCCCGTCGTCCCCGCGAACGCGGGCACCATGTCGTCGCCGGCGCCCCGTCGTCCCCGCGAACGCGGGGATCCAGCGACGTTGCTTGGAGTCGAAAGTCGCTGGGTTCCCGCTTCCGCGGGAACGACAACAAAAAGCCCGCCGGCGGCTGCCGTCGTCCCCGCGAACGCGGGGACCCAGCGACGTTGATGCGTGGACCCGAAAGTCGCTGGATTCCCGCTTCCGCGGGAACGACTAAACAAAAAGCCCGCCGGCGGCGGGCTTTCCGGATCCCCGCTCACGCAGGGATGACGCGTTCCGCGTCACTTGAGCTTCGTCTCCTTGTACATCACGTGCTTGCGGGCGACGGGATCGAACTTCTTGATCTCCATCTTCTCCGGCATGTTCTTCTTGTTCTTCATCGTCGTGTAGAAGTGGCCGGTGCCGGCCGACGACTCGAGCTTGATCTTCTCGCGCATGATCGGATCCTTCCGCTAATCAGACGTGGACGCCGCGCGCGCGGATCTCGGAGAGCACGACGTCGATGCCCTTCTTGTCGATCGTGCGCAGCGCCGCGTTGGTGAGACGCAGGCTCACCCAGCGATTCTCGCTCTCGACCCAGAACCGGCGCTGCTGCAGGTTGGGCAGGAAGCGCCGCTTCGTCTTGTTGTTCGCGTGCGAGACGTTGTTGCCCACCATCGGGGCCTTGCCGGTGACCTGACACACTCGAGCCATGGCTCGCTCCTTCGGAATTCGGGACTGCCGACGCTGCAAAGTCGCATAGTATAACCCGATTTCCGACCCGGATTCAAGCGGTTAGGTTGCCTGTTACGCGGCCCACTACCGCATTGGGCCTTTGAAAGTCACTGGGTTCCCGCTTTCGCGGGAACGACAAGCAGGTATTCGCCGCTCGCCTGGTTCCCGCGTTCGCGGGAACGACAAGCGGGCTACTCGCCGCTCTCGCCCGGGTTCCCGCTTTCGCGGGAACGACAAGCTGGCGACTGCCCCGCTGCGACGCCTCTCTATTTCGGCGAGTACCCTCCGGGCGTGCCGTTCGTGCCGTTGCCCTCGATCGTGTTGCTCGCGGGCGAGACGATCGTGCCGTTGGCGCCGGTCTGGACGCCGGTCGTGTTCCGCGAGATCACGTTGTTCGTGAGCCGCGCCGTGGCCGCGCTCGATCCGCCCTGCACGAACACGCCGGTGATGTTGCCGACGGCCGTCGAGCCGGTCATCGCCACCGTGATGCTGCCGCCCGACACGTTGAGCCCGTTGCTGTCGTTGTTCGAGAGCATGACGTTGTCGATGGCGGCGTCGAGCGCCTGCCCCGCCCCGGTCTGCAGGCTGACGCCGTGGCCCGTGTTCTCGCTGACGATCGAGTTGCGCAGCGCGACGCCGCCCGAGAAGGTCGCCGCAAGCCCGGTCACGTTGCTCTCGAGCCGCGTGTTGTCGATCGTCGCGGACGCGGCGGTCGTGCCGTTCGCGAGGTTGATGCCGGCCTGCCCGCCGCGGATGTAGCTGTCCTTGACGAAGAGCTTGCTCGCGCCGGAGGGAGCGAACTTCACGTTGGCCATCCCGGGCAGCGCGAAGCCGCGGATCGTGCAGCTCTCGATGTAGAGGGCGGCGCCGCTGTTGAACACGACGCCGTTGTTGCCGCCCTGGTTGTTGATCGTCAGGCCCCGGAGGACCACCTCGTCCGACGCCCCCGCGTTGACGATGATCCCGTCGGTGCCCGCGACCGTCACCGAGACCCCCGCGTAGATGCCGGGCGGCACGACGATCGACACGGCCTTCGTGATCGTCACCGGACCGTACCCCGCCGAATCGAGCACGACGATCTCGCCGCCCGGGTTGGTCTGCGTGATCGCCGCCGCGAAGCCGCGGCACGGCGTTGCGAGCTGGCAGTTGTTGGCGTCGCTGCCGCCCGCCGACACGAAGGTGCGCTGGACGGCCGCCGCCGCGTCCGGCGCAGCGGTGCACGCGAGGGCGGCGACGAGCGCTGCCCCGATGGCGTTGGTCGATGTCATCGTCGTTCTCCTGCCTCGACCTTCGAGGCCATGGTGGAAGTCGTGGTGCGTGGCGCATGGTTCTATTTCCCCGAATAGGTTCCGCTGAAGGCGCCGTCGGCGTTGTTGCCCTCGACCGTGTTGTTGCCGCGCGAGAGAATCGAGCCGCCCGCACCGGCGCCGACGCCGGTCACGTTCCTGACGATCGCGCTCTGGGCGACGCGCGTGACCGACGGCGAGCCGCCCCCGGAAACGAAGATGCCGGTGGCGCCGTTGCCGCGGACGGTCGAGCGGCTGACCGTCGCGAAGACCGGCAGGCTGCCGCCGGACGTGATGCCGGCCTGCGCGTTGCCGGACACGAGCAGCCGGTCGAGCGTCGCCGTCAGCGGCAGCCCGTTGGCGGCGGCGAGGCTGATCCCGTCCTGCGAGCCGCCGGCGACGATCGAGTTGCGCACCGTGAGCCGGCCGTTGGCCGTCGCCTTGATGCCGGTTCCGTTGTTCTCGAAGCGGACGTTGTCGATCAGCACGCCCGCGTCCGCGCCGGCGTTCGCGATCCGCAGCCCCGTCGCGCCCGACTGGATGCGGCTGTCCTTGATCGACAGCGTCGACGCGCCCGCCGGCTGGAAGTTGACGTTGGCCTGGCCGACCTGCGAGTAGCCGCGGACGATCATGTTCTCGAGGAAGAGCGCGCCGCCGCTCGCGAACAGGATGCCGTTGGTGCCGCCTTCCGACGTGACGACGAGCCCCCGCAGGACCACGCTGTCCGAGGGCCCTGCGGCGATCGTGATCGCGCTCTGTCCCGGGCAGCGCCGAAATGCCGGCGAAGATCCCCGCCGCGGCCAGGATCGACACCGGCATCGTGATCGTGACGACGTCGTAGGGCGCCGAGTCGAGCACGATGACTTCGCCGCCGGGCAGCGTCTTGACCAGCGCGGCGGTCAGGTTGCGGCAGGGCGCGGTCGGCGCGCACAGGCTGCTCGCGTCGTTGCCCGTCGACTTGACGAACGTCCGCTGCGCGACCGTGTAGAACACGCCGCCGGACGGCGAGCTGACGCCGCCCGAGCCGATCGCGTTGGTCGCGCGCACGTTGCACGTGTACGGCGTGTTGTTGACGAGCCCGGTGACGACGATCGGGCTCGCGGTGCCGCCGGTCGCGATCGCGCCCGGGTTGCAGGTGACCGTGTAGCCGGTGATCGGCGAGCCGCCCGTGTTCGATGGAGGCGTGAAGCTGACCTGGATGCCGCCCTGCACCTGCACGGCGCTGATGCCGGTGGGCGCGCCGGGGGGCGTCGCGAGCACGTCGAACGGATCGCTGAGACCTCCCGTCAGCGCGTCGCCGCTGGTGCGGCTCGCGCTCAGCAGCGCGCCGATCTGCGCGGTGTTGACGGTGGCGCCGGCGACCGTGCAGGTGTTCGTTCCCGCTGCGATCGTGCACGTCGTCGTGCCGCCGAGCGCGCCGGGGCCGACGAGGCCGAGCGCGATCGCCGTGCTCGCGCTGACGGGCGCCGGCGTGTCGCCGACGTCGCGGCTCTCGACGACGACGTTGAACGCGGTGCCGACCGCGACCGAGTTGCCGCTGTTGACGCTCGTGATGGCGAGCCGGGCCGCGGGTCCGACGACGAGGACGCTCGACGGGGAACGGCCGCGTCCCCATCGTGCCGTCGCCGAACTCGCCTTCATTGTTCTCGCCCCAGCACATCACGCCGACCTTGGTGACCATCGCGCAGGTGTGGTTCTGCCCGCCGCGATCGCAAGTGACGCCGCTTGTGAGGCCGGCTGACGTCGACGGGCGTCAGTCGTTGCGTCGTCGTGCCATCGCCGAGCTGGCCGCTGGTGTTGAGGCCCCAGCACTTGACGCCGCCGGCCGTCGTGAGCGCGCAGGTATGCGAGAGCACCCGCCGTGACCGCGGCGACTGCCGCTGCCCAGGCCGCTACGTTCAACCGGCGCGAGTCGCTGCGTCATCGTGCCGTCGCCGAGCTGCCCGTTCAGGTTGAGCCCCCAGCACTTGACGCCGCCGACCGTCGTAACCGCGCAGGCTGTGTGACGGCCGGCCGCAACGCGTCGAGACGCCGCTGGTCAGGCCGGAGACGTCGACGGGCGTGAGCCGCTGCGTCTGCGTGCCATCGCCGACCTGTCCATTGCCGTTGCAATCCCCAGCACTTGACGCCACCTCCGCTCGTCGAGCGCACAAGTGTCGATGCTGGCCCGCGGTGATCAGCCGCCACGCCGCTGGTGAGCCCGCTGACGGAAACAGGCGTCAGCCGCAAGGCATTCGAATTGTCGCCAAGCTGGCCAGCGTCGTTGCTTGCCCCAGCACATGCGCCCCGCCGTCGGCGATTGCGCAGGTGTGATCGCCGCCGACGCTCGCCGCGATCGGCGTCGCACCGGCAAGGCTGCTGACGTCGACGGGCGTCAGACGCTGGAACTGCGTGCCGTCGCCCAGCTGTCCGAACGAATTGTCGCCCCAGCACTTGCCTCCAGCCAGCCACGGCCGCGCAGCTATGATTTTCACCGGCGGCGACCGCGGTCGCGGCGCTGCTCATGCCGCTCGGTGTGATTCGGTGATCGCCTCGCTCACAACGGTGCCGTCGCCGAGTTGCCCGGTGGCGTTGCCGCCCCAGCAGCGGACCCCGCCACCGGCGGTCAGTGCGCAGGTGTGCGTCGCGCCACCGCGTCACTGCAACGAAGGCGACTACGGCCGACGACATCCGTCGGCGTGGGCCGCTGCGTAACCGAGTTGTCGCCGAGCTGCCCGTTGCTATTGAGCCCCCAGCATGCGAGGCCGCCGCCGATTCGTCGCAGGTATGCAAGACCCCGGCAACGACGGCCGATGCGCCGCTCACGCCGGCGACATCGACGGGCGTCAGGCGCGTCGTCGCCGACCGTCCCGTCGCCGATCTGGCCGTAGGTGTTGTCGCCCCAGCACTTGACGCCACCGGCGCTCATCAAGGCGCAGGTGTGCCCGTTGCCCGCAGCGATGCCCGACACGCCGCTCGCGAGACCGCTCACGTTGACCGGCACCAGGCGCGGCGTCCCGGACTGACCTGTAGCCTCCGGGCGTGCCGTTCGTGCCGTTGCCCTCGATCGTGTTGCTCGCGGGCGAGACGATCGAGCCGTTGGCGCCGGTCTGGACGCCGGTCGTGTTGCGCGAGATCACGTTGTTCGTGAGCCGCGCCGTGGCCGCGCTCGATCCGCCCTGCACGAACACGCCGGTGATGTTGCCGACGGCCGTCGAGCCGGTCATCGCCACCGTGATGCTGCCGCCCGACACGTTGAGCCCGTTGCTGTCGTTGTTCGAGAGCATGACGTTGTCGATGGCGGCGTCGAGCGCCTGCCCCGCCCCGGTCTGCAGGCTGACGCCGTGGCCCGTGTTCTCGCTGACGATCGAGTTGCGCAGCGCGACGCCGCCCGAGAAGGTCGCCGCGAGCCCGGTCACGTTGCTCTCGAGCCGCGTGTTGTCGATCGTCGCGGACGCGGCGGTCGTCCCGTTCGCGAGGTTGATGCCGGCCTGCCCGCCGCGGATGTAGCTGTCCTTGACGAAGAGCTTGCTCGCGCCGGAGGGAGCGAACTTCACGTTGGCCATCCCGGGCAGCGCGAAGCCGCGGATCGTGCAGCTCTCGATGTAGAGGGCGGCGCCGCTGTTGAACACGACGCCGTTGTTGCCGCCCTGGTTGTTGATCGTCAGGCCCCGGAGGACCACCTCGTCCGACGCCCCCGCGTTGACGATGATCCCGTCGGTGCCCGCGACCGTCACCGAGACCCCCGCGTAGATGCCGGGCGGCACGACGATCGACACGGCCTTCGTGATCGTCACCGGACCGTACCCCGCCGAATCGAGCACGACGATCTCGCCGCCCGGGTTGGTCTGCGTGATCGCCGCCGCGAAGCCGCGGCACGGTGTTGCGAGCTGGCAGTTGTTGGCGTCGCTGCCGCCCGCCGACACGAAGGTGCGCTGGACGGCCGCCGCCGCGTCCGGCGCAGCGGCGCACGCGAGGGCGGCGACGAGCGCTGCCCCGATGGCGTTGGTCGATGTCATCGTCGTTCTCCTGCCTCGTCCTTCGAGGCCTTGGTGGAAGTCGTGGTGGTGGCGCATGGTTCTATTTCCCAGAATAGGTTCCGCTGAAGGCGCCGTCGGCGTTGTTGCCCTCGACCGTGTTGTTGCCGCGCGAGAGGATCGAGCCGCCCGCGCCGGCGCCGACGCCGGTCACGTTCCTGACGATCGCGCTCTGGGCGACGCGCGTGACCGATGGCGAGCCGCCCCCGGAAACGAAGATGCCGGTGGCGCCGTTGCCGCGGACGGTCGAGCGGCTGACCGTCGCGAAGACCGGCAGGCTGCCGCCGGACGTGATGCCGGCCTGCGCGTTGCCGGACACGAGCAGCCGGTCGAGCGTCGCCGTCAGCGGCAGCCCGTTGGCGGCGGCGAGGCTGATCCCGTCCTGCGAGCCGCCGGCGACGATCGAGTTGCGCACCGTGAGCCGGCCGTTGGCCGTCGCCTTGATCCCGGTTCCGTTGTTCTCGAAGCGGACGTTGTCGATCAGCACGCCCGCGTCCGCGCCGGCGTTCGCGATCCGCAGCCCCGTCGCGCCCGACTGGATGCGGCTGTCCTTGATCGACAGCGTCGACGCGCCCGCCGGCTGGAAGTTGACGTTGGCCTGGCCGACCTGCGAGTAGCCGCGGACGATCATGTTCTCGAGGAAGAGCGCGCCGCCGCTCGCGAACAGGATGCCGTTGGTGCCGCCTTCCGACGTGACGACGAGCCCGCGCAGGACCACGCTGTCCGACGCTCCTGCGGCGATCGTGATCGCGCTCTGCCCCGGCAGCGCCGAAATCCCGGCGAAGATCCCTGCCGCGGCCAGGATCGACACCGGCATCGTGATCGTGACGACGTCGTAGGGGGCCGAGTCGAGCACGATGACTTCGCCGCCGGGCAGCGTCTTGACCAGCGCGGCGGTCAGGTTGCGGCAGGGTGCGGTCGGCGCGCACAGGCTGCTCGCGTCGTTGCCCGTCGACTTGACGAACGTCCGCTGCGCGACCGTGTAGAACACGCCGCCGGACGGCGAGCTGACGCCGCCCGAGCCGATCGCGTTGGTCGCGCGCACGTTGCACGTGTACGGCGTGTTGTTGACGAGCCCGGTGACGACGATCGGGCTCGCGGTGCCGCCGGTCGCGATCGCGCCCGGATTGCAGGTGACCGTGTAGCCCGTGATCGGCGAGCCGCCCGTGTTGGCGGGCGGCGTGAAGCTGACCTGGATGCCGCCCTGCACCTGCACGGCGCTGATGCCGGTGGGCGCGCCGGGGGGCGTCGCCAGCACGTCGAACGGATCGCTGAGACCTCCCGTCAGCGCGTCGCCGCTGGTGCGGCTCGCGCTCAGCAGCGCGCCGATCTGCGCGGTGTTGACGGTGGCGCCGGCGACCGTGCAGGTGTTCGTTCCCGCCGCGATCGTGCACGTCGTCGTGCCGCCGAGCGCGCCGGGGCCGACGAGGCCGAGCGCGATCGCCGTGCTCGCGCTGACGGGCGCCGGCGTGTCGCCGACGTCGCGGCTCTCGACGACGACGTTGAACGCGGTGCCGACCGCGACCGAATTGCCGCTGTTCACGCTCGTGATGGCGAGCCGGGCCGCGGGTCCGACGACGAGGACGGTGCGCGGGAACGGCCGCGTCCCCATCGTGCCGTCGCCGAGCTCGCCTTCGTTGTTCTCGCCCCAGCACATCACGCCGACCTTGGTGACCATCGCGCAGGTGTGGTTCTGGCCCGCCGCGATCGCGGTGACGCCGCTTGTGAGGCCGATCGACGTCGACCGGCGTGAGGCGTTGCGTCGTCGTGCCGTCGCCGAGCTGCCCGCTGGTGTTGAGGCCCCAGCACTTGACGCCGCCGCCGGTTGTCAGTGCGCAGGTATGGGCGAGTCCCGCAGCCACCGCGGCGAATCCGCTGGTCAAGCCCGTCACGGTGACCGGCGCGATGCGTTGCGAAACCGTGCCGTCCCCGAGCTGTCCGTTAAGGTTAAGGCCCCAGCACTTCACAGCGCCTCCGATCACCGCGCAGGCGTGCGAAGATCCGGCCGCGACGCTCGTTCCGCCGCTCGTCAATCCGGACACGTCGACCGGTGCGAGCCGCTGCGTTTGCGTGCCGTCACCGACCTGGCCGTTGCCGTTGAAACCCCAGCACTTGACGCCGCCCGCGCTCGTAACGCCGCACGTGTGCCGCTGGCCGGCGCTGATCATGGTCACGTTGCTCGGGAGACCGGACACCGGGACAGGCGCAAGCCGCTGGGTGTTGGTTCCGTCGCCAACTTGGCCGTCTCCGTTGTTGCCCCAGCACATGCCGCCCGCCGTCGCGATCGCGCAGGTGTGATCGCCCGCGGCGCCTGAGGTGATCGCCGTCAAACCGGATCAGGCCGTTGACGTCGACGGCCGTAAGACGCTGGAACTGCGTGCCATCGCCGAGCTGGCCGAACGAATTGTCGCCCCAGCACTTGCCTCCGCCTACCGAACGTCAGCGCGCATGTGTGATTGTCTCCCGGTGCCACCGCGATCACGCCGCTGCCGACGCCGCTTCGGCGATCGGTGATATCCGGCTAAGCAGCGTCCCGTCGCCGAGCTGGCCGGCTGTGTTGCCGCCCCAGCACTGGACCCGCCACCGGCCGACACGCGCGCAGGATGTGTGCCGCCCGCCTGCCACGGCCACAAGTGCGGCTAGGCCGACCACATCGGTGGCCAACGGCCGTCTGCGCGACCGAACCGTCGCCGAGTTGCCCGATTGCTGTCGTCAAGCCCCAGCATGCCAGGCCCCCCGCCATCCGCGCGCACGTGTGCAGACCGCCAGCGACCACGACCGTGGCGCCCTTGCTCACGCCAACGACGTCGGCGGGCACCGAAACTGCGTGCCACGTTCCCATCGCCGAGCTGGCCGTAGGTATCGTCGCCCCAGCATTGCAGCGTGTTCGTCGGCAGTAACAGCGCACGTATGCGCCAGCCCGCCGCGATGCCGGTCACGCCGCTCGCGAGCCCGACAACGTGCGACGGGCGCCATGCGGCCTGACGCCTGAGAGTTGTCGCCGAGCTGACCGAAGACATTCCAGCCCCAGCACTTCACGCCACCACCGACCAGTGCGCACGTGTGGTACTGCCGCCGGCCAATCGCACTCCCGCCGCTCGAAAGACCGATCACGTCGACAGGTGCATTGCGCTGGGTCGGGTGCCGTCGCCGAGCTGGCCGAAGCCGTTCCAGCCCCAGCACTTGACCGCATTTGCCGTCGTAAGACGCGCACGTATGGGGCGCCTGCCTCGATGCCCAACGACGCCGCTTGTCAGTCCGGTGACGTTGACCGGCGCGCGTCCGGTCGGTCGTCGTATTGTCGCCGAGCTGCCCGGTGCTGTTCTGGCCCCCCAGCACTTCACGCCGCCGCCATTGGTCAACGCGCAGCGTGTGTTGTCGCCGGCCGCGATCGCCACGACTCCACTCGTCAATCCGGTCACTTCGACGGGCGTCAGCCGCTGCGTCGACGTACCATCGCCGAGCTGCGCTGACGATTCGTGCCCCAGCACTTGACACCACCGCTCCGGATTGCGCAGGTGAAGAAGTTGCCGACGGCGATTGCAGTCACGCCACTGGTCAACCCCGATACCTGAATCGGCGACTGCGCCTGCGTCGTCGAACCGTCACCCAGCTCTCCGGTTGTGTTGTCGCCCCAGCATTTGGCCGCACCCGAGACGATGGCACAGGCGTGACGCGACCCGAATCCAGATGCCACCGCCGAAGCTCCCGTGAACGGTACATACGCATCGACGGGCCCTACCCACCCTGCGAGAAGCGCGAGTACCGCCAGACGCCGAAGCGCGTCGACCAACGTCCGTCCACGAGGCGCACGCGCGATGTCCTTTCCTACCAGCTCCACGCGAGACAATAAGGCCACGAGCCAGTTCTGCTGGCTTACGGCGCCTCGCGAATTCCGCGCCCGTCCAGGACTTGTGTCCTTATCCACTTGCCCTCTTCGTGATCGACGTCTCGGCCTGCACTCGGCAAGACGAGGCTCTCGCGGACCGATATGGCCTGCACGCTTGTAGTGAGCAACTGATGCCGTAAGCAACTGCTATGCCATCTGAGCTTCATCGCGCGCCCCGTCCCTAACGCGATGACGGGCGGCCAGTCCAGGCACGCCTCGGCCTCAGCCCAGGATTTACCGCTGCCGGATGTGGTCAGCAACTTACGGAGAACGGCAGTATCAGAGCAGGCCGCGCTCGGCGAAAGAGGTAAGGCGACCACCTGCCACGACGAAATGGTCGAGCGTCCGGATGTCGACCAGCGCGAGTGCCTGCTTCAGTGCCTGCGTCAGGAGCTCGTCCGCCCGGCTAGGCTCCGCGACGCCGGACGGATGGTTGTGCGCGAAGATCATCGCCGCGGCGTTCCGCGCGAGCGCTGCCTTCACGATCTCGCGCGGATAGACGCTCGTCTGTGCGAGCGTGCCGCGGAACAACTCCTCCGCGCCGAGCACCCGATTCTGGCTGTCGAGAAACAGGCCGACGAAGACCTCATAGGGACGACCGTCGAGGGTAAGGCGCAGATAGTCGCGAACCGCTTGCGGCGACGTCAGCGCGTCGCGCGCGGCGGCTTCGTGGGCGAGCGAACGGCGGGCGAGCTCGATCACGCTCGCCATCGCAGCGCAGCGCGCGGGGCCGAATCCGCGCACCGACGCAAGCTCGGCCGCCGACGCCGCGAGCAGCCCTGCGATGCCGCCGAAGCGGTCGATGGCGTCGCGCGCAAGATCGAGCGCGCTCTTGCCTGCGACACCCGTCCGCAGGAGAAGCGACACGAGCTCCGCGTCGGACAGCGCCGCCGCGCCTCGCGCGAGCAGGCGCTCTCGCGGGCGGTCGCTTCCGAGGCCATTGGGCGATGCGCATCGGGCCTTGAGAAGCCCGTCGTCCTCGCGAACGCGGGGGCCCAGTGTCGTTTGCCGCTTCGGATTCCATCGGTACGAAGTCACTGGATTCCCGCGTTCGCGGGAATGACGGAGGGCCAGTGTAAACTTCGCGCGTCGCAGGACCGTATCCGCCATACGGACGATGAACACACCCTCCTCGCCGCTCACCCGGATCGTGCTCGGGATCACGGGCGGCATCGCGGCGTACAAGGCGGCCGAGCTCACGCGCCTGTTCGTCAAGGCGGGCGTCGCCGTGAACGTGGTGATGACGCCAGGCGCGTGCCGGTTCATCACGCCGATGACGCTGCAGGCGCTCTCGGGCAATCCGGTGCTGACCGATCTCTGGGCGTCGGGCGCGGCGAACGGGATGGGGCACATCGACCTCTCGCGGGGGGCGAACGCGATCGTCGTCGCGCCAGCCTCTGCCGACTTCCTCGCGAAGATCGCGAACGGCCACGCCGACGACCTCCTCTCCACACTGACCCTCGCGCGCGACTGCCCGCTGTTCGTTGCCCCCGCGATGAACCGCCAGATGTGGGGCAACGCGGCGAACCAGCGCAACGTCGCGCGGCTCGCCGCCGACGGCGTCGTCATCCTCGAGCCCGGCGTCGGTGATCAGGCTTGCGGCGAAACCGGCGCAGGCCGGATGCAGGAGCCCGACGAGATCTTCGCCGCCGTCACCGCATGGGCGCAGCCCAAGGTGCTGGCGGGGAAGCGCGTGCTGATCACGGCCGGACCGACGTTCGAGGCGATCGATCCCGTGCGCGGGATCACCAACACGAGCTCAGGGAAGATGGGTTTCGCGCTCGCGCAGGCGGCCGCAGAGGCGGGCGCCGCGGTGACGCTCGTCGCGGGGCCAACGACGCTGCGCACGCCGGCAACGTCGAGCGGATCGACGTCGTCAGCGCCGCCGAGATGGCGTCGGCGGTGACTGGCGCGTTCGCGGGTGCGACGTCTTCGTCGCCGTCGCCGCCGTGGCCGACTACACGCCGGAGGCGCCCTCCGCCACGAAGATCAAGAAGAGCGGCGAACCGCTGACGATCAAGCTGAAGCCCACGATCGACATCCTCGCGACCGTCGCGGCGCGGAAGGATGCGCCCTACTGCGTCGGCTTCGCGGCCGAGAGCCACGACGTCGAGCGCCACGCCGAGGAGAAGCGCCGGCGCAAGAAGAATCCCGCTGATCGTCGCCAACCGCGCGCAGGATGCCTTCGGCAGCGACGACAACGAAGTCACGCTGTTCGACGAGCGGGCGCGCATCCGCTGCCGAGAATGGACAAGCTCGCGCTCGCGCGCGCGCTCGTGCGCGAGATCG
>CAVTFQ010000007.1:0-786570 GCA_963734055.1 uncultured beta proteobacterium
TACTCAGCAGTCACTAATATAGGCGACAGAAGGAGCGCGGAAGAATGAACGCACGAGCTTTGGGTCGCGTTGGATCGCCTCCAGATCGGCGTCGATGCGCGACGCAACTGGTCGCCCTTGCGAAGCGGTTTCTTCGCGGTGCCAGTGCGCTTCATATGATTCCACACAAGTTCGTCCGGATTGAGCTCCGGCGCGTAGCCCGGCAGATAATGCAACTGCAATTTGCCCTGCAGCGAGTCGACGTAGTTGCGCACGACGGGCCCCTTGTGCGCCGGCAGGCTGTCCAGAATCAGGATGAGCGGCTTCTTACGGTGCTTCATCAGCCGTTGGAGATAGTCGACAAACAGTTCAGCGTTGAGCGCTCCTTGGTAGGTCACAAACCAGAAGGCGCCGCGGGCATTGATCGCCGAGGCGGCCGACATCGATTGGCGCTGCCCAGGAACGGCCACCACCGGCGTTTGGCCCTGCACGCCCCACGTCTTGCCCCGCACCGCATCGGCGCGAAAGCCCGACTCATCCCAGAAGTAGATCTGCGCGCCGCGCGCCTTGGCGTCCTGGGCCAGCCGGGGATAGATCTCGTGTTGCCACCGGGCAATGGCTTCCGGGTCGCGTTGATACGCCCGCTGCAGTGGCTTCTGCGGGGCGAGCCCCAGCTTGGAGAGCAACATCCCGACCGCCGTGACCCCGAGCCTGACCCCAAACTCGCGCTCGATCAACGCGCCGACCACCTTTCGCGTCCACAGGGCGAAGTCAAAACCATATTGGCGCGGATCCTTGCCGTTGATCCAACGAAACACCTGTCGCTCCTGCGCCGCGCTCAGCGTGCGCGGCCGGCCACTGGCCTTGCGCGAGGCGAGCGCGCGCAAGCCTTTGCCGCGGCCACTCGCCGCACGCAACCACTTGTAGATCGTAGTGCGACAGAATCCATACGAAGCTATCACCACCTTCGGATCTTCGCCTTCGCGCACACGTTCAACCGCCATGCGGCGAATCTCCTCCAGTGTTCGATGATCCAGCGTGCGGCCATCGCGCTTCATATCTCCAGCATAGTCGGTGAACCGCCGAATGCAAGCTCTTTGTGTACTAAGTTATCGACTTTTTAGTAACTCGGCAGGTTGCTGAACCGGGAGGCTACGCGACCTCGCTCAGCTCGGCGCGAATGGCTGGACGCGGCCCATGAGCAGTCCTCCAGGCGACACCCCCCAAAGCAGCCTCTCGCCTCGGGCGGGATCTTCAAACAGGCGTTGACCGGCGGCCGCGTTGAATTGGTATCCTCTTCGGCGTGTCCGAGGAACGGCAACAACTCGAGGCCGCGATCTTCGCCGTCGAGCGCCGCGCAGCGTCCTGGGTGACGCTGTCGTCGACGCGAGCGTAGGCGCGTTGCGCGCGCAGTTGGTAGCCCTCGCGAGACGAACTCTACCGATTTGGCGCAGACCCTCAAGCAGGTCACCATCCTGTTTCTCGACGTCGTCGACTCCACCGCGCTCAGCCAGCACTTGGATCCCGAGGCCATCAGCGATGTGATGGACGGGGCGTTGTACCGCTTGGCCGCGCTGGTAGAGAAACATGGCGGTAAGGTGTTGAAGTACGCGGGCGACAGCATCCTCGCTTTGTTCGGCGCCACCGAGGCGCGAGAAGATGACGCCGACAGGATTTGAACCCACGACCCTCTGGGTTCGTAGAGCTTTCACCGCTCTTTCTTCGGTCTCGTCCCGCGATTTCCTGCATTCGTCACAAAGCCCTTACATATGGGTGCCATCCGACTGACACTCTGCCCGGATCCGGCAAGCGGCATTATCGGTATGACTCGGAAGCGAAAGTGGCCATATCAAGCCTGACTCACGGACACCACAAGCGGCACTTCCAAGGAGAAGAGAAATGAAAATTGCACCTGTGATCACGGCTCTCGGTGCCGTATCCGCCGTCGCGGTCGTGTCCCTCTATGCGCCGGCGCCCACCGCGCAGCCCACCGCCTGCATGGTCTCGTTGCAGCCGAGCGCGCCTTCCCCTCAACTGGTCGGGGAGCGGATCACTTGGACAGCGACGGCCGCGAACTGCGGAGCGGCTCCCGTCTACCAGTTCAGCATCGCCGGTCGACACGGAAGATCCGAGCATGCGCCGGTGCATCATCATTTCGCTATGGTGCGCGACTTCAGCCTCGACAAGTCCTTCGCATGGGCGCCAATGGAGGAAGGAGTCTACGAGGTCAGCGTCAAGGTCAAGGACGGCTTCGACGGCGTAATGGCGACATCCACCGTCGTGTCGGACATGGTGAGCTCGCGCGTGACGGGCGAGAACGCGGTGGTCACGCCGACGCTTAACCCGCTGGTCGCCCTCTACAGCGCGCCGGCTTGCGAACACGGCGCAATTCGCGTCTGGTTCCGGCCCGCGGCCGGTCCCGTTGACGCGCCGTGGACGAGGACCAACACGTTGCCCTGCGTTCCGGAGCTGAGCCGGAACTTTGTCGTGGCGGGGATGCTGGCGAACACCACCTACGTGATGGTCCACGGCCGCGGCGAAGACCAGACCGGGTCAGCGGCGCTCTTCACGACCGCAACCCCTCCCGCGACGTTGAGCATCCCGGCCTTCACCATCCGTCAAGCGCCCGGTCCGGGTGCCGACCTTGGTCGCAGCGTGATCTACCATAGTCTCGCGGCACGGCCCGCCGCCAATCAGGTCAACCTGTTGGCCACCGACCTGAGCGCTCGCCTCGAGTGGTACTACGATCCGCTGTCGTCCGGCCTCATCGGGATCGGCAATCCCGGCAGCAATCCTCTCCCGAACGGCACCGTGCTGCTGGGCGGCCGCGACTCCCACCGGACGCTGGGCTTGAATGTGCTGCGGGAGATCGACCTGGCCGGCAACCCGCTACGCGAAACGAACATCGACGCCGTGAACGCGCAGCTGAAGGCGAGGGGGCAGGAGATCATCTACGGGTTTCACCACGAGTTCTCGCGCCTGCCGAATGGGCAAGTCGTGACGCTCGGTTGGACGCAGAGGACGATCGACGTGAGCGGAACTCCCACCCGTTACGCGGGCGACATGGTCTTGGTGCTGGACGAAGACCTCCAGGTGGTCTGGACGTGGGATGCGTTCGACCATCTCGATGTCGCACGCGGGCCCGTCTTGGGCGAGCTGTGCGTGCTCGGCGGCGGCCCGTGCCCCCTGATCGGCGCGGTCGACTGGCTGCATGAGAACGCGGTGAGCTGGTCGCCGACGGACGGGAACCTGCTGATCTCCGTCCGTCACCAGGATTGGGTGATCAAGATCGATTACGCGGATGGCACAGGCGACGGGCACGTGATCTGGCGGCTCGGGCAAGGCGGGGATTTCGCCGTGAACGCTTCCGACCCGAGCCCGTGGTTCTCACACCAGCACTACCCCCACTACCTGGCCAACGGGGCGCTGCTGCTCTTCGACAACGGCAACACGCGCCGGGCGGGCGACCCCAACGCACACAGCCGCGGGCAGGTCTGGAAGCTCGACGAAGACGCTATGACGGCGACCCTGGAGTTTAACGTGGACCTGGGGAACTACTCGCCCGAGCTAGGGGCCGCCCAGCGGATGCCGAACGGCGACTACGTCTTCGACTCGGGGTCTCAGGGTCCAAATCCCAACCAGTTCGCTCAGTCGATCGAAGTACTCGCCGACGGCACCAAGACCTACGTTCAGGAGGTTGCCGCTCGTGACTACCGTTCGTTCCGCATGCGCAGCCTGTACCAGGATATCCGCCATTAACTCCGACGTGAGGGGCGGCGAGCCGGCCTCCTGGCTCCCTTCCCTTCATTCTCGATCGTGGCTGGATCGAACGCGGACACATGTCGTCCTCCGCGATGAAGATCGTGGCTCCCGAGAGGTCGGATCGCGGTGGTCGACATTACCCTGAGTTGACGTTGACTCGCAAGATGATGGA
Source organism: uncultured beta proteobacterium (assembly GCA_963734055.1). Taxonomy (GTDB): domain Bacteria; phylum Pseudomonadota; class Gammaproteobacteria; order Burkholderiales; family Casimicrobiaceae; genus CAIWHR01. Next base: position 3,914 of record CAVTFQ010000007.1, read on the forward strand.
GCACAATGTAGGAGTCGAAGTCCGTGGCGATCGCGCTAAAGGGGCCGAGATGGCAGTCGCGCTGTTGGGGGCCGGTTTCTTCCGATCCGACGAGGAGCACCTTCCGTTCGGTATCCGTTGGCTACGCGGCCTGACGCCGGGTCGCTTCGGCCTCTTCCTCGCGGTCTGCGCGTTGTTAACGATCCGGACTATAGAGGGCAACCTTTTCGGCTCCCTTGATGGCTGGCTCCTCGGGAGACCGATCTATTTCGCCCTGGAACTGTTGTTTTACCTGCCGACGCTGATCTTCGTCACTATTGCCGACAATCTATCGGCAGAGTCAGCGCCCCGACAACGGATAGCTGCGCTTTCCGCCGCCGTCATCGCGGGGGGTTTCATGTACCCGCTGCTCAAATTCCCCCTCCTGGTCTTAGCCGCTCACAACGACCAGATCGTGCGCCAGAGTGTAGGCGGGCAATTCGAAAACGTGATCACCAACATGTTTCGACCCCTAATCTACGGAGGCCCGCTTACGGCGGTTCTCTATCTGGTGACGCGCGAACGCAAGACCAGCGCGGGGCTGCACCAGGCGAGTCTCGCGCGCGTTACCCTTGATCACCAGCTCGCCGAAGCCCAGCTGCAGGCGTTGCAGGCGCAGATCGAACCGCATTTTTTGTTCAACACGCTCGCCAACATCAAGGGACTTTATCGGGCCGAGCATGCCGAGGGTCGCCAGCTGCTGCACGATTTCTCGGACTATCTACGTGCAGAGCTGCCGCAGATGCGGGAAACCGCGTCGACGCTGCGGCGCGAACTCGCGCTCGCGCTCGCGTACTTGCGCGTCCTGCAGGTGCGCATGGGCGAGCGCTTGAAGGTGGAGGTGCTTGTTGCGGACGAATTGCTCGATGCGCGCGTGCCGCCGATGATGCTCCCGACGTTGGTTGAGAACGCCATCAAGCACGGCCTTAATCCGCTACCGCAGGGTGGGACCGTGCGCATCAGCGCGGTGCGCGACGGCGCGGGCATCAAGATCCGCGTGGAGGACACCGGCACAGGGTTTCAAAAGAAACGTGGCTCCGGCGTTGGACTGGCCAACACCCGCGCGCGGCTCACCACCCTTTACGGCGATGCGGCGCAGTTATCGATTCGTCCCAACGTTGGCGGCGGTGTCATCGCCGAGATCGAGCTGCCGTTCGAGCGCCTGAACAAGCCTGCTTTGCAATGAACGACGATGCGGCACTGTTTGCGGGTCCCTCGGCCGCGATGGACCGCGCGCGCGTCGACGGCGCCTTCGGCCAAGTCATTGCTGCGTGGCGCGGGCTCACCTGGAAGCACTGGGTCTGGACACCGATCATCGCATTGCTGTTCGTGATCCCCAACACTACCAGTATCCGCTCGAATTTTGGCGCGTTCACGGAAGGGAAGGGGTGGTATTTGATCACGCCGGCGACCATACACCTCGTCGCTGGCTACTGCTTTCTCTTGGCCGTCACCGCTGCGGAGGCGATCGCCTTGCGCGCTCGCCGCCCATGGCTGCCTTATCTCGCCGCCGTCCTCGCCGCCGCCACGCTAACGGCGGTGCTTGTGGTTCCGGTCAGGCTCCTATTCGACATATCGATGTTTCATCTTGTGAAATGGAGCGATGTCGGCGCGAATGGGGTGGTAAACAGGATCGTCGGCGCCGTCGCGAATTGGCTGCTCACTGGAGGACTCCTCGTCTTCGTGTACGCCCGCCTCCGATCCGAGCGCCGTGCGCGGGCGGCGTTCGCGAAGGCTGAGCTCGAGCGCTCGGTAGCCAGTCGCCAACTGCTGGCAACGCGACTCGCGACGATGCAGGCACAGGTCGAGCCGCGCTTCCTTTTCAACACGCTGAAGCATATCGAATATCTCTACGAGAGCGACGAAGAAGCCGGAGAACGAATGCTAGATCACCTCATCGACTATCTGCGCACGGCGCTCCCGCAATTGCGCGGTGACGCATCGACGGTGGGTCGTGAAATGCATCTGGCCGACGCGTATCTGAACATCCTGAAAATGCGGATGGGGAGCCGCCTGCAGGTTGCCTTCGATGTCGCACCGGACGTGGCGGACATGCCGTTAGCACCGATGCTCCTGCTACCGCTGATCGACAACGCCGTGCGCCACGGTCTCGAGCCATTGCCGCTGGGCGGACGCATCGACGTGCGCGCACGCGTGGAGCGCGCTCGCTTGAGCCTCAGCGTTGCGGATACCGGCATCGGAAACCCTGAAGCGTTAGCCGAAGGAGCTGGGCTCGCGAGTCTGCGTGAACGGCTGTTTGGGCTCCATGGAAATGCCGCGCAGCTCACGATAAGTCGCACGAATCCTCACGGGATGACCATCGCCATCGAGGTACCACATGAAGCTACGCGCGCTGATTGCTGAGGACGAGCCGGTTCTGCGGCGGGAGATGCAGAAACTGTTGGGGTCCGTCTGGCCGGAGCTGGAGATCGTCGCGGCTGCCGAAGATGGTCTTGCTGCGATTCGTGCGCTGGAGCGCGAGCGACCGAATGTCCTGTTTCTGGATATCCAAATGCCAGGACTGTCGGGCATCGACGTCGCGCGCGCGGCCAGTGGACAGGCGCACGTCGTGTTCGTCACCGCGTACGATCAATACGCGGTTGCTGCTTTCGAGGAAGGTGCCGTCGACTATGTCATGAAGCCAATCAGTGCTGCCCGACTGGTCACGGCCTGCCAGCGCGTGAAGAAGCGCCTCGATTCCGCACCGGCGAACCTCGACGTCCTGCTCACGCAATTGGCGGAGCGTGCGTCGACGGTGAAATCGTATCTTCGTTGGATCAATGTGTCGCGCGGCACAGACGTCGTGCTGGTCACGGTCGATGAGATTTGCTATTTCCAAGCCGATACTAGATATACGAATGTCATGACGGCGCATACGGAGGGCTTGATCCGGACCCCACTCCGCGAGCTGCGCGACGAGCTCGACCCGTCGATGTTCTGGCAGATCCACCGTGCGACTCTGGTCAACGTGAACGCGATCGCGTCCGTTGCGAACGACATGCGAGGCCACGTGACGCTCAAGCTCAAGCAGCGCAAGGAAGCCCTGGCGGTTAGCCAGCCGTACGCACACCTCTTCCGCCAGATGTAGCGCATCTCAAGCGCTCCGGGTGTCCTTGGTAATAGGGGGTCACATACGAAGCTCTCTGCCTCCTGGCGCGGACAAGGTAATCCAGTAGCTACGGCAATGTCCGCTTACTAGAACCGGCTACGGCCGCTGTGCGTCGCCTACAGCCGTTCAGGCCATCGACAGAACCTCGATCCAGTGCCCATCTTTGCCCTGGTCGGGGAGCCAAATCGACATTGGCTTTCATGGTCCGTCGCTCGTTGGTGTCAAGCAGGTCCGCACGCACCTGCGACGTCCTGGTCCATGGCGCCGAGCAGCGGCCTTCGTCAACCTTCGATCCAATGACGGTACGCTTCAATCCACTCGGACCCCGCGGGCGCGGGCGATGGTAACGGCAGAGCAAGAATTGGGACGGACTGTCGTTCCCGACCGCGAGTGCAGATAGCGACGATGTCATTGTCGCCGCGAAGGTCGAGCCTGGCGACTTTCACCGCGATGCCGAGCACCGTCGTATCAAACGGCAGGGCGAGGTGTTCCTCGAGCATCGTGTACCAGCCGGTGGTCTGCTCCGATTCGCCATACGCGTCGACAGTGGCCTCTTCGATCATGGCGGCCAACCGGGCCTTGCTGACCCGGGTCGACGCCGCGTTGCTGGTCTTCCTGGCGGGCGCCTTCGCCGTTACCGCCATTTGCGGCATCGCGGCCTTGGCGGATTCTCTCTTTGCGGGGGTGGGCGCCTTGCGAGTCGCGCTTGCTGCCAACCTGGTGGCCACCGTGGCCGGCGCCTTCTTCATCCCGGATGTCGTCGACTTGTCGCGAGGAGTGGCGGGCTTCTTCGCCGGAGCGACATTGGCCATCTCGATGCCAAACACATCGGCGAGATGCGCATCATCGAGCACCTTGCCGGCAGCTGGGCTTTGTCGTGATCTCCGCAGGCCGGCGCCTGCGTCGGCGACAAGGTCCTTGGGATCCACACCGCGCAAAGCAAAAATCAATTCGGGTTGCCTATCAAGGCGCGCGCCCACACCATAGAGCACAGCGGCGACGTGCTTGCACATGGAAGCCCAGTCCGGGCAACTGCAACTGAATTGAATTTCCTTCGGCGCAGGAAAGAGGCCGGATTTCGGCCTGCAGATTCGTTCCATCACGGCGTTGGAAAGTCTGCCTTGCAGCAGTTCAACGAGCGAATCGATCGAGCCTGCGCAATCGGCGCTGATCGAATGCCACTGCTTCGGGGGAACGGCAACGACGATGACGTTGACAGTGTAAACGCTCGACCCCACGACTTTGGCGCGCACCTCACCATTGGTGATCTTGAGGTCGATCACCGAACCGTTGCGGACATAGGTGCGTCCGCGCGGCAAGCGGTTGGCAAAGTCACTGTAGAACTCCAAATTGTGGCACCACGCCTTGCCCCAGAAAGTCTTGGCGATGGCGCCGCGAGAGGCTGCCACCGGCGATAGATCACCGCCCGCTTTTCTGGCCTTGGCGGCGGCCCGCTCCGCTTTCTTACGGCGCTCGGCAGCCGAGACGTATGGCTTCCATCCGTAGAAGGCCATGTGCTTCGTCCCTTCGAATCAGTCTTCTCGTGCAGAATGAATGTCGAGCCTCACCAGGTTGAGCAGCTCGGTGTCGCTCATCTCGGTGAGCAGAAGTTCCGCTCCGCCCTCCAGCACGTCCTGGACGAGCTGCTGTTTCGATTCGATCATCTGGTCGATCCGGTCCTCAATGGTGCCGCGGCAGACGAACTTGTGCACCAATACGTTGCGCCGCTGGCCGATGCGAAAGGCACGATCAGTAGCCTGGTTTTCCACAGCGGGATTCCACCAGCGGTCGAAATGTATGACGTGCGAGGCGGCAGCAAGATTGAGGCCCGCGCCGCCGGCCTTGAGCGAGAGCACGAAGAAGGGCGTCAGTTCGTCCTCCTGAAACCGCTTGACCAGCTCGCGGCGCCTGGCAACGGGTGTGCCCCCGTGCAGCACCAGACCTTCGTGACCGAAGAGGGCGCCGAGAAATGCCGCCAGCGGCTCGGTCGCCTCGCGGAACTGGGTGAAGACCAGAACCTTTTCCTGCTTGGCGGCAATGATCTCGGCCAGCTCCCGCAGGCGGGAGAACTTGCCGCTGTCTTCAGCCTTCCAGGCCCCATCGCCGGACCACTGGGACGGATGGTTGCAGATCTGCTTGAAGCGCATGAGGTAGGAAAGCACCATGCCCTTGCGATCAATCCCTTCCGCATCTTCCAGCGCGGCGGCCAGCTCATCCACCGCGCGCTGATACAGTGCGGCCTGCGCCGGACTGAGATGGCACCACGCCTTGAGCTCCGTCTTGTCCGGCAAATCGGAGATTACCCGCTTGTCGGTCTTCAAGCGCCGCAGGATGTAGGGGCGTACCAGGGCGCGCAGCGGCCCGAAGTGGTTGTTCTGGGCCAATCGTTTGGAAAAATTGGCAAACACCATTTCCGTGCTCAGGAGTCCGGGGTGGGTGAAGTCGAAGATCGACCACAGGTCGGACAGCCTGTTTTCCACCGGAGTGCCGCTCAGCGCAATGCGCGACTGTGCGGTCAGCTTCTTCACCTGACGCGTCTGCTTCGCCCGCGGATTCTTGATTGCCTGAGCTTCATCGAGGATAGCCAATCGCCACCGCAGGTCGACGAGTGCCGGCAAGCGCAGGAGCGAGCCATAGGTGGTTATGACGAGATCGATACCATTCAAACGTCGGGCATCCAGGGCTCGCAATTCCTCGGCCGGGCATTCCGAGGGATGCGCGATCAGGATCCGGAGGTCCGGGGAGAAACGCGCGGACTCTGCGGCCCAGTTGGCCATGAGTGATGCCGGAACGACCAACAGGCTGGGACGGGATTCCTTGTCCTTGTCACTGTGCTCGCGCTTGAGGATCAGCAGCAGAGAAAGCACCTGAATGGTCTTGCCCAGGCCCATGTCATCCGCGAGGCATGCTCCCAGCCCTAAACGGGTAAGCAGGTACAGCCACCGAACGCCGACCTGCTGATACGGGCGCAATGTCGTCTTGAGGTCTGCCCCGGGACTGACCTGCGCCAGGCCTTCCGGCTGGCGCAACCCCTGCAGAGTCTTGGTCAGCCAGGGGCCGGCGACCACCTGCGACCAGTCGGCATCGGCGCCATTGTCTGCTTCGTCGAGCGACGCTCCTGCCACCAGCCGCATAGCCTCGGCAAACGGCAGACCATGTTCGGCCGCCACCCGCTCGATCGCTTGGAATCGCTCCAGCATGCGCCCGAGCTTCTTTCGATCCACCTCGACCCAGCGTCCGCGGAGAAGCTGCAAGCCGGTGCCATTGGCCAGCAGTTCCTTGATCTCTGCGGCGCTGAGCCGTTCGCCGTCGAGGGTGACCTCGATGCTGAAGTCGAGCAGCGCACCCTTTCCCAGCACTGAAGGCGGTCGCGCGCCTATGCTGGCCTTGACCAGCGGGCGGGCGGGACGGCCAGCCTGCCACGTGCCCGGCGCACGCACAATGATGCCGGCTGCCTCGAGCTTCGGTACATCGCCGAGGAACTGATAGGCATCGGCGGGCAGCCAACGCAGCGGGTGATAGATCTCGCCGGAATCCACCATCTCGCGCAACCAGCCGCACTGCTCTGCCGCGCGCTGCACCGGCATCAGCAGGGAAAGCAGCCGCGCCTGACTCGTTACATCCGAGAACTCGGCCAGCGCCTGCGAAAGCGGCAGGTGTTGCGCCTTGCCGTGCGCTGAGATGCGCGAGGTGTAGGTGGCGAGAAAGGCGAACGGCGCCTCGGCATCTTTCCGGTTCTCCGCGAGATTGAAATTGACCCGGCCCACGAGATTCCAGACCGGATGACGTACCCTGAGGAATTCCTGGAGCGGCGCCCGCGATGCGACGAGTTCATCGCGCAAGGCGGCGTCGAGAGTGGTCCAAAGCGTGGCCAGCACTTCCGTCGTCAAGTACTCCACGCCCGTCATCGGAGGGGCGTCGGCGATCAAGGCGTCGAGCGCCTGGTCGTTGGGCGTGGCGACGGCGTTGCTTTCGGGCGTGGCGCACAACGCTGTCACATAGCGCGCGGCAAATTCACGCCACCAGGCCCAAACGGGCGGCAAAATGCTCCCAACTTCAGCGGCCCCAAGATGCAGCAGGCCATGCCCGGAACCACGGGCGAACGCATCGCTCAGACGCTGGGCAAGCGTGGCGGGCAGGGGCGGTGCGTCGGAATCCGGCACCAACCGAAGGTGGCCGTGCGGGGTCAGCAGCGGCACGAGGAAGTCGGTGGCGGCAACTGACATGCCGAGACATTGTATCGAATACAACGTCCGCCCGATTCTGCTCCGTCAGTCTGTGCGTCCCGCCCTGGTATTCGGATGGACAGACGCGCATCAGTCCGACCCGTGCATGACATTCAGATTGTGCTTGGTCAAATTTGAAGATGCTCAACAGACTGTTCGACGTGCGGGTTGGTCGTGCCTTCGGGCGCCCCCTCTTGCCATAATGACTAGATGTGACTACAATATGGCCATGACTGGGGTACGCATCGCCGACTTGAAGAGCCGACTGAGCGAACATCTGCGCAAGGTGCGGGGGGGCAGTTCGTTGACGGTTCTGGACCGCGACACGCCGATCGCGCGCATTATTCCGTGGAAGGCGGGTGATGGCTCTCTCAGGCTTCGGGCACCGCTTTCCGGAGCGCCGAAACTTCAGCGCGTGCCTCTTCCACCACCGCTCAGGCTTCGCGGAGACATCGTGAAACTGCTTATGGAAGAGCGGCAAGGCGATCGGTGATCGCCTACCTTGATTCGTCAGTATTGCTGCGCGTTGTCCTTGGCCAGCGCAACGCCTTGAAGGATTGGGGCCGCGTCACGCAAGGCATCGCCTCGGCGCTTGTAGAGGTGGAGTGTCTGCGCACGCTGGACCGGTTGCGCTTGGCTCAAGGATTCGCCGACCAGATGATTGCCAAACAGAGGGAGGCGGTATACCGGTTGTTGCAAGCAACGGAGATCGTGGAGATAACATATCCGGTGCTGTCGCGCGCTGCCCAACCGCTTCCAACAGCACTGGGAATGCTGGACGCGATTCATCTCGCTACGGCGTTGCTATGGAAGGAACAAGCGGGAAAGGAATTGTCGATGGCAACTCACGATGTAGCATTGGCCGTCGCCGCGAAGGCAAGCGGGCTACGCGTCATCGGAGCGTAAAGCGGAATCCTTGTGCCGCACGGGGCGGATTCGATGCCATGGTCGAGCGGGGTTTACTAAGTCCGCACATCTGAACGTCCAGGGGCGTTATCTGCACTTGAGTGCCAAAAACCGGACCCCACCGACCCTGGTCGGGGAGCCACTTTCAGTTCAACAAGTTGCGGTCGCTACGATTTCTTTAGCGCTGGCTTCACTTGGTCTATCGTAGGCCACGGCAAAACATCAGGGTTGGATCCCGGCGTGGCCTTCAGGGACGCGTCGCAGCCACGCAAACGGCCGGCGCGCGTTACGTCGCCGCGCCATTGCAGAGACAGCGCGTTTTCGCGGTGGACGTTTGCGTGCCGACGTGCAGCACGTCTCAGCGCCCAACAAATCGCGCTAAGTGGGGAGTGCGCTTCAGTCTATTCTTGATCCGCTGGGCCGCGCCTATACGGCCGGCATGTTCGACGGCCTCGTGTATCTCGTCGATACCGCGGCCGGCACTTCAAGGGTCGTCTTCGACTGCGAAACGATCGTGCCGCACATCGAGGTTCCCGTTCGCGGCGGCATGACGCAATTGCTCGCGATGCCCGAGTCGGGCGATCGTCTGATTTTCGGCTCGTTCCAGGCGGGACAGGTCGGGATGCTCGACCTCAGCGACCCCGAACATCCGGTGCAAACCGGCATCGTCAACCTCGGCGTCGGCGCAGGGCCGCACGATATCGCGCTGACCGACGACGACAAGCGCCCGATCGGCACCGACTATTTCCTCAGCGAGGATGACTTCGGCAAGATCCACTTCGAAGGCGATCACGAGGTTCGTGTGATTAAGGTGTTCAAGCATCGGCTGGAGCGCGACACGCGCTTCGAACTCGATTTCGACACCGCCTTCGCGAACGGTCCGGCGCGCCCGCACGGGATCGAATCGAAATAGCGACAACGCGAGGGTCGCGCGTGCGCCGCTCCCGGCGACCAATGCGTGTGCGACGCCCAAGTCACACCGGTGTGGACATTGCACGATGGCCTCCGGAACGCTACGCATTGACGTTGCGACCCATGACGATCGAGCCCGGGGAGGTCGTTGGGCTGACCGGGACGAGCGGCGCCGGCAGAACAATCGTTCGGCGGCGCCGAGTAACACTTTGATTATTGGGCTCCCCGACCTGGGCTCGAACCAAGGACCTGCGGCCGGTCCCGCCACGGCGTCGGGGGAGGAAAGTCCTGCGTCGATTAGCGCGCCTTGCGGCGAGCGAACGCGGCGACGAGAAGTCTGGGACCCAGCAATGCCATTGGCCCCGGTTCCGGAGCGGCCGTCACGAAGCGGATGTAGTCGATCTGAAAGCTTCCGAAGCCCCCGCGTTCGGTGATTTGGGCGCCGGTGAGGTCGACCGAGCCATCCGCAAACAGCGCGAAGAACGCAGGCGACAGAAGGTCGAACATAGTCTCGATGTTCGGGTCCGCTCCGAGGGCAAACGACGAGAAGCTCCCCAAGAAGCTCACCGGAACCGCCATGCCGTCGAGGATGATGGAGTTCGGTCCAGGCATTCGCCGGTGCAGTCGTCGACGATGGTCAAGCAGCGCAGGCGGCGGCCACAATTCCATACCGAGGATACCTTCATCTGGAGTCGCTCACCTAGGGCCTCGAGGGATTCGAGAAGCCGGCCGTACTTAGCAGCTGAGGATACCGCCGTCGTGGACGGCAAGGACGCGCGCGCTCGCTGTCCTCGCGTACGCATCATCTCCGAACAGTAACGCGGTGGGCAACGCGATTGAACCGGATATCCGGGGACCGGGTCATATTGGCATCGGGAGGGTGGATAAGCGACGCGTGGCCAGCGAACGCCGCCATCTGCTATCGTCGCGTCCCATGCAGCCGACCATCTCCGTATCGAACTTGTCGAAGACGTATGCGTCGGGCTTCGAGGCGTTGAAAAACGTCAATCTGAGCGTCCGGCGCGGCGAAATCTTCGGACTGCTCGGGCCGAACGGCGCGGGGAAGACGACGCTCATCAGCATCATCTGCGGCATCGTCAACCCTACCGCCGGTACCGTTCTCGTCGAGGGCCACGACATCCGTGCCGAGTATCGGCTTGTCCGCTCGATGATCGGCCTCGTGCCGCAGGAGCTTACGACCGACGCCTTCGAATCCGTGTGGGCGACCGTGTCTTACAGCCGCGGCCTTTTCGGTAAACCGCCCGATCCGGCGCACATCGAAAAAGTGCTGAAGGACCTGTCGCTGTGGGACAAGAAGGACGACCGGATCATGACGCTGTCAGGCGGCATGAAGCGTCGGCTGCTGATCGCCAAGGCGTTGTCGCACGAGCCGCAAATCCTTTTTCTCGACGAGCCCACTGCGGGGGTCGACGTCGAGTTGCGGCGCGAGATGTGGAAGCTGGTGCGATCGCTGAAAAAAGCCGGCGTGACCATCATCCTCACGACGCATTACATCGACGAGGCCGAGGAAATGGCCGACCGCGTCGGCGTCATCAGCAAGGGCGAGATCATCCTGGTCGAAGACAAGAGCGAGCTGATGCGCAAGCTCGGCAAGAAACAGCTGACGCTCCAGCTTCACGCCGCGCTCGAGCGCATTCCGTTGCGCCTCGATGGCTATCACCTCGAGCTCGCGGGCAACGGGAGCGAATTGATCTACACGTACGACACGCGGGGCCAGCGTGCCGGCATTGACGCACTGCTCAAGGACCTGGGCGAGGAAGGGATCGGCTTCAAGGACCTGCAGACGACGCAGAGCTCGCTCGAGGACATCTTCGTGAGTCTGGTGAGGCAAGGCCAATGAATCTGTACGCAGTGCGCGCGATCTACAAGTTCGAAATGGCGCGGACCGGGCGAACGCTGATGCAGAGCATCATTTCGCCGGTTATCTCGACGTCGCTGTATTTCGTCGTCTTCGGCGCGGCGATCGGTGGGCGCATCCAGCAGATCGATGGCATCAGCTACGGCGCTTTTATCGTGCCAGGACTGATCATGCTGTCGCTGCTCACGCAGAGCATCGCCAACGCGTCGTTCGGCATCTACTTTCCGCGGTTCACGGGAACGATCTACGAGCTCTTGTCGGCGCCTGTTTCGTATCTCGAAATCGTCGTGAGCTATGTTGGGGCGGCGGCGACGAAGTCGGTCATCCTCGGTGTCATCATTCTCGCGACGGCGGGACTGTTCGTGCCGTTGCAGGTGGCCCATCCCGCCTGGATGCTCCTGTTCCTGCTGCTGACCGCAGTCACGTTCAGCCTGCTGGGATTCATCATCGGCATCTGGGCGGACGGCTTCGAGAAGCTGCAGCTCGTACCGCTCCTCATCGTCACGCCGCTCACGTTCTTGGGCGGCAGCTTCTATTCGATCGACATGCTGCCGCCATTCTGGCAGAAGGTGACGCTGTTCAACCCGGTCGTCTACCTGATCAGCGGGTTTCGCTGGAGCTTTTACGGCATCGCTGACGTAAGCGTGGTGGTCAGCCTCGCAATGACCGTGCTGTTCATGGCGGTGTCGCTCGCGATCGTCGCCTGGATCTTCAAGACCGGCTACCGGCTCAAGACCTGAATTGGAGACTGGGTTGGTTACTTGCGCGCTTCGATCTTGGCGCGCACGCGCTCTTCCTGCTGGCGAAGCTCGGGGGTGAAGTCGGCACCGAAGTCCTCGGCTTCGAAGATCTGGCGGATCTCGATCACGGACTCGCCGCCCTCGAACGGGTTCGGACATTTCTTCACCCATTCGATCGCTTCCTCCTTCGAGTTGACCTTCCAGATCCAGAAGCCGGCGACCAGTTCCTTGGTCTCCGCGAACGGCCCGTCGACCACGATGCGCTTCGCGCCGTTGAACACCACGCGCGCGCCCTTGCTGCTCGGCTGCAGCCCTTCGCCCGCGAGCATGATTCCCGCGTTCGCGAGCTCTTCGTTGAACTTGCCCATGTCGGCCAGAAGCTTCTGCGAGGGCATGACACCCGCCTCGGAATCCTCGGTCGCCTTCACGATCACCATGAATCGCATCGTCGTCTCCTTCAGTCAGTTGGTTGCCGCCGCGAATCCCGCGGCCGCCCCTCGCGGCGCGGTCTCACCAACCCCTTCGAGAATGCGCTGCGCTACGGCAAGCGGGCCACGGTCGTCATCGGGGATGCGCATGCTGCTAACACTCACGGCAAGAGACGAAGGTCCGCGACTGCCCGAAGACGCGCTCGAGCGCGCCTTCGAGGCGTTCTTCCGCGCCGAGGGGTCGCACAGCCGTGCCACGGCCGGTACCGGCCTCGGATTGGGCATTGCCCGCAGACATCGCTGCGCGCACGGAGGCGACGTGATTCTGCGCAACCACGGAGGCGAGGGCCTGCAGGCTCGCCTCACACTCGCGCGCAAGTGGCCGGCGTCGGTCGGGGCATCACCTTGGACTCTGGTGAGTTGCACGTCGCTTAGACGAGCTCTGATGGCCATCATCGTTTGGTGCCCACAACGATTCCGTAGCCGAGGTGTCCGCTCGAAAATACGCGCTCCGATTGCAAAATACTCCATACCCCTCGCATTCCCCATCGCCGCATGATCCTGAAAGCGAGCGCCACCTGTCGGGTCAGGCCCAGCTGTCTCCTCGATTCCTGCATCCAGCGCGACATGAGCGCCGATTTGTCGACGGCTTCGATGTGGACCAGGCCGGCACGATCGAACAACTGCCGCCACCCTTCCAGCGTTTCCGGCCTCTCACCCTCGATCCGTGCGAGGGTGCGCTTCATGCCGTCGGGTGCGTTCTCCTTCCAGCACAGGTCGTGCATGCCGACGCACCCTCCGGAGCGGACCACGCGCACCATCTCGCGCATTGCGCGCTCCTTTTCCAGGAAGCACAGCGTGCATTCGCAGATCGCGGCATCGAACTCGGAATCGCGAAACGGCAGGCTGACGGCGTCGGCCTCGCCGAACACGACGATCAGGCCTTTGGCGCGTGCCTTTGCTTCGGCCCGACGAATCATCTCGGTGGAGCGATCGACTCCGTAGACGCGGGCAGCGAATCGCTCGGCAAGCAAGCAGGCGGTCTCCCCGGTCCCGGAGGCCACGTCCAGCACGGAGGCGCCTTTCTGGATGCGGCACCGCTTCGCAAGCTCTCGGCTGAGGTCAAGTCCGCCGGGGTGAAGGCTCTCGAGCACCAGCATCCCGCTTTCGACCAGCCCCTCGAGGGAAGGCCGAGCGGCGACCGGCTCGCACGTTGTAGCCATTCGTATCCTCGCGAGTGGCGCTCCCCGTGAGCCGGACGCCGACGACGCGTAGTAGCGCGCCAGCTTCGCCGCGTACGGCGAACGAGCTTGCCGCTGTCCCCCCGCTGGACGCGCGCTAGGCGTCCTGTCCCGGGCGCTGGCGCGCGAGCAGGTTGTAGAGCCAGCCCAGCAGCGCGCCCGCAACTGCCCCGTCCACCAACGCGTACAGCGTCCCTGTAACGACGGAGCCCGCGCCGGATCCCGGATGGTAGCCAGGATAGACGGAGGCGACCAGATCAAGGAGCGCACGGCCATAGCCAGGCCAGATCTGGTTTGCCAAGGCCACGACAAGGATCGCTGCGCTCCAAATCACGCCAGAGGCCAATGTCAGTGCAGTAACGTTCAATCGCATGGCTCCTCCTTTGCACGAAAGGTCCCGACGCAACGATACGCGTACTGACGTACTCGGCGCCAGCCAGACACTCCTGCGCCGCCAACCCAATATGGCCCGCACTCAGGAAATTGTGGTAAGACCTGGAGTAATGCTCATTTGCGGAACTTGACGTCCGGAGCGAATCCGCACCTCGACGTAGTGTTTCTGGCAATCGTCGGCGAGAACGACAAAGTTGCCAGGCTGCGGAGTCCCATCGAGGGTTACGCTTGCCGTAGCGATTGCCGCGTCGCTTTCCCCATCGGTTCGTCGTACAGCGATGTGATAGTAGGTCTCGCGATACCGGTAACGCAACGCGAACTCGTTCCACGCCGGAGGCAGACACGGCGCGAAGCGGAGTCGATCCACTTCTAGGTTTAGCCCCAGCAGGGACTCCACGACAAGGCGGTACATCCAGCCAGCCGAGCCCGTGTACCAGGTCCAACCGCCACGGCCCGTGTGCGGCGCCAGGGCGTAGACGTCGGCGGCGACGACGTAGGGTTCCACCTTGTACGCCGCAGCCCCCTCCGGGGTTCGTGCGTGATTTATCGGGTTGATCATCGCCGTCAATTCCCAGGCGCGCTCCGCCTCGCCCAGCGCCGCGAACGCCATCGCGGCCCAGATCGCACCATGGGTGTACTGACCGCCGTTTTCGCGCACGCCTGGCACGTATCCACGGATGTATCCGGGGTTGAGATCCGACGTGTCGAACGGTGGATCGAGAAGCTGGATCAATGCGTGCTCGCGGTGAACCAGGCGCGCATTCACCGCGTTCATCGCCATGCGCGAGCGAGTGGCGTTACCCTGGCCGGATAGCACTGCCCAACTCTGCGCAACCGAATCGATCTGACATTCGGGATTGGCGCGGGAACCGAGCGGTGAGCCGTCATCGAAGTATGCCCGCCGATACCACTCGCCATCCCAGGCATTCTCTTCGATCCGTTGCCGCAATTGCGTCGCCTCCATGGCACAACGGTCCGCGACCGAAGGATCGTCACGCATTCGCGCCACTTTGGCGAATTCTTCCAGCACATGGCAAAGGAAGAATCCGAGCCATACGCTTTCGCCTCTACCGCGCCGGCCTACGAGGTTCATCCCGTCGTTCCAGTCGCCCGACCCGATAAGCGGCAAGCCATGCGTTCCGAATCTGAGACCATGCAGAATCGCTCTTACGCAGTGCTCGTAGACATCCGCGCGTTCCTCCGATTGGCCCGGCAGGTCATAGTACGAGTCGTCGTCTGTTTGGACCGGGCGGCCCTCCAGAAATGGCGCGGTTTCGTCTAGCACCGAAGTGTCGCCGGTAGCCAGAATATAGCGGCATGTCGCCAGTGGCAGCCAAAGGTAATCGTCCGAACAATGGGTGCGCACACCGCGCCCGGACACCGGATGCCACCAGTGCTGGACGTCGCCTTCGGAGAATTGACGGCCCGCACAGAGAACGATATGCGCGCGCAGGAGCCGCGGCTCGGCATGCACCAGGGCCATCACGTCCTGCAGTTGGTCGCGGAAGCCGTAGGCGCCCCCCGACTGGTAGTAGCCGCTCCGCGCCCACAGTCGGCAGGCGATCGTCTGGTAGACGAGCCAGCCGTTGATCAGCACGTTGAGCGCGGCATCCGGCGTTTCGACCTCCACGGCGGAAAGCGTGTGCCGCCAGTGGAGGACCACGGCATCGAGCGTGTCCCGGGCGATCGCGGATCCGCGGAAGCGCTGCACCAAGCGGCTGGTTGCATCTGCGTTGCCTGCTGCGCCGAGCCGGAAGACGACCTCGCGCTGCTGCTCTTCCCCGAGATCGAAGGTAACCTGGATTGCGCCGCACGGATCCAGCGCGGCCCCGGTCTTGCCGGACAGTCGCGACCGGCGCATCGCGGCGGGATCTCGAAGCGTGCCGTTGCGACCGATGAATTCGGTGCGCGAGCCGCTGACGGTTCGAATGAGCTCGTCGACGTCGAAAAATCCGACCCAGTCCGCGAATTCGCCGTTGTACGTATTGCGAGCGTACAGCGCACCGCTTCCGGCATCGATCTCGGTCGTGACGTGCATTGCGGAATTCGCCCGATCGGGGCCCAACACCCACTCGACGTAGCCGGTGGCGGACAGCCTTCGCGCACGGCCCGAATGGTTGCTCACGTTCAACGACAGGAACTTGACCGCCGCATCGAGCGCCACGAAGATCGTTAACTCCGAGTGGATGCCGTCTTCAGTGTGCTCGAATACGCTGTATCCGAACCCGTGCCGCGTGACGTAGGGCGCCTCGCCGCCGCAGGGGGACGGGGTCGGCGACCAGAAGTGGCCGGTCTCTTCGTCGCGCAGGTATAGAGCCTCTCCGCTGGGCTCGCTGACGGGGTCGTTGTGCCACGGCGTAAGGCGAAACAGGTGGGCGTTCTCGCTCCACGTGTAGCCGAGCCCGCTTTCTGACACGACCGTACCGAAGCAAGGGTTCGCGATCACGTTCACCCACGGAGCCGGCGTTGCGCTCCCCGCTTCGGACGCGATCACGTATTCGCGTCCGTCGGCCGAGAATCCCCCGATCCCGTTATGGAGGAGCATGCCCTTCCTCGGCGAGTCAGCATTTGCAGACGCCTGAGGTCGATATGGGCGGGTCGTTGCCAGTTGCGGAATTCGCGCCGCGGCAGGCGCGCGACGGTTGATCTGGTCGGCCAGGGTTCCGCGGCTGTCGGTGATGATCGCGCGGGCGACCGATTGGAACAGCACCCGGTCCTCGGCGGATATCTGCTCCGCATGTCGGACGAAGATGCCTCCGGGTCGATCGACGAATCGGGCTTCGACACCGGCAGCGATCAGTCCCAGGATTTGCTCCTGGAGCCGCTGCCGATAGACGTCGTGATCTTCGTTCCAGATCACGAGATCCACGGCCAGTCCCTTGAGGCGCCAGTAGGCGTGCGCCTGCACGAGCTGGCGCACCAGTTCGATATTGGCGGCGTCCGCAATCTGGACCAACACGATCGGCAGGTCGCCGGAGATCGCGTAACCCCAGAGGCCGGACTGCCCGCGACGGTTCCTGACCAGAATGCTCGCGGCCGCGCGCAGCGAGGCGTTGGCATAGACCACCGAGCTGGCGAGGCGGCCGTAGAGTTGCGAATCGGCCTCGGTGGCGTTGAGCTGCCGGAGCACCACCTGGCAATGCGTCCACGTCAACTCGAACACGCGATCCGCGAGACGACGATCCTGGTATTTGTCGACGAGGCCGAGCACGGCATCGCGCGTCTCGGCGGCGCCAGTAACCATGTCGATCGTCGCCGTAGCGCCACCTTCGATAGTGATGCGCTGCCGGATCGCGGCTATCGGATCCAAAACGGAGCCCGCGGTGTCCGACAGCGCCCCCGGCTGGCTCATCGCGCGTGGCGCAACGACCGAACCGTTGCGACCGATGAAACGCATCCGGTCCGTCTCGAACGAGATCTCCGGGGCCTCCACCCCCTGCGCAGTCATCAGGTGAAACATCCACGGCACCTGTTCTTCGAGGGAGCGTGCGCGGCGTGTGCAAAGAATTGCGCGCCGTTCAGCGATGATCTCGCTTTGCACGAAGAGGTTGCTGAACGCCGGATGCAATGCGTCGGCAGGTGGTGGCGCGAGAACCACCTCTGCGTAGCTCGTCACGTCGATCGCCCTGGGAGTGCGAGATCGGTTGGTGATGTGGACACGGCGGATCTCGATGTCATCCTCGGGCGAGACGACAATCTCGGTATGCGTCTCGAAATCGAAATCCCTGCGACGGAACTCCGCTCTGCCTTCCGAAAAGATCGCTTCGTATTGCTCGGCCTGCTTGAGCGTAGGCTGAAACGCCGTTGACCAGAATTCCCCGCTCGCCGCATCGCGGAGATAGCAGAAAGTGCCCCAGTTGTCGCAGGTGCCGTCTTCGCGCCAGCGGGTTACCGCGAGATCCTTCCAGCGGCTGCTCCCGCCCCCGGCATTTGTCACCATCACGTGATAGCGGCCATTCGACAGCAACTGCACCTCCGGAACCGGCGTGTCCGGGCTGGCCAGCACGCGGATGGGCAGCTCCGGGCCGCCCCTGGTCGCACGGAGAGCGGCAAGGTCGGTTGCTTTCGGATGAAACAGCGTGGCTCTCGGGATGCGCTCCTGGAGAAGAAGCAAAGTTGCCTGAAGAAGCGGGTCCGATTCGAATCGGGTCTGCATCGGTCGCGCCAGGAGGGCGTAGGCGAACGAGAGCAGGCTCATGGCCTGATGGTGCGCCATGAACGACCGGACCACGGCGTTCGACTCCCCGCGACGTTGCCGCGAGGGCGTGTAATCGATGGACTCGTACATGCCGAGCCTTCCGGCCAATCCAAGAGCGGCGAGCCGTTGCAGGTTGAGGCACGCCGCTTCGGGCGCGACCATGAGGGCAAGCGCGGACGCGTACGGTGCAACGACCAGATCATGGCCGAGGCCACGTTTCAGGCCCAGGCCCGGGACGCCAAAGGCGCGGTACTGATAATTGAGCTGAACATCGACGGTGTTGTAGCCGCACTCCGACATGCCCCATGGCACGCCACGTTGCCGTCCATACTCAATCTGTCGCTCCACGGCGGCGCGATACGTCTGGTCGAGGAGGGTATTCTCGTAGGTCGGCATCACCAGCAAAGGCATCAGGTATTCGAACATCGAGCCGCTCCACGCCAGCAGAACCGGCTCGCCGCCTGCGGACGTGAGCAGGCGCCCCAGGGCGAACCAGCTTTCCTGCGGCAGCTCGCCCTGCGCGATGGCGACGAAATTGCACAACCGCGCTTCAGACGCAAGCAAGTCGTAGTAGCTATCGTCGCAGCGGCGCTGTGCGACGTTGTATCCGATCGCCAGCTGCCGGCGCACCCTGTTGTACAAGAAGCCATAATCCATTTCGGCAAGCGCGTTCGCCTGCAGCGCAAGTTGGTCGATGGCGACGATTCTTGCCGCTGCATGCTCTGCACCTTGCCTGACGAGACGGTCCAGTGTGTCGCGCAAGTCTTGGTCTTCGATGGATTGGCCGAGGTCGCGCGCGCGTTCGGTCATCGGCGACCGCGCCGCGTCGAGCATCGCAAGTTCGCGTAGCGTTGGAATGCCGTTGATGCCCGGGGACGCGAGCCCTGTTCGGGACACGAGGCGCATTTCCAGCCAAGGGGCTAGGTGAACCAGCTCGTCGCGCCAATCCGCGCAATGGCGCTCGAGTGCCCTGGCCCAGAAACTGGCTTGGTTCTCGGAGCCTGCGGGATCGCCGACCGTGAAATGTGCGGCGATATCGGCAGCTCTCGCGGCCAGGAGTGCAACCTGGGCCCAGGCATCGACAAGCGTTGCGGGTCGGCCCGCGGCCGCCGCGAGCGCACTTTCGAATTGCGCGAGTGGCCCCGGCGCGCCCTCGCCGGCGGCGTCGACCAGAATCGAGAAGGTATCGCCAACGCCCTCGAGCCAGCGGCGATTGAGGATGGGCGCGTCACGCAGCGCCGCAAGCCCGGCTCGCAAGGTCAGCAGATGGCCCGCAAGGTTGCCGCTGTCCACCGTCGAGACGTAGAGAGGAAGGAGAGGGAGGCACGTCCGGGTGTCGTACCAGTTGTAGAAGTGTCCTCGATGCCGCTCCAGCGACTCCATGCTGCGGAGCGCATTCGTGGTGCGCGTCACCAGTTGTCCGGTCGACAGGTAGCCGAAGTCGTGCGCCGTCAAATTGGCAAGCAGCGCCAATCCCATGTTGGTCGGCGACGTGCGATGCGCGACCTTGACCGTGGAATCCTCCTGCACGTTGTCGGGTGGCAGAAAGTGATCGTCCGGCCCGACGTAGGTCTCGAAATAGGCCCAGGTCTTCCGCGCGAGCAGACGCAGAAACTGTGTCTGACCAGCCGTCAATCCGGCACTTCGCCGCTCGAAGGGACGACTGATCCACCAGGCGATCGCGGGCGATGCTGCCCACAGCAGCAGGATCGGTCCGGCGACCGTCAGCGCCGCGGGGTTTGTGAACGAAAGGCCGACCCACGCAGCCATGGCGATCGCGGGCGCGATCGCCATCGAGCGATAGGAAGCAAGCAGGTCAGTCCGGTCGCGGTGTTCCAGCGCTCGAGCCACCTCGCTCGACGCATTCCACTCGAGCAACCGTTGCTTGGTGATCAGCATTCGCCCGATCGTGCGCACGATCGCATCGAGGCAGAAGAACGCCTCATAGGGCAGGAAGGCGAGCGCGAGCAGCGACTGCACGACGTGCCGCCGCGCGGCGCGCTGGACGGTCCCCAGATGTTGCCTGAACGGCACCTCGGCTGGCTTGTCGGCGAGCTCGGAGAGCGACGCAATGACGGACGGCGCGAGCAGAATGCCGAGTGCCACCGCGGTCCAGAGCCAGGCGGCCGACAGCGCGCTCCACGCCAGCAGGAGCAGGCTGGTCAGGGCGGCGGGGACCAGGCTGCGCCGCAGGTTGTCGAAGAGCTTCCATTGCGACAAGATCGAAAGCGGATTGAGCTCGCGACGCGCATCTGACCCTCGCACGCGCCTCCGCAGCCAGCCCACAAGCTGCCAGTCGCCGCGGATCCAGCGACGGCGACGGGCCACGTCGGCGCTGTAGCGCGCGGGAAACTCCTCGTACAGCTCGGCGTCGCTGAGGAGCCCGGCGCGGGCGTAGCATCCCTCCAGAAGATCGTGGCTCAGGACGCGGTTTGCGGGAAAGCGTCCTCTAAGCGCGCGCTCGAACGCGTCGACGTCATAAATGCCCTTGCCGATGAACGAGCCCTCGTCGAAGACGTCCTGATACACGTCCGAAACCGTGCGCGTGTATTGGTCGATCCCCGGTTCGCCTCCACACAACCGGGCATAGCGAGACCGGTTGCTGCCAGGAAGACTCACGGACACGCGCGGCTGCAGGATGGCGTGACCCGACATCACCACCTCCCTGCTCGTGTCCTTGCCAGATTCGTCGAAGCGAGCAGTATTCAGCGGATGTGCCATGGCGCCTACGAACTGCCGCGCCGCATCACGCGGCAGTTGCGTATCCGTGTCCAAGGTAATGACGTACTTCACCTTGGCGAGGATGGCCGTTGCACCGACGACGAGAGAAAATTCGCCCGGAGGGCCGCTGCGCAGGAGCGAGTTCAGGTCGCCAAGCTTGCCGCGCTTGCGTTCGTGGCCCATCCAGATCCGCGCCTCCGCATTCCAGGTTCGGGGCCGGTGAAAGAGGTAGAACACGGTGGAAGTCGAGGGCCGGCCAGTGTCGCCCTCGTCGGCGCCTGCGCTCTCTGTGGCTGGCGAATGCTCGGAAGGAGCGTATTTTCGATTCAATTCATCGATCCGGGACTCGACCAGTGCGAGCAGCGGCTCGTCCCCGGGAAGTGATTCCTCCCGTGCGTCCGGGAAGTCGGTCAGCAAACCGAAGTGCAGGTGTGGGTCGCGATTGCCCAGGAACCGGACTTCGAGCGCCTCAACCAGATCCCCGACGCTGCGGGCACTGGTGAGCATGGTTGGAACGATCACGAGCGTCCGGGCCCCCGCGGCGATGCCCGCGGAGAAATCCATGCGCGGCAGCGGCTGCGGTGTCACGAACACCGTGGCCAGCCAGTTCACCACCGTCACCGCCAGCTGGCTGGTTGCCAACAGACAAAGTACGATGATCGGTATTAGGGCTTGCGTGCCCACCCCGGCGGCATGCGCGTTGACGGCGAGCCCCGCGGTAGCTACGCCTGTGATTGCCGCGATCCCTCCGAGGTAGATGGACAACGGAAATCGGTTTGCGATTCTCCGCACTGCCTTGCCAATGGAAGCTTTGACCCCGGCGGCGCGTTCGAGGTCCGGCAGCCCCTTGTCGATCAGATAGAAACCGACATGCGCGGCCCGGTCATTGCTGCCCTTACCGGCGGCGCTCGCGCGCGCCAATTGGACCGCCCGCGCGGCCACTTCCGCCTCGGTCAGCCGGCCCTCCTTGGCAATGCGCTCGGTGGCGTGACGATAGCGGTCGCGGGTCGCAAACTCCATCGCGGCATAAACGCTCTGCGGATCCTGCCGCAGAATCTCCTCGACCACGCTGTTGGCTTCGACGAACTCACGCCAGTCGATTGCGCTCAGGAAGCGGAGACTGCCGATACTGTTGCTGATTGAAACCTGATCGGACGCCTGTTGCTGGTTCGCCAACTGCACGAGTTGCTCGATTGTCAGATGTGATTCCGCGAGCCTCTGCTCGATCCAGGTCAAAGCAAGCGCCAAGGCGGCGCTCTGGCCCTGCAAACGGCGCGCAAGCTCCGCGACGAAGGCGCTCTCCATAGGCGGCGTCGAACGCGCCATGTCGGCGATGACGAGGATGAGGCTTTTTGGATCCCGCTCCGCGGTCTCCATCATCCGGTCGGCCCACGCATTGGCCAGTTCGCGCTCGGCCCGGCCCGTGCCAATCCGCACGGCAACGCGGCGAAGGTTTTCGATCAGGGCGAGCCGCAGCATGATCGGGATGGCCCACAGTTCGCCAAGCTTCAGCGCCGTAACCGATTGGTATGCGACCACGAAGCGGTTCAGGCTGTCGGCGTCGACCCGGCCGTCGCCGTGCGAGATGATCTCCAGTGCGATGTCGTAGACGCGGGGCAGACCCGCCGATGGGCCGAGTGCCAATCGCGGGAGCTCGCGGCTGTAGCCGCGCGGCAAATGCCTCTTGGCCGTGCCGATCTGCTCTTCGATGAGATGGAAATTGTCGAGCAGCCACTCGCCGGCCGGAGTGACCCGGTCGTTCGCCGATACGGCGGCGGTTAACCGTTTGCAGACCCCGCTCAATACGATTTCGTTCGCAGCCAACCGCGGGAGAAGCGGGTCCCGCGCGCGGCGCGGAGTCAGCCGATGCGCGGCCGCGAGCGTCTTGCCATGCCGTTCCATTTGCTTGGCGCTGAACAGCTCAGAGCGAAGCGGCAACTCCTCACCGAGCGGTTTGCGCGACAGGGCACCAGTGCGTAGGCGGCCCTTGAACTGAGTAAGGTGCCCGAAAATCGACGTGCTACTGGTCACCAATGGGATTGTCCGCTCTTGTGCTGCGATCGCCGCATTGGCGCGTCCAGGTCACGGCTTGTGCGGCCACCGCGCAGAAGATCTAGTTTCGTCGAGTTGGCAGGAGCGACAGCAGGTTGACTTTCAGTTGCTGCCAGAACGTCACGGCCGCTGCCTGGCGGAAGTCCATCGGCCCCGCGTTCTCCAGTGTACGTCGCCAGGCGGCTACGTCACAAGACTATCGGCGGCCCCCATTGCCGTCCGTGCGCTATCGAACGCACGGACGGTTGCGTGTTTCGGGTCGACGCGCAAACAGCTTTCGACTACGCGATGATTGACCCCGTCGCCAGCCGGGCGAGAAGCCCGTGGCAGATACGCATGGCCGCCGCCAGGTGTCATCAAAGGCCGCCTTATACGTCGCGATGCGGCAGGCTGGAATCGGCAAGGTACGGCTGGCCAAACGGCTCGGCGTCGACGAGAAGGAGATCCGCCGACTACCCGATCCGCACTACGGATCCAAGTTGCCGCGACTTGCGAAGGCGATCAGCCTGCTTGGGCAGCGGCTTGTGGTCGGGGTAGAGGCGGCCTAGCTGCTAGATCGGGCACGGACCCTTCGTTTCGCGCCCTTAACCCTTGGCGCCAGCACGTCCTCGGCCCAGGACAGCGCGGCAATGACGTTTGGGAAGCCGACGGTCGGGGCAGTCAGCATCAACGCCTGGCGGATTTCCGCCGCCGTTGCGCCCGCCTCGAATGCGCGACGCGCGTGGCTGTGCACGGCACCTTCAGAGCGGATCGCTGCCGATGCCGCGAGCTGCAGCAGCTGCGCCGTCTTCGGGTCGATCGGACCGGCGGCACGTACTGCCGTGCCGACCGCATCCCACGCCTCGAAGAATGTGGGATGCTGCTTTTGGAACTTGCGATAAAGCTTCGGTAGTTTGCGGGCCACTTGCTTTCTCCTCAGGTGTGATGGCGATCGCCTCAGCGTAATTCCTGGAGCGCCTGCGATCGGTCAATCGCGGGCGGCACAGCGCGATCGGGGGTTTGGACTTTTCCGAAATGTCCCGCCCCGAGTCCGACATAGGATGAGCGTACTGTAATGTCTGTACCATAGTATGGAGTCAAGCCCGAGGGAGCACCGGTGGAAGGCAATCCGACCATTGGCCGCATTGGCGGAGATCCCCAATCTGCTCAAGCTCGAAGACGGACGCAGATGCCGCGAGACCGAGCGCCTGGCGCAGCAAAGACTGGACTTGGTAGAAGCGCGCATTGCCGATCTGATGCGGCTGCGCAAGAACCTGCGGGAAATGATCGGTCGCTGCGAGTCGGGCAGAGGAAGGATTGCGTGCCCGATCATCAAGAGCCTCGTGGCCGAGCCTTGAGCGCGCCGTGGGTACCGTATGGGCGTCACGCTTGGCACCAATGGGCCGTCCCGATCACCTTTGTCGCCGGCGCTTTCGACACCGGCATGGGTTCTCCGGTCACCCTCGATTCGTCGATCGCGCTGCGGCCCTCGACTGTTCATGCGTGAGCCCGTGCCGCCGAAGGGAGCGCAGGCGCCGCAAGGGATATCATTACCGGGCGCAGCTCCGAAAGCCGTTGTGCAGATCGTCGCGCTCAGGCGTGAAGTAGTTGCGGTAGCGTGGATGCGCCATGCGTGGCGAAGTTGCCCGGCTGGCGCCGCGCAGCACGTAGCGGTCGCCGAACCACGGGGCCGAATAGTCGCGGTAAGGGTGGGCGGCGAAGCCGGGGTAGGGCAGAAAGCTGCTTGCCGTCCATTCCCACACTTGGCCCCAGCGAAATTCCGGCCGCGTCAATGCCGCCATCTCCCACTCCGCTTCGCTCGGCAGGCGGCGGCCGGCCCAGCGGCACCAGGCATCGGCTTCGCTCCAGGCGAGATGCGTTGCCGGCGCATCGGGCGACAGGGCTTGCCATTGCCCGAAGATGCGACGCTGCCACTGGCCGCCCTGCCGGCGCAGGTAGCGCGGCGACGCAGCGCCGCTTTGCTCGACGAAGGGCAGGTAGCGTCGCCAGCTGACCACTTCGGAATCGATTTCGAGCGCGGGCAACGCCAGCTCCCGCGGGGCGAGCTCGTTGTCGAAGGCGAATCCATCGCCGACCCAACCGAGCATCCAGTTCCGAGCGGGAAATGCGAGCGGACGCGCTTCCGGCAGCACCGCAGTGACCGGCGCGAGCAGCGCTTCGGGCAGCGGAATGTCGAGCGCCTGCGCCATGTAGATGCCGGCTTCGCCGTGCATGTCTTCGTGGAACAGCGCCAAGCGGAAGAAATAGAGCGCCGCGTCGGTCTCCGGCGTGGTCGCGAGCAGGGACAGCGTTTCCGCCAGGCCCGCGGCCAGATACGCGCGCGTTGCGGCAAGGTCCGGCAAGTCGAGCTGCCATCGCGTCGTGTGCACGACACGGCTCGAGTCGTACAGCGCATCGGCCCGAGGGAGCCGCCCGGCGGGACGTTCGTGATCGGGGTCGCAGGCGATTCCCTGCGCGCGCTGCCGGTTGCGAGCGATCCAGTAGTCCTGGAACCAGCCAACGTGCCCGGCTTCCCAGCGCGGCGGATTGGTCTGCGGCGAATAGGGAACTACGAGCGAATCGCCGAGCGCAGCGGCATAGGCATCGAGCAGCGCCAGTGTGCGCCCCCGGCTGTCGCACAGCGCCCCGGCAAGGACTTGGCGACCGCCGCGGCGGGCTGCCTCGGAAAGGGCTGTACTCATCAGCGGACCGGGAGCGATGACTGAGCGTTCGATTATGCCGCAACTGGCGATCGTCAGCCCGGCGTTGCGCGGTGCCAACAACGGCAACTGGCAGACAGCCCGCCGCTGGCAACAGCATCTTGCCGGCAAATGCCGCGTGCGCATCGTCAAGGCCTGGCCGGATTCGGTCGCGGCCGGCGACGCGGCCATGATCGCGCTGCACGCCCGCCGCTCGGCGGACGCAATCGCCACGTGGAGCGCCGCGCATGCGCAGCGTGGATTGGCGGTGGTGCTCACCGGCACCGACCTCTACCGCGACATCGTGACCGATGCTTCGGCGCAGCGCTCGCTGACACTGGCGCAGGTGCTAGTCGTGCTGCAGGAATGCGCGCCGCAGGCGCTGCCGAAGTCGCTGCACGGCAAGGTGCGGGTGATCTTTCAATCGACCACGGCGCGGCAACTGCTGACCAAGTCGCGGCGCCATCTGCGGGCGGTGATGGTGGGTCACCTGCGCACGGAAAAATCGCCACGGACGCTGTTCGCCGCCGCCTACCGGCTCGCCGGCCGGCGTGACATCCTCATCGACCACATCGGCGAGCCGCTCGATGCGGCGCTCGGCGAGGAGGCACGCGCGACGATGGCGGAAGTGCCGAACTATCGCTGGCTGGGCGGCCTTCCGCACGAGGCGGTGCGCCGGCGAATCCAGCGCGCGCACGTGCTGATCCATGCCAGTCGCATCGAGGGCGGCGCGCATGTGATCATGGAAGCGGTGGCGAGCGGCACACCGGTGCTCGCCTCGGCAGTCGATGGCAACGCTGGCATGCTGGGTGCCGATTACGCCGGCTACTTTCCGTGGAACGACGCCGAGGCGCTGGCGACGCTGTTGCTGCGCTGCCGGGAATCGGCCGGCGGGCAGGGTGAGCGCGGACGGGTTGAGAACCTCTATCAGCGGCTGATGACGCAGTGCCGGCAGCGAGCGTCGCTGTTCGCGCCGGCGCGCGAGCGTGTCGAGTTGCACAGGCTGGTCGATGATTTGCTGGTCGACGACGTCCGAGGAGCGAACTGAATGCAGCCGGCGACGACCCCGATCGCCCGCGACATCGTCCTGATCGGCGGTGGCCACAGCCACGTCGGCGTGCTGCGCATGTTTGCGATGAATCCGCTGCCCGGCGTGCGGCTGACCGTGATCTGCACCGATACCGACACGCCATACTCGGGCATGCTGCCCGGCTACATCGCCGGCCACTACGATTTCGACGAGGTGCACATCGATCTGCGCCGGCTGGCCGAAGCCGCCGGCGCGCGCTATTACCGCGACGAGGTGATCGGCATCGACCGTGCCGCGCGCAGGGTGCTGTGCCGCACGCGGCCGCCGGTAGCTTACGACGCGTTGTCGATCAACATTGGCTCGACGCCGCAGCTTTCGCGCGTCGAAGGTGCCGCCGATTATGTAGTCCCGGTCAAGCCGATTCGGCGCTTCAACGAGCGCTGGCTGGCGCTGCTCGCGCGCGTGCGAGGACACGCCGGGCCGACGACGATCGCGGTGGTCGGCGCCGGTGCCGGTGGTGTAGAGCTGACGCTGGCGATGCAATACCGGCTGCGCAACGAAGTGGCGGCGTTGGGGCGCAATCCGGACGAACTGCGCTTTCATCTCTTTTCCGACGAACCGAACATACTGCCGACGCACGGCGCGGCGGTGCGCCGTGCTTTCGAGCAGGTGCTGGCCGAACGCGGCGTCGCGATCCATCGCGATTCCGAAGTGATCGCGGTCGCCGGCGACGGGCTGAAAGTGCGCGGTGGGGGCACCCTCGCGGCCGACGAGATCGTCTGGGTGACCCAGGCCGGCGGTGCTTCGTGGCTGCGCGAGACCGGGCTGACGCTGGACAGCGAAGGCTTCATCCGCGTGCGCGACACCCTGCAGAGCGAGACCGATCCGCTGATCTTCGCCGCCGGCGACTGTGCGTCGATGCCCGGCAGGTTGCTGGAGAAGGCCGGCGTCTTCGCGGTACGCATGGGCAAGCCGCTGGCCGAGAACCTGCGGCGAGCGGTGCTGCGGCGGCCGCTGCGGGTCTATCGTCCGCAACGTCGCTGGCTGGCGCTGATCAGCACCGGGGACCGGCACGCGGTCGCTTCGCGCGGCGGGTTTTTTGCACGCGGCGACTGGGTGTGGCGCTGGAAGGACTGGATCGATCGTCGCTTCATGCGTCGCTTCAACGAACTGGCGCCGATGGCGGAACACGGGGTGACGACGGCCGAGGCGGTTCCGCTCGAGGAGGACGAGCGGACGCAGGTGATCTCCGCGATCGCAATGCGCTGCGGCGGCTGCGGCGCGAAAGTCGGTGCGACGGTGCTGTCGCGCGCGCTGGCCAACGTCCATCCGATCGAGCGCGACGACGTGCTGATCGGCTTGCACGCCCCCGATGACGCGGCGGTGCTGCGGGTGCCGCCGGGCAGCGCACTGGTGCACACGGTCGATTTCTTTCGCGCCTTCATCGACGATCCCTGGCTGCTCGGCCGCATCGCCGCCAATCACGCGCTCGGCGACATCTTTGCCATGGGTGGCGCGCCCCAGGCGGCGACCGCGATCGCCACCGTGCCGCCGGGGCTGGAAAGCAAGGTCGAGGACACCGTGTTCCAGATGATGGCCGGTGCCGTCGAGGTGCTCAACGAGGCCGGCTGCGCACTGGTGGGCGGCCACACCGGCGAGGGCAGGGAGCTTGCGCTGGGGTTCGCGATCAACGGTCTGATCGACGAAAATCTCGACGGCATCCTGCGCAAGGGCGGCATGCACCCCGGCGAAGCGCTGATCCTGACCAAGCCGATCGGCACCGGCACCTTGTTCGCCGCGCATGCGCGACTGCAAGCGCGCGGCCGCTGGATCGACGCGGCGCTCGATTCGATGCAGCAATCGAACCGGTTGGCAGTGCCCTGCCTGATCGCGCACGGCGCGACCGCGTGTACCGACCTCACCGGTTTCGGCCTGCTCGGGCACCTGGTCGAGATGACCCGACCGTCGGGCGTCGACGCCGAAATCGACCTTGCCGCGCTGCCCCTTCTCGACGGGGCAGCCGAAACCGCCGCTTCCGGAATCCTCAGTTCGCTGCAGCCGGCAAACGTACGGCTGCGCCGGGCACTTCACACCCCGCCGGAGGCGCTGCGACACCCGAATTACCCGCTGCTGTTCGACCCCCAGACGGCGGGCGGACTGCTCGCCAGCGTGCCGGTGGAAAACGCCGGGGCTTGCATCGCCGCGCTGCGGGGCGTGGGGTATGCAGGGACCGCCTGCATTGGCCGCGTGCTGCCGGCGGGCGAGGCAATGGAACCGATTCACCTGCGCATCTGACCGACCGACGCATGAATTCGCTTGGGTAGCCCTCAGAGGTCGAGGTGAAAAGCCGGTTTCTTCAAGAGAAGAACATCCACCTTGCCTTCGAGGTCAGCCTCTTCTTGAAAGGTGCGTTCGCCGTCGCCGAGATGGTGACCGGTATCGGCGTGTATTTTGTCACGCAACAGTTGGTGTTCAGAATGGTCGAGCGCATTACGCGAGCGGAACTGCTCGAAGATCCGCGTGATCTGATCGCCAACTACCTGTTTCAGGCAGCTCAGCACTTTTCGGTGAGCACGCGTAATTTCACCGCGCTCTACCTTCTGAGCCACGGCGTCATCAAGCTATGGCTGATCATTGGCCTGCTGCGAGCAAAGCGCTCGTATTATCCAGTCGCGATCGCTGTCTTCGGCCTGTTCATCGTTTACCAGCTGTACAGGTTCAGCGCTACCCACTCCCTCTGGCTACTTCTCATCACCGCGGTAGACGCCGCCGTGATCGGCCTTACGTGGCAAGAGTACCGCTACCTTAGGGCTCGCACGGCGGGCCGAGGCAAATCGACGCGGCGGGACGTCTAGCCTCGAACGGCGCTGCCTTCATACATGTAGGTCAAGGGCTTCGGGGCATTCATATAGCCCGTTTCAAGCCGCTCCGGGCGAGCACGCATCCTTCGGCTCCTCCCATGACCCGGCTGCGATAGGGGCGCCAGCCGGCGGTTGCGCATCGACAGGTGACAAGGCCGCAGCAAGATGAAATCATTGTAAATACCCATCAAGTCCGGAAACGCCCATCGCTGCGTTGCAACGGCTCGCCGGGTGGCCCGACCCGCCTTCGCACTTGCGCCTTGCGCTGGGCGTTTTCGGCCGTGCAACGCGTTCGTGTCCACGGCGTTAACAGCCTAAACGACTCAGCCATGATGCCATCGGCTCGCACTGGCAGTTTCTCGCGAATAGCGGTCATCGGCTTTGTCGCCGCACTGGCGGCGCTGCTGATGATTGGCGGCGCCGGTCCCGCCTATCGAGTGAAGGTCGTCGACTTGGGCAACGCCTTTGCTCTGCTGCGTTGGGGCGCCTGGACGGGTTTCGGTGCGGCTTGCATCGCCCTGATCGGAGCATGGGTGACGCGGCCAGGCACGCAGCGGCGCGGTTTCGCATTGGCCCTGGCCGGGCTCGTAGCCGGGGCTGCAGCATTTGGCGTTCCGTTTGCGATGCTGCAGAACGCCAAGAGCATCCCTGCGATCCACGACATCACGACCGACACCGAGAATCCACCGCGATTCGCGGCCATAATCCCGTTAAGGGCAGGCTCGCCTAACCCGGTCGAATACCAGGGCGAGAGTATTGCGCGCCAGCAACGTGCTGCGTACCCGGACATTCGGCCGGCCACCATCGCCGAGCCACCGAAGACGGTTTTCAAGCGAGCGCTGGGTGCCGCGCGCGACCTCAACTGGCAGATTGTAGCCGCGGCGCCGAACGAAGGACGGATCGAAGCCACGGATACGACGTTCTGGTTTGGTTTCAAGGACGACATCGTTGTTCGCATCACTCCCGCTGACGGCGGCAGCCGCGTCGACGTGCGCTCGGTGTCGCGCCTTGGGAAGAGCGACCTCGGCAAGAATGCCTCGCGCATCCGCGCATACTTGCGACGGCTCGAGCAGTGAGACGATGGACGCCATCCCCTGGACCACGAGATGCTTGCAGCGCGCGCCCGCCCCTGATGCACCGGCCTAGCCGGGCTTGCCGTCCAGGCGCGGGCGCGACAGCACCGGCCAATAGCGCACCGCGTAGAGTCCGAATGCGGCGGACCAGAGCACTCCGGATACGGTCACCGTTGTCAGATAGGCGCCCGGCAGCAGCATGCCGCCGAAGACGCGTACCACGGCCGCGAGAGCGACGAGGACGTAGCAGGCCACTTCGAATCCGTCCACCTCCAGCGGGCGCCCGGTATGGCCGCGTGCCGTGCGCGTCATCATGCCGATCGTCATGCCGCCGATCGCCCCGACCGTCAGCGCGTGGACCGCGAAAACGTCACCCACCATGCCGATCGCCGAGAGACTGCGCAGCACGAGCGAGATGACTATCCAGCCGTAGGCAGCGTGCAGAACCCACACGATGGGTTTGTGAATTGTCCGCCAGGGCTGCCACAGGTAGAGCCGCGCGGCGTGGGCCGCGGCCGCAATCAGCGCGAGCACGGCAACTGCAGCAGGAGAAGGCCACAGCAGGTCGGCTGCAAAGAGGACCAGCAAGCTCCCGAGCGCAAGTTTTTCGGTCACCGGATGACGCGTGGCCTGCACACCCGGAATGCCGTTGTTCGTGAACATGGGAATCACGCGCCCGCCCATCACGGCCATGATGAACAGGACGACATCGAGGCCCGCCTGCAGGCTCGTTCTCTCCGGCCAGGGGAACCAGCCCAGATGGGAAAGATGGAACGCCAGCACGGCGACGCCGAGGAGCAACAGCAGCGCAATGAAGAAGTAGTTCCGTCGATTCCGGCTTTGCACGATCGGAACGCCGATCCCGACGGCGACAGCGACCGGGAAGGCTGCATTGACCACCGCCGCCGTGAAGGCAAACGGGGTCAATACCAGCAATCGGCCGGCAACCCAGAGCGCGGCAAGCGCGAACAGCCGGATGCCGGCGGGCGTTGGCTTCCCGGTCCAGTTGCGAACCGCCGTGAGAAGGAACCCCGCCACCACAGCCATCGTGTAGCCGTAGAGCATTTCGTGCCCGTGCCAGGCCGGATTGCGAACATAGGCAGCGGGCAGATAACCGGCGTACTGGCAGATCCAGAGCCCGACCGACAATGCGGCGAAGCCGCTCGCGAGCAGGTAGAAGGGCCGGAAGCCCAGATTCCAGAGGGCGAACGCGCCGGAGGCGGGCGTTGCCTGTCCCTGCGAGGCTTCAATCCCGGGCATCGGCACCTTGCTCGGGCTCAGGCACCGCGCGACCCCTCCGCGTTGGGACCGAGAGACCGACTCGTTGGTTGCGGCCCGATCGGGGCCCTCCCACCCGGATGCGCTCAGGTTTCATTGTCAATCGCTGCCAATGTCGCACGCGCCTGCTCCTGCATCGCCCGGCAGGTCTTCTCCCAGCCACCCATTCGCGGGTTCGTGCGCGCGAGGCGACGCACCAAAGCCTCCAGCGCGCTCGCACGCTCCCGCGCAAAACGCAGTCGCATCAAGGCGTCCTCATGCTCGGATGCGTAGACAAACTCCACTTTCCGGTCCTGGCAGACCCCTATGCAAGTCTGTGGGGCCTCGATCTTCCCGCATCCGATGCACTGCCGGGCCTTCACGTAGTCGTTCATTGCGACTCCACCGTCGCTATCCCAGCGCCCATCGACAACCCAAGGCGGACGCCCGCATGCGCGAAACCCATCGTCTTTCAGTTCTTCAGGAAGTCAATCACGACGCCGGTCGGTTCGCGCTGCACGTAGCGAATTGCGACTCGTTCGCCGTAACGCGTCACGAGCTGATCGAGCAGGGGCAGCGGGTCGTGATCGTTCACGAAGCGCATCGTTTCGCCGCGGTGCAATGCGTCGAGCGCCCCGAAGATGGCGGGGTGCCGGAAGCGCTTGGCAATACCGCGGGCGTCGAAGGGGTAGATCGCATCGGATGAAACATGAAGGTGCAGAGCTTCGGACATGGCGTTGACTCCTGTATTGGTTGAAGGATGGTGCGACGGCTCAGCGTTGCAGCTTATCCAGCTTGTGCTTGACCTGCGCCCATTCGTCGGCGTCGGCGGGCGCAGGCTTCTTGGCGGTGATCGGTTTCCACACTTTCGCCAGCTCGGCGTTGACGGCCGTGAACGCCTGCTGATGGCGCGGCACGTCTTCCTCGGCAAAGATCGCCTCGACGGGGCATTCGGGTACGCACAGCGCGCAATCGATGCAGTCGGCAGGCTCGATCACGAGGAAATTCGGTCCCTCGCGAAAGGCATCGGTTGGGCAGACATCCACGCAATCGGTGTACTTGCAGCGGATGCATGATTCGGTCACCACAAAGGTCATAAGAGGTTCTTTGCCATGGCTTCTCGAAAGAGAGCCCCGGCTAGCTCGCCGATTGACGCGGAAGCCTCGCGCGGTGAGTTGCCGGCGCAGCGCGTGCCCAGGCCGGGATCGCCGCACACGATGGTCCGCGAGCGCTGCCGGTCGAGATTGACGCCGGCGGCCGGCTCGAGGCGACCGTCCTCCAGCGACGCACCGCAGTCACCCATTCGGTCGTGAATCGAGGAACGACCAGCGGCCGTTTCGGCGGTGCGGCCTCGATGCGCGGTCCCAGCAGGGCGTCGATGACGATTCTCCTTTGGCGAGGGCCCGGGAAAGCTGTATCATTGATACATCTTCATCCTACGCCGGGCCGGCGGTAAAAGCAATATCTCGCGTACATCTTAACGATCGATGCGCCTCACCGTCTTCTCCGACTACACGCTACGGGTGCTGATGTACCTGGCGCTCGACCGTGAACGCCTCGCGACCATTCCGGAAATGGCGCTGGCCTACGGCATTTCCGAGAACCACTTGATGAAGGTCGTCCACCGGCTCGCATGCTCCGGCATCGTCGAGTCCGTACGGGGCAAGGGCGGTGGCATCCGCTTGGCACGGGCGCCCGAGGAGATCCGCCTCGGCGAAATCGTGCGGGCGAGCGAGGGCGACGCGCCGATCGTCGAATGCCTCTCTGGCGATCCGCAGGCGTGCCGGATCACGTCGTCATGCCGGTTGAAGGGCATCCTGATCGATGCCTTCGACGCTCTCTATGTTTCGCTGGACGGACACACCCTCGCCGACCTGGTCGAGCGGCCACGCGGGCTGAAGCACACGTTGATGCGTCGTCAGGCGTGACGCCAAGCCGTCGCCAACGCCCGTCGGTGCTCTATCGGTTTCCGCTCGGGTATGCTGAATGCGGGTGGGAATCGACAATATCCGGCTTGCGCGCCCGGCAGCCGCCTATCGTCGAAATGCGCCGATACGACGCAGCAGGTCGAATGCAAATCCCGCCAATGCTGCCGTCCACGCGGCAAGCCCGATGTAGAGGAAGACCATCGGCAGGAATCCAAGGAAATCGAATCCCATCGCAGCCATCATCTCGTGGGTACTGGCTGCATACATGCCAGCGGAAGCACGGCACCCCAGCCCGCCCGGCGACTCGCGTCGAGCCGGGAAATTGCGTTCGTCGTCGGAAGGTTTCACGCTGGTCGATGCGGAAGGGCCGCGATTTGCACCTTGGACGGCAATACTCTCCGTCTCCTTGTCGAACTCGGGCTTGATGCCTGACCTCGCGGTCCGATCCCAAGGCGGCCTCGAGCCGAATCGGACCGACATTCAACGCCCGAAACCGGGTAGGTCGCCGCGTGCCGCCTCCACCCGTACTCAGTACATGCGGTGCCGGAACAGCCAGCCCGCCAGGATGAGGCTGGTCACGCCTATCACAGCCATGGGCCAGAACTGATCGAACAGGAGATCAAATCCGGCACCTTCCAGAAAGACCTTGCGCAGGACAATGAGGAAATACCGCAACGGGTCGATCAGAGTGATCGCCTGAACGGCCTCCGGCATGTTGGCGATCGGCGTGGCGAAACCGGACAGGATCACCGCCGGCACCATGAACACGAAAGCGCCCAGCAGCCCCTGCTGCTGCGTCGCGGACAGCGCTGAAATCAGCAAGCCTACACCGACGCCGGACAGCAGGAAGAGCGCGAGCCCGGCATAGAAGGCGGGGAGGCTGCCGAGGAAGGGCACCTTGAACCAGAGGGTGGCCACGAGCAGGATCAGCGTGGCCTGAACGATGCCGATGACGAACCCGGGCACCATCTTGCCGAGGAGGATCTCGCCCGGTCGTAGCGGCGTGACCAGCAGCTGGTCGAACGTTCCCTGCTCCCGTTCTCGCGCTACCGTCAGTGCGGTCACCAGTATCGCGACCACGAGCGTGAGCATGCCGATGATGCCCGGAATGAAGAACCAGCGGCTCTCCAGATTCGGGTTGAACCAGGCCCGCATCTCCAACCGCGCCTTCGGTCCATGCAGACCGCGGGCCGAGATCCAGTCGTCGTTGAAACCGTCGACCACGGTGCGCACGTAGTTGAGGGCCATCATCGCGGTATTCGAATTGCGGCCGTCGAGGATCACCTGAAGCGGCGCCGGACGTCCCGCCAGCAGGTCGGCGGTGAAGCGCGGGCCGACGTGGATTACGACCAATGCCTTGCGCTGGTCGACGAGCGGCGCGATCTCGCTCTCGGAATGCAGAGCGGCCACCTGGCTGAAGCTCGTCGCGCCGCCGAACCGGGCCAGCAGTTCACGTGCCGCCGATCCGCGATCCTCGTTGTAGACAGCGTAGGGGACCTGCTTCAGATCGAACGTGGCGGCGTAGCCGAAGACGAGGAGCTGGATCAGAGGCGGCACGACGAGCACGAGACGACTCTTCGGGTCCTTGAGCAGCGTGAGGAATTCCTTGCGAACAAGGGCGAGGATGCGCTGCCACATCTCAGCGCCCGCACGGTCGCCCGAAGGGTGGCTGACTGCCGCGTCGGGGGGCAGCAAACGCAGTGAGCCTGGGGCCGTTCATCAGTCGAGCCTCTTGCGAGACTTGCGCCACGTGATCGTCAGGAAGATCGCCGCCATCAATGCCAGCGCCAGCGCGTTGGGCAGGATCACCGACCAGACATTGCCGGCGAGGAACAGAGTTTGCGCAATCGACACGAAGTAGCGGGCGACGATCGCGTGGGTGATGACCTGCACGACCGGCGGCATGCTGCCGATGTCGAAGATGAACCCCGACAGCAGGAACGCGGGCAGGAAGGTGGTGATGATCGCGATCTGCCCGGCGACGAACTGGCTGCGGGCCAACGTCGAAATGGTCAGCCCCATGCCGAGCGCCGCCAGCAGGAACAGGCTCGAGCAAGCCCACAACAGCCAGAACGAGCCGCGGAGCGGCACCTGGAACAGCCAGACCGACAACCCGACGGTGAGCAGCATGCCGCCGGTTCCGAGAATGAAGTACGCGGTCAGCTTGCCGACCAGCACCTCGCTCATGCTGGCCGGGGTCACCATCAGCGCCTCCATGGTGCCGCGCTCCCACTCCCGCGCCATGACCAGTGCCGTGAGCAGGGCGCCGATCAGGGTCATGATGATCGCGACCAGGCCGGGCACGAGATAGTTGCGGCTGCGCAATTCGCTGTTGAACCAGATCCTGGCCTGCAGGTCGACCGGGATGTCTATCATTTCTCCCTGGCGCGCGGACTGTGCGAGCCAGGTGCCCCACGCTCCCTCGACGTACCCCATGAGCAAACGCGCGGTATTGGCGTCCACGCCGTCGACCACAAGCTGGATGGGCGCCCCGTCGGCCAGGCGCATGCGGCGCGAGAAATCCGCGCGGAGGCGGACGATGCCTTTCACCAGGCCCTCGCGCAACGCCTGTTCCGCCTCGGGCATCGATTGCGCGACGCGCGGTGCGAAGTAGTGGGAGCCGTGCAGCGATGCCATGAAATCGGCCGTGTCCTGCGAGGGCGCCTCCGCCACCAGCGCGATCGGAACGTGGTCGGCGTCGAGCGACACGCCGTAGCCGAACAGGATCAGGAGGAAGATCGGCAGAATAAAGGCGATGGCGATGCTGCTGGGGTCGCGGACGATCTGAAGGAACTCCTTCCGTATCAGCCCCCGCAGTCGCATGGGCCGACCCCCGCGGGCGCTGCTCATGCCGCCTTCGCCAGGGTCGAATGCTCGACGAGCCAGACAAAGGCGTCCTCCATGCTGGGCTCGGGGTTGTCGGCTCGGCGCGCCATCGCCTTGATCGCTGCCGGCTCGTCGCTGGCCAGGATGCGGCCCGCCGCCATGATCGCGAGCCGGTCGCAGTATTCGGCCTCCTCCATGAAATGCGTGGTCACGAGCACCGTCACGCCCTGCCGGGCGAGGGCATTGATGCGCTGCCAGAACTCGCGCCGCGCCAACGGATCCACGCCGGATGTCGGTTCGTCGAGAAAGATGATCTCGGGCCGGTGCATCAGGGCGCAGGCCATCGCGAGACGCTGCTTGTAGCCAAGCGGCAGGTCGGCGCTCAGTTGGTCGGCGAATCCCGCCAGTTCGAATTCGGTCTGCGCCCAGCGGATGCGCTGCGCGCGCGCCGCGCCTGACAGGCCATAGGCGCTGGCGAAGAACTCGAGGTTCTGCGCCGCGCTCAGGTTGCCGTACAGGGAA
Organism: uncultured beta proteobacterium; assembly: GCA_963734055.1. Classification (GTDB taxonomy): domain Bacteria; phylum Pseudomonadota; class Gammaproteobacteria; order Burkholderiales; family Casimicrobiaceae; genus CAIWHR01. The sequence continues at coordinate 40,912 of CAVTFQ010000007.1, forward strand.
AACTTCTGCGACATGTAGCCGATCCGGGCGCGCGCAGCCGAAGCGGCGTGGCGCAGATCGAGGCCGGCTACCTCGAGATGGCCCGCGCTGGGTGGCAGCAAGCCGCACAGCATGCGGAACGTGGTCGTCTTGCCGGCACCGTTGGCGCCCAGCAGGCCGAAGATCTCGCCCCGCCGGATCTGAAAATCGACTCCGTCGACCGCCCAGAATTCACCGAACCGGCGCCGCAATCCGTCTACCCGGATGACGACGGCGTCTGTGCTGTCGTCACCGGCCTTGGCGGGATCATTCAGCGCTGTGCGCGCGGTGGCCCCGCGGCGCTGGCGCAGCAAGTCGACGAAACAATCCTCGAAGCGTGGCGCGGCCTCGCGCACCACGATGCCTGCCAGTCGAGTCACCGCATCCGGGACGCCGGGCGCAGCCGTCACCAGCCGCACGTGCTCGCCTTGCACGAGCGCATCGACGACACCCGGTTGCCCGTCGAGTTCGGCCTGCAGGTCGCGATGACGGATGCCCGGCTGCGACACCGCCCAGGTCCGCCCCGCCATGCGCGCGCTGAGCGCGGCCGGCGACCCCTGCTCCAGTATTCTTCCCTCGTGGATCAGGATGACCTCGGCGCAGCGCTCGGCTTCGTCGAGATAGGCCGTGGAGAGCAGCACGCTCATTCCCTGGCGCTGCACCAGGCGGTCGACGATGGCCCACAGCTCGCGCCGTGACACCGGATCCACGCCCACGGTGGGCTCGTCCAGGAGCAACAGGCGCGGCTCCCGAACCAGCGTGCAGGCAAGGCCGAGCTTCTGCTTCATCCCTCCCGAGAGGCGGCCGGCCAGGCGCGCGGTGAACGGCGCCAGCCCGGTCATGTGCATCAGCTCGGCGTAGCGAGTCGGACGTGCCGCAGGTGGCACCCCTTGCAGGTCGGCGTAGAGCTCGAGATTCTCCTGTACGGTCAGATCCTCATAGAGGCCGAAGCGCTGCGGCAGATAGCACAACGCGGCCTGCACCTGTAGCGAGTCGCGCGTGGCGTCCAGGTTCATTACCGTCACTCGTCCGGCGTCGGGCGTCAGCAGGCCGGCGGCGAGCCGCATGAAAGTCGTCTTGCCAGCTCCGTCGGGACCGATGAGGCCGGTCACGGCGCCCGGCCGCGCGCGCAGGCTCACCGCGTCCAGCGCCGTCACCTTGCGGTCGCCGGACTTGAAGGTCTTGCTGAGCCCTTCGGCTTCGAGAATCGCTTCGTCGGTCATGGCTTCGCACCGGCGCAGGGCGAGCCCTTGGACGCAGGCTGGTCATAGCCGATGGTCACGGTGACGGGCATGCCCTGGCGCAATTCGCTCTTGCCGTCGCAAGCGAACACCCGCGCCTGATAGACCAGGCTGCTGCGCACCTCCGCCGTTTCCACGGTCTTGGGCGTGAACTCGGCCGCTGGCGAGATATAGCCGACCCACCCAGGGTACTTCCGCTCCGGATGGCTGTCGGTGGTGATCGTCGCCCGAGCGCCCGTCGGCACACGGCCCAGCGCATTTTCCGGCAGGTAAACGCGCGCCCACATCGGGTCGTTCAGCGCCAGCGTGAGAACCGGCTTCTGCGGCGAGGCCATGTCGCCCGGTTCGAGGAGGCGGTTTTCGATGATGCCGTCGTCCGGCGCTTGCAGTTCGCCCTCGGAGATGTCGTGCTTGAGTCCCGCGACTGCGGCCTCCTGCGCCGCGAGGGTTGCTTCGGCGGCCGAAACGTCTTCCTTGCGCGGACCCAGTACCGCCAGCCGGTAGGCTTCCTCGGCAGCGTTCAACCGCTGCTGCGCAGCATCCAGCGCGTACTTCGCGGTGTCGACCTGCTGCTGAGCGACGAAATGCTTGGCGACCAGGTCCTGCTGGCGCTCGTAGACCTGTCGCGCATCGCGCACCGCGACCTGTGCCTCGTCGCGGAGCGCCGCGGCCTGCCTGATTTCTTCGGGCCGCGAGCCTGCCTTGAGCTTGGCGAGCTGGCTGCGCTGGGCGCGCGCCAGGCCCTCTGACTGCGCCAGCTGCAGCTGCAGACGTTCGGTGTCGAGCCTTGCCAGCAGCTGGCCCTTCGTGACCCGGTCGCCTTCCTGGACCAACACCTGATTCACGCGGCCGCTGGCGTTGAAGGCCAGCTCCACCTGGCGGATGTCGACATTGCCGCGCAGGACAAGATCGTTCCCGGGCTCGACGTGGTTGTTCGTCCACCACCAGGCTCCGGCCGCCAGAGCCACCAGAATCACGGGCGCCGCAAGCAGCTTCCTGTTCAATGCCGGTCCCCTTGTTGTTTTCCGTTGACCAAGGCGCCCTGAAGCGCCGTCGGCGTCTCGTTTGCGTCGCGCGAGGCGTCGAGTGGCCGAGGGATCACGCCAGTCTCCCGCTTGCGCTCCAACGTGATCCGGGCGAGCCTGGCCACGACGCGAATTGCAATCCGCGGGCGGCCTTCGCCGATCTCGTCGAGCGCGCCACGGATCGACTCGCGAACGACCGCGTCTTCGGCGGCTCCCGCGATGACCGGGCGAGGTCGTTTGTCCGGCAGCGCGGCCTTCCCGAACAGAGGTCCTTCGGCCATTCTGACCACGGCTTCATCCGCTAAACGGTCGCGAGCCGCTGGACGGTGTCGGGGAAGTGCTTCACCAGGTTGATCAGAAGTGCCGCCTGAGCATTCGGCTTGGCGCGTCCCTGCTCCCAGTTTTCCAGAGTGCGGACATTCGTGCGCAGGTAAGCGGCAAACAGGGCTCGTGACATATTCAGGCTTTCGCGCACGCGGACCAGTTCCTTCGGGGTAACGCTCGGCGCCGGTTTGAATTCCACCGCGTGCGTTCGGAGAGTCCGCTTTCCTATAGGGCTTTCGGCCAGTGCCGTCATACCTTCCGTTGGCGCTGTGAACACATCGCGCTTGTCCCTCTGCTTGCCCCGACGTTTCACAACCGCTTTCATGCCTTTCTCCAGGCAGCTCGACAAAGACCGCCTTCACGGGTGCTATTGTACGCAATCTGCGTACAGTACGCAAGTTGCGTACACTCGCGAACGGGCGCAAGCGCGGACCAAGCGCCCCTACGCGACCAGGCCTGTCGCCGCCGCGGAACGATCATCTCCGGCGAAGGGCTCGCTCTGGCCAAATTTGCCGGGCCTCGTCGGTTGCACGCGTGCTATCGCGCCGGCAGGAATGGCTGCACGAGGGCGCGTGCATCGACGCGCGCCCCGATCCGGGCTAGCAGCAGAAATGAACCCACCAGCTTGCGATGCAGGAAGATCGTCTCGGGAGGCGGCGATCGCAGCAGCCCGCGCCGGAGGGCAAGATCCAGTCCGAGCGCGCGCACGCGCGAGGGCAGGTCAGACTTTGGGAAGTCGTATCGTCCCAGGTGTCGAAGTGGCTCGCAGACGAGGAAGATGACGTCGACCACGGCCTTTGTGCGTTCCGGGGAGTCGCCGGCCGCCGCATAGCCGATCTGGGTAGCCTCGCGGGCAACCGTGCCCCGATCGCCGTTGATCACACCACGGGTGATGCGCGCGTAGTGTGCGACGAACGTGGAATCGAAGCGCTGCGTTGCCCCGAAATCGAGAAGCGCCACGCGCCCGGTCGCCGGCTGATACAGGTAATTCGCGAAATTGGGGTCGGTCTGCATTACGCGAAATTCGAACAACTCGCGAAACAGCAGGCGTTCGAGGAGAGCTCCGACGGCATCGCGCTGCGCCTGCGGCGCGTTGTCGAGCAATTCCAGCGATTGACCCTCGACGAAATCCATGGCCATGACCCGGGGCGTCGTCAGGTCCCAATGCACGCGCGGAACGAGCAGCGCTGGCTCGTCAGCCACTAGCCGGGCGTAGCGCTCCAGGAAACGAGACTCGCTAATGTAATCGGCTTCCTGTGCAAGCTGGCGCTTGGCCTCGGCCGCTATCGCAGTAACGTCGAGGTCGAGTGGCAGTAGGTTGAAGAGCCGCAGCAGCGCCGCGACGTTGTCAATGTCGCTCGTAATCGAACGGGCTACCCCGGGATATTGAATCTTGAGCGCGAGGTCACGGCCGTCCAGGGTGGTCGCGCGATGCACCTGTCCGATCGAAGCAGCCGCGATGGGTTCGTAGTCGAAGGTCGAGAATCGTCGCTCCCAGCCCTTGCCGTATTCTCGACCGAGCACGCCCCGAAGCTGCTGCGGCGGCATCGGCGTGGCCTGCGCGCGCAATACTGCCAAGGCCTGCGCGAATTCCCGGGGCAGAATATCTTCGCCCTGGAGCGAAACCAGTTGACCAAGCTTCATGGCCGCTCCGCGGAGGCGGGCGAGCCGTGCCGCCAGCCGGCGCGCATTGGGACCGGAAAGCAGCGCACTGCCGATGTCGCTGGTTTCGCCCCGTGCAAGTCTTCGCAGTCCTTCGGCGGCCGCGCCGACAGCAAGCTCTCCCGCCGCTAGACCTATCCGGGCAATCCGGCCAAGGCGGGTTTGAGGGACCGGGGCGGACCGTTTACGCATTTGTCCAGCGTGTCGTGGCGCTCATGTCCATCGCGGATTGCACGCAGCGTGGAGGTTCGCCACAGCAGTTGTCCTCCTGCGGGTAGCTCCTGGTGCTTGCCATATTACTTTCGCGGCAGCGTCAACGCCTTAGCCGGGAATACCCAGACTCGCCTGCTCGGGGACCCACTGATCATGCTCGGCGACATGGGCCCGGTCACCTTGGGCCGCGTTTCACGGCTGACGCGCTACGTTTCTGGCGGCGGGATCCCCGTCCCGGAGGACAGGATTGATCTCGCGCAAACAGGGCAAGATGCATATCGGCGCACCATAGTTCCTTAACGCCGTGTTCATGGCGGCCTGCGGCACAAGCCCATATCGGTCATGCAAGAGAACCTGTCGAGAATGAAGGCGCTGGTGCTCACATCCCCCGGCGCATTCGAAGTGGGGGAAGTGCCTGTCCCGAAGCCGGGCCCGCACGAAGTCCTGTGCCGGATTCGCGGCGTCGCAATCTGCGGCAGCGATCCCGAAATCGTCCGCGGCGGCCTGGCGGGAATCTGGCCCCCGTCTTATCCCTTCATTCCCGGGCACGAGTGGTCGGGTGAGGTGGTCGAAGTCGGCGCAGGCGTCCCCGACTTCAAGCCCGGCGACCGCGTCGCGGGCGAAGCGCATAAGGGCTGCGGCTACTGCCGCAACTGCCTTCAGGGCCGCTACAACCTTTGCGAGAGCTACGGGCGCCCCGAAACCGGGCATCGCCACTACGGCTTCATCTCGCAGGGGGCGTACGCGCAGTACAACGTCTATTCGATCCGTAGCATCAACCGCCTCCCGTCGTCGCTGTCTTTTCGCGAAGGCGCGCTGGTCGACACGGCGGGGGCCGCGGTGCACGGGATGGAGCTTGCGGGCATCACGCCCGGCGGCGCGGTCGTGATCATTGGCCCCGGTCCCATCGGCCTCATCGGGATGCGGTTCGCCAGGGCGCTCGGCGCGGCCAGGGTCATCGTTGTCGGGCGCGGCGCCCGGCTCGCGGCGGCGGCGCAATTGGGGGCCGACGCCGTAGTGGACTTCGAGAAGTCGGAGCCGGTGCAGGCGGTGCGCGATCTGGCCGGCCCGGCGGGCGTCGACGAGGTGTTCGAGTGCTCGGGGGCGAAGGGGACGTTCGCGCAGGCCGTGCGGATGGTGCGCAAGGGCGGCAAGGTCGCGCTGATCGGCGTGCCGCCGGACACGGTGTTGGAGGAGGTTCCGTTCAAGTACATCGTGCACAACGAGATCGCGATCTTCGGATCGCGGGCCAATCCCAACGTCTCGCGCAAGATCATTCAGATGCTGGCGGCGGGCCGCCTGAAGGTGAAGGATCTCGTCACGCACACGTTCCCGCTCGAGAGGTTCGGCGAGGGGCTCGACACGTTCGTCGGCCGTCGCGACGGCGTGATCAAGGTCGTCATCGAGCCGAACGGACCGGAAGCGTGAGCGGCAAGTCGCGGCTCGGCGGCCTGGGCGATCGGGTGGCCAGGACCCCGCGATCCGACCGGCCGATCGATGCGGCCGCCCACCGCCAGTGCCCCGCTGCGCCCGCAATGTAACGGAGCCCGTTACACGGCCGATGTTGCCAACAGCCAAGTTGTTGATGGCTGTCAATTGCCGCCCTGCGCCCTGGCAGTAGATTCCTTGGGTCCGCGCTGATACCGATACCGGTAGAGTTTGGTGCGCGGCAATTGCCTCATGGCCTCCATCGACATTCGTGGCGTCGACAAGTCGTTCGGCGCCACGCAAGTCCTGCACTCGGTTGACCTTCACGTCGACGACGGGGAGTTCGTCGTTCTCGTCGGCCCCTCCGGGTGCGGCAAGTCCACGTTGCTGCGGATGATCGCCGGCCTCGAGGAAATCTCGGGCGGCGAGATCGCCATCGGCGGGCGCGTCGTCAACGACCTGCCGCCGAAGGATCGGGACATCGCGATGGTGTTCCAGAACTACGCGCTTTACCCGCACATGACGGTGCGCGGCAACATGGCGTTCGGCCTGAAGATGCGCAGGGAATCCGGGCCGGCGATCGAAGGCAAGGTCACGGAAGCGGCGGACACGCTCGACCTGGCCGCGTTCCTCGAACGCTTCCCGCGCCAGCTCTCGGGCGGCCAGCGCCAGCGCGTGGCGATGGGGCGCGCGATCGTCCGTCAACCGCAGGTGTTCCTGTTCGACGAGCCGCTCTCCAACCTCGACGCCAAGCTGCGCGTGCAGATGCGCGTCGAGATCAAGTCGCTGCACCAGCGGCTGCATGCGACGTCGGTCTACGTCACGCACGACCAGATCGAGGCGATGACGATGGCGGACCGGATCGTCGTGCTGCAGGACGGCCGCGTCGAGCAGATCGGCACGCCGCTCGAGCTGTACGATCATCCGGCGAATCTCTTCGTTGCGGGCTTCATCGGCTCGCCGGCGATGAACTTCGTCCGGGGCCGTCTCCGACGCAGCAACGGCGACGCCTGGGTCGAGGCCAGCGACGGAGCGCGCCTACCCGCGACGGGCCATCGCGGCGGACAGGAAGGCCACGAGGTCGTCTACAGCTTCCGGCCCGAGCAGCTCACGCTCGGCGCCGAGGGCGCCGGCGTCCCGGCGAAGGTCCTGGTGATCGAGCCGACCGGCGCCGCGACGCACGTCTATTGCGAACTCTGCGGCACCCAGATCTGCGCGGTCTTCGGCGAGCGGCTGGCGCTGAAGCCAGGCGAGACCATCTGGGTGCAGCCGAAGGGCGAAGTCGTCCACGTGTTCGACTCCGCCACCGGGAAGGTTCTTAACTGACCGGACTTGGAAGGCCACAACCGCGACAACGAGGAGACAGACTATGAAGAGATGGAACCTGACTCGCATCGTATCCGCCCTGGCGGCCGCTGCGATGCTGTCGCTGATCCCCGTCGGCGGCGCATCCGCCGCGGATCCCGCCAACTTCCCGAAAGGCCCGGTCAGCATCGAGATCTGGTGGCACGAGTACGGGCCGTTCACCGCCTACGTGAAGGAGTTGATCGAGGCGTACAAGAAGGTGCATCCCAACGTGACGATTAATCCGGTCGTCACATCGTCGGGCGACATCAACCAGAAGCTGACAGTGGCGCTGGCCACGGGCACCGGTCCGGACATCATGGATCAGGACGCCTCGTTCTACGAGTTGTATTACATCAAGGGCGTGCTGGAGCCACTCAATCTCGAGGTCTTCGGCGCCAAGAGCTACGACGAATTTGCCCAGCGCTACACACCGGGCGGACTGGCGGCTGCCACGTTCGACGGCAAGGTCTACGCGCTGCCGTACCAGGGCAACTCGATGAGTCTCTTCGTCAGCAACAAGGCATTCGAGGCGGCTGGACTCAGCCCCGTGAAAGACGCGCCCAAAACCTGGAACGACGTGATTGCACTGGGACCGAAGTTGAAGAAGGTGCAGGGCAGCCGCACCGTGCAAAAGGCGTTCGACTTTCCGTACCACAGCCCGCGTTGGGAAATGCAGATGTTCCAGCCCCTGGTCGAGCAGTTCGGCGGCAAGCTTCTGTCCGACGACGGCAAGACTGTCTACCTGAACAGTCCCGAGGCGGTAAAGGCGCTGACGCTGTGGCGTGACGTCACGAAGGCTGGCGGCGACCCGAAGACGACGATGAACACGCCGAGCAACCCGAACCAGGACTTCATCGACGGCCGCACGGCGATGTGGGTCACGGGACCGTGGGCGACGTCGCAGATCCGGCAGTCGCAGGTCAAGGACGGCTTCACCGTCGTGTCCTATCCTCAGGTCAATCCGGCGAAGCCGCACACGATCGTCTACGGCTGGATGTGGGGCGTGAACAAGGCCAAGCCGGAGGCGCAGAAAGTCGTCGCCTGGGATTTCATCCGCTTCATGCTCGCGAAGCCCGATGAGTGGCTGGCGAAGGTCGCCTTCGTACAGCCGGTGAAGGGCGTGAACGAGACCGCCGTGGCGAAGAGCTTCCCGTTCTTCGACGTGCACATGAAGGACGTTGCGACCGCCAGCTGGTACATCCGCTCCGAATACACCAACGAGATCGGCCAGGCGGTCGGCCGGGCGATCGAGCGGACCGTGTACGACGGCGCGGATCCCAAGGCGTCGCTCGACCAGGCGCAGGCCGAGATCGACAAGGCCCTGAAGCAGTAGCCGACGAGACGTAACACGCGCGGGCCCGGTTCGCCGGGCCCGCGTGCTGAACGGGTTACCGTGCCGCGAATCTCCGCCCCGACGAGTATGACGATCGACGCCGTGCCACAGCCGGCCGCCCGACGACCGCGCTGGAGCCTCGCGTCGAAGCAGGCGGCATTCGGCGTTGCAATCATCGCACCGACCTTGGTCATCCTGGCCGTCTTCCGGTTTCTGCCGATGGCGCAGGCGTTCTACCTGAGCCTGACCCAGTACGATCTCGTTCATCCTCCGAAGTTCGTTGGGCTCTCGAACTTCGTTGACCTCCTGCAGGACCCGCTGTTCCTCAAGTCGGCGCGGGTGTCGCTGACGTACGTGCTGTTCAGCGTCGTGCCGGTGATTCCGCTGTCGCTCGGTCTCGCGGTGCTGTTCAACCGCGCGTTGTGGCTGAAGAACGTGCTTCGATCGGCGGTCTTCATGCCGGTCGTGATGCCCGCCGTAGTGATGGCCGTCGTGTGGACTTTCATGTACCAGCAGGACGGCGTCGTCAACACGATCCTCGATGGGCTGGGCATCGAGCCGATCCCGTGGCTGCGCAGCAGCGCGACCTCGCTGTGGGCGGTGATCTTGATCGGTATCTGGCGCGCCACGCCGTATTACATGGTGATCTTCCTCGCCGGCCTGCAGGCGATCCCGGCCGACTACTACGATGCCGCCGAGATCGATGGCGCGGGCAAGTGGGACAGCTTCTGGCACATCACGCTGCCACTGCTGCGGCCCACGCTGCTCCTGGTCATCGTGATGAACGTGATCGTCGCGATGAAGGTCTTTGCCGTGCCGCTGATCATGACCGGCGGAGGCCCCGCCGACTCGACGCGGGTGCTCCCGCTCTTCATCTACCAGACGGCGTTCGAGTTCTTCGACATGGGCCGGGCGGCGGCGATGAGCGTCTTTCTGTTCATCGCCGTGATGCTGTTCTCGTTCGTTCAGGTCCGGCTGTTCACGCGCGGAGACGACGAGCGATGACGGCCTCTACCGGCCGCTCGGCCGACGCACGCGCGGCGAAAGTCGCGGACCGCAAGCCGGCGCACGGACTGCGGATTCGACGTCGTCGCGCCAGCATAGCGGCGTTCTTCGTCATCCTCGGCGTGGCCTGCGTGACGCTGCTCCCGTTCTATTGGATGCTCTCGTCGTCGCTGCGGACGATGGAGACCATGTTCAGCATCCCCATCCAGTGGATACCGAATCCGCCGAACTGGCGGTCGTACGTGCTGGCGTGGCAGGCGCAGGACTTCACGCGCTATTTTCTCAACAGCGGATTTGTCGCGGTCGCGATCACGGCGGCCAACCTGCTGCTGTGCTCGCTCGCCGGTTACAGCCTGACCAAGTTCCGCTACCGGGGCCGCGGCGTGATGTTCCTCCTGATTCTCAGCACGATGATGCTCCCGCTCGAGGTAACGATGGTACCGCTGTTCCTGATCGTCAAGCGTCTCGACTGGGCCAACACCTATCAGGGCCTGATCGTGCCGTTCCTGGTCGACGGGTTCGGCGTCTTCCTGATGCGACAGTACATGCTGAGCATCCCCAGGGATCTCATCGACTCGGCGCGGATCGACGGCGCGTCCGAGCTGCGGATCTTCTGGATGATCGTGCTTCCGCTGTGCAAACCGGCGCTCGTTGCGCTGGCGGTGTTCACGTTCCGTGAAGCTTGGGATATGTACATCTGGCCGTTGATCATTATCACGAAGGACTCGCTGCGCACGCTGCCGCTCGGGATCTCGCTGTTCATGAGCAGCTACGGCACGTCATGGGACCAGCTGATGGCAATCGCGGTGCTGGGAACGTTGCCGATGATCCTCCTCTTCTTCTTCCTGCAGCGGGCCTTCATCCAGGGCATCGCTGCGACGGGCCTCAAGGAGTAGGCGACGATTCCCGACACGATGCGCGCCGTGGTGATCGCCCGTTACGGTGGCTCGCTCGAGGCGACGACGCGGCCGGTGCCGCAGCCGGGCCCTGGCGAAGTGCTCGTTCGGGTGCGCGCCAGCGGCCTGTGCAGCACCGACCTGCACCTGCTGTCCGGGCGCCAACCGCTCGGCGACCTGCCGCGGGTCGTCGGCCACGAGCTGGCGGGCGACGTCGTCGGACTCGGGGACGGTGTGACGGACTGGCGCACGGGCGATCGAGTTACCGCGGCGATCGACGTTACGTGCGGCCGGTGCCGGCAATGCCTGGGCGGACAGACGCAATTGTGCCGCGCGATGAGACGCATCGGCTTTGAGCGAGACGGAGGGCACGCCGACTACGTCGCGTTGCCGGCGGCGAACCTCGTGGCGCTGGACGCCGAGATCCCGTACGAGGCGGCCGCCATTCTGCCGGACGCCGTCGCCTGCATGTACCACAGCCTGATCCACCAAGGCAGCGTTGGTATCGGGCAGCGGGTTCTGATCCTGGGCGTCGGCGGGCTCGGCATCCACGGCGTGCAGATCGCGCGAGCCGCAGGCGCGGAAGTTCTCGCGACCAGCCGCCAGTCGAAACGCCTGGCGCTGGCCGAGCGCTACGGCGCCGTCGCTGTCAATACCGCGCAGGAATCGCTCGGCGCGGCGGTAGCGCGCTTCACCGATGGCGAGGGCGTGGACGTCGTCGTCGACAACATCGGCAATCGCGAGAGCGTGCGCGAGGGACTGGCAGTGCTGCGTCCCGGAGGCAGGTTCCTGGTGGTCGCGTATCTCGACGAGACGTTCGAGGTCCCGTCGATGCGCCTTTTCAGGACCGAGCAGCAGATCATCGGCTGCCGGGGCAGCACGAAGCAGGACCTGGTCGACGTCGTTCGACTGGTGCGCAACGGGCGCGTCACGCCGGTGCTGGGCGCATCCTATCCGCTCGACCGGATTGACGATGCGGTCGCGCGCCTCGAATCGGGCGACCTCGCAGGACGCATCTGGCTCACGCGGGATTGAGGCCGAAAGAAGGCGATGCTGGTATTCGTCGGGACCTACACCGAGCCGATCCTCTTCGGCACCGGGAAGATTCTCCAGGGGAAAGGGGAGGGAATCTACGTCTACCGCCTCGACCTGTCATCGGGCGCTCTGGAATTCGTGAGCAAGGCAACGGGCATTGCCAATCCCTCCTACCTCGCATTCGATCGTACGCAACGATTCCTGTACGCGGTCAACGAGCTCAAGACCTACGAAGGCGGACCGAGCGGAACCGTGAGTGCGTTCGCCGTCGACCCGACAACGGGAACGCCCCGGTTCCTGAACAGACAACTCACGCACGGGACCGATCCCTGTCACGTCGCCGTCGACCGGCAGCGCAGCTACGCGTTCGTCGCGAATTTCATGAGCGGCAGCGTGTGCGTGCTGCCGGTGCGCGACGACGGGAGCCTGGGAGAAGCCTCGGACGTCGTTCAGCATCAAGGGTCGAGCGTGGACCCGAATCGCCAGAAGGGACCGCACGCCCATTCAGTCACGCTCGATGCGTCGAACCGCTATGTGTTTGTCCCCGATCTCGGCCTCGACAAGCTAATGGTCTACCGATTCGACCCGAAGCGGGGGGTGCTGGAGTCGAATGCCGTGCCCTGGATCAAGATGAAGCCCGGGGCCGGCCCGCGACACGTTGCGCTCCATTCCGACAGCCGGCACGCGTATCTCGTCAACGAGCTCGATTCGACGGTGGTGGCGCTGGCATACGACGGCAATGCAGGGATCTTTGAACCTCTGGAGAGCGTACCCGCGCTCCCCGCGGGGTTCGCCGGCGAGAGCACTTGTGCCGACATCCAGATTGCACCGTCAGGTGCTTTCGTCTACACGTCGAATCGGGGTCATGACAGCGTCGCGATCCACCGGATCGATCCGCGCACCGGCAAACTAGACTGCGTCGGCCATGAGTCGACGCAGGGGAAGACGCCGCGCAGCTTGGGGATCGATCCCAGCGGACGCTTCTTGCTCGCTGCCAATCAGGACAGCGATTCGGTCGTGACCTTCCGCATAGATCCGGAAAGCGGGAAGCTGCGTCCAACCGGCCACGTCGCGACCGTGCCGACGCCGGTGTGCTTGAAATTCTTCGCTGCCGAAAGCCGGGGCCCGCTGGGCGACGGCGGGCATAGGCCCTGAGTCGCGTGCCAGTGGCGGTGGCCCGGTAAGTAGAGGGGGTCCGCTCCTGCCTCCTGCACATGATTAGAATGCTCACGGTACGACCAGCCAAGGCGCGGTGACGGCAGCCGCGATTCCGGCCGGGCGGCCACTCAGCGGGAGGGACACCATGAAACACTCGTTCTTCCGTCTCACGATCATTGCCGGCGGATTATCGGCTCTGCTCGCCTCGGGCCTCGCCGAAGCGCAATGGGTCCTGCTCGCGCGTCGGGCCGTCGGGCGCGTGGAGCAGATGTCGCAGCAGTCGCCACAAGCTGACGGGGCGAGCTACGATTCGGCCGCAGTGATGATCGACGCGCCGGCGGAGAAGGTCTACGCGGCCGTGCTGAAGGGCCTCGCGAATAACACGAAAGGCGTGAAGATAACCTCCGAGAACGCCCAGACGCGGCTCGTCGAGTTCACCAACGGCCAGCAGATTGCCGGCATCAAGGTAAGCGCGCTCGGCGACGACTTGACGCACCTGCTCGTCTCGTCTGCGCACCGGGGCAACCAACCCGATGCGTCGGCGCTCGTCCTGAACAGCGTGCTGCGCGTTTGCGCGGAGATGAAGGTCGAGTGCTCGCGCGCACGTCAATAGCTACGCCAGTTGCCCCGCGTCGCCGCACGCTCCTCGCGGGCTAGCGAGACATGACGGATGCTGAAGTGATGACGCCGTAGGTCGCGGCGCTGCGCGGCCGGTTCTCCGGCCGGCGCGTCGTTATGAGCGCGCGCTTCGTGCTGTGGCCAAGGCGAAGCGACATACCGTCGCCGCTGATGGCTGGGGATAGTTAGAGAGGAACGGGGGGCGTACGGCGCGCAAGTCGAGGCAGCCGCCGGGTCGCCTCCGATACTTGAGCGACCCGAGCGCACGCGGCTCCTTGCCGCGTGCCGGGCGACACACCGACAGGCCTGTGGCAGCCGCACAGGTCGCCGCGCATGTTGGGGCTTTGATGCTCCCGCCCTTGTAATTGTTACCTGCTGCCGGGCCATCCGATCGTCAAGAGATGAAAAATCTTGTAGGGAATTTCCGACGGAGCTCGCGTTCTAACCTCGACGTCCCTGCCAGCAAACCGCAACGATATCGCCGGTCAAGGTCAAGGTGGCCCACATCGAGAAGATGGCGCTGATCTCGGACATGGTGCGCTACGGCCTGCGGATCCCCGACGAAGAACGTCAAAAGATCGGCCTTCGACGGCCGATCCGGCGGCTGTCGCCGACGCGCCGCAAGACGATGAACGCCGCAGAGTTCCACGCCCAACGCGCTTCGCGCCGGTGAGCGCGGTCTTCGTCAGCTCACGGCGTCCGGTTTCGCTTGCCAGGCGGCTGTCTTCCTGCGACTCGCAGCAACGGCCGGAGGCCAATCGACGAAAGGGCCAGTGCAGGACATGTCCCAGAATCCGGGCCGTGATCCGGTCCGACGTGGGACACCAGCTTAACCATCCGATGCGAATGCTTCCCGCTGTGCGAGGTATAGCTGCCGAAGCGCGATCCCAGAGCATTCCTGAGTCCATTTGACTCGCTCGGCGATCCACGAACGACAAAGGAGAAACATGATTGGCTACCAAAGGTTCTTCGACTCGTGGTCACCGCGCCTGTTGAGCGTCCTCCGTATCGTCGCGGCGCTGCTCTTCATGATGCACGGGACGGCGAAGCTCTTCCAGATGCCGCATCTGGCAATGTTCGACAATCTGCAGCTGATGTCGCTGATCGGGCTCCAGGGCGTGCTGGAAGCTGGAGGGGGTTTCCTGCTATTGATCGGGCTTTTCAGCCGACCCGTCGCGTTCGTCCTGTCGGGCGATATGGCGGTCGCGTACTTCATGGCGCATTGGCCGAAGAATTGGCTGCCGATCCAGAATGGCGGCGACCTTGCCGTGCTGTTCTGTTTCGTATTCCTCTATCTGTGGGTCGCGGGTCCCGGCCCCTGGAGCATCGATGCGCGGCTTCGTGCCGGCAGCCCTTGAGAGGGGCGGCGAGGCCGACCGTGAAAGAGCCGGAGGACGCAAGCGATCGCGCTTTTGGATCCACCGCCGGCGGTCCGTCACCGGACCAGTGCGCCGACTTCCAGGTCCGGGCCGATGCTGGTCGAACCGCCGGGTTCGTCACCCGTCCGAACCGGTGTCGTCGGCGACGGGGCGCGGCGGGGCCTCCCAGCGCTCGACGAGCAACCAGTGATTTTGGAACGACTTGGCCTTGCCCCAGTAGATGTCGTCCTTTGCTTCCGCCTTGATGGTCATGTCCTGGTATTTCTTGTTGGTGATGCGGATGCGATCGCCGTTCCGGATGTACGCGTCCCCGCCATGGCGCTTCGCCTCGATCCGCCACGTTTGCGCATCGCCCGTCCCCCGTTGATACTGAAGCCAGTCGTTGCGCCCCATCGCGGTGATGATGCGGCGCTCGCCGATGCCGATCAGCGAGTGCAGCCGTACGTCCGCACCGACGGCCGGATCCGCTCCGTCGAACTGCAACGGCTCGGCGCTCTCGGCTGACGCGTGCATTCTGGGCCCCATGTTCCGATAGGGGCCGGCGAGGTACAGGTTGTTCTCACCGGTCGTGCGCATGCGAAAGCGCTCGCCGCGACGAATGGGCCGGCGCAGCGCGAGGTCATGCTCGAGCGCGCCGATTCGCTCGCTCCACGCGCGCAGCGTGTCGTCCGGCACGGATTCGCGGGGAGGAGCGAGCGCGAGTCCGTCGGGCGCCTGACGGACCAGACGCCGACGGGCATCGCCGACGGCTTCGCCAAGGTCCTTGAGCGCATCGAGCTGTCCCTTCTCGGGCGCGCAGTGGTCGGGATCGCGGCGGAGGTAGTCGACCCGGGCCGCCAAGCCATTCAGCTGAAGAAGGATGTCGGCCAACGCTTCATAGTTCGCATGCGGCGCGGCGAGAAAGGCACCAAACTCGGGGTTGCCGTCGTTGCAGGTCGAGATGTCCATCAGCTCCAGTTGCAGCGTGCCGGCGGTGCCTTCGTTGAGACTGGGCATCCAATTCTTGAAGACCCAGTTCAGGATGCCGGTCGCCGTCATGTCACCGCCCGGGAAGTCGAGACGGCCTCCCACGCCATGTCCTTCGATCCTTAGCTTCAGCTGGTCGAGCGTGCTGGTCTTTTCCTTCGCCGCCTTGGCATCGGCCGACCAGCTCATCCCCGAACCTCGCACCGTCGCGGCTGCCGACTCCTTTTCCTTGCGGCTCGCGAAGTCACGGCGGAGCACGATGTTGAGCTCTCCGCCGCGCCAGCGCTTGCCAACGAAATAGCTGCCGAACTTGTTGTAGAACGTCGCAAACGACCGTTGGTCGCCCGCGTCCATCAGCGCCTTGGCCTGGTCGATCATGTGCAGCTTGCTGCCGTCGTACGGGCTGATGTCGAGCACGTTGCGCACGAAGACGACAACGACGAGCGACTCCGCCTTGAACTCCATGTTGTTCACCCAGCTCGCCAGGCCACTCACCGTCCCGCCCCAGAGGGCTGCCTCGGCGCTGACGCGCAGATCGAGGCTCGATATCAGCTCGCGCATCGACTCGCTGACGTCGATCTTGAACATCCATTCCTGGCTGGAGGGTGCAGCCGATCCCGCAGCGGCACGATCGACCGACTCCGGCTTGAACGGCGAGCTCGACGCGAAATCGCGGGTCAGGTGCTTGAACGCGCGATGCAGATCGTCGCGGGCGTCGGAGATGAACAGGCTCCCGGGAATGCGATAACCTGGGGGCTGAGTCGTCATGGCGTCCTCCTCTGCGGTGCTGAACCACGATGAAGCTGATTGCCCGCATCAATTCTAGGCGCGAATCGATGTTCCGTTAATCCGCAGGTTCTTCGTTCGATTTGGTGCGGGGAGCCGGAACGCTCTGATTTGACGGGCGTTTCCGGACACACCGCCGAGTCCCCCGCCGCGTTGATCGACGCCCACATGAGCGCTTGCGCAGGCCCGGATCTACGAGGCGAGCCTCGCGCAACATCTCTGGAAGCGGGAGTTCGGCGTCTGGTCGCCGGAAACCCCGCCGGGTATGATGGCGCGCAATGCGGCCCTCCCGGCACGGTCGTCGCATGATGGCGCGGGACCCGGCCAAATCGACGGCTTGCGCTCGGGCAGACCGTCGGCATCGCCGGGGCGCCACCCTATGCAGCTTCGCGATCGCAATCCGCCAGCTGTCGTTATTGAGCGCGGCAGGACTTGCAGCGCCCGGCCGGGATGCCAGGTGATGCGTCGTTCGCGCCTTTTGATGTTGGTGGTCGCGGCAACGATGACACTCGCAATCACGGCGCGCGCGGACACGGCGCTTCCGGTGGTGGGTGGCCCTCTCCTCGATGCGATCGCGGCGATGCCCGAGGGTCAGTGGAAACGGGTCAACAGGAACCTTTACAGCGATGCATGGACCCCGGCGGAGTTGCGCCCGCTCAACCATGACAGCAACGAGCCGCCGTGGAAGATCATTGACGCGTGGAGCGGGTACGCGTGGGACAGCCGGCGTGGCGACGTCATTCTCTACGGCGGCGGGCATGCCAATTACTCGGGCAACGATGTCTACCGATGGCGTTCGACCAGCATGTCCTGGGAGCGCGCGTCGCTGCCCAGCGAAATCGCCCAAATCTACGCCACTGCCGGATTCATGGCGATCGACGGCGCGGACCACGCACCGGCGTCGGCCCACACCTATGACAACAACATCTACCTGCCGGTCATCGACCGCTTCCTGACCTGGGGCGGTGCGCTATACAACACCGGGTCGGCCTACATTCGTCCGGACGAGGCCAATCCGGGCCTCGTGCGAAAGACCGGTCCTTACCTGTTCGATCCTGATCGCGCGGACAGCAACAAGGTGGGAGGCAGCACCGGGTCACACGTTCAACGGGTCGCGCCGCACCCTGAAGTGGTCGGCGGAAACATGTGGCAGAACCGCGATCTGACCCGCAATCTCGCAGGCAGGCCCCTGCCGGACCGCCATGTCAACGGGTGTACCGCCTACGCCGAGGAGAATGGCAAGGATGTTGTCTATGTAGGCGCGCCGGGCGGTGGCGGCACCAATCTCGATCTGTTCCGGTACGTGATCAACGATGTGGCTACGCCGACGACTGACGAGATGGACAAGGTGGGGATTTTCTGGCGCGGCACTTCCAATCAGACGACCTGTGCGTACGACGCGTCCCGCAAGCTGTTCGTGCGCACGGGGAGCAACACCATTCCATTCCTGTTTTGGGATCTGCATGCACCGGGCAGCCAGAACGAGGACCAGCGCGTCGATGTCAATGCGTCGATTGTTGCGTTCACCGACTGGCTCGCAGCCAACAGCAAGAACATCATCAACTGTGCGCTCGATTTCGATCCGGGAGACGATTCGTTCGCTGTGTGGTGCGGTGGATCGCAGGTGTGGAAGCTGCGGCCGCCGCCGATCGCGGGGACCGCGGCTTGGACGATCGACGCCCAGCCTTCGGGGGGCGACGTCCCTTTCGCGTCCCTCGGTACCGGAATCCTCGGCAAATGGAAGTACGTGCCCGGATTCGACGTGTTCATGGCGCTTGAAGACAAGATGCAGGGAAACATCTATGTGTACAAGCCGGTGGGCTGGACGCCGCCAGTGGCGGGCGACCCCGTCAATTGGATGCCGGAAGTGTTTCTGCAGGATCCTGTCGATGGCGGCGTGTTCGATCTCGGTGTCCCAATCGTCCTGCGGGCGGCGGCATCGGATCCGGACGGGGCCGTGACGAAGGTCGAGTTTCTTGCGAATGGTGTCAGGGTCGGCAGCGTCTCCACATCCCCGTTTACGTTGTCCTGGCTTCCACCTGCGTACGGCCACTACGCTTTGCGGGCCCGGGCGTTCGACAATGCCGGTGCAGAGGGCCTCTCTGCCACGGCGGCTGTCGACGTATTGCCCCCCAACACCCCGCCCATCGTCGCGTTGACGATGCCGGTTGACGGGGCGCAAGTCGCCTCGGGCGCGCTGGTGAGCCTGAGCGCCAGCGCGAGCGATCCGGACGGCACCGTGGTCAAGGTCGAGTTTCTGGTCAATGGCAGCAAGATCGGCGAAGCGCTCAGCGCTCCGTTCACTCTGACCTGGACCGCCGGCCCGGCCGGCAGTTACAGCCTGGCGGCGCGCGCCATCGACAACGACGGTGCCGCGACGGTCTCCGCCGGCGTCGGCATCACGGTGACCGACGTCGTCGGCACCACGGTCACCCTGCAGCAGGGCAGCGACGGCTATCTCGGGACGACCGACACGCTGCTGTCCTCCTACTCGCCCACCACCAACTTCGGCAACAATGCGACGCTGCTCTTCCACTCGTCCGAGTATGCCGATCTCATCCGCTTTGCGGTCTTCGCCTCCGAAGGCGGGCCGGTGCCCGATGGCGCCACCATCGAGTCCGCCTCGCTGCAGATCTACAAGGACGTCTACAACTACGTCTATCGCCTGTATCCGATGCTCAAGGCCTGGGACGAGTCGCAGGCGACCTGGGTGCTGGCCAGGACCGGCACCGCGTGGACGGTCCCCGGGGCGATGGGTGCCGGCACCGACTACGGTACCCAGTACGACGCCGAGTTCTCCGCCCCCTTCAACCCCGGCTGGATGAGCTTCGACGTCACCAACCGCTTGCGCACGATCGCCTCGGGCGGCAGCAGCAACCTGGGCTGGAACATCATCGGCGTGTCCGGCAACAACAACAATCGCAAACTCTACTCGAGCGAATACGCGATCGATCCGTCGTTGCGTCCGAAACTGGTCATCACGTATTCCACCGGGTCGCCACCGACGAACCTGCCGCCCATCGTCGCGTTGACGATGCCGGTTGACGGGGCGCAAGTCGCCTCGGGCGCGCTGGTGAGCCTGAGCGCCAGCGCGAGCGATCCGGACGGCACCGTGGTCAAGGTCGAGTTTCTGGTCAATGGCAGCAAGATCGGCGAAGCGCTCAGCGCTCCGTTCACTCTGACCTGGACCGCCGGCCCGGCCGGCAGTTACAGCCTGGCGGCGCGCGCCATCGACAACGACGGTGCCGCGACGGTCTCCGCCGGCGTCGGCATCACGGTGACCGACGTCGTCGGCACCACGGTCACCCTGCAGCAGGGCAGCGACGGCTATCTCGGGACGACCGACACGCTGCTGTCCTCCTACTCGCCCACCACCAACTTCGGCAACAATGCGACGCTGCTCTTCCACTCGTCCGAGTATGCCGATCTCATCCGCTTTGCGGTCTTCGCCTCCGAAGGCGGGCCGGTGCCCGATGGCGCCACCATCGAGTCCGCCTCGCTGCAGATCTACAAGGACGTCTACAACTACGTCTATCGCCTGTATCCGATGCTCAAGGCCTGGGACGAGTCGCAGGCGACCTGGGTGCTGGCCAGGACCGGCACCGCGTGGACGGTCCCCGGGGCGATGGGTGCCGGCACCGACTACGGTACCCAGTACGACGCCGAGTTCTCCGCCCCCTTCAACCCCGGCTGGATGAGCTTCGACGTCACCAACCGCTTGCGCACGATCGCCTCGGGCGGCAGCAGCAACCTGGGCTGGAACATCATCGGCGTGTCCGGCAACAACAACAATCGCAAACTCTACTCGAGCGAATACGCGATCGATCCGTCGTTGCGTCCGAAACTGGTCATCACGTATTCCACCGGGTCGCCACCGACGAACCTGCCGCCCATCGTCGCGTTGACGATGCCGGTTGACGGGGCGCAAGTCGCCTCGGGCGCGCTGGTGAGCCTGAGCGCCAGCGCGAGCGATCCGGACGGCACCGTGGTCAAGGTCGAGTTTCTGGTCAATGGCAGCAAGATCGGCGAAGCGCTCAGCGCTCCGTTCACTCTGACCTGGACCGCCGGCCCGGCCGGCAGTTACAGCCTGGCGGCGCGCGCCATCGACAACGACGGTGCCGCGACGGTCTCCGCCGGCGTCGGCATCACGGTGACCGACGTCGTCGGCACCACGGTCACCCTGCAGCAGGGCAGCGACGGCTATCTCGGGACGACCGACACGCTGCTGTCCTCCTACTCGCCCACCACCAACTTCGGCAACAATGCGACGCTGCTCTTCCACTCGTCCGAGTATGCCGATCTCATCCGCTTTGCGGTCTTCGCCTCCGAAGGCGGGCCGGTGCCCGATGGCGCCACCATCGAGTCCGCCTCGCTGCAGATCTACAAGGACGTCTACAACTACGTCTATCGCCTGTATCCGATGCTCAAGGCCTGGGACGAGTCGCAGGCGACCTGGGTGCTGGCCAGGACCGGCACCGCGTGGACGGTCCCCGGGGCGATGGGTGCCGGCACCGACTACGGTACCCAGTACGACGCCGAGTTCTCCGCCCCCTTCAACCCCGGCTGGATGAGCTTCGACGTCACCAACCGCTTGCGCACGATCGCCTCGGGCGGCAGCAGCAACCTGGGCTGGAACATCATCGGCGTGTCCGGCAACAACAACAATCGCAAACTCTACTCGAGCGAATACGCGATCGATCCGTCGTTGCGTCCGAAACTGGTCATCACGTACTTATTGCCGTAGCGACCGCCTGCCGTCGCAGCAGACACGCCCACACAGGCGCGGCAGCGACGCCGGCCGCTCCTCTTTGCGCCCCAATTCCTGTGTTGTTCCACAAGACCGCTATAGTCCCATCGGACTGAAGTTCGAAGGCATATGATCGAAATGGGTCGATTCCGAGCGGCTGTGCCAGACGCGTCTTCCCGGCTCGAGAGGGGGTCAATCATGGCGGTTTGTCGCTGGTCCCGCGTCGTTGCGCTGCTGGCGTTCTTCGTCCTTCCGGGCCTCGCCTCCGGCCAGGAGCCGGAATCGCCCGATGGCCTGGTGAAGGTCACTCCGCGCCGGATGGAACTCGCATGGTTGCGGCCGGGGGCCGATTTTCGCCCCTACACCAAGGTGATCGTCGACCGAACCCAGGTCGCGTTCCGGCCCGACTGGCGGAAGGATTACAACCTCAATGCCTCGGTGGGAGCCTGGGTGTCGCAGGAGCAGGCCGACAGGATCATGGCGGCCGCCCAGACCAATTTCGACGAGATCTTTCGCGACGCGTTTCGCAAGGCCGGGTACGAAGTGGTCGCGGCCCCCGGGCCGGATGTGCTGCGGGTGAACTCGGGTATTCTGGACCTCGTGGTCAACGCGCCGCTCGGCGCGAGCGAAGGGCAAACGACGTGGATCATCAGCGCAGGTCAGGCTGCGCTGATCGTGGAAGTCCGCGATTCGACCACCCACGCATTGCTCGGGCGGGTAGCGGACAGGCGCGAGACCCAGTATCTGGGACGGCAGCTGGCGACCACCGCGACGAACGTCTACGATTTCCGCCTGCTGTTCAATCTTTGGGCGGGCATCTGCACCAGGGCCCTCGAAGAATTGAAGACCGTGTCGCCGGTACCGAAGGACCTGAAGCCCAATCAGCGCCTTTAGACCGCTCGGGAATCGGCGGCATCGGCCAATGCCTTGCGGTCGCTCGGGACACGATCGACCCGATCCGCGCGCAGTGAAGACTGGACGCTCGCGTACTCGGGCGAATGTCCTCGGCAAATCACCGACCCGCCGCTTCCCACCATGCCTGTCACGATAAAGCACCCTCGCATCGTGGTCGCGTTCGACCTGTGCTCGTCCTCGCAGATCATGGAGGACCTGTTGCTCAGTGAAAAGTTCGACCACTACGAAGCGTTCCTCACCTGCATCAAGCGATGGCTGATGAATTGGACCGAGCGGCATGCACCGCCCAAGGGCCGCTTCGAGCTCTACAAGTTCACCGGCGACGGTTGGATCCTGCTGTTCCCCGACACGATTGGCGGTGCCGCCCTGATGGGGTTCATGTACAGCCTGTGCGAAATGATCAACGCGGAACTGGACCGGCACATCATTCCGAGCCTGAGCAGCGTGCCGTCGGTGCTCGGAGCGACGCTGGGCGTCGAGGCCGGCAACCTGATCAGGATGACGATGAACGAGCGCGAGGAGTACGTCGGGCGAGCCGTGAATATCGCGTGCAGGCTGCAAGACGCCGTCAAGGACGAGCAATCTCGTTCCGCCTGCTATCAGGCGCTCATCTCTTCCCGCTTCTACAACGAGCGCCTCTCGCAAGTGAGGATTCCGTACAAGGTGGAACCGACAACGTGCTCGTTGAGGAACGTCTTGCGCGGCAGCGGTTTTGCGTGCCGGAGAATCGATTTCACGGTCGACGGGTCAGGGGGCGTTTTGCCGTGGCCTGCGCGTGAGACGTCGGGCTGGACTTGTGCGCGCTCGAACTGGGGTAGCCCGCCCTGACAGGAAGCGCGTCCATCGCTCGGACACGAGCCGGCGCAGCATTGCGGTTCGGGCGTCGTTGCAAGGTGCATGGCTGTCGCAACGATGTAGAAATTGCACAGCGCGGAGACGGGAACTGCGTCGACGGACGGGGTGTCGAAATGTTTGTTTGGGACAATAGTGTCTCGGCGAGACAGTCGAAAGCGACCCGACGATAGAGGGGGGCCAAGTCTGCCAACCGCCTGGAGGTTTTCCCATGCAGCTTCGATCCTCTTCTTCATCAACTCGCCGGCGAACCGCGGGCGGCTGGCTTGCGATCGCCTTCGGCGTGCTCCTGCTTCTTTTCGGGACTGCAATTTTCCTCGGCGGCATCTGGCTGATCGTGCTCGGCGGGGCGTGGTACTACACCATTGCCGGAGCGGGGTTCATCGCTGCCGCTCTCGGATTCCTGGTGGGCGCTGCGTGGGGTGTTTGGATCTATCTCCTCACTTACGTCTTAACATGGGCCTGGGCGGTGTGGGAAGTCGGCTGGGACGGCTGGGCGCTGGTGCCGTGGCTGGTCGTGCCGACGGTCTTCGCCCTCATCGCTCTTTGCTTCATTCCGGCCTTGCGCGGCGGTTCACGGGGGGGCGCGCGCGCCCTGTTCGTGGAAGATACGAAGCGAGGCTGGACGAGCCGGCCTCGGGTCGGGGAAGTCGTCGAATCCCGTTTTTCCGGTCGCGCGAGTTCAATTGCGGGAACCGGAGCGGTTCTCGCGATCGTTGTGGTGGCTGGCGCCCTGGCGTTTCACGTCGCCGCCCTGGGAAACGGTGCCGCGGCGCAACAAACCAGGACGGGATCCGGCGGCGAAGCGCCGGGCGCCGCCGTCGACTCAGCGGGGAGCGACTGGACGGCCTACGGCGGAACCAGCCACGCGCTGCGCTATTCGGCGCTGGACCAGATCAATCGCAGCAACGTCGGCCGGCTCCAGCGCGCCTGGACCTATCGCACCGGCGACCTTCCCGACGAGAAAGCCAAGGGAAAATACTCACCGGAGACGACGCCGATCAAGGTCGGAGACCGACTCTATCTGTGCTCGGCCAAGAACATCATGATCGCCCTCGATGCCGGCACAGGCAAGCAGCTGTGGCGCTTCGATCCGAAAGTCTCCGACGACGCCATTCCTTACGGAGCGACGTGCCGTGGCGTCGCCTATTACAAAGATCCGGCTGCGGCCTCCGACCAAGCGTGCGGAACGCGGATTCTTGAAGCGACTCTCGACGCGCGGCTGCTCGCGGTCGACGCGAACACGGGAAGGCCGTGTTCGAATTTCGGCCGTAACGGCACGGTCGACCTCACCGAGGGCATTGGCGAAACGGTTCCCGGCTGGTACGGGAACGTGGCGGCGCCGACCGTCGTTCGAAACGTCATCGTGCTGGGCGCACAGGTCAAGGACGGTCAGGCGGAGGATGCTCCATCCGGCGTGATCCGAGGCTATGACGTCGTCACCGGCAAGCTCGCCTGGGCCTGGGACATGGGTCACCCGGAGCGCACCGGCGCGCCGCCGCCCGGGGAGACCTATACGCGAGGAACGCCGAACATGTGGACATCGGCGGCCGGCGATGACGCCCTCGGGTACGTGTACGTGCCGCTCGGCAATTCCTCGGTCGACTATTACGGCGGCAACCGCAAGAGGTTCGAAAACGAGTTCAATAGCTCGCTGGTCGCGATCGACGTTACGACCGGCAAGCCGGTCTGGCACTTTCAGACGGTCCACTACGACCTCTGGGACTACGATCTGGGCTCGCAGCCCACTCTCGTCGAATTCCCGACCAAAGACGGCACCATTCCGGCCGTCGTTCTACCGAGCAAGCAGGGGGAGATCTATGTTCTCGACCGGCGCACGGGAAAGTCGTTGTTTCCGGTCGAGGAGCGAAAGGTGCCGACGGGAGGCGTCGAACCGCAGAATCTTTCGCCCACGCAGCCGTACTCCGCTTACCACTCCGTGGCCAAGCCTCCGCTGTCCGAGAGAGACATGTGGGGTATTTCGCCGCTGGATCAGCTGTGGTGCCGGATCCAGTTCCATCGGAAGACCTATCTGGGGCGCTATACGCCGCCGACGACCAAGACCTGGTTCCTCGAGTATCCCGGCTACAACGGCGGTTCCGATTGGGGCAGCGTCGCGGTCGATCCAAAGCGCGGCATCCTGATCGCCAACTACAACAACATGGCGAACAACGATCGCCTGCTGCCACGGGAGAGGGCGGATGCGCTCGGCCTGAAGCCGATCGACGTCCCGCATAAGCCGAAGAAGCCGGGTCGCATCGAATACGGTCCGCAGGCCGGCGCCCCCTACGCGATCGAAGTCAACCCTGGCTGGCGCACGGCGACCGGGCTGATGTGCACCCGCCCGCCGTACGGCGGCATCACCGCGATCGAGCTCGCAACGGGCAAGACGCTTTGGGATGAGCCGCTTGGCGAGGCGCGGGAAAACGGCCCCTGGGGGATCCCTTCGAAGCTGCCATTCACCATCGGTACGCCGAACAACGGCGGCGCGCTGATCACCGCAAGCGGGCTCGTATTCATCGCCGCGGCAACCGACAACATGATCCGCGCGATCGATATCGATACCGGCAAGGTCCTTTGGGAGGACAAGCTGCCCGCGGGAGGCCAGGCAACGCCGATGGCGTTCGAGGCCAATGGCCGCGAATATATCGGCTTCATGGCCGGCGGGCACCATTTCATGCATACGCCGGTCGGCGATTACGTGCTGGCTTACGCGCTGCCGCGGACGAGCTAGCTGTGACCGATGCCCCCTCGCCGGCAACAGTTGAACGGACAGGCCGCAAGTCCGCGGCGGTTCGGTGACGGTGCCCCTTGGGGCGCTCGATTGATCCGTCCGTGATCGGCAAGGCAAGAAAGCACCCGTAGCGACCCACCGGCCGTTATCCGCCCTGCAGGGCGAAGTCGGTCGCACTCAGGCTCACGAGAATCGCGAGAAAGAAGAAGCCGGCGACCGCGGCAACCCAGACCATGGGTGCCGCGCTGCGCAACCTCATGTAGACGAGCATCACCAGCAGGGCCTTCGCGACGGCGACTCCGAGGTTGATGATCAGGTTCAAGCGGCCGAGCGGAATGAACGAAGTGCCGCAGGTGAGGGCGAGCAGAAACATCAGGCCGATCCATACGGCCACGTAGCGCTTGAGGGACGGCGAATTCATGCGCGCGAAATCAGATAGAGGCAGGGATAGAGGAAGATCCACACCAGGTCGACGAAGTGCCAATAGAGGCCGACGGTTTCCACCCGATCGGCCAGCACATTGGGCCGAGCCCGCCACGCGAGCCACGCGTACCCGTATACCAGCGCGATGCCGATGGTCAGGTGCAGCAGGTGCACGAGCGTGGTCGTGTAGTACAGCCCGAAGAATACGAGCGCTCCCGGCATATAGTGCGGATCGAACGCAAAATTCACGGTCGGTACCAGATGCTCGCGGTAATCGATCGCGTACTCGGTGAGCTTGACGGCGGCGAACGTCACGCCCAGCGTGCCCGTCACGACCATCAGGGCGGCCGATGCCTTGCGCGCATTCAGCGCGGCGCTGCGCACGGCGAGGGCCATGAAGAAGCTGCTCGTCAGCAGGATCCCGGTGTTGAGCGTTCCGAGCACGACATTGGTGTGTCGGCTGGCCGCGGCGAACGCCTCGGGAAAGCGGAGTCGAGCGATCGCGTACGCGAAGAACAGCGTACCGAAGAACAGCGTCTCGGTTGCAACAAAGATCCACATGCCGAGCGTCGCGGCCGCGCGCTGCTGCGGCGCGTCGACAAATTGCGAGGCGACGCGCAGGTGCGGCCCGTCGTTCTTCAGAGGAAGGTGCCCCACGCCCGTCGCCACGGCTCCTCCGGCTCAGTGCGTTCCCTCGCGCGCCTGCACGACGCCGCTTGACAACGTGGCCGCCCGATAGGCGTACGGGGGGCCGGAAACGGTCGGAGCGATCACGAAGTTGTGCGGCGGCGGCGGTGATGGCACCTGCCATTCGAGGCCGGTGGCGCGCCAGGGATTCGCCGACGCGCGCGGCCCGCGGAACAGCGACCAGCCGAGATACACGAGCGGCAGCCCGTAGCCGAGCGCGAGGATCAGCGCGCCGGCCGAAGACAAGACGTTGAGCGTCTGGAATTCCGGCGGATAGGCGTGGTAGCGGCGCGGCATGCCTGCGATGCCGAGGAGGTATTGCGGGAAGAAGGTGAAGTTGAAGCCGACGAAGAGGAGGATGGCGGCGAAGCGCGCCCAGCGGTCCGAATAGAGACGGCCAGTGATCTTGGGCCACCAGAAGTGGATGCCGCCGAGGTAGGCCGAAACCGTGCCGCCCACCATGATGTAGTGGAAGTGCGCGACAACAAAATACGTGTCGGTCAGGTGCACGTCGAGCGCGAGCGATGCGAGGAACAGCCCGGTCATGCCGCCGATGGTGAACAGGCCGACGAAACCGAGCGCGTACAGCAATGGCGCGGCGAACGTGATCCGGCCGTGCCACAGCGTCGCCGTCCAGTTGAATACCTTGATCGCCGACGGGATTGCGACGAGGAAGCTCAGCATCGAGAACACGAGCCCCGCGAATAGTGACTGGCCGGACACGAACATGTGATGGCCCCACACCAGGAAGCCGATGACGGCGATGCCTATGATCGCGTAGGCCATCGTGCGATAGCCGAAGATGGGGTTGCGCGCGAAGCAGGCGACGATCTCGCTGACCACTCCCATCGCGGGCAGCACCATGACGTAGACGGCAGGATGGGAGTAGAACCAGAACAGGTGCTGAAACAGCAGAGGGTCGCCGCCCAGGGCGGGGTCGAAGATGCCGATACCGAACACGCGCTCCACCGCGAGCAGCACCAGCGTCATGGCGAGCACGGGCGTGGCGAGCAGCAGGATGACGGAGGTCGCGTAATGCGCCCAGACGAACAGCGGCAGCCGAAACCAGGTGAGGCCCGGCGCACGCAACTTGTGAATGGTGACGATGAAATTGAGGCCCGTGAGTATCGACGAGAATCCGACGACGAAGACGCCGGCGAGGACGTAGACCACGTGGGTGTTGGAGAATAGCGTCGAGAACGGCGCGTAGAAGGTCCAGCCGGTATCGACGCCGCCGAGGATCATTGCGGCGATGGTGAACGCCGCGCCACCGACGTAGACGTACCAGCTCGCGAGGTTCAGGCGCGGAAATGCGAGATCGCGGGCCCCGATCATCAGGGGGATCAGGAAATTGCCGAGCGTTGCCGGGATCGACGGGATCAGGAAGAACCACACCATGATCACGCCGTGCATCGTGAACAGCTTGTTGTAGGTCTCCGCCGAAACGACGTCGCCGACGGGGGTGGCGAGCTCCACACGCATCAACGTCGCCGCCGCGCCACCGATGAAGAAGAAGAAGGTTATCGACACCGCGTACAGGATCGCGATGCGCTTGTGGTCGTGCGTGGTGAGCCAGGACCGCAAGGTGAGACCGGCATCCAGATAGCTCGACGGCGGATGAGCGGCACGCACGATCGGCGCGTCGGGTGCGAGGTCGTCGCCGCGGTGCGCGTCGGCAAGCTTCATCTTGGGGACCCCCTGTCGTTCGCGAGCGACTTCACGTAGGCGATGAGGTCCACGACGTCGTCCTCGCCGATGCGGCCGAGGAAAGACGGCATGATCGGCTCGTAGCCGGCGGCCACCTCCTTGAGCGGCAGCAGGATGGAGTCGCGGATGTAGCCTTCGTCGGCGACGATGACGCTGCCGTCGGCGAGCGGCACCGGCCGGCCGAACAGCCCGGCGAGGTCAGGTGCGTGCACCGCTGCATTGGCGCCATGGCAGCCGCTGCACCCGTATTCGCGGAACAGCGATTCGCCGCGCGCGGCCATGCTCGGCCCGCCGGCGCGCTCGGCGAGCCAGCGCTGGAATTCAGCCGGTTCCATGACCACCACGTCGCCGCCCATGTGCGCGTGGTCGGTGCCGCAATACTCGGCGCAGAAGAGATGGAAACGCCCGGTTTGCGTCGGCGTGAACCAGAGGGTCGTGTAGCGCCCGGGCAGGACGTCCTGCTTGAGGCGAAAGGCCGGCACGAAAAAGCTGTGGATCACGTCCTGCGATGTCATCACGAGCTTCGTCGGTCGGCCGCGGGGCACGTGCATCTCGTCGATCTCGCGCTGGCCTCCCGAATGCTGCAGCTTCCACATCCACTGTTTGGCAACGACGAACAACTCCATCGAGTCCGGCGGGGCATCGGCGCGCAACACGTAGAGATGCGCCGCCCAGCCGAAGGCGGCGAAGAACAGGAGCAGCGGGAGGAGTGTCCACGCCACTTCGAAGCGGCGCCGCGCGCGCGCCTGGGCTGCCGGCACGTCCTCGGCGCGGACGACCTTCGATCCGGACCGATAACGGATACCGAACACGATCAGGGTGACGAAGATCGCGATCGCGACGGTGACGGTCACGGCCGTTACGGCGTAGAGCAGGAAATCGACCTTGGCGGCGATCGTCGACGCCTCCGGCGGCAGGAACAGGGCGTTCATCGCTCCGCTGCCTTACCCGACTGCGTGCGCTCGCGGCGGAGGAGGCGCACGACACAGGCGGCGAGCGCCAGCAAGGCCACGAGACCTGCACCGCGCACCGCGGTCATCGCGGCGAAGCTGTAGCGGCCGGTGCGCGGATCGTAATGGAAGCAGAGCAGCCAGGTGGGCGGCGGGTCACTGCTGGTCGAAGCCTCGAGGGCTCCGCCATTCTGGGAGGCGGGCGCGGGATGCGGCTTTGCTGTGGCACCCGCTTGCGCGATGGCGTTCGCCAATGCATCGGACGCAAAGGCTACGCCATACAGCACGCGCGCGATGCGTCCGTCGCGGCCGACCATCGCGACGCCCGCGGCGTGAGCGTATTGATGGCCCGGCTCATCGTAGGCATAACGGAAGCCGAGCGCTTGGGTGACCCGGCGAATTGCCGCGTCGTCACCGGTGAGGAAGTGCCATCCGGTGTGCCGTTCGGGCGAAGCGCCGAGCACCGCGTCCCTGCGCATCCGCGCCGCGGCAGGCGTTTCGAGCGGCGCAATGCTGATGACGGCGACCTCGAAGTCGCGGCCGGCGCGCAGCGGCGTCGCGGCGAGACCGGCAGCGAGGCCCTGCAGCACGACGCTGCAGAGGTTCGCACACTCAAAGTACCCGGGAACGACGATCGCCGGGCGCGCATGCAAGTAATCGGCGAGTGCAACCCGGCGGCCGCTTTCGTCGCGCCATTGCGAATCGAGCGGAAGCGTCGCGTCCGGCCGCGGAGCGAACGCGATCTCGTTCACAGGCGGCGACAACGCGGCACCGAGGGAGGGCGAAAGGCAAGCCACCCACGCCGCGCCGCCAATGGCCAGCGCGCGCCTGCAGCCTCGAAGCACGGAGGGGGTGCGAGCCGTCGGGCGGCGGCGATCCCTTCGGCGGGGAGGACTCGAGGGAAAGCGCACTGAGGGCGACGAATGCATCACGGCAATCGCCGCGTCGACTCCGAGCGCGTGAGCAGGGTCATCGCGCGCTCGATCGGTATGCGGGCGAAGTTGTGCTCGCGATCGAGCCACTCGTAGCTGTCGATCTGGCGCGCCTTCTCGGCGCGAAATCGCGCGATGTCCTGCGCGGGATCGGGTTCCAGGCGCACGGGTCCCGCAATGGAGACGGCAGTCCCTCTCGGGGCGGCGGGGCGAGCCGTCGAGCCGGAGCCGACGTGCAAGACGATCAGTGCCGCGAGCAGCGCGAGCCCGACGGCGCCCACGACGGACAGTGCACCGAGCACAATGCCCGCGATGCTCACACGATCTGGCGCGTAACCTGGATCCGGCGTTCGAGCGGCGTCAGCCATGTGCAAGCGCCTGGCTGCGCGATGAAGCTTCGAGCGGACTCGGAATGCGCGCCGCGATCGCGACAACCGCGGCAAGCCATAGTCCGCCCTGCGCGATGAGAGCCGCGAAGTCGAGCCAGTGCAACGCGAATCCGTCGCGGTGCAAGGAAGGTGACACGAGCCAGAACATGTCGAGCCACTGGCCGGCCAGCACGAGCAAACAGATGCACGCGAGCAGCGGCGGACTGCGCTTCACTCGCCGAAACAGCATGGCGAAGACCGGGAGGACGAAGTTGAGCACTCCCGCGGCGAGGCCGAGCCACAGCCAGCTGGTCTGCATGCGGGGGGCGTACCAGTCGGTTTCCCGCGGCAGGTCCTCGCCCCACACGATGAAGAACTGAGTGAATGCGATGTACGCCCACATCATCGCGAACGTCAGCAGCAGGTTGCCGAGATCCTGGAAATCGCGCGGACCCGCGAGACCGTCGCGCCGGCGAGCGGAGTCGAGCACCGCGAAAGGCACGGCGAAGGCGAACGCGGCGAGGAACTGGGCGACACCGAGACGAACTCCGATCGCGCTGGAGCTCCAAAGCGGCGCGAGAGAGGCTATCCAGTCATAGGCCGCGAAGGTTATCGTGCCGAGGTACACGAGCAGACCGGTGACGGCAAGGCGCCGGCGCGACGGCTCGTCGCCGGACCGCAGGCGACGATGCAACGCCAGCGCCATGGCACTCCACGCAACGAGCGACACCCCGTTGCGCAGCAGGAAGCCCGGGCGATTCAGGTACCAGCTCTTCGCCCGCAAGACCTCGCTGTGCGCGACGGCGTCGGCCCGCGCCCACGCGAACAGATGGGGCAGACCGAAGGCCAGTGGAACGGCCAGCAGCGCGATCAGCGGAAGGGTGAGATTGGCGGATTCGAGTGCGGGCCGCAGCACGAATCCCCAGTGTCCGCCGGTGAGCTCGTGGATCATCACGTCCAGCATCGAGGCAAGCGCAATGCCGAGCAGAAAGAGCCATGTCACCAGCCACGCCTCGAAGAAACGCGGCGGGTCGTTCCAACCGCCCACGACGGACACGAACATCGCGATCATGCCCAGCGCTCCCGCACGGCGCGACAACGGCGGAAGGTCGTGCCACGCGAGCTTCACCGAAAGCCCCGCTCGGGCAGAGTCGATCCGCGGGAGCCCGCCGGAGCCGCATTGTCGAGGCGCGCGCGATCTTCACCGCTCAGTCGGGCCGCCGGCGCGTGCTGGCTCAACTGAAGCGCGCGGATGTACGCCACGATGGCGAGCCGGTCGGAGACCGGCACTCGCGTCGCGTACGAATGCATGGCGCCGTAGCCGTAGGTAATGACCGCGTAGAAGTGTGCGTCGCTTGCCGCGCGCAGGCGGTCGGAATGAAAGGACGGCGGATGCGGGAATCCGCGTCGTGCGACCATGCCATCGCCATCGCCGGCAACGCTGTGGCACGGCGAGCAGAAGATGTCGAAGCGCTCGCGACCGCGCGCGAGCAACCGCCCCGTGAAAGGAGGCAGCGCGATCTGCGCCGCGGCGCCGGAAGGCCGGAGACCTTCGCGGATCGCGGCGAGCGGCGGGACTTCCGGCGCAGGCTCGACCGTGCCTAGCCGGCCGCTGCTGGTCCCCGCCAAGGTGCCCTCGCTCCGGAGGACCGTTCCGGCCACCGGAGGCCGCGATGCCCGACCGTCGCTCCACAGCGCGCTTTGCGCGAGAGGCTTGTACCGCGGCTGGTCGTACATGTCGCGAAACGTACGCTCGCAGCCGGCGAGCAGCATCAACGTGCACAACGCGAGCTGCCGCATTGCCCTCATACGGGAACCGCGATCACGCGCAACGGGCAGAGGCGCGCGAGGAAGTCGTGAGTCCCCTCCGGGTCGAATGCCGCATCGCTCGAGCGGACGCTCACGAAGAACCGGTTGCGCGATGCAAGGTCGAAGTCGCGAGCGTTGAAGACCGGATGGTGCAACCGCGGCAGCCCGTTCAGGAGCAGCATGCCGAAGAAGGCCGCGAGCGCAGCGCCGAGGATGGTCAGCTCGAACGTGGGCGGCACGAACACCGGCCAGCTGTTGAGCGGCCGGCCGCCCGAGTTGATCGGATAGTCGATCACCGCGCTGTACCATTGCAGGAAATAGATGCCGGCGCCGCCGAGCAGGCCTCCGATCAATGTGCACAGAGGCACCCGATTGCGCTTGAAGCCAAGCGCCTCGGCGAGTCCGTCCACGGGGTACGGGGCGTAAGCGTCGACCTCGACATAGCGTGCGCGGCACTGCGCGACGGCGTCGAGCAACGCCGCGGGGTCGGCGAACTCCGCCAGCAGCGCGTACAGAGGAGGTGACGTGGTCATGCGCCTGCGGACGCGCGGAGCGGCCTGTTGCGCGCTTCCGTGCGCAGCTCGGACATCGAGATCGCCGGCAGAAAGCGAAGGAACAGCAGGAACATGAGCGCAAAGAGGCCGACCGACCCGGCCAAGGTCGCGAGATCCCAGAACGTCGGATAGAACATGTGCCACGACGACGGCAGGAAATCGCGCTCCAGGCTGCCGACGATGATCATGAAACGCTCGAGCCACATGCCGACGAGCACGACCAGGCCGAGCACGAACAGGGAAAGCGGGTGGTGGCGCACACGGGCCGACCAGAGCGCCTGCGGGACGATCACGTTGCACAGGACCACCGCCCACGCGACCGGAGCGTAGGGGCCGAAATAGCGGTTCTGGACCATCGCGATCTCATAGCGATCGGCGCTGTAATACGCGTTGAATGCCTCGACGAGATAGCTGTAAGCGACGATCAGCCCGGTCACCAGCAGCAGCGTGGCCATCTTCGCGAGATGACGCTGCGTGATGAAGTCGCGCAGCCGGAAGGCGGCGCGCAATGGCACCGCGATCACGAGCGCCATGGCAAAACCCGAGTACAGCGCACCGTCGACGAAGTAGGGAGGGAAGATGGTCGAATGCCAGCCGGGCACCAGTCCATAGGAGAAATCGAGCGACACGACGGTGTGCACCGAGATCACGAGCGGCGTGGCGAGCCCGGCCATCAGCAGGTAGGCCGTCTCGAAGCGATGCCAGTGCCGGGCCTCGCCGCGCCAGCCGAGCGCGAACAGGCCGTAGGCGATCTGACTCGTGCGCGAGGTCGCGCGGTCGCGCAGCGTCGCGAGGTCGGGGAGGAGGCCCATGTACCAGAACAGGACCGACACGATGATGTAGGCCGAAATCGCGAAGATGTCCCACACCAGCGGACTGCGCCACTGCGGCCAGAGGTTCATCACGTTCGGATACGGCATCAGCCAGTAGAAGAACCACGGGCGGCCGAGGTGGAGGATCGGCATCAGTCCGGCCATCGCCACGGCAAAGATGGTCATCGCCTCGGCGAAGCGGTTGATCGAGGTTCGCCAATGCTGGCGCAGCAACAGGAGGAACGCCGAGATGAACGTCCCGGCATGGCCGATTCCGACCCACCACACGAAGTTGGTCAGCGCGAACGCCCAGGCCACCGGCTGGTTGATGCCCCAGATACCCACGCCGACCGCGAACAGGTAACTGATGGCGACGAGAAACAGCAGGGAAAGGGCGGCGCTCGTGGCGAAACCGACGTAGTAGCCCCAGTGCATCGGCCGGTCGAGCACCAGGTCCGCGATCTTGTCGGTGAGGATGGCCCCGGTGTAGCGTTGCCCGGGCGACGGCTGCAGCGTACCGGCGTCCGCGCTCATTTCGGCTTCTCTGCAACAGCCCTCGAACCCGCGCGGTCGTCTGCGACGTGGCCGTCCGCCGCTCCGTCGGCGTGCGGCGACGACGGCGCCCGCAGAATCGGCGACTTGTTGGTTACGCGGGCGAGATAGGTCGTGCGGGGTCGCGTGTTGAGCTCGGCGAGCAGTGCGTAATCGAGCGCCGAGTCCTTGCGCCGGCGGACAGCGCTGCGCGGATCGTTGAGATCGCCGAACACGATGGCGCGGGTCGGGCACGCGGCCTGGCACGCGGTCACGACCTCGCCGTCGCGCAGGCGTCGGCCTTCGCGGTCCGCCTCGATCTTTGCCGTGGTGATCCGCTGCAGGCAGTAGTTGCACTTCTCCATCACGCCGCGCATGCGCACGGTCACCTCCGGGTTGCGCTGCGCATTGAGGCCGGGCACGTCCTTCGAATACTGGAAGAAGTTGAAGCGGCGCACCTTGTAGGGGCAGTTGTTCGAGCAGAAGCGGGTGCCGACGCAGCGGTTGTAGACCTGCACGTTGATGCCCTGTGCGTCGTGCACCGATGCCTCGACCGGGCAGACGACCTCGCACGGCGCATGCTCGCACTGCATGCAGGGCACGGGCTGGAACAGGGTGTCCGGATGGTCGACCGCGCCTTCGTAGTAGCGGTCGACGCGGATCCAGTGCATCTCCCGCCCATTGCGCACCTCGTCGGGGCCGACCACGGGGATGTTGTTCTCCGCCTGGCATGCGACGGTGCATGTGCCGCATCCGATGCACGCCGACAAGTCGACGCTCATCGCCCACGCGTAGGGGCCCATCGGCGGCGTCTCGTAGACGGTCGGCCGGGCGCGATAATCCGGCGTGCCGCATTGGCGCGCCGTGCAGGCCCCGGCTTGAGCGACCGAATAGCTGCGCACGATGTCGCGCCCCTCGATGCCGTGATGGGTCTGCGTGCACGCCAGCGCGTGCCGGCGCCCGGTGCGCACGAGCGCTGCTCCCGCCGCCAGCCACTGCGTTGCGCCGGTGCGCAGAACGTACGCATTGGCGCCGCGTCGGTTACCGACGCTGCCGGCCGACGTACGGCCGTATCCGAGCGCCAGCGTGACGGAGCGGTCCGCCATGCCGGGCATGATCCAGGCCGGCGCGGCGACGCTGCGCTCGCCGATACGGAGCTCGATCACGTCCTCGTTTTCGATCCGGAGCCTGCGTGCGAGCGCGGGCGAAAGGAGCGCGGCGTTGTCCCAGGTCAGCTGCGAGAGCGGTTTCGGCAACTCCTGCAGCCAGGCGTTGTTCGCAAACCGGCCGTCGAGCGTGCGCGGGTCGGGCACGAACACGATTTCGAGGTCGCGGTCTTCGGGTGTTGCAGCGGCCGTGGCCGGCTGCGCGCCATTCGTCGCGGGCGATGCGTGGCGCCGTATCTCCGATGCCGAATTCGGAACAACGCCTTCGCGCAGCGCCAAGACGAAGAAGTGCTCAAAGTCGACCGGCTGCCGCTCGTGCCAGTAAGCGCGGACGACTTCGCGGCCGTTCGCCAGATCCCCGGTGAGCGCGCCGATGAGTTCGTGCGGGCCCTTTCCGTCGTACAGCGGAGCGATGCACGGTTGCTGCAGCGAGACCGTCCCGTCGAAGCTGCGCAGGTCGCCCCACGATTCCAGGGCGTGCGACGCGGGAACATGCCAGTCGCAACGGATCGCGGTCTCGTCGAGGTAAAGCCCGTGATGAACCTTGAATGCCGCGTGGGCAAGCGCATCGGCGAAGCCAAAATCGGCGGGCGCGGTGTAGACGGGGTTGGCGCCGCTGATCAGCAGCGTGTCCACCTCGCCCGCCCGCATCGCGTCGGCCAGCTCGCGCAGCGACGCCGTGTGATCCGTCGGCCGCATGGCGGCGGGTGCGATCAGGTCCATCGTGCTGCCGAGGTTGCCCAGGTGCCGGTTCAATTCGAGCACCAGCGCGTGCAGCTGCGGCGGCTGACGGTATCCCGCCGTGACGACCGACGCGCCGGCGTTGTCGCGCAGGTCGGCGACGACGGCGGCGATCCACGCTTCGGGCACGACCGGCGTGCGCGCGGGCGCCGGGTCGATGCCGAGCGCGTGGGCGACCTGCTGGACGGCAGCCATCATGTCCGAAGCCCGCACCGCCTGGCGGTGGTCGGCATTCGCCCCGCTGAGGGTCGGCGTGCACTCGATCGCGTACAGGCGGCTGCGCGCCGACAGATCCGCGTGCGCGTGGCGGGTCGTGCTGAAATCGAGCGCATGGCGAACGAACGCCGGATGCTCGTCGAGGAAGTCGCCGTCGACCGCAAGCACCACGCGCGCCTGGTCGAACCGGTACAGGACGTCGAGCGGCTCGCCATACGCCAGCCGGGCCCCGGCATGCACGTTGTCGCGGTGGATCGGCTGCCATTGATGCCAGCGCGCCATCGGGTAGCGGGCAAGCAACGAGGCAATTTGCGCGTGCAGGGAAGGCGACGTGACGGTTTCGGTGAGGATGCGGAGCCCCGCGCCGTCTTTCGCTGAGAGCGCGCGCACGCGCGTCTCCAGGGCCGCCAGAAAGTCGTTCCACGTGCGGATGGCTTTGCCCTCGCGCACGGTCTGCGACCGATCCGGATCCCACAGCTCGAGCACTTGCGCCTGAGTGAGGACGTCGGTGGCTCCCCGGCTCGCCGGATGCGCGGGGTTGCCTTCGATCTTCGTCGGGCGCCCCATGTTCGTTTCGACCAGCACGCCAATGCCGTGCCCGTGCAGAGGGAGCGCAGTCGCATAGAACACCGGCTTGCCGTAGGTGTCCTGCGCGGGCCCATTCTTGTAGGGGACGATCGGCTCGAGCGGTGCCCGCGAGCAGCCTGCGGTGCCGGCGAGGGCGAGCGATGCGCCCAGCATCTTGATGAAATCGCGTCGCCCCTGAAAGCGCGCGCGATTGTGCCCATTCCGCGGAGCCGGGTCCGGGCGTCCTTCCGCCTCGGCGATGCTGCGCCAGAAGCGGGTATGGGCTGCGTCTGCGGCGGTCGGCATCGAAGTCGTCGGAGCGGTCAGCGATGACAGGTGGAGCAATCCGTGAGCTCGCGCGTGGTGCGCAGGCCGTATGCCTTGAGCAGCTCCGCCCCCCGCGCGGCCTGATCGGGCGGCGGCCGCCATTGCATGTCAAAGATCCGATCGGGGGGACGCAGGTGCGCTTCGGGCCTGCGGTGGCAGTCGAGGCACCACTGCATGTAAAGAGACGCGACACGCCGCATCAGCGGCATGCGATCGACCGATCCGTGGCAAGTGCTGCAGCCTATGCCCTTGGCGATGTGGATGCTGTGGTCGAAGTAGACGAAGTCGGGCAGATCGTGCACTCGGTTCCACGCCAAGGGCGCACCGCCTGCATATCCGGCGCGGAGCGGTGCCAGGACCGCGGCATCGTTGAACAGGATCGAATGACAGGTCATGCAGGTCGCGAGCGGCGGCACGCCGGCGAACGACGAGGTTTCGACCGATGCATGGCAATAGCGGCAGTCGATGCCGTCATCGCGGACATGGTGTTCGTGGCTGAACGGAATCGGCTGCCTGATCGGGTCGTCCAGTGGGGCATCGCCGCGCGCGTTGACCCGATACGCGATGGCGGCGCCCACGATCGCCACGGCCGTCGCCAACGTGCCGATGCGGAGCACGAAGACCCAACTTCGCGAGAAGACCTGCACGGCAGCGAGCGATCCGGTGGGAGGTCACGCACGCATCCTCCGTGCCATCGGCGCCGTGCGGAGGGTCGGCGCCTGTGCACCCGGAGTTGGGGGGCCGGCGTTCGCGCGTCATCCGCGGCACGTCGCCCGTGGATGTTGAAAACTTTGCCAGCAGAAATTGCCGAGCTTGCGTCGTTCGCGTCGAGGCGCGCACCGGCGCTGCGCTCTCGGCGCCAGGATGCATTGGGGCAAAAGTATCGGCTTGGAACGCCGGTGCAGTTCTTGCGGCCAGTTCGGAATCCGGTTGGCGGAGGTGATGCGATGTGCGAGATGCCTGGCGGCTCGAACGGGGTGAAGGCTTCGGTCATCGGTGCGACCTCGGCGCGGCCGGGGATCGGCCGCAACGCCCTGCGGTTTGCGGGCGTCAAGGCAGGTCTGAAATGCCGCCACCCCGAGCGCCGTGGCGTCGCGCCTCCCGGATCGCGTCGCTCCGATCGCCGTTGCCTGCGGACGCCTCTGCCTGCGCGGATTGCCGGCGATCAGGGGCTCGCCGCAGTTTCAGGCGCATAGGCCGTCAGGGGTCGGTGTCGTGGCCGCTCGCGCTCGATTTCGGGAGAATCCGAGGTCGGCATTGCCGGTGAGCCAGTCTCGCGGCGAGCCCGGCGGGCGGCTTGCGCGCTTGCACGTTGTCTTTCCCGTCGGCCACTTCGTCATCAGCGCACTGTTCGTCCTGTGCGCGGCGGCACTGATCGTGGGCGGCGGATACGAGTTATGGCATGCGGCAGACCCGTGGTCGGAAGTCACGGTCGGACAGCGCGTCGACGGGGTGCTGCGAACGATCGCGTTGCTCACCGTTGCGGTTGCCGCGCTGGAGCTCGGGCAAACGATCCTGGAGGAGGAAGTCCAGCGCCGCGCGCACATGAGCGCCCCCACGCGCGTCCGCCGCTTCCTGTCACGTTTCATGATCGTGCTCGTCGTCTCGCTCTCGATCGAAGGCCTCGTGGTCGTCTTCAAATTCAGCAACGAAGCGCCCGAGCGGCTTCCGTACGCCGCCGCGATCGGCCTCATGGCGGCGGCGCTGCTGTTCTCGTGGGGCGCCTTCCTGTGGTTCAACCGCAACGTCGAGCTGCTCGAGCCCGAGGCGATGGAACAGGCGAAAGGCGAAGACAAGAAGCTGGATTGAAGGCCGCCCCGGAAATATCGACCGGTCGGCTGCGGCCGAGACCGTCGTCCGCCTGAACGGTACGCGACCCCGCCGAACGTCGACCAGCGCTCACGGCGCCGGCTGGCTCTGCGGCGCGTGCCAGAGGCTGCCGCGGAGCCGAAACTCGCGATCGTCCTGGCCGCGCATGCGAAATGACTTAAGCCTATGAAAACGCGGAGTTCCGTGCTAACATGTTCTTTTGTTGGCTCCTGCTCCGAAATGGAGTAGCTGCCTCATGAATATCAACGACTTGCGTTAGCGCGAGTCGCCGCCGGGTGGGTGTGGGCCAGTTTTTTTCGTGGCTTCGCCATGTCCGGCCCTAGGTCTGGACCGGCGGGAACCCGTATCCCCCGCGCCAGTCACGTTTCGGGCATGTCCGGCACGCCGGACGGAAGAGGGAAGGCCGATCGGCGGCGACAGCGGCCGGGCGGTCCGCATCAGGAGCTCCGTATGGCATCTCGTGGTTTCATCGCCCGCGCGTCGAGCGCGCTCGCTTTCACCCTTGCCATAGCTGCGACGGCGCCGACCTCGGCCGCCATGCTCACCTACGATCTCGGCGCAAGCTGTGTCAGCGCGACTCTCTCGGGACGCACGATCGTGTGCAACGACGGCACGCGAATCGCGCTCGACTCGAGCGTGACGCCGAGCTGCCCGCAGTTCGCGCTCGCGCATTCCGGTTCGACCTACGCGCTGGTCTGCGCGGTGCCGAACGCGACCGGGCTCTGGTGGCGACCCGACGAGGAGGGCCGCGGCACGTGGCTCTCGCACCAGGGCGACACGATCTTCGCCGTCGACTACGCCTACGACGCCACCGGCCAGCCGCGCTGGCGCACGATGATCGCGGTCAAGCGCGACGACGGCGTGTTCGCCGGAGAGGTGTACGAGACGCGCGGACCGTCATTCTCCGCAGGCACGTTCGACGCGCAGGCCGTCGCGCCGAGCCAGATCGGTCCCGGGTGGCTCGTCCAGGACGACGCCGATCATGTGCGCGTCAACATGTCCGAAGGCGTGGCCCGCGCACTGACGCGCCAGACCTTTGGCAAGTTGCCTGAGTGCTCGTTCGGCCTCACCGCCGATCCCGCGACCTCGACCAACTACACGGACTTGTGGTGGAATCCGAGCGAGTCGGGATGGGGCATCAATCTCGCGCATCAGGGCGACACGATCTTCGCCGCCTGGTACACGTACGCCGTCGAGGGCACGCCGCTCTTTCTCGTCGCGACGCTCAACAAGACCGCGCCGGCGGAGTATGCGGGCGATCTCTATCGCGCAACAGGGCCGGCCGGCGCGACGATGCACGCGAGCGCGGTCGGCACGGCGAACCTCGCCTTCCTGAACGGCAATAGCGCCACGCTGACGGCGAACGTGCAGCTTCCGGGCATGACGGCCCCGATGACGCGGACCAGGGGCATCACGCGGCAGATCTTCGCCGCGCCCGGCGCGCTCTGCCGATAGCGGCGCGAGCGGCGAGCGACAAGCGCCTGGGAACGTGCGCCGTGGCGCTGCTCATTGCTGCGCGCAGCCAGCGCGAGACGGAGACCCCTTCGAACCCTGGCACGGCGGAGGGCGGGCTTGCTTCGAGCCACTCTTGGGATAGAGCACCCCGGCGAACTTCTTGTCGGCGATCGGCGTGAACGAGACGCCGACGGTCGGAGTCGTCGCGCCGAACGGCGGACCCGGGTTCGCGGCGCCCCCGGTGATCGTAAGACCCCCGGCCTGGCGCTCGAGGAAGTTGGGCGCCTGCACCGAGTCGAATGGGATCGCGGGCGAGAGGCCCGACCCCGCACAGTTCTCCGTCGGGAGGCAGGGGCCGAGCGCATAGCTCGTCGTCGCGCCGATGAAGGTCAGGTAATAGTTGGCCGACCAGATTGTCGTGTCGCCGATCCGGAGCTCCATCGGGAAGGACCGGGTCGGATAGAGCGTGGCGGGCGTCTCGAGGATGCCGGTGGTGGTGATCACGGTTCCCGGTGTCGACGAGGTGACGGGGACGATGATCGTGCAGCCTCCGACCGGGAGCACGGACGTCGCCGGCAGCGCGAGTTCGGTGCCGTCGGCACTGATGCTGGCGCCGGTGCAGCTGCCGCCCGCCCGCGGCGACGTGATCTTGATTCCTCCTGACAGCGCGACCACGAAGGGCGCGGTCAAACCGAGCGGTGCCCCCGTCACGTTGGCGAGGGTGGCCGACATCGTCGCCGAGCCTCCGGAAACAATCGTCGCCGGCGCGA
The DNA here is from genome assembly GCA_963734055.1 of uncultured beta proteobacterium. Lineage (GTDB taxonomy): Bacteria > Pseudomonadota > Gammaproteobacteria > Burkholderiales > Casimicrobiaceae > CAIWHR01. The sequence continues at coordinate 82,439 of CAVTFQ010000007.1, forward strand.
TGGCCAGCGCGACGGCGCCGGCCTTGCCCTGCACCGTGAGCGCGGCGCTCGATGCCGGCGCCGTTCCCTTGTCGGTCGTGAGCGCGGGCGCCTGCACGGCGAACGCGCCCGGCGACGACGAGGTGAGCGTGGCGGTGATGGTGCAGCTCGGGCCGCGGCTGTTGACGGTGACCGCGCCGACGGCGATGTTGGTGGGGTTGACCGCGACCCCGGTGCATTGGGCTCCCGAGGAGGCCGCGGTGACGCCGGGCGGCATCGGAATCAGGAGCCCTTGCCGCAGCGTCAGCGAAGGCGCAGAGGCGGGATTGCTGATGACGATCGTCAACGTCGCCGTCCCGCCCGGCGCGATCGTCGGGGGATCGATCGACATGGCGGCGCACGGCGGGCTGCATGGCGTCGCCGGGGTCACCGTCAACGCGGCAGTTCCGGGCGGGAGCCCGACCGCGATATCGACCGGAGTGGGCGTCGAGTAGCTGCCCTGCCCGCCATAGCTGAACTTGTTCCCGGCGAGCCAGAGGTCGGGCCATTGTTCGCTCAGCTCCGCGGGCGGCGTCCAGTTGAAGCCGAACTTGGCCTGGGCGTTCCCCGCCGCCGCTGCGGGCGGCGTGCCGGAGGTCCGTGCATAGAGGGGCATGCCGTGGGAGCGCTGCGATTCGTCCGCATTGAACGCCCGCACGATCACCGTGTACGGCGTTCCGGGATCGAGTCCGGTCATCGTATAGGTCGCCGTGCCTGAGGCGGGCTGGATCACCGTTGCGGAGGTCGTCTCGTAAGGCGGCGACCAGGTGATGACGTAATGATCCGCCCCCGCCCCTGTCGGCCATTGCACGGTGATCGAAGAGGCGTCCTGCGTCGGGACTGTGACGAACGGAGCGTCGAGACGCTCGTCGGGCAGGATCCAGATGCGCAGCGTGCCCCCGATCGGGAACACGATGTCGGGCGACGGCCGGCCCTTGCGGTCGGAGAATGCGAACCCGTATGCGTCCGAATGGTTGTACATGAACGCGGCCCATGGGTTGTACCGACCGTCGTTCGAGCTCCGTGCGAGGCCGAACGGGTACTGGACCGGCGGCAATCCGTACCAGGCGCCCGACCGGCCTTTGCCCCCGCTGGACGCATCGGCGGCGCCGCCCATGTAGCCGAAGTTGAGCGCGGAGAACACGTCGGCCTGGATCCAGCCATAAACGGAGTTCGCGAGGCTCGCAAGCCCCGCAGTGTCGCTGTCCGAGCACGGGTGCAGCGTCCCACCGGATGCGAGCGCGAGCGTCTCGCAGTTCTGCACCGCGCCGTAGATGAAGAAGTCGGCGCTCCCGGAACCGTTGTCCTGGCGCGGCAGCGGAATGCAGATATCCGCATTGGAGGGCAGCGGTGACGGAGCGGCGGTCGAGCCCGTGAGCTTGATGAGCCAGCCGTCGACCGCGAGTGAGGGCGCGAGGCAGGAGGCCGTGGTCTTGCTCGTCATCCTGGTGATCGTTCCGGTGTAGCCGAACGTGTACGCCGAGGTCTGATTGGCATCCGCCTCGGTAAACGTGTAGCGGGCGTCCGCGAGCGCGTCGAGATAGCCGGCAAAGCTCGGGTAGGGCCAGGGCTTGGGCGAGGTCGACTTGACAGGCAGCGGGCTCGTGCCGGGAGCGGCGACCTGATTCGGCCCGATCACGCGCAGGAAGTCGTTGGCCGGGGTCGTGCCGGGCACGAATGTCGTGTTGCCGGTGCTGCCCTTGGCGACGAATGCGTTCTGCAGGGCGGGGCTGACGTTAGTGAGCGCCCTGAGCATGGTCGGCGTCGACGTGTAATAGGTGACGCGGTCGAGAGGATCGCGCAACGACGTGTCGCCCGCTGCGAACGTCTCGAGCTGCAGCGGGATCCCGTAGAAATCGATCGACGTGAGGTCGCCGTTGCTCGCGATGGCGCTCGAATACGAGAACTCGAGTGGCTGGAACCGGTACTTTGCGGTGACAGTTGGCGCCGGCGGGTAACTGACGCCCGTGTCGTAGGAAACGAACAGCGTGCCCGAGCTCACCGTGCTCATCGTGAACTGGTAGACGGGCAGGTTCTGCCGGCCCGAGTACGGAGAGTTCACGGTCAACGCGCCGCCCGACGGTGTCGTCGCCGGCGTCGGACACGTCGGGAGGGGCGGGCTCGTCGGGCATGCGAGCGGCGTTCCCGTCGTCCGAGGCGCGCTCGCGTTGCTCATGTCGACGGAGGTCACGGACGACACGCTGAACGGGTATGTGGTTGTCGAGCCATCCTTGTTCTTGCCCACGACGTCCTGACCCGCGAGCAGCAGCATCACCTCGCTGTCGGGGCGGCCGCTGTCGTTGATGACCTGGACCGTGATCGGCGTTTGCGGGACGAAGGTGCCCGCCGCCGCGGGAAAGGCCGGGCAGAGGAGCGCGAGGGTGGAGAGGACGCGAGCGTATCGGGGCATGGCGGAAGTCATTCGGCGAAGGGCGGGAGCGGCGCAGCGCTCCGGGAGACGGCACCGCGTTCGACCGGACAGCAAGTCGTGTGCCAGACGTCGCCGACCGCGGTCGTGCTTGAGGCAGTACGTGGGGCTCCGCTATCATGCGCAGCCGAGCGCGCTTCTCCCGCGCTCCCCCGCCCGTGCCGGCCGGCGTCACGTCGGCGCCGAATTGTCCTTTCCGAGGTTCGCATCGTGAAACGCTTCCTTATCGGATGTCTCGTCGTCGCGAGCCTGCTCGCGACCGGCGCGCTCGCGCAGCAACCGACAGGTGCCCTTGGCCGAATCAAGGCCGCCAAGGCGATCAACGTCGCCTATTCGCCGGAGTCGCTGCCGTTCTCGTTCAAGGGCCCGAACAACGAGCCCGCCGGCTATTCGATCGACCTTTGCCGGCGCGTGATCGCGCAGATCGGGCGCGCGGTGGGCGAGCCGGGCCTCAAGGTGAACTGGCTCCCCGCACCGACCCCCGACCGCTTGAAGATGGTCGCGAGCGGCAAGGCCGACCTCGAGTGCGCGAATACGACGCAGACGCTCGGGCGGCTCGCCGAGGTCGATTTCTCGGGGCTCATCTTTCTCGATGCTGGCGGCTTTCTCGTGCGCTCGGACTCGTCGGCCAGCAAGCTGGCCGACCTGAACGGCAAGAAGATCGCCGTCTTGCGCGGCACGACCACCGAGACGCGCCTTCGCGCCGCGCTGCAGCGGCAGCTCGTCAACGCCACCGTCGTTCCGATCGGCGACGCGGTCGAGGGCATCACGCTCGTCGAGTCCGGCGGCGCCGACGCGTACGCCGGCGACAAGGTCAAGCTCGTCGGCCTCGTTGCCCAGGCGAAGGATCCCTCGAAATTCAGGATGCCGGTCGAGGACCTCTCGTTCGAGCCCTACGCGATGGCGCTGCCGCGCAACGACTCGGCGCTGCGCCTCGAGGTGAACCGCGCGCTGACGCAGGTGTACGTGAGCGGCGAGATCGGCCGGATCTTCGACCAGTGGTTCGGCAAGCTGGGCCAGCCCACCGGGCTGCTCGCGGCGATGTACCTGCTCTACGCGATTCCGCAGTGAGCGGCCCGGCGTGAGGACGGGGACACCGGGATCGCGCGGCTGATCCCTGTGTGCCGGAGACCCCTACGGCCTCTACGAACTCCCGCCTGATCGGCGGGATCGTCGCGGTCGCGGTGCTCGGCATCGCGGTGGCGCTGGTCGCGCCGGCCGTGCCTCAGCCGCTGTCCTATCACGGGTTCGTCGACCGGAGAGCTGCGTTCGGGATCCCGAACTTCGCCGACGTCGTGTCGAACGCCGGCTTCCTCGCCTCGGGACTCTGGGGGCTTGTCATTGTGCTTGGCGCGCGCGCGCGCTTTCAAGTCGCGCAGGAGCGCTGGCCGTGGGCCGTGTTCTTCCTTGGCCTCGTGCTGACCGCGTTCGGGTCGGCGTACTACCACCTCGCGCCGGACAACGAGCGGCTGTTCTGGGACCGGCTGCCGATCACGGTCGCGTTCATGGCCCTCGTCTCGTCGCAAGTCGTGGACCGAATTAGCGTCCGCGCAGGCGTCGCGCTGCTCGTGCCGCTGCTCGTCGTCGGCGCGGCCTCGGTCGTCTTCTGGCGCGCCACCGAGCGCGCCGGCGCGGGGAACCTCGTCCCCTACGTCGTGGTTCAGGGGGGCGCGATGCTGATCCTGCTCTGGCTCGCGCTCGCCCATCCATCGCGCTACACGCGCGGAACGGACATCGTCTGGATGTTCGCCTGGTACGTGCTCGCCAAGCTTTTCGAGACGTTCGACGAGCAGGTGTTCCAGCTCGGCAATGTCGTCAGCGGACACACGCTGAAGCACGTGGCCGCGTCAGTCTCGGGCTTCGTCGCATGCGCGATGCTGCTGCGGCGGCGGGTTCGTCCGACGTCCGGCTAGCGTACGGCGACATAGGTTCCATCGCGGACCGTCGTGGCGGGCATGAGAGAATCGCGGCCGTGAGCTCTCCCGCCGCCCGCCGCGCCTGCGTCATCGGCCACCCGATTGCCCACTCCCGCTCCCCGCTCATCCACGGCCATTGGCTCGAGTCGCTGGGGATCGAGGGCGAATACGACAAGCAGGACGTGCCGCCCGAACAGTTCCGCGATTTCCTGCTGCAGTTGCGCGAACGCGGCTACGTCGGCGGCAACGTGACGGTCCCGCACAAGGAGTCCGCCTACCAGCTCGTCGAGCGGCGCGACCCCGCGGCAGAAGTCATCGGCGCGGTCAACACGATCTGGTACGAGGACGACACGCTCTGCGGCGGCAATTCCGATGCCCACGGATTCATCACGAGCCTGGACGAATACGCGCCGGGCTGGGACGTCGCGGGTGCACGCGCCGTCGTTCTTGGCGCCGGCGGCGCTGCGCACGCCGCCGCGTTCGCGCTTCACGCGCGCGGCGTCGTGGTTACGGTGGTCAATCGCACGATGGATCGGGCGCGACTGCTTGCGGCCCGTTTCGGAGACGGCGTGTCGGCCCGCCCCGCGACGGACCTTCCCGAGCTGCTCGCGACGGCTGACCTGGTCGCGAACTGCACGTCCCTCGGCATGGCGGGCCAGCCGCCGCTCTCGGCGGACCTGACACCGCTCAAGCGCACGGCCGTAGTCTGCGACGCCGTCTACGTGCCGCTCGAGACGGGGCTTCTCTCGACCGCGGCCGCGCGGGGCCACCGGATCGTCGACGGCCTCGGAATGCTCCTCCATCAGGCCGGCTACGGGTTCCACAAATGGTTCGGCGCGATGCCCGACGTGACGGCCGAACTGCGCTCGCTGATCGAGGCCGACATCCACGCGAAGACGCGCACGGCGTGATGGCGATCGTCGCGCTCGTTTCGCCGGGTTGAGCGAGCGAACGAGGGATATTCGCCCGTACTCTGCCGGGCCGCCGCGCGCCGCCGCTTCCGCGAGGCCCGGCTGTCTGCTCCAGTCCCGACCGGACAGCAGTTTCCGGGAGGGGGTGTCCTCCGGCGTCAGTGGGTCGTCGCGGGCGAGTTCGCTTCGAGCCACGCGCAAACCGCGTCCTTGAGCGCGACGCCGGCTCGCCAGAAGCCCGCGTCCTGCGGGTCGAGGAGCGTGGCGTGGCGCACGATCGTGTCCCACGCGCGCTGCTTGGCGGCAAATTCTACCGAGGGATCGGTAATGGCCGCGCGAAACTGCTCGATTTCGGAGACGAAGCTCGCGGCGGCGATGCCGGCCGCGCCTTCAACTGTCGTCGCTCGCACCGCTGCTCCTTTCGCTCGCGGCATTGCCGGATCGCGGGTCGGGGCTCGCTCGCGTCGCTTGCCGCTCTGGCTTCGTACGAGCAAGGACCGTACCAGCGCGGCCTTCCGTGCACGCCCGGGCGGCTCCGAAGTGACGGCGCGGGAGCCGTCGCGATCGGCGTGTGGGGTTTCCCCGGGGCAAACGCCCGGTTGCCCGGACCTCGCTTGCGGATCACGCCCGGGACAACCACTGCCGGATCTTGGCGTAGACGTCGTCATGGTCGAGCAGATCCAGATGGTTCATGCCACGGCCGATCCACACGCGGGACCGAGGAAGTTCCAGCGCGAAGCGGGCGTCTCTATGCCGGCCGAGTGCGCTTTGGAGGGGCACGACGCCATCGCCGATTACCCGGTCGTGCAGCTTGCGCGCGCGCTTTTTCGTCGTCGCAGCAATCGCATAGCACGAGACGCCGGCGGGCAGCGGGACCGTGCTTCGAACGTCGCCCGTACGCGCGAAGCGATCGCGACCCTCCCAGTCCGCGTCGATCAGATTGCCGTAGCGAAGGTCGGTGATGCCGGCGCTGCGGATCCTGCCCAGCCGCGCGAACGGGGCCACGTACGGGCTGATCCCGAGCAGGATGTCCACCCAGTTGCCGCCGCGCTCGAGCGGGGCGCCGTGATGCGGCGTGCCGAGAAAGACGAGCTTGTCGAGGCGGCGGACCCAGGCGTGCCCCGCTGCCGCCCCGTACTCGCAGGCGCTCCGCGCGACGAGACCGCCCATGCTGTAGCCGATCAGTACGAGCTCCTTCGGCGGTGCCGGCCATGCCGACACGAGCGCGTCCATGATGTCGGCGAACTCGCGGCCGTTGACCGAGATGTGGCGGCCGCTGTTGTAGTACAGATAGACGGGCGTGAATCCCAGGTCACGGGAGAGCGCGGCGCCGTGATCGTGACCCCTCCGGTTCCACTGCAGATCGTTCATGCACAACCCGTGCAGCAGCACGACGACCCTGTCGGCATGCGGCGGAATCGCTGCGGCCAGTGACGGCGTATCGGACGGCACCGGCCGTCCGTCGCGGCGCAGGCACATGCGGATCGCGAGCGGATTCGCCGAGGCCTCGAGGTAGTCGCCGAGCACGCCATTCAGCGCAGCCAGCAGCGCTTCGCGACCGGGCCACGCGCTGCGCTCGCCGAGCAGGGGTTCGAGCCGCGCAAGCAATCGTTCGAGGCCATGACCCACGACGCCAGTGATGCCGCGGACGCTTCGGTAGACGAGCCCGGTGATGCCTCTCGTTCGGTCTCGTTTGGCGGCGCGAAGCACGCGTGGAGGGCTCGCGATGTTGAGGTGCATCGCCTCGACGATGCCGACCACCCCGGTCACGGCATCGATGGTCAGCCGGCTGATGCCGCGGAGATCGGAGGGCGATACCTTGACTTTCGTGGTCGCGTCGTCGGGCATGGTCGTCAGGCCGGACGCCGGTCCCCGTCGAGGACGACGCGGAGTCGCGATGGGGGCAAATCGGTCGCAACGGCCGACGCGGACGAGGCATCGTCGATCACGAACGAATCATACGCGGTTCGCGGTCGTCGGACTTCAGCCCGCCCGGAATCTTGCGCTGTGGACTCGCCGCCGCTACGCTCGGCGCCATGCTGTCGATCCGCGGCCTCGCCAAGTCCTATGCCGGGCCGCGCCGGCGCGCGATCTTCCGCGACGTCGACCTCGAGCTCGGTCCGGGCGAATACGTCGCGGTGATGGGCGAGTCGGGGGTCGGCAAGTCGACGCTGCTCAATCTGATCGCGGGACTGGACCGAGCGGACGCGGGCACGATCGCGCTCGACGGCGTGACGCTCGAATCGCTCGACGACGACGCGCTCACGGCGCTGCGCCGAACGCAAATGGGCTTCGTGTTCCAGGCGTTCCACGTGCTGCCTTACCTGAGCGTCGCCGAGAACATCGCGCTGCCGCTGTCGCTCGTCGGCGTCGACCGCGATGCCGCTGCCGCGCGCGTGGGGTCGGTCCTCGCGGCCGTGGGGCTCGCCGAGCGGGCCGACAGCCCGCCGCGCGAGCTGTCCGGCGGCGAGCTGCAGCGCGTCGCGATCGCGCGCGCGATCGTGCACGAGCCGACGCTCGTGCTCGCCGACGAGCCGACGGGCAATCTCGATCCCGACAGCGCGGGACAAGTGCTGGCGCTCATGCGCGACCAGGTCAAGGCCCGCGGGGCGGCGGCGATCCTCGTCACCCATTCCCGCGCCGCCGCGGCGACCGCCGATCGCGTGCTCGTCCTCTCGCGCGACGGGCTCCGCGCGCGATCCGATGCCTGAAGGAGCCGCCCTCACGGCGTCGGGAGCGCTGCTGCGCGGCTCGCTCGCGCGGAATCGCTGGCGCGCCGGACTGGCGATCCTGGCGCTGGCGCTGGGCGTCGCCCTCGGGTTTGCGGTACAGCTGATCAACGCCAGCGCCGTCGAGGAGCTGGCCCAGGGTGTGCACACGCTGTCGGGCGCGGCCGATCTCGAGGTCCGGGGACCGCGCGCGGGATTCTCCGAGACCCTGTACCCGATGCTCGCGCGCGTACGCGGTGTCGCTGCGGCGAGTCCGCTGGTCGAGGTCGACGCCAGGATCGCGGGCCGCGACGAGCCGCTGCGCATCGTCGGGATCGACGCCTTCCGCGCGGCCGTCGTGGAGCCGGCACTCGTGCCGTTCGCCACCGATCGGCTCGACGCGCTCCGATCGGACACGCTGTTCGTCACGCCAGCCGCGCTGCGCTGGCTCGACGTGCGCGAGGGAGACGTCGTCCGGGCGCAGTCCGGCCTCGCCGACGTGACGCTTCGCGTCGCAGGCACGCTCGACGCGGGTGCGACGCAGCGATTCGCGGTCATGGACATCGCGGGCGTGCAGGCGGCTTTCGGACGGATCGGACGACTCTCGCGGGTCGACCTCCAGCTCGCGCGCGGCGTGGACGTCACGGCGTTCGCGGAGGATCTTCGCAGCCGGCTGCCCCCGGGGGTCGTCGCCTCGCGGCCGGAAGCCAACGCGGCCGCGAGCGCGGACCTGTCGCGCTCGTACCGCGTCAATCTTCAGGTGCTGGCGCTGGTCGCGCTCTTCACGGGCGGCCTCCTCGTGTTCTCGACGCAGGCGCTCGCCGTCGTGCGGCGGCGGGCGCAGTTCGCGTTGCTGCGCGTGCTCGGGTTCACGCGCCGGCGACTCGCGACGCTGATCGTCGCGGAAGGCGCGATCGTCGGAGCCTGCGGCAGCGCGCTGGGTCTCGCGCTGGGCTTCGCGCTCGCCCTGCTCGCGCTGCGATCGTTCGGCGGCGACCTCGGGTCCGGATACTTCCGCGACGTGGTCCCCAGGTTGCATCCCGGGTGGGAGCCGCTCTCGCTGTTCTTCGCGCTCGGCGTTGCGGCCGCGATGCTCGGAAGTCTCGTTCCGGCGATCGAGGCGTCGCGTGCCGCGCCGGCGCAGGCACTCAAGGCAGGCGACGAGGAGCAGGCCTTCGTGCGCCTCCGAACGCCGTGGCCGGGGCTCGTCGCGTTGACCGTCGGTGCAGTGGCGACGACGCTGCCGCCTGTCAACGGCCTTCCGCTCGCCGGGTATGCCGCCATTGCGCTGCTGCTGATCGGCACGCTGATGCTGCTGCCACGGATTGCGGTCCTCGCCCTGGCTCTCCTGCCGCTGCCGCGCGCGCCCGCGCCGCGACTTGCGGTGGCGCAGCTCAGGGGCGCGCCGGGCCAGCTCACCGTCAGCCTGGCAGCCGTCGTCGCGAGCGTGTCGTTGATGGTGTCGATGGCGATCATGGTGACGTCGTTCCGCGATTCGCTCGAAGCGTGGCTCGGGCGAATCCTCCCCGCCGACGTGTACATCCGGGCGGCGGCGAGCGGGGACACCGCGTTCCTGCCGGCGGCTGTGCAGGCGCGGATGCGCGTGCTGCCCGGCGTCGCGCGCGCCGAGTTCCAGCGCGAGCAGCAGCTTGCGCTCGACGCCGCGCGGCCGCGGATCGTGCTCGTCGCGCGCGCGATCGATCGCGACGATCCGGCGCGAAGCCTGCCGCTGCTGCAACCGCCGTTGCACGTGGCCGCGACGGCGCCGCCACCGGCGTGGGTCAACGAAGCGGCAGCCGATCTCTACGGGCTCGGTCCGGGGCAGGTCGTGCGGCTGCCGCTCGACGGACGCGCGGTGGCGTTCACGGTCGCCGGTGTCTGGCGCGACTACGGCCGACCGCAGGGCGCCGTCGCGATCGAGCGCGAGCGCTACGTCGAGTTGACCGGCGACACGACCGTGACCAACGCCGCGTTGTGGTTGCGACCCGGCGCCGACCGCTCCGCCGTCATCGCAGCGTTGCGTGACATCGTGGGCGGTGATCGGCTCGACATCTACTCGCCCGGCGACATCCGGGCGCTATCGCTCCGAGCGTTCGACCGGACGTTCGCGGTCACCTATGCGCTGGAGCTGGCCGCTGTCGTCATCGGGCTCTTCGGACTGTCGTCGTCGTTCGGCGCGCTCGTGCTCTCGCGCCGGCGGGAATTCGGCGTGCTGCGCCACCTCGGGATGACGCGGCGGCAGGTGGCGACGATGCTCGCGACGGAGGGCGCCCTCGCGAGTGGCATCGGCCTCGCGGTCGGGCTCGCGCTCGGATTCGCGATGAGCCTGATCCTGATCCATGTCGTCAACCGGCAGTCGTTCCACTGGGGCATGGAGCTGTCGCTGCCGTGGGCCGCGCTTGGCGCTTTCGCCGCCGCCTTGCTTGCGCTGTCCACGCTCACGGCGCTCGCGAGCGGCCGCCGCGCGATGGCAGCGGACGTGGTCGCTGCGGTCAAGGACGACTGGTGAGCCGATGAAGCGCCGGCAATTCATCGCCGCAGTGTTCGCCTTCGCCGCCGCGCGCGCATCGGCAGCCGACGAATACCCACCGGTTGCACCAGGGCGGCCGCTGACGTTCCCCCGCGATCACGGGAGCCATCCCGACTATCGAACCGAGTGGTGGTACGTGACTGGCCGGGTGGTCGATGCGGCCGGTCGCGACTACGGCGTACAAGTGACGTTCTTCCGCCATCGGCCGCGCATCGCCGAAGCGAATCCCAGCGCGTTCGCGCCGCGGCAGCTCCTCTTCGCGCACGCGGCGGTCGCCGATCCGGGGCTCGGGCGGCTGCGGCACGACCAGCGTGCTGCGCGCGCGGGTTTCGGGCTCGCCGAGGCAAGCGAGGAAACGACGCGGGTCACCATCGATGACTGGTCGCTCGAGCTGGAAGGGGACGTCTATCGCGCGCGCGTCGTCGGCCGCGATTTCGCGCTCGACCTTCACTTCGCCTCGCACACGCCGATCCTCGTCAACGGCGAGTCCGGCTACTCGCGCAAGGGACCGCTGCCCATTCAGGCGAGCTGGTACTACAGTCGACCGCAGCTCGCGGTCAGCGGGACCATCGCGCTCGGCGGAGCGATGCTGGCGGTCCGCGGCGTCGCCTGGCTCGATCACGAGTGGTCGAGCGAATACATCGCGGCCGGCGCTTCGGGGTGGGACTGGACAGGCATCAACTTCGACGACGGCGCCGCGCTGATGGCGTTCCGGATGCGCGATCGCGCCGGCGGAACGCTGTGGGCTGGCGGCACGTGGCGCGGCACCGAGGGCCGTCGGCGGACGTTTGCCCCGGACGACATCCGCTTCGAGGCGCGACGCACGTGGCGGTCACCGCGCACCGGATTCGACTATCCGGTGGCGATGACGGTCGCTGCCGGCGGCGTCGAGTACCGGCTCGATCCCCTGATGGACGACCAGGAGCTCGATTCGCGCGTGAGCACGGGCACGATCTACTGGGAGGGCGCGGTGCGCGCCGCCGGCCCGGACGGCCGATCCGGGCGCGGCTACCTGGAACTCACCGGTTATGGCACGGCGCTGCGGTGGTGATGGAACCGGATGCTGCGCGCTCGCCCTTGACCGGATGGACAGTCGCCGCCGCGCGCCGTTGCGCCGCGGACTCCGGCTTCCAGCCAAGACGTGCCGCGGAAACAGGCGTTCGCCTACAGCCGCACGACCCGACCCTCCTTCCACGACGTCGTCGCGGCGTCGGCGAGCTCCAGCGCCTTCACGCCGTCGTCGATCGTCGTCCGCAGCTTGTCGCGACCGGCGAGCACTGCAAAGAAGTGCGCCATCTCGTTCGCGTAGGCGGCGCGGTAACGCTCGAGAAAGAAATGTTCGGGCAGATCGCGGGAGACGGCGGCGGCCGTGCTCGCCACGACTTCCGTCGGCGCGTGGTTGCCGGCCTGCAGCATGCCTTCGCTTCCGAGCACTTCGAACCGCTGGTCGTAGCCGTAGGCTGCGCGCCGGCTCGTGTTGATCTGGCAGAGCCGGCCGCGCTTCGTGCGTATCGTCACCGCGGTGCAGTCCGCGTCGCCGGCCTCCGCGATCGCGGGGTCCACGAGGCACGAGGCGTTGGCGTGGACCGTCTCGGCTTCGTCGTCCAGGATCCAGCGGAAGATGTCGAAGTCGTGGATCAGCATGTCCTTGAAGATGCCGCCGGAGCTCCGGATGTAGGGGATCGGCGGCGCGCCGGGGTCGCGGCTCGTGACGACGAGCATCTCGGGAGTGCCGATCTCGCCCTTCTGGATTCGCGACTTGAGCGCTGCGAACGTCGGATCGTAGCGGCGCTGGAACCCGATGAGGCACGTCACGCCCGCACGCTTCACGGCGTCGGCGCACTCACGCGCGCGGGCGAGATCGAGGTCGACAGGCTTTTCGCAGAAGATCTGCTTGCCCGATTCCGCGGCGGTCCGGATCAACTCGGCGTGCGCGTCGGTCGACGAGCAGATCAGCACGACACCGACACCCTCGTCCGCGAACACCTCGGCGACCGTCGCAACGCTTGCGCCGTGACGATCGGCGAGCAGCTGCGCCGCCTTCGCGTTCGGGTCGACGACGTACTTGAGTCGGGCGCCCGTCTCGCGGGCGAGGTTGCCCGCGTGGATCGTGCCGATGCGGCCGGCGCCGAACAATGCGACTTCGATCATGGAGGGGCCCGGTTGCGCGAGTGGCGATCTCGTTCTATGTTACAGGAATTCCGCGGCGTGATCCGCCTTGCCGCATCGCATTCCCTCCATGAAGAACGCGACTCGTTTCGCTACCGGACGTCCGCTCGACATCGTCTGCCTGGGCCGCCTCGCCGTCGATTTCTACGCACAGCAGATCGGCGCGCGGCTCGAGGACGTCGCAAGCTTCGCCAAATATCTGGGCGGTTCGTCGGCGAACACGGCTTTCGGCTGCGCGCGGCTCGGCCTCAAGGCCGCGATGACGTCGCGCATCGGCGACGATGCGATGGGGCGCTTCCTCGTCGAAACGCTGGCAAGGGAAGGCTGCGACGTCTCGCACGTCAGCGTCGATCCGACGCGCCTCACGGGGGGCGTCGTGCTCGGGATCAAGGACCGTGACACGTTCCCGTTGATCTTCCTGCGCGAGAACTGCGCCGACATGGCGGTCACCGAAGAGGATGTGGCGGCGGACTTCCTCGCCCGGGCGAAAGCGCTGCTGATCACGGGTACTCACTTTTCGACCTCGCACGTTCATCGCGTCAGCAGCCTCGCCCTCGAGCGCGCCCGTGCGCACGACGTCCGGACGGTTCTCGACATCGACTATCGGCCGGTGCTGTGGGGTCTGACCGTGCGCGGCGACGGCGAGACCCGATTCATCGCGAGCGGCGCCGTGACGGCACACCTGCAGGCGCTCTTGCCGTCGTTCGACCTCGTGATCGGCACGATCGAGGAGTTCGCGATCGCCGGCGGCAGCACGGACATCATCTCCGCGTTGAAGGCGGTGCGTCGTCTGACCAAGGCGACGTTCGTCGTGAAGCGCGGTCCTCTCGGGTGCGCGGTCATCGACGGCACGATTCCGGCGACGCTCGACGATGCTTTCAACGGGGCAGGCGTGAAGGTCGAGGTATTGAACGTGCTCGGGGCGGGGGACGCGTTCAACGCGGGCTTCCTGTCGGGCTGGCTGCGCGGCGAGGACTACGCCGCGTGCGTCCGCTACGCGAACGCCTGCGGCGCGCTCGTCGTCTCCCGGCACGGGTGCGCGCCGGCGATGCCGACCCGGATCGAGCTCGACCACTATCTCGCGAACGCCGAGCGGATTTCGCAGCCGGACAAGGACGCGCTCCTCACGCGGCTCCACCGGGTGACGGCGCCGCGCACGCCGCGGCCCGAGCTCTTTGTCTTCGCCTTCGATCATCGCGAACCGTTCTTCGAGCTCGCGCGCGCGACCGGCGCGGACGAGCGGCGGATTCCCGCGCTGAAGAGGCTGCTCGTGCGGGCGGTCGCGGAGACGGAGGCAGCGCGCGGCCTTCAAGGTCGCGTCGGCCTGCTCTGCGACGACCGCTACGGCCAGGACGCGCTCAACGCCGCGACGGGTCGCGGCTGGTGGATCGGACGGCCGGTCGAGCAGCCGGGATCGAATCCGGTCGTGTTCGAGCACGGCCGTTCGATCGGCACGACGCTCATCGCCTGGCCGGTCGAGCACGTCGTGAAGTGCCTCGTGCCGCTGCACCCCGACGACGATATCCTGAACCGGCTCGAGAACGAGGCGCAGGTTCGCGCGCTTTACGACGCCGTCCAGGCGAGCGGTCACGAGCTCCTGCTCGAGATCGTGCAGCCCAAGCGCTTGCCCGCGGAGCCGGACGTGTTGCTGCGCGCGGTGAAGCGCCTCTACAACCTGGGCATCTACCCGGAGTGGTGGAAGCTGCCGCCGCCGGCGCGCGAGGCGTGGCCGGCGCTCGACGCGCTGATCCACGAGCGCGATCCCCATTGCCGCGGCGTTGTTCTGCTCGGGCTCAATGCACCGATCGACGAGCTCGCGCGCGGCTTCGCCGCAGCCGCCGAGAGCCGGACGTGCCGGGGCTTCGCGGTCGGCCGTACGATCTTCGGCGAGCCGGCCCGCGCCTGGCTCGCCAACGCGGTCGACGACGATGGCCTCGTCGCCGGTGTCCGGAAGAACTTCGAAGCGCTGATCGACGCGTGGCGGTCTTCAAGAAGGGGAGAGGTGCGATGACCACGGTCCGGCTGACGATGGCGCAGGCGCTGGTCCGCTACCTCGTCGCGCAGCGCACGATGTTGGAAGGGCGCGACGTGCCGCTCTTCGCGGGCGTGTGGGCGATTTTCGGCCACGGCAACGTGGCGGGCGTCGGCGAGGCCCTGTCCCGCCACCGGAACGAGCTGCCCACCTACCGTGCACACAACGAGCAGGCGATGGCGCACGCGGCGATCGCGTTCGCGAAGGCGCACTTCCGCCGGCAAATGATGGCGTGCACGACGTCGATCGGCCCCGGGGCGACGAACCTCGTCACTGCGGCGGCGACCGCGCACGTGAACCGGCTGCCCGTGCTCTTCCTGCCGGGAGACATCTTCGTCTCGCGGGCGCCCGATCCGGTGCTGCAGCAGGTCGAGGACTTCGACGACGGGCGCGTGTCGGCGAACGACTGCTTCCGTCCCGTGTCGCGCTACTTCGACCGTATCGTCCACCCGGCGCAGCTCCTCTCGTCGCTGCCGCGCGCGATGTCGGTGCTGACCGATGCTGCGCTCTGCGGGCCAGCTACGCTCGCGCTCCCGCAGGACGTGCAGGCGACGGCGTTCGATTATCCCGATGACTTCTTCGCGCCGCGCGTGTGGACGGTCAGGGCCGAGGCTCCCCGCGAGGCGGATCTCGACGCCGCGGTGGGCGCGCTCCGTGCGTCGCGCCGGCCGGTCGTCGTCGGTGGCGGCGGCGTTCTCTACAGCGACGGCGGTGCGCAGGCGCTCGAGCGCTTCGTCGAGCGGCACGGCGTCCCGGTCACCGAGACGCAGGCCGGCAAGGGCGCGATCGCGTGGGACCATCCGCTGCAGGCGGGCGCGATCGGCGTCACCGGCGGCACCGCTGCGAACGCACTCGCGCGCGAGGCCGACCTCGTGCTCGCCGTCGGGACGCGTCTCGCGGACTTCACGACGGGTTCGCACTCGCTCTTCCCGCAGGCGCGGCTCGTCGCGATCAACGTCAATGCGTTCGACGCCGGAAAGTGGCGCGCGCTGCCTGTCGTCGGCGATGCGGCGGCGACGCTAGATGCGCTCACTGCGCGACTCTCGGGCTGGACCGCCGACGCGGCGTGGTCGGGGCGCGCGCAGCAAGAAGCACGGGGGTGGCGCGACGTCGTTACGGCGATCGTCGGTGTGCGGGACGTCAAGCCGCCCGCGCTGCCCTACGACGGCGAGGTCATCGGCGCCGTCCAGCGCCACGCGCGCTCGGCGGAGGACGACATCGTCGTCTGCGCCGCCGGGTCGCTGCCCGGCGAGCTGCACAAGCTCTGGCGTGCGGCGCGGCCGGGAGCCTATCACGTCGAATACGGCTATTCGTGCATGGGCTACGAAATCGCCGGCGGCATCGGCGTGAAGCTCGCGCGGCCGGAGCGCGAGGTCGTCGTGCTGGTCGGCGACGGCAGTTACCTCATGCTGAATTCGGAGCTGGCGACTTCCGTCATGCTCGGCACGAAGCTCGTCGTCGTCGTGCTCGACAACCGCGGCTACGGTTGCATCCACCGGCTGCAGGAGGCCTGCGGAGGGGAGGCGTTCAACAACCTGCTCGACGATTGCGCACGGGGTGCGGGCAGGGCGCCGGCGATCGATTTCGCGGCTCACGCGAGGGCGCTGGGCGCGCGGGCCGAGCACGTCGGCTCGATCGCCGAGCTCGAGGCGGCGCTCGCGCGTGCGCGCGCCGCCGAGCGGACGTACGTCGTCGTCATCGACACCGACGCGCGGCGCTCGACGGAAGCCGGCGGCTGGTGGTGGGAGGTCGGCGTGCCCGAAGTGTCGGAATCGCCGGAGGTGCGCTCGGCGCGAGCCGCCTACGACAGCGGCAAGAAGGCGCAGAGGCCGTGATGCCGTCCTCGGTGCGCATCGGGATCAACCCGATCTCGTGGACCAACGACGACCTGCCGTCGCTCGGCGGCGAGACGCCGCTCGATACAGCGCTCGCGGAGGGCAAGGCGATCGGCTACGAGGGCTTCGAGCTCGGCAACAAGTTCCCGCGCGAGCCAAGGGCGCTCGCCGCGGTGCTCGCGCGGCACGGCCTTGCGTGCGTGTCCGGCTGGTACTCGGGCCGCCTCGCGCGAGGTACGGTCCGGGACGAGATCGCGAACGTCGAAGCACATCTCGCGCTCTTGGCCGCGAACGGCGCCGAGGTGATGGTCTACGGCGAGGTCGCCGATTCGATCCAGGGACGGCACGAGGCCCTGGCGCGCCGTCCGCGCTTCCGCAGCGACGCCGAGTGGTCGGCCTACGGCGAGCGCGTGACCGCGTTCGCGCGGCACATCGCGGCGCGCGGCGTCCGGCTCGCCTATCATCACCACATGGGGGCCTACGTCGAGAGTGCCGACGACGTCGACCGGCTGATGGCCGTCACCGGTCCCGAGGTGGGCCTGCTCCACGACACCGGGCACGTCACCTTCGCGGGCGGCGACGCGCCGACCGAGCTCGCGAAGCATGTCGCGCGGGTGGTCCACGTGCACTGCAAGGACGTCCGCCCCGAAGTGGCGCGGATGGCGCGCAACCGCGGCTGGAGCTTCCTCGAAGCGGTCATCAACGGCGCGTTCAGCACCCCGGGCGAAGGGGCCGTCGATTTCGCGCGCGTGATATCGATCCTGCGGGGCGCGGGCTATCGCGGCTGGCTCGTGGTCGAGGGCGAGCAGGACCCCGCGGTCGCGCCGGCGTATCGTTACGCGGACATGGCCTATCGTCTCCTCCGCGCGCTCATCGACGGGAAGGGCGACGCCGTCGCGCGCGCCGCCGCCGCGGCCGGGAGGCAAGGAATTCCCTCATGACCTCACCGCTCATCGTCAAGGCCGCGCGCGAGGGCGCCACGATCGCGCGCGTCACGCCGGAGTCGGCCGGCTGGAAGCGGGTCGGGTTCGAAGCGGTCCGGCTCGCGGCGGGTGAGACGCACGCCGGCGCGACCGGCGCGCGCGAGCTCTGCATCGTGCTGGTCGCGGGCCGGGCGGACGTCGAGAGCGGCGAGCTCCACTGGCGCGGCCTCGGCAAGCGCGAGAGCCCGTTCGAGGACATCGCTCCGCACGCGATCTACCTGCCCCCGGGGCGGACCTATCGGATCACCGCCGCGACCGCCGCCGAGATCGCGCTTTGCTTCTCGCCTGCCGCGAAGGGCGTGGCGCCGCGGCTGATCGAACCCGCGGCGATGCGCCGGACGGTACGCGGCAAGGGATCGAACACGCGCTACGTCCGGGACATCCTCCCGCAGGATGCGCCCGCGGAGTCGCTTCTGGTCGTCGAAGTGATCACGCCGCCGGGCCACTCCTCGAGCTATCCGCCGCACAAGCACGACACCGACGCCGTGCCCGCGGAAAGCGCGCTCGAGGAAACGTACTACCACCGTCTCGACCCGCCGCAGGGTTTTGCCTTCCAGCGCGTCTATACCGACGATCGCGCGCTCGACGAAGCGCTGACCGTCGAAGATCGCGACGTCGTCCTCGTCCCGCGCGGCTACCACCCGGTCGTCGTTCCGCACGGCTACACCTCGTACTACCTGAACGTGATGGCCGGACCGCAGCGTGTCTGGCACTTCCGGAACGATCCCGCCCACGAATGGATGCTGATGCGGAACGCATGAGCGAGCGGGGCGCAGCCAGGGCCCGAAGGGCGCGTCCGCGAGCGATTGCGGGAGGCCGACCCCGCGGGATACCGGACAATCCAGGCGTTTCGGAGGTCAACGGCTGAGGCGGCGAGCGCGTCGCGCTAGAATAAGCATTTACGTTCCAAGGGTCCCGTGATGCGCAGAGTCGTGGTCGCCGGCGTCGGCATGATCCCGTTCGCGAAGCCCGGCGCGAGCGAAACCTACGACGTGATGGCCGCGCGCGCGGCGCGCGAGGCGCTCGCCGATGCCCGCGTCGCGTACGGCGACGTGCAGCAGGCCTATGCCGGCTACGTCTACGGCGATTCGACGGCCGGGCAGAAGGCGCTCTACGGCGTCGGCATGACCGGCATCCCCGTCGTCAACGTCAACAACAACTGCTCGACGGGCTCGACGGCGCTGTTCCTCGCCCGGCAGGCGGTGGCGAGCGGGGCGGCCGACTGCGCGCTCGCCGTCGGCTTCGAGCAGATGGCGCCTGGCGCGCTCACCGCCCAGTTCCCCGACCGGCCGACGCCTTTCGACGCCTTCGACCGGGAAACCGACACGCTCGTCGGCCATCCGGAGATTCCGCTCGCGATCCGCTATTTCGGCGGTGCCGGACTCGCGCACATGAAGAAGTACGGCACGACGATGGAGACCTTCGCGCAGATTCGTGCCAAGGCGAGCCGGCACGCCGCCCGCAATCCGCTGGCCTTGTTCCGCAAGGAAGTATCGGTCGACGACGTGCTCGCCTCGCCGGTGCTGATGGAAGGCGTGATGACGCGGCTCATGGCATGCCCCCCTACGTGCGGTGCGGCGGCAGCCGTCCTCATGTCGGAGGATTTTGCGCGGCGCCACGGCTCGGACGCAACGGTCTCGATCGCCGCGCAGACGATGACGACCGACACGCCCGATACCTTCGCCGCGCATGACATGATGGAGCTCGTCGGCTACGGGATGGCGAAGACGGCAGCGCACCGGGCCTACGAGGCGGCGGCCATCGGGCCGGAGGACGTCGACGTCGTCGAGCTCCACGACTGCTTCGCGCAGAACGAGCTCATCAGCTACGAGGCGCTCGGCCTGTGCCCCGAGGGGGACGGCGCGAAGTTCGTCGCCGACGGCGACAACACCTACGGCGGGCGGTACGTGACCAATCCGTCCGGCGGCCTCCTGTCGAAGGGGCATCCGCTCGGCGCGACCGGGCTCGCGCAATGCTTCGAGCTCACGCAGCAGCTGCGCGGCAACGCCGGCCCTCGCCAGGTCGAAGGCGCGAGAGTCGGCCTGCAGCACAACCTCGGGCTGGGCGGCGCGTGCGTCGTCACGCTCTATCGCGCGGCCTGACGGCGCATCAGGCCCCGCGTTGATCGATCGCAGCGCACATCGGCAAGGACATCGAACCGCACGCTGCCGAGGTGGAAGCGGGCCGGCTGCGCCTGTTCGCGAAGGCGACCGGCGAGACGCGGCCGGAGTACATCGACGAAGCGGCCGCGCGCGCGGCCGGGCATCCGGGGCTGCCGGCGCCACCGACGTTCGCGCTGTGTCTCGATCTCGAGCTCCCCGATCCCTTCAAGTGGCTCACCGACATGGGCGTCGACATCGCGCGGGTCCTTCACGGCGGCGAGCAGTTCCGCTACTTCGCGCCGATCTACGCGGGGGACCGGGTCACGGTCAGGTCGCGGGTGGCCGACATCCTGCAGAAGAAGAGTAGCGGCAAGGCCTTCGTGATCAAGGAAACGGAAGTCACCAACCAGCATGGCGTCAAGGTCGCCGAGATGCGCGCGACGATCGTCGTGCTGGAGGCCTGACGCGACCGGAGACCCCGATGCCGCTCGCGTTCGACTCGGTCAACGTCGGCGACACGCTGCCGCCGCTCACGGTGCCGCCTGTCACCAGGACGATGCTTGCGCTCTTTGCGGGCGCGTCCGGCGACCACAATCCGATCCACGTCGACATCGATTTCGCCCGCCGTGCAGGCATGCCCGACGTTCTCGCCCACGGGATGCTGTCGATGGCATGGCTGGGCCGGATGCTGACCAACTGGGCTCCGCAGCGCGATTTGCGCGAGTTTGGCGTGCGGTTCACCGCGGTGACGCAGGTCGGCGAGCGGATCACCTGCACCGGACGGGTCGCAAAGAAGATGGAGCGCGGCGGTGAGCGGCTGGTGCAGATCGAGGTCAAGGCGACCAACGACGCCGGCGAAGTCAAGGTTGCGGGCGACGCGCTGATCGCATTGCAATGATCGCCCCCTACCGCTCGCCCTGGCTCGACGACGAGCTCGAATCCTTCCGCGGCACCGTCCGCCGCTTCGCGCGCGACGTGCTCGCGCCGCGCGAGCCTGCGTGGCAGGCCGCTCACCGCGTCGATACCGGATCCTGGCGCGAGATGGGCGCGATGGGATTGCTCCTCTGCGGCACATCGGAAGCGTATGGCGGCAGCGGGGGCACGTTCGCGCACGATTGCATCGTCTTCGAGGAGCTGGGCTACGCCGGCGTCGCGAGCTTCGGCAAGTCGGTCCACAACATCTGCGCGCACTACGTCGAACGGTACGGGACCGAGGAGCAGAAGCGGAGCTGGCTGCCGCGGCTCGCGACCGGCGAGCTCGTCGGCGCGATCGCGATGTCCGAGCCTGGCGCCGGGTCCGACCTGCAAGGGATCCGCACGCGGGCGGTGCGGAGGGGCGATGCCTACATCCTGGACGGCTCGAAGACCTTCATCACCAATGGCCAGGTCGCCAACTTGCTGATGGTCGTCGCGAAGACCGATGCGGTGGCCGGGTCGAAGGGCATCTCGCTCGCGATGGTCGAGACCGACGGGCTCGCCGGCTTCCGCCGGGGCCGGACGCTCGACAAGATCGGAATGCCGGGTCAGGACACCTCCGAGCTCTTTTTCGACGGTTGCGAGGTGCCCGCGGACGCGCTCCTCGGGGGTGCCGAAGGGCAGGGCTTCGCGCAGATGATGGAAGAGCTGCCCTACGAGCGGACGATCGTCGCGCTCTACGGGGTCGCCGTGATCGAGCGGGCGGTCGAGCTCACGACCGAGTACGCGCGCGAGCGCAAGGCGTTCGGCAAGGCGCTGATCGAGATGCAGAACACGCGCTTCAAGCTGGCCGAGGCGAAGACGATCGCGCACGTCGGCCGCGTGTTCATCGACTCGTGCATCGTCCGTTACCTGGCCGGGACGCTCGACACGGCGACGGCGTCGATGGCGAAGTGGTGGCTGACCGACATGCAGTGCCAGGTCGTCGACGAGTGCCTGCAGCTCTTCGGCGGCTACGGCTACATGCGCGAGTATCCGATCGCGCAGATGTACGCCGACTCCCGTGTGCAGCGGATCTACGGCGGAACTAACGAGATCATGAAGGAAATCATCGCGCGTTCGCTCTGAAAATCTGCTGCGGGACCGATCTGCTTCGTTGCTCGGGGGGTCGAAATCCTCACGTACTACTTTGTACGCTCCGGTTTCTCGCCCCCTCGCGCCTCGCATCTCGGCCTCCTCGCGACGATTTTCAGGCCTCCGGACGCCATTGTGTGATCCCCTATGTCCGCTCCCTATCCGCATCTCCTCGCGCCGCTTGACCTCGGCTTCACGACGCTCAGGAACCGCGTGCTGATGGGATCGATGCACACGGGACTCGAGGAGGCGCCCGACGGCTACGCACGGCTCGCGGCGTTCTACGCGGAGCGCGCCCGTGGCGGCGTCGGACTGATCGTCACCGGCGGCATCGCGCCGAATTTCGCGGGCCGCCTC
The DNA here is from genome assembly GCA_963734055.1 of uncultured beta proteobacterium. GTDB lineage: Bacteria > Pseudomonadota > Gammaproteobacteria > Burkholderiales > Casimicrobiaceae > CAIWHR01. The sequence goes on from CAVTFQ010000007.1 coordinate 104,477, forward strand.
GAGCCGCGCGCGGCGCAGCTCTCGTTCCCGTGGCAGGTCCCGAAGCACCGGCCGATCACGTCGGCGGTCCACGCCGCAGGGGGCAAGATCGCGCTGCAGATCCTGCACGCCGGTCGCTACGCCTACCATCCGCTGTCGGTCGCGCCGTCGGGGGTGCGCTCGCCGATCACCCCGTTCAAGCCGCGTGCGCTCACCGGGTGGGGGGTGCGCAGGACCATCGCGGCCTACGTCCGCTGCGCGCGTCTCGCACAGCGCGCGGGCTACGACGGCGTCGAGATCATGGGGTCGGAGGGCTATCTGATCAACCAGTTCGTCGCGCCGCGGACCAACCACCGTAACGACGAGTGGGGCGGCAGCTTCGAGAACCGCATCCGGTTTCCGGTCGAGATCGTCCGCGCCACGCGCGAGGCCATCGGCCGCGACTTCATCATCGTCTATCGGCTGTCGATGCTCGATCTGGTCGAGGGCGGCAGCTCGTGGGACGAGGTCGTCGCGCTCGGCAAGGCAGTCGAGGCCGCCGGGGCGACGCTCCTCAACACCGGCATCGGCTGGCACGAGGCGCGGGTGCCGACGATCGCGACGATGGTGCCGCGAGCCGCGTTCGCGTGGGTGACGCGGCGGATGAAGGGCGCGGTCCGCATTCCGCTGATCGCGACCAACCGGATCAACGACCCCGCGGTCGCCGAGGACGTGATCGCGCGCGGCGACGCCGACATGGTGTCGATGGCGCGGCCGTTCCTCGCCGACGCCGACTTCGTCGCCAAGGCGGCGGCGGGTCGCGCCGACGAGATCAATACCTGCATCGCATGCAACCAGGCGTGTCTCGACCAGATCTTCGAGCGGACGGTCGCCTCCTGCCTCGTCAATCCGCGGGCCTGCCGCGAGACGGAGCTGATCGTCGCGCCTGCCGCCGTCCGCAAGCGCGTTGCCGTCGTCGGTGCCGGGCCTGCGGGCCTCGCGTGCGCGACCACGGCCGCCGAAGCGGGCCACGCGGTGACGCTGTTCGAGGCGGCCGACGAGATCGGTGGCCAGTTCAATCTCGCGAAGCGCATCCCCGGCAAGGAGGAGTTCGCCGAAACGCTCCGCTATTTCCGCGGCCGGATCGACCGCGCCGGAGTCGCGCTGCGGCTTTGCACCTGCGCGGACGCCGCCGCCCTTGCGGGCTACGACCATGTGGTGCTCGCGACGGGCATCGTTCCGCGCACGCCCGGGATCCCGGGAATCGAGCACGCGAAGGTCGCGAGCTATGTCGACGTCGTGCAGGGGCGGCGCGCGGCGGGCCCGCGCGTCGCGATCATCGGCGCGGGCGGCATCGGCTTCGATGTGGGCGAGCTGCTGACGCACGGCGGCGAGAGTGGCGAATTCTTCCCGCGCGAGTGGGGCATCGATCTCGGGTACGCGAATCGCGGCGGCGTGACGGCCGCCGAGGAGCCGCGCTCGCCGCGCGAGGTGTGGCTGCTCCAGCGCAAGCCGGGGAAGGTCGGCGAGGGTCTCGCGAAGACGACGGGCTGGATCCGCCGGACGCTGCTCAAGCGGCGCGGCGTGACGATGATTCCGGGCGTCGCCTACGAGCGCATCGACGACGCGGGCCTGCACATCCGCGTCGGCGGTGAGCCGCAGCTGATCGCCGCCGACACGATCGTCGTCTGCGCGGGACAGGAGCCGCGGCGCGAGCTCGTCGCGCCGCTTCGCGAGGCGGGCGTCAAGGTGACGCTGATCGGGGGCGCCGACGTCGCGGTCGAGCTCGACGCGCGCCGCGCGATCGCGCAGGGAACCGAGGTCGCGCTCGCGCTCTGAGTCCGGTGCCTACGGACGCGCGAGTCCCAGCGTCCGGCCCGCCCGGGGTGGCCGCAGCAGTGCCGCGTGCGCGGTCTTCATCGACTGGAGCAAATCGGCGACGTCGCCGGGAAACGGCGCGCTCCGACGCGTCGCCATCCCGACGTGCAGGGCGACGATCTCGTTCGTGGCGGCCGTGGCGCCGCCGCGGTCCCGCCGCATCTCGTGGAAATAGTGGAGGCGCTTCGCATCGCAGTCGAGTACGCGAGTTTCGATTGTCACCGTTTCGCCGGCAAAGATCTCGGTCAGGTAATCGACGTTCATCGCGAGCGTGAACATCGAGCGGCTCTCGGCCAGGATCGACCAGCCGAGCCCGAGGCGATCGTAGAAGGCGTCCGTCGCGCGGTCGAACGCGAGCACGTAGTACGCGACGTTCAGGTGCCCGTTCCGGTCGGTCCACTCCGGGAGCACCGCGAGCCGCGTCTCGATCGGCGCGAGGTCGGCCATCGCGGAGGCCGTGCTAGGCGATGCCGTGCGCCAGGGCGCCGACCGAGAGCAGCAGGCCGAACGCGACCTCGAGCAGCACCGTGCGGAAGAGGAGGGCGTTGAGCGCGAGCCCGGGCTCCGCGCGGCCCAGCGCGCGCACGAGGCGCAGCGCCCAGGGCAGCGTCGCCAGCGGCAGCGCGAGCCACGCGCTGCCGGCGATCCGCGCCAGGAGTGGGGCGAGCGCGAAGGGCACGAGCAGCAGCGCCGCGTAGAGCCTGAGCGAGCCCTCGCGGCCGAGGACCACGGCGAGCGTGCGCCGGCCGGTCGCGGCGTCGTGCGCGCGGTCCCGGAAATTGTTGACGAGCAGCACGGCCGCCGCGTGCATCCCCAGCGCCGCGCCTGCGATCGCGGGGGCAGGTCCGAGCATTCCGGCCTGCACGTACCAGGTACCGCCGACCGCGACCAGGCCGAAGAAGGCGAAGACGACGAGCTCGCCATAGGGGGTGTACGCGATCGGACGAGGCCCGCCCATGTACGCCCAGGCAGCGACGGTCGAGGCGACGCTCGTGGCGACGATCGGGAGGCCGCCGCGGATCATCAGGGGAAGGGCCGCCACCTGCGCGACGACGATGGCAGCGACGATCGCGCGTTTCACCTCGCGTGTCCCGAGCCAGCCGTTCGCCGTCGCACGGGGAAGCCCGACGCGCGTCCCGGTCTCCCCGCCGCGCTCGGTGTAGCCGACGTCGTTCTGCAGATTGGTGACGACCTGCATCATGACCGCCGCGGTAAGCGCGATCAGTGCGACCGCGGTGTCGTACGCGCCCTGCAGCGACCACGCGAGGCAGGTGCCCACGATCACCGGGATCGTCGCGATCCACAGCGTCTTCGGCCGCAGCGCGACGCGCCACGCCTCCCACGAGCCGGGCTCGATCGAAGGCGGAATGGGAGCGGCGGCGACGGGAGCGGACACGTACGGGACACGTTGCAAGATTTGCGCATTATAGTCATCGCCGCGCGGGTGTATGCTCGCCTCGCACGGCGAGCTTGCGTGCGACCTCTTGGGGAACATGACATGAGCTTCATCGATTTCGTGAAGGACGCGGGCGAAAAGCTGTTCGGGCGCGGCAAGGCGAAGGAGACGATGGACCAGGCGAAAGCCGCGCCGGCCGACGAGGCCGCGACGAAGGCTGCGAACGACGCGGCGGGCGATGCGATCCTCGACTACATCAAGTCGCAGGGGCTTGCCGCGACCGGCCTCACCGTGACCTACGATGGCGCGACGACCACGGCCTCGGTTTTCGGCGTTGCGCCCGACCAGGCGACGAAGGAGAAGATCGTCCTCTGCTGCGGCAACGTCGCCGGCGTGAGCAAGGTCAACGACATGATGAGCGTCGATCAGAGCCAGCCCGCCGCGGTCTACTACACGGTGGTCTCCGGCGACAACCTGTCGAAGATCTCGAAAGCGCAATATGGCGACCCCAACAAGTACATGAAGATCTTCGAGGCCAACAAGCCGATGCTCACCCATCCCGACAAGATCTATCCGGGCCAGGTGCTGCGCATCCCGCCTGCGTGACGACGTACCGCGACCGCGACGAGGCGGGGGCCCTGCTGGCGCAGGCGCTGCGGCAGTGGAAGGGGAGCCGCCCGCTCGTGCTCGCCATCCCGCGCGGCGCGGTGCCGATGGCGAAGACGATCGCGGAGGCGCTCGGCGGCGACCTCGACGTCGTGCTGGTGCGGAAGCTGCCGGCGCCGGGCAGCCCGGAATTCGCGATCGGCGCCGTCGCGGAGAGCGGGTGGTCGCACGTCGCCGACTACGCGGCGTCCGCCGGCGCCACGCCGGAGTACATCGAGCGCGCGACGGCGGCGGAGCGGGAGACGATGCGGCGTCGCCGGGGGCAGTACACGCCGGTGCGGCCGCCGCTCGATCCGCAAGGCCGTGTCGCGATCGTCGTCGACGACGGGCTCGCAACCGGCGAGACGATGCTGGCCGCGCTCCACGCCGTGCGCGCGCGAAGGCCGAATCGGCTCGTCTGCGCGATCCCGGTCGCATCGCGGGAAGCCGTGGAACTGGTCCGGCCCCACGCGGACGAAGTCGTCTGCTTGCAGACGCCCCCTTTCTTCCACGCCGTCGGCCAGTTCTATCGCGACTTCCGGCAGGTCGACGATGCCGAAGTCATCGCGATCCTCCGCGCTTCGGGCGCGGGCGAAACCCGGGCGGGGTGATCGGTCGGCGGCTCCGCGCTTTCAGCCGGGAGGCGCGTGGGCCGGCGCAAGCCAGCGCGAGAACCATCCGGCCGCCGCCTGGGCGACCTGATCGAGCGTGCCCGGCTCCTCGAAGAGGTGCGTCGCCCCCGGGACCACGAGCAGCGCCTTCTCGCACGACAATTGCGAGTGCGCCTCGCGGTTGAGCTCGAGCACGACGTCGTCGCGGCCGCCGACGATCAGCAGCGTTGGCGCTCTCACGCGGGCGAGCGAATCGGGCCCGGCGAGGTCCGGCCGGCCGCCGCGCGACACGACGGCGGCGATGCGCGCACCCATCGTCGCGGCAGCGCGGAGCGCCGCGGCCGCGCCGGTGCTGGCGCCGAAGTAGCCGAGGGGAAGCCGGACAGCCTCGGGGTGACCGCTGAGCGCGTCGGTCGCCGCGAGGAGGCGCGACGTGAGGAGCGCGATGTCGAAGCGGGTCTCGTAAGTGCGATCTTCCTCGGGGGTGAGGAGGTCGAAGAGCAGCGTGCCGACGCCGGCGCCGTTCAGCACGCGCGCGACGTGCGTGTTGCGCGGCGAATGGCGCGAGCTGCCGCTGCCATGGGCGAACAGGACCACGCCCGCGGGATTCGAGGGCAAAATCAACGTTCCGTCAAGCCTGGCTCGGCCGGCGACGAACGTGAGCTCGCGTTCGAAAGGCTTGGCGCCGATCGAGTCAACCGTCATGCCGCGCTCCGGCCCAGCACTTGGCTGCGGCGATCGCCATCCGGATCGCCTGACCTTCGTCGTGCCCCTGCGAGAGCAGGGCATTCGCGATCTCGATCGCCTTGTCGCGCACGACCGCGGGGAGCCGCTGCATCGCGGCGGGATAGCGATCGGCGGTCCAGGGCATGGCGCTTCGCCGTGGCAGGTCGCGCCGGCGCGGCGTCAGGGGCTATGCCAGCGGACACGCACCTCGTAGGCGCCCTTGGCGTACTCGATGGCGAGTTCCCCGCGATAAGCATGCTTCATTGCCACGCCAATTCGCCGCGGGAGGTGAATGTCGGTCGTCGTCACGGTGATCCGCTCTGGCGAGTGCGCTACCTCGACGATGCGATCGAGCGGGTGATCGGCCTTCGCGCGTGACTCTTCGTGGCGGATCAGGCTTGCGATCTCGTCGCGATGCGCATCGACGAACGGGCCTTCGAGTGCCAGCGTCCCGGCGGGAAGGCGGTCGCGTATGCGATGGCACGCGGGGCACACTACGACATGTGCGCCGGCAGGCGCGTCGCCCCATTGCCATCTCCCGCGATGGTAGACGGCCCCGCAGTCGCCGCAGCGTGAAGGCTCCGCGTACTTCCCGCGCGCCTGATAGGGGTCGTGCGGCGCCTCGTCGAAGATCGCCGCGCCGTGCCGCGAGACGCCGCCCTGTGGCGCTGGCGTCCGTGTTCCTTTGGATTCGGTCATCAGCCTCACCTTTGTCGGTGCGTCCTTACGCTTCCAACCTAGTGCAACCGTCGAAGGAGCGTCTTGACGCGGCTCAACCCCCCTCGCAATTGCGTCACGTTCGCGCATCGATTTCGGCGGCGAGCGCGCGCATCTCCGGGGCGACCTCCACCTCGTACGTCGCCGCCTCGCCGAGTCCGCGCAGCGCATCGGGCAGCTGCGACAGTTGGTCGTGGGCCCGGGTACGGGCGGCGGCAAGGTCGGGCTGCGGCGCGATCAGGGCGCCCGCCCGCATCACCGGGACCAGCAGAGGCGTGGCGCCCGCGGGCGGAGCGCCGGTTGCGAGCGAGAGCACGTCTCCGGCGAGCCTCCCGCGCCCGTCGAGGCGCCGCCAGACCTGCTTGCGGCCGGGCCACGTCGCCTTGCCTTCCGAGCGCTTGCGCCGGGGCTGGCCGTCGTATTCCTCGAGCTTGTACGCGCAGTCGAGATAAGGCGCATCCGACGACGTGTTCATCCGCGTGCCGATGCCGAAGCCGGCGATCGGCGCGCCCGCGGCGACGAGCTCGGCCAGCCGGTATTCGTCGAGATTTCCGGAGGCGAAGATAGTGATGCCGCGCTGGCCGCCGGCGTCCAGGATCGCGCGCACCCGCCGCGCATGCTCGCCAAGGTCGCCGCTGTCGATCCGCACGCCCCTGATGGCGATGCCGTCGGCTGCGAGACGGGCGGCGAGCTCGACGACCTTCCGGGCGCCCCGTTCGGTATCGTAGGTGTCGATCAGGAGCACCGCATTGCCGGGATGGGCCCGGGCAAAACGCTCGAAGGCCGTCGCCTCATCGGCGTGCGCCTGCACGTACGAATGTGCCATCGTGCCGAACACCGGGATGCCGAATTCGCGGCCGGCCTCGACGGTCGCGGTTCCCGCGAACCCCGCGAGGTAGCTCGCGCGGGCCGACAGCAGCGCCGCCTCGGCGCCATGCGCGCGCCGGAGCCCGAAGTCGACCAGTTGCCGATCCGGCGCTGCGAGAACCGACCGGGCCGCCTTGCTCGCCACGAGCGTCGCGTAATGGACGAGATTCATCACGCGACTCTCGACGAGCTGCGCCTCGCGCAGCGGCGCGACGATGCGCAGCAGGGGCTCGTCGGCGAAGCACACGGTGCCTTCGGGCATCGCGTCGAGGTCGCCGGTGAAGCGCAGGTCCGCGAGAGACTCCACGAAATCCCGCGGGAAGCGGCCGCCCGCCGCCAGCCAGTCGAGCTCGTCGCGGGTGAAACGCAGTTCCGTCAGGTACCGGACGACCTGCGCGAGCCCGGCGGAGAGCAGGAAATGCCGCTCGCGCGGCAGCTTGCGCACGAAAAGTTCGAATGCCGCGATCCCGTTCATCCGCTCCGCGTGATAGGCGCGGAGCATCGTGAGCTCGTAGAGATCGGTCAGCAGCACGCTTTCGGTCATGACGGACACTCCCCGAGGCCGCGTTGGCGATACAATGAAGACCGTTACCGGCCGTGGCCGAAGCGTCGGCCCCGAACCGGCAGACTGCATCATAGAGGCTGGGCCGCAGGCGGGACGAGGCGGGCGATGGGCTGGACGCATTTCCGGCACGGCGCCGACGTCGGCGTCCGCGGCAGCGGCCGCACTCAGGCCGAGGCGTTCGAGCGGGCCGCGATCGCAGTGACGGCCGTGCTGACCGATCCGGCCGCCGTCGCTCCGAGGTCGGCAGTGGCGATCCGTTGCGAGGCCCCGGACCGCGAGCAGCTGCTCTACGACTGGCTCAACGCGGTGATCTACGAGATGGCGACGCGACGAATGCTGTTCGCGCGGTATACGGTCGCGATCGAAGGACCGCGGCTCGAGGGGCAGGCCTGGGGCGAGGAAATCGATCGCGCGCGCCATTGCCCTGCGGTCGAGATCAAGGGCGCGACGTACACGGAGCTTTCGGTCACGTGTGCAAATGGTCTTTGGACGGCGCAGTGCGTCGTCGACGTGTGAGCCGCCGATGGAACCTTCGCGCCTGATCCGGCGTTCCGATACCGTGTGGGAGCTGTCGCCGCGCGGCCGCATGCGCGTTCCCGGCATCCTGTTCGCCGACGAGGCGCTGGTCCGGGGGCTCGACGACAAGGTCTGCGCGCAGCTCGCGAACGTGGCCGCGCTGCCGGGAATCGTGCGAGCGGCGTACGCGATGCCCGATGCGCACTGGGGCTACGGCTTTCCGATCGGTGGGGTCGCCGCCTTCGACCCGGACGAGGGCGTGGTGTCGGCGGGTGGTGTCGGCTTCGACATTTCGTGCGGCGTGCGGACGCTGACCACGGGGCTCACCGCGGCGGAAGTCGGCGCGGTCAAGCGCGCGCTGGCCGACACCCTGTTCGAAGCGATTCCGGCGGGTGTCGGCAGCACGGGAGCGCTGTCGCTCGACGCCGTGGAGATGGAGGCCATGCTTCACGGTGGCGCACGGTGGGCAGTGGCCCGCGGCTACGGCAAGTCGGTGGATCTCGAACGCACCGAGGAGCAGGGGCAGATGAAGGGCGCCGATCCTTCACGCGTGTCGGCAGCAGCGAAACGCAGGCAGAGGGACGAGATGGGCACGCTCGGATCGGGGAACCACTACCTCGAAGTGCAGCGCGTCGCGGCGATCCACGACGCTGCGGTGGCGCGCGCGTTCGGGGTCGCTGCCGACGACGTTGTCGTCAGCATCCACTGCGGCTCGCGCGGCCTCGGCCATCAGATCGGGACGGAGTATCTGCGCGAGATGGCACTGGCGGCGCCTGCGGACGGGATCGAGCTGCCCGATCGCGAGCTCGCGTGCGCGCGGCTCCGGTCCGCGACGGGCGAGCGCTATCTCGGCGCGATGCGCGCCGGGATCAACTGCGCGCTCGCGAACCGGCAGATCCTCACGCATCTCACGCGCGAGGCGTTCCGCCGGCACTTCCCGACGGCCGAGCTCGAGGTGCTCTACGACGTCTCGCACAACACGTGCAAGGAAGAGGACCACGTCGTCGACGACATACGCCGACGCCTGTTCGTTCACCGCAAGGGCGCGACGCGCGCGTTCGGCCCCGGGCACTCCGAGCTGCCGCCCGCACTGCGTGACGCCGGCCAGCCGGTGCTGATCGGCGGGAGCATGGGCACGGCGTCGCATATCCTCGTCGGTACGCGCGAAGGGATGGGGCTCGCGTTCGGCTCCGCCTGCCACGGGGCGGGCCGCAGCATGAGCCGGACCGAGGCGACGCGCCGCTGGCAGGGACGCCGCGTCGTCGACGAGCTCGCGGGCCGCGGCGTGCTGATCCGCAGTCCGTCGCTGCGCGGGGTCGCCGAGGAGGCGCCCGGGGCGTACAAGGACGTCGACGCAGTCGTGGACGCGGCCGAGCGGGCGGGGCTCGCGCGCAAGGTCGCGCGGCTCGAGCCGATGGTCTGCATCAAGGGCTGACGATCTAGTGTCAATCGTCAACCCGTTGTATCCACGACGAATGCGCCGGCCGCATGCATTTCTCCGTCGTCCCCGCGAAGAGCCTGCCCCCGACCTGATCGGGGGCGGGGACCCAGTGACGTTGTTGTACTGTCGTCTGCAAAGATCCAAGTCACTGGATTCCCGCGTTCGCGGGAATGACGACTTCGCAGGGGAGGCGACTCATCGCGCCGGGGAACTCGCCGCCGCCTAGATCGTCTACCGGGAATCGCCATGATCTATCCCGTCGAAGGCGGCTGCCTGTGCCGTGCGGTTCGCTACCGCCTCAAGGGAGATCCGCTCGCGCAGGGCCTTTGTCACTGCCGCAGCTGCAGGCTTGCCACCGGTGCGGCCGGCGTCGCCTGGGTGGTCGTGCGCGCGAGCGACTTCGAGTACGTCGCAGGGCAACCCCGCGAGTTCCGCTCGTCCCCTGGTGTCCGACGGGCATTCTGCGGCAACTGCGGAACGTCGCTGACGTATCAGCACGAAGACAGTCCCGGCTCCATCGACGTCACGACGGCCACCCTGGATTTGCCGGACCGGTTTCCTCCGTTGCGCGAGGTCTGGCTCGAGCATCGCCTGACCTGGGAAGTGCTCGACGCGCGACTCACGCACTACGACCGAGGCAGCTCGGAGCCCCCGAGGCCGCTACCGGGTGTGAGTCGTAGATCCTCGACGCCATGAGGATCGACGTCCACCGGGCAGATGCAACCGACGTGCAGCCGACGGACGCCATGGTGCAGGTGGCCGAAACCGAGCGTCTCTACGTGCGCCGGTTCAGCGCTGCGGACGCCGCGTTCATCTTCGGGCTGCTGAACGATCCCTCGTGGATCCGGTACATCGGCGACAAGGGCATCGGAACGCTGGACGACGCGAGACGCTACCTCCGAGACGGGCCGCTGGCCATGTACGAGCGCGTCGGATTCGGGCTCTACGCGGTCGAGCTCAAGGATGGGCGCGAGCCGATCGGCATGTGCGGTCTCATCAAGCGTGACGCGCTTGCCGACGTCGACCTCGGGTTCGCCTTCCTGCCCGACTTTCGGCGCTGCGGCTATGCCCTCGAGGCGGCGTCGGCAGTGCTGTCCTATGGGCGAGAGAACCTGGGGTTGCGGCGGATCGTCGCGATCCTGACGCGGGACAACGATCGCTCCGCCGGGCTGCTGAGGAAGCTCGGGTTCCGCATCGAACGCACGGTCAAGCTCCCGCCGGGAGACGAAGAGCTCGACCTGTACGCGATCGTCGCGTGACCCCCGCCGCCCGCGACTGCGCACACCTCACCGCCGCAGCACGCACTTCGCGTAGAGATCGGGCAGCGCGCCGCGCGGATCGTAGCGCGCCTTGAGCGCCCGGTAGGCGTCGCGGTCGAAGACGTGCCAGAACTCGTCCTCGGTGTAGTAGGAATCCGAGTAGAGCGACTTGAGGCCGCCAAGCTCGCGCACGCGCGTCTCGATCAGCCGGTTGCGGTAGCCCGGAGGGCGCCGCACGCGATCGTTGACGACGTCCCAGAAGCCGAAGTTCACGTACAGTGCGCCCGGGCGCAGCGGGTAGAGCGTGAACGCGGGCGCGACGGCGGGCGCGCGGATCGGGCAGAGCCACACCGGCAGGATGCCGATTTCGCGATGAATGAACTCGAGGAACTCGGCTGCGCGCGCGAACGGGATGTCGACGTCCTGGATCACCGATTCGGGATGGAGCCCGCGCAGCCGGGCGAGGGCGCGCGTGAGCCCGACACGACTGTTCCATCGCATGATCCGCTGGTAGGTCACCGAGTTGAGCCGCGCGCGTCCGAGCAGGCGGCGCACGAGCGGGTGCTGCGCCCCGACGTTCTTCGAGCACCAGAACCAGTCGGTGTCCCAGCGCCAGAGGTAGTCGCGCGCCGAGAGCCAGTCCGCGGGGCGTTCGCGGATCGAGCGATAGTAGATGCGCTCGTACGTGTAGTCGCTCGCGTGCGGCGCGTCGTCGATGAAGCGGCCCAGCGTCAGATGGAGCTCGTCGGGGGCGAACACGGTACCGTCGAGGAAGTCGAGCGTTGGGTCGTCGGCCTGGCGCGCGAGTTCGGCGAAGCACGTCTCCGGGCGGTCGAAGCCGAGATGCGTGAGCGCGACGAACGGCTTGGCGTCGACCATCCGTGCCGTCACCGCCAGCGCATAGCCCAGCGTCCCGTACGAGTTCGGGAACCCGAGGAACAGATCGCGATGCTCGTTGTCGCGGGTCGCCGTCACGATCCGACCCTCGCCGGTCAGGATCTCGAGAGAGGTGACCGTGTCGTGGACGAGGCCGTAGCGAAACGACGAAGCCTCGATGCCGACTCCGGCGATGGCGCCGCCGAGCGTGATCGACTTCAACTGCGGGACGACGGCTGGTACGAACCCGTGCGCGAGGGTCGCGTCCGCGAGCGTCTCGTACCGGATCATTCCCTCGGCTTCGACGACCCGCGCCTGGGGGTCGACGCGGATGACCTGGTCGAAGGCGGCGAGATCGACCGCGGGGCGCGCACGCCGCGCGCGGTCGCGAAAGAGATTCGACGTCGACTTGGCGAGACCGATGGCGGGGGGCCGTCCGGGCGCTGCTCCGGCCAGGGTGGCGAGGAGCCCGGCGCGCCGCTCGGCATGCGTCATCGCGGCGGGCGATACAGGAACGACCGGTCCATCGGATAGTTGTCGCCGACGTTGCCCTTGGCCACCGTCACCTGGAAGAGATGCGTGATCGAGTGTCGCGAGCGGAACATCTCCGCGCACGACCAGAGGTAGGTGCGCCAGATGCGGCGGAAGCGCTCGTCGAACCGCTTGGGATCGAGCGCGTGGATCGCCTCCCACCGCGCGTCGAACCGCTCGGCCCAGCAGTCGAGCGTGAGCGCGTAGTGGCGCCGCAGGTTCTCGACGTCGAGCACCTCGAGGCCGGAGCGCTCCATCCAGTCGATCGCCTGCGCGAGGCTCGGGATCCAGCCGCCGGGAAAGACATACTCGCGGATGTAGTACTCGGTCTCGAAGTCGCCAACGTGGCCGATGAAGTGGATCACGCCCAGCCCGCCCGGCTTCAGCGCCGCGGCGTGCGCGCGAATCACCTCCGGCAGCTGGTCGCGCCCGGCGTGCTCGAGCGTGCCGATCGACAGGAGCTTGTCGTACTGGCCCGGAATCTCGCGAAAGTCGCACTCGACGATCTTGATCCGGTCGGCAAGTCCCCGCCGCTCGACTTCGGCGCGCGTCTCCGCGACCTGCTCGGTGGTCGCGTTGATACCGGTCCCGATCGCGCCGTAGTGCTCGAACGCGTGGAACAGGAGGCCGCCCCAGCCGCTGCCGACGTCGACGAACGTCTCGCCGGGGGCGAGCCGCACCTTGCGGCAGACGTGATCCATCTTGTTCCGCTGCGCCTCCTCGAGCGTCTTCGTACCTTCGCTCCAGTACGCGCACGTGTACATCATCGCCGGCACGTCGAGCCACTGCCGGTAGAACGCCTGCCCGAGCCCGTAGTGGAAGCGCGCGTTAGCCTTTGCCTGCGCGATGGAGCGATTGGAACGGCGCAGCTCGTGCCAGCGGTTGCGCAGCGACACGAGCACGTTCCGATCGTTGTCGAGACCCGCCTCCATCGCGGCGCGGAAGGCCAGCGCGAAGTTGCCGTCGACGTCGACGCTGCCGTCGAAGTACGATTCGAGCAGTCCGACATGGCCGTGGCGGAGCGCGCGGCGCTGGGCGGCGTGCGTACGGAAGACGATCGTGTACGCCGGATCGCGACCGCCGTCGAGTATGCTGCCGTCGGCGAGCACGACACGGCCCGGGATCCCGCTCGCGGCGACGACGGCCGCGAGCCGCCTCGCGAGCAGGCTCGGAGAACCGGCGGCGGGCGCCGGCGCGCGCTCCACCCGGACGGACGAGTCGTTCATGATCTGTTGTTCTTGCAGACGTCAGCAGCGACCCTGCTCCTATTCTGAACCGAAGACCCGACTTTCGTCAGCCCGTTGAGCCCGCCGGGCGATGTGGGGTAACGTTCGCGCTTCGATGCATGGGCCTTTCGACATCGTGGATTCGTGCGGGTGCCACCCCGCCGCGGGCGCCGTGCTGGCGCCACCGACGGTGAATCCCGGCGACGAGGACGAGGACGACGAGGAAGAGGGCGGCGGGGGCGGCGGCGGGAGCATCGACCCCGAGGAAGACGAGGGTTACGAAGAGGACGACGAGGACGACGACGAGGATCCGTTGTGGGCCGCCGCTCGTGCTGCGGCGCAGCAAGCCGGCCGCGCGGGCAGCTTCGCTTCCTGCGGCCGAGGCGTCATACTTCGCGGCCAGTCGCCCGAAGGCTGCGTCCTGCCTCCCGCATGACCGCGTACCTGTCGATCGAGAACCTCTGCGTCGCCTACGGCGCCACGCGCGTCCTCGACCGGGTCAGCCTGGACGTCGAGCGGGGCGAGATGATCGCGCTCCTCGGGAGCTCGGGTTGCGGCAAGACCACCCTTCTGCGGGCGATCGCCGGCTTCATCCGGCCCGAATCCGGCTCGATTCGCGTCGGCGGCCGCGATATCACCGGGCTCCCGCCGGAGAAGCGCAACACGGCGATGATGTTCCAGTCGTATGCGCTGTGGCCGCACATGACGGTCGACGCCAACATCGGCTACGGGTTGTCGATGCGGGGCTGGAAGAAGGACGCGATCGCACGCCGGGTGACCGAGATGCTGAAGCTGCTGCAGCTCGAAGGTTTCGGGCCGCGGTCGGTGACTCAGCTCTCGGGCGGGCAGCGCCAGCGCGTCGCGCTCGGGCGCGCGCTGGCAGTCGACCCGTCGCTCCTGCTGCTCGACGAGCCGATGTCGAACCTCGACTACAAGGTGCGCCTCGAGCTCCGCCACGAGCTCCGTGCGCTGCAGAAGCGAGTCGGGATCACGTCGGTGTACGTGACGCACGATCGCGAGGAGGCGCTGACGCTCGCCGACCGGATCGCCGTGATCGACGCGGGCCGGGTCGAGCAGGTCGGCACGCCGGAGGAGATCTTCGTCCGGCCGACGAGCCCTTTCGTCGCGGGCTTCATGGGCGCGGACAACGCCCTCGACGTCGTCGGCACCGCGAACGGCTCGTACGTGGCTGCGAATGGAGGCGCAGGCCCCAGGCTGCGCGCGCACTTCCGCAGCGATGCGGCCCACCTCGCACATCCGCCGGCGGTGGCCGACGGCGGTCTCGTCATCGACGGCGTGATCGCCCAGACGATCTACGTTGGCCAGGGCTGGCGCTACCGCGTGCGCGCGGCCGGCGCCGACCTCTGGGTGCACGCGCCGGAGCGCATGGCGGAGGGAACCGCGGCGTCGGTGATCGTCCCGCGCGAGGCGCTGCTGCTCTTTCCCGCCGGTCCCGCCGCCAGCGATCGGAATATCGCATGACGGTCGAGTGAACCGGCCCCACACACCTTTCCCCAGCTGCACGTCCACGCAAGGAGAGTCCGATGAAACGCCTGCTGCCCGTCGCCGCCGCCGCGCTCGCGCTCGCCGCGATCCCCGCGACTGCGCAAACCACGCTCAACGTCGTCACCGCCGGCGACCAGAACATGGTCGACTACGTCAACAACTACCTCGGGCCGAAGTTCGAGGCGATGAACCCGGGCGTCAAGGTGCGCGCGGTCGGCACCGGCCCCGGCGACGCCGGCTCGCAGAAGATCTACGAGAAGCTCTCGGCGCAGCAGAAGGCGGGTTCCGCCGCGTGGGACACCGACGTTGCGGTCGTTCACCAGCGCGGTGCCGCGACGATGGTGAACGAGAAGCTGCTGATGTCCTACCGCAACGACATCGCGGCCGGCAAGCTCGTCTCGCGCGATACGGCGAAGAACGCGCTCGGCGCGGACGTCGACGGCTACGTGCTGCCGATGTTCCACAGCCAGATCGCGTTCGCGTACAACCCGGACGTCGTGAAGAGTCCGCCGAAGTCGTATGCGGAGCTCGCCGAGTGGGTGAAGAAGAATCCGAAGCAGTTCGGCTACAACGGAGTCAAGGGGGGGATGTCCGGCGTGGGCTTCGTGATGGGCTGGGTGTCCGCGAACAGCGGCTTGGGCGAGAAGCTCGAGAAGGGCCCGTACTCGGCCGCCGACAGGCCGACCATCGACAAGTCGCTCGTGGGGCTCAAGGAGTTCAACCGGAACGTGGTGATGACGCCGGGCAACGCGGGCACCCTCGACATGCTGAACCGCGGCGAGATCGCGATGGGGCCGGTGTGGGTCGACATGTTCTACACGTGGGAGGCCGACGGCAAGATGAACCCGAAGGTCAAGCTCTCGCTGCCGTCGCCCGGGCTTCCGGGCCAGCCGATGTACTACGTGATTCCGGCGAAGGCCGCGCACGCGGCGCTCGCGAAGAAGTTCATCGATTTCGCCGAAAGCCCCGACATCCAGGCGCAGGGGATCGTCAAGCAGTTCAACTGGTATCCGGGCATCGACCCGCAGTACGTGCAGTCGAAGCTCTCGCCTGCGGACTGGAACAAGCTCTTCACCGACGTCACGCCCGCGGAACTGTCGAAGTACGGCCGGCCGTTCCCGCTGTCCGACTACTTTACCGATATCGTCGAGGGCTACGAGCGCGTGGTGTTGAAGTAGTCGTCGGAGCGCCGCCGCGCCCCTCACCCCATCCCTCTTCCCGCGGCGCGGGGAGAGGATGCCCGACAGGGCGGGTGAGGGGCTCCCACGCATGACGGAATCCGAAGGCAAGGCCGGCGGCTGGCGCGCGTACGCGCTGGTCGCGCCCGCGCTCGCGGTCATCGCCGCGTTCTTCGTCTTTCCGCTGGCCCTCTCGGCGGTCCTCGCCTTCCGCGGCAAGGACGGCGGGCTTACGGCCGAGCATTTCGCCAAGGCGTGGGACCTCTATCAAACCGATCTCACGTTCACGGTCGGCATCGTGCTGCTGTCCACGGTGCTGATCGGCCTCGTCGCGATCGCGATCGCCGGCTACCTGACGCTGGGCGAGCACCCCCGCGCCGTCGCCGCGCTGCGCTGGCTGTATCGCTGGCCGCTGTTCATCCCGTTCATCGTGACCGGCCAGATCATGCGCACGTTCCTCGCGAAGAACGGGATGCTGAACCACGTGTTGATCGGCACAGGGCTGATCGATCCGCTCGCCGCGCAGAGCCTGCTCGACTGGCGCGGAATCGTCGTCGCGTTCGTCTGGAAGCAGGCGCCGTTCGTGACGCTGCTCCTGGCCGGCGCGATGGCGGCCCTCGAGCCGCAGCACATCGAGGCGGCGCGCAACCTCGGCGCCCGCCGCCTGCGCGTGCTGATCGACATCGTGCTGCCGCAGGTGCGCGGCACGCTGTTGGTCGGGCTCGTGCTTTCGTTTGTGACGATGCTCTCGGTGCTCTCGGTGCCGATGATGATCAATCCGAACTCGCCGACGATGATCACCGTCGACGTTGCCTATCGGATCAGCACGCTGTCCGACTACGCGGTGGCCAACGCGCTCTGCCTCATGTCGCTGGTGGTCGCGGCCGCGGGCGCGTGGTTCTACCTGCGGCACGCGGCGGCGGAGCGGTCGCGCGCATGATCTCCGTGAGCATTCCGCGCTGGCCGCAGATGCTTGGCGTCGCGGTCGCGCTCGGTTTGATCGCATTCGCCATCTTCGGCCCGCTCGCGAATCTGTTTCTTTGGGCCTTCGCCGAGAAATGGTACTTCCCGAACAAGATCCCGCAGGAGTTCGGCTTCTCGTTCTGGGGCCGCGTGTTCAGTCCGCGCGGCGGCGCGCTCGCCTCGCTCGCCACGAGCATCTGGATCGCCGTGCTGACCGTCGTCGCGAGCCTGCTCGTCGCAATCCCGGCGGGCTATGCGCTCGCGCGGCTCCATCTGCGGTGGCGCGGCCTGATCCTGCTCGCGTTCCTGCTGCCGCAGGCGGTGCCGAACCTGCCGGTCTACGTGAACATCGCCCGCGTGTTCTACGAGATCGGCCTCAACGGGACGGTACTGGGCGTCGTGCTCGTCCACGCGTCGCACGGCCTCGTGCTCGCCGTGTGGATCGCGTCGGCGGCCTTCGCGTCGGTCGATCCGTCGCTCGAGGAGGCGGCGCGGAACCTGGGCGCGTCGCCCGCGACGTGCTTCCGCACGGTCACGCTTCCGCTCGCGGCGCCAGGGCTCATCGCCAGCGCCATCTTCGTGTTCCTGGAATCGCTCGACGAATTCACCGGAACGTACTTCGTCGGCGTGCCGGACGTCACCACGCTGCCGCTCCTCATGTTCAACGCGAGCATGGGCGGCAACTACCAGATCGCGTCGATCACGGCGCTCCTGCTCCTCGTTCCCTCGATCGCCTTCATGCTCGTGGTCGAGCGCTTCCTCAAGGCGGACGTGCTCGCGATGGTGGGGCGCTGATTGTGCACATCGCCGCGAGGATCGGCGCCCTCGCTCGCTGTCGCCTACGACGTGTGTGTGACGTTTCGAGTGCCCATGGCGCTTGACGCCGACGCATGGGTTGCGCGAAGCTCAACATCTTTCCAGAGACTGAACAAGAAGGCCAAGATGCGCACTCTGGTGTCGAGCCAGCGCTATTTCGGGTTGGACCCGGTCGCGCTCAAGGTGGGTGCCGAGCGCACGCTCGCGCGCATCGCCGAAGTGCCGCTCGGCAAGGCCTTCGTTAGCGCCGCCACGCTGCAGCAGGATTTTCAGCTCGACAGCGCCGCCGCACACAAGTTGCTGCAGATGTTCGTCGAAGGCCGGCTGCTCGAGCCGGAGCCGGACGGGAGCGGCAACTGCCGCGCGGTCGCGCGCCTGCGGGAATTCGCGGAGGCGCGCGTTGTGCCTCCGCTTTCACGGGCCGAGGCGAAGGATGTCGTCGATCGAGCCTGTGCACTCGCACAAAAGCTGAATGCCGAAGCGGTTAGGAATCCTTTCTTCATCGACCGGCTGGCGGTCTCGGGCGCCTACATGAACGTGGCGAGCGACAAGGTTGGGAAGCTCGCCTTATGGCCGGTCGTGCGCCCACGCAACCGCGGCCCGGCCCGGCCCGCGCTCACCGAGAGCCAGGGCGCCCACGAGATCCGCGTCGCGCTGCGGGAACTCGCTCCGCATGTCGTCGTGCAGGTCGTTACCGACACCGCCTCCGTCGAGCGTCCGTTCGGCGTGCCGTACGAAGCCGGCAATGAATTTCCCCCTTCCGAGCCGACCACAACGGCACCGCTGCGCGAGTGGGGCGCGGCCCTTAGGGATCGGCTGAAGGGCAGATAGCACCCTGCACGGGTCGTTCGTTGCGTGGCGATCAGGGCGGATGCCGCGCCCCGGGCTCTTGCACCCGGCACGTCGACGTCGTATATAGATCCGTATTCGCGGTGGATGCGCGCCGCGGCCTGTCGCCATCGTTTCTTCGTTCGCCTTCCCTGCAAAAGGAGGACCCACCATGAACCCTCGCCGATTGCTGCAATGTGTGCTGTGGATTCTCCTGGGCGGGCTCGCGCTGCACGCGCAGGCCTGGATCCGAAGCCCCGCCGTCACGTTCGGGGAGATGCCGCCGGGCACCGCGTATCCCGAAGGAATCACGGCGGACGCGCACGGCAACATCTACGTGGCGGACTTCGATGTCGGCAAGCCGCTCACCGACCATGGAAACGTCGTCGTGTTCGGCCGGAACGGCAAGGTGCTGCGCACGCTGACTGTCGCGAACTCGTCCCCGCGGCTGCTGGGGCTCGCCTTCAGGCCCGGGTCCGGCGACCTGCTGGTGCTCGACATTGGAGGGGGGCAGCTGCTTCAGGTCGATCCGGCGACCGGCGCGTCGACGGTGCTTTCGACGTTCCCTGCCGGCGCCGGGCCCAACGGGCTCACGTTCGACCCGGCCGGCAACATCTACGTCTCCGACTCGTTCCTCGCCACGATCTGGAAGATCGCGCCCGGCGGCGGCGCTCCGGTCGCCTGGGCCAGCGATCCGAAGCTCGGCACCGCCGGCGTGCCGCCCTTCGGCGCGAACGGCATCGCATTCAACTCGGCGCAGACCGCGATGTTCGTCGCCAATACCGGGGACGACACCATCGTCAGGATTCCCGTGCTGCCCGGGTTCGTCGCGGGGACGCCCGAGGTGTTCGTGAACAGCGTCAATGGTGCCGACGGACTCGTCATCGACGGCGCCGACAACCTCTGGATTGCGGCGAACCAGTCCGACGAGATTGTCGTCCTCGATCCGTCGGGCAAGGTGATCGCCAAGCTCGGCGACTTCGACGGGCTCGATCCGCGCGGCGCGCCGGCCGGCCTGCTGTTCCCGGCGAGTCTCGTCTTTGCCGACGGATTCGTCTACGTGACGAACCTCGGACTCGATCTGCGCGGGTTCGGCTTCGCCACGATCGACTCGCAGTGGGCAGCGGCGGCCAGGCACTTCACCGTCGCGCGCGTCCGCGCGCACATCCCTCCGGTCAGGTGAGTCGGAGGGCGGACAGGGCAACGCTATACTCGCTGCCACCGCGGCACGCTCTTCGACCCGAAGCCAAATTCCGCCCTCACAGGCTCGACAATGCTTCCGCGTCGCACGTTCCTGGTCGCGACACTGCTGCTGGCTGCGATACCTTTGGTGGTGCGCGGGCAGCAGATGAAATCCACCCGCAGGATCGGTATTCTGGCCCAGGACCTGCAGCCAGGCTTGCTCGAGACCTTTCGCGACGAGCTTCGCAAGCTCGGCTACGTCGAGGGAAGCGATATCAGCATCGAGCTGCGGGATGCGGCAGGACACAACGAGCGGCTTCCGACTCTTGTCGAGGAGCTTCTGCGGCTCAAGGTCGACGTGATCGTGGCGGTCAATACGCCGGCCGCCCAGGCCGCCAAGAGAGCCACCCGAACCGTCCCGGTCGTCATGATGCGGGTAGCCGATCCCGTCAAATCCGGTCTCGTGGCCAGCCTCGCCCATCCCGGCGGGAACGTCACGGGACTGAGCTTCATGCCCGATGCGCTCGGGCCCAAGGGCGTCGAGTTGCTGCGAGAGACGCTTCCGAAGATCTCGCGGATGGCGGCGCTCTACCAGGGCGACAACGCGGGCGCGGTCGTGATCGTCAACGAGGTCGAACGCAAAGGCGAGCAACTCGGTCTGAAGTTCGCCCGTCTTCCGGTGCACGACCCGAACGATTATGCGGGCGCCATCGAAGCAGCGTCACGCGCCGGGTCGGAAGCCCTGTTCGTCATGGACGACGGAGCGATCACGAAGCATCGGCGGCAGATCCTCGACCTCGCCGCGAAGCAACATCTGCCCGTGGTTTCCATCTACCGGGATTTCGCGGAGTCCGGGGGGCTCATTGCCTACGGACCGAGCCTGAACGCCGTTTATCGACGCGCTGCAGCGTACGTGGACATGCTCCTCAAAGGCGAGATGGCGAGCGACCTTCCGGTCGAGCAACCAGCCAAGTTCGACCTGGTCATCAATCTCAAGACCGCGAAGGCACTTGGTATCACGATCCCGCAGACAGTGCTGCTGCGCACAGACGACCTGATTCAGTAGCAGAAGGGTCAGCGCTGTTCTGGCCTTCTGCGCCGTCGCCGAACCGCCGCGTTGAACCGCTGCCCTGGCCAAGTCCGAGCGTCTGCGCAGGGTCGGAGCGGGGCGGGGCGGCTCCTTGCCGATCGCGCGCCCATCGACCGCGCGGCGTCCTTGGGCAGATCAGTCGGAAAGCCCCCCGAAGCGCTCGTAGAACGAAGCGTCGGCCGGCGGCAGCCTGCCGCG
This sequence comes from uncultured beta proteobacterium, assembly GCA_963734055.1. Classification (GTDB taxonomy): domain Bacteria; phylum Pseudomonadota; class Gammaproteobacteria; order Burkholderiales; family Casimicrobiaceae; genus CAIWHR01. Next base: position 125,450 of record CAVTFQ010000007.1, read on the forward strand.
CGGGCCCTCGAGCACGGCCAGCAGATGGCGCTCCGCGCACGCATGCGTGAGACGGTAGAAGTCGCGGCAGAGCGCGAACGCGGCGGCGCCGGGCCAGTCGAGCGGCAGGAGCTCGGCCGGCAGCCGCGGATCGCGCAGCAGCACGCGGCGATACGCGTGGACCAGGAGCGTGCGCACGATGAAGCACTGCTCGGGATCGTGCGCGTCCGCACCGACGACGCGGAAGCGCTCGATCACGCCGCCGAACCGGCGGAGGAAGCGCCGATAGTCGGCGCCGATGGCGGCCAGGTCCCAGGCGCGCGCGACCGACGCGGCGAGCGAACCGCCGCCGAGCGCCGCGTCGTCGCGCGCGCGAACAGCGATAACCCGCGCAGCGCCCGCGGCCGTTTCCACGCGCGTCGGCAGGGCGCCGACCTGGCTGGGCGGGCCGCGCGTAGACGTCGGGCCCGAACACGCCATACCCCTCCCAGCGCAGGAGATCGCGCAGCGCCTGCCGGCGGCGCGCTTCCCGGCCGTCGGCCACCACCAGCTCCCACGAGCCGTCCCATGCTTCGACGGGCGGCGGCGTAGATCCGCCGGTACGCCTGCTCGAAGCGCCGGGCGCCGTCCGCGGTGAGCCGGTAGAGGCTGCGCCGGCCCATCCGCCGCGCGGCCAGCCAGCCTTCGCGGGTCAGGCGGAAGATGCTCGTCCGCGCCCGCCGCTCGTTAATCCCGAACGGCCGCAGGAGCCGGAGAAGTCCCGGCAGCATCACCGCACCGCCGTGGGGGGCAATCGCGTCGCCCCAGACGGTGATGACGAGCGACGGCGCCCGCGGCCGGGCCAGCGCAAGCTCGCGGGCGATCCAGCGCGAGACCTGCGGATCGGCGGACGAAGGGGCGGGCGCGCGCATGGCGGAAATATGATACACAATTTGCACGATTCGCCTGGGAAGTGTATCGTTTTGCGCTCGCGCGGGGCCGGCCCGAGCCTCGCGGAACGGAGGAGAGGTTGCATGTACGCGCAGATGGTCGACACCGGCGTGAAGGCGGTCGCCACGGCGGCCGAGATGTCGTCCGACGAGCGTGCGTTCCAGGCGCGCATCGACGCCGACGTCAAGATCGAGCCGAAGGACGCGATGCCGGAGGCGTACCGCCGGACACTCGTCCGGCAGATCTCGCAGCACGCGCACTCGGAAATCGTCGGCATGCTGCCCGAGGGGAACTGGATCACGCGTGCGCCGTCGCTCAAGCGCAAGGCGATCCTGATGGCCAAGGTGCAGGACGAAGGCGGGCACGGCCTCTACCTGTATGCGGCGGCGGAGACGCTCGGCGTCTCGCGCGACCGAATGGTCGAGGACCTGCACGCGGGCCGTGCCAAGTACTCGAGCATCTTCAACTATCCGACCCTGACCTGGGCCGACGTCGGGGCGATCGGCTGGCTCGTCGACGGCGCGGCGATCATGAACCAGATTCCGCTCTGTCGCTGCTCGTACGGGCCATACGCGCGCGCGATGGTCCGCATCTGCAAGGAGGAGAGCTTCCACCAGCGACAGGGCTACGACATCATGCTCGCGCTCTGCCGTGGCACGCCCGAGCAGAAGGCAATGGCGCAGGATGCGCTGAACCGCTGGTGGTGGCCCTCGGTGATGATGTTCGGGCCGCCCGACGCCGAGAGCGTGCACAGCGCGCAGTCGGCCGCGTGGAAGATCAAGATCCTCTCGAACGACGAGCTCCGACAGCGGTTCATCGACCAGACGGTGCCGCAGGCCGACTATCTCGGAATTGCGGTCCCCGATCCCGACCTCAAGTGGAACGCGGAGCGCGGCCATTACGACTTCGGCGCGATCGACTGGACCGAGTTCTACGAAGTGATCAAGGGCAACGGCCCGTGCAACCGGCATCGCCTCGCGACGCGCGTGAAGGCCTGGGAGGACGGCGCGTGGGTGCGCGAGGCGGCGATGGCGCACGCGGAGAGGCAGGCCACGCGGGCGGCGGCGAAGGCGGCATGATGCCCATGCGCAGAGAGACGCATTGCCAGGTCGTCATCCCGCGAGGGCGGATACAGTGTCGTTCCTCGAAAGCTCCGGGTCCCCGCGTCCGCGAGGACGACCAACACCCCATTGGAGAATGAGCGATGAGCAGCGAATGGCCGTTGTGGGAGATCTTCATCCGCTCGCAGCACGGGCTCGCCCACAAGCACGTCGGCAGCCTGCACGCGGCCGACGCGGCGATGGCGGTCAAGAACGCGCGCGACGTCTACACGCGCCGCAACGAGGGCGTGTCGATCTGGGCCGTGCGCTCGTCCGACATCACCGCCTCGTCGCCCGGCGACAGGGAAGCGCTGTTCGAGCCCGCCAACAGCAAGGTCTACCGGCACCCGACGTTCTTCCCGATGCCCGATGAAGTGAAGCATCTGTGATGGGCCCGACGCACGACCGCTCGCTCTTCGACGCGCTCCTGCGGCTCGCGGACTCGCCGCTCGTGCTCGCGCAGCGGCTCGGCGCCTGGGTCGGGAAGGGTCCGATCCTCGAGGAGGACCTGGCCCTCACCAACGTCGGGCTGGATCTCCTCGGGCAGGCGCGCCTGTGGTACGCCTACGCCGGCGAGGTCGAGAGCCGCTACGCGGGAGCGGGCCGCGACGAGGACCAGCTCGCGTACCTGCGCGACGGCGGCCAGTATCGCAACCTGCTGCTCGTCGAGCAGCCGAACGGCAACTTCGCCGACACCATGGCGCGGCAGTTCCTGTTCGACGCGTGGCACGAGCTCGCGCTCCACGCGCTCATGCGCTCGCGCGACGCGCGGATCGCGGAGATCGCCGCAAAGTCGGCGAAGGAGGTCGCGTACCACGTCGAGCGCTCGGCCGACTGGGTGGTGCGGCTCGGCGACGGAACCGACGAATCCCGCGCGAAGATGCAGACGGCGATCGACGCGCTCTGGACGTACACGGGCGAGATGTTCGTCGTCGATCCGGCCGAGTTGCCGCTCGCCGAAGCCGGCATCGTCGCCGACGTGCGCACGCTTGCCGCGCCGTGGCGCGAGCGTGTCGCCGCCGTGCTCGAGGAGGCGACGCTCGCGCTGCCGGCCGATGCGCACATGCAGAAGGGCGGCAAGCAGGGCGTGCACACCGAGCATCTCGGGTACCTGCTCGCCGAGATGCAATTCCTGCAGCGCGCCTATCCCGGCGCCCACTGGTGAGTCCGCGATGACCACGGCCGAGCAGCAGGCAGTCGCGGCGACGGCGGCCAGGGCCGCGGCGGGCGTGCCGCCGCCCTCGCTCGACGCGATCCGGCGCGCGCTCGACGCGGTACCCGATCCCGAGATCCCGATCGTGTCGGTGGTCGAGCTCGGGATCGTCCGCGCGATCGAATGGGACCGCGAGGATCCGGCGACGCTGGTCGTCCGCGTGACCCCGACCTATTCGGGGTGCCCCGCGACCGAGCTCATCATGGCCGGCATCCGCGAAGCGCTGGCGGCGGCGGGAGTCGCGCGGTTCCGCCTCGAGACGCAGCTCGCGCCGCCGTGGACCACGGACTGGATCGCTCCGGAGGCCCGGGAGAAGCTTCGCGGCTTCGGCATCGCTCCGCCCACCGGGCGCTCGGCCGCAGTGCCGGTCGACGTCTCGGCGCTGCGCTCGCGGCGCCGCGCGGCGGTTGTCGTGCCGTGTCCCCGCTGCGGGTCCGAACGGACGCGCATGCTCTCGCAGTTCGGCTCGACTGCCTGCAAGGCGCAGTACCGCTGCGACGCGTGCCTCGAGCCGTTCGACTACTTCAAGCCGCATTGATGCTGGTGACGCTCAAGGCAAGCGTCATTCCCGCGAAGGCGGGAATCCAGCGACTTTCGACGTCGCTGGGTCCTCTCATGCGCGGGGACGACAACCTTCCGCGATGAGCAAGTTCCACCTGCTCAAGCTCGCCACCGTCGAGCGCGAGACGCGCGACGCCGTCGCGCTCACGTTCGACGTGCCGAGCGCGCTCGCGCCGCAGTTCCGGTTCGACGCGGGCCAGCATCTCACCGTGCGCGCGACGATCGACGGGCAGGATGTCCGCCGCTCGTATTCGATCTGCTCGCCGGCGCAGGAGGGCAAGCTCCGGATCGCGGTGAAGCGGAGCCCGGGCGGCGTGTTCTCGACGTGGGCCAACGACACGCTGGCCGCCGGCGCATCCCTCGACGTCACCCTGCCGATGGGCCACTTCGGCGTCGCGCCGGACCCGGCCCGCGCGCGTCACTATGTCGCCTTCGCGGCGGGCAGTGGGATCACGCCGATCGTCTCGATCATCGCGACGACGCTCGCGAGCGAGCCGGCGTCGGAATTCACGCTGTTCTACGGCAATCGCGCGTCGGGCACCGTCATGTTTCGCGAGGCGCTGGCCGCGCTCAAGGACGGCTACCTCGCGCGATTCAATCTCGTGCACGTGCTCTCGCGCGAGGCGCAGGACATTCCGCTCCTTCACGGTCGCATCGACCGCGAGAAGGCGGACGCGTTGCTCGCGCACTGGGTCGACCTCGACCGGGTCGACGCGGTCTATCTGTGCGGCCCCGACGGGATGATGCGGTCGGTTGCCGCGGCGCTCGCCGCGCGCGGCTATCCCGAGTCGAAGGTGCGGATCGAGCGCTTCGCCGCGAGCATTCCGAAGCACGAGCACAAGCCGGGGAAGGCGCCGGAACCGGGTCATACCGAGTGCGAGGTCACCGTCATCCTCGACGGCGCCACGCGGACGTTCACCCTCGAGAAAGGCAAGGAGAGCATTCTCGAGGCCGGGCTCCGGGCGGGGATCGAGCTGCCGTACTCGTGCAAGGGCGGCGTGTGCTCGACCTGCCGCGCGAAACTCGTCGCGGGGGAGGCCGACATGGACGTCAACTTCGCCCTCGAGGACTACGAGGTCGCGCGCGGCTTCGTGCTCACCTGCCAGAGCTACCCGGCGTCGGACAAGGTCACTGTCGATTACGACCAAACCGGCTGATGCGCGCCGGGCCGAGCTACCGGGCCGGCGCGCGAGTCATTACACTACCGTTCCGCCTCGCGGTTTCGCGGATTGACCGAGGAGTCCCCGTGTCACACCCCTTTTTCGAACGCCACAAGGCAACGCTCGACCGCGCGCTCGAGGCCATCGCGGAGCGCGGCTACTGGAGCCCGTATCCGGAGTCCGCGAGCCCGAAGGTGTACGGCGAGGGCGCCGCGGAGGCCGGCAGGGCGGCGTTCGATGCCCTGCTCGGCAAGCCCTTCCCCCTCGAGCAGCGGGGCACCGTGGGCCGCGTCGGCAACGAGCGGTCGCCCTACGGCCTTGCGCTCGGCATCACCTACCCGAAGGTCGACCTCGAGGCGCTGTTCGCGGCGATCGGCGCGGCGCAGGAATCGTGGCGCAAGGCAGGGCCGGAGGCGTGGGTCGGCGTGTGCCTCGAGACGCTCGCTCGGATCAACAAGCAGAGCTTCCTGTTCGCCAACGCGGTGATGCACACGACGGGGCAGGCGTTCATGATGGCGTTCCAGGCCGGCGGGCCGCACGCGCAGGATCGCGGGCTCGAGGCCGTCGCCTACGCGTGGGACGAGATGCGGCGCGTGCCGGCGAAGGCACACTGGGAGAAGCCACAGGGCAAGAACGAGCCGATCCGCATGGAGAAGCGCTTCCGCGTCGTGCCCGCGCGGCATCGGCCTCGTGATCGGCTGCACGACGTTTCCCACCTGGAACGGCTTTCCCGGCTTTTTCGCGGACCTCGCCACCGGCAACGCGGTCGTCGTCAAGCCGCATCCCGCGGCGATCCTGCCGCTCGCGCTCACCGTGAAGATCGCGCGCGAGGTGCTGGCCGAAGGCGGCTTCGATCCGAACGTCGTGACGCTGGTCGCGCATGCGGCGGGTGACGATACGGCGCAGAAGCTGGCGCTGCGCGCCGACGTAAAGTTGATCGACTTCACCGGGAGCGCGGCAAACGGCAACTGGCTCGAGGCGAACGCCAGGCAGGCCCACGTGTTCACCGAGAAGTCCGGCGTCAACCAGATCGTCGTCGACTCGGCGGCCGACTTCAAGGGACTCGTGCGCAACGTCGCGTTCTCGCTGTCGCTCTACACGGGCCAGATGTGCACGGCGCCGCAGAATATCTACATCCCGGAGGGCGGCATCGACACGGAGGAGGGCCATCTCACGTTCGACCAGGTGGCGGCGGGCCTGGCCGACGGCGTGCAAAAGCTTCTCGCCGACCCGGTGCGCGCGGTCGAGTTCCTCGGAGCCGTCGTCAACGACGACGTGCTGAAACGGATCGATGCCGCGCGCTCGCTCGGGCCGATCGTGCTCGACATGCGGTCGATCGCCCATCCGCAGTTCCCCGATGCGACGGTCCGTACTCCGCTGCTCGTCAAGCTCACGGCAGCCGAATCGGCCAAGTACCTCGAGGAATGGTTCGGACCCATCGCGTTCGTGATCTCGACGAAGGACACGGCCCAGAGCCTCGCGATCGCGAAGGACGCCGTGCTGAAGAAGGGCGCGCTGACGCTGTCGGTGTACTCCAAGGACGACGCGGTCATCGATCGCGCCGTCGCGATCGCCGAGGACGCGGGCGTCGCTCTGTCGATCAACCTGACCGGCGGCGTCTACGTGAACCAGTCGGCGGCGTTCTCCGATTTCCACGGTACCGGCGCCAATCCGGCGGCCAATGCGGCGCTGACCGACGCGGCCTACGTCGCCTCGCGGTTCCGCGTCGTCCAGCATCGGCGGCACGTCTAGCGGGCTTGAGCGCGCCGGCATGGGCTTCGAGCACATTCTGTTCGGGATCGAGGGTGGTGTCGCGCGGCTGACGCTCAACCGGCCGGACCGCCTCAACAGCTTCAACGACGCGATGCACGCCGAGGTGCGCGACGCGCTTGGACGCGTTCGCGACGACTCGAGCGCGCGCGTGCTGCTCCTGACCGGGGCGGGGCGTGGCTTCTGCGCCGGCCAGGATCTCTCGGACCGCGCGGTCGCCGCGGGCGACGCCCCCGTCGATCTCGGTGCGTCGATCGAGCGGAACTACAAGCCGCTGGTGCTCGCCCTGCGCTCGCTGCCGATGCCCGTGATCTGCGCGGTGAACGGCGTCGCCGCCGGCGCGGGCGCGAACCTGGCATTCGCGTGCGACCTCGTGATCGCGGCGAAGTCGGCGAGCTTCATCGAGGCGTTCGCGAAGCTCGGCCTGATTCCCGACACGGGCGGTACGTATTTTCTTCCGCGCCTCGCCGGGACCGCGCGGGCGATGGGCATCGCGCTGCTCGGCGAGAAGATCAGCGCCGAGCAGGCGGCCGCGTGGGGACTGATCTGGCAATGCGTCGAGGATGCCGAACTGGCGGCGACGGCCGACCGTCTCGCTGCGCACTTCGCGCAGGCGCCGACACGCGGTCTCGCGCGGACGAAACAGGCGCTCTACGCCAGCGCCGGCAACACGCTCGAGGCGCAGCTCGACCTCGAGCGCGACTTCATGCGCGAGCTCGGCGCCTCGGACGATTACCGCGAGGGCGTCGCCGCGTTCATGGCGAAGCGTCCGCCGAACTTCAGCGGTCGCTAGAGCGAGGCCGCCGATGACGCCCGCCCTGTCCGCCGACACGACTGTCGCCGTGATCGGCGCCGGGGCGATGGGCGCAGGCATCGCACAGATCGCGGCGCTCGCCGGCCACAAGGTGCAGCTCCACGATACGCGCTTCGGCGCCGCCGACGCGGCGAAGTCGGGCATCGCGGAGGCGCTCGGCAAGCTCGTTGCGAAAGGCAGGCTCGCGCAAGCCGAGGCGGAGGCCGCGGTCGGCCGCATCACGACCGTCGTCACGCTGCCCGACGCGTGCGTCGCGCAGCTCGTCGTCGAGGCGATCGTCGAGGACGCCGCGGCGAAGCGCGAGCTCTTCACCCGGCTCGAGAACGTGGTCGCGCCCGAGTGCATCCTGGCGACCAACACGTCGTCGCTGTCGATCACCGAGCTCGCCGCGGGCTTGAAGCATCCCGGTCGCGTCGTCGGCATGCACTTCTTCAATCCGGCGCCGGTCATGCCTCTGGTCGAGATCGTGAGCGGGCTCGCAACGGCGACCGACGTCGCGGAGGCCGTGTTCGCGACCGCCGCGGCCTGGGGCAAGGCGCCGGTGCGCACGGCCTCGACGCCTGGCTTCATCGTCAACCGCTGCGCGCGTCCGTTCTACGGCGAGGGGCTGCGGCTGCTGCACGAAGGCGCCGCCGACGCGGCGACGCTCGACGCGGTGCTGCGGGAGGCCGGCGGCTTCCGGATGGGGCCGTTCGAGCTCATGGACCTGATCGGGCTCGACGTCAATTTCGCGGTGACGAGGAGCATCTGGGAAGCGTACTTCCACGATCCGCGCTACGCGCCCTCGATCCGCCAGCAGGAACTGGTCGCCGCGGGCTGGCTCGGCCGCAAGACCGGCCGCGGCTTCTACGATTACGCGGCCGGCGCCGTGAAGCCGGAGCCGCGCGCCGAGGCGGCGCAGGAGAAGCCAAGTGCGGTGACCGTGCACGGCGAGCTCGGCATTGCGTCGCCGCTTGCCGACCGCATGGCGTCTGCCGGTCTCGCGGTCGCGCGCGAGCGCGCCGATTCGCGGTTCCCGGCCGGCGCGATCCACGTTGCAGGAAAGGGCGGCGGCGCCTGGCTCGCGTTGACCGACGGCCGCACCGCGACCTCGCGCGTTGTCGCGACCGGCGTCCGCGATCTCGTCCTGTTCGATCTCGCGCACGATTACGCGAAGGCGCAGCGGCTCGCGGTCGCGCGCGCCGACTGCTGCGGCGACGATGCGTACAGGGCGGCCGTGGGCGCGCTGGCGGCGGCGGGGTTCGCGGTCAGCCGACTCGACGATGTCGCCGGCCTCGCCGTGATGCGCGTCGTAGCGGCGCTCGCGAACGAGGCGGCCGACGCGGTCGGCCAGCGCGTCGCCGCGCCCGCCGCGATCGATCTCGCGATGAAGCAGGGCGTCAACTATCCGCTAGGACCGCTCGCATGGGGCGACACGATCGGCGCGGCGATGGTGCGCGACGTGATCGCCCACCTCGGCGCGCACTACGGCGAGGACCGCTACCGTATCTCCCCGCTGGTCGCGCGCCGGGCCGCGACCGGAGGGGCGCTGGCGTCCCCTTCCGAAGGTAGCTTGCCATGATTTGTGCGCGAGCTATCGCCGTCAATGCACGAGCGGCGAAAACGGCGCAATGCGCGAAGCAGCGCGAAGCGCATATCGAGAACATGCGCGAGCGATGCGACAAGGCAGTGCGCCGTTTCTCGCCCGCTCTTGCGCAAGATACCTTCGGAAGGGGATGCCCAAGTGGGTGAGCACCATCCGGCGCTCTCCGCGGCGGAGGCGCAGGCGCTGGCGGAGCGCGTCGCTCAGGCCATGTGGGCGCGCGACGACGCGTCGCAGCGCCTCGGCATGCGGATCCTTCGGGTCGCGCCCGGCCGCGCAGAGCTCGCGATGACGGTCCGCGCCGACATGCTGAACGGCCACGCGATCTGCCACGGCGGCTTCATCTTCACGCTCTGCGACAGCGCATTCGCCTACGCGTGCAACAGCTACAACCTGAACACCGTCGCGTCGGGCTGCGGGATCGATTTCCTCGCGCCGGCGCGCGAAGGCGACGTGCTCACCGCCGTTGCGCACGAGCGCAGCATGGCGGGGCGCACCGGAGTCTACGACATCGAGGTGACGAACCAGCGCGGCGAGGCGATCGCGCTGTTCCGCGGAAAGAGCTACCGGATCAAGGGCCATGTCGTAGAGGGGGAGGCCATGCCATGAAGCAAGTCATCGCCGCAAGCGCATTCCTGCTCGTACTCTGCACGTCGAATGCCGCGCTCGCACTTGTGCAGCGCACCTTCGTCGCCTCGAACGGCAGCGACACCTGGTCGTGCAGCCGCGCTCAGCCCTGCCGCTCGTTCGCCACGGCCATCGCGAACACGGCGGCCAAGGGCGAGGTCATCGCGCTCGATTCCGCGGGCTACGGTCCGGTCACGATCGCCCAGTCGGTGTCGATCGTCGCGCCGCCCGGTGTGTATGCGGGAATCACGGTGACCTCGGGGACGGGCATCACGATCGACGGCGCGGGAATTACGGTGGCGCTCCGCGGCCTGACGATCAATGGCCAGGGAGGCTTCTACGGCATCGAGTTCAACCAGGGCGCCCTGCTGACGATCGAGGGCTGCGAGATCGCGAACATCGCGAACTCGGGGATGGTGCTGAAGGACGAACGACAGCCGCGTGGTCATCCGGGACACGGTGATTCGAAACAATGGCTTTGCCGGCATCAACGGCTTCCAGAGTTCCGGCGAGACCCGAATCTCCATTGCGGGGAGCACGATCGCCAACAATCAGACCGGCGTCATCGCGAAGGCCGATGCCGGGTCGATGACCGTGTCGGTGGCGAGATCGATCCTCACGGGCGACGGGACGGCGATGTCGGTCACGGCCCTGGCCGGCGCGGCGTCGAGCATCCTGTCCGACGGCAACACCATAACGTATTCCGTTACGGTTTTCGACATGGGAGGTGCCGGGGTGGCCGCCATCTACACCGCGAACAACAATACGATCGGCTATTACTCGGTGCTCACGAACGGGGGCTCGCTGACGCCCTGCTGCGGTGTCTGACGTCGACGGACGAGGGAGAGCGATCATGCCCGTGAGGAAACCCGCCCCCGGCGATCTCGAGCCGATCGAAACGGCAAGCCGCGACGAGCTCGTCGCCCTGCAGCTCTCGCGCCTCAAGTGGACGCTTGCGCATGCGTACGACAACGTTGCCCACTATCGGCGCATGTTCGACGAAGCGGGGGTCCGGCCCGGCGACCTGAAGTCGCTCGACGACCTCGCGAAGTTCCCGTTCACCGTCAAGAGCGACCTGCGCGACAACTACCCCTTCAAGATGTTCGCGGTGCCGCGCGAGAAGGTCGTGCGCATCCACGCGTCGTCGGGGACGACGGGCAAGCCCACGGTCGTCGGCTACACGGCGAAGGACATCGACACGTGGGCGACCGTGATGGCGCGCTCGATCCGCGCGGCCGGCGGCCGGGCCGGCGACATCATCCACGTCGCCTATGGCTATGGGCTCTTCACGGGGGGCCTTGGCGCGCACTACGGTGCCGAGAAGCTCGGCGCGACGGTCATCCCGATGTCGGGCGGCATGACCGAGCGGCAGGTCCAGCTGATCACCGACTTCAAGCCGGACATCATCATGGTGACGCCCTCGTACATGCTGGCGATCGCCGAGGAGATGGAGCGGCAAGGAATCGATCCCCGCAAGACCTCGCTCAAGGTCGGCATCTTCGGTGCCGAGCCGTGGACGCCTGCTATGCGCACGGCGATCGAGGGCAAGCTCGCGATGGACGCGATCGACATCTACGGCCTGTCCGAGATCATCGGCCCGGGCGTATCGCAGGAATGCATCGAGACGAAGGACGGCCTCACGGTCTGGGAGGACCACTTCTACCCGGAGATCATCGACCCGGAGACGGGCCAGGTGCTGCCGGAAGGCGAGAAGGGCGAGCTCGTGTTCACGTCGCTCACGAAGGAGGCGCTGCCGATGATCCGCTACCGCACGCGCGACCTGACCAGGCTCCTGCCGCCGACCGCGCGCTCGATGCGCCGGATGGAGAAGATCACCGGCCGCTCGGACGACATGCTGATCATCCGCGGCGTCAACGTGTTTCCCTCGCAGGTGGAGGAGCTGATCCTGAAGGACCGCACGCTGGAGCCGCACTACCAGCTCGTCATCACGCGTCCCGGCAATCTCGACGAGATGGCGGTCGAGGTCGAGCGCTCGCCCGGCTCCGGCGCGGCCGACGGCGACGCGGCCGGGAAGAAGCTCGCGCACCTGATCAAGAGCATGATCGGCGTGACGGCCGACGTGCGCGTCGTTCCGCCGGGCAGCGTCGAGCGCTCGATCGGCAAGGCGAAGCGCGTGGTCGACAGGCGGCCGAAGGGGTGACGAGGCGCCGGCCGGCCGGTACGGGCGGCAGGGCAGAGGTGTCATGCGGTGCCCGCGGGAACGACCGCGACCCGAGCCGCCTGTCTGCCGGGTGAACCTTTGGCCACCGCGGCCGTCCAATCGGTCGCGCGGGGTATCGACCGCGCATCCTTCCACTCCGACTCTTCCCAGGATCCTTTCGATGAGACTCCGATCGGCTGTCGTTGCTGCGCTCTCTCTCGTTCTCTTCGCCGGTGCCGCCGGTGCCATCGTGCCTCCGCACGTCGTGTCGCTCAAGCTTGAGGACGCTACGACCGACCCATCGGTCGGGCACATGCGAATCGTGGTCGATCAAGCAGCGGTCAAGCCCGGCCGCATCAAGTTCGAGGCCGTCAACGAATCGAAGACGCTCACGCACGAAGTTGTCGTCGTTCGCGAGAGCGGCAAGTTGCCGTTCGACGCGAAGCACGATCGGGTCAAGGAACACGACATCCGGCGGCTGGGCGAGATCTCCAATCTCGCGCCCGGCAAGACGGGCGAGCTCACGCTGAATCTGGGGCCCGGCACGTACGTCATGTTCTGCAACGAGCCGGGGCACTACCACGACGGCATGATCGCGAAGCTCGTCGTCAGGCCCTGAGCCTCCCGTCCCGCGCCGCGGCGGGCCGCTATCGGCCGCCGGCAAACGTGGCGCCGTTGCGGTATGCTTCGCGCCGACCCGCGGGGACCTCGCCCTGCGCTGCTGCGAAGAAGGGGGCATCGGATGAAGCGCAACGTCGGGATGACACTCGCGGCGATCGTCGCGGCCGGTCTGTGGATCGTCGCTGGCGCCGGCGTCGCCGCCGATACCAACTGGGCCTACACGGGCCCGAACGGCCCCGCGAAGTGGGGAAAGCTCGGCAAGGACAACGCAACGTGCGGCACGGGTCAGCTCCAGTCGCCGATCGACATCCCGGATTCCAAGGTGCGCAAGGGCGACATCGCGCCGCTCCTTTTCAACTACAAGCCGGTTCCGATCCGCATTGTCGATACGGGGACCACGATCCAGGTCAATTACCCGCCAGGCAGTTTCCTCACGGTCAGCGGCAAGCGCTACGAGCTCGTCTCGATCGACTTCCACAAGCCGAGCGAGGAGAAGATCGACGGCAAGGGCCACGACATGTCCGCGCACCTCGTGCACAAGGGCGACAACGGCAAGCTCGCCATCGTCGCGGTGTTTCTTGACCAGGGCAACGAGAACGAGGTGATCAGGACGCTGTGGAAGAACCTGCCCGTGACGAAGGGGAAGGAGGTCGTCGTCGACGGGACCCAGATCAACGCGCTCGGGCTCCTGCCGAAGAACAAGGACTACTACCAGTACGAAGGGTCGCTCAGCACGCCGCCGTGCACCGAGAACGTCACGTGGCTCGTGCTCAAGACGCCGACGACGCTCTCGGGCGAGTCGATCGCGCGCTTCGGTCGGATCTATTCAAACAACGTGCGCCCGATCCAGGCGCGTAACGACCGCGACATCGTGGGCAGCCGGTAGGTCATGATCCGCCGCGTCCGGGCGCCACGGTTCGGCCGTGGTCCGACCCCATGCCGAAGCGCTCGGGGAAGGCCAGCACCGCCGCGGCTACAACGGTGTACTTGATCAGCTTGCCGGCGAGAATAGCGAGCAGGACCTGCACCTCCGGCTCCTGGCCCACGGCGAGGAAGATCAGCGCGGGCGTCTGCGGCAGCGGCAGCGCCGCGACGACGAAGAGGGCCGGCACGCCCCACCGGGCCACCCACCCGGTCACGCGCAGCCACGAGCGCGACTCGCGCATCTCGGGGAACGCCGTGTAGACCTGATCCCAGCCCCAGTGCTGGAAGATCCCGACCAGTAGCGTCGCCCCGAGCGCGCTGCCCAGTGCGGCGAGCAGCACGATCGCCTTCCAGCGCCTCCGCGCGACGAGCACTGCGGGCACGATGACCGCCGTGACCGGAACCGACATCGTGGCGGTGCAGACAAAAGCCAGCACCCCCGCGAGCAACGGCGTGGCGGCTCCGCGCCCGTGGCGCAGCAGCGTGCGCTCGATTCGCTCCGCGATCAGGTAGCGAAGCATGGGCCGGCGACGAAAACGGAACCGTTCAGTGTAATCGCGCGAGCCTACTTCTCCCCGAACAGGTCGACGATGAGCTCGCGCAGCCAGCGCGTGCCGGGATCGCCGGCGAAGCGCCACGACCAGTGGACGCTGACGTCGAAGGCCGGCAATCCCACCTTGGGCCGCCACACCGCGTAATCGCCGAGCGCGCGGAACACCTCGGCCAGTCGCGCCGGCATCACGACCGCGAGGTCGGTCTCGGCGAGGATCGGTGGCAGCACGAGGAAGTGTGGCATCGAGAGCCGTATGTTGGCCGAGAGGCCCAGCGCCTTCAGCGCGCGCGCCGTAGCCCCGTGCGAGCGCACGACGGCGTAGCGGAGCCGCGCGAGCGAGGCGCGCGTCGGCGCCCGCTTCGCGTCCGGATGTCCGGCGCGCATCAGGACGACGTAGTGCTCGGAGAGGAGCGGCATCCGCTCGAACTCGGCCAGCGACGGGATGTAACCCACCGCGAGGTCGATCCGCCCGCTCTCGAGCGCGGACCCCATGTCGCCGTCGTCGAACTGGAACGTCTCGATCCGGACGTTGGGTGCCTGCCTGGCGAGCGCCGCCAGGAGTCGCGGCAGGAATATCGTCTCGCCGATGTCGCTCATGTGCAGTCGGAACGTCCGGTCGGACGACGCCGGGTCGTAGCGAACGCCCTCCTGGATCGCGACGTCGAGCACGTGAAGCGCATGCCGGACGGCCTCGGCGAGCCGGTCTGCCTTCGCCGTCGGCGCCACGCCGCGCTGCGTGCGCACGAAGAGCGGATCGTTGTAGAGCACGCGCAGTCGCTTCAGCGCGTGACTCACGGTCGGCTGAGACACGCCGAGACGCACCGCCGCGCGCGTCAGGCTGCCCTCCGCGTGGAGAACGTGGAACGTCTGCAGCAGGTTGAGATCGACGTCGGCGATATTCATCAGCGTGACGACAGCCTGGCGAATATGCAATGAACAAATAGTACGCGAAGCTCCGAATCCTGTCCGCTTGTTCCAGATCAAGGGGGGGCGCCAGACGAGGCATAGACTAAAAACCATCTGTTCGTTGTCATCGAGGTCTAGGACGGTGATCGTGACCCGCTGCAGATCTCTCCTTCACACACTCCGCGTGCCGGTGCTGGTGCTGGGCATCGCCATAGCGCAGTCCGCCGGCGCCGCGCCGCGCACCTTCGTCGCATCCAATGGCGACGACGCCGCACTATGTGCGTTCGATGCGCCCTGCCGCAGCTTCACCGCGGCCCTCCAGCAGACCGACGGCGGAGGCGAGATCGTGGCGCTAGACTCCGCGGGTTATGGACGACTGACGATCGATCGCTCGGTGACGATCCGCGCGCCCGAGGGCATCTACGCGGGCATAACGGTTCCCAAGCCCGACCCCGGGTCGCACGTCGGGATCAGCATCGAGGCAGCCGGCGCCGCAGTCGTGCTGCAAGGGCTGACGATCACGAGCGATGGCGGGCTTCACGGCATTGTGCTCGAGCAAAGCGCAAGCGGCGCGCGCCTTTCGATCGAGCGTTGCATCGTATCGGGATTCGGCAGCATCAGCAGTATCGGTGTCTATTTGCTCGCGCCGAACGCGACGGTGAGCATCAAGGATTCGACGATCCGCGCGAATCGTGAGGGCATCATCGCCATGGGTATCGCGCGGCTCGCGCTGGAGCGCGTCGTCGTCGAGCAGAACATGGCCGCTGGCATCTTCATCAGCTATGGGGCGCGCGCGACGATCGCCCGCACGATGATCAGGGGCAACGGCAGGGGCCTCGTGGTTCAGGACGACGGGCCCAGCTCTCACACCGAAGCGGCGTTGATCGACGTTGCGATGGACGGCAACGCCGGCACCGGCCTCAGCGTCGAGACCGGCGACCCCACGGGGGTGCTGCGCGTATTCGCGACGCGGACATCGATCACCGGCAACGCACTGTACGGTGTCTATGTGCACGGCCACGACTCCGGTGGCAAGGCATTGATCGCGATGACCTCCAGCTCGATCGCCGACAACGGCACCGGGCTTTTCGCCGCAGCCGGCCTCGCGCCGGGTGACGTGACGGTCTCGCTGACCGACGTCGTCGTCGCGCGCAACGCCGGGTTCGGCATCGTGCAAACGGGCGCGGCGCGGATCTACTCGCGGCAGAACAACACGGTACAAGGCAACAACGGCGGCGGCGCGCAACTGAGCGGCACGGTTACGCCGATTGCGCCGATGTGAGGGAGGCGGGCAGATGACCGACTTCAGGATGATCTTCAGGACGATCGTCGCATGCGCGGCGCTCGCGATGGTCTTGCCCACAGTGGCGGCGGCGACTGCGCCGCGCAGGTTCGTCGCGTCCTACGGCGTCGACTCGAACCCGTGCACGCGCGTCGCGCCGTGCCGGAGCTTCTCGGCGGCGTTGGTGCAGACGGCGGACGGCGGCGAAGTCATCGCGCTCGACTCGGCGGGGTACGGGTCGGTCGTCATAACGCGGTCCGTGACGCTCAGCGCGCCGCCGAGCGTCTACGCGGCGCTTACGTCAGCGTTAACCCCGGCGGTCGAAATCCGCCAGCCGGGAATTGACGTTACGTTGCGCGGACTCACGCTGCTCAACTCGAGCGGCGGTGTAGTCGTCAGCAGGACTGCCAACGTACTCGTCGACCGCTGCGAGATCGTTGGCAGCCTCGCAGCGATCACTGCGAGGGGCGAGGGCAGTCGGGTCACCGTCCGCGATACGACGCTGCGCGCGAACGATGTCGGGATCCAGTCTCACTACCCCGCCGACATCGTCGTCGATCGGTTGTTCGCGGAGGCGACCGGTCTTGGCGCGATCAACCTGTATTCGTCCGGCAACCGACTGGCGGTTGTCGACTCGTTCATCGTGGGTGCGTTGTACGGCGTCATCGTTGCCGACGGCGGAGGCTTGGCGATGCGCAACAGCGTCGTCGCGGAGACCGGCGCTTTGGGCATCGAATCCCGGTCAGGCGGCGTCGTCGTCGACTCGCTCGTGTACCGCAACACTTCGCCGACGTCAGACAGCTACGGCATTGCGGCGATCGGCGAGAACGGCGTCCCGGCGCTCACCGTCGCGCACAGCGTCATCGCGGCCAATTCCATGCTCGGGCTCGTAGCATCGTCGACCGCACCGACGGCGCAGCTGGTGGCGGACGACAACCTGATCGTCGGCAACGCGCAGTTCGGCTTGTCGCAGCGCGTGAACGCGCAGGTCTTCTCGCGCGGCAACAACACGATCCACGGCAACAACGCCGGCGGTCCCCAGACTCAGGGGACGATCACCCCGCTCGCGCCGCTGTAGCCGTCAGCCGGTTCCGCCGACAGTGAGACCGTCGATCTTCAGGATCGACTGCCCTTGGTGCGACGGCATTCATTTGGTCTATAAGCGATAGTAAATAGCATGCTATAGACAAATAGCTCCTCCGCGCATAGATTCGCGCGTATCCGGTCGCCCGCGTTCTGCGGATACCGGAGCACGTTTTCGCCGCGCTCCCATCGGGCGCGCCGCGCGGGGGAGTGACGATGGAAGTCTCGTTCAGCCGGGAAGCGCAGCAGCTTCGCCTCGGGCAGGGCGAGGTGTTCCACGGCGAAGGCATCCTCGCGATCACGAAGGCGCTATTGCAGTCGGGCGTCGCCTACGTGGGTGGCTACCAGGGCGCGCCGGTCTCGCATCTCATGGACGTGCTCGTCCAGTCGAAGGACTACCTGGCCGAGCTCGGCGTCCACGTCGAAGCCTGCGCGAACGAGGCGTCCGCGGCGGCGATGCTCGGGCGCTTCGATCCATTACCCGCTGCGCGGCGCCGTGACGTGGAAGTCGATCGTCGGCACCAACGTGGCCGCCGACGCGCTGTCGAACCTCGCGTCGCCCGGCGTCACCGGCGGCGCGCTCGTGGTCATCGGCGAGGACTACGGCGAGGGCGCGAGCGTGATCCAGGAGCGCACGCTCGCGTTCGCGCTCAAGTCGTCCTTGATCCTGCTCGACCCGCGGCCCGACCTCGCGCACATGGTGCGGATGGTCGAAACGGGATTCGCGCTCTCGGAAGCCGCGAACACGCCGGTGCTCCTGCAACTGCGCATCCGCGCATGCCATGTTCGGGGGACGTTCGTCTGCAAGGACAACGTCGCGCCGCCGACCTCCGCGCGCCACCGGATGAGCGAGCCCGCGCCCTTCGACTATGGACGCCTCTCGCATCCGCCGTCGACGTTCCGGCACGAGAAGGTGAAAGCGGAAGACCGGCTGCCGGCGGCGCGCCGATTCATCACCGAACACGGCCTGAACGAACGGATCCGGGGGACGCGGGACGACCTGGGCATCGTCGTGCAGGGCGGCCTCTACAATTCGCTGGTTCGCGCGCTGGCGGAGCTCGGGCAGGCGGACGAGTTCGGTGCGGCTGCGCCGTCGCTCTATGTGCTGAACGTCGCGTGTCCGCTCGTGCCGGACGAAGTGCGCGCGTTCTGCGAGGGCAAGCGCGCGGTGCTCGTCGTCGAGGAGGGGCAGCCCGAGTTCATCGAGCAGGAGATCGCGACGATCCTTCGGCGGAGCGCGGTCGCGACGGCGCTGCACGGGAAGGACCTGCTGCTGATGGCCGGCGAGTATACGGTCGAGGTGATGGCGAGCGGCGTCGCCGCGTTTCTCGCCCGGCACGCGCCCGAGCTGCCGCTGGCCGAGGGCCGCGCATGGCTCGACGCCGTCGCCGCCCGCCGCGCGGCCGTCGCCCGCGAGCTCGCGGCGCCGCTGCCCGCGCGGCCGCCGCAGTTCTGCATCGGCTGTCCGGAGCGGCCGGTGTTCGCGGCGCTCAAGCTCCTGCAGCAGGAGACCGGCCGCCTGCACATCGCGGCCGACATCGGTTGTCACTCGTTCGCGACGTTCGAGCCGTTCAACTCGGGACACACTATCCTGGGCTACGGGATGAGCCTCGCGTCGCGGGCGGGCGTCTCGCCGATGCTCGAGCGCCGGACGCTCGCGATCATGGGCGACGGCGGGTTCTGGCACAACGGCGTCGTGTCCGGCGTGCAGTCGGCGCTCTTCAACGGCGACGACGCCGTGCTGCTCATCATGAAGAACGGCTACACCTCGGCGACCGGCACGCAGGATATCCTCTCGACGCCGTCGGAGGAGCGCAAGTCGGCCGCGGAAGACAAGGCCGCGAGCCTCGTCCACACGAATCTCGCAATCGAGCGGACGCTGCAGGGCATGGGGGTCAAGTGGCTGCGCGCGGTCGACAGCTACGACGTGGCGGACATGCGCGCGACGCTGGCGGAGGCGCTCGCCACCGATTTCGCTGGGCTCAAGGTCATCGTCGCCGAGGGCGAGTGCCAGCTCGAGCGGCAGCGGCGGATCAAGCCGTGGCTCGCGGGGCGCGTACGCGCCGGGAAGCGCACGGTGCGCGTGAAGTACGGCGTCGACGAGGACGTGTGCTCGGGCGATCACTCGTGCATCCGGCTCTCCGGATGTCCGACGCTGTCGCTCAAGGAAAGCCCCGATCCGCTGCGACCGGACCCCGTCGCCACGGTGCTCGACGGGTGCGTCGGCTGCGGCCTGTGCGGCGAGAACGCCCACGCCGCCGCGCTCTGCCCGTCCTTCTACCGTGGCGAAGTCATCGCCAATCCGAACTGGCGCGACCGCCTGGGTACGCGAGTGCGGCAAGCATTCATTCGCATGGTTCAGGCACCGTGATCCCGATCACGCGACCGATCTCGATCCTGATCGCGGCGCTGGGCGGCGAGGGTGGCGGGGTGCTCACCGAGTGGCTGATCGCCGCGGCCGCTCGGGCGGGGTACGCTGCCCAGAGCACCTCGATCCCGGGCGTCGCACAGCGCACGGGCGCCACGACCTATTACATCGAGATCCATCCGGTCCCGATTGCGGCCCTCGGCGGCCGCGCGCCGATCCTCGGGCTCCTGCCGGTGCCGGGCCGCGTCGACCTCGTCGTCGCCTCGGAGCTCCTCGAAGCCGCGCGAACGGTGCAAGCCGGGATGACGAGCCCGGAGCGGACGCTGCTCGTCGCATCGACGTCGCGCACGCTCACCACCGCCGAGAAGATCCCGCTGGGGGACGGCCGGTTCGATGCGGCGCGCCTGCTCGACGTCGCGCGCCGGCACAGCCGCGACGTCGTGGCGTTCGACATGACGGCGATCGCGCGCGAGTCGGGCACCGTCGTCAGCGCGGTGATGTTCGGCGCCGCGGCGGCGTCTGGCGTGCTGCCCTTCGGCCGCGACGTGTGCGCCGCGGTGATTCAAGGCTCCGACCGTGCCGCCGACGCGAGTCGCGCCGGATTTGCCGCGGCCTGCGCCGCGATCGATGGCCGCAACCGGCCTCCGCGTCAGGAACCGCCCGCCGCGCAGAAGCTGCCGTGTCCCGATTTCGTCCGCACGGGATTTCCCCGCGCCGGTGCAGGAATTCGTCGCGCTCGGGCACGCCCGGGTGGTCGAGTTCCAGAATCGCGCCTACGGCCACCTCTATCTCGATCGCGTAGCGCGCGTGCTGGCGGCGGAGCGCTCCGCCGATCCGTCCGGCGCGAAGCGTTTCGCCCTCACCCGCGAGACGGCACGCTACCTGGCGCTCTGGATGGCGTTCGACGACGTGGTCCGCGTCGCCGCGCTCAAGTCCCGGGCCGCCCGGTTCGCCCGCGTGAGACGCGAGCTCGGGGCCGGCCCGGGCGACGTCGTCCGCATCTACGATTTCTTCAAGCCGGGACTGCCGGAATTCGCCGGGCTCCTGCCGCCGTTCGCTCGCGGCGCGGCTCGCGGCGCGGGAACGTCGCCGGCTCGCGCGCGGGAAGCCGCCGCTCGGCTGGGCGATCAAGCTCCGGACGGACGGCATCGCCGGATTCCTGGCACTGCGCACGCTCGGATTGCTGCGCGGGCTCCGGCGGCGCGGCGCCCGCTTCGCGGAGGAACAGCGCGGCATCGAGCGCTGGCTCGACGCGATCGTCGCGGCCGCGGCGCGCGATTGGACGCTCGCGCACGAGATCGCGCTCTCGGCGCGGATCGTCAAGGGCTACGGCGCCACGCTCGAGCGCGGCAAGGAGAACCTGCTCCACATCCTGACGCATCTCGCGACCGGTGCCGGCGACCGAAGCGTCGAGGAACGAACCCGGGCGATCCGCGAGGCACGCGAGGCGGCCCTCGCCGACGAGGCGGGACAGGCGCTCGATCGCGCGCTCGTCGCGCACGGAGCGCCGCCGCGGCTGCCGAAGCCGCAGCCCATCCGGTGGGCCAAGCCCCCTGCGGGCCAATCGAAGGTCAGGGAAACCGCCACATGACGAAACGGCACACGACGCGCTTCACCGTGGAATTCGGCGACTGCGATCCGGCGCAGATCGTGTTCTACCCGAACTTCCTCAAGTGGATCGATTCCGCGGCGCGGCACTTCTTCGTCGCCGCCGACATTCCGCATTGGTCCGAGCTCGAGGCCGCGACGGGCATCATCGGCACCCCGCTCGTCGACGTGTCGATGAAGTTCCTGCGCCCGGCTACGTATGGCGAGGAGATCGCCGTCGAGTCGTGGATCGACGAGTGGCGGGGTAAGAGCTTCGTGATGAAGCACGTTGTCCGGCGCGGCGACGACGTCCTCGTCGAGGGAGTCGAGACGCGCGTGTTCGCGCGCCGGCACCCCGAGGATCCGAAGCGGATCCAGGCCGTGCCGCCGCCCGAGCGAGCTCAGGCGGCGGCTCGAGTAGCGACGCGAGCCGAGGAGCCGGGGCCCCCGAGCGGAGCGAGAGGGGATGCGACTCGGGTGAGTCGGCGCATGCGGCCGACGGACGGCGTATCGATGTGTCGAGGTAGCGGAGGCCGCGACGCGAGCCGAGGAGCCGGGGCCCCCGAGCGGAGCGAGAGGGGATCGATGTGTCGAGGTAGTGCGGAGGCCGCGACGCGAGCCTAGGAGCCGGGGCCCCCGAGCGGAGCGAGAGGGGATCGATGTGTCGAGGTAGTGCGGAGGCCGCGACGCGAGCCTAGGAGCCGGGGCCCCCGAGCGAAGCGAGAGGGGATGCGACTCGGGGACTCGCGGCGCGGCGAGGCCGACGGCGCGGTAGACTCACCGGGCCGGCGCCGGCCGGAAGACAGACGAATTCCGCGGGCTGCACGGTTCGGGCCACGCGGACGGGAAGAGGGAGGGGCCGACGATGTCGCACGAGTCCGAGCAGGCACCGGTCGCGCCGGGCGTCGGCTTCGGTCCGGCCGGCCGCGCACTGCTCGCCGCGGCGAAGCAGCTCGCGATCGCGGGCGGGCTCGTGTTCGTCGCGCTGGTCGCGATGCAGATCGTGTCGATCGTCGGCCGCAAGCTCTTCGCGTGGCCGGTGCCGGGCGACGTGGAGCTCCTGCAGATGTGCGCCGCGTTCGCCGCGTCGGCGTTCTTCGCGTGGTGCCATCTCGTCAATGGCGACGTCAAAGTCGACTTCTTCACGCACAACCTCCCGCCGCGCGCGGTCGCGGCGCTCGACAGCATCGGCTCGCTGCTCGTCGGGCTGTTCGGGGCGCTGATCGCGTGGCGGACCGCCGCCGGCGCGCTCGCCGTGCGCGAGGTCGGCGAGACCTCCGCGGTGCTCGGCTGGCCCGTGTGGATAGCGCAGGCGCTGATGGTCCCGGGCTTCCTGCTGCTGGCCGCGGCCGGGTTCTACATGAGCGCGCGGCGGTTGAGGATGGCGTTGCTGCCGCCGCGAGCCGAATGAGCGGCATCGAGGTCGGCTTCGCAGTCTTCGGCGTCATGCTGGCGCTGATGGTCGTGCGCGTTCCGATCGGCATCTCGATGTTCGTCGTCGGCTTCGGCGGCTACCTCTACCTGACCGGCGGCAATCTGCCGGTGCTGCTCAACTCGCTCAAGAACCTCGCCTACGCGCGACTCTCGAACTACGATCTCGTCGTCATCCCGCTCTTTCTCCTGATGGGACAGTTTGCGACGCACGGCGGTCTGTCGAAGGCGCTGTTTCGATTCGTCGGCGCGTTCATCGGCCATTTTCGCGGCGGCATCGCGATGGCGGCGATCGGCGCGTGCGCCGGGTTTGGCGCGATCTGCGGCTCGTCGGTCGCGACGGCCGCGACGATGGGGCAGGTGGCCCTGCCGGAGCTTCGTCGCTTCGGCTATTCGGGGTCCCTGTCGACCGGCGCGCTCGCGGCCGGGGGCACGCTCGGGATCATGATCCCGCCGTCGGTCCCGCTCGTCATCTATGCGATCCTGACGCAGGAATCGATCGGCAAGCTGTTCGTCGCCGCGGTGCTGCCCGGACTCATCGCGATGCTGGGCTACATGCTCATCGTCAAGATCGTCGTGTCGCTCAAGCCGGCGGCCGGTCCCGCGGGACCGCGCGCGGCCTGGCCCGAGCGCCTGAGGAGCTTTCTCGCGGTGTTCCCGGTGCTGCTCGTGTTCCTCGTCGTCATCGTCGGGATCTACGGCGGCTGGGCGAATCCGACCGAAGCCGCAGCGATCGGGGCGGCGGCGTGCGGGGCGATCGCCATTGTCAACGGCGGTCTGCGCGGCCGGGGGCTCGTCGACAGCGCGCTCGGCACCGCGCAGCACACCGCGATGATCTTCCTCGTGCTTCTCGGCGCCGACATGATGAACACGACGCTCGCGCTGTCCCAGATGCCGGCGGAGCTCGCGAACTGGGTGAAGGCGAGCGGCGTCGCCCCCCTGCTCGTGATGGTGCTGATCCTGCTCGTCTACATCTTCCTGGGCTGCGTGATGGACGCGCTGGCGATGATCCTGCTGACGATTCCGATCTTCTACCCGATGGTGATGGGGCTCGACTACTGGGGCATGTCGCACGACGACAAGTCGATCTGGTTCGGCATCCTCGCGCTGATGGTGGTCGAGATCGGTCTCGTCCATCCGCCGGTCGGCATCAACGTCTACATCATCAACCGCCTCGCGAAAGACGTTCCGCTCACCCAGACGTTCAAGGGCGTCGTTCCGTTCCTGCTGTCGGACTTTGCCCGGATCACGCTGCTTGTTTTCTTCCCGGTCCTGTCGTTGTACCTTGTCCACGCGTTCAAGCATTGACCCGAGTCACCCCAGGAGGAGAGACGATGAAAGCCACGCACCTCGCAGTCGGATTCGCCGCCGTCTTCACGCTTGCCGCCGCTGCGGCCAGCGCGCAGGACGTGACGCTCAAGATCCACCATTTCCTGCCGCCCAAGGGCACGATCCAGGCTCAGGTGTTCGAACCCTGGTGCGAGAAGCTCGGCAAGGAGTCGAATGGCCGCATCAAGTGCCAGATCTATCCGGCGATGCAATTGGGCGGCACGCCGCCGCAGCTCTTCGACCAGGCGCGCGACGGCGTCGCGGACATCATCTGGACGATCCCGACGTATCAGGCCGGTCGCTTCGTCAAGGCGGAGGTGTTCGAGCTGCCGTTCATGGCGAAGAACGCCGAGAGCGGCAGCCCGGCGCTGTGGGAGTACGTCCACAAGAACGCCATGGACGAGTTCAAGGGCGTGAAGATCCTGGCGCTGCACCTGCACGACGGCTCGCTCCTGCACTTCTCGAACAAGCGGGTCACCAACATGGAGGAGCTCAAGGGACTCAAGGTCCGCGCGCCGACGCGCATCGGCACGAAGTTCCTCGCGGCGATAGGCGCCGTTCCGGTGCAGATGCCCGTCCCGCAGGTGACCGAGTCGCTCGCCAAGGCCGTGATCGACGGCGCGATGGTGCCGTGGGAGGTCGCGCCGGCGCTCAAGCTCCAGGAAGTCACCAAGTATCACCTCGACACGGCGCCGGGCGTCCCGAAGATGTCCAACTCCATCTTCGTGATTGCGATGAACCCGGCGAAGTACGACAGCATGCCGGCGGACCTGAAGAAGATTCTCGACGCGAACACGGGACTCGCGTGGTCGAAGGAGATCGGCAAGGTGTTCGACGGCACGACGGAGCGGGGCAAGAAGCTGGCCCAGGAGGCGGGCGGGGTGTTCGATGTCCTCTCGCCGGCCGAGTACGCGCGCTGGCAGAAGGCGACCGAGGTCGTCGACAAGGAGTGGATCGGCGAGGTCGGCGCCAAGGGCGGAAACGGGCAGGCGCTGCTCGACGACGCGAAGGCGCTGATCAAGAAGAACGGCGGGTAGCCGCTCAAGCGATGCCCCGGGGCGCGGCGGGCGACCCGCGTCCCCCGACGCCCCATGGCCCGCGGTTCACCGTAGACTGCGGGCTGGCACGATTCGGCGCACTGCGGGGCCGTCGGCTCCGGCGCCACTTCCGGTGGAGGACCACATGACCGCAACACATCGCATCGCTCGAGTAGTGTTGGCTGCCGCGTTCGCGCTGGTCGGCGCGGCGGGATGGGCGCAGGATCGCTACCCCTCGCGCCCGGTCGAGATCATCGTGCCGTGGGGACCCGGCGGCGGCGCCGATCAGCTCGCGCGGCTCACCGCGACGCTTCTGGAACCGATGCTCAAGACTTCGTTTCCTGTGGTGAACGCCCCGGGTGCGACCGGCGCGACCGGCATGGCGAAGATGCTGTCGGAGCCCGCGGACGGACAATCGATGGCGGTCTACATTGCGGATACGAACGCGCTGCTCGCGGGACCGTCGCCGCGCTGGTCGCCGTCGGACATCCAGCCCGTGGCCGTGATGATCCAGGCGCCGTCGTTCCTGTTCGTCGCCGAGAACAGCCGCTTCAAGTCCTGGGAGGATTTCGAGAAGGAGGCACGCAGCAAGCCCAAGACGCTCAAGGTGGCGACGCTCGGCTTCGGCAGCGTCGACGACATGACGTTGAGCTTCCTCGCGGCGAAGGGCATCCAGGTCGTGGAGGTCCCCTACGCCAAGCCGAGCGAACGCTACGTGTCGGTGATCGGCGGCCACGTCGATGCCCTGTACGAACAGGCGGGCGACGTTCGGCAGTTCATCGACAGCAAGCAGATCCGCCCGATCATCATGTTCGGCAAGGAACGCCTGCCCGCATTCAAGGACATTCCGACGTCGTACGAGCTGGGCTACAAGGTCGCGCTGCCGCAGTTCCGCTCGTTCGTGGTCAAGGCGGGAACGCCGCCCGATCGGGTCAAGGTGCTGGCCGACGCGCTGGCGAAGGCGGCGGCCACGCCGGAATTCAAGAAGTTCCTGAGCGACCAGTACGCCGATCCGAACAGCTTCATCGACGCGCAGGCAGCCGTCCCGTTCTTCAAGGCGCAACTCGAGGATATGAAGGCGGCGATGGCCGCGGCGCGCTGATGCGTCCGGGAGGCCTCGTCCGCAGACTCACGAGTGCCTTGCCGTACGCGGCGCTGCTCGCCGGCGGCGCCTACCTGTACGCGGACGCCGGCGGCTTCGCGCAGGCCGCAAGGCCCGGCGAACTGGGACCGGATTTCTGGCCCCGGGCCATCCTCGTGGCGCTGATGATCGTGTGCGCTGGAGCGATGCTGCGGCGTCTGCTGGTCGTGCGCGAGCCCGACGAAGCGGTGCCCCTGGCGGATGCCGCGGGGGGCGTGCCGCCCGGCGGGGACGAAGAAGCGGGTGCGCCTGCCGACAAGTCCCCAACCCATCCTTACCGTCTGCTGGGCGGAATCGTGCTGTCGGCCGGCTATGTGGCCGGGCTCGAGTGGGTCGGATTCTTCATTGGCACCGCGCTCTACCTGAGCCTGTTCATGGTGCTCGGCCGTTATCGACGCACGGGAATCATCGTGACGACCAGCCTGCTTGGCAGCCTGGCCTTCGTCTTCGTCTTCATGAAGATCGTCTACGTGTCCCTGCCGCTCGGTTTCGGGCCGTTTCGGGCGGTTTCGATCGCCCTCCTGGCCGCGCTCGGCATTCGCTGAACGCTGAGAGCGCTCGAACGTGTTCGACGTCCTGCACCAGCTCGCACTCGGGTTTCTGCACCTTCTCGTACCCGCAAACGCGGCGGCGCTGATCGTCGGCCTCGTCGTCGGCATGCTGGTCGCCGTGCTGCCGGGGCTGACGCTCGTGATGGGCGTGGTGCTGGCGCTTCCCTTCACCTACGGCATGAGCGTCACGCCGGCGATCGTCCTGTTGACGGCGATGTACCTGTCGGGAACCTACGGCGGCGCGTTCACGTCGATCCTGTTCCGCATCCCCGGCGAGCCCCTCGACGTCCCGCTGCTGTGGGACGGGTACACGATGGCGCGCCGCGGCGAGCCCGCCCAGGCGCTCGGCTGGACACTGCTCGCCGCCCTGTGGGGAGGGTTGATCACCGCCGTTTCGGCCGTGGCGCTGGCGGTGCCTTTCGCCAAGTTCGCCCTGCGATTCGACGCGCCCGAATACTTCGCCGTCGTCATCTTCGGCCTCACCGGCGTGGTCGCGCTCGGACAGACCTCGATGGCCAACGCGCTCGTCAGCCTGTGCATCGGCCTGCTGCTCGCGACGGTCGGCGTCGACCCGACGTACGGCGCGAGCCGCTTCACGTTCAACGTGCCGATCCTGATGGACGGAGTCGAGTACCTCACCGTCATGGTCGGCGCCTACGGTCTCGGCGAGGTCCTGACCCGCATGCATCAGGGCTTCGGCAGCGTGCCGACGGATCGCGGCAAGCGGATCGAGACGCGCATTCCCGGCTGGAGCCTGATCTGGGGACTGCGATCGACGATCGGTCGCAGCTCGCTGATCGGGCTCTTGTGCGGGATCGTGCCCGGCGCGGGAGCGACGGTCGGCTCGTTCGTGGCCTACGGGACGGAGGCGCAGTATGGCAAGCGAAGGGCCGAGCTCGGCACCGGGATACCGGAGGGCATCGTCGCGCCGCAGGTGGCGTCGACCGCGACCGTAGGCGGCCACATGGTGCCGCTGCTCGCGCTCGGCATACCGGGAAGCGGCGCGACCGCGGTGATTCTCGGCGCCTTCCTGCTTCACGGCGTTCAGCCCGGTCCGCAGATCTTCCAGACCGAGGGTGACATGGTCTACACGATCTTCGCCTCGATGTTCGCGGCGGTCGTCGGCATGTGCGTGCTGGGGTATTTCGCGATCAAGCCGCTGGTGCGCGTGCTCCACCTGCCGGAGGCCGTCACGTCGGCCTTCGTCGCGCTGTTCTGTTTCGTCGGTGCGTACAGCGCACGTAACAGCGTCACCGACCTGTGGATGATCGTCGTCTTCGGCGTGCTGGGCTACCTGTTCGAGCGGTACCGCTTCCCGATTGCGCCGATGGTGCTGGGCTGCATCCTGGGCCCGGTCGCGGAAACGTCGTTCATGACCAGCATGATCGCCTACCAGAACGACTGGACCGTGTTCTTCACCCGCCCGATCAGCGGCTCGGTGATGGTGTTGACCGGTCTCGCGCTCGCCTATCCGCTGATGCGCGCGATCCGGTCGCGGCGCGCGCGTGCTCCGGCGGCGAGTCCAGGGGAAATACAACGCTGAGACGCCCGGGCCGTGCCCCCCGCGTGCCGGCCGCGGTGGGCGTTGCGTGGCTGTTTTCTCCCCTGTCAGTCCTCTCCGTCGTCATCCCCGCCGCCGGAGGGGCCGGCGGCCGGCGTGATCGAACCGAAAAGCCCGTGCGACTCCTCGTCGGGGCCGGCGGTAAAGAAGAGCGTGCTCGGGGGCTGGCTGGCGACACCGTTGCCGAAGGCGAGGCCCCACAGCCCGTCGATCTTCATCGGCTTTCCGCTCGCATCGCGCAGCCGGCCCTTGAACGAGCCGTTGGCGGCATCGTATGCGTTGATCGCGCCGTCGCCGAAATTGCCGATGAGCAGGCGGTCGGCGAAGCGGCCGAACGACGCCGGCGCCAGCGTGACGCCCCACGGCGCGTTGAGCTTCCCGCGCGTGGCCACGCGGCGCAGCAGTTGGCCGTTCGCGTCGAACACGTTGACGATGCCGAGGCCCGGCCCGGGCGTCTCCTCGTCGTCGCCGGGCTTGCGGAACGCGTACGTGACGTACAGGTCGCCCTGGATCGCCTGGATGTTGAACGGGGAGAAGTTGGCGGGAAGGTGCGGGTCGACGAAGCGGCCGGTCGTGTCGACCGGGGCGAACGTATTGTCGAACATGTCGATCTTGCCGCCGAAGAAATCGGCGGCGTAGAGGAAATTGCCGGACCCGTTGCCGGCGAGCGCCAGACCTTTGTAGACCGCGCCGGGCGTCTGACGCTCGAAGATAGCGTGCGTCGCGTCGACCGTCGGAGCCCACGCGGCGATGATGCCTTCCTCGGTCGCGAACATGAACCGCGCGGGTGCGCCGGCCGCGACCAGGAATTCGGTGTTCGACCCGCTGAATACGATGCCCGTCGGGTGGCCCAGCGGATCGTAGACGTTATTGCCGGACGGAATCTGCACGATGGGCGGGTGCGAAGCGCCGCCACCGTCGAAGAGAAGCGAGAGGCCGGCGTCGGCCGCGTTGACCCAGACGAAGGCCGTCGGATTGAACACGATGCCCCACGCGTTGATCAGATTCGGATCCACGTGGGCGGCGGGGATGGTGCCGTCCGACACGAGATTGGTCTGCTGATAGCGGTTCGACGCGGCGAGCGCCGAAGCGGAATTCAGCGCGAGGAAGGCGGCGGTGGCGGTGGGTAGCAATAGCGTGCGAAATCGATCCATGGCGTTCTCCGGCGAAATGGACGGCGCGAGCGAAGGGAAGCCGCGGGCAGCGATGGCGCTTCGAGGCGTCGCGATGCGCGAACGGCAGCCATCCGCGCTAACAAATCCGCGCGCGCTTTAATCCGGGCACGCAGGCAGCGCGTCGCCGTGCCAGTAAGAATTACAAGACGAACGTGTTGTCGAGATCGGCCGGCCCGCGAATGGGTGTTCGTCCGACAGCCCGGGAAGGTGGTCGCTCATTAACGTCGGCAGGACGATGTTTTGGTGCGCGGCTGCGCGCAGGGGGTGCAACCATGAACGGACAAGGAGGAAAGTGGTGGGCGGGTGTCGTTTTGCTGACGGCGATCCTCCTGCTGGCATGGGCAAGCGCGGCGCGGGCCGATCCGCCTGGTCGCGTCGTGCGTCTCGGCTTCACGACAGGCGAGGTGAGCTTCCTGCCGGCCGGTGCCGCCGATTGGGTCGAAGCGGTCGTCAACCGGCCGCTCTGGAACGGTGACCGCCTCTGGACCGGGGCGGGCGCTCGCGCGGAGCTCCAGACGAGCAATGCCGCGCTGCGCATCGCGCCCGATACGAGTCTCTCCGTCGTCGCTTTCGACGACCGCACCGCGCAGTACGAGATGAACGAGGGGACGTTGCGGCTGCGGGTACGCTCGTTGTACCGAGACGAGACGATTGAAGTCGACACGCCCAATCTCGCATTCACGATCCGCAGCGCAGGCGACTATCGGTTCGACGTCGACTCCGATGCAACGACGGTCGGCGTCTATCGCGGTGCCGGCGAGGCCTTCGGCACCCGGACCGCCTACGCGATCGGCGCCGGCATGCGCATCCGGTTCGTTGGGACCGACCTCAACGACTACGAGCCCGTGGCGCTGGCGCGGGCCGACGCCTTCGATGCGTGGGTCCTCGAGCGCGCGCGGCTCGAAGAGCGCTCGACCAGTGCCCGCTACGTCGCCCCCGACGTGATCGGCTACGAGGATCTCGACGCCTACGGCACCTGGCGAGACGTTCCGGACTACGGCAACGTGTGGGTTCCCACCCGCGTCGCGGCCGACTGGGCGCCCTATCGGTATGGCCGGTGGATGTGGATGGACCCATGGGGCTGGACGTGGGTCGACGATGCGCCATGGGGCTTTGCGCCCTTTCACTATGGTCGGTGGGCGTTCGTCCAGAGCCGCTGGTGCTGGGTGCCCGGACCGCGCACGGTACGTCCCGTTTACGCGCCGGCGCTCGTAGCCTTCGTCAATACGGCCGATGCCGGCATCTCCATCGCGGCGGGGGGCGGCGGCGCCGTGGCGTGGTTCCCGCTCGGCCCGGGCGAGGTCTACCGTCCCGCCTATCATGCGAGCCGCGACTACTTCACCCGCGTCAACGTGGCGAACACCACGATCAGCGTGACCCAGGTCACGCAGGTCTACAACAATCCGCGCACCGAGATCCGCCACGTCAACGTCGAGCGGCCGAACGCCGTCACCGCGGTGCCGGCCCCGACATTCGTCGAAGCGCGGCCCGTCGAACGGGCTGCCGTCAAGATTGATCCCAGAACGCTGCAACGGGCGCCGCTGGTCGCTGCGCCGACGCATCTCGCGCCGCAGCGCGTCAGCATCGTCGGCACGACGGCTCCCGCGCAGGCGCGGCCGGCCCCGGCGGTTGCCGAGCGGCCCGTCATCGCGAAACGGGCGCCGCCCGCCGGCGCCCGCCGCCGATCGAACAGCGCGAACAGGCGCTGAAGCGCGAGCCTGGCAAGCCTCTCGACCAGGCCGCGCTGCAGAAGCTTGCACCGCCGGCGAATGCAACACGAGCCAACGTCCGCGTCGCGCAACCGACGGCGCCGCCGAAGCCGCTCTCCGTCGCGGCGCCCCGGGCGGCCGACAAGGAGCGCCCTCCGCAGAATGCGCGCGCGCAGGAAACACCGCCGGGGACACCCGCGCACCGCGAGGCGGCTTCCGCGGCAGGCAACGGGAAGGGGCCGCTGAATGCGCGACCACAGGGACAGGAAGCGGCGACCCGCACGCCTGCTACGCCGTCGTCCGCACCCCCGGTTGCCTCTGACACGTCGAGGCGGCCGCCGCCTGGCGAGGAGCGCGCGAAGGCCGCAACGCGGTCCAACGGAGCCGAAGCGAAAGCAAGCGAGCCGCCGCAGCGTTCAGCCGCGCCAAGGGCCAGCAAGCCCCCGCAGCGTTCAACTGCGTCGAACCAGCGGGCGCCGCAGCCGGCGCCGCGCCCCGAGGTCGCGAAGGCGCCCGAGCGCGAACCTCCGCGCGGACCACCGGCGCGGGCACGGCTACCGGAAGACGCAAGTGCACCGCCGGCGGCTCCGGAGGCTCCGCGACGCCAGGCGACGGCCCCGCCGGCATCGACGGTGCCGGAGCCTCGCCCGCAACCCCACGCGGCACAACGTGCCCCCGAAGCACGCGCGCAGCCTCCCGCGCCGGTCGCGAGACAGGCGCCCCCGCGGCACGAGGCCGCGTCGCGGGCAGCCCCGCCCGAGCCCCTGCGGCAGCAGGCTGCAGTGCAGCCTCCGCGCGCGCCCGAGGCGCGCCCGCAGCAGAATCCACAGCCGAATCCACAGCCGCGCGCTGCCGAGCCGCCGCAACGGAACGCGCCGGGGAAGGGAAAGGGGAATGAACAGGACAAGCAGAAGGACAAGCAGAAGGACAAGGAGGACGGTCGAGGCGAGGGCAAGTGATTGCGCGCGACTGACACGCAACGCACCGAAGAGAGGTCACATGATGGAACACATGCAAACGACGGAAACGCCCTACAAGCTGGCCAAGCTCGCGAAATGCGCGCACGAGGGTTGCGCGTGCACCGTCGCGTCAGGCGAGGAATACTGCAGCGACTACTGCGCGGCCCAGGTCAGCGGTGACGAAGCCGC
Source organism: uncultured beta proteobacterium (assembly GCA_963734055.1). GTDB lineage: Bacteria > Pseudomonadota > Gammaproteobacteria > Burkholderiales > Casimicrobiaceae > CAIWHR01. The sequence goes on from CAVTFQ010000007.1 coordinate 157,753, forward strand.
CGCAGCTGCCATCGTCACCGGCGGCGGCTGCGGCTGCGGGCACGCCGAGTGCACCGGCACCTCCGCGAAGGGGCTCGCGGCCATCGGGGGCGTCCCCTCCTAGCGCCCGGCGCGATCGCAGACTGCGCGCCGCAGCGCGCGCTGCGCTCCGCTGTTCCGGCGGGCGGTTCGACCATGAACGCAGCGGCGACGGCCTCTGCACCGGCTCTGGTCGTCGAAGATCACGGTGGCCGGCTCGAGCTCCGAGGCGTGCTCGACATCCGCTCGGTGACGACGGCCGAGCGGCTGCTCCAACCCTGGCGCGCGAAGCGAGCTGCGCGCGCGCTGGACCTCCGCGGTCTCGAAGCGCTCGACACGCCGGGCGCGCTCCTCTTGTGCGCCTTGGCGCGTGACCGCTTCGAGTTGACCGGCATCCGCTCCGAGCATGCGGCACTGCTTGCGCTGATCGGGGGACTCGACGCCAAGCCGCTGCCGCACCAGCCGGCTACGGCGCGGTGGCGGCAACTCGTCGTCCAGATCGGCAAAAGCGGCGAGGACGCTTGGCGCGATGCGATCGATCTCACGGCTTTCCTCGGCAGGACGGTCGCGGCCACGGGCCGCGCACTGCTCCGGCTGCGCGAGCTCAGGCTGCCGTCGATCTCGCGCCAGGTCGCCGAGACAGGCATCCACGCCTTGCCGATTGTGGGCCTCCTGGCCGCCATGATCAGCGTCGTCATCGGCTACCAGGGCGTCGCGCAGCTCCGGCCCTACGGCGCCGAGGACCTGACCGTCGACCTGGTCGCAGTATCGGTGCTGCGGGAGATGGGCGTACTGATCACGGCCATCCTCGTCGCCGGCCGCTCCGGCTCCGCGTTTGCCGCTGAAATCGGCGTCATGAAGACGCGCGAGGAGGTCGACGCGCTCGAGGTCATGGGCATGGCGCCTATACCGCTGCTCGTCGTGCCCCGGGTGATCGGCCTTTGCCTCACGCTGCCGCTGCTCACGTTGTATGCCGACGTGATGGGTCTCCTAGGCGGCGCGGTCAGCTGCTACGCGCTCCTCGACGTGTCGCTCCTGCAGTACGTCGAGCGCGTCCGCCACGCCGTCGACGGCAGCGACCTCTTTATCGGCCTGTTCAAGGCGCCGGTGTTCGCGCTCGTCATCGCGGTCGTCGGCTGCATGCACGGCCTGCGCGTCCGCCGCTCGGCGGAAAGCGTCGGCCGCGAGACGACGCGGGCCGTGGTCAAGGCGATCTTCCTCGTGATCGTGCTGGACGCGCTGTTCTCGGTCCTGTTCGAGGAACTCGGGCTATGAGCAATACCCGCCGCCAGCGACCGCAGCGCGACGGCGCCGTCCTCAGCGCGCGGGGCGTCGTCAATCGCTTCGGCCGGGAAGTGGTTCACGCCGGCATCAGCCTTGACGTCTCGCGCGGCGAGATCCTGGGCATCGCCGGCGGCTCGGGCTCCGGCAAGTCGGTGCTGCTCAAGACGCTGGTGGGTCTCCACCGGCCCGAGGCCGGATCGGTGCTGCTGAACGGCAAGGCGATCGACGCGCTGGGCCCGGCCGAACGCGCCTCGCAGATCGGCGTGCTCTTCCAGCAGGGCGCGCTGTTCTCGTCGCTGTCGGTGGCGCAGAACGTCATGCTGCCGCTGCGCGAGCATACGGACCTCCCGCCCCACGAGCAGGAGCGGATCGCGGCGATGAAGCTCGAGCTCGCCGGAATGTCCGCGGAAACGGGACTCAAGCTTCCGTCCGAGCTGTCGGGCGGCATGGTCAAGCGGGCCGCGTTCGCGCGGGCGATCGCGCTCGACCCTGAGCTCCTCTTCCTCGACGAGCCGACCTCCGACCTCGACCCCCTGACCGCGGGCGGCATCGACGCAATGATCCGGAAGCTCAACGACGGGCTGGGCGTGACGGTCGTCATCGTGACGCACGATCTCACCACCCTGTTCTCGCTTTGCGATCGGGTGGCCGTCCTGGTCAACGGGAAGCTCACCGTGGACACGCTCCCTCGCCTCCTGCGCAATCGGGAGCCGTGGATCCGCGGATTCCTGCACGGTCCGCGGGCGCGGGGTGCGTCGGCCGCGAGGAGGGCAAGCCATGGAAACTGACAAACGCTACTTCATCGAGGGCCTGTTCATCATCGGCTTTTCGATCGCCGCAGCGCTGTTCGCGGTCTGGCTTCTGCACACCGGTCACCGCGACGACGTGACCTATCGGATCAACTTCGCCGAATCGGTGAGCGGGCTCGCGCGCGGCGACGCGGTGAAGTTCCGCGGCGTCGAAGTCGGGACCGTTTCGTCGATCGCGCTCGATCCCGAGAACCCGCGGATCGTCCACGTGGACGTAAGACTGCGCAAGGATGCTCCGGTCAAGACCGACACGCGAGCGAGCCTCAAGCTCAAGGGCATCACCGGCGTCGTCTACATCGAGCTGAACGGCGGCAGTCCGGCCGCGACGCGCTTGGCCGACGCGACGCCGGACGGACGGGTTCCCGAGATCCCCTACGAGAAGAGCGGCATCGCCGTGCTCGCCGAGCAGCTGCCCAAGGTCGTCGAGGAGCTGCCGAAGGTCGTCGAGAAATTCGCGGCGCTCGAGAACCAGGCGAACAAGGCGGTGGCCGACGTGCGGGGCGTGACCCGAAAGATCCAGGACGATCCTTCCGTGCTGCTGTGGGGCTCGAAGGACAAGAAGGAGGACAAGAAGAAGGAAGAAGCCCAGGCGCCGCCGCGGGCGCGCACCCGCGCCGACACGCTCGGTCCGCGCGCCGCCATGTCCGGAGTCACGAGGTGACCGCTGCCGGCCGCAAGGACCGCGCCGCTATCGCCCGAAGAGGTCGCGCAACTTGACCTTCGCCCGCTCGAGCACCCGACGACGGCCCGGCGTGAGCTTGCGGCCCATCCGGTTGATGTAGAAGCTCAGCATCGACATCGCCGACTGGAACGGTGTCCCCTTGCGGCGTGTGCTGCGCTCGGCCGAGCGCTTGAGGGACGCGGCAATCGATCGCGGGTCGCGCCGCGTGAAGACCCCGCGGGCCAGGGTCAACGCATCGCTTTCGCGCGTGACGCGCTGCGACCAGCGACGAGGCGCCGTCTTTCGCCGGTGACCGACGGTCGAGCGTGTCATACGAATATCATCCGCCCGGATCGTCGACCTCGCTATCGGCGAAAAGGGCTGCCGGGCGTAGGACGGCGGGCCGGCGGCGCACGTCGGTCGATGTCCTACCCGCCAATCAGACGCCTCTGATCCACTTGCCCGCTCTGCCAGCGGATCATAAGCATGCTTCGGTTCGCTCGCCGTTGCCAATCCAGTTTGCCGGGATCGAAGCGCCCCCTAAGGACCCTCAGGACGACTTCAGGAGATTTCGACCATGGCCTCACGCACCCCCACCTCATCGATCACCGGAACGCGCACCGCCGGCGGCGCCGCGATCATCGGCTCTGACCGCCGCGGCGACGGGCCCGGCCCCGACGTGATGGACGCCGACACGCTGATCGGCGATTCCGTCGTCAACGACGCCGGCGAGGACCTCGGCAAGATCGAGGCGATCATGCTCGACGTCGCGGAGGGTCGCATCGCTTACGCCGTGCTGTCGTTCGGCGGCTTTCTCGGCATGGGCGACAAGCTGTTCGCGATTCCGTGGTCGGCACTCACCCTGGACGCCGAGCAGAAGTGCTTCGTCCTGAGCGTCGCGAAGGAACGTCTCGAAGGCGCTCCCGGCTTCGACAAGGATCACTGGCCGTCGATGGCCGATCCCACGTGGGCAGCCGACGTGCACACGTATTACAACGCGCGGCCGTACTGGGACGACGATTTCGGCGCCTCGCCCGATCGGCGCACCAGCGGCGGCGCGATGCGCGGGGGTTCGGACGCGGCTTGATCCCCCTTCCGCGGTGACAGGGCCGACGATCTTCGTGTCGCCGGCCCTGTTTTTGGGCTGCGCCAGGTGCGAACGTTCAAGACGTTGTTTCTACGAAGCATGAATGCTGCGGCCGTCGTCATTCCCGCGAACGCGGGAACGACGGCGGAATGCATCCGACCGGCGCATGCGTCGCGGATGCAACACAACGTGTCGACGATTGACCGCTAGGCGCGCTTGCGCGCGTGCGCGTGGGTCGCGCTCGCTGAGGACGTCGAACGCCCCCGACGCGTTGCGCGGTGGGGCGGCTTGCGGCGGGGCGCAAGCTCGGCGCGCTGTTTCGGCGTGCTCCGCCTGGCGCTTCCTTTCTCGAGGCTTTGCTTCAGCAGGGCCGCCAGATCGATGACCTGGGCCGAGGGCCGCTTTCCTTCTTCGGGCCCGGATTCCGTGATCTCGCTCGTCTTGCCTTCCTTGATCTTCTGCCTGATCCGCGCCATCAGGTCGTGGTGATACGTGTTGCGGTATTGCCGCGGATCGAAGCGTTCGGTCATGCCGTCGACGAGCCGCTTCGCGAGCTCGACCTCCTTCGGCGCCACGCGCGCGCTCTTGAGCCCCTCCGGCGGCAGCTCGAGGCCGCTCGCGTCGCGCAGCTCGTCTTCGAACCTGAGGGTGTCGAGCATCAGGGCGCGACCGTTCGGTGCGACGACGGCGAGGTGCGGCGTCGTGCGCAGAACGAACTCGGCGATCGCGACGCGACCCGTCGCTTTCAGGGTTTCGCGCAGCAGCGCGTACGCCTTCTGGCCGCGCCCGCTCGGTGCGAGATAGTACGGCGCCTCGTAGTACTCGACTGGAATTTCGTCGGCGGCCACGAAGGCGCGGATGTCGATCGTCTGCGTGGCCTTGACGTTGGCCCGGCGGAAGTCTTCGTCGGACAGCACGACGTACCGATCTTTCTCGTATTCGTAACCCTTGACGATGTTCTCCCACGGCACTTCCTTGCCGGAAGTCTTGCTGTAGCGCTTGTAGCCGACCGGCGAAAGGTCCCGCTTGTCGAGCATCGAGAACTTGAATGCCTTGCGATCCTCGGCGGGATAGAGCTCGACCGGGATGTTGACGAGGCCGAAGGACAGCGCCCCTTTCCATAGCGCGCGTGGCATGGCGTCAGCGCTCCTCGGCGGCGGTTACGGGCGCGAACAGGGCCAGGCACGCGATGCACACGCCGGCGAGCAGGCGTTCCTCGACCGCGCCGCACTCCGAGCAGACCGCGAGACGCACCCCGTCGGCGCGCTGGCAATGGCCGCCTCGGCATTGGGGCCGATCGCACGCGGCGAGGTCGACCGGGCAGAGCACGGCGTCAGCCTCCGCTGGCCTCGCCGCCCATCACCTGGAGCACCGTGCCGGTGATGTACGACGAGTCGGCGTTGGAGGCAAGGAAGACGTAGGCCGGCGCCAGCTCCTCCGGCTGGGCCGGGCGCCCCATCGGGTTGTGTTCGCCGAACTTCGCCACCTTGTCGGGCGGGAGGCCCGCGTCGGACGGATTGAGCGGAGTCCATACCGGCCCCGGCGCCACCGCGTTGACGCGAATGCCCTGTTCGATCAGATCCTGGGCGAGCGATTTGGTGAACGCGTTGATCGCGCCCTTCGTCGCCGAGTAATCGGGCAGCTTGGGCGAGCCGAGGATGCCGGTCTCGGAACTCGTCGCGATGATCACGCTCCCGCGCTCCATGTGATCGAGCGCGGCGCGCGCGAGCCGGACGTACGCGAAGACGTTCGTCTCGAACGTCTTCGCGAGCTCGTCGTCGGTGAGGTCCGCGAGCTTGTCCTTGCGGGTCTGATGCGCGGCGTTCGAGACGAGGATGTCGAGCTTGCCGAGCTCGCGGACAGTCCGGGTGACCAGCTCGCGACAGAACGCCGCGTCGGTCAGATCTCCCGGCAGGAGCACGCAGCGGCGACCGGTCTCCTCGACCGCCGCGCGCGTCGCCCCGGCGTCGCTTTGTTCTTCGGGCAGGAAGCTGATCGCGACGTCGGCGCCCTCGCGCGCGAACATGACCGCGACGGCGCGTCCGATGCCGGAATCGCCGCCCGTGATCAGCGCGACCTTGCCCCGAAGCTTGCCGGCCGGACGGTAGTGCTCCGCTTCATAGCGTGGGAGCGGGTCGAGCCGCGACTCGAGGCCGGGACTGCCCTGATGCTGTTCGGGAAACGGTGGGCGTGGCTCGGCTTGCGCGACCCGCCCCTCGGGACGTTGCTGATCCATCGGGCCTCCAGGCGTCGATTCGCGACACCGTAGCCCGCCGCCCTCCGCGCCGCACGGTAACGGCCGCTGAAAATCGCGTAGGCCGCGGTAACGATCTGATGGCTGTTACTGTCCTACACCCGCATCGCGGGTGCTGCCTGCGTCCCGCTCAGTTCGCGGCGAGCGCAGCGGGCGGACGTTCCCCGGTCTTCGCGACCAGGCGCGACCAGGCGTCGTCGACTTCGGCCTGCAGTGCGTCGATGTCGGCGGGCGAGAGATGGCGGAACCGCCGCTGCATCCCGACATAATCGGCGATGGGGCGCGTCTTCGCAGTCACGTTCAGCGTGTAGCGGCGGCCGTCCTCGACCTCGTAGAGCGGGAACGCGCCCGGATTCGACAGCGCAACGCGCGGCGGCGAGACCCGCGTCGTCCGGCAGCCCCCAGCCGTCGAGGCAAGGGATCAGCAGCGTGAGGAGGCGGGTGCCGTGGATCGTCTTCGCCTTCTCGACCTTGCGAATCAGATCGGGCAGGAAGCCGACGCTGGCCGTCGCGGCGTAGGGAATCTCGTGCGCGGCCATGATTTCGGTGAGGTTCTTCTTCCGCGACGTCTTGCCGGCGGGCGTCGACCCGGTGCGCGCGAGATGCGGCGTGGACGAGGACTTCTGGGCGCCCGTGTTCATGTAGCCCTCGTTGTCGAGGCAGACATAGATGAAGTTCTCGTTGCGCTCGGCGGCCGAGGACAGGCACTGGAAGCCGATGTCGTAGGTGCCGCCGTCGCCGGCGAGAACGACGACCTGCGTGTCGCGCTCGCCGCGGGCGTCGAGCGCGCGCCGGAGCCCCGACGCGGCGGCGGCACTCGCTTCGAGCGTCGGCTGATAGACCGGAATCCTGAGCGAGCTGTACGGCTGCGGCCCCGCGATGATCGCCATGCACGACGGCGGGATGATCGCCATCGTCTTGGGACCGAGCGCGGCCAGCACGTGGCGCACGGACAGCGCGTCGACGCAGCCGGGACACGCGGCGTGCCCCGAACACAGGATCGGATCGAAGGGAAGATCGAGCCGCTGCATGCGCGTCACCTGACCCAGACCGAATCCGCCGAGGGTTCGCTCGCCCGCGCCCGGCGGACGAACTCGACGACCTTCGCCACCGGCACGTTCACGCCGCCGACACCGGCGAGGTAGCCGTGCACACGCGGCGCGTTCGGTATGCCGCAGAGCGCGGCGCGAAGCTCCTGGTGAAGGACGCCGCCGTGGCCGGGCGAGTAGTTGCGGTCGAGCACCAGCACGTCGCGCGCTCCCGCGACCGCCGCGCGCAGCTCGGCCGCTGGAAACGGCCGGAAGAGACGCACCTTCACGAGCCCGGCCGGCTCTCCAGACTCCTGCAGCGCATCGACGGCGTCGCGCACGGTGCCGCACATGCTGCCCATCGCGACGACGAGGATGGACGCGTCGTCGCATCGATAGCGCTCGACGATCCCCCAGCCGCGGCCGGTGCGCTCCCGCCACGCGCGGTCGGCCTCGCGCGCTTCGAAGGGCACGCGCGCCATCGCTTCGGCCAGCGCCTGCCGGTGGCGGCAGAACATGTCCTGCGTGACGACGTTGCCCCACGACTCGCCCTTCGCCGTGTCGAGCCGGTGCGGCGGCGCATAGGCGGGCAGGTAGTCGTCGACCATCGCCTGATCGGGGACGAGCACCGGCTCGAGCGCATGCGAGACGTAGAACGCATCGTGATTCACCATCACCGGCAGCAGCACCGCCTCGCCGACGCGGAACGCCTGGACGACGGTGTCGAGCGACTCCTGCGCGCTCTCCGTGTAGTACTGGATCCACCCCGTGTCCCGCTGCGCGAGGCTGTCGGTCTGGTCGGGCCAGAACGCCCACGGCGACGCGACGGTCCGGTTCACGTTCGCCATCACGATCGGCGCCCGTGCGCCGCTCGCGTAGTGGAGGAGCTCGTGCATCAGGAGCAGGCCCTGCGAGGCGGTCGCGGTAAACACCCGCACGCCGGCGAGCGATGCGGGGATGCAGGCGGCCATCACCGAGTGCTCGGACTCGGGCGTGATCACCTCGGCGTCGAACTCGCCCGCCGCCTGGAATTCGGTGAGCTTCTCCAGCACTGGCGTCTGCGGCGTGATCGGGTAGACCGGGACGACCTTCGGCCGCGCGAGGCGCGCCGCCCACGCGACGGCGTGGTTGCCGGTCAGGAGCATCCGCGTTTCGCCGCTGCCGCCGGAATCGCGGGCGTTCATCGCGATTCCTCCACCATCTTCATCGAGCCGGTCGGGCACTCGCGGACGCAGATCCCGCAGCCCTTGCAGTAATCGGTGAGCACGATGTAGCCGTCGGCCTCGCGCTTCACGGCGAGGTCCGGGCAGTAGTGGACGCAGTTGTCGCAGTGGATGCAGGTCCCGCACGAGAAGCAGCGGTCGGCCTCGGCGAGCGCTTCGTCGTCGTCGAGGCCGAGCTGGACTTCGTCCCCGGAGGCGAGCCGCGCGGGCGCATCCACGCGCCGAGCGGGCGCGCGCGATCGGGGCGCATGGTAGAACGTGTTGATCGACGCCGGCGCGACAACGGCTTCTGCGGGCGCGTCCACGGCAGCGGCAGCTTCGCCGCGCAACGCGCGATCGATTTCCAGCGCAGCGCGCTTGCCCATGCCGATCGCCTCGGTGACGAAGCGCGCGAGGCTCGCCACGTCGCCGCCCGCGTAGACGAGCGGGGCGCTCGTCGCCTGGCCGCGATCGACCTTCACCAGCGATCCCTCGGCGTCGAGCGTCGGCCGCAACGGGGCGAGATCGGGATCCTGACCGATCGATGTGACGACGGCATCCGCCGCGAGCACGAAGTCGCTGCCGGCAAGCGGTGCGACGGTGAAATCGCCGCGGCGCTCGCCCGGCTCGAAGCGCACGCGAACGCACGCGAGCGAGAGGCCCGCGCCCTGAATCTCGTCGACCGCGTTCAGCATTGTGCTGTCTAGGAGCGTCACGCCTTCCTCGAGCGCCTCGACGATCTCGTCCGCCTGCGCGGGCATCTGCGCGCGATTCTCGAGCGACACGATCGTCACCGCGTGGCCCGCACGCCGAGCGCTGCGAGCGACGTCGAGCGCGGCGCTGCCGCCGCCGATCACCGCGATACGGCGACCCAGCGCCGGCGGGGCGCCCGCGTTGGCACGAGCGAGGTAGTCGGCGCCGTCCTGCACCCACGGCTTCGAGTAGTCGAGACGAGGCAGGCGCTTCTGGCAGCGTGCGCCGACCGCGACGTACACCGCGTCGTACTGCGCGCGCAGCCGCGCGAAGTCCTCCTGGGTCGCGATCGATTCGTTGCAGCAAAAGTCGATGCCGAGCGCGGCGATGCGATCGATCTCGCCGTCCAGCACCGAACGGGCGAGGCGATACGACGGAATGCCGTAGCGCATGAGGCCGCCGAGCTCGCTGCGCGCCTCGAACAGCGCGACGGCGTAGCCGCGCCGCCGCAGGTGGAACGCCGCTGCGAGCCCCGACGGGCCGCCGCCGACGATGGCGATCCGCGCCTCACGGGTCGCGGGAGCCGGCGCGAACGCCCAGCCCTCGGCGAGCGCCCGGTCGCCGACGTAGCGCTCGAGCCGGCAGATCGCGAGCGAGCCGTCGAGCCCGGCGCGGTTGCATGCGGCCTCGCACGGGTGATGGCAGATTCTGCCGGCGACCGCCGGGAACGGGTTGTGCCGCGTCAGGATCTCCCACGCGCCGCGAAAATCGCGTTCCCGCGCGCGACCGATCCACTCGGCGATGTCGCCACCAACCGGACAAGCTGCGTGGCACGGCGCCGGCGCGCGGATGTGCTCGGGCAGCGCCGCACGCCAGGTCCCGGTCTTGAAGACCTCGGTCGTGCCCGTCGTCCAGGCCGTCGGGAGCGGAGTCTGGTCGCTCATGCCGGGATCCGTTCGCGCAGCAACGCATCGGCGGTGCGATAGCCTTCCTCGCACGCGGCGACGTTCTCGGCCACGAGCTTCGGCGCCTCGTCGGCGAGGGCGCGCGTCAGCACCTCGAGGCGCGGCGCTTCGAGGGCTCGGGCCAGCGCGCCCAGCAGCGCCGAGTTGACGATGCGCCCGAGGCCATGCCGTCGGGAGATCGCGATGCCGTCGACCGGGATCACGCACCGATCGGGAAGCGTCGCAGCGAATGACTGCGGCGCGCGCGCCGAGTTGACGACGATCAGCGTGTCGGCCCGCGCCGCCGCGAGCAGCGGGCCGGTGAGCAGGCTCGCGTCGAAGCAGAGGATCGCGTCGGCCTGCTCGATGTCGCAGCGCACGCGGACCGGGCGGTCGTCGACGCGGAGGAACGAGCTCACGGGCGTGCCGCGGCGCGCGCCGCCGTAGCTCGCGAACGACTGAACCTCGCGGCCCTCCGCGAAGAACGCGGCAGCGAGGAGGTTGCCCGCCGTCTGCGCTCCCTGTCCGCCGCGGCCCTGAACGATGATCTCCAGCACGCCCGCTCCTTCGACCGAGTAGCGGCTACTGTGGGCGCGTGGCGCCGGCAAAACCTTGAAGCAGATCAACAAATCGCGACACTCGGCCCCCGCGGCGGCACCGGGGGCCGGCCGGACCGCCAATCGGTTAACATCTGCAGCCCCACCTCCGTCCGAGCGGCCCCTGGGCCGTGCTCCCCCATGAGCGAAAAAAAGTTTGCCTCCCAAGCTGACCTCGTCGAGAAGAAGGTCAGCTTCGACAAGCTCTCCGATCACGCGTACGCGTACACGGCGGAGGGCGACCCCAACACCGGCATCGTCGTCGGCGACGACGCGGTGATGGTGATCGACACGCAGGCCACGCCGGTGATGGCGCAGGACGTGATCCGGCGCATCCGTGAGGTCACCGACAAGCCGATCAGGTACGTGACGCTCTCGCATTACCACGCCGTGCGCGTGCTGGGCGCCTCTGGGTACAACGCCGAGCACATCATCGCGAGCCGCGACACCTACGATCTCATCGCCGAGCGCGGCGAAGCCGACATGAAGAGCGAGATCGAGCGCTTCCCGCGGCTCTTCCAGGCGGTCGAATCGGTGCCGGGCCTGACGTGGCCGACGCTCGTGTTCGAAAAGCGCTTGACGCTCTGGATGGGGAAGCTGGAGGTCGAGATCATGCAGCTCGGCCGCGGCCACACGAAGGGCGACACGGTCGTGTGGCTGCCGCAGGAGAAGATCCTGTTCTCGGGCGACCTCGTCGAGTACGACGCGACACCCTACACGGGCGATGCCTACCTCACCGACTGGCCGGCGACGCTCGACGCGATCGCGGCGCTCGCGCCGCAGAAGCTCGTGCCCGGTCGCGGCGCTTCGCTGCAGACGCCGTCCGCAGTCAAGGCCGGGCTCGAGGGCACGCGCGCATTCGTCACGCAGATGTTCGAGGCGGTCAAGCGCGGCGCGCGGCAGGGCAAGGACCTGCGCAGCGTCTACCGCGAGACGTACGAGCTCCTGAAGCCGACTTTCGGCCACTGGGTGATCTTCGACCACTGCCTGCCGTTCGACGTCTCGCGCGCGTACGACGAGGCGACCGAGCACAAGGACCCGCGGATCTGGACCGCGCAGCGCGACAAGGCGATGTGGGAAGCGCTGGAGGCGTGAGCTGAAGTCGTCAACGTCACTGGGTTCCCGCGTTCGCGGGAACGACGCTCTAGATGCGATGAAGACGTACACGAACCCCGTCTACGCGTACGAGCGTTCGCCCGATCAGGACAGCCCGCCGCAGCGACGCCCGGTGATCGTCGTCGGCGCCGGGCCTGTCGGGCTCGCGGCGGCGATCGACCTCGCGCTCCACGATGTGCCCGTCGTCGTGCTGGACGACGACAACACGGTCAGCGTGGGCTCGCGCGCGATCTGCTACGCGAAGCGCGCGCTCGAGATCCTCGACCGCTTGGGCTGCGCCGAGCGGATCGTGCAGAAGGGCGTCGAGTGGAAGGTCGGCCGCACGTTCTTCCGGAACGAGCTCGTCTATGCTTTCGACCTGCTGCCCGAGAGCGGCCATCGCCGCCCCGCGTTCGTCAACCTGCAGCAGTACCACCTCGAAGAGATCCTGGTCGATCGGCTGGCCGAGCTGCCGTCCGCCGAGATCCGCTGGCAGAACAAGGTCGTCGAGGTGACGCCGCGCGAGGAGGATGTCCTCCTGCGCGTCGAGACGCCTGACGGCGACTACTGGCTCGCCTGCGAATGGCTGATCGTCTGCGACGGTTCGCGGAGCCCGGTGCGTGCGATGCTCCACCTCGAGGCCGAGGGTCAGGTCTTCCGCGACCGGTTCCTGATCGTCGACGTCCACATGAAGTCCGAGTTTCCGGCGGAGCGGTGGTTCTGGTTCGATCCACCGTTCCATCCGGGACAATCGGCGCTCCTGCACCGGCAGGCCGACGATGTCTGGCGGATCGATTTCCAGCTCGGCTGGGACGCCGAGCCCGAGGCCGAGCGCAGGCCCGAGCGGATTCTGCCCCGGCTGCGCGCGATGCTGGGCGAGAAGGCCGAGTTCGACATCGAGTGGGCCAGCGTCTACACGTTCCAGTGCCGGCGGATGCAGCGCTTCCGGCATGGGCGCATCGTGTTCGCCGGCGATGCGGCGCACCTCGTGTCGCCGTTCGGCGCCCGCGGGGCGAACAGCGGCTTCCAGGACGCCGACAACCTGGTCTGGAAGCTCCGCCTCGTGATGGACGGACGCGCGCCCGAGCGGCTGCTCGACAGCTACGACGGCGAGCGCGTGCCGGCGGCCGACGAGAACATCCTGAACTCGACGCGCGCGACCGACTTCATCACGCCCAAGAGCGCGATGTCGCGCACGTTCCGCGATGCGGTGCTCGCGCTCGCGAAACGACATCCCTTCGCCCGCAGCCTCGTGAACAGCGGTCGGCTGTCACTGCCGCGCGTCTACCGCGCGTCGGCGCTGAACACGCCCGATCGTCCGGGCGAGAGCTTCAGGGGCGACGTGGTGCCGGGCGCGCCCGCGGCCGATGCGCCGGTCGCGGGTGCGGCGTCGCCCTGGCTCCTCGACTACCTGCACAACGGATTCACGCTCCTGACCTTCGGCGATGCGGTACCGACCGAGGTCGCGCACGCGCTTGCCCGCGATCCGATTCCCTGCCGCGTGGTCCAGGTCGGCGGCCGCCTCGCCGACGGCAGGGTCGCCGTCCGCGACAAGGGAGGGCTTCTCGGCGACCGCTACGACGGCCGGCCGGGGACGTGCTACCTTCTGCGGCCCGACCAGCACGTCTGCGCGCGCTGGCGAAGCTTCGACGCGGAGGAAGTCCGCGCCGCGATCCGCCGCGCGACGTGCAACGAACCCACCGCGCCATGACGACGCTGATCACCGAGCCCCATCTTCCCGCGCCCGACGACTTCTACCAGGAGCTGATCGAGCTCCACCGCGACCTGTCGGAAGGCGAGAGCGCGCTCGTCAATGCGAAGCTGATCCTGCTCCTCGCGAATCACATCGGGGACCCCGAAGTCCTCGCGGCGGCGATGGCCGCGGCGCGCGAGGACGTGGTCCCGCCGGGAGGCCCGCAATGAAGCACTACATCCGGTTTCCGCGCGCCGAGGGCACGCACAGCCGTCAGGCGCACGCGGACCTGCCGCAAGGCACGTACGAGCGCGAGATGGGCAAGGAGGGGTTTTTCGGGCCCGCCGCCCACTTCCATCACCGGCATCCGCCCACGGGATGGACGAGCTTCCAGGGCTCGCTCAACCCGCACGCGTACGACCTGAACCGATTGCCGGCCGCGGGCGCGTCGCCGTGGGACGCGACGCCGATCCTCGGCAACGGCGACGTCAAGCTCCGGCTGTGGAAGACGACGAGTGCGATGAATCACCTCGTCCGCAACCAGGACGGTGACGAGCTCCTGTTCGTCCACGACGGCGCGGGCGCGCTGTTCTGCGACTGGGGCCGGCTCGACTACCGGGACGGCGACTACATTGTGATCCCCCGTGGCGGAATGTGGCGGCTCGCTCCCACGGCGCCGACCACGCTGCTCCTGATCGAATGCACGGAAGGGACGTTCTCGCTCCCCGAGAAGGGTCTCGTCGGGTCCGCACGCGATCTTCGATCCGGCAGTGCTCGACGTGCCGACGATGGACGAGGCGTTCCGCGCGCAGCAGACCGAAGAGCCGTGGAAGGTCGTCGTGAAGCGCGGAGGCGCGCTGTCGACGATCGCGTACCCGTTCAATCCGCTGGACGCGGTGGGCTGGCACGGCGACCTCTGCGTGGTGCAGGCTCAACGTCCGCGACATCCGGCCGCTGATGAGCCACCGCTACCACCTGCCGCCGTCCGCGCACACGACGTTCGTCGGCCGCAACTTCGTCGTCTGCACCTTCGTGCCGCGGCCGATCGAGTCCGATCCGGGCGCGCTCAAGGTGCCGTTCTATCACAACAACGACGACTACGACGAAGTGATCTTCTACCACCGCGGCGACTTCTTCAGCCGCGACAACATCAAGCCGGGCATGGTGACGTTCCATCCCTGCGGCTTCACGCACGGGCCGCACCCGAAAGCGTTCGCGGCCGGCGCCGCGCACGCGCGGAAAGAGACCGACGAGTACGCGGTGATGATCGACACGCGATTTCCGCTCACGGTCGCGCCGCTGCCCGAGGGCGTCGAGAACAAGGCGTATGTCGATTCGTGGCGGACCCGCGGGGGCTAGGTGTCAAATCGCCAACACGTTGTATCCGCGACGAATGCGCCAGTCGCATGCATTCTCCGTCGTCCCCGCGGACGCGGGGACCCAGTGACGTTGGTCTGTCGCCTGCAATGACAAGTCGCTGGATTCCCGCGTTCGCGGGAATGACGACTGCACAGGATTCATGCATCGTGGAAACAACGTCTTGAATGTTCAAAGCTAGGGCGACGTGCCGCAGAGCGTCGAAGGGGAGGCGGGCGTGTCGTACGAAGCGCTGATCGCACGCGCGATGGAGGTCGCCGTTCTCTACCGCGCGTCCGAGCATTGCGACGCCGGCCTCGTCGGGGCGGCCGTGCTGGCCGCGTCCGGAACGATCTACACCGGCTGTTCCGTCGACCTCCGGTGCGGCATCGGCTTCTGCGCCGAGCATTCGGCGGTCGCCGAGATGCTCAAGCATCATGAGGCGCGGGTGCGCGCGGTCGTGGCGGTCAACGACGATGGCACCGTCCTGCCGCCCTGCGGGCGCTGCCGCGAGCTTCTCTACCAGATCGATCCCGAAAATCTCGATACGGACATCGTGATCGCCCGCGGCGAGGTGCTGAAGCTCAGCGAGCTCTTGCCGCATCCGTGGCAGCCGAAGCATTGGCCGGGCTAGACCGTGCAGGACCGAGGTGCGTCGCGGACGCGTGCGGCGCGACGCACCGCCTCCGCTTCAATTTGTGCTGATTGTGACTGGATACTCGCGGGCCCAGTACGCCCAGTTCGCGCACGGCCGGTAGGCAGGATGGCACACGCCGCCGATCGTGTCTCCGTACGGTTGTACGGCGGACGCATTCCTCTGCGCCACTTCGCGGCGTTCTTCGGAAACGCGCGTCGCGATCTTTGCGCATGCGCCTCGCGCCGGATGGCAGGTGGTAGACGCCATCTGGAATAGGGCGCGCGGATCGTCGTTCACTTCGATCGCCTGTGCACCCGTGGAAAGAACGAGGCACGTGGCCGCCGCCGCGATCGTCGCGGTGATGTATTTGCTGAGGCCCTGCTCTGACATGATGGGCTCCTTCCCTTTCGTTGAACCGGCTCCCGTCTGCAAGTGCCGGTCGTTCCTGAGCCTGTCGTGGCGAGCGGACGGGGTGTTGCCGTTGCTTGCCGTTTCTCGCCATCGGCTCCGAGCGAAAGGCTAGGGCGACAGGGCCATCGAGCAAAGGCGCATGCGACGGATCCGGGAAGGCGAATGACGGGTGCCGACGATCCGGAGACGAAACCTCGCCAGAGGCGGCACGAAGCCTGGCGTCGGTGGCGCCCGCGACTTGGGCGAACATGAGGCGGTGCCGGGCTTCGCTCTTCTAGGCGAGAGGCGGAGTGGCCTCGATGCGGCAAGCGGCACAGCCGATTGCGGATCGAGCCGACCGGATTCGTCAACGTTCCCGGCGAATTCGCTCACCGACTGGGCGGACTCGTCGCTTCCTGGTTGGACACGGAGGCGCGCATGCCTACGATGCTTCCAACCGCACGAACGGCGTGCGGTGATGCGAGCGAACCGTGCAGGGCAGTGTCCGGTGAGCCGCAGTCGACCAAAGAGCCGCAAACGACCGACATCGGGAGAGCCCAAATGAAGCGCTTCGAACCCTCGACCCCGCGCGCAGCCGCCGTCGTCGCTGCCTTGGCCATGACTCTGATCACCTTCGGCCTGGCTATCGTGGTACCGGCGACGCTCGACGCCGATGGCAACGGCGATCGTGCGCAAGCGACGAACGCCGTGACGCCGGCGCCGACCGATCGCGTCCTTGTCGCCGCCAACCTCGACGTTCGGCGCCCTGGTTGAAACGGACCCCAGAGTCTCAGACGTTGTCCGCCGATTCGTGCGTTGGGGCGGACTGAAGGGGAATCTCGAGGACGGCGGTGCTGACGGTTGCGTCGACGCGGCGAAGCTCGAGCTGGGCGGCATCGCCGTAAAGCGCTGCGAGCCGCTCGCGGATGTCGGCAATGGCTTGGCCCTCGCTTTCGGGCAGGAAGCCGACGCCGCTGTCGGCGATTGCCAGTCGGATGCGGTCGTCCACGACAGCGGCGCGAATGTGCATCGACTCCGTCGCCTGCGGGACGGATGCGCCGTGGCGCGCGATCGCGTGATCGACGAGCGGCAGCAGCATCATCGGCGGCATCCGGGCATCAGCGATCCGCTGCTCTGCAGCGTCGATCTCGAACGCGAGCTGCTTGCCCAGTCGCAGGCGCACGATGCCGAGATAGGCGCGCACAAGCTCCAGCTCCTGGCCGACGGTGGACGAGGTGTCGCGCATCTTCGGCATCGCGGCACGCAAGTAGGCGATCAGCTCGTCGAGCATTCGTTCGCCTTGCGCCCTGTCGGCGCGATAGAGGTCGTGCACCTGCGCCAGTGTGTTGAACAGGAACTGCGGCTCGACCCGCGCCTGCATCGCCTGCAGGCGGGACTCGAGCGTGCGCTTGGCGGTGCGGGTGCGCTCGAGCTCGGCGGCGTGCATCCGCGCCTGCGCGCGCATGCGCGCGGCGCCGGTCGGTGTAGACGAAGGTGGCCGCGCCGCCGAGGATGAGCCATTCGGCGAACTTCTCCAAGTTAAGGCCCCACAAAAGCCAACGCTGAGAATCCTCATCTCAGCGATTTCCGGCCATGTCGCTAACAATACGAGTGATTGCCGACCGGAGCGACCACCGCCGCGCTGACAACGACTGCCAGCGACGTAAGGTGGACGTCGGTGCGAGTCCCGCCCCGTGACATGAGTCGGCAACCACGATGCAGAGCATCAGCGTGAACGCGCGACTCTGGCCGACCACGAAACGATTAGCTGGCGGACAGGGTTGCGAAGTGCCATCTCAGATCTTCGCTGGAAAGCACGACCGGCATGTACGCGATAGCCTCGTACAGGAAGTAGCAAACGCCGAACAGGAAGGAAGTGATGACTTCGCCGCGCGTGATGCCGCACCACGCGCGAGGACCGTGCGCCAGGTCATGCGCGGCGGCGGTAGAACGCTGTTGCAGTGTCTCGGCGGAAGTCATCGTGCGGCAGACGGCCGGCACGGCGATCGCGTACGGCAGCGAGATCGTCGCGATGACGCCGCGCGGGCGGTTCAACCCGAGGCTGAGCTGGGCTGCCGGCCCGTACATGGCGAGCAAGCCGGGCGCGGGTGTTGGCGAGGCCCATGCCGCCACCCGAGGTCTTGGTGAAACCCTGTCCCCAATCGGCGACCTGCAATCGAAGCTGACCGCTCGCGACGCGCGCGCTGATCGCGAACGAACCCGCCTTCGGGAAGCGGATTAAGGCCATGCTTGATCGCGTTCTCGACCAGCGTGAGCACCATCATCGGCGGCACGGGCGCCTCGCGCAGCGACTGCGGAATATCGAAGTCGAAGGCGAGCCGGCGGCCCATCCGGATCCGCTGGATGGCGAGGTAGGACTCGGTCAGCACCGCCTCGCGGCCGAGCGTCGAATCGACGGCCCGCATCTGCGGCAGCGCGACGGCGAGATAGCGCATCAGGTTCTCGAGCATCGACTCCGCGGCTGCCGCGTCGGTTTGATAGAGGCGGCGGACGTTGGCGAGCGTGTTGAAGAGAAATGCGGCTCGATCTGTGCCTGCAGCATCTGCAAGCGCGCTTCTCCATCTGCTGGCCGAGGCGCGCACGATCGAGCTCTGCCCGTGCCTCGCCGCCTCGCTTTCCTCCCGATCCGGAAGAAGAGCGAACACGGCAGCAATCAGCAAGACCGAGACCAGCGTAGCGAGGCCAGACCGCCACGAATCCACCATCCCAGCGATCCGCGGCTCTTGATCGACGAAGTAGTCCAGGGTCGCGCGCGACACGACCGCTCCGAGGATCGCCGGTGCCGACGGCGCTCGAGACCAGAACCGCGAGCACAAGCGCCGGGTAGCGCGACCGCGGGGCCGGCGGAGCGCGGCTGTACGTGGCTACGATCGCGAGTGTGGTCAGCAGCAGTACGATCAGCGATAGGCCGAAGGATTCGACCAGCTGCAGCAGGCAAAGTGGCAAGGGGATCGTCCTCCCCGAAAAAACAATCATGGCAGTCTGGCGCAGCGCGTTGAACAGGCACAGGCAACGCGACGAGCGCGACGCCTTTCCAGGTCAGGCCGGCGAACACGTATTCCCGCCGTGAGCGTACAGATCCGAGGCTCGCCTGCGCGGAATCGAGAGGCCGAGTGCAGCGTCATGGACAAGGCCTACTTGAACGCATACCGGACTGCGCCGTAAAACATCCGCCCGCGCGGGTCGGCGTAGGTGGGATCGATTCCCACCTGGGCCCTGTTGCTCTGGTTCGACAGCGGCGGTGGCGTGTCGAGAGCGTTGCGAGTGCCCAGCGTCAGCGTCATGTTCCTGAAACCGGTATAGCGGCCCTGGAGATCCCAGACCGTGTAGGAGCCGACATTCCGCGTCGTGCAGCCGGAGGGATCAGCGGTATTTTCCGCTGGATCGAATGGACTCGGTCGTAATAGCCGATTTGGAACGTGTTCGCGAGCGTCGCACCCCATGGCCCATAGCGTCCAGTTGAGCTGCGTGTATTGCCGATAGCGCGCGATCGCCCCGTCCGGGCCGCGCGTGCCGACCGACGGCGGCACCAGCGACGACTCGAGCCCGGTATGCGTGTAATCGAAGACGTACGTGCCGTTGAGTCCCACGGCGAACTGTCCCATGGGCGTCTGGGGGCTGCGCCACTGGACGTTGATGTCGATGCCCGAGGTGGTAATCGTGCCGACGTTTGTCGGATACTGGACGACGTACGCGATCCTGCCCGGAAGGTCGGGGTGTGCAGGATCGGGCGGGAAGCGCACGACGTAGTCGCCCCACTGCACGTAGTCGGCGGGGTCTAGGATGGTGTCCTCTGGCACGACCTGGATCACGTTCTCGACCCTGACCCAGTAGTAGTCGAGGCTTGCTGACAACTGCGCCGTCGGCGCGAGCACGAGCCCGGCGTTGACCTGCTGCGACGTCTCCGGCTGGAGCGCAGGATTCCCCCCCTCTTTTATCTGGTAGAGACCCAGGCATTCGGGCGAATCCTCCCCGGTGACCGGACAGCGAGCGGGGTCCTTCAAGTACTGGCCAAAATTCAGCGACGGAGGCTGGAACATGTCGGACAGCGTCGGGGCGCGGAACCCCGTGCCGTAGGCGCCGCGGAGCATCAGCGTCCTCGCGGGCTGCCAGCGCAGCGTAACCTTGGGGTTCGTCGTGCCGCCGAAGTCGCTGTAGCGGTCGTAGCGAACGGCGACGTTGACCTCGACCGTCATCACGATGGGCACGTTGACCTCGCCGAACAGCGACCAGACGGTCCTGTGGGCAGCCGGGAGTGTCGCGACGGCACCGCCCGTGCTCAGCGCGTCACCGCTGATGATGAAATCCGAGTTGCTTTGCTCGAGGCTCTCTCGGCGACCTTCGACGCCGAGCGCCACGGCGATCGGGCCCGACGGCAGATCGTAGACCGTGTTGGCAAGCTTGAAGTCGGCACCATAGTTGGTAGCGCGGTTGTCGTTCGCCTGTCCGGTAATCTGCGTTGCGCGCATCAGGTCCAGCACCTCCGGCGTGTTCGCGGCGAAAGGGTTGACGACGCCCGACCGCAGCAGCTCCCCGAACTTGCTGGCGTAGACCCATCCGCTCACGTAACTGTCGATCTGCTGGTTCGTCGTGTAGTTGGCGGCGAGCTGGTAGTCCCATCCCTTGACCGTGCCCTGCAGGCCGACGACGGTGTTCCACTGGTCGACCTTGGCCTGATCGGTCCGCGGCCCGAGCTCGACCGTGCGATAGATGAGCTCGAGGGGAAGCGTCGGATCGCCACCGGGCAACCCGGCGACGAACGCTGTCGGGTAGTAGGGCGAAGTCGGTGGCAGCGCCATGCTGAGCGGTACATACGGGATGGTTTCGTACGAAGCCACCGGCGTCGGCGGAACGCGTTGCGTGAACTTGGCCCAGTAATACGAGCCTTCGGCGAAGAGCTGATTGTCGGCGTCGATCTGCCACGTGAGTCGGCCTACGACATGGGTTTTCTCGGACTCCGGGATCGTCTCGCTCACGCTGGCGTAATCGAAGCCGCAACGGTACTTCGCGTTTGCCGGCGGCGGCAGTTTCGGAAACGAATACGGCGGCGCGCAGGAGGTCGCCGTCGGCCCGCCGGGGTAGGGGATCGTCGGATTGCGTTGACCGGTGAATCCGTACGGTGGTTCGCCGGTGTAGAGATCAAATTGCGCGATGTTGGCCGGAAACGAGGTCCCCTGGGTCTTGTCCAGACCCAGACCGGGAAGGTACGCGGTCTTCGTACTCTCGCGCTGCGACGCCTTCAGCGGATCCTGCTTGAAATAGTCGGCCGAAACGAAGAAGTTGTACTTGTCCTTCGCGAGGTCGCCCAACCCCGCCGTGCCGCTGACGCGCCAGTTGTTGCCGCCACCTTCGTCGGTGGCGTAGTAGTTGGTGTTGACTTCCGCGCCCTGATAGTCCTTGCGCAGGATGAAGTTGATGACGCCGCCGATGGCGTCGGTGCCGTAGACCGCAGACGCGCCATCCTTCAACACCTCCACCCGTTCGATCGCGGACGCGGGAATGCCAGAAAGGTCGACGCTCTGGCCGCCGGAGAGGGCATATGGGGCAAGGCGCCGTCCGTTCATCAGTACCAAGGTGCGTTGGCTGCCGAGGCCACGGAGCGACGCGGCAGTGAATCCGACCAACGTGCTTCCCACGCCTTTGGCCTCGTTGAACGCTCCAAAGGACTGATTGGCGCTGATACGTTCGAGCAGCTCCTGCATCGTCTGCACGCCACCGATCTGCAGTTCCTCACGGGTAATGACCTGGAGGGGCAGGCCGCTCTCGCCTTCGATCCGTCGGATGTTGGAGCCGGTGACTTCCACCTTGTCCAGCTTGACGACGGATTGCGGCTCTTGCTGTTGCGCGCCGGCGCCAATCGCCACGCCGAGCGGGAGCAGCAGGCCGCAGCATGCGATCTGCCCTCTTCGCGTCGCCAGCCTGCGCGCTTTCATCTTCTCGCCTGTCTTATCGATGGCGTCGCCCCCGCGGAGGCGGGGACCCAGTGTCGTTCGCGCTAAAGAGGCTGGATGCCCGCGTTCGCGGGAATGACGGTACTGCCTACATCTGCTTGAACAAGTGGTAGTAGGGTTCGCTTACGGCCAGCGTTTCCTTCCGCTCTTTGAGCTTCACGCGGAGATGCCCGCCCATGTCGCGAGTCACGCCGGCGATCGCGTTGACGTTGACCAGCGTTCCGCGATGGATTTGCCAGAACACCTGCGGGTCGAGCTCGTCGATCAGCTCCTTGATGGTGCGCCGGATCAGCGAGTCCTGCTGGGCCGTCGCGATGAGCGTGTATTTGTTATCGGCCTGGAAGTAGCAGATCTCCTCGACGGTGATGAGCCGCAGGTCGTCGCCCTGCGACGCCGTGATCCAGCGGAGGTACTCCTTTGCGCCCTTGGCCGCGTCGGCGAGCACCTTGAGCAGGCCGTCGAGGTTGGCCGGCGCGCCGGCCACCTTTTCCTTGAGGCGAGAAACGGTCGTGGCCAGGCGGGCCGCGGAGAAGGGCTTCATCACGTAGTCGACCGCGCCCTGCTCGAACGCGGCGACAGCGTATTTGTCGTAGGCGGTGACGAAGGCGACGTGGCACTTGCCGCTCGCCTGCTTCGCGACTTCGAGCCCGGACATGCCGGGCATCTGGATGTCGAGGAAGAGGACGTCGGGCGCATGCTCGACGAGCGCGCGGAGAGCCTCGATGCCGTCTTCGGCCTCGGCGCAGATGATGAGCTCGGGCCAGATCTTGGCGAGGGTGTCCCGCAATTCGCCGCGCAGGACAGGCTCGTCCTCGGCAATCACGGCCTTCAACGGGTTCATCTGGCCTCCCGTGGCACGGACGCCGGCAGCGCAGGACCACCGCGCTTCCGATTCCCGCGAGTATTGTCGGTCCAAACGATCTGCGCGCCTCGGTCGCCAAAGGGGTACGTGACGGACGGGGCCGCTTGGCGGACCGCTCCCGCACGACTTGCGCCATCCACCGTTGCCTCCCCACGGTTGGCGATTGATGCGCCTGCCGGTCTGCCGCCGGTCCGAGACGCGGTTCAAGCTTAGGGAACATATCGCGCCGGCGGCAAGCCGGATGCCATCAGTGTAGGCGGACGGCGTTCTCGATGGCGCAAATGCGACCGTTCCGGCAATTCGCGGTGCGGATCCGGTTTGGGCCGGAGTGAAACCGGCCGAAAATGCGACGAATCGGCACCGCCGGCGTCTTGGCGCTGCCGCATCGTGCCGTTTGAGCACATGCGGGCGGGCCTCGTAGAATGGTCCCTTTCGACCGGAGCCCCAAATGAATTACGAAAACATCGTCGTCGAGACCCGCGGGCGCGTCGGCCTGATCCGCCTCAACCGCCCGCAGCGGATGAACGCGCTGAGCGACGCGCTGGCGGCCGAGATGTCGCGGGCGCTCGCCGCATTCGACGCCGATCCCGGCGTCGGCGCCATCGTCATCACCGGCAACGACAAGGCGTTCGCGGCCGGTGCCGACATCGGCGCGATGGCGGAGTGGGACTACCAGAAGGTGTACGCCGACAACTACATCACCAAGGACTGGGAGGACGTGCGCAAGACCCGGAAGCCCGTGATCGCGGCGGTCTCGGGCTATGCGCTCGGCGGAGGTTGCGAGCTCGCGATGATGTGCGACCTGATCGTCGCCGCCGACACCGCGAAATTCGGCCAGCCCGAGATCACGATCGGGACGATGCCGGGGATGGGCGGCACGCAGCGGCTGCCGCGCGCGGTCGGCAAGGCGAAAGCGATGGACTGGTGCCTGACCGGCCGGATGATCGATGCGGCCGAAGCGGAGCGGAGCGGGCTCGTCGCGCGCGTCGTGCCGCCCGACAAGCTCGAGGAGGAAGCCCTCGCAGTCGCCGCGAAGATCGCCTCGTTCTCGCTGCCGGTCGTGCTCAAGATCAAGGAGGCGATCAACCGCGCCTACGAATCCTCGCTGGCAGAGGGTCTCCACTTCGAGCGGCGCGAATTCCACGCGACCTTCGCGCTCGACGACCAGAAGGAAGGAATGCGCGCGTTCGTCGAGAAGCGCAAGCCGGTCTTCAAGCATCGCTGACGCGCGCCCCATGATCGAGGCGAGCGCACCGCAGGACATCGTCGTCGCATATCCGGCGGAGGGCGTCCTCCGGATCACGCTGCACCGGCCGGAGGTGCACAACGCGCTCCGCACGCAGACGCTGGCGGAGATCGCGCAGGTCCTCGCCGTTGCCGCCGCGAGCGACGAGACCCGCGCGGTCGTCGTCACCGGGGGCCTCGACTGCTTCGCCGCGGGCGCCGACCTGCGCGAGATGGCGCCGCTCGGCGCCGTCGAGGTGCTCCTGCACGAGCGATCGAGGCACTGGCAGGCGATCGCGGCGTTTCCAAAGCCGCTCGTCGCGGCGGTCAACGGCTATGCGCTCGGTGCGGGCTGCGAGCTCGCGCTTTGCGCCGACATCGTCGTCGCCGGCACGAACGCGCAGTTCGGCCTGCCGGAGATCAACCTGGGCATGATTCCGGGCGCCGGAGGCATCCAACGGCTCGCCCGCGTCGTCGGGAAGGCGCTCGCGATGCAGATGTGCCTCACCGGGAAACCCATCAGCGCACAAGCTGCGCTCGCGGCCGGGCTCGTGGTCGAGGTCGACGAGCCCGAAAGCGCGCTCGCCCGCGCGGTGGAGATCGCGTCGATCGTCGCCGCGAAGTCGCCGCTCGCGGTTCGCCTCGCGAAGGAGGCCGTGCTGCGCGCGTTCGAGGCGCCGTTGAGCGCCGCGCTCGCGGCCGACCGCGCCGCGTTCGCGCTGCTCGCGGCGAGCGACGACCGCAACGAGGGGATCGCCGCCTTCCTCGAGAAACGGCCGCCACGCTTCAAGGGGCGCTGAGCCTCGGCCGAGCGGCACGGGCTACAATGGCGCGAGACCGATGCAACGGGGGATGACCATGAGGAATCGCATGCACGTGCAAGTTATCGCCGCGGCGGCGGTGGTCACTGCGAGCCTGCTCGTGGGCTGCGCGTCGACGACGCTGCAGAGCACGTGGGTTGACCCGGCCTTCACGGGCGGACCCTTCAAGAAGGTATTCGTGATGGGGCTTGCCGCCCGCAACGTGACCGCGCGCCGCGTGTTCGAGGACATCATGGTCGCGAAGCTGCAGGCGGCCGGGGTGCAGGCGGTGGCGGCCTACCAGTTCATTCCCGAGGGCGGCGTGGTGCCGGAACCCGTGCTCGACGCGGCGGTCGCGAAATCCGGCGCCGACGCGATGATGATGACCCGCCTCCTCGGCATCGCGACGCAGACCAACGTGTCGACGATGATGGTGCCCGGGCCGGTGGTCGGACCGGGCTTTGGGCCCGGCTGGGGACCGGGCTGGTGGGGTCCCTACAACGCGTGGTACGCGGTGCCGCAGGTCACGCAGTACCAGATTGCGACCGCCGAGACGACGCTCTACGACGTGCGCACCAGGCGCCTCGTCTGGACCGCCACCTCAGAGACCTTCAATCCGCAGAGCGTCCAGAGGGAGGCGCCGGGCCTCGCCGACGCGGTGATCGGTGCGCTGCGGGCGCGCGGCCTGATCGCGGGGGGATAGCTATACGATGAAGGCGCGGGTCGCGGCTGGTCTATTGGCGCGTCGTCGCGAAGATCATCGACCCCAAGTCGAAGGTCAGCACCAGATCGTAGCCGCGGAAGCGCTGTCCCGACACGGCGGCCAGCCCCCGCAGGAATTCGGCGTCCTTCGAGCCGGGCGGGCACATTGCGCGCGTCGTCGCGAGCGGCCCGAACGTGAGCGCGCCGCCGTTCAGCGTATAGCTCCCCGAGCCCCGATTGCAGTCGGCCTGAACTGCGATCTTCCCCCCCGGCTGGAACTCGAGGGTGTAGCGCTCCGGTGCGTCCGGCTTGATGCGCGTGCCGTTGCTCATCACCGTCTCCGTCCATCGCCAGATGGTCCCGGTGAGGAGCGCATCGCCCGCTGCCGTCATCGGCGGCGGCGGAACGTTGACCATCCCGGGCAGCACCGGCGGCCGGTCGGTCGCGCAGGCCGCGATCGCGGCCGCGCCGGCTGCGATCGCGAAGGAACGAAGGCGATGCATCGATTCACTCGGGGCTTGTTCGACGGCCGATTCTAGCATCGCCGATCGGACCGCTCAGCCACGCCGGGCGCGAGAGAATGCCCGCCGGCGCCGCCACCAGCGCCCTATGATCCACGGGATCCCGGCGACCGAAAGGACCGCCCAGAGCGCCGCAAAGATTTCCGAAGCCGGAACGGGCGGCGGGAGCAGATCGGGGTCGCGCAGCGACTCGGGGAACGGGCGCGGCGGCACGGGGACGATCTTGTATTGGCGCGGATCGCGCGGCAGCCGCGCGCGGTATTCGCGCAGCGTCACGACCGGCGCGTCACCCCACGCGCGCGAAGACGGCAGCTGGGGAATCTGCAGGTAGACGAGCGCGTCGAGGTCGGCCGCGAGCATCGCGGCAAGTTCCCCCTTGGCCTCGCCCTTCGCGACGAGTTCGAGGAGACTCGCCGTGATTTCCTCGAGCGCCGCCGCGGGCAACAGCCGCGTGGGATCCTCGATCGCGTAGTCGCAGGCGAGCATCGCCTTCGTGAGCGAGCGCTCCCGCAGCACGAGCCACGGCAGCGCGAGCGCGGCGAGCGGGCGCGGCGTCGCTTTCCGGGAGGGGATGGGCCAGCCGAGCACGCGGAGGGCGCCGACGCTGATGCTCGTGCAGTTGCGCGAAGGATGATAGTAGACGAGCTGGTGGCGCCAGAACTGGTTGTAGACGCGCGCGAGGCCGGACTGGAGCAGCTCCGCAGCGCGTGCATCGGAAAGCACCGCAACGACGACGTACGTCGGCCGGTACCACGCCTGGCCCGCGTTCAGGTCGGCGAGATAGTTGTCGAGCGGCACCGGCGCCGCGAGGATGCCTTTTTCGCTCTCCTGGTCGAGCGTGTAGAAATTGTTGGCGAGCCAGTCGCCGATCGCTCCGTCGTCCTGCACGCGGCCCGTCACCAGCGCGAAGTGTCCGGCGTGGGCCTCGTCGTCGTCGCCCTGCGCGCCGTTGACCATGAAGCCCACGACGCTCTTCCCGCGAAGGTCGTCGCCGGACCTGCCGTGCCGCCACAGGGTCGCCGCGGCAAACGGGCTGCGCGCGCCACCGTGCGGGTCCGCGCGCATCCGCTCGCGCAGCGCGAGGGTGGCCGGGACGTCGGCGCGGAGGGGGCGCAGCGGCGGCAGCGTCGCCAGGCGGAAATCCTCGGGCCACAGCACGCGTGCCGCGATCGAGCCCTCCGCGACCGTACCGCGAACCTTGATCGGGCGTGCGCGGAGGAACTCCGCCGAAGCCGCATCGAAATACGAACGGTTGAGCGGAACCCTGGGGACCAGGCGAAATTCGAGCGCCCCCTCGCGCGTTGCGAGCCTGCGCGCGTCGGCATCGAGGGTCGCGTGGGCGACGACGTGCGGCGCGCCGATCCACACGAGCGGCGGATGATCCGGCGGGGCTCCGGCGTCGCGCGCGGCGGCCCAGCCGCGCAGGTCGTCATCGGCGGGGACGCCGGTCGCAAACCCCGCGACGCGAAGACCGGGCACCGGAACTGCGATCGTCTCGTCGCGAAAATACCAGCGCGCCTGGCGGGTCGGGCCGTTCGCGGCGGCCCCCGTCGTCACGACGAAATCGGAGGACGGGAAGGGGCCGAGATCGGCGGCCGAGGCGACCGCGGGAAGCGCGTTGCTGTCGGGGGACGCGGGCTCGACGGACAAGATGGGGGCGTTTCGGCGATCGGGGTCCGGAGGGGCACAGCCACCGCCCGGCACCTATTGTGACGCCGAGGTGACGACGGGCCGGCCGGATTATGGCCCACGCGACCCGCTCCGGCGGGCGCGGGCCGCCTCCCGCAAGCTATCATCGCGCAAACCTTCCCGACGTCCGCAGCAGAACCGTGCCCGGCTACCACATTGTCCATCGCCTCGCCGTCGATCCGGTCGCGGAGCGGCGCTCGCTCGTTGCGGGACTTCTCGCATCGCCCGCGAGCATCGCGCCCAAGTATTTCTACGACGTGCTGGGCTGCGCGCTCTACGGCGCGATCTGCGAGCTGCCCGAGTACTATCCGACGCGCACCGAGCGGTCGATCTTCAACCAGTATCGGGCCGAGATCGCGCGAGCGATCGGCACCGCCGACCAGTTCGTCGACCTTGGCGCCGGCGACTGCTGCAAGGCGGAGAGCTGGCTCGCGTTCCTCGCGACCCGGCGCTACGTCGCCGTGGATATCGCCGCCGAAGGGCTCAACCGGGCGCTGGCGCGGCTCGCGCCGGCGTTTCCCGACGTGGAACTACTGGGCGTGGTCACCGATTTCGCCGCGGGGCTCGACCTCGCCGACGATCTTGCGGAGCTGCCGACGACGTTCTTCTATCCCGGCTCGTCGATCGGCAACTACGCGCCCGACGAGGCCGTGGAATTCTTGCGGGCCATACGCCGCCACTGCACCGTTCCCGGCAGCGGCCTGCTCATGGGCGTGGACACCAAGAAGGACAAGGCGCGGCTCGAGGCCGCCTATGACGATCCTCTCGGCGTCACCGCCGCGTTCAACCGGAACGTGTTGAGCCACGTCAATCGCGTGCTGGGTTGCGATTTCGTTACCGAGGCGTTCGTGCACCGCGCCTTCTACGACGCGGGAGCCGGCAGAATCGAAATGCACCTCGAGGCGACCTCGCCGCAGGCGGTGATCCTGGACGGCACGCGGCGGACGTTCGCTGCGGGCGAGCGCATCCACACCGAGAATTCGTACAAGTATGCGCCGGCCGAGGCGGCCGCGCTGCTCACTCGCGCGGGCTTCGCCGGGATCCACTGCTGGCAGGACCCGAACGGCGACTTCTCCGTGCTCTACGCCGAGTGAATCCTGTGCCGTCGTCATTCCCGCGAACGCGGGATTCCAGTGACCTGTGCCGTTGCAGGCGACAGTCCCACGTCACCGGGTCCCCGCCTCCACGGGGACGACAGACAATGCATGCGAGGCGATTGGCGCATTCGTCGCGGATACAACGTGCCGACGATTGACATCTAACGGACGTCCCGGGCGAGCCGCAGCCCCGAGAACTGCCATCGGGCGTCGGGGGGAAAGAAATTGCGGTAGCTCGCGCGAATGTGCGAGCGCGGCGTCGCGCACGAGCCGCCGCGCAGCACGTACTGGTTGCACATGAACTTTCCGTTGTACTCGCCCACCGCGCCGGGCGCCGGCGCATATCCGGGATAGGGGGCGTAGCTGCTGCGCGTCCACTCCCAGACGTCGCCGTAGAGCTGCGCGGGCGTGCCCGGGGGAGGATCCTCGCGCGCGGCGAGCGGGTGCAGCATTCCGCTCTCCTGGAAGTTGCCTTCGACCGCGCCGGCGGCCGCCGCCGCCTCCCATTCGAACTCGGTCGGCAGGCGGGCGCCGGCCCACCGCGCATAGGCGTCGGCCTCGAAGTAGCTCACGTGCGTCATGGGCGTCGCAGGGTCGATCTCGACCCGGCCGCGCAGCGTAAAGGTCGTCCACCGGCCGTCGCGCCGCTCCCAGTAGAAGGGCGCCGACCAGCGCTGCGCCTGCACGGTCTCCCAGCCGAGGGACAGCCACAGCTCGGGACGGTGGTAGCCCTCGTCGTCGACGAAGGCCAGAAAATCGCCGTGCGTCACGGGGTGCGACGCCAGCTCGTAGCGATCGAGGAAGACGCGGTGACGAGGCAGCTCGTTATCGAAGGAGAATCCGGCTCCGGCGTGGCCCGCCTCGACGATCCCGTCCCGGTAGCCGATCCAGCGCGCCTGCTCTGGCTTGATCGGCGTCAGCGGCCACCGCTCGAGATAGGTCGGCTGCAGCGGATTGCGCGACAGCAGGTGCTTCACGTCGGTGAGGATCAACTCCTGGTGCTGCTGCTCGTGGTGAATGCCGAGCTCGATGAGCGCGACGAGCTCGGGATCGCCGGTCCGCGCGAGCAGGTGAGCCAGCTGTTGCTCGACGTGGTTGCGATAGGCGCGCACTTCGTCGAGCGATGGCCGCGAAAGCATCCCCCGCTCGGGTCGCGGATGCCGATCGCCGACGGCGTTGTAATAGGAGTTGAAGAGCACCCGGAACTGGGGGTCGAACGGCCGGTAGCCGGCGACGTAGCGCTCGAGAATGAACGTCTCGAAAAACCACGTCGTATGCGCGAGATGCCACTTCACCGGGCTGGCGTCGGGCATCGACTGCAGCGCGCAGTCCTCGGGGGACAACGGAGCCGCCAGCTTGAGGGTCGTTGCGCGTGTCGTGGCGAGGCGCTCCGACAACGATCCGGGATCGGAGCGGGCCGAGGGATGACGCGAGCGTGCGCGTGGTGCCGTCATGAGATCCTCCCGGGATTGCACGCTGCCGGTGCCGCGCCGCGTGTAAGGTCTTGTGACACTTCGCCCCGCCGCGGGTTCCGGTGCGCATCGGTCCGCGGCGGCCGTCTGAAAACCCGGCCTCAGGCAATTCTTACCCGCGGCCCGCCCGCAACCACGCGCCCGATAACCGCGGCACGCTCGAAGTCTTCGGAGCGGAAGAGGGCCAGCACCTCCTCGGCGGCATCCTGTGCGCAGGCGACGAGCAATCCGCCGGAGGTCTGGGGGTCGGTGAGGATCGCCCGCTCGGCCACCGTCGCCCCGGGCCCGAGATCGACCTCGGAGCCGTACCCCGACCAGTTGCGCTCCGACGCGCCGGTGACGAGGCCCTCCCGCGCGAGCTCCAGCACCCCCGGATGCAGCGGAAGCTGCGCGAGCTCGAGAGTGGCGCCCACGCGCGACGCGCGGCAGATCTCGAGCAGGTGACCGGCGAGGCCGAAGCCGGTGACGTCGGTCAGGGCGTGCACCGATTCCATCGTGCCTAGCGTCGTGCCCGGCGTGTTGAGTTGCGTCGCGCTCGCGACCAGCTCGGCGTAGTGCGCGGCCGAAAGGCGCTGCTTCCTGAGGGCCGCGCTATAGATCCCCACGCCGATCGGCTTGCCGAGGACGAGCGCATCGCCGGCCTGAGCGCCGGCGTTGCGCTTGAGGTTCGCCGGGTCGACGACGCCGATCGCGACGAGCCCGTAGATCGGCTCGACGGAGTCGATGGTGTGGCCGCCGGCGACGGGAATCCCGGCACGCGCGCAGACGGCCTCGCCGCCCTCGAGGATGCGGCGGATGACGGTCACCGGCAGCTTGTCGATCGGCATGCCCACGAGCGCCAGCGCGAACAGCGGAGTGCCGCCCATCGCATAGATGTCGGAGATCGCGTTGGTCGCGGCGATCGCGCCGAAGTCGTACGGGTCGTCGACGATCGGCATGAAGAAATCGGTCGTCGCGACGATCGCCTGCCGCTCGTTGAGGCGCCAGACGGCCGCGTCGTCGGAGGTCTCGACGCCGACCAGGAGATCCGCCGGGACCGGCGACGTGCCGGCCTTCGCGATGATTTCCCGGAGCAGCGCGGGCGCGATCTTGCAGCCGCAGCCGCCGCCGTGGCTGAACTCGGTGAGGCGGAGGGGGGCGCGGTCGGGAGCGTTCACGGCGAGGGACCCGCGGGGCGTCGCGCATTGTACGCCGTGCCGCCTGCG
This sequence comes from uncultured beta proteobacterium, assembly GCA_963734055.1. GTDB lineage: Bacteria > Pseudomonadota > Gammaproteobacteria > Burkholderiales > Casimicrobiaceae > CAIWHR01. Next base: position 189,044 of record CAVTFQ010000007.1, read on the forward strand.
GGACCGGGACAGCGACCGCGGGCAGCCATGTCCACCGCGGCATCGCTTGAATTGACCGCGCTGTAGCCGCGGAATTGCACGATTCGTGACGTAGATCAATTCCCGAGACCGGCACTGCCTATGCGACGTTCGGTCGCGGGCGTAGCATCGTCGCAACTGTGATGACGGCTCCGGCGGACGTCTTGTGAAGGCGGCGCCGCGACAGCGAAAGCGGGCCCGGTGCACAGGGATGGAGGCGATTTGGCAATGCCGCGACAGACGAGGCAGGCGCGATCCGGACGGGATCGCGGCCTGCCTTTGCCTTCGTCGCCCGGACTGATCGCCTTCGTATCGGCGTCGCATTGTCGGCGCTCCCAAGCGTTGAAAGTGTTTGCGCACGGCGGGTACTGCGCCGCGCGCGTGCTGCGAGTCGCGGCGGTGACCGGAGACCATTGATGTCGAACTTCGAGATCGTGGCGCGCGAGGATTTCTCGCCCGTCACCTACCTGCTGGAGATCCGGTATCCGCTGCTCGCGAAGGCAGCGAAGCCCGGCCAGTTCGTCATCGTGATGTCGCACCCCGAGGGCGAGCGCATTCCGCTCACGATCGCCGACTTCGATCGCGCCAAGGGCACGATCACGCTCGTGATCCAGGCGGTCGGCAAGACGACGAAGGAGATGCAGCGGACGTGCACGGCCGGCACGTCGCTCTATGCGGTGGTCGGGCCCATGGGCGTGCCGAGCCAGCTCGGGCACGCGAAGAAGGCCTTGGTCGTCGGCGGCGGCCTCGGCGTTGCGCCGACGTTTCCGCAGGCGCGCGCGTTCCAGGAGGCCGGCGCCTACGTCATCGGCGTCATCGGCTTCCGCACGAAGGACCTGATCTTCTGGGACGACAAGTTCCGCGGCGTGTGCGACGAGGTGATCGTCTGCACCGACGACGGCTCCGCCGGGATCAAGGGCACGGTCGCCGAAGGGATCAAGGCCGCCATTGCGAAGCACCCGGACATCGACGAGTGCGTCGCGATCGGCCCTCCGATCATGATGAAAGGCTGCGCCGAAGCCACGCGCCCGCACAAGATCAAGACGATGGTGAGCCTGAATCCGCTGATGGTCGACGGCACCGGGATGTGCGGGGGCTGTCGCGTCAAGATCGGCAACGAAGTCAAGTTCGCGTGCGTCGACGGCCCCGACTTCGACGGTCACCAGGTCGACTTCGACGACCTGATGGCGCGGCTCAAGCGCTTCACCGCCGAGGAGCGGATGGCGATGGAGCACTGGAACGACACCTGCCGGCTCATGAAGCAGGCCGACGAGATGGCATCCGCGTCGAACAAGACCGACCCGGAGCTTTATTGATATGGCTGCGAAGAAAAAAACGATCCGGACGATTCCGCAGGCGCGGACGCCCGCCGTCGAGCAGGACCCGCGCGAGCGCGCGAAGAACTTCACCGAGGTGTCGCTCGTCTACACGACCGAGCAGGCACTGGTCGAGGCCGACCGCTGCCTGCAATGCGCCGACGAGCCCTGCGTGCGCGGGTGCCCGGTCGGCATCGACATCCCGGGCTTCATCCAGAAGATCGCCGAGAAGCACTACCACGGCGCCTACGACATCATCACCGACACGAACCTGCTGCCGTCGATCTGCGGCCGCGTCTGCCCGCAGGAGAATCAGTGCGAGGGCGTGTGCACGGTCGGCGAGTCGCTCGAGCCGGTGGCGATCGGCCGCCTCGAGCGCTTCGTCGGCGACACCGCGATCAAGGAAGGCTGGGCCAACGTTCCCTACATCGAGCCGTCCGGTTTCCGCGTCGGCATCGTCGGCGCAGGGCCCGCCGGGATGGCCTGCGCGGCCGACATGGCGAAGGCCGGCTGCGAGGTCACCGTCTACGAGGCGTTCCACCAGCCCGGCGGCGTGCTCAAGTACGGGATTCCGGACTTCCGGCTGCCGAACGAGGTGATCGACGCCGAGATCGAGAAGCTGCGCAAGCTCGGGATCAAGTTCGAATGCAACACGCTCGTCGGCCGGCTGTTCACGATCGAGCAGATGGTGACCGAAATGGGCTTCGACGCGGTCTTCATCGGCACCGGCGCGGGCTACCCGAGCTTCATGGGCATTCCCGGCGAGTCGCTGAACGGCGTCCTGTCGGCGAACGAGCTCCTCACGCGCTGCAACCTGATGCGCGCGCGCGACTATCCGAACTTCGACACGCCGCTCAAGCCCGGCAAGCACGTGGCCGTCATCGGCGCCGGCAACACGGCGATGGACGCGCTGCGCGTATCGCTGCGCCTCGGCGCCGAATCGGTGCACTGCATCTACCGGCGATCGCGCAAGGAAGCGCCGGCGCGCGTCGAGGAAGTCCATCACGCCGAGGAGGAGGGCGTCGACTTCAACTGGCTCACGAGCCCGGTCGAGATCCTGGCCGATGCGAACAACTCGGTGCGTGGCCTGCGCTGCGTGAAGATGGAGTTGGGCGAGCCCGACGAGTCGGGTCGTCGCCGTCCCGTGCCGGTGCCCGGGAGCGAATTCGAGTTCGAGGCCGACATGGTCGTGTTTGCGATCGGCACCAACGCCAACCCGATCATCGGCCAGACCTCGAAGCTCAAGCTCAACAAGCGCGGCTACATCGCGACCGACGAGAACCTCGCCACGTCGATCGCCGGCGTCTACGCGGGCGGCGACATCGTCACCGGCGCGGCGACCGTGATCGAGGCGATGGGCGCGGGCCGCAAGGCGGCACGCGGCATGAAGGCCTGGCTCGGCCTGCGCGACACCGAGTCCGCTTACGAGTCGGCCGCGGCCGAGACCCGCTTCGGCATCCCGCGCGAGGAGCACGGCTTCGTCCGCGTGCGGCTCGCGTGATCACCACTCTCGAAGGCCAAGCATGAGCGACGCCGCCGTCATCGAACGCCCCGTCAAATCCGGCCCGGCCGGCGCGAAGCGCGCGAAGATCCTGACCGAGCACATCGTCGAGGTGATCAGCGACTCGGGCGAAGGCGCGCAGCGCTGCGGCCAGTCCCTGGGCGCCATCGCCGCCCGCAGCGGCAATGGGATCTGGACGGTCGAGATCATCCCGGCCGAGATCCAGCCGCCGGCGCGCAGCGTCGCCGGGGCCTCCGGCATCCGCATTCGCATCGGTGCCAAGGGGGTCACGAACGGCGGCGACCACACCGATCTCGTCGTCGCGTTCAACGAGCAGGTGCTCCTGGGCCGCGTGCGTGCGGGCGAGCTCAAGCCCGGCGCGACGATCCTGCTCGAGTCGATGTGGCGCGAGCACAAGGATCCGGAGATCGTCAGGTCGTACGTCGAGACCGTGAAGTCGCTGCAGGACGCGGGCTACCGCCTGATCGAGATTCCGCTCGAGCGCGAATGCCGCGCGCTGATGACCGACGCGCGCCGCGGCAAGAACATGTTCGTCCTCGGGATGCTCTGCAGCATCTACAGCCTCGACCTCCAGCTCGGCCGCGAGCAGGTCGCCCGCATCTTCGGCAAGAAGGACGAGAAGGTCATTGCGACCAACGTGAAGCTGCTCGAGGCGGGCTTCGCGTGGGGCGAGGCGAACCTCGACTTCAAGTACGCGATCCCGGCGGAGAAGTCGAAGGTGCCGCAGATCGTCGTCAACGGCAACACCGCGATCGCACTCGGCGTGCTCGCCTCCGGCATGGACATCTGCGCGATGTACCCGATCACGCCGGCCACCTCCGCGTCGCACTACCTGTCCGACGTGTTCGAGAAGGTCGGCGGTCTCGTGCACCAGGCCGAGGACGAGATTGCCGCGTGCGCGTTCGCGATCGGCGCGTCCTACGCCGGCCGCTGCGCGGTCACGATCACTTCCGGCCCCGGCTATTCGCTCAAGCAGGAGGGGCTCGGGCTCGCCGTGATGGCCGAGATCCCGCTCGTCGTCGTCAACGTCCAGCGCGGCGGTCCGTCGACCGGCCAGCCGACGAAGGTCGAGCAGGGCGACCTTCTGACCGCGATCCACGGCAGCCACGGTGACGCGCCGAAGGTCGTGCTCGCGGTGTCCGACATCGAGGACTGCTTCTACTCGATGATCACCGCGCGCAAGATCGCCGAGACGTTCAACATGGTGGTCGTCGTGCTGTCCGACGCGAGCCTCGCCACCGCGCAGGCGCCGTTCGCGCGGCCGCGGTTCTCCGAGGACTGGCTCGCGCCGCCGCTCGACCAGTCGCCGGTGCCCGAGGGCGCCAAGCCCTACGACTGGGACCCGGTCACCGGCATCGCGCACCGCTTCATTCCGGGGCAGCCGGGCGGGATGCACACGCTGACCGGGCTCGCGCACGATCGACTCTCCAAGGTCGCATACGACCCGACGATCAACGAGGAAGGCCTCCGCGCGCGCAGCCTCAAGCTCGCCGCGTTGCAGAAGACGCTGAAGACGCCGCCGGTCCACGGCGATCCCGAGGGCGACCTGCTGCTGGTCGGCTGGGGCAGCAACAAGGGGGTGATCGAGGAGGCCGTCGACCGCGCGCGCGCCGAGGGACTCAAGGTCTCGTCCCTGCACCTCCGGTTCATCCAGCCGATGCCGTCCGGGATCCGCGAGATCCTGCGCAAGTTCGGCAAGGTCATGACCATCGAAGGCAACTGGTCGGACCGGCGCGAGGACGAGCTGATCGACGAGGACAACCGCCGCTACTCGGCGCTGGCGCTTCTATTGCGCTCGCGCTTCCTCGTCGACATCGACTGCTGGAGCGAGGCGCGCGGCCAGCCGATCAAGCCGGGCGACGTGGTCCTGGCGATCCGCGCCAAGCTCAACGAAGGGAAGTAGCCATGGCCATCCCCGTCACCCAGTGCATCATCAAGCTCCACGAGGAGCACCACAACCTCGAGGACTACCAGGGCGGCGTGCCGCGCTGGTGCTCGGGCTGCGGCGACAACGCGATCCTGGCCGCCGTGCAGCGGCTCTGCCGGGACGAGGACCTCGCGCCCGAGCGCACCGTCTTCGTGTCGGGCATCGGCTGCTCGTCGCGCTTTCCGCACTACATGAAGACCTACGGCTTCCACGGGATCCACGGCCGGGCCTTCCCGATCGCCGAGGGCGTCAAGATGGCGCGCCCGGACCTCAGCGTGTTCGTGAACACCGGCGACGGCGACTGCTGCAGCATCGGCGCCGCGCACTGGATCCACGCGATCCGCTACAACATGAACCTCACGGTGATCCTGCACGACAACCACGTCTACGGGCTCACCAAGAAGCAGGCGTCGCCGACCTCGCCGCATGGAATGAAGAGCAACACGACGCCGCGCGGCGCGGTACTCGAGGCGATGAACCCGCTCACGGTGACGCTCGGCGTGCAGAACGCGTCGTTCGTCGCGCAGGGCGTCGACTGGATCCCTGAGCTCCTCTACGACATCATCGCCAAGGCCTACCGGCACCGCGGCTTCTCGTTCATCCGCGTGATCCAGCGCTGCCCCGAGTTCCTGCCGAAGATGTTCGAGCCGTGGCTGCACGACCCGGCGAAGACGCTGCTGCTCACGCACAAGGACGGGCTGCAGCTCTCGCCCGAGACGAGCCGGATCTACAAGAACCAGCGCGAGCACGACCCGCTCGACATCCACAAGGCGCGCGAGATCGCCTCCGCCGAGGATCCGATCCCGGTCGGCATCCTCTACCAGAATCCCGACATCCCCTGCTACGAGGATCTCCGGAACGCGGGGCAGCCGCGCACGCCCGAGCGCACCCGCGCCGGGCTCGAGGCCGAGTTCGACAAGGTCACGATCTGGCCGGACGAGGGCTCCTCGCGACGCGCGGCCTGATTACGAGCGACAAACCCATGGACATGGCGGCGAAATTCCAGGATCAACGCGTCTTTCACATGACCGGCAACCGCGCGGGCGACGGCCTCGCGCCGGTCGACATCGGCTCGCTGCGTCCGGCGCTCCTCGCCGGCTACCGCGACCTGACGCGGCTTCGCTACGACTTCCCGCTCGTGCTGCCGGAAGCGGCCGACGGCGGCGAATACGTCCATTCGCTGTCGGGCGTCGTCACCGCGCTTCTCACGCTGCTCGCCCCGCGCGGCATCGAGGGTGAGCGGCTGCGCAAGCACGTGCTGCGGCTCGAGCGCGAGCTGCGGACGATGGTCGCCGCGGGCGAGAAGGGGACGCTGGCCGAGCTCTGGGCGCGCGCCGCCGAACGCATCAGCGCCGGTGCCGACCCAACCGTTGCGCAAGTCCTCGCGCAGGCAGCCGGCTCCCTGCCGGTCGAGGGCGAGCTCGCCGACTGCGATCCGGCGCTGCCCGTCCGCATGATCAAGCAGGCGTGGCGGCATGCGTACGCGCAGCAAGCGCGAGAATTCCGGACCCTCGTCGACACGCTGATCCGCAAGCTGTCCGACATCCGGCGCGCGGCGTTCGCGCGCTCGGCGGCGGGGCAGCAGCCGGCGGCGCTCGCGGCCACGATCGGCGGCGGCCACGCCGACGTCTTCGATTTCTCGGTGATGTCGAAGCTTGTCGCCCGAAGCGCGCCGAAGGACGAGCTGCCGCCCGCCCGGCGCCAGCGCATCGAGTGGGCGCTCGGCGTTCTCGGGGCGCAGCCGTTCTACGCCGATCCGGACGACACGGCCGCTGCGGGCTGGGATTTCATCTTCGAGGACTGCGCGGCGGCGGCAGCGGCGTACCGCGAGCGGCTGCCGCGGCTGGCCGAGGTGGTCAAGGCGATCGCGATGGCCGAGCTCGAAGCAAAGGGTGCCTACGTCGAGCGTGACCACGACGCGTTCTTCGAGCGCTACGGCGAGAGCGCGCTCACGGCGGACGACCTCGCGCTGTTCCCCAACTATCTCGTCTGCATTCCCGCCGCGCGCAACGACGCGCCCGAGAACGCCGGGCTCATCGAGATGCTTTCGTCGGGCCTGCCCGTCAAGGTGCTCGTCCAGCAGAGCGACCTGCTCGAGGAGGCTTCGATCGGCACGGGCCACTTCGCCTTCGGCGTGCGCAGCGCGCGACTCGCGACGACGGCGATGGGTCTGGGCGGGATGTTCGTGCTGCAGGCGACGAGCGCCGATCTGTACGCGCTGCGCGCGCGCATCGAGCGCGGGCTCGCGTGTCGCGGACCGGCATTGTTCAGCGTGTTTGCCGGCTCGCCCGTCGCGGCCGGCGACCTGCCGCCGTACCTGACCGCCGCAGCGGCGCGCGAGGCGCGAGCGTTCCCCACGTTCGTCTACGACGCCGCGGCCGGCCCGAACTGGGCGACCCGGTTCTCGCTCGAGCACAACCGCAATGCCGACTCCGACTGGTCGGTGGACGTGCTAGAGTATTCCGACGAAGCGGTTCAGCGCGTCCGCGAGGACACGACTTTCAGCTACGTCGACTTCGCGCTGTGCGACCGCCGCTACGCCCCGCATTTCGCCGTCGTGCCGCGCGAGCGGTGGAACGCGGCGATGCTGCCGGCGGCCGACTGGCTCGCGCTGGACGAACGGGCCGCCACGGACCGCGTCCCGTACGTGTGGGCGGTCGACGCCGAGGACCGGTTGCATCGCGTGATCGCCGACGCGCGGCTCATGCAGGCAGCGCGCCGCTGCCTGCTGCTCTGGCACCGGCTGCAGGAGCATGCCGGCATCCACGATTCGCACACCGAGCGGCTGCTGGCCAAGGAGAAGGCCGCGTGGGAGGCGGAGCACCAGCAAACTCAGGAGGCGGTGGCGCAGGCCGCGTCCGCCGCGAGCGCGGCGGGCGCCGCAGCGCCTGCCGCCGCAACAGCGGCCGCGCCGGTTGCGGAAGCGGAGGCTGCGAAGCCGCCGTCCGACGAGGCGTGGATCGAGACCTCGCGCTGCCCGAGCTGCAACGAGTGCCAGAACATCAACGACCGGATGTTCACTTACAACGAGAACAAGCAGGCCTACATCAAGGACATCACGGCCGGCACGTTCCGCCAGCTGGTCGAGGCCGCCGAGGCCTGCCAGGTCGCAATCATCCATCCGGGCAAGCCCCGCGATCCGAACGAGCCGGGGCTCGAAGAGCTGATCGAGCGCGCGAAGCCGTTCCAGTAGGGATGACCGAGCCTCGCGGGCGGCGTGGCTACGTTCGCGGAACCACGCGCGTGTCTTCGCCGCTGCCCTCGATATACACCTGCTGGCCCGGTCGCAGGCTCGGATTCGCAGGCTGCGTGATCTGGACGAGCACGCCGCTCTTCATGCGTACGATGATCTGCTGGCCGGGCACCGGCTGGTCATAGCGCTTCTGCACGTTGTTCCCGAGGAGCGCGCCGCCGAGCGCGCCGGCCACCATCGCGACGTCACGCCCGGTGCCGCCGCCGATCAGGCTGCCGATGCCGAGCCCGCCCAGCCCGCCGACGATGGCGCCGAGGCCCCGGTGGTGGTTGGTCGAAAGCTGCGTCTCGGTGATCTGCTCGATCAAGCCCTGCCGGATCTCCGTCTCCTGCGCGAGGGCGTGCAGAGGGGCAAGGAAGGACAGGCACAACGCCAACAGGCCGGACATCAGGTACGACGGGAACTTGCGCATCGGTTTCTCCATGAACAGGCTATTTGATGAACGGATCGAGCGCGCGAAGCCGTTCCGGTAAGCAACTTACTGCCTGGCGCCCGCACTCAAGGCAGTGACGCCCGCGCTCCGGATAGAACGATTCCCGAGACGGTCGGAAACAGCATGACCGACAGGAGTGCCGCGCCCATGAGGGCGCCGCGATGTGGGTTTTATCGTGCCGGCGCCGACCTCTTGCCATGTGCTGTACCGCGGCGAATGCAGCAGCGACATCACGAGGACCGTGAAGCAACGTCGGCGTTTCACCGCTAACGTAGCAGGGCGCGTAGCTTGCTAACGACCTGCGACGATTGATCGGCACACATCTCGACGCCGGCCCGAGAGAGGTTCGTTTCCATGGCCTCCTTTGTCCGCACGGCATCGGTCAGGGGTACTTTGCGCGAGATCTCCGCAAATTGGTCGCCGCCAGGAAGCTGCGAAATATCGATGTCGTAGAGCTTATCCGGGGTGCGGTATGTCCGAACTTGCATCGGACCGAGCGCACGTAGTCCCGGCGGCAGCGGCCAGATCCCGACCAATTCGCGCAGGTATCTGATCTGCGACACACTGAGCGCCTGCGCCGGCGCCATGCGCCCGGCAAGCAGATCGTTCGTGCTCTTTGCGTCCAGGCTACGGGTCAGCGACACAGCGCCGGCCGTGCTCGTGCCGTACACGTCGTACTCGCACTTGCCCTCACCCGACGGTAAAAGTTTGGGGCCAACCCGCGCACAATCCTGGTCGGCCACCTTCAGGGTGAATTCGGAGTGGCCGTCCGCGGCAACCCGAAGGCGAAGGCGCAGCCCGCGCCCAAAGAGTATAAGCGCCGCATCGTCGAACTGCCAGACCTCGATCGGCGTGCCGCGCGGGCGGAGATCAAGCGCCCGCACGATGTGGTCAGCGGGCGCACAAAGTCCGATCTGAATTTCGGCCCGAGTTCGCGACGCGCCGGTCGCGTTTGCCCCACTGGGTTGTAGCGCGATCACCGCCGTAGCGAAGACCATCACCAGCATCGTCACCTCATTGCGCCTCGTGCGAGTCATTGGCCATTGGCCGGATTCGGGCGTCCATCCCGAAGACGAACATGATGGCGATGAACCCATCGAACGCTACCAGTCCAAATCCGTGCGGCCCGATGGCGATACCCAGCAATACCTCGATCACGACGACGGGAACGCGGAATCCCAGCGGTATCTCGGCCAGGAGCGGCGCCGCGACGGCGGCGACCAGGAGCCAAAAGACGGGGTGACCGCTCAACATTACCTGTCCCTCGTCCGTGTGTTCGTACTTGGGCGTGTCGAAACCTCGTGGTTACGACTGGCCATTGCGCAGCTCGGCGAACCGGCGTGCGAAATCTACGGCCCATTTTTGCGAACGCGTTTTCGCCCGTCCATTACTCGATGGCGACTCCCTGCCTTTTGCGTTCCCTGACAGTTACCACGGCAGAACGTAATCATCGTCGCGCTGGCCGACCGCCTCCATCCCGTTGAGCTCTGCCCGCTTTTTCTGCCAGGCGGACTTTCGCACGGCTTGCTTCTCCGACGACGTAAGCTTGTCCCAGCCCGCCTTCGCCGCCTCCGCCTGCGCCTTCAGCTGACCCGACTGCGCAGCGGCTTCGTTTCGCATGTCATCCCGCTGTCCGACGAGCTCCATGTAGGATAGGTCGCTCAATTTCTTGTTGCGCGCGGCGGCGATCACAGTGGATTTTTGCTCTGGTGTCAGCGACGCCCACTTCGCTTTTGCCGCTTGATACTCTGCTTTGTATTGAGCCTGCTGCGCCGCGGTCATCGGCTGCATGTTGTCGCGCTGGCCCGTCTTCTCCGCGCCTTTCAACTCTCGCTGCGCCTTCTGGTCCTGCGCAGTTCCTTGCGCGACCACTACCGGGCTATCCGCTACTACCTGCGCCCAAGCGGTGACTGCCACGGTCAAACCAGCTACACCTATTGAAAGACGTCCTGTTCTCATCGTCGTCCTCTAAGTAAATGTCCTGCGTTAGATACGCCCACTGGGTGCGAAAGATCGATTCAGTTGCCTCCGCCAGGCGTTTCCAACGCTCTCAGCACGTTGTCGAGCGAGAAGCTGCCTGGTTTCTGGCTCGGCGGAAACTCCTTGAACGTAGCGACAAATTGCGCGACGTATTGCTGCGCGGGAACCAGCAGGAAGATGTGCTCGACCCACCAGCGGTTCCAGTCCATCGCCTCGTGGTCGCCGATCTCGAACGGGTCCGACCGCAGGTTGAAGATCTTCGGCGCGCGCAAGGTCGTGAACGGCTCGCGCCAGACGTCCGCGCCGTGCGCATTCTGCTCCGCGAAGACGATCTTCCACTGGTCGTAGCGTAAGCCGACGATGCTGCCGTCGTCGTTGAAGTAGAAGAATTCGTGGCGGGGGCCGGGCGCCTTGCCGGCGAGCGCATCGGTGATGTCGTAGCCGTCGAGGTGAACCTTGAAGGTCTTGTTGCCGACCTTCATTCCTTTCTTCAACTGCTCCTTGACGTCGGGCACACCGGCCGCAGCCATGATCGTCGGAAGCATATCCTCGTGCGCGAAAATGTCGTTGAGCACGGTGCCGGGCTTGATGACGCCGGGCCAGCGGATGAATGTCGGCACGCGGTAGCCGCCCTCCCAGTTGGTGTTCTTCTCGCCGCGGAAAGGTGATGTGCCGCCGTCGGGCCACGTAAATTTTTCCGCGCCATTGTCGGTCGAGTACATGACGATGGTGTTCTGATCGAGGCCGAGCTCCTTAAGCGCGTCGAGGAGCTGCCCCACTTGGGCGTCATGTTCGACCATGCCGTCGGGGTAGATGCCGAAACCCGTCTTCCCACGCGACGACTCCTTGAGCCGCGTCCAGATGTGCATGCGGGTCGAATTCCACCAGAGGAAGAACGGCTTGTCGGCTTTCTTCGCGTCGGCCATGAAGCGGATGGTCTCCTTCGTGATCTCGTCGTCGATGGTTTCCATCCGCTTCTTGTTGAGCGGGCCGGTGCTCTCGATCCTTTGCGTGCCGTCCGGGTTGGCCCACGTGTGGATCACGCCACGCGTGCCGAATCGTTTGCGCAATGCCGGATCCTTGAAATAGTCCTCGTGCTCCGGCTCGTCTTCGGCATTCAGGTGGTAAAGCGAGCCCTTGAACTCCTGGAAGCCGTGCGCGGTCGGCAAGTGTTCGTCGAGATCGCCGAGGTGATTCTTTCCGAATTGCCCTGTCATGTAGCCCTGGGCCTTGAGCAAATCGGCAAGCGTGACGTCGCGCGCCTGCAGCCCTTCTTTGGCGCCCGGCAGGCCGACCTTCAGCAGGCCCGTGCGATAAGGCGACTGGCCCGTGATGAACGCGGCGCGTCCAGCGGTGCAGCTCTGCTGCCCGTACCAATCGGTGAATAGCGCACCTTCCTTGGCGATGCGATCGATGTTGGGCGTCCTGTAGCCCATCATCCCCTGGTTATAGGCGCTGACGTTCCAGTAGCCGATGTCGTCGCCCCAGATGATGAGGATGTTCGGCTTCGGGGCTGGCGCCTGCGCAAGCGCACTTGACGCAATGCCCAGCGTGAGGCCGATTCCAGCCGCAATTCCGAATAGCCATCGTTGCATGTTCATCTCATTCTCCAATCGCCACGCATTGAACCAAGTCAGTAGCCATTGGCGACGCTCACTCGAAGGTGAAGATCCGCTTCCAGTCGTCCTTCATGCTGATCACCACCCAGCCCTGTTTCTTCGCTTCGTCGTAGAGCGGCTGCGGAAAACGCGCCGACCCTTGTGGCCGGCAGGCCCTGGGCGGGGCCGTAGGCGTATTCGCGCTTCTCGTCGTCGTGCAGCACCAGCATCGCAAGTCGCGCGCCGTCGCCTGCCGTCGTGTACTCAAGCATCTGCTAGTCGCCGGCGGAATTGCCGAACGCCGCATACGGCCGACGACCGATCATCAGGTGAATCCCTTCTGGCTTGTCGGCGTTGTTGTTGTTCAGGAGCAGCTTGGGCTCCTTGATGAGGAAGGGCTTCCCGGCCTTGTCGTAGCCGTACTTGGCCACGCCGGGGGTGCCGACGACCTGTTTGGGCGGAATTCCGTAAGTCTTTTCCGAGTACACACGCACGAAATCCTGCCCCCCTCCGGTCACGATGTAAGTCTTGTAGCCGTTGTCGCGCAGGTACTTCAGCACTTCCTGCATCGGCAGGTAGGTGAGCTCCGTGTACGGGCGCTTCCAGCGAGGATCCCTGGCGCTCGCGATCCACTTCTTCACTTCCACGTTGAATTCGTCGACCGACATGCCCGTGAGCGTCGCGGCGAGGATCCTTTCCACGTCCTTCAGCGGCAGCTTCGCGATCGCCTCGCGGTTACCCGACATCACCGTCCTGAACGGTTCGACCTTCGCAAGCTCCGGCTTCGCCTTGACCAGAGCCCGCGATCTAGGCAATACATGACCTGCGAATAGAGCGGATGCTCGACCCACAAGGTCCCATCCTGATCGAATGTCGCGACCCGCTCTGCCAGTGGCACGAACTTCGCGCCGCCTTGCGTCGTCGTCGCCTGCACGAAGTCGACGATCGCCTTCTTCGCCGGGCGGTCGTTCCACGAGGGAAGGGGATCGCCCTGCGCCGCGGCTGGCACGGCGAGGATGAGCGAGGCAGCGAGAACCAGCGCGCCCGCAACCATCGAATACCGAGGACGTTTCATCGTTGTCTGCTGCTGAACGGTGGATCGGCCGCGGGCGACTCGCCCTACGGTCCCCTCCGACCGAGCCGCTACGGTGCTCGGTGGGCGGCCGTTCCGAGGACAACGAGCGACCCTTCCGGATCGCCCGCGCAGTCACACCAGGATGGATGCATCCCGCCTCAATCGTGTCCGTTGTGGCCGCTCTGCTGCATTTGTTTGAGGATGCCATCCAGGTTGTACGTCTCGGGCGCCTGCATCGGCGGGAATTCCTTGTAAGAGAGGAGCTCCTTCTCCCACAGCAACTGGCCGATCGGCAGCATGTTCCAATTGTAGATATACGCGTTGCCGGGCGAGCCGAGCGCACCGCCATAGCCCAGCAGGGACTTCGCGTCATCGCCGACGGTCTGCTCGAAAGGGTCGCGCTTGAGATTGAGGAGCTGAGTCCAGTGAAAGCTCTGAGCTCCGAAGAGGCCGCCGGTCCCGGTGTCCGGCACGATCGTGTAATACATCTTCCAGTTCTTGTAGCGCACCGCGGATGGCTGCGAACCGGTGTAGTAGAAAAACACGTCGCGCGCCGACTTTTGCGACTTGCCGGTGAGGTAGTCCGTCTGATCGACGCCGTCGAGCTTGGTCTTGACGATGCCGGGGTACTTGCCCGCCATGATTTGCCCGTTCAGCGTGTCGCCTTTGAGTCCGCCTGCGATATCGACGAAGGTCGGCACCCAGTCCAGCGACGCGAATATGTCGTTCTTGACCGTGCCCGGCTTGATGACGCCCGGCCAGCGCACGACCAATGGCGCGCGCATTCCGCCTTCCCACGTGGTCAGCTTGCCGCCTTTGAAGGGGGTGGTGCCGCCGTCCGGGAACGTGATGTTCTCGGCGCCGTTGTCGGTGGTGAAGACGACGATCGTGTTGTCAAGCTGTCCCATGTCCTCGAGCTTCTTGAGGACATAGCCGATGTTGTCGTCCATCTGCTTCATGCCGGCTTCGTTGGTGCCCCAGTCCTTGCCGCCCGCCTCACCCACCATCGCCTCGTACTTCGGCGACAGCATGGTCGTGATGTGCATGCGCGCCGGGTTGTACCAGACGAAGAAAGGCTTGTTGGTCTTCTTGGGATCATTGCGGTCGAGGAATTCGATGACCTTGGCCGAGATTTCCTCGTCGACGGTACGCGAGCGATCCAGCGTCAACGGACCTTCGTCCTTGCAGGTCGTGTTCTTCTGAGTGCCGTCGCTGGATTTGCACCAGATGACCGGGCGCGGAGGGGTCAGGCACGTTCCCGTTTTAGGATCGATGGCACCGGGCACTTCGGGCAAGCCGGTGATCGGAGTGTTCTTGCACGGCGGCGCGATGCCCTGTACCAGCGGGGTCTTGTTGATGTCGACGAAGCTCACGCCCTGCATGGCGTCGAGGTGGTACAGATAGCCCCAGAATTCCTGGAAGCCGTGCGAAGTCGGCAGCGCTTCGAAATGGTCGCCGAGGTGATTCTTGCCGAACTCGCCGGTGGTGTAGCCGAGGTCTATCAGGAACTTGGCCAGCGCCGGCGTGCCCGGGCGCAGCCATGACGGGCTACCCGGCAGTTGCGGCGGGATCATTCCCGTGCGCAGCGGATGCATGCCGGTGAAAAAGGCGTTGCGCCCTGCCGTGCAACTCTGCTCGGCGTAGTAGTCCGTGAACAGCGCGCCTTCGCGCCCGATGCGGTCAATGTTCGGCGTTTCCCCGACCATTATGCCGCGGTGATAAATGCTCGGCTGAAAATAGCCGATATCATCACCCATGATAAACAGGATATTGGGCTTCTGTTGCGCCAAGGCAGGTGACGCTGCCAGCAGCGCGAGAATGGTTGCAGCAATGAAGATGGAGAAGCGTTTTCGCAGATTCATAAGGGACTCCCGCTCGTTGCAATGAAATCGACGTCACATCCCGGCGCCGTGGCGCTCGAAAAACTTTTACCGCCTATCGCCGATGTAGGCTACTAACCTTTGGTTCAGTCCAGCGCGCGCCGACGGACTGCAAGATGACAGTTTCATGACGCATCGCACGCCTTGCTTCTAAGCGCCGCACTCACGGTCGCGAGCAGCGTATCGTTGGAGAATGGCTTGCGCAGCAGCGTCGCCCCTCCGGCTGCGAGCACCTTCTGGTCGAGCGCAAGGTCGTCGCTGGCGGTGATGAACACAACGGGAATGTCGCTTCGCGCGGCGCACAGCCGCGCCTGCACATCGAGGCCGGAGAGGCCTGGCATGTGGACGTCGAGAATCGCGCAGTCCGGACGGCGCGTCGCGAGCGACGCGAGAAACTCCTCGCCCGATGCAAAGGCGGAGACTTCGTAGTCGGCGAGGCGCAACAACCGTCCGAGCGCGGTGCGAACCGACGCCTCGTCGTCGACCACGGCGATAGAGGGACCGGCACTGGTCACGCCGCGAACGTTACGGCGTCGCGGGTCGGACGGTAACTGACCTTTGGGTTAGTGCCCCATGACCGGGCCTGGCTTGCGGGAGATCTCCGGGGGTCCGGGAGATGAGCCGGCAGGCGCGGCTGACGGCGTTGCGGCAGCAATCCCGAGCCGTCCCGCGATGTGCATGAGTTCTGCAACGGTCTTCGCCTGCATCCGCTCCATGATGCGGGCACGGTGGAACTTGACGGTCTGCTCGACCACCCCGAGGTCGGCGGCAATCTGCTTGTTGAGCTTGCCCGCCGTCAGCGCCGCCAGCACTTCGCGCTCGCGTGAAGTGAGGCTCGCCAGTCGTTGTCGCAGGCCTGCGGTTTCCGCCAGCTCCAGCCGCATCGAAGCGTGATGGTCGATCGCCGCGCGCACGGCGGCTACCAGCACGGCGGCCTGTACCGGTTTGGTCAGGAAGTCCGTTGCGCCGGCCTTGATCGCCCGCACCGACATTGGAATGTCGCCATGCCCCGTGACGAAGACGATCGGCAACGACTCGCCGGCCGCGGCGAGTCGGCGTTGCAATTCGAGTCCGTCGAGCCCCGGCATCGTCACGTCGAGCACGAGGCAACCCTCCGCCTTCGGATCCCGTTGCGCGAGGAACGTTTCCGCCGACTCGAACGTCTCGACGCTCCAGCCCTCTTCTCGCAGAACGCGCGAGAGCGCCCTCAACACGCTCGTGTCGTCGTCGACGAGGAAGATCTTGGACCGGGCAACGGTATCTTTCACCTGGAAAGTCTCATGGGCAAGGTGATGCAAAATGTTGCGCCGCCTTCCGCATTGTTGGTTGCGGTGATGCGGCCATGATGGGCGGCGACGATCGATTGGCAGATCGCGAGCCCGATGCCCATGCCGCCGGGCTTGGTGCTCCAGAAGGCGTCGAACACGTGCTTCAGGTCATCCTCGGCGATGCCCGGCCCGTTATCAAGAACGGTCAGTCGACCATCTACGCCGACCGATTCGCTGCGGATCGTGACGGTTCGCGTCGCGGCGTCGATCCCGTTCATGGCATCGGCGGCATTGAGGATGAGATTGAGCAAGACCTGCTGCAACTGCACGCGCCCGCCGTCCATCATCAACGGTCCGGGGGTCAGGTCCGTGCGCGGGACGACATTGCGGGTCAAGAGCTCGGCGCGCAACAGATCGAGAGTCTCACGGATCAGCTCGTTGAGGTCGAACGGCTCCATCTTCATGTCGCCGCGCTTGTAGAGCGCTCCGAGGTGGCGAATGACCTCGGCCGCCCGATTGTCCTCGGTGACGATATCGTCGCAGATATCGCGGAGCTCGGCGAGATCGACGCCGTCCCGGCTCAGCATTTTTTGGGCCGCTTCGGCGTTGCCGAGGATCGCCGCGAGCGGCTGGTTCAACTGGTGGGCGATCGAGGCGGAAAGCTGTCCCAGCATCGATACGCGGGTCATGTGCCGCAACGCGGTGCGGTCTTCTACGGCTCGCAGTTCGGCCTGCTTGTGCTCCGTGATATCCACCGCGACGCCGAGCAAGTGCCCACCGTTTCCCTGCTCGGCCCGTCCGCGCGCGGCGATCCAGCGCACTGCGCCGTCCTGTTCGGTCATCCGGTACTCGACATCGAGCTCCTCGCCGGTGGCGGTCGCCTTTCTCACCGCGTGGTCGAGTTGCTCGCGATCCGCTGGATGCACCTTTGCAAGGACCTCCTCGAAGGCGATGGGTGTCTCCGGCAAGCCGGCTCTGGCTCGCAGATAGTTGGTCGCCCAAACTCGGTCGCGGGCCACGTCCCAGATCCATAAGGAAAGCCGCGCGGCGTGCGCCGCCAGATTCATGCGCTTCTGGCTTTCCTCCAGCGCGATCGAGGTCCGGCGTCGCGTTCGGCGCTCCGCGAGCAGAGCGGTGATCAATCCCGCCTGCAAGAGCAGGACGGCGATGCCAGCGGTAATTTCCCACCCGTACTTCTGCCATGCAGGTGGCTCCCGGAACGTCACGATCGTGTCGGCGGGCAGCAGCCGCTCGTCGAGACCCCAGCGGCGGATCTGCCGCCAGTCGACCATCGGCACCCGCTGCACCGATGCCGGCGCAATGTCCGCGGCGGGAGTGCCGTTCAAGAGGCGGACCACGATCGCACCGGCCTCCTTCGCCTGGTCTTCGAATCGGGTCATGTAGCCGCCAACGATGCCGGCGCCGAGGAGCGTATCGAACGTGCCGTAGATCGGAACCGAAGACGCCTGCGCGATCCGCTCGACCGACTGGCGCGGTGTCGTGACCTCGCCCGCGCCATCCACGAACCATCCGGGGGTGAAGATCAGGGTGTCCGGGGACAGCGCACCCAATCGGCGCAGCACCTCCGCGGTCGTAAGGCCGGAGAGATATTCGACGTCGAGACCGTCTCCGGCCTGCTCGATGGCGGCGCGGACCCGACTGTCCCAGAGGCGATCTGGTTCCGACGCTCCGCGGATGACGACAAGGCGTTTCGCCTTCGGATGCAGCCGCATCGCGAGTTGCAGCGTCGGCGTCGGATCGTGGTTCTCGGTATTGCCGACGATGTTGCCGGGCAGCGCCAGCTGCTCGAGCCTGTCTCGTGCCACCGCGATATGAACGATCGGCACGTCCGGAAATATCCGGTCGCGGAACCTGGCCGCGAACTGAAGCGCCGGGAGCGCGTCCGCGACGATGACGCGGATGTCGCGCCGCTCGTACTTTTCCGCGAGAAATCCGGCTTCCCCAGCGCCGTACCTCTCCAGCGACGCCCATTCGTCGTCGAGATACTCGGAAAAGAGCCGGACCGGGCGCTTGAAGCCTTCCGGCACGACGGTGCGCAGCGTGTCGTCGATCACGACCTGGGCCGGCGTCGGCCGCTGGTTGCTGTGGAGGATAAGCACGCCCGGGACCGTCGCGGCCGCGACCGCGGGCCCGGCCGAGGCGGACAGCAACAGCAGCACCGCGAGCGCCACAGCTGAGGCGGCGTTGCGAAGATCGCTGGGCAAGGACGTCGGGCTCGACACGGAATCTAATAGTTTGACCGATTGTCCTTTGTTGTGGGTTACAAGACTGTGGAGAGATGCCCCTGCGTTTCTTGAGGCTTTCGCGGCGCGGCGGACCCTGATCCCGGTCGCGATTGCAGGAGATTTCGGCAAGCCCGGATGGACCTCGGAGGCGCCAGGATAAAAGACCATTCCGAGGTCAACACTTTCCTGCCAGGCGGGGGAGGCGTAGCATTCGCCCCTGCGAATACAGGTCGGGCGCGGAACGTGCTTCCCGTTGCCGCGCGGCTATCACAACAGCGATCTGACGCGGCCACTGGAGAAAAAGCGTTTGAAGCCGACGGATATCGCGCAACCCGACTATTTCCACAAAGTCGTCGATTGCCAGTGGGCGTGCCCGGCCCACACCCCCGTCCCCGAGTACATCCGGCTGATCGCGGCCGGCCGCTACTCGGACGCTTACCTTGTCAATTGGGAATCCAACGTCTTCCCCGGCATCCTGGGGCGGACCTGCGACCGCCCCTGCGAGCCCGCGTGCCGCCGCGGCCGGGTCGAGGAGGGCGGCGACAGCAAGGGCAAGGGCAAGCCCGAGCCCGTCGCCATCTGCCGGCTGAAGCGCGTCGCCGCCGACTACAAGGACGATATCCGGGACCGCCTGCCGGCGCGCGGGGCGACCAGGAACGGCAAGCGGGTGGCGTTGGTAGGCGCCGGTCCCGCGTCGCTCACGGTTGCCCGCGACCTGACCCCGCTCGGCTACGAGTGCGTCGTGTTCGACGGCGACGCGAAGAGTGGCGGGATGATGCGCACGCAGATCCCGAAGTTCCGGCTCCCGGAATCGGTGATCGACGAGGAGATGGGCTACGTGCTCGACCTCGGCGTCGACTTCCGGCCCGGGCATCGGATCGACAGCCTCAAGGCGCTGCTCGCAGATGGCTACGACGCGGTGTTCGTCGGCAGCGGTGCGCCGCGCGGCCGCGACATCGACATCCCGGGCCGGCGCGAAGCGGCGGCGCACGTCCACATCGGCATCGACTGGCTCTCGAGCGTCTCGTTCGGCCACACGACGTCGATTGGCAAGCGCGTCGTCGTGCTGGGCGGCGGCAACACGGCGATGGACTGCTGCCGCAGCTCGCGGCGTCTGGGCGGCGAGGACGTGCAGGTGGTCGTCCGTTCCGGCTTCGACGAGATGAAGGCGTCGCCGTGGGAAAAGGAAGACGCGATGCACGAGGGCATCCCGATCCACAATTACCTCGTGCCCAAGGCGTTCACCCACGACGGCGGGAAGCTGACCGGCGTCACGTTCGGGAAGGTCCAGGCGAAGCAGGACGCCAAGGGGCGGCGCCAGCTCGTGCCGACCGGCGAGCCCGACGTCCACTTCCCGTGCGACGACGTGCTGGTCGCGATCGGCCAGGAGAACGCGTTCCCGTGGATCGAGCGCGACCTCGGCATCGAGTTCGACGGCAACGGCATGCCGGTGGTCCACCCGGCGACGATGGCCTCGACGCGCGCCGGCGTCTTCTTCGGCGGCGACGCGGCGCTCGGGCCCAAGAACATCATCTGGGCCGTCGCGCACGGCCACGAGGCGGCGATCTCGATCGATCTGCTCTGCCGCGGCGAGGACCTCGCGAGGCGTCCGCCGCCGATGACGACGCTGGTCTCGCAGAAGATGGGCATCCACGAGTGGAGCTACGACAACGCAATCGTGCCGGCGCACCGGTTCCGCGTGCCGTTGAAGGACACGAAGCTCGCACTCAAAAGCATCAAGATCGAGGTCGAGCTCGGCTACGACCCGAAGCTCGCGTTCGCCGAGGCGCAGCGCTGCCTCAACTGCGACGTGCAGACGGTGTTCACGGATCGCCTGTGCATCGAGTGCGACGCCTGCGTCGACATCTGCCCGATGGACTGCATCAACTTCACGGCCAACGGCGACGAGGCCGAGCTGCGGCCGCGACTGCGCGTGCCCGCCGACAACCCGACGCAGGACCTCTACGTGTCCGGCGCGCTCAAGACCGGGCGCGTGATGGTGAAGGACGAGGACGTCTGCCTGCACTGCGGCCTGTGCGCGGAACGGTGTCCGACCGGCGCCTGGGACATGCAGAAGTTCCTGTTGGACATGACGCACGCGAGCGACCGTTGCCGCACGCGGACCACGGCGGTCAAGCCCCGGCGCGAAGGCGCGCTGGCGGCGGAGTGACGATCATGGACGCGAAAGTGACGCCGAGTCGCGTCAACGACTTCGTCGCCAAGTTCGCGAACGTCAACGGCTCGGGCTCCGCGTCCGCCAATGGTCTCTTCGCGCGCGCGATCCTGCGGATGGGCGTGCCGGTGTCGGCGCGCAACATCTTCCCCTCGAACATCCAGGGCCTGCCGACGTGGTACGAGGTGCGCGTGACCGAGGCCGGCTGGCGCGGCCGTCGCGGCGGCGTCGACCTGATGGTCGCGATGAACCCGCAGACGTGGGACAAGGACCTGGCCGAGCTCGACGCCGGCGGCGTCCTGTTCTTCGACTCGACGCGGCCGGTTCCCCGCTCGCGGATGCGCGAGGACGTCACCGTCATCGGGATGCCGCTGACCGCGATCTGCAACGCCGAATACACCGACGCCCGCCAGCGCCAGCTCTTCAAGAACATCATCTACCTGGGCGCACTCGCGGCGCTGCTCGACATCGAGGTCGCCGAGATCGAGAAGCTGATCGCCGAGCAGTACAAGGGCAAGGAGGCGCTGCTCGAGCCCAACCGCAAGGCGCTGCACATGGGGCGCGACTACGCGCTCGCGAACTTCAGCTGCCCGCTGCCGATCCGCGTGCGCCGCTCGAAGGCGGTCGGCGACCGGATCTTCATCGATGGCAACAGCGCCGCGGCGCTCGGCTGCGTCTACGGCGGCGCGACCGTCTGCGCGTGGTACCCGATCACCCCGTCGTCGTCGCTCGCGGAGGCGTTCCAGAAGCACTGCCGCAAGCTCCGCGTCGACAAGGCGACGGGCAGGCACAAGTACGCGATCATCCAGGCCGAGGACGAGCTCGCGTCGATCGGCATGGTGATCGGCGCCGCGTGGAACGGTGCGCGCGCCTTCACCGCGACGTCCGGACCCGGCATCTCGCTGATGCAGGAGTTCATCGGCCTTGCCTATTTCGCCGAGATTCCCGCGGTGCTGTTCGACATCCAGCGTGGCAGCCCGTCGACCGGGATGCCGACGCGCACGCAGCAGGCGGACCTGCTCTCGTGCGCGTACGCGTCGCACGGCGACACGAAGCACGTGCTGCTGTTCCCCGAGGACCCGACCGAGTGCTTCACGATGGCGGCCGACGCGCTCGATCTGGCGGATCGGCTGCAGGCGCCAATCTTCGTGCTGTCGGATCTCGACATCGGGATGCAGGACTGGCTGACCGCACCGTTCCAGTGGGACGACGCGCGCCGACTCGACCGCGGCAAGGTGATGACCCGCGCCGAGCTGGACGCCGGCCGCGACTTCGGCCGCTACCTCGACGTCGACGGCGACGGCATCCCGTATCGCACGTATCCGGCGACGCACCCGACGAAGGGCTCGTTCTTCACCCGCGGCACGAGCAAGGACCGCTACGCGCGCTACACCGAGGAAGGTCCCGCCTACGTCGACAACATGCAGCGGCTCCTGCGCAAGTTCGAGACGGCGAAGGCCCTCGTCCCGGCACCGGTCGTCGAGAAGGCGGCGGCGCCGACGCGCGCCGGCGTGATCTGGTACGGCTCGACCGGCGCGGCGATGGCCGAGTCGCTCGCCGCACTCGCGGCGGACGGCATCCACCTCGACCGGATGCGCATCCGCGCCTTCCCGTTCGCCGACGCCGTCGCCGAATTCATCGCCGGGCACGACCAGGTGTTCGTCGTCGAGCAGAACCGCGACGCGCAGCTCAAGACGCTGCTGGTCAATGAGTGCGGGATCGATCCGGGCAAGCTGATCCCGGTGCTCCACTACGACGGGACGCCGATCACGGCCCGCTTCATCACCGGTGAAGTCGCCGAGAAGGCTGCGGTGTTCAACGTGAGGCCGCTCCGCCCGAAGGAGCGGCAGGCGAGTGCCGGCAGCCAGAAGGTCGGCGACTGAGACCATGGCCGTGGCCCGCCTCCGTCGTCCCCGCGAACGCGGGGACCCAGCGACTTTCCTTGAGCCGAGTATGAGCAGGTCCCAACGACACTGGGTTCCCGCGTGCGCGGGAACGACGAACGAAGGCATGGCATGACGTACCTCGCGAAAGCCTCCGTCGTCCCCGCGAACGCGGGGACCCAGCGACTTTCCTCGAGCAGAGCATGGGCAGGTCCCAACGACACCGGGTTCCCCCTGCGCGGGAACGACGAACGAAGGCGCGGCATGACCTACCTCGCGAAAGCCTCCGTCGTCCCCGCGAACGCGGGGACCCAGCGACTTTCCTCGAGCCGAGCATGAGCAGGTCCCAACGACACCGGGTTCCCCCCTGCGCGGGAACGACGAACGAAGGCATGGCATGACGTACCTCGCGAAACCGAAGCTGCATCATCCGGACCTGCCGAAGAACACGCTCGGCTACACGCGCCGCGACTACGAGGGCGCCATCTCGACCTTGTGCGCCGGCTGCGGCCACGATTCGATCTCCGCGGCAATCGTCCAGGCATTCTTCAACCTCGACGTCGAGCCGCACCGGGTGGCGAAGCTCTCGGGCATCGGCTGCTCGTCGAAGACGCCGACGTACTTCCTCGGCAACTCGCACGGCTTCAACAGCGTCCACGGCCGGATGCCCTCGGTACTGACCGGCGCCAATCTCGCGAATCGCGAGCTCATCTACCTCGGCGTCTCGGGCGACGGCGACTCGGCGTCGATCGGCATCGGCCAGTTCATGCACGTCCTGAGGCGCGGCGTGAACATGGTCTACATCGTCGAGAACAACGGCGTCTACGGCCTCACCAAGGGGCAGTTCTCGGCGACCGCCGACAAGGGCTCGCGGGCCAAGCGCGGCGCGATCAACAGCGACGAGCCGATCGACATGGTGATGCTCGCGCTACAGATGGGCGCGACCTTCGTCGCCCGCGCGTTCTCCGGCGACAAGGAGCAGCTCGTGCCGCTGATCGAGGCGGCGGTGCTGCACAAGGGCGCGGCGTTCATCGACGTCGTCTCGCCGTGCGTCGCGTTCAACAACCATCCGGGCTCGACCAAGAGCTACGACTACGTCCGCGAGCACAACGAGGCGGTCAATTTCCTCGACGTGATGGTGCCGCGCGAGCCGATCGCAGCGGAGATTCCGGCAGGCGACGTGCGCGAAGTCGTCATGCACGATGGCGGCACGATCCGGCTGCGCAAAGTCCATCCCGAGTTCGACCCGTCGAACAAGATCGCCGCGATGAACTACCTGCAGGAGCGCCACGCGGCGGGCGAGATCGTCACCGGGCTCCTCTACGCGCACCCCGATTCGCGCGACCTGCACGACGCGCAGGAAACCGTCGACGCGCCGTTGAACGCGCTCGCCGACGCCGACCTCGTGCCCGGCAGCGCGGCGCTCGCGGCGTTCAACGCGAGCCTGCGGTAGCTAAGGTACCCGGTGCCCCCCGCGGGGGCGGCGTCCTGTGGGTGCCCGTGGGGCAGTTCCCGGGGTCGGGGGCTGTCCATAACGCTCCGCGTAGGCGTCGAGCAACCGGCGGATCATGCGCTGGTACTGCGTGTTGTGTTTCTGTGCCTCGCGCTTGAAGAACTCCACGCTCCTCCTGCTCAATGCGAGCGTGATCTTGACGCCCTCCTCACGAAACGCGAGATCCTCGGGCGGTGGCAGGAAATCGGCAATCACTCGAGGATTGCCGATGGGTTCATCGGTGTACCTGATTTTCGCGGTCATAGATCTGTCTTCCTATGCGCCAATAGCCCGCGCCGAAGATGCGAATGACGCCGGCGCGATACGTAAAGCGAACCGTAAGAATGCCGGATCCAACCCGGCCAAAGCAGAAGTAGCGCTTTTCGGTCGAGCCGTGCTCGGCGTCTTCGGCGATGACACGGTTCTCGTCGCCAAACCCCAATTGCGCGGTGGCGAAGTCGACGCCGTGCTTGAGCCGATTGGCGCCGTCTTTGGCGGGGTCCCAGTCAAACCGGGCTCTGA
The DNA here is from genome assembly GCA_963734055.1 of uncultured beta proteobacterium. Classification (GTDB taxonomy): domain Bacteria; phylum Pseudomonadota; class Gammaproteobacteria; order Burkholderiales; family Casimicrobiaceae; genus CAIWHR01. Next base: position 213,630 of record CAVTFQ010000007.1, read on the forward strand.
CCATGACCCGATATTACCGGATGGCCATACAAAAAGCCATATCACGTTCTGCGCGGGAGGCTGCCATTCCGGAGCCCAGCCTGGCGGTATTCGGTGATCCGGTAGCCGCCGGCCGCGGAGTAGAATCGCCGCATGAAGGCGTTCTGGACCATCCTCGCGATCGCGGGCGGCCTCGTGCTGCTCCTGCTCATCGGCGTCGCGATCGCCGTCTGGACGGTCGACGTCAACCAGTTCGTCGCGCCGGTACAGGCGAAAGTGAAGGCGGCGACGGGCCGCGAGCTCGCGATCAACGGCGGGGTCAAGCTGTCGCTCGGTCTCGAACCCAAGGTCGTGTTCGACGACGTGCGCTTCGGCAACGCGTCGTGGGCCAAGGACAAGGAGTTTGCGTGGGTCAAGCACGTCGAGGCGGACGTCGCGCTGTTCCCGCTGTTGCGGCGGCGCTTCGAGGTCATCCGCCTGACTCTCGTCGAGCCGAACATCTCGCTCGAGACCGGCAAGGATGGCAAGGCGAACTGGGATTTGGGGACCGGCGGCCCCTCGGCACCGCCGGGTGCGGTGGGTGCCGGCGCGGCGTCGGTCCTGGCATCGTTCGGCATCGGACAGGTCGAGATCGAGAAAGGCACCGTGACGTACCGCGACGACGCGTCGGGCAACATTACGCGCGTCGTCATCGAGCGCTTCGCGGCGCAGGCGCGCACGCCGACCTCGCCGATCAACGCCGAATTCAAGGGATCGGTGGACGACGTCCCGATCTCGCTCACCGGCAACCTCGGGCCGCTCGATGCGCTGCTCGCGCGGCGGTCGCCGTATCCGGTGACAGTCCAAGGTCAGGTCGCGGGACGCAGGACGAATCTGGGCGCGAAGCTGCAGTTCGCGCACGACACGACGAAGCTAAGTGATCTCGACGTCGGCATCGGTTCGAGCAAGGCGACCGGCGAGGCGACCGTCGCCACCGGCGCGCGCCGCAAGGTGACGCTGCGGCTGTCGGCGCCCTCGATCGCGCTCGCCGACCTCAAGTTTCCGCCGCCGACCGGCGCCACCGGAGCGCCGGCCGCCAAGGCGCCCGAACCTGCGAAGAAGGGGTGGATCTTCTCCGATGATCCGATGTCCTTCGCCGGGCTGGCCGGAGCGGATGTCGACGGCGACGTCACGATCGGCGAACTCAAGCTCGACGACGGACGCAAGCTGACCGACGTCCACGCCCGCTTCACGCTGCGCGACGCGCATCTCGATGCGCCCGAACTGCAGGCGAAGACGATGGGCGGCTCCGTGAACGGCTCGCTCAAGGTCGACGCGACGCATCCGGTGGAGCCGGTGGTCGCCCTGGTCGCACAGGCGAACGGCCTGGAACTCTCGCAATTGCTGGCCGCCGGCGGGTCCCCGCGGCAGGTGAAGGGCGGCAAGACCGACGTGACGATCAATGTCACGACGCGCGGTACGACCGAACGGCAGTGGGCGCAACACGCGAGCGGCAACGTGCTCGCGGTGGTCGGACCCGCGCAGGTGGCGAACTCGAAGGAGACGGACACCGGCCTCGGCAGGATTGCGCAGGCGGTGAATCCTCTGCGTGGCGCGCAGGCGGAGACCGAGCTCAAGTGCGTGGTCGTCCGTTTGCCGCTGCACGACGGCATCGCGCACGTCGACCACTCGATCGCCGCCGAGACGCGCGAGATCGGCGTGCTCGCGAGCGGCACGATCGATCTCCGCAACGAGACGCTGGATCTCTCGGTCACGCCGAGCGCGCGCGTGGCGCTGCCCATCGACGTAGGACAGGTGGCTTCGCTCGTGCACGTTTCCGGCGCGCTGGCCTCGCCATCGGTCACCGTCGACGCGAGGGCGGCCGCGGCGACGATCGCCACGCTGGGCGCCGCGGCGAGCAAGGGTGGGATGGCGGGGGTCGTCGCGGCGCTCGCCGCGAAGCCCGGCACGGCCGCGGGCGGCCCCGATCCGTGCGACGTCGCGCTGGGCAAGGCGCCGGCGCCCACGACGACGACGGCCCCCTCCGCGGCGCAGGCGGCGGGCGCGATCAAGATCCCCGCCAACCAGGACGAGCTCAACAAGGCGCTCGGCAAGCTGTTCGGCCGCTGATCGGTGCCCGGCGTTGCCTTTGACGGTGGTCAACGCGGCCGGCCGGCGGCGTGCGTAACATCCCGCGCAACACCCACTGACCCCATGACGCGCAGACGCCGCCGCCTCGCTGCCTGGTTCGGGATCCTGGGCATCGCCTTTGCCCAGGTCGCCGTGACCGCCCACGCGTGCCTGACTGGGGCGTCGGCCCACGCGACGGCCGCCAGGGCGGTCGCGATGGGACACGAAGGACACTGCATGGACGCGCACTCGCGAAGTCGCCGCTCGCCCCGGTCGCCAATGCGTGCGAAGTGCAATGCACGGATGGCGTGCCATCGGCCGCGGCGCCGGACCTCCCGCCCGTGATGCTCGCGGTCCTGCCGGTCACGCCAGCCCCCGTCGCGCTCGCCGTTCTCGGGAGCCGCGGGAGACACGGTATCGCTCGCGCCGACGCGCGCGAAGCCGCCTCCGCACCTGCAGTTCGCCCGCCTGCTGATCTGACCTCCGACGCCGACTGACGCGGGCGCGCGGGCGCGCGCCTCGCGATTCGAACGCGTTCACGGAGGTCGCATGCCTGCAGTCCCGCTCCTGCCCCGGGCCAACTTCGGGGCCAAGTATCTCGTACCGATGATCGTCGGCCTGGCGCTGGCCTGGCCGCCGTCGGCCGCGGCCGAGTCGCCGCTGTCGCTCGCGGAGGCGCTGAAGATCGCCGTCGGGCGCTCGCAGCAGATCGTGTCGCAGCGCGCGATGGTCGAAGCAGCGCGCGAGATGTCGGTCGCTGGCGGCGAGCTGCCCGATCCCAAGCTCAAGCTCGGCGTCGAGAACGTTCCGACCGACGGCGCCGACGCGTGGTCGCTCACGCGCGACTTCATGACCATGTCGAAGATCGGCCTCATGCAGGAGTTCCCGCGGGCCGAGAAGCGGCGCCTTCGGAGCGAGCGCGCGCAGCGCGACGCGGAGCGCGGCGCCGTCGCGGTCGAGTCCGCGACGCTCGCCGTCGAGCGCGACGCCGCGACCGCGTGGCTCGCCCGCCGCTACGCCGCCGAGGCCGAGCGCGTGATCGCCGCGCAGATCGGGGAAGCCGAGCTTTCGGTGACGACTGCCACCGCGGCGTACCGCGCCGGCAAGGCGCCGCAGAGCGAGCTGATCGCCGCGCAGAGCATGGTGATCGAGCTCCGCAACCGCGCCACCGAGGCCTCCGGGCAGACGCGGCGGGCGCGGATCGCGCTCGCGCGCTACGTGGGCGGCGACGCCGAGCGGCCGCCCGGTGAAGTGCCGGACCTGGCGCGCCTGCCCGACGAGGCGCGGCTCGCCGATCTCGACGCCCAGCCGGAAGTGCGGCTCGCGCAGGCGCAGGAGTCGATCGCCGCGACCGAGGCCGAGCTCGCGGGCCAGGCGAAGAAGCCCGACTGGAGCGCGGAGGTGAGCTACGCCGTCCGCGGCTCGCCGTATTCGAACATGGTGTCTTTGATGTTCACGATCGACCTCCCGTGGTCGCCGGGGACGCGCCAGGACCGCGAGCACGCGGCGAAGCTCAGGGAGCGCGAGGCCGCGCGCGCGATGCTCGAGGACGCGCGCCGGGTGCGGGCCGCGGAGGTCCAGTCGGTGCAGGTCGAGTGGCAGTCGGCGCGCGCGCAGGCGCAGCGCATCCGCGAGGAGCTCCTGCCGCTTACGGTGCAGCGGCGCGAGGCCGCGCTCGCCGCCTACCGCGGCGGTACCGGGCCACTGTCCGCGGTGCTGGACGCGCGCCGCGCCGAGCTCGACGCCGAGCTCGCGCTCATCAACCAGGACCAGGCCGTCGCGAAGGCCTGGGCCTTCCTCAATTTCGTCGTGCCGGGCACGGAGGCATCATGACAGTCGGAATCGAATCGCAACGCAACGTGAAGATCGCGGCCGTCGCTGCCGCCGTTGTCGTCGCCGCCGTCGCGGCTGCCGGAGGATTCTGGTTCGGCATCCGGAATGCCCCAAGCGCTACCCCCGCACCGGCCGCCGCCGCGCCTGCGGCCGCAACGACGGACGCGACGGGACGCAAGGTCCTCTACTGGCACGATCCGATGGTGCCCGGGCAGAAGTTCGACCAGCCCGGCAAGAGTCCTTTCATGGACATGGACCTCGTGCCCGTGTACGCGGACGCGGCCTCCGATGCGGGTGGCGTCGCCATCAGCGCGCGACAGCAGCAGAGCTTCGGGGTGCGCACCGCGGTGGCGAAGGAGGGGACGCTCGCAACTGGATTCACCGCCGTCGCCGCCGTCGGCATCGACGAGCGCGGCCTGGTCGCCGTGCAGGCCCGGACCCAGGGCTACGTCGAGCGGCTTCACGTGCGCGCGCAATACGACGTCGTCGCCGCGGGCCAGCCGCTCGCCGATCTCTATGTCCCGGAGTGGCTCTCCGCTCAGGAAGAGATGCTTGCGCTCAAGGCGAGCACGCAGCCGGGCGCGGCGGCGCTCGCCGATGCGGCGCGCGCTCGCCTTCGCCTTCTCGACATGCCCGAAGCCGAGATCGCGCGCGTCGAGCGCGGCGGCAAGCCGTCGGCGCGGGTCACCGTCACGGCGCCGCAAGGCGGCGTGGTATGGGAGATCGGAGCGCGTGACGGCATGGCGATCATGCCCGGCACGACGCTGTTCAAGCTCGCGGGCATCGGCACGGTCTGGGTCACGGCCGACGTGCCGGAAGCCCAGGCCGCGCTCGTTCGGACCGGCGCGCCGGTCGAGGCCCGCGCCGCCGCGTATCCGGATCGCGTCTTCAAGGGAAGCGTGAATGCGCTGCTTCCGGAAGTGAACGCGCAGACGCGGACCGTGCGCGCGCGCATCGTGCTCGCGAATCCGGGCGGCGCGCTCAAGCCCGGCATGTACGCGACCGTGAGCTTCGGTGGCGTCGTCGGCAAGCCCGGCGTGCTCGTGCCCGCCGAAGCGGTGATCCAGACCGGGAAGCGCAGCGTCGTCATCGTCGACGCCGGCAATGGCGCGTTCGCGCCGGTCGACGTCGCCATCGGTCGCGAGTCGGGGGATGTGGTCGAGATCGTCAAGGGTCTCGAGCCCGGGCAGAAGGTCGTCGTCTCCGGGCAATTCCTGGTCGACTCGGAGGCGAATCTCAAGGGCGCGTTGGCGCGCATCTCGGCCTCGGGCGACGTCGTCGCGCAGGCCGGCGGGGCCGATCCGCACGCTGGTCACAAAGTGCCGGCGTCGGCGCCGTCGGTGCAGGTCCACCAGGCCGAGGGCGTCGTGCGCTCGGTCGGCGACGAGGTACTGATCAAGCACGGCGCAATCCCGACCGCGGGCATGGGCGCGATGACAATGGCGTTCAAGGCGCCGAAGGGCGGCGTGCCGAAGGACGTGAAGGAAGGCACCAGCGTGAAGTTCCAATTCGTGCTGACGCCGCAGGGGGACATGCAGCTCACGTCGATCGTGCCGACAGCGAAGCCATGATCGCCGCGCTGATCCGCTGGTCGGTCGCGAACCGCTTCCTCGTGCTGCTCGCGGCGGCGCTCGTCGCCGTCGCGGGCGTGTGGGCCGTGCGGACGACGCCGCTCGACGCGATCCCCGACCTCTCCGACACGCAGGTGATCATCCGCACGACGTTCCCGGGACAGGCGCCGCAGATCGTCGAGGACCAGGTCACCTATCCGCTGACGACGACGATGCTGTCCGTGCCCGGCGCCAAGGCCGTGCGTGGCTACTCGTTCTTCGGCGACTCGTTCGTCTACGTCCTGTTCGAGGACGGTACCGATCAGTACTGGGCGCGCTCACGCGTGCTCGAGTACCTGAACCAGGTGCAGGGCCGGCTGCCGGCGGCCGCGAAGCCGGCGCTCGGGCCGGACGCGACGGGCGTGGGCTGGATCTACGAATACGCGCTCGTCGACCGCAACGGGACGCAGGACCTCGCGCAGCTCCGCGCGCTGCAGGATTGGTTCCTCAAGTACGAACTGAAGGCGGTCGCGAACGTGGCGGAGGTCGCGACGGTCGGCGGCATGGTGCGCCAGTACCAGATCGTCGTCGATCCGGCGCGGCTCAAGGCCTACAGCCTGCCGCTGTCGAAGGTGATCGCCGCGATCCGCGACGCGAATCGCGAAACTGGGGGCTCGGTGGTCGAGCTGGCCGAGGCCGAGTACATGGTGCGCGCGCGCGGCTATCTCAGGTCGCTCGACGATTTCCGCCGGATCCCGGTCCTGGTTTCCGAAGGCGGCGTCCCGGTCCTGCTTGCCGATGTCGCGCGCGTGCAGGTCGGACCGGAGATGCGCCGCGGGATCTCCGATCTCGACGGCGAAGGCGAGGTGGTCGGCGGAATCGTCGTCCTGCGCTCGGGCAAGAACGCATGGGAGACGATCCAGGCCGTCAAGGCCAAGCTCGAGACGCTGAAGCCCGGGCTGCCGCCCGGCGTGGAGATCGTTCCCGTCTACGACCGCTCCGCGCTGATCGAGCGCGCGGTCGATCACCTTCGCGACAAGCTGATCGAGGAGTTCGCGGTTGTCGCGCTCGTCTGCCTCGCCTTCCTCGTCCACCTTCGCTCGGCGCTGGTCGCCGTCGTGTCGCTGCCGCTCGGCGTGCTCGCGGCCTTCATCGTGATGCGGGCGCAGGGCGTCAACGCGAACATCATGTCGCTGGGCGGGATTGCCATCGCGATCGGCGCGATGGTCGACGCGGCGATCGTGATGATCGAGAACGCGCACAAGAAGCTCGAGGCGTGGAAGCACGACGGGCACGCCGAGCCGTCGAACGACGAGCGCTGGCGCCTCATCACCGAGGCGGCGGTCGAGGTCGGGCCGGCGCTCTTCTTCAGCCTCCTCGTCATCACGCTCTCCTTCCTGCCGGTGTTCACGCTGGAAGCGCAGGAGGGCCGGCTGTTCGCGCCGCTTGCGTATACGAAGACCTACGCGATGGCGGCCTCCGCGGGACTCGCGGTGACGCTTGTTCCCGTGCTGATGGGTTACGTGATCCGTGGCCGCATCCCGGCCGAGAACGCGAATCCCCTGAACCGCTTCTTCATCGCGGGCTATCGGCCGCAGCTTCGCTTCGCGCTGCGGCACCCCAAGGTGACCCTGCTTCTCGCGGCGCTGATCCTCATCGCCACGGCATGGCCGCTCTCGCGCCTCGGCGGCGAGTTCATGCCACCGCTCGACGAGGGCGACCTCCTGTACATGCCGACCGCGCTGCCCGGATTGTCGGCCGGGAAGGCGGGCGAGATCCTGCAGCAGACGGACCGGATGATTCGGTCCGTGCCCGAGGTCGCGCGCGTCTTCGGCAAGGTCGGCCGCGCCGAGACGGCAACCGACCCCGCGCCGATGGAAATGATCGAGACGACGATCGAGTTCAAGCCGAAGTCCGAGTGGCGACCGGGGATGACGACCGACAAGCTCGTCGAGGAGCTCGACCGCGTCGTGCAGGTGCCGGGCCTGTCGAATATCTGGGTGCCGCCGATCCGCGCGCGCATCGACATGCTCGCGACCGGCATCAAGAGCCCGATCGGGATCAAGGTGTCGGGTCCGGATCTCGCCGAGATCGACCGCACGGCACAAGCGATCGAGCGCGCGGTAAAGAACGTGCCCGGTGTTACGTCGGCGCTGGCCGAGCGGCTCGAAGGCGGCCGCTATCTCGACGTCGCGATCGATCGCGCCGCCGCTGCGCGCTACGGTCTCAACATCGCCGAGGTGCAGGACATGATTGCCGCCGCGGTGGGCGGGGAAAACATTGGCGAGACGATCGAGGGCCTCGCGCGCTTCCCGATCTCGGTCCGCTATCCGCGCGACCTGCGCGACTCCGTGGAAGCTGTCCGGATGCTGCCGATCGTCACCGAGCGCGGCGCGCAGCTGCCGCTCTCGGCGATCGCGACCGTCCGCATCGTCGACGGTCCGCCGATGCTGAAGAGCGAGAACGCGCGGCTGTCGGGCTGGGTCTTCGTCGACGTCCGCGGTCGCGACCTCGTCTCGGTCGTCCGCGATGCGCAAGCCGCGGTCGCGCGCGAGGTGAAGCTGCCGTCGGGCTATTCGCTGTCGTGGTCGGGCCAGTTCGAGTACCTCGAGCGGGCGAAGGCGCGGCTCGCCTACGTCGTGCCGTTCACGCTGCTCGTGATTTTCGTGCTGCTCTTCCTCGCGTTCCGCCGGATCGACGAGGCGCTGCTCATCATGCTCGCGGTGCCTTTCGCGCTCGTCGGCGGCTACTGGCTCCTCTGGGCGCTCGGCTACGCCACTTCCGTTGCGACCGCGGTCGGGTTCATCGCGCTCGCGGGCGTCGCCGCCGAGTTCGGCGTCGTGATGCTCCTCTACCTGCGCAACGCGTGGGAAGCGCGACTCGCGTGCGGCGAGGCGGCGACGCACGAGACGCTCGTCGCGGCGATCGAGGAGGGGGCGGTGCTGCGGGTGCGGCCGAAGGCGATGACGGTGGCCGTCATCATGGCCGGTCTCCTGCCGATCATGCTGAGCTCCGGCACCGGCGCGGAGGTGATGCAGCGCATCGCCGCGCCGATGGTTGGCGGGATGGTGACCGCGCCGCTGCTCTCGATGCTGGTGATTCCGGCGGCCTACCTCCTGCTGCGCGGTCGGGGTCTCGCGCGGCCGGCGGTCGCAGCTCGTGCGTCCCGGGTCGTGGTCGCGGCGGCCTCGTAGAACTCATCGCCAGGAAGTCACTGGCCGGTCCCGCCCGCCGCTATCCCAAATCGCGCAGTCCGTCATCCGAAGTACGCTTTGCGTACGTACTGATCGACCATGCGCTCGGTGTTGAAGAACGATCCGTTGAGGGCGATGGCATGGCGCATGATTTCGATGTAACGGTCGCGGTCGCTGTAGAACATCGGCAGGATGGCGCTCTCCAGTTTGTCGTAGAGTGACTGGGCGTCGTTCGCCCGATCATCGTCACTCTGCGTCGCCGTCTGGTTGCCGCCGATGCCCCATCCCGTTACGCCCTCGATGCAGCCCTCGATCCACCAGCCGTCGAGGACCGAGAACGACGGTACCCCGTTCACCGCCGCCTTCATGCCGCTGGTGCCCGAGGCCTCCATCGGCGCCTGCGGCGTGTTGAGCCACACGTCCACTCCCGCCGTCATCAGCCTGGCCAGCTCCATGTCGTATTCTTCGAGATAGACGATCTTGATCTTGTTCTTGAGTTTGTCCTTCATCTCGAAGATCTTGCGGATGAGATCCTTGCCCATTTGATCGTGCGGATGGGCCTTCCCGCCATAGATCACCTGAAACTCCAGCCCCTTGCCCTGGATCGCCAGGAGCCTTTCCACGTTCCAGAACAGCAGGTCGGCACGCTTGTAAGCGGTCGCCCGCCGCGCGAAGCCGACGGTGAAGGTATTGAGATCCATGCCCGCGCCAGTGCGCTGGTTGACGCAGGCCAGCAGTGACTGCTTGGCGCGACGATGCGCGTCCCAGATCTCCAGTTTTTGGATGCCAAGAGCGTAACGCAGGCTGGAGTTGTCGAGGCGCCAACTGGGAATATGGCGATCGAACATTTCGCGCAGTGGTGGCGCCGCCCAGGTGGATACGTGCACGCCATTGGTGATCGAGTCAATCTTGTACTGCGCGAACATGTGCTGCGAGACTTCGCCGTGCTTCTTCGCCACGCCGTTGATGAAGCGGCTGTTGTCGAGCGCCAGGTAGGTCGTGTTGAGCTCGCCGTTCAGGCAGAAGTCCATCGCGCGCTTGTCGAAATCGCGGCCATAGCCGGTGATGACGTGGGCAAGGAGCCGCAGCGGGAACTTGTCGTGGCCGGCGGCCACCGGCGTGTGAGTCGTGAACACGCACAAGGGCTTCACCTGCGCCACCACGTCGCGGGAGATGTCATGCGTGCCGGCTTTCACCGCAAACTCGTTGGCGAGTTCCACCGTCAGCAGGCTGGCATGCCCTTCGTTCATGTGAAAGCGGCGGACCTTCTCATGGCCCAGCGCGCGCAGCATGCGCACCCCGCCGATGCCGAGGATCACCTCCTGGCACAGTCGGTAGCGCGCATCGCCGCCGTACAGATGGTCGGTCAGTCTTCGATCGTTGTCGGCGTTCTCCGCCAGGTCCGTGTCGAGCAGGTAGACCGGCACGACACGGCCGGTGACGCCTCTGACCTCGTAGCGCCAGGCGCGTATCTGCACCGCGCGTCCCTCGATCTCGACGCTCGCCCGGGCCGGGAGCTCCTGCAGGCGATCCGCGGGCGACCAGGTGAAGGGCTCCTCCGTTTGCGTTCCGTCGGCGGCAAGGCGCTGGCGAAAATAGCCTCTGCGATGCAGCAGGCTGACCGCGACCATCGGCAATTCCAGGTCGGCGGCCGAACGGATCGTGTCCCCTGCAAGCATGCCGAGACCGCCGCTGTACGTGGGGATGCCTTCCTCGAGACCGATCTCCATCGAGAAGTAGGCGATGACTTCCTTGTTCTCATCCACGTCCAGATCCACGGCAGGTCCCCCGCGGGGAGCTAGCGTCTTGCGCGCCGCCTTGAGTTGGGCAAAATCTGGCGGAGAAGGCCCTCGCAGATTGCCGGCGACATGTAACGAGGGACCGGATAATTGGTATCAGCCTCCCAGCAGGCGGCTTTGGCCAACTCGGCAATGTCCGATTCGCGAAGCGCGTCCAGATGCTGCGGGATGCCGATATCCCGATTCAGCGCTTCGACCGAGTTCAGGAACTTCTTCGCCAGGACGGCCGGTCGCTGTCCATGTTTTCCGACGTTGGCGCGAACCGCAAGGACAGCGAGCCTCCTGGTGATGGCCGGACTCAGGAACTTCAGCACATGCGGCAGCACGATTGCATTGGCCAAGCCGTGCGGCGTGTGGTACTTGCCACCCAGCTGGTGCGCGATGGCATGCACATAGCCGACATTGGCCCGTGTGAATGCCAAGCCGGCGAAGGTCGCCGCCAGGGCCATCTGCTCGCGTGCCACGAGGTTCTTGCCACTGTCACAGGCGACCCGCAGGTTCTCGTAGATCATGCCGACGGCCGCGAGTGCCATGCGGTCCGTATAGCTGGTTGACCAGTGGCCGATGAATGCTTCGATGGCGTGGGTCAGGGCATCCATGCCCGTTGCGGCCGTAATGTGGCGCGGCAGCCCGGTCATCAGCGAGGGATCGAGCGCGGCGATCGTTGGTACGAGGCGCGTGTCCGCGATCACGAGTTTCCTGTTGGTTTGCGGATCCGAAACCACCGCAGCCACCGTCACCTCGGATCCGGTGCCCGCGGTCGTCGGCACCGCGTAGATCGGCACCGGCGAACGCAGACCCTTGAAATATCCGACCAACTGGCGCGGATGCTTCTTGTTTGCAACTGCCAGTGCAATCGTCTTCGCCGCGTCCATCGGGGAGCCGCCACCGAATGCCACAATGGCGTCACAGCGCTCCTTCTTGTAGAACGCGATGCCCTTCTCGATCAGCGGGATCGGCGCATCCGCCGTTATGGCGTCGAAGACGGCATGGGCGGTGCCGCCCTCGGACAGCGCCTTGGTCAGCGCATCCGGCAGGCGCAACTCGCAAACGGCACGGTCGGTCACGATCAGGACCTTCTTGTGGCCGAAGCCGCACAGAGTCTGCCCAAGGCGTCGACTCGCCCCCGGACCGATCAGCAGCATCGGCTGCGGAATCGGGAGCAACCCGGTCACGACGCCGGCTGCACGCATAGCCGTCGACAGCCCGACCGACCGGACGACCTCACCAACGATGCTCGGCATCTCGATCATTTTCGCGCCCGCCTTCCAGCCCCGAGCGTCAGCTTGCACCTACCCGAATGGCCAAGCCACGTTTTCGAGCGGATTCGTAGACCAAGGTCAAAGTTCCTTCGGTTTCACCGATGTCGCGGCCGACGCCACGCCCTACAATGAACTGTTGGGGCCAGGGCCGGCGGCAAAGCGAAAGCTGCCTGCGCTGGACCGGATCTTTGACGAAATCGCGCCGATGCGCGCGGCGAGCCCGTTGCGACGACGACGCCCGTCCACGAGGGTGCCATGAAGAAGGTGGTCGGCATCAGTCTTGGCGCAGACGACCAAGACTTCGAGTTTCGCACGCAGTTCCTCGGGCAGCGATTCAGCGTTCGGCGCCTCGGCACGAACGGCAGCACCGCAAAGGCGGTGAAACTGCTGAAGCACTGGGCGCAGCACGCCGACGCCATCGGGTTGGGCGTGGTCAAGGACAGCTACACGGTTGGATCACGGCGCTACGTCGAGAAGGACAGTGCGCGGATGAAATCCCTGGTGACGCGGATCCCGGTCACCATCGGCGGGCGGTTGAGCGACATCCTGCAGGAATGGGCGATGCGGCACGTCCAGGTCAAGCTGGTCGACTATTTCAACAACGCCAAGGTTCTGTTCTTTTCGGGGACGACCGACTACAAGCTGGCGCTGGCCATGTCGGAGTATTCGCAGAATCTCCAGTTCGCCGATCCGCTGCTGCAACTCGGCGTGCCCAAGATGCTGAACTCGCTGGACGCGCTGGAGCTCTACGCCAGTGGCGCGCACTACGTATTGGATTGGACGCCGTCCGACATAATGTCGTTCGCGCCGATCAAGGAGTGGACGAAATTCGCGCTGCGCAGCGCCATGCGGGAAGCCAACGTCATCGTGGCGCCGGTGCACGAATTGGACCGCTTCGGGGCCGACGAACTCGGCGGCAAGACCATCATTACGTCCACCGTCAACGACGGGCGCATCGCGCAATTCAGGAAGAAGGGCGTGAACCTGGTCATTGATGGCGCGCCCGTGATCCTTGGCCGCGTGCTCAGCCCCAGCGTTCTCGATGCGATGATCATCGCGGCCACGGGAAAAGACCCCGACGACATTCTCGAGGAAGACTATCTGGAGATCATCCTGAACCTCCAGCTGGAGCCACGCCTCATCTATCCCCGCGGATTCAAGCGCGTCAATCGGTTCGCGTTCGTGATCCATCCGCTGTCGCAGGAGTATTTCAAGAACATCGAGTCGGTCGAGCTGCTTTCCCGTGTGTCGCCGCCCGTTTTCATGGACACCCTGGAGAAGGTGATGGCCTACGCGCCTCCTTTCGTCTATTCGAAGGTTACGGGCATCAAGTCGCCTACCGGAGTGGAAGCAGAAGGCTGGTTGATTTCGGTGGGCGGAACGCCCAGGGAAATCATGAACCACGATCCCGAGTTCACGTACCGTCGCCTGCTCGACGCGGCCCGGATCGCCAAGAGCCTCGGCGCGCAGATCATGGGCCTCGGCGCCTTCACCAAGGTGGTCGGTGATGCGGGGCTCACGGTCGCCAAGCGCGCGCCGCTCCCGATCACGACCGGCAACAGCTACAGCGCGTCCGGAGCACTCTGGGCGGCGCACGATGCCGTCCTTCGCCTGGGCCTCGTGCCCGTGCCCAAGCGCGGCCAGAAGGTGCCGATCAAGGCGATGGTGGTGGGCGCCACGGGGGCGATCGGCTCGGTTTGCGCCCGCCTGCTGGCGATGGTTGCAGACGAGGTGTGCATGGTGTCGCCGGAGACCGCCAAGCTGCTTTCGCTCAAGGGTTCGATCCTGAAGGAGACCCCTGATGCCCGGCTGTTCCTGTCCTCGCGCGCGGACAAGAACATCGCCGACATGGACATGATCGTGACTGCGACCTCCGGGGCAGGCAAGAAGATCCTCGACATCATGAAGGTCAAGCCGGGGTGCGTCATCACGGACGTCGCGCGTCCGCTCGACTTGCCACCCGAAGAAGTCGCCAAGCGCCCCGACGTCCTGGTGATCGAATCCGGCGAAATCCTTCTTCCCGGAAGCGTGTCGATGAAGAACATCGGATTGCCGAAGGACGTGGCCTACGCCTGTCTCGCGGAAACCATTGTGCTGGCGCTCGAAGGGCGTTTCGAGAATTTCACCGTCGGCCGCAACATCGAATGGGAGAAGGTGCGGGAAATCTACCGCCTCGGCCGCAAGCACGGCATGAAGCTGGCCGCGATTTCCGGGGTCAACGGCCCGTTCTCCGATGCGGACATTCGCCGAGTGCGCAAACTGGCGCTTGCCGCGCGACGCAGACAAGCATCGACTGCGGACAAAACGAGCCTTGCGAAGCATAACGTCGGCACCCGCAAGGCTGGCGCGCCGGTGAAGCGATCTGAGTCCACGCGTCACATCAGCGCGGTTCGCGCGTCTTGAGCACACCCCAATACCAAATCCGCGCCCGTGTCGAATGGCAGCTGCAACTCGCGTCGTTCTCGCCTATTGCGTTGCCCCAGTGATCATCGGCAGCGCGTGATGCCGATCAAGCTGTGCCGGAGAGCGGCCTGATGTCGGCCGCTTCCGACCTTGGACTCCCGCAGCGACGTCGAACCGCTGAGCGATCCGAATCCCTGCTGCATCCGGCGGCGGTCGGGCCCGCGCAACGTCTCAACTCATTTCCGCAGGGGTTCCCGGAGCCGGGGTGAAGGGGAGGTCGCCCCGCGCGAGCGCCGCCTCGCGGCCGCCGAAGCTCGCGAGCAATTGCTGCTGGCGCTTCTTCGCCCTCGCGTCCACGGCGATCGGATCGAGCGTCGAGCGGAGCAGCCGCTCCCCGTGCGCGAGCACTTCGGCGAACCGGTCGTCGCCGGCGAGGTCGGTCAATTCCTCCGGATCCGACTCGAGGTCGAAGAGCTGCGGCCGATACGCGACGTAGTGGCAGTACTTCCACTTGCCGAAGCGCAGCATGAAGGCGCCCGCCGTGGAACCGGTCGCGTGATATTCGGAGATCACCGGTCGGGCGGGAACCGCGCCCTGCGCCACCGCGAATAGCGACGCGCCCGGGAGCGGCCCGTCGTCCGCACGCGCAACCGCCCCGGTCGCTTCGAGAATCGTCGGTGCGCAGTCGATGTGCGTCACCGTCTCCGTGACGACGCGTCCCTCCGGCGCGCCCGGACCCGCGAGGATCAGCGGCACGCCCGCGCTCTCCTCGTAGAACGTGGACTTGCCCCAGAGCCCGCGGGCTCCCGCGTTGTCGCCGTGGTCGCTCGTGTACAACACGCGCGTCGTGGCTTCGAGGCCGGCATCGCGGAGCGCTTGCAGCACGTCGCCGATGTTCTCGTCCATCGACGACACGAGCCCGCTGTAGCCCGCGATTGCCCGCTTCACCTCGGCTTCCGACGCAAAATGCGGGTCGTAGTCGACCGTTCGCGCATAGTCGTCGATGAACGGATGATGCGGCCGGTCGTCCTTCGCGTACAGCTTGGGCATCGGCAGCTCCTGCCGGCAGTACCGGTAGAACCAGCGCGCCGGCGCGGTCAGCGGGAAGTGGGGCGCGACGAACGACACGAACAGCACCCACGGCCGGTCGCGCCGGCGGGACGCTTCCTCGTGCAGCCAGATCTGCGCTCGCGACGCGATCTCGCGGTCGTAGACCGTGTACGGCGACTCGCCGGGCCCCGCGAGTCGCGCCATCTTGTCGCCTCCCTTGCGCGTCGGAATGCGGTCGCGGATCAGTCCCTTGACGTCGCCGATGCCGTCGACGACGTGCATCGGCACGATCTCCTCGGAGAAGCCGTGGTCGTCGCCCTTGCGACCGCGGAAGTGAAGCTTGCCGATCGACACTACGCGATGACCGGCATCGCGCAGCACGTGATGCCAGCTACGGACCGCGCCGTCGTACGCGTCGGCATTGTCCCAGTAGCCGATGTCGTGCACGTAGCGTCCGGTCGCGAAGCTCGCGCGGGCCGGCACGCAGATCGGGCACGCGGTGTACGCGGACGAAAAGCGCGTGCCGCGCGCGGCGAGCGCGTCGAGATGGGGCGTGGCGATGAACGGATGGCCGGCCGCGCCCAGGAATTTCGGATTGTGCTCATCCGACATCAGGACGAGGAGATTGGCGGGGGTCATGGCGGCGGGCAAGATAGGTATGATTGTACGGCGCCGACGCCGAATCCCCGGATGACGCCGTGCCCGGGCGCCGGGCGCAGCCCTATCCCATCGAAGCCACGGGAGGACCCATGAAGCCGTCGCGTTGCTGCTGCCTGGCCCTGCTCGCCCTCGCAACGTTCGCATTCGGCAGCGGCGCGTTCGCGCAGCCGTACCCGAACCGGACGGTCCGCCTGATCGTGGCGGACGCTCCCGGTGGCGCGCCGGACCAGCTCGCACGTCTGCTTGCGGAGAAGCTTTCCGACGGCCTCGGCCAGCCGGTCATCGTCGACAACCGCGCCGGCGCAGGCGGCGTGCTGGGTGCCGAGATTGCCGCCAAGTCGCCGGCCGACGGCTACACGCTGCTGCTGACCACGACGGCGATCTACGCGATCCTGCCCAATCTCCGGAAGGACCTCCCGTACGATGCGACGAAGAGCTTCCTGCCCATTTCGCGCATTGCGACGGCATCGAACGTCCTCGTCGTCAACGTCGACGTGCCGGCCAAGTCGGTGGCCGAGCTCGTCCAGCTCGCGAAGGACAAGCCCGGCGTGCTCAACTACGCTTCGGCCGGCGTCGGCACTCCGGCCCACCTCGCCGGCGAGATGCTCAACCTGCTGGCCGGCATCAAGGTAACGCACGTCCCCTACAAGGGTGCCGCGCCCGCGCTGCTCGACGTGATCGCGGGCAACGTGCAGTACATCATCACCTCGCCCATCGCGGCCGGCGCGCACATGAACAGCGGCCGTGTCCGCGCACTCGCGACGACCGGTGCGGAACGCAATCCGATCCTGCCCGACCTGCCGACCATCGGCAGCACCGTACCGGGCTACGAGATCTCGCAGACGTGGGGTATCGTGGCGCCCGCCGGCACGCCGCCGGAAATCGTCGCGCGACTTTCAGACGAGATCGTCAAGGCGATGAGCCTGCCGGAGGTCAAGGAGCGCGTGCTGAAGACAGGCGCCGTGCCCGTCGGCGATCGGCCCGCCGATTTCGCGGCGTTCATGGCGAACGAGCGACAGCAGCTGGGCAACGTGATCTCCCGGTCCGGAATCGTGCTGAAGGACTGAACGCGGGGCCCTGCGATCGGTCGCGCCGGCAACCGCGTCAGAACAGCTCCTCCTGCTCGGGGATGTGGGGCGGCGGCTCGTGCTCGGCGTCGCCCTCGGCCTCGCCCGCGATCGGCTCGGTGCGCTCGATCAGCTTCGCGTCGTCGTGCCTCACGCTGTTGACGCGCGGCGAGATCGGGTAATACGCCATTTCCTTCGACGGATACGGCGCGACCAGGTCGGCGACCTCGGCATGCGCGGGGTCGAGCCAGCGTTCGTAGTCGCGGGGGCCGACGATCATCGGCATGCGGTCGTGCACCGGGCGCAGGAGGTCGTTGGCCGCCGTCGTCACGATCGTGCACGTGTCGACGATCTCGCCGTCCGGCGACAGCCAGCGCTCGAAGAGACCGCCGAGCGCGAACAGCGAGCCGTCCTTCATGCCGATGTGCAGCGGCTGCTTGCGCTCGCCGCCGATCGCCGCCCACTCGTAGAAGCCGTCGGCCGGAAGCAGGCAGCGGTGCTTGCGATACGCGATCCGGAACGACTGCTTTTCCGCGATCGTCTCGCCGCGGGCGTTGATCATTTTGTTGCCGATCGACCGGTCCTTCGCCCAGCGCGGCACGAGGCCCCAACGCACGCGGACGAGCTCGCGCCGGCCTTCGGGGCCGATGCGCACGATCGGCACGTCGGTCATCGGCGCGATGTTGTAGCGCGCGTGCAGGTCCGGCGGATGCGCGAGGCCGAACGCGAGCGCGATCGCCGCGGGGTTTGTATGCAGCTCGTAGCGTCCGCACATGATCAGCTGGTCGCCGCGGGCGCCTCGAGCAGCCGCCGCGCCGACTTCGCGACCTGCAGCGTGTCCCAGTACGCATAGGCGCCGACTGCCGCGGCGCCGGCGATCGGCACCCAGCGGCTCGCGGCCACGCCGGCCACGCGCCGCGTGATCGACACACCGAGGGTCTGGAGCAATCCGGCGAGCGCGCTCGCGGAGAGCTGCTGGACGATGGCGCGCTGCCCCGCGCGGACGACGACGTCGCGCGCCACCTGGCTCGCCATGTGCCGGAAGAGGCAGTAGAGCATGTGCGAGCGCGTGAGCTCGGCTTCGCGGCCGTGCAGCGCGAAGATGTCGGAGACCATCTGCCGCTGCACCTTCCAGATGAGGTAGAGATCGGGAAGGACGGTCAGCATCCCGAGCGGCCCGGGCGGCAGCGCGAGCGAACCCGAGAGCACCGCCGCCTTCTGCGCGGCTTCGCGCGCGACGCGCTCGGCCGCCCGCGCCGCGTCCGACGCCCGCTCGGTGCGCGGCGGCGGCACGTCGGCGATGACGCGCTCGATCACGCCCTCGACCTCCGCGCCGGGCGCGGCGGCCGCCACGGCGACGGGCCACTGGGGAATCGACGGGTTCACGGTGGGATATCGCGAGCGTTCGGAGTCAGCTTAGCCTCGCGCGCCTGTGGTGTCGACCGCGGCGCCTGCGCGAGGGCCGCTAGAATGTCGGGGTGAATCGTGCCGGGACAATACGCGTCTTCGGGTTCGCGGGGTGGTCGGGAAGCGGGAAGACGACGCTGATCGAGCAGATCCTGCCCCGGCTCATTGCGGCTGGCCACCGGGTGTCGCTCGTCAAGCACGCCCACCACAGCTTCGACGTCGATCAGCCCGGGAAGGACTCCTACCGGCAACGGCAGGCCGGCTGTCAGGAAGTCCTCGTGACCTCCGGCAACCGGTGGGCGCTGATGCACGAGTTGCGGGGCCGCGCCGAGTTGTCGCTGGACGACGCGCTCGCGCGACTTTCGCCCTGCGACATTGCGCTGGTGGAGGGCTTCAAGTCCGCGCCCATTCCCAAGCTCGAGGTCTGGCGCGCCGAGGTCGGCAAGCCGCTGCTCCATCCGCAGGATCCGAACATCATCGCGATTGCGACTGACGCGTCCGGGAGGCTTCCTGCGGACGCCGGGCGGCTGACGGTGCTGAGCCTCACCGACTATGGCGCCGTAGCAACGTTCGTCGCCCGAAACGCGCGCGTCTGGCGGCCGGTCGATTGACTTGTCCCCACTCGACGCGTAACTTGAAACTGATCGCTCGAATTCGCTGCCCAACCGGCGGGAGAGGGGCGGGGAATACGGGTATCAGCGCCGAATCCGCGCCGCCTCTGCCCAGCCCGGTTCGTCGCGCAGTCGAGCGGCCAGGTGCGTTGTTCATGAAAATTCAATCGATTGCATCGCTTATCTCGATTTCGCTTGCATTTGGGCTCGTAACCCAAGCGCCGGCGGCGGATCGGGGCGGTGCAAACGATGGCTTTTACGGCGGCGTCTCGGTCCGGGACAACGCGTCCAGCGGCGTCGGAATCAGTTTCGGTTCGAGCGCGGGCGCGATCGGACTCAACCGGTATCCTACCGCCGTCGGCGACGAAACGGCGACGCGTTCGCTGGCGTTCGGCGGCTACCGCTGGCATAACGATCTCGCGGTTGAGGCGTCCGTCAGCTCGCTCGATCAGTACGCGCTGCGCCCGCTCGATCCCGCCAACGCGCGGCGGGGGATCGGACTGCGGTTCGGCGCGGGTGCCGGCGACATCGCGAGCCGCAGCGTCAACGTCGACGTCTTCACGAGCTGGACCTTCTACAAGTCGATGGCGCTGTACGGTCGCCTCGGATACGCGCAGACCGAAGGTGCGCTGCTCGCCGGGACGGCGCCCCTGTCGGTCGTCACCAATCACGGACTGCGCGACGGGATGAATTACGGCGTCGGCCTCCGCTACGACATGAACTCGGCGCTGGGGCTGCGCCTCGAGTACAGCCGCTTCGGCCGCTTCGCGGGCGAGTTTGGCACGAGCCTTCCGGAATCCGACCAGGTCACGCTGGGCGTCCAGTTCCGGTTCTGATCCGGACGCCGGACTTTGCGGTGTCCTCTCACCGGCGCTTGCGACCGGTGCCGATCCAACGATGCGCGACGCACCCTCCGAGACCCTGACGCTCGTCTACCTCGCGCGCTTGCGCGACGCATTCGGAACGTCGACCGAGCGCGTGCGCCTGCCGGCCGGAATCGCGACCGCCGGCGATCTGCGCTCGTGGCTCGCCGCGCGCGGCGGCGTGTGGGCGGCCGAGCTCGCGCCGGGG
Source organism: uncultured beta proteobacterium (assembly GCA_963734055.1). GTDB lineage: Bacteria > Pseudomonadota > Gammaproteobacteria > Burkholderiales > Casimicrobiaceae > CAIWHR01. The sequence continues at coordinate 233,625 of CAVTFQ010000007.1, forward strand.
CGCGCGGTGCGCATGGCCGTCAATCACGACATGGCGCAGCCGGGCACGGCCGTGCGGCCCGGCGACGAAGTCGCGCTCTTCCCCCCCGTCACCGGCGGATGACCGTCCGCGTTCAGACCGCCGATTTCGATGTCGCGCGCGAGCTCGCCGAGCTGCGCGCCGGCGACCCCAAGGTGGGCGCCGTTGCGGCATTCATCGGCACGGTCCGCGACGTCAACGACGGAAGTTCGGTCGCAGGACTCACGCTCGAACACTACCCCGGCATGACCGAGAAGGCGCTCGCCGCGATCGTAGACGAGGCGAAGGCGCGGTGGGACATCCTGGACGCGCTCGTCGTCCATCGCGTCGGGCCGCTCGCGTCCTCCGACCAGATCGTGCTCGTCGGCGTGACGAGCGCGCATCGCGGCGAGGCGTTCGCCGCGTGCGAATTCATCATGGATTACCTGAAGACGCGCGCGCCGTTCTGGAAGAAGGAGGCGACGCCCGACGGGACGCGGTGGGTCGAGGCGCGCGCCAGCGACGACGACGCGGCCGCGCGCTGGAGCCCTGCGCCGGAATCGGGCGCGTGAGCGGCGCGCCGGTCGCGCTGATCGGCATCGACTGGGGGACGACCTCGGCCCGCGCCTATCGCCTCGACGGTCGCGGCGAGGCGCTGGGTGTCCGGACGGGGCCGCTCGGCATCCAGCAGGTCAGCGGCCCCTATCCCGATGCGCTCGCCGCACTGCTCGGCGACTGGGCGAGCGAAGCGGTGCCACGGCTCGCCTGCGGCATGATCGGCAGCCGTCAGGGCTGGGTCGAGGCGCCCTACGTGGCGTGTCCGGGAAGCCTCGACGCGCTGGCGCGCGGGATCGTGCGGTCCGAAGGCGGCGCGCTCTCGATCGTGCCCGGCCTCAGCTGCCGCCATGCGGACGGCGTGCCCGACGTGATGCGCGGCGAGGAGACGCAGATCGCGGGCGCACTGCGCGACGACGCAGGCCCGACCCTCGCCATCCTTCCGGGTACTCACAGCAAGTGGGCGCTCGTGCGAACAGGGACGATCGTCGCGTTCACGACGCACATGACCGGCGAAGTCTTCGCGGTGTTGCGCGATCACAGCATTCTCGGGCGCATGCTCGCGTCGGCTGAGGCAGGTTTCGCCGCGGAGGCCTTCGCGCGCGGCGTCCGCCGCGGCCACGAGCGCAGCGGCGAAATCCTGCACCTGCTCTTCGGCGTCCGCACGATGTCGCTGCAGGACGACCTCGCCCCGCAGCAGGCGGGCGACTATCTGTCCGGCCTCCTGATCGGCAGCGAAATTGCGGCCGGCCGGTCGTGGGCGGCGAGCGAGGGTGTGCCTCTCGACTCCGCGGTCCTGATCGGAAGCGGCGCGCTGTGCGCACGTTACGCGGCGGCATTGCGCACAACCGGCGTCGAGGCCAGCCTCGCGCCGGAGGACGCTGCCGCGCGGGGACTCTGGCGGATCGCGCGGGCGGCCGCCATCGTGCGCTAGCGACGTTCCGTGCAGGCGCGCGTTACACTTCGGCCATGATCCTGCGCGATCCCGGACGCCCCGCGATCGTCGCGCTCGGCGAGCCGATGGTCGAGTTCAACCAGGCCCGCGCCGACGCGCCGGCAGCGTATCTGCGCGGCTTCGGCGGCGACACCTCGAACATGGCGATTGCCGCGGCGCGGCTTGCCGACGGCGCCGGACGCGTCGGCTACGTCACGCGGGTCGGCGACGACGCGTTCGGCCGGATGCTCACCGAGCTGTGGGGCCTCGAAGGCGTCGACACGCGCGGTGTCGCGGTCGATTCCGTCGCGCCCACCGGCGTCTACTTCGTTACGCACGGCCCGCGCGGCCACGAGTTCTCGTACCTGCGCGCGGGCTCGGCCGCATCGAGGATGATGCCCGATGCGCTGCCGCGCGAGGTGATCGCCGGTGCCTCGATCCTGCACGTGTCGGGGATCAGCCAGGCGATCAGTTCAACGGCGTGCGACACGGTGTTCGCAGCGATCGAGATCGCCGAGGCGAGCGGCGCCCGCATCTCCTACGATCCGAACCTTCGGCCCAAGCTGTGGCCGCTCGCCCGGGCGCGGGCGGTGATTATGGCGACGATCGCGCTGTGCGACTGGTTCCTGCCGAGCCTCGACGAGGCGCGCACGCTTTCGGGCTACGACGAGGCCGAAGCGATCGTCGATTGGTGTCACGCGCTCGGCGCGCCGGTCGTTGCGCTCAAGTGCGGCGAGCGCGGAGTCGTCGTGTCCGATGGACGTAACACGGAGACGATCCCGGGCCATCGCGTCACTTGCGTCGATGCAACCGGCGCGGGCGACTGCTTCGACGGCGCGTTTGCCGCGCGCTCGCACGCGGGCGATTCGCCGTTCGACGCAGCGCGATACGCCAATGCCGCGGCCGCGCTCGCGACGACGGGTTTCGGTGCCGTTGCGCCGCTGCCGCGCGATGCGGCCGTGCGTGCGCTGCTCACCGGCGGCGCGATGACGTTGGCATAGCCGCTCGCGCGGCGCCGATCGCGCGATCCGCTCGTTTCGCAAAATCAACGAGATGCGAAAGCGCTGGCAATTGCAGGCGCGGAGGATAGAATTCGCGTCAACGCCGGGCAGGAGCAGGACTCGCCGGGGATGCCGGCGCGGCGATTCCGGTCGCCTCGTCGTGTGAGCGGGAGGATTACGATGGCGGAGACACCCGTCGCAAAGACGGTCCGGCACACGGTCGCCAAGGCGGTGCAGGAGATCGCGCCTCCGAAGACCGCGCGGCAGTCGCGTGCGGACAAGGCGGCCGAGGCGAACCCGCTTTCGAGAGCGGTTCGGCACCTCGAAGCGGGCGAGTGGCGGGCCGCGCATGCGCTCGTGCAGAAGGATGCGTCGGCGCTCGGCTGCTGGGCGCATGGCCTCGTGCACCTGATCGAGGGCGATCTCGAGAACGCGAAGTACTGGTACCGCCGGGCGCGGCGGCCGCTTCCGCATGGAAACACGGCGGCGGCGGAAATCGCCGCGCTCAAGGCGATGGTGCGTCAAGGGGCGCAGTGAATCCATCACCGCCGCGCGTCGACGCGGCGCAGGGCATCCGTCCCGAAATCGCCGTCGACGCCGTTCCCGACGACGAGCGCATCTGGGTGCCGCAGGCACCCGACGTCTGGTTCCGTCCGCTGCTGCTCGATACGGTGCGCGGCGGCTGGTGCAACCTCCTGCGCGTGCGGAAATCGGGCGTGCTCCACCGGCACCGGCATCCGATGGCGGTCACGGGCTACGTCATCAAGGGGCGTTGGAAATATCTCGAGCACGACTGGGTTGCCGAGGCGGGCAGCTTCGTCTACGAGCCGCCCGGCGAGACCCACACGCTGATCGTGCCGTCCGACTGCGACGAGATGATCACGTTCTTTTCGATCGGCGGCGCGATGATCTATCTCGACGAGTCCGACTGCGTGATCGGGTACGAGGATGTCTTCAGCAAGATCGCGATGTGCCGGCGGCACTACGCGGCGGTCGGACTCGGCGTCGGTTGCGTCGATGCCTTCGTGCGCTGAATCGCGCCGGCGATGATCGATCTCGAGATTCCGGGTTTCGGCCGGCTCGAGATCACCGAACTCGTCTGCGACTACAACGGCACCCTTGCCGTGGACGGGGTCCTGCCGGCCGACGTAAGCGACCGCCTCCGGACGCTCGCTGGCGGGTTTCGCTGCCACGTGGTCACCGCCGACACGTTCGGCACGGCACGCGCGGCGGTTGCGGATCTCGACTGCCGCCTCGTGGTGCTGCCCGAGCGCGACCAGGCCGAGAGCAAGCGTCGCTACGTGGAATCGCTCGGCGCGCGACACGTCGCGGCCATCGGCAACGGCCGCAATGACAGGTTGATGCTCGCGACGGCGGCGCTCGGCGTCGGCGTCTGCGGCGGCGAGGGCATCGCCGCCGACGCGCTGCAGGCGTGCGCGATCGTCGTGCGCGACGTGCGCGACGCGCTCGACCTCCTCTCGAATCCGGCGCGGCTCACGGCGACGCTGCGCAGCTGATTCGTCCTTCAAGCACCGACTCGCGCCAGCAGCCCCAGGTAGCCGGCGGCGATGGCCAGCGTGGCGAGCGTCACCGGGACGCCGATCCGGGCGTGGCGGCGCCAGTCGATCCGGATGCCGCGCCGGGCCGCGCTGTCGACGATGATGATGTTGGCGATGCTGCCCACGATCAGCAGATTGCCCGCCAGCGTGCTCGCGAGCGCCAGCACGGGGCCCGCGAGCGGATCGGTCGCGAGCGGGAGCAGCAGCACACCATGAACGAAAACAGCAGGATGATCGTCGGCAGGTGAATCGCTTCGGCCGCTTCCTGGAGCGGCACCGCGTCGAAGGTGATGAGCGCGATCGCGCCCAGGAGCGCTATCCCGGTGCGGTCGAGCTGGAGGAACGGCAGCCCGCCGAGGAGCATTCCGGCATAGACGATCAGGAAGATGACGACGACGGTCGTGGTCATGGCGGCCCGTAATTCGCGGCCGATGTTAGAGCAAATTCGCAATCCGCATCCGGCGAGCGCCGACAGCGTTGCCCGCCCGCCGGGCGCGGCCGAGCTTGCGAGGCCTCGCGGGAATTCCTATACTGCGTCCCACGGAGATGGCATTCCTCCTTCAACCGCCGCACGAGCCTCACGCGGCTGATGATGCCTGCACGTAGCACCCGGATCCCGGTGGCGCGGCAGGCGTTGATACGGACTTCCTGCGCACGTCAAGCCGAACGATCGACCGTCGCCGCGCATTGGCGCGCGGAGGGAGGACTGCATGCCCTGGAGCGGCGTTCTGGCAGTGGGTGGCGGCGCGGCCGTCGGTGCGTGGCTGCGCTGGGGGCTGGGCGCGATGCTCAATCCGCTGTTTCCGACGCTGCCGCTCGGTACCCTTGCGGCCAATCTGGTCGGCGGCTTGCTGATGGGGATGGCGATGGAGATGCTGACGCGGCACGCCGCCCTGCCGCCGGAAGCCCGGTTGCTGGTCACCACGGGATTCCTGGGCGGGCTCACGACGTTCTCGACATTCTCCGCCGAGATCGTCACGCTGCTCCTGCGGCGCGAGTACGTGTGGGGATCGATTGCGATCGGCGGACACGTCGTGGGCTCGATCGTCATGACGGTGCTGGGGCTCGTCGCGGCGCGCGCGCTCTACGCCTGGGGGTCGGCATGACCATTGGCGAGGCGGAGGCCGATCGATGAACGGCACGCTGCTGCGGTTCTACGTCCACGAGAACCGGCTGCACCGGCACGTCGCACTCTACGAATGGCTGCTCGAGCAGGCGAAGAAGCAGGGCATCCGCGGCGGGTCGGCGTTCCGCGCGATCGCCGGCTTCGGCCGCCACGGCATCCTGCACGAGGAGCACTTCTTCGAGCTCGCGGCCGAGATGACGATCGTCGTCGAGTTCCTGGTGACGGCCGAGGAGGCCGATCGCCTGATCGAGCTGGTCCGCGCAGAAGCGATCGGCATTTTCTACGCGCGCGTCGCCGCGGAATTCGGCACGACCGGAAGCGCCCGCTGACGAATCGATACAATAGCCGTCCGCGAACGAAGGAGAGACCCGATGCCGCATGCGATCCGCATCCACGCCCCCGGCGGTCCCGACGTCATGCAATGGGAGGAGGTCGCCGTCGGTGAACCCGGGCCCGGCGAGGCGCGCGTGCGCCACACGGCGGTGGGCGTCAACTACATCGACACCTATCACCGCGGCGGGCTCTACAAGCTGCCGCTGCCCGCGGGCATCGGCAGCGAGGCGGCGGGCGTCGTCGAGGCCGTTGGAAGCGGCGTCACGTGGGTCAAGGCCGGCGATCGCGTCGCGTACTGCGGCGGGGCGGTCGGTTCCTACAGCGAGGTCCGCGTGATGCCGGCCGAGCGGCTGGTCAAGCTCCCCGACGGGATCACGGACCGGGTCGCCGCGACGCTGATGCTGAAGGGCCTCACGGTCCAGTACCTGTTCCGGCAGACGTATCGGCTCAAGGAAGGCGAGACGATCCTCTTCCAGGCGGCCGCCGGTGGCGTCGGGCTGATCGCGTGCCAGTGGGCGCGCGCGCTCGGCGTGACGATGATCGGCACCGTCGGCTCGGACGACAAGGCGGCGCTCGCGAAGGCCCACGGCTGCGCGCACACGATCGTCTACACGCGTGAGAACTTCGTCGAACGCGTGAAGGCACTGACCGGCGGCAAGGGCGTTCCGGTCGTCTACGACGGTGTCGGCAAGGACACGTTCCCCGCCTCGCTCGACTGCCTCTCGCCGCGCGGCATGTTCGTGAGCTACGGCAACGCGTCCGGGCCGGTGCCGCCCCTCGACATCCTGATGCTCACGGCGAAGGGTTCGCTCTACGCTGACACGGCCGACGCTCGTCACCTACACGGCGACGCGCGAAGCCATCACGACGATGGCGAAGGAGCTCTTCGACCTCGTGCTCGCGGGCAAGATCAAGAGCGAGCCGCGGCAGACGTTCCCGCTGCGCGACGCCGCCGCCGCGCACCGCGCGCTCGAGTCGCGCGCGACGACCGGCGCGACCGTGCTTTTGCCCTGACGGACACCGCGATCCTCCGCCGTCAGCGCGCCGAATTCAGGAGATCGCGCGCGACCGGCGCGAGCTCCGCGGCGGTCAACCCGACGGGCCCGCGCCGCGCGGCGACGCAGGCGTCGGCGGCCGCGCCGTGCAAGCACACGGCGAGCCGCAGCGCCGTCACCGGCTCGATGCGTTGCGCGAGGAAAGCGCCCACGAATCCCGCGAGGACGTCGCCCGTGCCCGCGGACGCGAGCGCCGGGTTGCCGGTCGCGTTGACGTCCCAGCGACCGTCGAGATGCGCGAGCACGCTGCCCGCCCCTTTGAGCACGACCGACGCGTGCAGCTTGGCAGCGATCTCGAGCGCCGCGGCGATGCGATCCGACTGCACGTCGTTGACCGACCTCGCGAGCAGGCGTCCGGCCTCGGCCGGATGAGGCGTCGCGATCGTCGGTGCCGGCCGTGTAGCGACCGCCGCGGCCAACTCGGGGCGCAGGGCAATGAGCGTCAGCGCATCGGCGTCGAGGACGAGCGGCACCGGTTCCGCGATCGCGCGCGCGACGATCTCCGCGGCGGCATCGTCGGTGCCGAGGCCGGGTCCGCAGACGAGCGCGTCGGCACCCGCGCCCAATACCCTCGCAGCAGGGCGCAGCATGAGCTCGGGTTGGCCCCAGTCCACGGCCGGGTGCTGTCCGGCGGCGAATCCGACCCAGACTTTCCCCGCGCCCGTGTGCAGCGCGGCGCGGCCGGCGAGGAGCGGTGCGCCGACCATCCCTGCGGCACCGCCGATGATGCCGAGCGTGCCGAACGTGCCCTTGTGCACGTTGCGCAGGCGGCGGCGGAGGACGTCGGGGAGCGCGCCGGCGAGAACGGGCCAGTCGAGGCGATGTCCGCGCACGGGTGCGACGGCCTCACACTCGACGCCGAGGGCGTGAACCGACACCGTGCCCGCGCAGTCGACCCCGTCGCCCATGATGAGCCCGGGCTTGAGCGCGATGAACGTGGCGGTCGCATCGGCGCGGATCGCAGCGCCGTACGCGACGCCCGTGTCCGCGTTGACGCCCGTCGGCACGTCGAGCGCGAGGATCGGCGCGCCGGAGGCGTTCGCATGCTCGACGAGCGCGGCGTAGTCCGGGGTGAGGGGCCGGGTCAGCCCGATGCCGAAGAGGCCGTCGACGATCAGCCGCCCATGGCCGTCGGCGGGTGACTTCGCGCACCGTCCTGCCGCCGCCACCGACGTACGCGCCGTAGGCGGCCGCCGCGTCCTCCGGCAGCCGGTCGGGGTCGCCGCGGAACACGACCGTGGGATCGAAGAACCACTGCCGCAGCCAGCGCGCTACGACGAACGCGTCGCCCCCGTTGTTGCCGGGGCCCGCGAGTACCGTGATGCCGCCGCCGAGATCGCCGGACATGGCACGGGCGACCTCGGCCGCGGCGAGGCCGGCGCGCTCCATCAGCGGCTCGCCCCGCGCCGCCGTCTCGACCCGTCTCAGGTCGGCGGTGCGCACCACGGGCACGAGCGCCGGCGTTCCGGACATCCCTGGATTATAGGCCGCGGTCCGACGCGCTTGCCGCCGGACGGGCCGCGTGACAATGGGCTGCGCGCGCCGCTACACTACCGGACCAGCGCCTCCCGTTAGCGCCGCCTCGAGCGGGCATCGGGCGGACCGACCCGTTCCCACCCACCGGTAGAATCAGAATCGCCCGCGGCTTTCGAAGCTGCGCCACAGGAGGACCTCCATGAAGCTGTATCGCACGACCTTTTTCGTCCTCGTCGCCACGGCGTTCGCGCTCACCGCGCATGCGCAGGAGCTCACCGGAACCCTGAAGAAGGTCAAGGACACCGGTGCGATCACGATCGGTTATCGCGAATCCTCGATTCCGTTCAGCTACCTCAACGACAACCAGCAGCCGATCGGCTACGCGATGGACCTCTGCATGCGCATCGTCGATGCGACGAAGAAGCAGCTCAACATGCCGAACCTCAAGCTCAACCTGCAGCCGGTCACGTCGTCGAACCGCATCCCGCTGCTGCAGAACGGCACGATCGACCTGGAGTGCGGGTCGACGACCAACAGTGTCGAGCGCGAGAAGCAGGTCGCCTTCGGGCCCACGTACTTCGTGATCAACGTGACGGCGGCGGTGAAGAAGGACAGCGGCATCAACAGCCTCGCCGACCTCAACGGCAAGACGATCTCGACGACCGCCGGGACGACGTCCGTGCCGCTGCTCCGCAAGTACGAGAAGACGAAGAACGCCGACATCAAGTCGATCGACGCCAAGGACCATGCGGAGTCGTTCCTGCTGATGTCGCAGGGCCGCACGTCCGCGTTCATCATGGACGACATCCTGCTCGCCGGCCTGATCGCCAGCTCGCCGAACCCGGGCGAATTCAAGATTCTCAAGGAATCGCTGCGCCAGGAGCCCTACAGCATGATGCTGCGCAAGGACGACCCGCAGTTCAAGGCGCTGGTCGACAAGACCATCGGCGACATCATGCGATCGGGCGAGATCGATAAGATCTACGCCAAGTGGTTCCTGAGCCCGATTCCCCCGAAGAACATCAACCTGAGCTTCGAGGAAACGCAGGCGATCCGGGAGGCATTCGCCCACCCCAACGACAAGGGCGTCGAATAACGCTCGGCTGTCGGTGCGGGTAGGGAGGGTCGGGCGGCCCCGCGAGGCCATCCCGCGCCGCCCGTTTGTGCCGCGGGTGACCGTGCCCGCGTCAGCAAGGAGACCGGATGGCGACTGGCAATACCCTGGACTGGGGCGTCTTCTTCCAGGAGCTTCCCGGCGGCGGCGAGCAGTACTGGCAGCTGCTCGCGTCGGGCGTCGTCTGGACGCTTGCGGTATCCGCGTGCGCGTGGCTGATCGCGCTCGTCCTCGGATCGGTGATCGGCACGGTCCGGACGACGGATCGCCGGTGGCTGGTTCGGTTCGGCGATGGCTGGGTCGAGCTGTTCCGCAACGTGCCGCTCCTTGTCCAGATGTTCCTGTGGTACTTCGTCATTCCGGAGTTCGTCCCGCCGCTCAAGGCGTGGCTCGTGCGCACCGATCCGATCAACGCCCAGTTCGCGGCGGCCGTGCTCTGCCTGGGCCTGTTCACGTCGGCCCGCGTCGCCGAGCAGGTGCGTGCCGGCATCCAGTCGCTGCCGCGGGGCCAGCGGATGGCGGGCATGGCGCTCGGCCTCACGCAGCCGCAGGTCTATCGGCACGTGCTGCTGCCAATGGCATTCCGCATCGTGATCCCTCCGCTCACGAGCGAGACGATGAACCTGATCAAGAACTCGTCGATCGCGCTCACCATCGGACTCGCGGAGCTCACGTTCCGCTCGCGCGAGATGGGCGAATACACGTTCCACTTCTTCGAGGCGTTCAGCGCTGCGACGGTCATCTACATCGCGATCGCGATGACGGCGAACCGCGTGATGGCCGTCGTCGAGCGGCGGGTGGCCGTGCCGGGTTACATCGCGGGCGGCAAATAGGATCGGGCGGTGAACCTCGACTTCGACGTCGTCGGCCGTTCGCTGCCGTTCCTCTGGACCGGCTTCAAGTACACGGTCCAGCTGACGGCGATCGCGACCGCCGGCGGGATCTTCTTCGGCACGTTGCTCGCGCTCGCCCGGCTGTCGCCGGCGAAGCCGGTCGCGTACGCGGCGGCCGGCTACGTGAACCTGATGCGGTCGATCCCGCTCGTGCTCGTCCTGTTCTGGTTCTTCTTCCTGATGCCGCAGGTGCTGCAGGCGATCATCGGCAGCGAGCGGCCGCCCGCGATCGGTGCCGAGCGCACCGCGATCATCACCTTCATCATGTTCGAGGCGGCCTACTTCTGCGAGATCATGCGGGCCGGCATCCAGTCCATTCCGAAGGGACAGGTCAACTCGGCCTACGCGCTCGGCCTCACCTACGGCCAGGCGATGCGGCTCATCATCCTGCCGCAGGCGTTCCGCAACATGATCCCGGTGCTGCTCACGCAGACGATCATCCTCTTCCAGGACACGTCGCTCGTCTACGTGATCTCGGCCACCGACTTCACGGGCGCAGCCTCCAAGATCGCGCAGCGCGACGGCCGGCTGATCGAGATGTACACGTTCGTTGCCGTCGTCTACTTCGTGCTCTGCTACACGCTCTCCTACGCGGTGAAGCTGCTGCAGAGGAAGATCGCCGTCATCCGCTGAGGACACGCGCTCGCGTCTGCGAACATAGCCTGAACGGACCCTTACCATGCCCATGATCTCCGTCGACGGTGTCTCGAAGTGGTACGGCCAGTTCCAGGTCCTGACCGACTGCACGACGAAGGTCGAGAAGGGCGAGGTGATCGTCGTCTGCGGGCCGTCGGGGTCGGGCAAGTCGACGCTCATCAAGTGCGTCAATGCGCTCGAGCCGTTCCAGAAGGGCCAGGTCACCGTCGACGGAATCCCGGTGCATGATCCGAAGACCAACCTGCCCAAGCTGCGCGCGCGGGTGGGAATGGTGTTCCAGCACTTCGAGCTGTTTCCGCACCTCTCGATCACCGAAAACCTGACGCTGGCGCAGATCAAGGTGTTGAACCGCGGCAAGGACGAGGCGATCGAGCGCGGATTGAAGCTGCTCGACCGCGTCGGCCTCAACGCCCAAAAGGACAAGTTTCCTGGTCAGCTTTCGGGCGGCCAGCAGCAGCGGGTCGCCATCGCGCGGGCGCTGTCGATGGACCCGATCTGCATGCTGTTCGACGAGCCCACCTCGGCGCTCGACCCCGAGATGATCAACGAGGTGCTCGACGTCATGGTGCTGCTCGCGAAGGAGGGGATGACGATGATGGTCGTTACCCACGAGATGGGCTTCGCGCGCAAGGTCGCGCACCGCGTGATCTTCATGGACCAGGGCCGCATCGTCGAGGACGCGACCAAGGACGACTTCTTCGGCAAGCCGCGTTCCGAGCGCGCGCAGCAGTTCCTGGCCAAGATCCTCTCGCACTGACCGGCCGGCGTCGGCGGAGGCGACCGCTCGGGCAGCCGTGGCGGCTTCCGAAGCGGGTGACGCGCATCGGGTAGCATGCGGCGTTTGACCACGGACGCGGGAACGAGAGCGATGGAGAGGGCAGCCCGATGGGCTGCGGCGGTGGCGATGGCCTTGGCCGCAGGTTCGGCGATGGCGGCGGAGCCGGAGGCCGCCGGCCCACCTCCGCTCGCGACCGGCGACGCTCGGATCTGCTTCTACCGCGAGACCTGGCACGCGCTGTCGGTGCAGCCGGACGTCACGGTCGCCGGGAAGGTCGTGGGCAAGGCGTTCCCGAACGAGTGGTTCTGCGTCGACCGCAAGCCCGGCACGTACGAAGTCTCGACGGTCTCCGAGCCCGACCGCAGGTTCACGGTGGCGCTGCGGGCCGGCGAGACCCGCTACGCGAGCCTCGAATTCACGGTGACGTGGTTCCTCGTCGCGCACATCAACCCGGAGCTCGTCGACAACGCGACCGGTGAGAAGGGCGTCGTCGGATTGCACTACCATACGTACTGAGGCGGCGGCGGGGCGGAGCATGCGGATCGAAGACGATGTCAAGCTCGACTTCCAGGACGTGCTGATCCGGCCGAAGCGGTCGACGCTTGGCACGCGCTCCGACGTCGACATCTCGCGCGAGTTCACGTTCCGCCACACCGGCACCAAGTATCACGGCATCCCGATCGTCGCGTCGAACATGGACACGACGGGCACCTTCGAGATGGCGCGCGCGCTCGATGGCTTCAAGCTGTCGACCGCGCTGCACAAGCACTACGCGGTGGCGGAGATCGCGGAGTTCTTCGCCGCCCTCGAGCGGAAGAGCGCGGCCTTCTACTCGATGGGCATCGCGCGCGCCGACGAGGACCGGTTCGAGAGGGTGATGCAGACGAGCGAGGGGGCCGAGCCCGCGGTGCGCTACGTCTGCATCGACGTCGCGAACGGCTACACCGAGAGCTTCGTCCGCTTCGTCAAGAAGATCCGCGATCGCCACCCGCATCTCGTGATCATGGCCGGCAACGTCGTCACCGGCGAGATGACCGAGGAGTTGATCCTGTCGGGCGCCGACATCGTCAAGGTCGGCATCGGCCCGGGGTCGGTCTGCACGACGCGCAAGGTGACGGGCGTCGGCTATCCGCAGCTCTCGGCGATCATCGAATGCGCGGATGCGGCACACGGGCTCGAAGGCCACATCTGCGCCGACGGCGGCTGCGCGTCGGTGGGCGACATCGCCAAGGCGTTCGGCGGCGGCGCGGATTTTGTCATGCTGGGAGGCATGTTCGCGGGGCACGAGGAATCGGGGGGGGAGACCGTCGAGCGGGACGGCCGGAAGTTCCAGCGGTTCTACGGAATGAGCAGCAAGGAGGCGATGGAGCGCTACGCGGGCGGCGTCGCGAAGTACCGAGCGGCGGAGGGGCGCGAGGTGCTGGTGCCGTTCCGCGGTCCCGTCGCGGACACGGTGCAGGAGATCCTGGGCGGCGTGCGCTCCGCCTGCACGTACGTCGGCGCGCGCCGGCTGCGCGAGCTCTCCAAGCGCACGACTTTCGTCCGCGTCGCGCAGCAGGGCAACGAGGTGTTCGGCAAGGGCTGAGGCGCAGGTCCGGCGAGTGGATGTCGGCGGCGGGCCCCGGTTGCGGCTGCTCCGATCGGGATTACACTGAGCCTGCCGCCGAGGCGGGCCGCATCCGCCGGGACTGCCTGGGCTCGAGGCTGACCGGCGGCGCGCGAGGAATCATGTTCGATTCGCCGTTCGAATTCTGCAAGGTGTGCAGGCAATACGTCCTGCTCGACCAGACGCAGCGGGAATGCGCGCGCGAGCATGCCTGCACGGACGCGACGTCGTGTCCGCTGCGCTGCTGCTTCACCGGCATCGAGTTCGGGAAGGCCGCGGACGACGCGAAGGAACGCCGGGCACGTTCCCGGAAGTAGGGTCAGACCCGACTTTCCGGTCGCACGCGGCGGGCCACGCTCGAGGAGCGCGTATAATCGCGCTTTACGACCCCGTGCCGGGCATGCCGTACCTCCTCACGTTGCGCGGGCGCCGCGCGCTATCGCCGTTTCGCGTCGACAAGCTAGAGGCCGCGTTCGCGGCAGCCCGTCCCGGGCACACCCTCGGCCGCATCGCCGCCACGTTCTGGCATTTCGTCGAAGTCGAGCGCGAGTTCGAGGCGAGCGAGCGAGCGACCCTCGAACGGCTCCTGACCTACGGCCCGCACGACGACCGTGCCGTCGACGAGGGCGTGCTCGTGCTCGTCGTACCGCGTCCCGGGACGATCTCGCCGTGGTCGTCGAAGGCGACCGACATTGCCCGCAACTGCGGCCTGGCCGCGATCAGGCGCGTCGAGCGCGGTGTCGTCTATCGGATCGCCGCGCCGGACGGCACGCTGGCCGACGCGGATCGCGCGGCGCTCCTTCCGCTCCTGCACGACCGGATGACCGAGGCGGTGCTCGACTCGCTCGACCGGGCCTCCGTCCTGTTCGAGCACGTCGCACCCCGGCCGCTGACGACGATTCCGCTTCTGGCCGAAGGTCGCGCGGCGATCGAGCGGGCGAATGCGGAGCTCGGCCTCGCGCTCGCGCCCGACGAGATCGAATACCTGGAAGCAAACTTCCGCCGCGCGGCCCGCGACCCGACCGACGTCGAGCTCACGATGTTCGCGCAGGCCAACTCCGAGCACTGCCGCCACAAGATCTTCAATGCCGACTGGATCGTCGACGGCGTGCGCCGGGACGAGAGCCTGTTCGCGATGATCCGCCACACGCACGAGGTCCATCCGGACGGGACGGTGGTCGCCTACGCCGACAACGCGGCCGTGATCGAGGGCTCGATCGTGCGTCGGTTCTATCCGAACGGAGACGGCCGCTACGCCGGCCACGACGAGCCCACGCACATCCTGATGAAGGTCGAGACGCACAACCATCCGACCGCGATCGCGCCTTTTGCGGGCGCCGCCACGGGATCGGGCGGCGAGATCCGGGACGAAGGGGCGACCGGGATCGGTGCAAAGCCGAAGGCCGGGCTCACCGGCTTCACCGTGTCGGACCTCCGGATCCCGTCGCTGCCGCAGCCGTGGGAATCCTCGTACGGCAAGCCCGACCGCATCGCCACGCCGCTGTCGATCATGCTCGAGGGGCCGATCGGCGGAGCGTCGTTCAACAACGAGTTCGGCCGGCCCAATATCCTGGGCTACTTCCGCACGTTCGAGCAGATCGTCGCAGGCGAAGCGCGCGGCTACCACAAGCCGATCATGATCGCAGGCGGGATCGGCAACATCGCCGCCGCGCACGCACACAAGGCGCCGATCCCCGACGGCGCCCTGCTCATTCAGCTGGGCGGCCCGGGCATGCTGATCGGGATGGGCGGCGGCGCGGCATCGTCGATGGCGACGGGCGCGAACACCGCGGATCTCGACTTCGATTCCGTGCAGCGCGGCAACGCCGAGATCCAGCGCCGCGCGCAGGAGGTGATCGACCGGTGCTGGCAGCTCGGCGCCGGCAATCCGATCCTGTCGATCCACGATGTCGGCGCCGGCGGGCTCTCCAACGCGTTCCCCGAGCTGGTCCATGGAGGGGGCGCGGGCGCCCGGTTCGACCTCCGGGCGGTGCCCTCGGAGGAGCCGGGGATGGCGCCGCGCGAGATCTGGTGCAACGAGGCGCAGGAGCGCTACGTGCTCGCGATCCGCGCCGACGACCTGCCGCGCTTCCGCGCGATCTGCGAGCGCGAGCGCTGCCCGTTCGCGGTCGTCGGCGACGCGACCGCGCGACACCGCCTCGTCGTCGCGGATCCGCACTTCGGCAACGCGCCGGTCGACATGGAGCTCGACGTGCTCCTCGGCAAGCCGCCCCGGATGACGCGCGACGTCGTTCACGTCGAGCGGAAGCTGCCGCCGCTCGATTTCGCGCGCGTCTCGGTGAAGGACGCCGCGTATCGCGTGCTGCAGGTGCCGTCCGTCGCCGACAAGACGTTCCTCGTCACGATCGGCGATCGCACCGTCGGCGGGATGATTTCGCGCGACCCGATGGTCGGGCCGTGGCAGGTGCCCGTCGCCGATGTCGCCGTGACGCTGATGGGCTTCGACGGCTACGCGGGCGAGGCAATGGCCATGGGCGAGCGCACGCCGCTCGCGCTGATCGACGCGCCCGCGTCGGGCCGCATGGCGGTCGGCGAGGCGATCACGAACATCGCCGCCGCCGGCATCGCGAAGCTCGGCGACGTCAAGCTCTCGGCGAACTGGATGGCGCCCGCCGGGCATCCGGGCGAGGACGCGGCGCTCTACGACACGGTCCGCGCAGTCGCGATGGAACTCTGTCCCGCGCTCGGCGTCAGCATCCCCGTCGGCAAGGACTCGATGTCGATGCGCACGACGTGGCAGGAAGGCGACGTCGCGAAGGCCGTGACGGCGCCCGTGTCGCTCATCGTGTCGGCCTTCGCGCCGGTGCCCGACGCGCGCCGCGTGCTGACGCCGCTCCTCGTGCGCGATGCCGGCGACACCGTGCTGGTCTGGATCGATCTCTCCGCCGGCCGACTGCGGCTCGGCGGCTCGGCCCTCGCCCAGGCGCACGGGCAGCTCGGCCACCACGGTCCGGACGTCGACGACCCGGCGCGGCTCGCCGCCTTCTTCGACGCGATCCAGGTCCTGCAGCGCGACGATGCGCTTCTCGCCTACCACGACATCGGCGACGGCGGGTTGTTCGCCACGCTGGCCGAGATGGCGTTTGCCTCGCGTCGCGGGCTCGCGATCGAGCTGCCGAGGGCCCTCGAACCGCTGCCTGCGCTGTTCGCCGAGGAGCTGGGCGCGCTCGTGCAGGTGCGCGCGCGCGACGTTGCGGTGGTGGAAGCGCGGCTCTCGGCGGCGGGTCTCACGTTCCACGTGATCGGGGCTCCGACCGACGACAACCGCATCCGGGTCGAGCGGGCCGGAAGCGTGGTCCTCGACGAGTCGCGCGCCGACCTCCACCGCGCATGGTCGGCGACCACGCACGCGCTGCAGCGGCTGCGCGACAACCCCGCCGCCGCCGACCAGGAATACGAACGCATCGCCGACGACGCGGATCCGGGGCTCGTCCCGGTCCTCACCTTCGAGCCCACGCAGGACGTCGCCGCGCCGTTCATCGCGCGTGGCGCGCGTCCGACCGTCGCCGTGCTGCGCGAGCAGGGCGTCAACGGCCACGTCGAGATGGCGGCGGCGTTCGATCGCGCCGGGTTCGACGCGTCCGACGTCCACATGAGCGACGTGATCGCCGGCCGGCGCAGCCTGTCGGCGTTCGCCGGGATCGTCGCCTGCGGCGGCTTCTCGTACGGCGACGTGCTGGGAGCGGGCGAGGGATGGGCGAAGTCGATCCTGTTCAATCGGCGGGCGCGCGAAGAGTTCGCCGCGTTCTTCGCCCGGGGGGACATCTTCGCGCTCGGCGTCTGCAACGGTTGCCAGATGATGAGCAACCTGCACGAGCTGATTCCGGGGACCCCGCACTGGCCGCACTTCGTCCGCAACCGCTCCGAACAGTTCGAGGCTCGCTTCGTCATGCTCGAGGTGATGCGCACGCCGTCGCTCTTCTTCCGGGGCATGGAGGGCAGCCGCATTCCGGTCGCGACGGCGCACGGCGAGGGCTATGCGGAATTCCGGGAGCAGGCGCAGCTCGTGGCCGCGCAGCCCTATGTCGCGCTGCGCTTCGTCGACAACGCAGGCCAACCGACGGAGCGCTATCCGTACAATGCGAACGGATCACCGCAGGGCATCACCGGGCTCACGACCGCCGACGGCCGCTTCACGATCCTGATGCCGCACCCGGAGCGCGGATTCCGCACCGTGCAGATGTCGTGGCACCCGGCCGGCTGGGGCGAGGACTCGCCCTGGATGCGGATGTTCAGGAACGCGAGGGTGTGGCTGGGCTGACCGAGAACGGAGGACCGTGATGACGCTGACCGTATATTCGATCGACGGCGTGACGCCGGTCGTCGACCCCACCGCCTTCGTGCATCCCTCGGCCGTGCTCATCGGCGACGTGATCGTCGGCGCGGGCTGCTACATCGGGCCGTTCGCGTCGCTGCGCGGCGATTTCGGCGGCATCCGCGTACGCGCCGGCGCCAATATCCAGGACTCCTGCATCATGCACGGGTTTCCCGGCACCGACACCATCGTCGAGGAAAACGGTCACGTCGGTCATGCCGCCGTGCTGCACAGCTGCGTCGTCGGGAAGAACGCGCTCATCGGGATGAACGCGGTCGTCAACGACAACGCGGTGATCGGCGAGGGTGCGATCGTCGCGGCGATGGCCTTCGTCAAGGCGGGTACCGTCGTGCCGCCTCGCTCGCTCGTGGCCGGCGTCCCCGCGCGGGTCGTGCGCACAGTCACGGACCAGGAGCTCGAGTGGAAGCGCTCGGGGACGGAGTCCTACCAGGAGCTCACGCGCCGCTGTCTCGCGACGATGAGGGCGACGGCGCCGCTCGCCGTGCCGGAGCCGAAGCGGCACCACTTTGAGCTCGACGAGGTCGTGCCGCTCCACGTCTACAAGGCGCGCGGCACCTGAGGACGGCTCGGGGTCAGAAGCCTGCGGCCTGGCCGTCGCGCCGCGGATCGGAAGCGGCGATGTAGCCGTCGCCGGATCGGACGACGAACTGACCGGCGCCAAAATCCATATAGGTGTCGGCGACCGATTTGAGCTCGTGGCCGAGCGCGGCGAGGCCGGCCCGCAGCTCCGGCGCGGCCGACGCCTCGAGGTCGAGCGAAATGCCGCCGCTGACCTTCCAGCGCGGCGCGTCGAGCGCCGCCTGCGGATTCATGCCGTAGGTCAGGACGCGCACCAGCGTCTGCACGTGGCCCGGGGGCTGGATCGGCCCGCCCATCACGCCGAACGCCGCCAGCGGGGCGCCGTCGCGGGTCAGGAACCCCGGGATGATCGTGTGGAACGGGCGCTTGCCGCCGGCGATCTCGTTCGGGTGGCCCCGCTCGAGCGAGAAGCCGGCGCCGCGATTCTGCAGGCTGATGCCGGTGCCGGGGACGACGACGCCCGAGCCGAAGCCCATGTAATTCGACTGGATCAGCGATACGACCATGCCGCCCGCATCGGCGGCGCACAGGTACACGGTGCCGCCCTTCGGCGGCTCGCCGGGGCCGAAATCCTGCGCCCGCTTCGGGTCGATGAGGCGCGCGCGCGACGCAAGGTAGGCAGGGTCGAGCAGCGCCGCCGGCGTGAGTTCCATCGACGACGGATCGGCGACATAGCGATGCGCGTCGGCGAACGCGAGCTTCATCGCCTCGATCTCGAGATGCTGCACGGCGACGCTGTCGACGGGCATCGACGCGAGGTCGAACGAGCGCAGCATGCCGAGCGCCATCTGCGCGGCGATGCCCTGGCCGTTCGGCGGAATCTCGTGCACCGTCGCGCCACCGTAGTCGAGCGCGAGCGGCGCGACCCAGTCGACGGCGTGTGCAGCGAAGTCCGCGAGCGCGTGCGCGGCGCCGTGCCGCTGTGCGTCGGCGACCATCGCCTGGGCGAGCTCGCCACGGTAGAACGCGTTGCCGTGCGTCGCGGCGATCTTCTCGAGCGTGTCCGCCATCGCCGGACAGGCGAACGTCTCGCCCGGATGCGGCGCGCGACCGCGCGGCATGAAGTGCTCGGCGAAGCCCAGGTCCCTGGGCAACACGGTCGTCGCCAGGGCCCATTTCTCGGCGACGACCGGTGACACCGCGTAGCCGTCGCGCGCATAGCGGATCGCCGGCACGAACAGATCGGCGAAGGGCAGGGCGCCGTAGCGCTGCGACAACGCTGCCCAACCTGACACGGCACCGGGAATCGTCACCGGCTCCCAGCCGCGCTGTGGCATCGCGGCCGCGCCGGCATAGCGCGTGCGGTCGACCGCCCCCGGGGCGCGGCCCGTCGCATTGAGGCCGGCCAGCCCCTGGCCGTCCCAGACGATCGCGAAGAGGTCGCTCCCGATTCCATTGCTGCACGGCTCGAGGACGGTCAGCGCGATGGCGGTCGCGAGCGCCGCGTCGACGGCGTTGCCGCCGCGCTGGAGCATCGCGATCCCGGCCTGCGTCGCAAGCGGCTGCGACGTCGCGACGACGTTGCGCGCGAGAATCGGCTGGCGCCGCGAGGGGTAGGGCAGTGCCCAGTCGAAGCGGAGCGAATCCGCTGCAGAGGAGGGGTGGATGGCGTCGCGTGCAGTCATAGGGTTGGTGGCCTGTAACGGGGGTATCGATAGTGTCTGGCTTGCTCTTCGCGCCGATTGCTTCGTTGCCCTTGCTCGCAAGGGGCTCCACCATTGCTTCGCAACGGCGCCTTGCACTCGGCGCGAACAGCGGCGCCATAGCACATCCGTTCACTACCGCTTCCCCCGTTACAGCCCACTAGTCACTCTCCTGGAACGCCTCGGCGCGCGTCTTGCGGAACGCGGGGGCGATGATGAGCAGCAGCAGGAGGGCCGCCATCACCAGCATCGTGAGCGACAGCGGCCGGGTGAAGAACACGGTCGGATCGCCGCGCGAGAGCAGCAGCGCGCGCCGGAGGTTCTCCTCCATCATCGGCCCAAGCACGAATCCGAGCAAGAGCGGCGCGGGCTCGCACTCGAGCTTCATGAACACGACGCCGAGCAGGCCGAACGCGGCCGTCTGGCTCACGTCGAAGTGCGTATTGTTGATCGAGTAGACGCCGATCGAGCAGAACAGCAGGATCGCGGGATAGAGCAGGCGGTACGGCACCTTCAGAAGCTTGATCCACATCCCGATCAGCGGGAGGTTCAGCACGACGAGCATCAGGTTGCCGACCCACATCGACGCGATCAGGCCCCAGAAGAGCGGCGGGTTGCTCGTCATGACCTGGGGGCCGGGCTGGATGTTGTGGATCGTCATGGCACCGACCATCAGCGCCATCACGGCGTTTTCCGGGATGCCTAGCGTGAGCAGCGGGATGAACGACGTCTGCGCGCCCGCGTTGTTCGCCGATTCCGGTCCGGCGACGCCCTGGATCGCGCCCGTGCCGAATTCGGCGGGGTTCTTGGCCACCCTCTTCTCGAGCGCATAGGACGCGAACGAGGAGAGCATCGCGCCGCCTCCCGGAAGCAGGCCGAGCACCGAACCGAGTGCCGTGCCGCGCAGCGAAGCGGGCCAGGCGACCTTGAACTGCTCCTTCGTCGGCCACAGCCCGCGGACCTTGCTCGTGATGAGCTCGCGCTTCTCGGTCGACTCGAGGTTGCTGATGATCTCGGCAAAGCCGAAGAGCCCCATTGCCACGCTGACCACGCCGAGGCCGTCGGTCAGTTCGGGGATGCCGAACGAGAAACGGGCGACGCCGGAGTTGACATCGGTGCCCACGAGGCCCAGCAGCAAACCCAACACGATCATCGCGATCGCCTTCAGCACCGAGCCGTGGGCGAGCACCACGGCGCCGATCAGCCCCAGCACCATGAGGGAGAAGTACTCGGCCGGTCCGAACTTGAGCGCGAATTCGGAAAGCGGGATCGCCACCGACGCCACCATGATCGTCGCGACGGTGCCCGCGAAGAACGAGCCCAGCGCGGCGATCGCGAGCGCGGCGCCGGCCTGGCCCTTGCGCGCCATCTGGTAGCCGTCGAGGCAGGTGACCGCTGACGCCGTCTCGCCGGGCATGTTGAGCAGGATCGACGTGGTCGAGCCGCCGTATTGCGCGCCGTAGTAGATCCCGGCGAGCATGATGAGCGCCGAGACGGGCTCCAGCGCGTACGTGGTGGGCAGCAGCATCGCGATGGTCGCGACCGGGCCGATGCCGGGCAGGACGCCGATGAGCGTGCCCAGCATGACTCCGATCAGTGCGTAGACCAGGTTGATGCCCTGGGTCGCGACGCTTAAGCCCAGCCCGAGATGGTGAAGGAGTTCCACGAGGCACGGTCAGAACGCGGGCCAGATCGGCAACAGCAGCTTGAGCCCGATCACGAACACGCCGACGGCGCTTGCCGCCAGGATGCAGCCCGCGACGAGCGCCTCGCGCCACCTGAACTCGCGGCTCGCGGCACTCGCCGCAAGGATGAGGAAGATCGTCGACAGCACGATGCCCACGCGATCGACGATCAGCCCGAATGCCGCGACGCTCAGCAGCACGATCAGCACCGGCCGCCACTGCCAGCCGGGCAGGCGCGGCCCGCTCAGGCGCAGCGCACGCAGCGCGAGCGCGAGCCCCAGCACAACCAGGAGTCCGCCGAGGACCCGCGGGAAGTAGCCCGGTCCCATTCGGGCCGCGGTGCCGAGCGTGTAGTTGCTTCCGACGATGATCGCGAGGGCGCCGAAGGCAACGAACAGAAGCCCCGCCAAGAAATCCTTCGGATGGCGGATGTACGCCACGCTCTCCTCCGTCGCCCTGGGGGTCGTCGATTCAGCGCCCGGCGGCCGGGACTTCCGCGCGCTCCCGATTCCCGGCGCCGGCGCCGCGTAAGAATACCATCGAGTCGCGCATCCCCGCGGAGCACCCGACCGCCAAACAAAAGGGGCAGGCGCCTTGCCTGCCCCCCGGGCACTGCGATGCCGGCCGGAGCCGGCAGCGCCGCGTCACATCCCGTTCTTCGCGCGAAGCTCGCGGAAGTAGATGTCGAGCTGCTGCCCCTGCATCCGCTGGGTGAGCTGTGCCTTGACCTCGTCGAACGGCGGCACCTTGGCGTCGCGGATGTCGTCGACCTCGATGACGTGCCAGCCGAACTGCGTCTGCACGGGCTGCGTCGTGAATTTGCCCTTCGGCAGCTTGACCATCGCGTCCGAGAACGGCTTCACGAAGTTGCCGGGCGCGTTCCAGTCGAGGTCGCCGCCCTTGGCCTTGGATCCCGGATCCTTCGATCGCTCGGCGAGCTTCTCGAACTTCTCGCCGTTTTGCAGCGCGGCGATGATTTCCTTCGCCTCGTCCTCCTTGTCGACCAGGATGTGCCGGACCTTGTACTCCTTGTCGCCCATCTGCGCCTTGATGGCGTCGTATTCCTTGTGCAGCGCTTCGTCGGACACCGGGTGCGCCTTGACCCAGTCGGCGACGTACGCGCGAACGAGAACGGTCTGCGCGGTCAGGTCCATCTGCGTCTTGACGTCCGTGTCCTTGTCGAGGCCCTTCTTCTTCGCTTCGCGCACGATCAGCTCGCGCGTGTTGAGCTCCTCCTTGAGCGCGTTGCGCATCTCGGGCGAATCGGGCTGGCCCTGGGCGAGGCGCTCCTTCAGGAGCAGGTCAAAGTACGGCTTCGGGTAGATCTCCTTGCCGGAGGCGGCGGCCGCCTTGGCGGGAGCGGCCTTGGCCGGAGCCGCGGGCGTGGCGGCCTTGTCCTGCGCCAGCGCAGGCGCGAGGGCCAGCGCGGCAAGCGTGGCCGCGAACGCGAGGGTAAGCGAATACCTGGTCATTGATGCAACGTCCTTTCTGGTTGAGAAATGAATTCTTCCGGGGTCAGCGCCTTGATCGACAGCGCATGAATCGGATGCGGAAGGAGGTCGGCCAACTCGCGGAGCACGCGCTGGTGCCTGGCGAGCCGGGAAAGCCCGGAAAAGACTTCTGACACGACCAGCAGGGAAAAGTGCCCGGCTCCGCCGGCAGCCCCGGCGTGCCCGACGTGGGCGGCGCTGTCGTCGGTCACCTCGACGCGCGTCGGGGCCAGCGCGGCGAGCCGCGCTCGGAGTGCGGCCGGAACGTCCGCGACCGTCGTGGGGGCCCTCACGACGCTTCCTCCCGCACGTGCCGCGCGAGCAGCATGCCCTGCGCGAGCGCAAAGGCGAGGAACAGCCCGATGCCGCCCCAGACCTTGAAGTTGACCCATGCGTCGGTCGAAAAGTGAAACGCGACGTACCAGTTGGCGACGGCCATGAACGCGAAGAACGCGACCCAGGACCAGGTAAGGCGCGTCCACACCGGCCCGGGCAGCGAGATGCCCGCCATCAGGTGGGCGAGCAGGTTGCGCCGGAGGAGCAGGCGACCGCCGGCCAGGATCGCCCCGAACAGGGCGTAGAGCACCGTGGGCTTCCACTTGATGAACGTCTCGTCATGGAGCAGGAGCGTCGCGCCGCCAAAGACGACGATGATCGCGAGCGACAGCCAGTTGATGACGGCGATGCGTCCGCGCCGCCAGCGCAGATACGC
Organism: uncultured beta proteobacterium; assembly: GCA_963734055.1. Taxonomy (GTDB): domain Bacteria; phylum Pseudomonadota; class Gammaproteobacteria; order Burkholderiales; family Casimicrobiaceae; genus CAIWHR01. Next base: position 257,175 of record CAVTFQ010000007.1, read on the forward strand.
GATCTGGAGCAGGGAGGCCGCGATCGCCACGCCGGTGGCGAAGTAGATGCCCTGCCACTTGAACGCAACGAAAAAGAGGATGAGCGGAAAGTAATCCGCAAGTAACTGCATAACATTCCATTATACCCCGACTTGGCCCCTGGGCGCCACTACGGCCCCGCGGGCCGGCGCTCAGCGCCGCGCGTACGTGAGGCGCCGCAGCCGCGCCCAGTCGAACGCGGGCCCCGGATCGGTCTTGCGGTCGGGGGCGATGTCGGAGTGGCCCGCGACGTGCTGGATCGGATAGCGCCGGGCGAGTGCCTTGAGCAGCCGCACGAGCATCGCGTACTGCGCGGCTTCGTAGGGCAGGTGGTCGGTGCCCTCGAGCTCGACGCCGATCGAGAAGTCGTTGCAGTGCGCGTGGCCGCGAAACCGCGAGATGCCCGCGTGCCACGCGCGCTCGTTGCACGAGACGAACTGGAGCAGGCGGCCGTCGCGTCGCACGAGGAAGTGCGAGGACACGTGAAGGTGCGCGATCGACGCGTAATACGGGTGCGCCATCGGGTCGAGCCGGTTCGTGAAGAGCCGCGCGATCGCGTCGCCGCCGAACTCGCCCGGGGGCAGCGAAATGCCATGGATGACGACGAGCGTGACGAACGTGCCGGGGGGCCTGGCGTCGCAGTTCGGCGAGCGGATCTGGCGCGCGAGATTCGCGTAGCCCCGGTCGTCGATCGCGAGGCGGCGGGTCGAGCCGCCCGCGCCGCGTGCGGTCATTGGTGCTCGCACTGCTCCAGTCGGCTGCGCAGCAAGACCATGTTCAACGAGGCACCCGCGCCAATCGCATTCGGGGATTGTAGCCGTCCGGCCGGGCAACGGAGCAATGCGCGGGCTGATCCCTCAGGGCATGAGTGCGACGTTGGAAACGCCATTGACAGCCTGCGGCTGGGTCGATGCCACGAGGCGCAATGGCCTCTCCCGGTGCACCGCGCTCGCCAGGGGATAGGCAACCCTCGGGAAGGTCCCGCAAGTCGCCGCCGGATTGATTGCTGACCGCTTCGCGCCTAGAATCGAACTTGTATCGTACAAAGCACACCTCCCGATACGCCGGCCACACACCACGCGGCCAACGCTGAAAGGATACGGTGATGGACTTCATCGAAAGAATCCTCGGCATTTCGCCCGACGGCGGATCGGGCGCGTTCGAAGTACTGTTGTTTCTGATTCCGGTCGCAGGTCTGTATTTCATCTATCGAGTTCGGTCGCACAAGCGCAAGCGCAGCGACTGATTCGGATCCAGGCGGCGTCATGCCGCAAGCGCTTTGATCGATGCCATCGTCCAGCGCAGCGGGCGCGCGACCACCGGCATCGAAGGAGTAACGCCTATGCGCAAGCCGAAACAGCCGGGAACCAAACGGAGCGCAGACGAGAAACCCCCTGCCGGCGGCCGGGCATGGCAGCGTGTGCGGCAATTCGCGCTCGAGCGCGGGTTGCCGATTCCGGCAAAGCCTTCCGACGATGCCGCGAAGAGTGTCGCAACGACCAAGGGCGTCCCGAGGCGGATCGCCGCCAAGTCGAGAAAGCGGGCGGGGACGAAGCATCGGGGCTGACGTTCGAACGAATTCCGCTGCAATCGCGAAGAGGAGTTGACGTATGCGCATACCACCACCCGGCACTCGAATCGAGTTCAGGAAGACGTCGAAGGCAGCCACGCCCACGGTGCACCCCTGGGGCAAGGCTGCGGTTCGCGTGTGGTCGGAGAAGAAAGGCAAGTCGAAGGAGGCGCCCGTCCGGGCCGCCGCACGTGCGGCGGCCCGCGAGCTCTATCCCGAGGGCAAGGCGCTCGCGCGGATCCGCTACTTCGAGGTGCAGCGAGGTCTGGCGCCCGCGATATTGCCCGGCGTGCGTCTTGCCAAGTCCCGGGCGAAGGGAGTCAAGCCGGCGAAGCGGTCCGCGCGCCGATCACCCTACGCGGCGGCGTTCGCCGCGAAATTGCGAATGCAGCCGAACTTCGGCGACTCGGCCGATCGACCGGTCTGGCGCGAATTGGGGCCGACACTGATTCCGCACGGACAGACGTACGGCGAGGGAGCGAACTCGAAGCCTTCCGTGTCGGGACGCTGCGTGAGCGTCGACATCGATCCCGCGAATGCCGCTCACGTTGTCCTGTGCTCGGCGGGCGGAGGGCTGTGGGAATCCAGGGATGGCGGCGCCACGTGGCAGCCGCTGACTGACGATCAACCTGCGCTCGCGATGGGCGCGCTCGCCCGCGCGCCGAGTTCCCCCAACCTCGTCTATGCGGCGACCGGCGAGGGCGATGGGCAGACGCCACTCGGCGGCGGCCTGCTTCGCTCGTCCGACGGCGGCCACACGTGGACATACGTCGCGGCGGCCGTTCTCGCGGGCGAGGGAATCTACGACATCCTCGTGCATCCGACCGACCCGATGCGTCTCTGGATCGGCGGAACGCTCGGCATGTACGAGAGCACGAACGGCGGCGCCACCGTCAGCCGCGTGCGGTCGGATCAGACATGGGATCTGTCCGCGAACGCCTCCAATCCGGACGAGCTGTTCGCCGGCTGCGCGGCGGGCCTCCTGCACTCGACCAACGGCGGAAGCACCTGGAGCAGCCTCACCCTGCCGGGCGCCGGCGGCGGCGCGACGTTCGATCGCGTCGAGGTCTGTCATGCGCCGTCGAATCCCGCAGTCGTCTATGTCGCCGCTTCCGTCGACGGGAACGCGATGCTGTGGCGCCGGTCGACGGCCGCGGGCAGTTTCAAGGCGGAGGCGGTGCCGGCCGGCATGGACACGTCGCAGGCGTGGTATGACTGGTGCCTCGCGGTGGCGCCCAACGACGCCAATGTCGTGTTCTGGGGCGCGATCGAGTTGTACCGGGGCAAGCGAACGGGCTCGAAGCTCCGCTGGACGAACATTTCTTCGCGCAAGACCGGTGATTCGATTCATCCCGACCAGCATCACCTCGCGTTCGACCCGAGCGATCCCGCGACGCTCTATGTCTGCAACGACGGCGGCTTGTTCAGATCGCCCGACTCAGGCAATCACTGGGAATCGCTCAACCCCGGCCTCGGCATCACCGAGTTCGAGTTCCTCGCGCTCTTGGAAAGCGACGCCGCGTGGCTGATCGGCGGCACGCAGGACAATGGAACCCTGGGCGATGCCGGCGCGAGTCGTTGGGACCAGATCGCGCTGGGAGACGGTGGCGACTGCGGCGCCGCGGACGGGACGAGTCCGCTGTGCTTCCATTCGTACTACGGCATGTGGATCGAGCGCGCGCCCGCCAAGGGTCCGAACGCGTTCAAGTGGGTGGACGCATCGCCCCCCGCGCCCCAGGGCTACCCCGCCCTTTTCTACCCACCGATGGATGTGGTGGGCAAGCTTCTCTGCAAGGCGGGCAAGACCGTGTTCGTATCGACCGATTCGGGCACGAGCTGGACGGAAATCGCGCTGCCGACCTCGGGGGCCGCCCAGCCCGATATCGTGTCGGCGGTGACCATCGTTTCGTCCGGCGCCATCCTGGTCGGAACGGCTCGAGGCAAGGTCTATCGGTTGAGCGCCGGCTCCGGCGGATGGTCGAACGCCCAGGTGCAGTCGCTCGCGAGCCCGCGCACGGGCTATATCAGCGACCTGGTGGTCGAGGGAAGTTTGGCGCTGTGGGCCAGCTGTTCCTTCGTCAGCGGCGCGCACGTGTTCCGCTCGCAGGATGGCGGACAGACCTGGACCGACCGCAGCGGCAATCTGCCGACGATTCCGGTCAACGCCCTCGTGATCGATCCCGCGCACGCCGATACGCTCTACGCCGCCACCGACCACGGCGTGTACACGACGGCCGACGCGGGCGCGACCTGGAGCGACTTCAGCAACGGTCTGCCGAACGTCATCGTCGGCGACCTGATCCTGCACCGGACGCAGCGGCTGCTGCGCGCCGGAAGCCGCAGTCGCGGCACGTGGGAGGTTGCGATCTGAGGTGCGGCAGAGTTGCTTGACTCCCGGCCGCTCCCAGCCGGTAGCGCGTCGCGCCCTTATCACAACAGCGTGTGGTCTGCTTCTGCCACGCTCATGATGCGCCTTGGTTGGGTCGGGCGAGGTGACGAAGCTCGAGCAGCGCGGTCAGGCGGCCGACGTGAGAGAGCCGCCACTCGCCTTCCTAACTGCGCGGTCGTGTATCCGGAGCGCCGCTCGTGGCGCGCCCCGAGGAGTCGCGCGAGGCGGAGCCCCTTGTCTTCTTCTTGGGCTCGCCGAACAGAGGTATGACTCCTGTCACTATCAGCACACCCAGTGTTATGCCAACGAACGACCCGACCAGAATCAATAGAGTCCCGGTGCTCATGCTTCGAGGATTCCACAACAGGGCCTTGACCGGTGGCGTAATCCGACGGCCGGGCATGCCGATACGATCTAACAGTTTGTGAACGACGATCTGGCTCGGCCGGGTACCGCGGGCACAGGCCGCAATTCGCGCTCGAACGAACTCCGGGCTATGCTTTCGGCCGCCGGGCCATCGTGCGCCCACGGGGAGACCGACAATGCAGCGCCGCAGATCCACGTTGGCAACAATCGTGTTTGCCATGCCCATTCTTGCCGCCGGAGAAGCTGCGGCGGCGGCGCAACGAACGTTCGTCGCGTCGTATGGCGTATCGACCAATACGGCATTCAACTGCTCGGTCACCAAGCCCTGTCGCGCGTTCAGCGAAGCCCTGGGCGTCACAAACGACAGCGGGGAGGTGCTCGTTCTTGATTCGGCCGGGTACGGTCCGGTCACGATCACGAAGCCGGTGTCAATCATCGCGCCGCCCGGCATCTATGCCGGAATCTCGGTCTTCGGTGGCGACGGGGTTGTGATCAGCGCGGGTTCGACGGATGCCGTAACGCTGCGCGGGCTCACGATCAACAGGCAGGGTGTGGCGCCCGTAGACTACGGCGTGCACCTGGTCTCCGGAAACCGGCTTGTAGTCGAGGATTGCGAAGTTAGCGGAATGTATGCGGGCATCTACGTTGAATCAAGCGGAGTCACAGCCTACGTCTCGATCAAGAACACGGTATTGCGGGGGAACCAAACTTCCGGTTTCGCGGCCACCGGGCCGATTGAGGCGACGCTCGACGCCGTTCATTCGGTAAGCAACTTCCACGGCGTGGACGCCTACTCGGGATCCCGGGTCACGGTCAGCGGCAGCGTCCTGTCCGGCAACGCGTACGGCGCCTATGCTCAGAGCAGCGCCGGAACCTTGGCGGCAATGTTCGTCTCGCACTCGACGATCACGGGAGGGAGCTACGCGTTTGCGGTCGACGCAATGGCGGGAGGCAACGCCTCGATCGTCGCCGACGCGAACACCGTCGCATTCATTGCTGCCACGATCTTCAAGTTCGTGGGGACGGGAGGAATGGAAGTCATCTACAGCTCCGCCAACAATGCGGTCGGCTATTACGGCACCGCGACATCGGGGGGCTCCGTGACACCGCTCGGCCCCCTGTAATCCGGTGCGTGAGCGGCGCGCCACGGTCGCCCGGAAGAAAAGCGCGACCCTTGCGAACCGGGGCGCGTGCCGCCGGCACGCGGTTACTTGATGCCCGGCCGCTCCATCGGGTAGCGCTTTCATAGCGGAAACTGGCCTACTCTTGTCGCTCTTTGACAGTCGCTTGGAGGGTGGGCTCGGTGACGATGTGACGGTTGGAGGAGTAGCCTAGCGTCCGCGCCAATATCGCGCCACGCCCGACGACAGCGAAGATCCGGTGCTTCGGATGCGTCGCGGGCTCGTCGATGCCTTTCCTTAGGTCAGCACCGGCGTGGCTCAAGACCGAAATGTAAGCGCGCCGGCGTTTTGGCGGAACGCGGCAATGCGTCAACAAAGAGCGTTGGAGCGACCGCCTGACAGGGCTCAGGCTGCGAAAGCGACGAGGACGTGTCTGGGTAGCGCGCGACCCTCGAAAGAATCTCCCTAAGCGCGTTCTGGCGCCAAGGGCTGAACGAAGCGCCGACTGACCTGCGGAGTTCCGGAAAGCCTCCGATCTGCCACTTGCGATAGCGATCCGCAATCACGTCGCGTTCGGGGACGTGCCCGGCGCTGAGACGTTGCCGGCCAGAAGTTACCGCACCGGGATTTGTGGCGCATGATGCTCACCGCCGTCAGCCCAGCGGCCTCACCGGGAGACCCCAAATGCTGCATCGCACTATTGCGTCGGCAACGATCGTGCTGGCCCTTTCCACGCTTGCCTCGACCGACGCCGTGGCGACGGCCCAGCGGACGTTCGTCGCCTCCTACGGACTCGCCACCAATACCGCGTTCAACTGCTCGATTGCAAAGCCCTGTCGCGCGTTCAGCGAAGCGATTGGCGTCACCAACACCGCTGGCGAAGTGATCGTAATGGACTCTGCTGGCTACGGACCGGCGACGATCACGCAGTCGGTATCGATCATCGCTCCTCCCGGCGTCTATGCCGGCATCTCGGTGTTTACCGGCAGCGGCATCGTGATCGATGGCGCCGCGGTGACCGTGCACCTGCGTGGCCTAACGATCAACGGTCAAGGCGGCGCACTAAACGATGGCATTGGATTCTTTAACGGTGCCGCACTTGTCGTGGAAGATTGCGAGGTCGCCAACATGACCACCGGAATTGACGCCTCGGCCCCCGGCAGTACCGTGAGTGTCAAGAACACCTCCTTGCACGACAACGGCAGCGAAGGATTCAAGGCAAATGGATCCGTCGTTGCGACGCTTGACGGTGTCACGACCCAGCGCAATCAAACCGGCCTCCTGGCGTATAACGGATCGCAGGTCAGCGTCAGCAACAGCGTACTCGCCTACAACGCAATCGCAGGCGCCCGTTCGAGTGCCTTCGATGCGTCAGTACAGCTCACCGTCGCCCATTCCGTACTGATGAAGAACGGTATCGCGTTCCAAGTCGGCGCCCACGTAGGCACCACCGCAAGCATTCTGTCTGTTGCCAACGTCGTTACCTACCACACAACGGCATTCAAGTTCGAGGCGGCAGGCGGCGGAGAAGCGGTCTACACCACCGGCAACAATAACGTTGGGTATTACGGTGCGCTCCTGAGCGGCGGTGCATTGACTTCCCTAAGCCCGATTTGATGTGCACACGCCCTGTAACTCCCTCGCGCCCGCTTCCCGACCTCCCGCATGGATCGACATTCGACGCGACCACCAATGACGGTCGCCGCATATGAAACACGATGCCCTTGGAGGGGAGGCTACTTGATGCCCAGCCGCTCCATCCGGTACCGCATCGCCCTGAACGTGATGCCCAGGAGTTTCGCGGCCGCCGTGCGGTTGAAGCGCGTTTTCTCAAGCGCTTCGTTGATCGCCGCGCGCTCGACCCGGTCGAGATAGTCCTGCAGCGGCCACTTGTCGCCGGCGGTCACCGCGAACTCGGGATCGTCGGCCACCGGCGTCAGGTGCAGGTCCTCGGCCGTGATCTGCTGCGGATCGGCGGCGAGCGAGAGGCCGCGCTCGAGAATGTTCTCGAGCTCGCGCACGTTGCCCGGGAACGGGTAGCGCTCGAGCGCGGCGACTGCCTCCGCGTCGAGCATCGCCGGACTGCCGCGCGAGAGCCGCGCGAGGATCGCATGTGCGATGAGCGGGATGTCCTCGCGCATCTCGCGCAGGCTCGGCATGGCGAGCTCGATGACATGGAGGCGGTAGTAGAGGTCCTGCCGGAACTCGCCCGACTCGACCTGCGCCGCGAGCTTCTTGTGCGTCGCGCTGATGATGCGGACGTCGACCGGCTCCTCCTGCGTCGAGCCGACCTTGCGCACCTTTTTCTCCTGGATCGCACGCAGGAGCTTGACCTGCATCGCGAGCGGGAGGTCGGCGACCTCGTCCAGGAACAGCGTGCCATTGTTCGCGGCCTGGAAGAAGCCGTCGCGGTCGGCCTCGGCCCCGGTGAACGCGCCCTTCCTGTAGCCGAAGAACTCGCTCTCCATCAGGTTCTCGGGGATGGCCCCGCAGTTGACCGCGATGAACGGCTGCTCCGCACGCGGTCCCAGCGCGTGGATCAGCCGCGCCGCGAGCTCCTTGCCGCTGCCGGACTCGCCGTTGATGAACACCGGCGCCTGGCTCTTCGCGAGCCGGTCGATGAGCCCGCGCACCTGCATCATGGCCGGCGATTCGCCGAGGAGCTGGTAGGTGGTGACGACCTGCGGCTTCTCCGGGACCTTGAGCGCCTGCTTGACGAGCGCCCGCAGCTGTTCCAGCGCCACCGGCTTCGCGAGATAGTCGAAGGCGCCGGCCTTGAGGGCCGCGACGGCGTTCTCCGCGCTGCCGTACGCGGTGATCACGGCGACCGGAACGTCGAGCGCCTTCTGGTTGATGTGCTCGACGACGCGCAGGCCCTCGCCGTCGGGAAGGCGCATGTCGGTCAGGCAGAGGTCGAAGGGCTCCTTGTCGAGCAGCTTGATCGCCTCGGCGACCGACTCGGCGCGCGAGGTGTCGAGTCCCATCCGGGACAGCGTGAGCTCGAGGAGCTCGAGCAGGTCGGGCTCGTCGTCGATGACCAGCACCTTGGGTTGACCGCGGATTCGGCGGGACATGGGGTTTCCTTAGGGTCTGTTCACACTATGGGCACAAACGCGACCGGGTGGCCTGGGGCGCCAATCGCGGCAGCCGACGAAGCCAAGACTGGCCGTCTTGGCGAGGAGAGCAACAAAGAGTGGCGCCCCAGGGCGCCCGGTCCGTTCGGGTTGCTGCCGAAAGCGCCCAGCACTGCGTTGCAAAGGCTCACCGGGTGCCCGACCCGCCTTCGCCTTCGCGCCTTGTGGTGGGCGTTTTCGGCCGTGCAACGCGTTTGCGTCCATAGTGTGAACAGGCCCTGGGTGTTACGCGGGCCGGCCCGCGCGCTTCGTCGTCAATCGAAAATGGGCGCCCGGCCCGCGCGGCAGGAGCTCGAGCGCGGCGCCGTTGGCGTCCGCGAGCTCGCGGGCGATGTAGAGCCCGAGGCCGGTGCCGCCCGGCCTCGTCGTGAAGAACGGCTCGAAGATCTGGCCGCGCAGCTCCGCCGGAATCCCGGGACCGTCGTCGGCCAGCTCGCAGATCACCGCGTCGCCCATGTAGCCGGCGCGTGCGGCGATCCGGATGCTGCCTTCCTTCTTCTGGCAGTGCTGCCACGCGTTGCGGACCAGGTTCCAGACGATCTGGTTCAGGTGGCCGCGGTCGAAGATGACGGTCAGGTCCTCGGGCACCAGCATCACGATGCCGCCAGGCGGCATGTTCTCCGCCTGCACGATTTCGTCGGTGAGCGATCGCATGAACTCGGCGAGCGGGATCATCTCCGGCTGCTGGCGGTCACGGCGGTTCAACTGCAGCACCTCGCCGACGATCCGGTCGATCCGCTTCGCGTTGTTGCGGATCATGTTGAGCAGGCGCTGCCCCTCGGGGACCACGGCGCCGTCCTCCTCGAGGAGCTGCGCGGCCTGGTTGATCGCGGAGAGCGGATTGCGGACCTCGTGCGCGATGGATGCGGTGAGCCGGCCCATCGCGGCGAGCTTCATCTGCTGCGCCTCGGTCTGCGCGCGCCCCAGGTCCTCGAGATAGATCAGCGTGCCGCCGTTCAGGCCCGAGCCGATGCGCACGAGCCGCACGCGCAGCAGGCGCTGCGTCGACTCGACCTTGAACGGCGGGAGCGACTCGGTGTAGTCCTCCTGCCATCGTCGCCAGTAGTCGTGCAGCGTGCCCGAGAACTCGGCGAGGCGCATGCCGCCGCGCATCCGGCCGAAGCCGCCCAGGAGCCGGGTCACCTGCGCATTGTGGCCGCGCACCACCCCGTTCAGGTCGACCACGAGCACGCCGTCCTGCATGTCCTGGATGATGAGACGGTTCACCTGCTCGAGATTGGCGACGTCGATGCCGCGCTGCGCCGCGAGGTCCTCCGACGCCTTCGTGTACGCGCCGAGCGCGATCGCCACCCCGACCGTCGCGAAGAAGCCGAAGCTGATGAGCCCGGTCTGCACGGGCTGCGTGAAGGTCACCTGGCCCTCGATCAGGCGCCACAGGTCGAGTCCGAGCAGGCTGATCGTGGCGACTGCCGCGTGCAGGAACGCGGTGCGCGTGCGCAAGAGCCACCCGCTGGCGGCGAGCTGCGGGAAGAGGAGGATCGGCAGCGTCCCCGCGCTGGTGCCGCCGGCCACCATCACGGCCGCGATGCAGCCGACGTCGCCGACGAGGAGGATCGACGTCAGCACGGTCAGCGGGAGCGGCAAGGGATCGCGCTGGATCCACCAGAACGTCACCAGGCCGAACACGAAATACACGGTTGCAGCCGAGACGAACAGCGCCGGATCGACGATGCCCAGCGCCTTGAGATCGAGCAGCAGCGCGATCCCGAGCAGCCCTGCGCCGCAGACCGCCCGATAGAGCCCGACGATCCACAGGATCCGGCGCGACGAGTCGCCCGTCGACATCGGCACCGGAGGCTCGAACGATGGCGCGGCAGGGGAGGGCTGCATCAGGGGAGCAGAGCGTGTCGGTGTGTTTATCGCAGCCCGGGCGGGGTTCGTCAACGGCGCGGCGCGCAGCCCGGATCGCCGCAGACGTAGCCCCCCGGCGCGGGCAGCGCATCGGCCTTGGGCAGGTACACGCCGCAATTCGAGCAGCGGACCATGGTGTCCCCAGGCGCGGGGCCTTTCGCCGTCCCGGACTCGCGCGCCCGCCGCTTGGCCGCGCCCATGTTTAGGATGCGCAGCCCGAGCAGAACCACGAACACGACGACGATCCAGAAGATGACCTTGCCCATTTCTAAAGGACCTTCCCGGGGTTGAGGAGTGCCGCCGGATCGAGCGCGCGCTTGACTGCACGCATGAGATCGAGCTCGACCGCGCTTCGATAGCGGACGAGCTCGTCCCGTTTCTGCTGGCCGATGCCGTGCTCGGCGCTGATGCTGCCGCCGTGTGCGGCGACGAGATCGTGGACGATCCGGTTCGCAGCGCCCGTATGCGCGAGGAAAGCCTCGGGCGCGACACCCGCGGGTGCGGCGAGGTTGTAGTGGAGGTTGCCGTCCCCCAGGTGACCGAACGTGACGAAGCGCACGCCCGGGAGCGCTGCCAGCAGCCTCGACTCGGTTATTTCGAGGAATGCGGGAATCGCCGACACCGGCAGCGAAATGTCGTGCTTGATGTTGGGTCCGTCGAGGCGCTGGGCTTCCGCGATGTTCTCGCGGAGGGCCCAGAGCGTCTTCGCCTGCTCGCCCGATTGCGCGACGGTGGCGTCCGGTACGGTCCCGCCCTCGAGCGCATCGCTCAATGCCTGCTCGAGGTCGGCCGCGAGCGGCGAGTCGGCGGCACTGTCGTCGGCCTGGACGAGCGCATACCAGGGATGCCCGGGCAGCGGGTCGGGCAGCTCCGGGAAATGCCGGCGGGTGAGTGCGAGCGAAGGCTCCGAGATCAGCTCGAACCCGGTGAGCCGGTCGCCGAGCGCCTGCCGCAGCGCACGCAGAAGCGCGATGGCCGCGGGCACATTGGCAAGAGCAGCGAACGCGGTCGCGCGCGTCCGCGGCGCCGGAAAGAGCTTCAGCACCGCGGCCGTGACGATGCCGAGCGTGCCTTCGGCGCCGATGAAGAGCTGTTTCAGGTCGTACCCCGTGTTGTCCTTGCGGAGGCCCCGAAGCCCGTCCCAGACGCGGCCGTCGGCGAGCACGACCTCGATGCCGAGGGTCAGCTCGCGGGCGTTCCCGAAGCGGAGGACGGCCGTGCCGCCGGCGTTGGTCGAGACGTTGCCGCCGATCGTGCAGCTGCCTTCGGCCGCGAGCGACAGTGGAAAGTGGAGGCCCGCCGCAGTGGCCGCCTCCTGGACGGCGACGAGCGTTGCGCCCGCTTCGACCGTGATCGTCGCATTGTCCCGGTCGACGGCGCGCACGCGGTTCAGCCGCGAGAGCGAGATCACCACGGCTTCGCCGCTCGCGTCGGGGGTCGCGGCGCCGCACTGTCCGGTATTGCCACCCTGTGCAACGATCGGCACGCGCGCCTCGGCGCACGCGCGAACGACGGCCGCGACCTCCTCGGTGGTGCCGGGACGCACGACCGCCTGCGCGCGACCGTGGTAGCGGCCACGCCAGTCGGTGAGGTAGGGGGCGACGTCGGCCGGTGCAGAGAGGACCTGGGCGCTTCCGACGGCCGCGTCGAGCCGCGCCCGCAGGGTTGCGCGAATGTCCGCCATGAACGACGATAATAGCCGAAATCGCCTGCCGCCCGCGGTCGATGCGGCGTTTGCCGCATTCGACGACGCCAAGGGGAACCGCCATGTCCACGCCGCCGCCCGAAACCCCGCCTGGTTCGCCCCCGTTCCCGTTCTCGCCCCAGGACGCGATGGAATTCATGCAGCGGATGTGGAATCCGTTCGGCGTGCCGATCCCGGGATTCGCGCCGCCGGGGACCGCGGCCCCGGGGGCTTTGCCGTTCGCCGCGGGCCCAGGGGGTCTTCCATTTCCCAATCCGGCCGCCATGTTCGCGACGCTCGATCCCGCAGAGCTCGAGCGCAAGATCGGCGAGCTCCGGGTAATCGAGGGCTGGCTGCAGATGAGCCTGAACCTCATGCAGATGAGCATCAAGACGATGGAGCTGCAGAAGGCGTCGCTCGAAGCGTTGCGCGCGCCGCCTGCACCGGCGCGCCCCGCATCGAACCGCAAGAAGCCGTGATTCCCAGCGGCCCGCCCTTCGCGGGCCGCCTCACTAAAGGACCCCCATGAGCATCGTCCTGTACTACGGCTCCGGCTCTCCGTACGCCTGGCGCGTCCAGCTTGCGCTCGAGCACAAGGCGCTCCCCTACGAGCGGAAGGTGCTGTCGTTCTCCGCGGGCGATACGCGCAAGCCCGAGTTCATCGCGCTCAACCCGAGGCATCGCGTGCCGGTGATCGTCGATGGCGACTTCGTGCTCTACGAGTCGAACGCGATCGTCGAGTATCTCGAGGAGGCCTATCCGGCGACCGGCGCGCCGCTCTTTCCCGGCGACGCGCGCACGCGCGCGCTCACGCGCCGGCTGATTTGCGAAGTCGACAACTATTTCGACGAGGCGGTCGATCCGGTCATCGACTACGCGTTCTCCACGAAACCCGAGGAGCGCGATCCGAAGAAGCTCGAGACGGCGCGCGACGCGGTAATCGCCGAGTACGCGCTGTTCACGAAGGCGATGCGGGGCGACTACCTCGCGGGACAGCTCTCGGCGGCCGACTATGCCTTCTATCCACTGGTCGCGTTCATGAAGCGCTGCGAGGTCAAGCTGCCGGACCTCGCCTCGGACAACTGGCTCACGCCGGAACTCCGGCTCTGGAAGAAGCGGATCGAGGCGCTGCCGTACTTCGAGAAGACGATTCCGCCGCACTGGAAGGCATCATGAGACTCACGACCACCGGCTTCGCCGACGGCGCATCGATTCCCGCGGAGTTCGCGTTCGGGGCGATCGATCCGGCGTCGCACGTGAAGCTGTCCGGGAACCGCAATCCCGATTTTGCCTGGTCGGGCCTGCCGGCCGGGACGAAGTCGCTGGCGCTCATGTGTCACGACCCCGACGTGCCCTCGCGCGGAGACGATGTGAACCGGGAAGGCCGCGTCGTGCCCGCTTCGCTGCCGCGCGTCGACTTCTTCCACTGGACCCTCGTCGACCTGCCCCCCGACGCGGCGCCGATCGCGCGCGGCGAGTTTTCCGACGGCGTCACCGCGCGCGGCAAGCCTGGCCCGCACGCGCCGCGTGGCGCGCGGCAGGGCATCAACGACTACACCGGATGGTTCGCCCAAGACAAGGACATGGCCGGCAACTACTTCGGCTACGACGGCCCGTGCCCGCCATGGAACGACGCGATCGTGCACCATTACGTGTTCACGCTTTACGCACTCGACGTGCCGCGTCTCGCGGTCAGCGGCGTGTTCGGCGGAGCCGACGCCCGCAAGGCGATGGCCGGCCACGTGCTCGCGCAGGCGGCGATCACCGGCCGCTATACGCTCAACCCGTCGATCAAGCTCTAGCTGCATCATCCCCGCGCGGGCGGGGGGCCGGTGTCGTTGGCACTCGTTGACCCATACAGAATGGAAAGTCGCTGGGTTCCCGCGTGCGCGGGAACGACGGCCGGACCGCGACTGCCGTCATTCCGTCGCCTGCGAAGGCGGAGTGATGCCCAGCCACGCGTCGCGCCGCACGCGCGTCGCGTCGTCGATCGACGCCGCGAGCGCGAGCCAGCACGTGTCCTGCGGCGCGGCTTCGAGCACCAGCTCGACCGCGATCAGCTCGTCGCGGCGGAACGCGTGCACCTTCACCGCATCCCCGGCGCGGCGGCGCGCGAGGAGCTTCCGGATCGATTCTGCCGACGCGCGCAGGCCGTCGATCGCGACCACGACGTCGCCTCCGGCAAGGCCCGCCCGCTCGGCGGGTCCGCCGGTGAAGACGTGCTGCAGCCTCGGCTCGGCAGTTCCGGTGACCTTCGCCCCGAGCCAGCATCGCCGCGGCGCATTCGGCGCCAGTGACTTTCCGGGCTTGCCGCCGCGGTCGTCGTCGCCCGCGGAGGCCCGCAGGTTGAGCGTCACGCCAAAGGCGGAAAGGAGCTCGGCGAGCGGCGGGTCCTCGGTGCCCCTAACGTAGCGCGCGAAGAAGTCCGCGAGATCGCGCCCGGCGTGCTCGCTCGCGAGCGCCGGCATCGCGTCCTCCGGAACGCCGGTGCCCGTCTGACCGTACCGTTGCCAGAGGACGCGCATCACGGCGTCGAGCGATGACCCGCAGCGGCGGAGAACGAGGTCGAGCGCGAGCGCGACCAGCGATCCTTTTGCGTAGTAGCTCACGACGGCATTCGGCGCGTTCTCGTCGGGACGATAGAACTTGATCCAGGCGTCGAAGCTCGACTCGGCGATGCTCTGCCGGTGGCGTCCCGGCGTTCGCAGCACCGTCGTGATCGTCCGGCCGAGAAGCTCGAGGTACGACGGCGCCTCGACGACGCCGCTGCGTACGAGCGCGAGATCGTCGTAGTAGGACGTGATGCCCTCGAATGCCCACAGCTGCCGCGTGTAGCCCTCGCGCGCGAGGTCGTACGGCACGAACGCGGCCGGCTTGATCCGCTTCACGTTCCAGCTGTGAAAGTACTCGTGGCTCGCGAGCCCGAGGAAGTTCCGGTATCCCTCGCCGACGTCCGGATCGCCTTCCGCGGGAAGCTCGTCGCGGCGGCAGACCAGGCTCGTGCTCGCGCGATGCTCGAGCCCGCCGTGGCCCTCGCCGACCGCGGCGACCTGGAAGAGATAGCGGTCGAACGGTGCGCGGCCGCCGGGCGCTCCCGCGAAGAGGTCGATCTGCCACTGGCAGACACGCGCGAGATCCCGCGCGACGCGGTCGAGGTCGGCGCGGATTCGCCCCGTGACGGCGACGTCGTGCGGCGCGCCGCCGGCGTCGAACGAGACGAGGGCGAAGGCCGCCATCTCGACCGGGTGATCGATGAGCTCGTCGTAGTTGGCGGCTCGGTACATTCCGAATCCATACGGCTCCGCGCCGGCGCGCGCGAGCGTCGTCGCGACTCGCCACGCCTCGGCGCCCGCGAGCGTCGGGGCGACGATTTCGATCTCGCACGGCGCGTCGGCGCGGCCGTCGGGACAGAGGAACACGGTCGCGCCGTTGAAGTAGCCGCGCGTCGCATCGAGGTAGGCGGCGCGCACCGACAGGTCGAACGCGTAGACCTCGGCGACGACCGTCAGCGGACCGGCGCACGGGCTCGCGCGCCACGCGTCCTTCGCTTCCTTGACGATCGCCACCGGCGCGCCGTTCGACTCCGCGCGCACGGCGACGAAGTGGCGGGCGAATTCGCGGACGAGGTAGCTGCCGGGGATCCACGCCGGCAGCGTGAATCGCTGTCCCTCCGGCGCCAGAGGGTCGACCGTGCAGCGCACCTCGAACAAGTGCGCATGAACGTCGAGCGGCGCGATGCGATAGCGCGTCGGGGCAGGCATGGGGAAATCCGGCGGAACCGCGGCGCCGCGATGCGCGCGGGCTCCGGCAGGAGCGGGAATTATAGCCGGCAGCCGCGCACCCGGCCGCAGCGAACCGTCAGAGCTGACGGAAGCAGCGCGGACAGGTCTGCGCCGAGCGGGCGATCTTGCTCGCGCACCACGGGCAGTCCTTGACGAGCGTCGATCCCCAGCGCCAGGCGCCTAGAGCGACGAGCACGAGGAGCGAGCCTGCGATCGCACCGACGATGACCGTCGTCAGGAGCACCTGCCGGTCGACCGTGAACGTCGGCGTCGCAGGCTCGGGCGAAGGAGCGGGGACCGCGGCTTTGGCGGCGACGACCACCGGCACGAACTTGAGCTCCGGCTCCATCGCTGCGGGCACCGACTTGGGCACCGGTTGCTCGACGGCGGTTCGCGGACCGGCGGCCCGACCCCCTTGACCTTCACCGTACTGATTCGCACACGCCGCGACGTGAGGGTTGTCGCGGTAGGCGAGGCAATCCGCGGGCGCAGCGGGGGCTTCGGCCGAAACGAGAGCCGACACGGCAGCGAAGGTCCAGGCGATTGCGCGATTCATCACGAAGGCGCTCCAATCTTGGTCGGGCGCTTCCTGCGTCCGACTGCACTCCCCGATCGGGCCCGCAATATGCGGACCACTCTCCCCGCGCGCCCGACCAAAGGTATCCGGCAGCGGATGAGCGAGCGAATTGCCGGACTGATGCGGCCGGGAAGCGCGCTGGCGGGCGAAGGCGGCCGGATCGCCGATCCAAGTCGGGCAGGCTAGAAGCGGCGAATCGCGCGCTGCTGGTCGCCACGGCCGCGCCAATAGCGCAGCAGCGCGAACCCGCCGATCATGCCTCCCAGATGCGCGAAATGAGCGACACCTTCCTGCGTTCCGGTGACGCCGAGAAACAGCTCGATCGCCGCATACACCAGGACGAAGGTACGCGCCGGCATCGGAATCGGCGGAAATAGCAGCATCACCCGATTGTTCGGGAAATAGATTCCGTACGCGAGCAGCAGGCCGAATACGCCGCCGGAAGCGCCGACCGTGGGATAGATGCCCCCCGTCACCGCGGCGAATACCAGTTGCGTGAGCGCGGCGGAAACGACGCACACGAAGAAGTACGTCACGTAGCGGCGCGTGCCGAACACCTGCTCGATCGCGCCGCCGAACATGTAGAGCGCGAACATGTTGAAAGCGAGGTGCAGCACGCTGCCGTGCAGGAACGCGTAGGTGACGAGTTGCCACGGGGCGAAGCCCGGGCCGCCGGCCTGTGCGGCGCTGATCGGCCAAAGCGCGAGCGCGTAGATCGATCCGGGAGCCACTTGCTCCAGGAGGAACATCGCGACGTTGGCGGCGATCAGCGCAGGGGTGGCGCGCAGCATGATCGGCAGGTGGGGGCGGCGGGGATGGCCCTCAAGGGTGCAACGGGCGCACCGCTCGCGACAGGCCGATGCCGTGGTTGCCCGGCGGCCGGCGTTTCCCCTCGATCGATGGTACCCCGGACAGGAGTTGAACCTGTGGCCTTCCGCTTAGGAGGCGGACGCTCTATCCACTGAGCTACCGGGGCAACCTTGGGTGATGATTTTACGCGAGAGGTCATTATGGGTCCCCCGGGGCACCAGCCCGGTCCCGCCTCCACGCTGCCATTGCCGCCGTATTCTCCACGAGCGCCGCGTCTCCCCCGGATATCCATGGAGTTACCGGCGCGCGACGGCAGTCTACCGGGGCGGCGCCGTCCCTCCCGCCTGCACGTCGTTCCAGCGCGGGCAGCCCACGAGGTGATCGTTGACGAGGCCCGTCGCCTGCATGAACGCGTACATGATCGTCGTCCCGACGAAGCGGAAGCCGCGGCGCTTCAGGTCCTTCGAGAGCGAGTCGGAGTCCTCGGTGCGCGCCGGCACGTCGGCAAGCGAGCGCCACCGGTTGCGAATCGGGCGCCCGCCGACGAACGCCCAGACGTAGCGGTCGAAGCTGCCGCACTCGTCCTGCACGTCGAGGAACGCGCGGGCGTTCGACACGCTGCTTTCGATCTTGAGCCGGTTGCGCACGATCGCGGGATTCGCGACGAGCTTCGCGACCCGCCTTGCGTCGAACCGCGCGACCTTTGCCGGGTCGAAACCCGCAAACGCCTCGCGATAGCCTTCGCGCTTGTCGAGGATCGTCGACCAGCTGAGTCCTGCCTGCGCGCCTTCGAGAATCAGGAACTCGAAGAACACGCGATCGTCGTGGACCGGCACGCCCCATTCGTCGTCGTGATACGCGGCGTAACGCGGGCTTCCTTCGGCCCATGGGCAGCGGGCGATCGGCTTCATCGTGGCACCGTGACGGCGAACGGAGCGCGCATTATCGGGGCGGGAGCAGAGGAGGGCAACGCGAGGCGTCGCATGGCAGAATCCCTTCGTGATTCCCCTGCTCGGCCCGCGCACGCCCTTTCCGCCGCTCGACTGCGCCCTTGACGATCCCAATGGCCTGCTCGCGGCGACGCGGGATCTCACGCCGGAACGTCTGATCGATGCCTACCGGCACGGGATCTTTCCCTGGTCGGGCGACGACGAGCCGGTACTCTGGTGGAGCCCGGATCCGCGGATGGTGCTGCCGACCGACGAGCTGCGCGTCACGCGATCGCTGCGCAAGCTCGTGCGGCAGGCGCGCTTCGAGATCCGCGCGGACAGTGCATTTCGCGAAGTGATGGAGGCGTGCGCGGCGACGCCGCGGCCGGGGCAGGGCGGCACGTGGATCACGCCGTCGATGATCGGGGCCTACTGCGAGCTCCACGCGCGCGGTTGCGCGCACTCGGTCGAGGCCTGGCGGGACGGGCGCCTCGCGGGCGGTCTCTACGGCGTCGCGCTCGGGCGGATGTTCTTCGGCGAGTCGATGTTCGCGCGCGTGACCGACGCCTCCAAGGTCGCGCTCGTCCACCTGGTGGGGATGCTGCGGGTGCGGGGGTACCCGCTGATCGACTGCCAGCAGGAGACCGCGCACCTCGCGTCGTTCGGCGCGCGGCCGGTCCCGCGGCGGCTGTTTGCGGAGCGTGTTGCCGCGTTGGTACACTCCGCGGCGCCGGCTGGTGCGTGGATACCGCTGCCGGCGGAGAAGGTACTGGCGTGACCCGGCTCAACGACCTCCCTCTCGCGTCGCTGCAGTTCTACGCGACCGCGCCGTACCCGTGCAGCTATCTCCCGGGCCGCGCGGCGCGGTCGCAGGTGGCGACACCGAGCCACCTGATCGACACGGTCGTCTACTCCGAGCTCGTGCGGCAGGGCTTCCGGCGGAGTGGCGCCTTCACGTACCGTCCGTATTGCGATCGTTGCCGCGCATGCGTGCCCGTCCGCGTGCCGGTGGCCCTGTTCCGCCCGAATCGGACGCAACGACGTTGCCTTCGCCACCATGCGGGACTCGACGTGGCACGCCGCGACCTCATGTTCAATCCGGAGCATTACGCGCTCTACCTGCGCTACCAGCGGTTTCGTCATCCGGGTGGCGGGATGGACCAGGACAGCCGCGAGCAGTACCAGCACTTCCTGCTCCAGAGCAATGTCACGACCGACCTGATCGAGTTCCGGGAAGGCGGCGTGCTGCGGATGGTGAGCCTGGTCGACCGGCTCGCCGACGGCCTTTCCTCGGTCTACACGTTCTTCGAGCCCGGTGTCGACGGGACCAGCTACGGGACCTTCAACATCCTCTGGCAGATCGAGCGCTGTCGGGCCCTCGGGCTCTCCCACCTCTACCTTGGCTACTGGATCGCCGACAGTCGGAAGATGGCGTACAAGGCGACGTTCCGGCCGATTGAGGGGTTGGTGGAGGGGGTGTGGCGCGCAGTCTAGTTCGTCTAAGCACCTGATTTTCCAAGTAGGCGTCATTCGCGCTCTGTGCGCCCTCCTTGGCCTCAATTCTGGGCGGGATTTCATGCCATTCACATAATAACTGTACGCTACATATGGTTGCCGACGTTGTGACGTAGTTGGGAGAATAGTTCGTCCGAAACCCTGCTGTTCAGGACTCTCGCACAATCGTTCGAAGCTTCAGTTAGTCGCAAGTCCCCCATGGGTTACGCGTCAATCCTTTCAAACGGCGAGAAACTTGGCTTCGATCAACGTTTTATGCTTGACGCCAGTATGGATTTGTCGTGTAGAGTACATTCAGGCAGGGTCGCGTATCCCAAAGGGGGGGCGCGTGGCTTTCCTTACTGCCTCACAGCGGCACGGCGAACAAATGGGGTTCGTCGCAAATGTCGCTCTCAAAACCCCGCATGAAAGACTCTTTGGAGACAGGCCATGAACGCCATCGTTGAATTCCCTGCACTCGCGAGTTTGGATCGGATGAAGCAATTCGATTTGGAATATGACCCCGAGTTGCGAGCACTGTTCTCTTGGATGAAGCCAGAACCGCGGCCGTGCTTTAACAAGGCATTTTTAGAAGACGTCGCGAAGTTCGAAGGGATGCTCGAGACGCATCAAGGCTGGATCGCTTATCGTGGTCAACCGCATCGCATTGACTACGCCGTGTTCGGCAGCCGTGTTGACGGGGTCTTCAATCTCGGCGGCGACCTGTCGATGTTCATTCAATCAATTATGCGCAGGGATCATCAAACGCTCGAGCGGTATGCCAACCTCTGCGTAGACAACATGCATCGTCGGATCACCGGTTTCGGTGCTGATATCTCGACGTTCTCGCTAGTGCAGGGCAAGGCGTTCGGCGGCGGCTTTGAATGCGCACTTGCGAGCGACACGATCGTTGCGGAAAAGTCGGCAACCTTCTCCCTGCCAGAAGTCCTGTTCAATATGTTCCCCGGCATGGGTGCGCTCTCGCTGCTAGCGCGGCGCATCGGACTGCGGCGGGCAGAAGAAGTAATCATGAGCGGGCAGGTGTACACGGCAGCAGAGATGCACGATTTGGGCGTGGTCGATGTACTTGTCGACGATGGCATGGGCCCCGACACGATTCGAGGGCTGATTCGCACGCGGCAGAAGCGGCAGAACAGCTATCGGGCGATGGCGCGCGCGAAGCGTGAATTTCAACCCCTTCCTCACTCGGAGATGCGTGCGATTGTCGGGGTCTGGGTCGAAGCCGTGCTACAACTTGAGGCCCGCGATCTTCGTATGATGGCGCGCCTCGTCAAGGCACAGGATCGCCTGATCGCGCGTACCCTTGAGGAAGAACAAGTTGAAGAGTTGTTCGCGCCGTTGCCGGCTGCGAGCAACGCCTAATCAGCGTTCCGCCCGTCGTTTACAGCGAAACGCGGTGTTTCTTGATAGTGTAGTCGTTGAGTTGCACGAGCGTGGCATCGAAGCATTGGCGCATTTCCGTTATCTTTTCGGCCAGCAGGCCTGTCTGGCCAGCGGAAACGGCGGCGTCAAACTCCATGCAGCGCCCGGCAAGCTGTTGGGCGCCGATTCCTACCGCGGCGCCCTTCAGCGTATGCATGAGGTCGTGTACGGTCCCCCATTGACCGGCCGCGACTGGGGCGTCGAGGCGACTGAAAATCGCCTCGACGTCGTCCCTAAAGCCACGCAGTAGCTCGGCGAGGAAGCCGGGGTCGCGGGCGATGCTCTCGACCTCGGCCATGCGCCGCGAATCCACCAGGGCCATTTCCAGTTGCACGACCGGCTCGGCGGGCCTAGATCGTCCGGCAGGCTGGATCGTTCGGGACTTACGCCGTGCGAGACGGTCGATCGTCTGAAGCAGACTGGCAGCCTCAAAGGGCTTGCCCATGAATTCGTCGGCCCCCGCCGACTTCGCGCGCTCCCGCGCCTCGGGTGTTACGGACGCCGAAAGCACGATGGCAGGCAGACGTTCGCCTGTCGGCTCCATCATGCGGATTGCCTTGATAACCTCGACGCCAGTTCGTTCGGGCATGTTGTAGTCGAGGATCGCTATATCCGGCTTGTCGTGCTCGTAAACGTCCAGCGCCTCCTCGCCGTCGGATGCGAGCATGACGGTGTGCCCGGCGTGTTCAAGCAACTTGCTAATGATGACCTGATTCGTCGCGTTATCCTCGGCCACAAGCACGCGGAGCGGCGTTCGCTGTTCCTTGAGAACGTCGGCCAGGTTGATTATCTCGGCGCTGTCGCGACCACCAGTGACGGTCGCCGCATGAACGGCGTTCGAGAACGCGCGTGGAATGACGCCCGGTCCGAGAGTGCAGGCATCCCGGATGCTGCGTATGCGCGCAGTATCGACGACCGAAAGTGGCTCTTGTGCGATGTGCACTAGCGCTACCGGCCGGTCGCCCAAGCGTTGCGCGGCCGCATTGAACACGCTGCAAGCGGTGTCGACATCTCCCGCGACGACGATAGCCCGGATCTTGGCGCCGGCTTGAAGCATGGTCTCTATCTTCGAACCGACACCTTGCGCCGACGAGAGGACTTCGTAGCGCCCGCCAACCGCTTCTACAAGCGGTGTTACCTGGTCGACCGCCGCAACATTGCCCACGAGCAATGTTAGTTCATCCTGTGCGACTATGGACTCGACCGATACACCGACGCCCGGCGCCACGCGAAGCAATGGAAGCTCAAACCAGAACGTGCTTCCCTCTCCGACTTTGCTGCGTGCGCCGATCGTCCCGCCCATCAACTCGACTAGCTGCTTCGCAATGGTTGTGCCGAGGCCAGACCCGCCGAAGCGCCGAGTGGTCGAATCATCGGCTTGGACGAAGCGCTCGAAAATGCGTGCGAGCGCCGGCTCAGAGATACCTATGCCAGTGTCGCGGACCTCGAAGCGCGCCGTAACACCTTCGACGGTCTCCTTGACCTGCTCGACCGAGAGGGTTACCTCGCCGCGATTGGTGAACTTGACTGCGTTGCCTAGCAGGTTGAGCAGGACCTGGCGCATGTGATGCGAGTCGCCTTGCAGACGATAATCCAGCATTGGGTCGACGACGGCCCGGAGCGCGAGCCCTTTGGCCTGTGCGTGCGGACGCAGCAGGTGGACAAGGCCATTCAGCATCGCGTGAAGATCGAATGGTGCGACTTCGATGGACAGCCGCCCGGATTCGATCTTGCTGATGTCGAGCACATCATCGACGAGCGATCGGAGTACGGAAACGGAATGCCGCATTAGGCGCACCAGCTCGGTCTGCTGCGCGGACAGCACAGTGGCCTGAAAGAGATCCACGACGCCAACGATGCCGTTCAAGGGCGTCCGGATTTCGTGGCTCATGTTGGCAAGAAACGTTGATTTGGCGCGGTTTGCCTCCTCGGCGCGTACCTTCATTTGGTGGATCCGCTTGACCAGCATCGCCACATAAAGCGGAAGAACAACCAGTGCGACCGCAAGGCCCAACCATTCGACTCTATGATCGGTCCAATATGGCGCTTCGCTAAACCCGGCGAAAAATCCGAGCAGACTCAGGAAACCGATAAGGCTCAGGACTTGACTGAGGTACAAGTACTTAACACCGTAGCGGAAACCGTTCCCAAACGTCACAAAGAGATATACGGCGATCATCCACACGCCGTGTTCGCCTGCAAGCCACAGATAAAAGGTGGCGCCGCCGGTGTCGGCCAGCATGCCAAGAATCCGGCGGCTAACGACCTTCTTAGGAGCCGCCCAAAGCCACGCGAAGATGGCGAGCGATACGGCTAGAAAACCGTCAAGGCCCGTTGCTAAGGTGCGGTTGAGGTCCGACCAGCCATCATTCGGGCCGACGTGAAAGGTAACGTATCCGACGAAGAACCCCACGATCGCGATCCGCAGCAGGGCCTGCTCGGGCTCGGTGTCCGGAACGCGAGCTAGACGGCTCCTAAAGAAGGCGATCGCTTTCATTTGGCATGCCCGCGCGCACTGTTGTGAGCGTAGCCTCCCCTAAGCAAGTCTTGTGCCATACAACGGCTTGCGCCTGCCCTTGAATGAAGCGAAATCGCTTTCGAGACAAGGACTAACCGTCCATGATGCCCCCGTAATACCTATGGCGCAAGGGCCTCGCGAGGGATTTCTGTCGCACCGTAGCATTCATTCGTTGCCCGCCAGCGGCATGGCAAGCCCAGGGCGCGAGTGGACAGGACGCGCGCTGCGTTGGGGAAGGTCGAACTTGGCCAAGTTGCTGTTGGGCGGCACTGCCCGAAGCTGGTGTTGTCCGACGTCGGCGTTCATCGCGTCGAAAATGTCCTCTTGCTACACTGGCGGAGTCAACTCTCCGCCGAGACCTCTATCGGCATGCCAGTAACCGAAGGGATTCGACTGACGGCAGCGGACGGCGAGGCACTCTTCGCAACGCTGTTTTCGCCAGAGGGCGGACGCGAGCGCGACCTCGTGGCCGTGATCAACTCCGGAGCCGGCATACCAGCGACGTATTACGGTCGCTTCGCAGAAGGTCTCGCCGCACACGGCATCGCCACGATCACCTACGACTATCGCGGTATCGGTCGCTCGCGCCCGCGCAATCTCAGGAACTATAAGGCGTCCATCAAGGACTGGGCCGAGCTCGACGCGCCCGCAGTGCTTGCGTGGACGCACGAGCGTTACCCGGACCGCGCTCAAGCAGTAGTCGGACACAGCATAGGCGGCTTCCTGGTCGGTTTCGCACCCGATCCGTCGCTTATTGATCACATAGTCCTGGTTGGCGCGCACACGGGCTATTGGCGCGATTATGCGGCGTGGGCCCAGCCCCACATGTGGGCGATGTGGCACGCGTTGATGCCGGCAGTCACGCGTGTGGTGGGCTACTTTCCTGCGCGGCGATTCGGTTTGCCACAAGATCTTCCCGCCGGTGTTGCGAATGATTGGGCATCCCGAACTCGACCCGATTTCGAACACAATTACCTTCTTCCGGACGGATCGCTCGATCGGTCGCGGCTCGCTGCGATCCGTGCAGGATTCGGCGCCATTACTGCAAATGTACTGGCGCTCACGCTTTCCGACGATCCATTCGCGACTCCCAAGGCCACCGCGAGGTTACGTGGTCTCTTCACGGGTTGCACCTTCGATGAACGCAGGATAGATACGCGGTCACTGGGCCTGGGCAAAGTTGGTCACTTCGGATTCTTCCGGAGCGCCGCACGGAATTCGCTCTGGCCAATTGTGATTGAGTGGCTGGTTGCGGCCGCGAGCGTGGGTGCCCGTCCATCCTTGGATCCATTCCCCACCGCCGCCGATATGCATGAGTGAAGCAAGCCCGCCGTCCCCGGGCACCCCAATGTAGACTACGGACTTCCTCCAGGACCGGTCGACAAGAGCCGCCAATTTGCAACCGACCGCGTCGAGGGGAGCCTCGGTTTGAAGCCATTAGCCAACCCATACGCGTCGGGATAACTCCATACATGCACAGCACGATTACGGGAACGGGACGTTATCTTCCAACGCGGATCGTTACCAACGATGAGCTCGCCAGCCGGGTTGATACAAGCGACGAATGGATCCGTTCGATGACTGGGATCCACAAACGTCACATTTCAGCCCCTGACGAACAAGCATCTGATATGGCTCTTGCCGCCTCACGCGAGGCGCTCTCCGCTGCCGGATTGAAGGCATCGGATCTTGACCTCATCATTGTTGCGACGATCACCCCTGATATGGTGTTCCCGTCGACGGGCGCTTTGCTGCAGTCACGCCTCGGCGCTCGTCACATCGGCGCCTTCGATCTCTCTGCGGCGTGTACCGGCTTCGTATACGGGCTCGCGTTCGCGGATGCCATGGTGTCGAAGGGCACTGCGCGGCATGTATTGATTGTCGGAACCGAGAAGATGTCGCGGCTCCTAGATTGGAACGATCGCTCAACCTGCGTTCTGTTCGGTGACGGTGCTGGCGCGGCAATCGTATCCGCATCGGACGAGCCCGGCATCCGTTCGATCCATCTACACGCGGATGGTCACCAGCCGGAGGTTCTGAATTGCGCTCCAAACTTCGGAAGTCCATACATCCACATGGATGGCGGCGTTGTGTTTCGCTTCGCAGTGCGCGGCATGGTGGAGGCTGCGGAGGAAGGATTAGCCGCGGTGGGTGCCACCGGAGCCGAAGTCGATTGGTTCATTCCGCACCAAGCCAATCAGCGCATTATTGATGTCGCTGCCCGCAAGTTGGGGATCCCCCGCGAGCGCGTCGTAATTTCGGTCGACAGGCACGCGAACACATCGGCCGCATCGATTCCCTTGGCACTTGACGAAGCGGTGCGGGACGGTCGGATCAAATCCGGTCAGCAGGTGCTACTGGTCGGCGTCGGCGGCGGATTCACGTGGGGTTCGGTCGTAATTAAGTGGAAGTAATCTCTGACGCACCGCGACCGCATCGCAGAGGCAAAGTGCCGACATTTCGCCTCAGCCCCGTCGACCTATCCGGTCCGAAGGCATGGCCGATCTATCTTGAGTCGATTGCAGGACTTGTCGCGCGCGGCGGCGACGTGATGCCCGAGATTACATCCCTGGTCCGTCGCTTCGAGTTCGATTCGTTTACTTACTGGGCGGCAACGCGGACGACGCTTCTTGTAGAGGGGAGACTCTATGAGTTTTCAACGCTTCACCCAGATTGGTCGTTGCGATATGACGGATTAGGCTATTGCGAAATCGACCCGCGAATCTGCGCTGTTCTTACCCAAACGCTTCCCGTGGTATGGGATCGGAGTACTTGGCGCGGTCAGAACGCCGAAGTCGACGGATTCCTCGACGACGCTGCGAGCTTTGGCATCGGTAGTGGGGTATGCATACCTGTCCACGATGCCTCGTTTGGCATGGCACGCTTTGATTTCGAAGCGACAAACCGAGAACCTGATGCCAAGAGAAACTTCGCGATTAAGAATGCGCTCGGAGAACTATCGGTTGCCGCGCGATTCCTCCATGATCTCTTCGTTGTCGCCATTAGGCGCAACGAATTGAGATCGCGATTTCTTGGGATGCCGTTGAACAAAAGAGAACGTGAGTGCCTGACGCTCGTTGCGCGCGGGTTAACGCTGCCGCAAGTTGGCAGCCAGCTGAATATGGATGTGCGCGCTCTTAGGACCCACCTTGACTCGATTCGCGCCAAGCTTGGATGCCTGAACTCGAACGAGGCGGTCGCGTATTCGCTCAAGAGCGGCTTGGCTCCGCCCTAGTCGCTGTCAGCCGATCCGTACGCTACAGAGGAGCAAAGCGGCAAATGACTCTATGCGTCGCGATGGAAGCTGCGCTAGCATGTTCCCGATTCTGATGGCCATTGGCCGAGCTCATGGGAGTGGGGACGGCGATGCTACAGACATTGCGCCTTGGTCAGATTCAAGCCGGCCCGCGGTGGCCGTTGCCAAGCGTATTGATGCCTCTCGTGACGGCAGCCGAACGAGGGCACGACGTCCGAGGCGAGATCGAATCGATCACCCATCACTTTGGCTTTGATACATTCTTCTATGCGGTCTCGACGTATCCACGCCAGGATCACGAGGGACTGATTTACTTGTACACGACCCAATCCGCGGATTGGGTCGCCCGATACGATCAACGGGCCTACATCGAAATTGACCCGCGCGTTACGGAGTGTTGGGATCGCATGGCGCCGCTAATTTGGGATCAGTCGACGATGCGCGGAAGAGGCGCGAAGGTCGATGCCTTTCTTGCTGATGCGATGGAGCATGGGGTTGGGAGTGGGGTCTTGGTTCCTTCACGAGATTCGTTTGGGATGCGAATGCTTGTGAACTTTAACTCGCGCATCGCACTACCGGACGCAAGGCGGCAACGGGAGATTGGTACCAATCTTGGCGACATAATGCTTTTCGCGACGTATTTCCATGAACTTTTCGTGAAATCCGTCGTATCTAGGGGATTGCCGCCAAAGTCCGCTGGTGCGCCATTGAGCGCGAGGGAGAGGGCTTGTCTAGTGTTGGCTGCGCGCGGGCTTACATCCGAGGATATCGCTAGGGAGCTGAAGATTACACCTCGCACAGTCCAGTTTCATTTCAATTCGATTCGGTCCAAGCTCCTGGCCGCCAATCGTCAGGAGGCGATCGCAAAGGCAGTCGAGGCGCGGCAAATTTCCCTCTAGCCAAGAAACGCGGATGCCTGGGCCCCAGCTTGATTCCTGGTGCCTGTGCGACTCGTATCCTGGGTACCGCAGCGTCTGAGCGCTGCCGTAATCAGTCCGCAAACTCCGTAAAGATCGCGTCGATTCGCGTCGGGTCGCCCAGGAAGGCGTCGACGCACTTCGCGTCGAAGTGCTTGCCGCGCTGCGAGCGGAGGTAATCCACGCCTTCCTGCACCGGCCACGCATGCTTGTAGGGCCGCTCGCTGACCAGCGCGTCGAACACGTCGGCCACCGCGACGACGCGCGCGACAATGGGAATGTCCTCGCCGTGCAGGCCGTTCGGGTAGCCGGTCCCGTCGAACTTCTCGTGGTGGCCGAGCGCGATGATCGCGCCCATGCTCAGGTACTTGGACGGGCTGCCCTTGAGGATGTCGTAGCCGATCCGCGGATGCGTGCGCATCATCTCCTGCTCGGGCGGCGTGAGCGGACCCTCCTTGAGCAGCACGGAGTCGGGAATGCCGATCTTGCCGATGTCGTGCATCGGCGCGGCGACCTCGAGCACGTGGCAGGTCTCGGCGCCCAGGCCGAGATGCTGGCCGATCAGGGCCGAGTACTTCGCCATCCGCATCAGGTGATTGCCGGTGGTCTTGTCGCGGAACTCGCCGGCCTTGGCCAGCTTGGAGAGCGTCTCGAGCTCGCGCTCGTGGATCTCGGCGACCGACTTGTCGACCTGGTACTGGAGCACGCGCGCCTGGTCGGACAGCACGATCTTGTGGCGGCGCAGCTCGAGCAGGTTCGCGCACCGGGCGCGGGTCTCGTGCTCGTCGAGCGGCTTGATCAGGAAGTCGGTCGCGCCCGCCTCGAGCGCGTCGTAGCGGATCCGGCGGTCGTCGACGACGGTGATGACGACGATCGGCACGTCGACGCAATGGGCGAGGCCGCGGATCTGTTTCACGAGCTCGATCCCGTCGAACTCGGGCAACTTGTAGTCCGTCAGGACCATGTCGACGCGATTGTTCCGCGCGAACTCCAGCGCGCGGCTCGGCGTGTCGAACAGCTCCAGGTTCAGCTTGCCGTCGATCTGGCGAACGATCTCCGCAAGCAGCAGGCGGCTGCTGAAGAGGTCGTCGATGATCAGGACCGTGTTGCGCTGGGCGCGGGCGAGCGCCAGCTCCGAGATGACGCCGGTCGGGCGGGGCTGCACAGCAGCGATCATGGTGTTCCCCTGACGGGAGAAGCGGCAACGTCGATCCGCAGCAAGAAGCATGCCCCGGGGTTCTCCGGGGCGTACCCGAGAGAGCTTGTCGGCGCGGACGCATCTCCGAGCCGCTGTGGCCGGGCGCCGCTTCGCGAGCCGCGGCGAGGTGCGCCGGGCGGCGGGGAAGGGGTTCCCGCCGCAGACTCCGGACGGGACTCATCGAAACTTTGGTCGGGGCGAAAGGATTTGAACCTTCGACCCCCTGCACCCCATGCAGGTGCGCTACCAGGCTGCGCTACGCCCCGACACGAACCGTGAATTATAGACGGGATCATCGGTCCTGGCCGAGAAGTTGGCGGATGCGCAGCAGTTCCTGCCGGATTTCGTCGCTGGCGGGACGATCGTCGCGCGCCGTCGCGCGCGCACCCGCCCCGGCGTCCGGGGGCGTCGGCCGCGGCAGCGCCGGTGGCGTCGCGCCATCGGGTTCCGCGGGCGCGGCCTCGGCCTCGAGGCGGTGACGCGCGCCGTTGATCGTGAAGCCCTGCTCGTACAGCAGATCCCGGATGCGGCGGATCAGCAGGACCTCGTGGTGCTGGTAGTAGCGGCGGTTCCCGCGTCGCTTGACCGGCTTCAACTGCGCGAACTCCTGTTCCCAGTACCGCAGCACGTGCGGCTTGACCGCGCAAAGATCGCTGACCTCGCCGATCGTGAAGTAGCGCTTCGCCGGGATCGGGGGCAGCTCAGTCTTGGCGGACCTCTGCATACGTCGCGGGCGCGTGCCGGATTCCTGCCGGGATCGGGGGGCGCGCGCCTCAGCTCGGCAGGGTTCCGGCGCGGCTCGCAGCTTCGACCATCGCCTTGAGCTTCTGGCTCGCGTGGAACGTCACGACGCGGCGCGCCGTGATCGGAATTTCCTCGCCCGTCTTGGGGTTGCGTCCGGGCCGCTGCGGCTTCTCTCGCAGCTGGAAATTCCCGAAGCCGGAAAGCTTGACCGCGTCTCCGCGCTCGAGCGCAATCCGGATCTCCTCGAAGAAATGCTCGACCATGTCCTTGGCCTCGCGCTTGTTGAGGCCAAGCTGCTCGAACAGCAGGTCAGCGAGTTCAGCTTTGGTAAGCGTCATCGAGTCACCTGGGAGCGGAGAGCGGCGCCGAATTTGTCGGTGATGATATCGATCAGCGCGCCCACCGTCGCGTCGATCTCGGCGTCCGTCAAAGTACGTTCAGTATCCTGCATAAGCACCAGAATCGCAAGGCTTTTTTTGCCGTCTGTCAGCCCAGCGCCCTTGTAGACGTCAAAAAGGCGAATCGCGGTGACTTTCGGAAGGTTGGCGCCCTCGAGCGCCCCGAGGAGCTCCGAGGCCGGCACGCTGTCGTCGACGACGACGGCAAAATCCCGCCGCACCATCGGGAGCTTCGAGACCGGATGGGCGGCCGGAAGGGGGCGGACCATGAGCGAAGCGACGTCGATCTCGAACAGGACGGGCGACTGCGGGAGCTCGAAATGCCGGACGAGGCGCGGGTGCAACTCGCCGAGCCAGCCGACCTGCTCGCCGCCGACGGCCACGGCGGCCGAGCGGCCCGGGTGGAGGAGCGGGTGCGGGGCGGCCATCGTCGCGAGGCTTTGCGGCGCGACCAGCGCCTCGAGGTCACCCTTGACGTCGTGGAAGTCGACCGGGCGCTTCGGCATTCCCCACTGCTCCGGGAAGGCGTGGCCGTAGGCGAGACCGCCGAGCCGCAACGGCTGGTCGGCCTCTCCGCCATTGCGCCGGAAGCACCGTCCCACCTCGAACACCCGTACCCTCTCGTGCTTCCGTGCGAGATTGGTCCGGAGCACCTCGAGGAGGCCGCCGGCCAAGGTCGTTCGCATCACGTCGAGGTGGGTCGCGATGGGGTTCAGCACGGCGATCGGCGCTTCCGCCGCCAGCCGCTCCGGGAACAGCGTGGACTCGATCGCGGAGCTCACGAAGCCGAAGGTGATCGCCTCCTGCCAGTCGCGCGCGGCCAGGCGCCGCTTGAGCGCCGCCGGGTCCTGCCTCGCCTCGGGATCGGGCAGCATCCGCTGGACGTGCGCCGCGGGCTTCGCCGGAATGGTTTCGTAGCCTACGAGTCGGGCGATCTCCTCGACGAAGTCCTCCTCGATCGCGAGATCGAACCTCGCGGTCGGCGGCGTCACGACGAAGTCGGCGCCCTCGCGCGTGAACGCGAACCCGAGGCGGCCGAAAAGCGCTGCGATCGTCGCGTCGTCGACGGGTACGCCCAGGAGTCGCGTGACGCGCGACGGGCGCACCCGAACGGGCGCGCGCGACGGCAGCGGACCCTTGACGTCGCCGAGTGGACCGGCGCGACCGCCGCAGACCTCGAGCATCAGCGCCGTCGCGCGCTCGACGGCGCGGGCGGTGTTGCCGAAATCGACGCCGCGCTCGAAGCGATAGCCGGCGTCGCTCACGAAGCCGAGTCGTCGCGAGCGGCCCTGGATGACCGCCGGGCTCCAGAACGCGCCTTCGAGGAAGACTGCGGTCGTCGCGTCGCCGATGCCGGAGTGCTCGCCGCCCATGATGCCCGCGAGCCCGAGCGGCTTCTTCTCGTCGCAGACCATGAGGAGATCGGGCTCGAGCTCGAGCACCTGCCCGTTCAGCAACGTGAGCGTTTCCCCGGCGCGCGCGAAGCGGACGACGACCGCGCCCTCGAGTCGCGCCTCGTCGTAGGCGTGAAGCGGCTGTCCCTGTTCGAGCATCACGTAGTTGGTGATGTCGACGACCGCCGAGATCGAGCGGATGCCGCTCCGCTCGAGGCGCTCGACCATCCATGCGGGCGTCGGCGCCTTCGGGTCGATGCCTTCGATCACCCGCGAGACGAAGCGCGGACACCCGGCCTCGTCCTCGACCCGCACGGCCCGGACGGAGTTGGTCGTCACCGGAGCGGGCGTGATCTCCGGCGGCGAAAGCGGCGCCGCGGTGGCGGCCGAGACGTCGCGTGCGAGCCCGACGAGCGACAGGCAGTCGGCGCGGTTCGGCGTGACCTTGAGCGTGATGATCGTGTCGTCGAGGGCGAGCGCCTCGCGCAGGTCGGCGCCGACGGCGGCGTCGGCCGGCAGCGCATGGAGGCCGGAGGCGTCCTCCGAGATGCCGAGCTCCTTCGCGGAGCACAGCATCCCCTGCGATTCGACGCCGCGCACTGCGGCCTTCCGGATGGTGACCCCGCCGGGCAGCACGGCGCCGACCCGCGCGCAGGGTGCCTTCATCCCGGCGGCCGCGTTGGGCGCGCCGCAGACGATCGTGAGCGGCGCGGGGTCGCCGACGTCGACCGTGCACACGCGGAGGCGATCGGCGTTCGGGTGCGGCTCGACGCGCTCGATGCGGCCGACGACGACGGCCTCGAACGGCGGGGCGGCCGGGACCGCGCCCTCGACCTCGAGGCCGGCCATCGTGAGCGCATCGCAGAGCGCCGCCGTGTCGAGCGGCGGGTCTGTGAGCGTGCGGAGCCAGCGTTCGGAGAATTGCATGGTGCGTCGCTCCCTACGCGAACTGGCGCAGGAAGCGCAGGTCGTTGCCGAAGAACTCGCGGAGGTCGTCGACGCCGTAGCGCAGCATCGCGAGCCGATCGGCGCCCATGCCGAAGGCGAATCCCTGCCAGCGCTCGGGATCGATGCCGACCGCGCGCAGCACGTTCGGGTGCACCTGTCCCGCACCGGAGATTTCGAGCCAGCCGCGGCCGAAGCTCATGTCGATCTCGGCCGACGGCTCGGTGAACGGAAAGAACGACGGGCGGAAGCGCACTTCGAGGTCGTCGCGCTCGAAGAAGTTGCGCAGGAACTCGGTGAACACGCCCTTGAGGTCGGCGAACGTGACGTCCTCGCCGATCCACAGGCCCTCGACCTGGTGGAACATCGGCGAGTGCGTCGCGTCGCTGTCGACGCGGTAGACGCGTCCGGGGACGATGATCTTGACGGGCGGCGCGTGCGTTTCCATGTACCGGATCTGCACGTTCGACGTGTGCGTGCGCAGGACCCGCCCGCCCTCGACGTAGAACGTGTCGTGCATCGACCGCGACGGATGGTCCTCCGGCATGTTGAGCGCGGTGAAGTTGTGGAAGTCGTCCTCGATCTCGGGACCGTCGGCGACCTCGAAGCCGAGCGAGCGGAACAGCGCCTCGATCCGCTCGAGCGTCCGCGTGATCGGGTGCAGGCCGCCCGTGCCCGTGCCGCGGCCCGGCAGCGACACGTCGAGCGACTCCGCCGCGAGCTGCTTCTCGAGCTTCGCATCGGCGAGCGCCGCGCGGCGGCGATCGAGCGCTTCCTCAATGAGCGCTTTGATGGAATTGATACGCGCGCCGGCCGCGGGACGCTGGGAAGCGCCCAACTTTGCGAGCGCCTTCATGTGCTCGGTAATCGCGCCGGTCTTGCCGAGGTACTTCGCCTTCGCGTTCTCCAAGGCGGCGGAGTCCGCGGCGGCCGCGAAATCGGCTTCGGCGGCGGGGACGAGTTTCTCGATGTCGGTCATCGAAGGGCGGTCGCAGGTCGAAAAAAAAGGGAGGCGGGTTGCGCCTCCCTGTCGTTTGCGGGGTTCGGTCAGGCCAGAGAGGCTTTGGCCTGCTCCGCGATCTTCGTAAACGCCGCCTTGTCGTGGATCGCAAGGTCGGCCAGCACCTTGCGGTCGATGTCGATCGACGCCTTCTTGAGGCCGTTCATGAACGCGCTGTAGCTCATCCCGCACTCGCGCACCGCGGCGTTGATCCGCGCGATCCATAGCGCACGGAACTCGCGCTTCTTGACCCGGCGGTCGCGGTAGGCGTATTGCCCCGCCTTCATTACCGCTTCCTTCGCGATCCGGTAGACCGCGTTGCGCCGGCCGCGGAAGCCGCTGGCCTGCTTCAGGACTTTCTTGTGCCGCGCGCGGGCGGTCACGCCACGTTTGACTCTGGGCATGTCGGCGCTCCTTACGCGTAGGGCAGCATCGCCGCGACCGACGCTGCGTTCGTGCCGTGAACGCTCGTGATCCCGCGCAGCTGCCGCTTGCTCTTGGTGGACCTCTTGGTGAGGATGTGGCGCTTGCCTTGCATCCCGCGCTTGACGCTGCCGCTCCCGCGCACGCGGAAGCGCTTCTTCGCGCTCGACTTCGTCTTCATCTTGGGCATGGTGCCCCTCTTATTTGCTGCCCACCGCGGTGCTCTCCGGCGGAGAGACTTTGTGACCGTCTTCGGGCTTGGTCGGGTGATGCTCCTTCCCGGGTGCCTTCGGCAGCACCTTCTTCGGGGCCAGCAGCATCACCATCTGCCGGCCTTCGAGCCGCGGCCACGACTCGACCACGGCGATGGACTCGAGATCGTTCCGGATCCGCTCGAGGAGCCGCACGCCGAACTCCTGGTGCGCCATCTCGCGGCCGCGGAAACGCAGCGTGATCTTCGCCTTGTCTCCCTCGCCCAGGAAGCGGGTGAGGTTGCGCAGCTTGATCTTGTAGTCGCCCTCGTCGGTGCCGGGGCGGAACTTCACCTCCTTGACCTGGATCTGCTTGAGCTTGAGCTTCGCCTCGTGCTGCTTCTTCGCCTCGCGGTACTTGAACTTGCCGTAATCCATGATCCGGCAAACCGGCGGCTTCGCCGTCGGGGCGATCTCGACGAGATCGAGCTCCGCGGCTTCCGCCTTCGCCATGGCTTCCGCCAGCGGCACGATGCCGAGCTGCTCGCCTTCCTCTCCTACGAGGCGGATTTCGGGAGAGTTGATCTCCAGATTGATCCGTGGTGCTCTGTCCTGGGCTATTGCCGTTCCTCCGGGTCATCAAAAGACAGACCGTGCCTCCGCGCGGATGCGCGTCGTCGTCTCAACGACGCGCCGCGACCTCCTCGCGGAGGCGCGCGAGCAAGGCGTCCAAGGGCATCGCCCCGAGATCCTCGCCGCCGCGGGTTCGCACGGCCACCTGTGCAGCCTGCACTTCCTTGTCGCCGACGATCAGCTGGTAAGGGAGCTTCTGCAGGCTATGTTCCCGAATTTTATAGGTAATTTTCTCGTTGCGCAAATCGGCCGCCACGCGGAAGCCGGCCGCCTTGAGCCGGCCCTGGAGCTCCCGGGCGTAGGCGGTCTGGCGATCGGTGATGGTCAGGACGACCGCCTGGATCGGCGAGAGCCAGAGGGGCAGGGCGCCCGCGTGGTGCTCGATCAGCATCCCGATGAAGCGCTCGAGGGAGCCGACGATGGCCCGGTGCAGCATGACCGGGGTCTTGCGGCTGTTGTCCTCGTCGACGTACTCGGCACCCAGGCGTCCGGGCATCTGGAAATCCACCTGCATGGTGCCGCACTGCCACGAGCGCCCGAGCGAATCCCGAAGGCTGTAGTCGATCTTGGGTCCGTAGAAGGCGCCGTCGCCGGGGAGGTCGGTCCACTCGACCCCGCAGGCTCCGAGCGCCGTGCGCAGCGCTCCTTCGGCGCGGTCCCACACATGGTCGGCCCCGATGCGCTTTTCCGGGCGCAGCGACAGCCGGATCGCAATGTCCTCGAACCCGAAATCCTTGTAGACCGCCAGCGCGAGCTTGTTGAACGCGGTCACCTCGGACTCGATATCGTCGGGCGCGCAGAAGATGTGGCCGTCGTCCTGCGTGAATCCCCGCACGCGCATGAGGCCGTGCAGCGCGCCGGAGGCCTCGTTGCGGTGGCAGGCGCCGAACTCGCCGTAGCGCAGCGGCAGGTCGCGGTAGCTCCGGAGGTCCGAGTTGAAGATCTGCACGTGGCCGGGGCAGTTCATCGGCTTGATCGCGAAATCGCGCTTCTCGGACTCCGTGGTGAACATGTTCTCCTTGTAGTTCTCCCAGTGCCCCGAGCGCTCCCACAGGCTGCGGTCGAGGATCATCGGGGCGCGCACCTCCTGGTAGCCGTTGTCCTGGTAGACGCGCCGCATGTACTGCTCGACCTGCTGCCAGAGCGACCAGCCCTTCGGGTGCCAGAACACCATGCCGGGCGCCTCTTCCTGCAGGTGGAAGAGGTCGAGCGCGCGGCCCAGCCGGCGGTGGTCGCGCTTCTCCGCTTCCTCGATCCGGTGCAGATAGGCGTCCTGCTCCTCCTTCTTCGCCCAGGCCGTTCCGTAGATGCGCTGGAGCATCTCGTTCCGCGAGTCGCCGCGCCAGTACGCGCCGGCGAGCTTCATGAGCTTGAACACCTTGAGCTTGCCGGTCGACGGGACGTGCGGCCCGCGGCAGAGGTCGGTGAACTTGCCCTCGGTATAGAGCGAGATCGGCTCGTCGGCGGGAATCGCCGCGATGATCTCGGCCTTGTAGTGCTCGCCGATGCCGCGGAAATAGGCGACGGCCTCGTCGCGCGGCAGCAGCTTTCGGGTGACGGGCTCGTCCTTCTTCGCGAGCTCGGCCATCTTGGCCTCGATCGCGGCCAGGTCCTCGGGCGTGAACGGCCGCTTGAACGAGAAGTCGTAGTAGAAGCCGTCCTCGATCACGGGTCCGATCGTCACCTGCGCGTCGGGGAAGAGCTCCTTCACCGCATAGGCGAGCAGGTGCGCGGTCGAATGGCGCAGGACTTCGAGGCCCGCCGGGTCCTTGTCGGTGACGATCGCGACGTCGGCGTCCCTCGCGATCTCGTGCGAGGTGTCGACGAGCTTGCCGTCGACGCGACCGGCGAGCGCGGCCTTGGCGAGGCCGGGACCGATCGACGAGGCGACCTCGGCGACGGTGACGGACGCCGGAAATTCCTTCACGGCGCCGTCGGGC
The DNA here is from genome assembly GCA_963734055.1 of uncultured beta proteobacterium. Classification (GTDB taxonomy): domain Bacteria; phylum Pseudomonadota; class Gammaproteobacteria; order Burkholderiales; family Casimicrobiaceae; genus CAIWHR01. The sequence continues at coordinate 293,922 of CAVTFQ010000007.1, forward strand.
AATCGAATCTTGGGCATGGCGGACTCCAGAAACGAAAAAAGTGCGGACGAGCCGCACTTTTCCGTGAACCGACGACGTGCGCGCTCGCGTTCCCTACAGGGCGTCTCCACGCGTTCGCGGTGTCATAACCATGCCTTTCGGTCGTGCGTCGTAAGCGTAGGTCGACTGGTAGGCGCGATTGGACTCGAACCAACGACCCCCACCATGTCAAGGTGGTGCTCTAACCAGCTGAGCTACGCGCCTGCAAGTCCGTGATTATAGCGGATTCGCGCGGCCCGCAATCCTTCGGCGCCTCAGTGTCCGACCACGATCCAGAGCAGGCCGAGCAGGATCGGCTGGTGGACCATGTAGAAGGCGAGGCTGTGCCGCCCGATGAACGTGAGCCAGCGCGGCGCGGTGGCGAATGGCGCGAGGGGACGGAACGACGCGCGGGCGAGCACGTGCCCGATCGCGATCCCGACGAACGCGACGCCCGCCCACGGGAAGAGCGGAACGTAGTCCTCGGTGGCCGGCTTGTGCGTCGTGAAGCCGACCCATGACCAGGCACGCGTGTCGAAGAACGGGTGCGACAGCGTGAGACCGGCCGCGATCGCCGCGACTCCGATCGCGAGGGCGAGCCCGGGCCGGCGCACGAACGGCCACGCGAGAATCGACGTCACCGCAATGCAGTGCAGGATCCCGAACGTGATGAACGTCCGCGGGAAGACGATCCAGCTGCCGGCGCTCGCGGCGAGGGCGCAGGCCGCGATCACTCCGACGCGCCTCCAGAAATGCGCGGGCGGCGCGTCCGCGCGGTCGGCGAGGACGAGGCTTGCGCCGACGAGAAGCAGGAACGACGTCACGATCAGGGCGCGGAAGCCGAGCCAGAACGGATCGTGCTCGAAGTCGGCGGCGACGACGCGATAGAAGCGCAGGTCGAAGGCGAAGTGGTAGGCGACCATGAGGACGAGCGCGCCTCCGCGCAGCGCGTCGATGCCGGCGACGCGGGGCGGAGGCCTTGCCGAGGCGCTTGGCGCGGAGCGCGCCGCGGCGGCCTGCCGGCGCGGGCGGGCGCGCCGCCGGCTCACCGCGGCTCCGCCCGGTACTCGACGTTCCAGCCGCTGCCGTCGGGCAGTGTCGAGAGATGCAACGAGCGCGCCTGCGCCGCGTTGCCGCTGCGGGGGGTCAGCGTCAGCGCGACGTCGGGATCTCCGCGCGCGCCGAGCGACACCGTGCCGCGCACGTCGAAGTCGCCGCCCTCGTTGGTGACGGGACCGGCGAGCCGGTCTGCCGTCGCCGCGAGATTGGCGCTGACGTTGCCCAGGGCCATCGCAGGCTGGTTCGCGATCGCGAAGCGCGCGTCCCGCCACCGGACCGCCGCGCCGCCGGCAAACGAAGTTCGCGTCCATGCGAGCGAAGGCGAGGCGACGTTCAGCTCGCCTTCGAGCCGGACGCCCGCGCGCGGCGCGAGCGCAGTGATCGTTTCCGCGGGGAGCGACAGCTCCAGCCCGCGCAGCGTCACGGCATCGCGACGCGCGCTGATCTCGGCGCGGGGCGTTGCTGCGCCCGCGGGAGGAACGATCGTGACCCGGGCCTCGCCTCGGGCGAGCGGAAGGGGCTCGAGGCGCCACGCCAGCGGAATGCGCAGCGTCCTGCGCACGTCGAGCGTGCCGCGGCCTTGCCAGACGGTACCTTGCGTTTCCGCGAGCGAAACGGCGCCTCCGGGGAGCCGCTCGACCGCGGCCGAGACGATCGCCGCCGGCGCGAGGGCGACGATGGCCGCGACGACCACGATGAGCGCAGCAAGGGTGACGAGCGCCCGGCGCATCGCGAACGACGGCGCCTCAGCGCCCGAGCACGAGCTCCGCGCGCACCGCGCCCGGCTCGACGCGCGCGGCGATCGTCGCGGTGACGACGCGCAGCCGCGCCTCGCGCTGCAACGCCTCGAGCGTGGCGACGAGCGCGTCGAAGGGGACCGCGCCGAAGGTGACGTAGAGCCGGCCGTCCTTCCACTCCTGTTGAGTGAGCGCGGGCCGGAGGCCCTGCTGCGTCACGACGCGCTCGAAGTCGGCGCGCGGGTCGGCGGCCACGGCAGGCGCCGTGGTGCGGGCGAGGCCCGCGCTGTCCTCACCCATGCGACGCGCTTCGGCGAGCGCTACGGCATCGCGCGCGTTGGCGACGCGCAGCGCGGCGATATCGCGCGCGAGGGGCTGCCACACGGCGAGCCACGCGATGACCGCGAGCGCGATCGCCGCTGCGCTCCCGAGGAGCGCCCTCTCGCCTGAAGGCTTGACGGACCACCAGCGCGCGAGGGTCGACGGCGCACGCAGGGACGCAGGGGAGCTCGCCATCACAGCGTACCGAGGCGGAAGCGGACCCCGGCCGCCGTCGTCGCGACCAACGCCGGAACGCCGGCCTCGCGCAGCCGCGCGTCGAGCTGCTCGACGGCATTCGGCTCCGTCCGCGCGAGATCGAGCGTCCAGTGACCGTCGGTGTACGTCGCGGTCTTGACGCTGCCCGCAGGGAGGATGCGCAGCGCCGGCGCGGCGCGCGCGAGCAGCGGCAAGGCGTCGTCCGGGGCCGCGAGGCCGTGCGCGTGTCTTTGCTCCGCATAACGCTGCGCGAGCGCCGCGCGCGCCGCCGCGGGCGTGGGGGCCGCCTCGGGGGCGATGCGGGCGTCGGCGGCCAGCGCACGCCAGGCGCGCGCCTGGCGCCAGCTGTCGAGGCGCAGCGAGCCCCACTCGCCGACCGTCGCGATCACGTGCACGCCGAGCGCGATCGCGGCGAGCGCCAGCGCGGGCGCGAACAGCCGCGCGCGCGCGCCGCGCGGCGCGGGTGGCGCGAGCGCGAACTCTCCCTGCAGCAGATCGACGGCCTCCGCGAAGGCCGCGGGCGGCGCCGCCGCCCAACGCCATGCGGACGCGGCGACGCACGGCACGCCCGAGTCCCGCTCCCATCGCGCGAGGTCCGCAGCGTCTGCGTCGCGCTCGATGCGAATCTCCGGCGGCGCTGTGCCGTCGCGCCGCGCCTGCGCGAGCGCGAGCGCGAGCTCCGGAGGCAGTCCGCCCGAGGGGTCGGCAGAGACGGGAAACGCGCTGCCGTCGTTGCGGCGGACGAAGCCGTCGCCCTCGGGCGTCGCCGCGCACCAGCGCCATCCGCGATAGGGCACGGCGAGGTCGGGCTCGGCGATTGCGCGCGAGAACCGCGGTGTCGACGAACCCGGCGTGCGCGCTTCGCGCAGCGCGGCGGCGAGCGCGCGCGCGGCGATGACCACGCGCACCCGGCCGTCGGGCCCCTGGCGCGACACGGCGAGGTGCTGCGCGCCGACGGGGCCCGCCAGCTGGTCCTCGACGGCGAATCGCGCCGCGGCCGCGATGCGCGCCGGCGCGAGCGGCGGCAGGCCGACGCTCGCGATGCGGACCTGCGAAGCCGCGAGCACGGCCTCGACGCGATCGGCCGCCGGCCACGCGGTCGCAGCCGAGCGGCCGGTACGTGTGCAGCGGCCTGCGCCGTCGAAGAGCGCCCACGCCGCAACGGCGCCGGGTGCCGGCTCAGCCGCGAGGTGGACGCGCAGCGTGGTCATGCCGTCAAGTCTACCGGACCCTTATTCGACGACCTGCCAGACGACGTCGGGCCATTCGCCGCTGCGCCGGTGGAGGAGGGCGCGGGCGCGCGCCACGGTGGCCCCTTGGCGCGCCTCGATCGTCACGTAGAAGTAGTCGCTCTTGACGCTGAGGGCGTCGTCGCTCGTCAAAGTCGCCGGGGACGGAAGGCGCGCGCGCAATTCGGCGACGGTCGTGAACGGCTTCTGCGCGCGCGACGCGACGAGGCGCGCGAGGCCGTCGCCCGTGAGCTTGTCGACGACCGCGGCCAGCACCTCGGGCGGCGCGGTGTTGACGTTGACCGGGGTCCCGGCCGGCAGCGCCGTCAGGTAAGGCGCGACGGCGGCGAGCGAGGCCGGCGTGACGCCCTTGATTTCCGCGAGCTCGGCCACGCGCAGGAGCGGCGCGTTGGCGGCGAGGCCGCCGCGCGGGCGCGCCACGTACCACGCATCCTCGGCGCCCCCGTCGCGGGCGATCGTGTCGCGGTCGATCCAGTCGGCGATCGCGTCGATCGCCGCTGCCGGCCCGCTGCGTTGCGCGAACAGCCGGGCGAGCCGCTCGCGCTCGACGTCCGCGCTCGGGCCGCTTGCGCCGAGCGCGTTGACGTTGAGCCGTGCCTGCGCGTCGACGATCGCCCCGCGCACTTCGCCGTTGTCGAGCGGAATCGGCGGCAAGGCCACGGCCCATGGCTCGCCCAGATGATCGATCGCCGAGCGCTGCGCATCGTCGTAGAGGATCTGACGGCCCCACTGCACGCCGGCGACGACGAGGGCCTGCGCCTGCACCTGGTCGCGGCGATGCTCGGCGGTGCGACTCCAGCGCTGCTGGTCGGCGAACACCGTCGCTGCCACCGCGGCGGCGAGCGCCGCGAGCAGCATTGCGAGCACGATCGCGGCGCCGCGGGCCCGTGCCGGCGCAGATGTCCTCATCGCAGCGTGATCCAACGCTCGACGACCGCGCCATCGTCGAGCGTGAGGACGACCCGCACGGCGCGCGGGACGGCGTCCTCGCCGAGCAGCGGCCAGTGATCGTGCCAGCCGCCGCGGCCGTCGAGATACGCGACGTCGAAGCGCGCGATGCCGCCGGCGAGGGCGTACGCCGTCGGCGAAACGCCGGCGGGCTCGTCGAGGTGCGGCCAGTAGAGCACCTCGACCGCGCCGTTGCTTAGCCGGTAGCCGAGGCGCTGTCCCCCGCTTCCCGGCTCCAGCGTGAATTCGGGGCCCGCGCGCGAGACGCGGAGCTCCGCGTTGCCGCTCGCGTCGGTGCGCGCGAGCCATGCGGGCTCGATCGTCCCCGCGGTGCGCACCTCGCGCGGCTGCGCGCTGCGCATGTCGGATTCGAGCCGCGCGAACAGGGCGTCGAGTCCGCGCCAGCGCTCCGATTCGGCTGCGAGCCGCGCCTCGCTTTCGGTCAGCGACGAGACCGCGCGATAACCGAGGATCGCGACGAGCGCAAGGATCGCGAGCGCGATCAGAAGCTCGACCAGCGTGAACCCGCGGCCTCGGCTCGTCATCGCTGCGAGGGCGTTCCGACGTAGCCCGCGATCCGCGCGAGCGCGTAGTCCGGGACCGCCGGATCCCCGACGGTGATCTCGATCTTGCGGAACGCGGGGTTCGGCGTCGCCGTGACGCGCTCGCGCCAGGCGAGCCGCGTGCCAGCCTGCTGCGCTTCGCCCTCGCGCGTGCCGAGCGCAGGCCACGGCGCGGCCACCTGCGCGGCCGCGAGCCGATTCTGCGCGACCCACAGCGCGAGGGTGCGTTGCTTGAGGAGCGTCGCGCCGTCCGCCGCCTGCGCGACCGCGCGCATACCGGCCGCCAGCGCGACCGCGAGGATCGCGAGCGCGACCAGGATCTCGACTAGCGTGAATCCGCGGTCGCGGCGATGCGGACGCGGTTCAGCGGATCGGCGGCGACTTCGAGCGACCATGCGGACGATGCGACGACAAGCGCGTAGGGTTCGTTGCGCCCGCTCGCGCGGAACGGGAGGATCATGTTGGCCGGCACCGGTGCGCCGGCGAACGCGACGGGCTGCACGGTGATGCCCGCGGGAAGCATCCGCGGCGCGAGGACGTCATCGTCGGCGAGCGCGCTCCACCGGTCGTCGGCGCCGCGCCGCCAGAACCGGTATCCCGCACCCTCGGCCGACACACCGAGCGTCTCCGCGCGCCACTGGGCCGCGGCGGCGGCGTGCTCGAGCGCGCCGGCGAGACGCTTCGCCTCGCGCTCGGTCGTCTGCCGCTCGTCGCCGCCGACGCCGAGGACCACGAGGCCCGCGACCAATCCGATGATGACGATGACGACGAGCACCTCGACCAGCGTGAAGCCCGAACGTCGTGGGCGCGTTCGCGTCGCGACGGTGCGCGTCAGAGCGACCACGATCCGATGTCCGCGTCGATGCCGGTTCCGCCGGGCTGGCCGTCGGCGCCGAAGCTGAACACGTCGATCTCGCCGCGAAGCCCGGGGTTCAGGTACTGGTACGGCTGGCCCCACGGGTCCTTCGGCAGCCGCTCCAGGTAACCGCCCGGCTTCCAGTTGGGCGGCACCGGCGCCTCGGTCGGAGCCGCCACCAGCGCGGCGAGTCCCTGCTCCGTCGTCGGATAGCGCTGGTTGTCGAGCCGATAGAGCTTGAGCGCCCCCATGATCGCCGCGATGTCGCTCTTCGCGGCGACCGCGCGCGCCTCGTCGGGACGCTCGAGCACACGCGGCACGACGAGCGCGGCGAGGATGCCGAGGATCACGATGACGACCAGGATCTCGATCAGCGTGAAGCCCGTCGCCGCGGCGAACCGAACGTTTCCGTTGCGACGCGCTTGCGCGCTGCACGATCGCGAGGCCTGCATCGGGCGATTATAATCCGCCGGTTCGCACGGTCGCCCTGGCCGCGCCTCCGCTGCCTTCCGCTGTCGTCCCTTGTCCCGCCTTTCGCGCCTCGCGTTGTCCTCCGTCGTCGTGCTGCTCCTCGTCGCAGGTGGCGCGACGGTGTTCGCACGATGGTGGCTCGCGCAGCCGCTTCCGCTGCCGGTGTCGCCGCTCGCCTTCGACGTGCGGCCGGGGCAGACCCTCAAGTCGGTCGCCCGCGACCTCGCCGCGGCCAACGTGCTGTCCTCCCATTGGCCTCTCGTCGCGCTGGCGCGACTGCGTGGCGTCGACCGGACGATCAAGGCCGGAAACTACGAGATCGAGCAGGGCGTGACGCTGCCCGAGCTCCTCGACCGGCTGACGCAGGGCGAGGTGACGCAGGCATCGCTCACGATCGTCGAGGGTTCGACGTTTGGTCAGCTCCTCGATCAGCTCGCGTCCGCGGTCGACGTCGCCAACACCACACCTGCGCTGCGCGGTGCCGAGCTCATGGCGAAGCTCGGCGCCGCCGGCGTCGCCCCCGAGGGCTGGTTCTTTCCCGATACCTACTATTTCGTCGCGGGCTCGAGCGACCTCGCGCTGCTCGACCGAGCGCACCGTCTCATGCGGGCGCGCCTCGACGCGGCCTGGGCGCGGCGCTCGCCGGATCTGCCGTTGCGGACCCCCTACGAAGCGCTGATCCTGGCCTCGATCGTGGAGAAGGAGACCGGGCGCCTCGCGGACCGTCCGCTCATCGCATCGGTGCTCGTGAACCGGCTCAAGGCCGGAATGCGGCTGCAGGCCGATCCGACCGTCATCTACGGGATGGGCGATCGCTTCGGCGGCAACCTGAGCAAGCGCGATCTCGAGGCCGACACGCCGTACAACACATACACGCGCGACGGGCTGCCGCCAACGCCGATCTCGCTGCCGAGCCAGGCGTCGCTCGATGCGGCGACGAATCCGCCGGCGACGCCCTACCTCTATTTCGTCGCGCGCGGCGACGGCACGAGCGAGTTCTCGGCGAGCCTCGCCGATCACAACCGCGCCGTGGCAAAATTCCAGAAAGGCGGCCGCTGATTTCTTCGGCGCGTGCCGCGTTCCCGACCGCCCATGACCGCACGCACCGGCCGCTTCATCACGCTCGAAGGCATCGACGGCGCCGGCAAGAGCACGCACCTGCCTTGGCTCTGCGGGCGCCTCGAGGCGGCGGGGCACGCAGTCGTTGCCACGCGAGAGCCGGGGGGAACGGCCATCGGCGAGGCGCTGCGCTCGCTGATCCTGCGCGAGCCGATGACGCACGACAGCGAGGCGCTGCTCATGTTCGCCGCGCGGCGCGAGCATCTCGACCGCGTGATCCGGCCCGCGCTCGGGCGCGGCGCCTGGGTGCTGTGCGACCGGTTCACCGACGCGACCTACGCGTACCAGGGCGGCGGCCACGGCGTCGATCGCGATCGCATCCGGCAACTCGAGGAGTGGATCCACGGCGACTGCCAGCCGGATCTCACGCTGCTGTTCGACGTGCCGACGGGCGTTTCGCGCGAGCGGCTCGACCGGTCGCAGGTGGCAGGGCGCGCTCTCGACAAGTTCGAGCTCGAGGCAGGCGCCTTCTTCGATCGGGTCCGCGGCGCCTATCTCGATCGCGCGCGGGCGGATCCACAGCGCTTTCGCGTGGTCGACAGCACCCGCCCCCTGGCCGAAGTGCGGTCGACGCTCGACGCGCACCTGGCCGCGCTGGCGGCGCGAGGATGACGATGGAACGCGGCGGCGAGGACACCGGCGCGGCCGCGTTGCCGTGGCTGCCGCTGCTCCCGTGGCAGCCGGCTCCCCTGGCGCAGCTCGTCGCGCAACGCGGCACGCTCGCGCATGCGTTCCTCGTCCACGGCCCGCGCGGCATCGGCAAGCACGCGTTCGCGCTCGGCCTCGCGCAGGCGCTCCTTTGCGAGACACCGGGGCCGGACGGTCTCGGATGCGGTGTCTGCGCCGGCTGTCATTACGCGATGGCCGGCGCACATCCGGACCTGATGCGCCTCGAATTGCTGCAGACCGACCCCGACACCGGGCTTCTCGAGGCGGTCGATCAGATCCCGGTCGACCGCGTGCGCGCGCTGATCGACTTTGTCGAGATCACGAGCCACCGCCACCGCGCGAAGGTCGCCGTCGTCGCGCCGGCCGACCGCATGAACGCCGCGGCCGCCAACGCGCTGCTCAAGACGCTCGAGGAGCCGCCGGCCGGCACGTACCTGATTCTCGTCTCCGACGCGCCCGGTCGGCTCGCGCCGACGGTGGTGTCGCGGTGCCGGAAGCTCCCGGCGCCGCTGCCCTCCGATACGGAGGCGCGGTCGTGGCTCGTGGCGCACGGCGTCGCGGAGCCCGAGCTCGCCCTCGCGCAGGCGGGCGGCGCGCCGCTCGCCGCGCTGTCGCATGCCGACGCTGCGGTGCAGGACGAGCGCCGCGCCTGGATCGCGGCGCTCGCCGAGCCCGCGCGGCTGTCCGTGGCGAAGCTCGCCGCGCGCATCGACGCCGCGGGCAAGGACGAGCGGCGCGGTCGCCTCGCGTGGGCGATCGAGTGGTTGATCGCGTGGACGGCCGACCTCGCGCGGGTCGCGTCCGGCGCAGGTGTGCGGCAGAATCCCGATGCGGCGCGCGCGCTCGCGACGCTCGCGGGCCGGGTGGCGCGGGTGCCGCTCTTTGGTTATCATCGGTCGCTCCTGCAGCAGCGCGCGCAGCTCTCGCATCCGCTGGTGCCGCGCCTGGTCGCCGAGGCGCTGTTGATCGACTACCGGGGACTGTTCTGATGGCAGACAGCAAGGCAGCCGGGTCCGCCGCGAGCGCCGCGCTCGCCGCCGGGGGCGCGCGCCCGGGCGTCCTGTCGCTCAACATCCGCGAGCGCGCCGCGCTGTACGCTGCCTACATGCCGTTCCTCAAGGGCGGCGGCATCTTCATCCCGACGTCGCGCCAGTACCAGCTCGGCGAGGAAGTATTCATGCTCCTCTCGCTGATGGACGATCCGAACCGGATCGCGGTGCAGGGGAAGGTCATCTGGATCACGCCGGAGGGCGTGCAGGGCAACCGCACGCAGGGCATCGGCGTCCAGTTCACGCAGGACGACACCGGCGCCGCAGCGCGCGCGCAGATCGAGAAGATCCTGGGCGAGTCGCTCGCGTCGCCGCGCCCGACCCACACCATGTAGTGCTGCGGTCCGTGGCCGGCTGCCGGTCGCCGGCAGTGCGTTCGCGGCCGGCGTCCCGTGTTCGTCGATTCCCACTGTCATCTCGATTTCCCGGAGCTCGCGGGCCGGCTGCCGGCGCTGCTCGACGCAATGGCCGCGGCGCGCGTCACGCACGCGCTCTGCATCTCGGTCAACCTGCCCGACTGGCCTGCCGTGCACGCGCTCGCGACGGGGCACCCGAACCTGTACGCGACCGTCGGCGTGCATCCGGATTATCCCGACACGCCGGAGCCGACGGTCGATGATCTGGTGGCGCTGGCGGCGCGCGAGAAAGTCGTCGCCATCGGCGAGACCGGGCTCGACTACTACCGCGAGACCGGCGACGTCGAATGGCAGCGCGAACGGTTCCGCACGCATATCCGCGCCGCGCGTCGCGCGGGCAAGCCGCTCGTCATCCACACGCGGTCCGCCGGCGAGGACACGCTCGCGATCATGCGCGAGGAGTCCGCGGGCGAGGCGGGCGGCGTCATGCACTGCTTCACCGAGACATGGGAGGTCGCGCGCGCGGCGCTCGATCTCGGCTTCCACATCTCGTTCTCCGGCATCGTCACCTTCAGGAATGCCCAGGCACTGAAGGACGTCGCGCGCCGCGTTCCGCGCGACCGGATGCTGATCGAGACCGACTCGCCGTATCTCGCGCCCGTGCCGCATCGCGGCAAGACCAACGAGCCTGCGTTCGTCCCGCACGTTGCGGAGGAGCTCGCTCGCCTCACCGGCGTGCCGGTCGAGACGATCGCGCGCGAGACGAGCGCCAATTTCTTCCGCCTGTTCCAGATCGAGGTCGCCCGTGCCGCATGACCGCCGTTCCTTCCTGCGGGCCGCCGCCGCGCTGATCGCGCTCGCCTGGCAGCCGCCGGCCGCCGCGCAGAGGCTCTACGAGGATTTCATCGTGGCGGTCGGGAACGACCGCGCTTCCGACGTGCGCGCGATGCTTGCGCGCGGCGTGGATCCCAACACGGTGGACCCGAACGGAGAGCCGGTGCTCATCGTCGCGGCGCGGGGCGGGTTCACGGCCACCGTCGACGTGCTCCTGGCCGGTCGCGCCGACGTCAACGTTCGCAACCGATTCGGCGACACCGCCCTCATGACCGCGGCGCTGAACGGCCACCTCGAGATCGTGAAGAAGCTGCGCGCGCGCGGTGCCGAGGTCGACCGGGCCGGCTGGACGGCGTTGAGCTACGCGGCCACCGGCGGCCACGACGACGTGGTGCGCTACCTGCTGGCCGAGGGCGCCAACATCGACGCCCCGTCGCCCAACGGCACGACGCCGCTGATGATGGCGGTGCGCGAGGGGCGTACGTCGACCGCCGAGCTGCTGATCGCGCGCGGCGCCGACGTGAACCGCCGCAACGAGAACGGGGCCAGCGCGCTCGACTGGGCGCGGCGCGGCAACGACACGGCGATGATCGCGCGGCTTACGCGGGCCGGCGCGAAGCCCTGACCGGACCGGATCAGGGCGAGTCGGCGAGCTCCGCCGGCGGGTCGGCGGCCGGCGGGGGCTCCGGCATCGCCGCGGTCGCCTCGGACACGATCGCGGGCATCATCTCCGGCAACACGCCGATCAGCCGCCGCGCGCCATTGAAGCGCTGCTGCCAGTAGTTGTGGTCGATCGTCGCCACCTCGACCTCGCGGCCGCGGCGCGGCGCGTGGATGAAGCGGTTGTCGCCAAGATAGATGCCGACGTGCGAGAACGCGAAGCGCCGCGTGTTGAAGAACACGAGGTCGCCGGGCTGGAGGTCCGCGAGCGCGATCTTGTCGCCAAGCCTGCTCATTTCCTTCGCCGAGCGCGGCAGCGTGACGCCGGTCGTCTGCTGGAACACGAACTGGACGAGGCCGCTGCAATCGAGCCCGGTGGCCGGCGTCGCGCCGCCCCACCGGTAGCGAATGCCGATCAGGTCGAGCGCAGCCGAGGTGAGGGTGCGGGCAGCGTCCCACGCGCTCGACGCCGCAACGCGGACCGCGGCCGTCGCATGGTCGGCGAGCGAGCGCGCCGGCGGCTCATCGGCGGCGGCCGGCACCGACGCGCAGGCGAGCGCGATGCCGAGGGCGGCCGTGACGATCGGCGAATGGGGGAGGAGGCGCACGGGCGGCATTGTCGTCGATCACCGTGCGATCGGGCAACCCATTCGTGAATCAAATCCGACGCTTTTGCTTGGGTTTGGGCCCGGGCAGCGGCGCCGCGGCGGCCCGGCGGCGCCGCGCTTCCTTCGCCTCGGCGACGAGCGGGCGCGTGATCTCGACGCGATCGCCGTCGGCGAGAGATGCCGTCGCAACGCGGCGCCTGCCGTGCACGGCGTAGGCCAGCCGGCCGGGATCGAGATCGTAGGCGCGCACGAGATCCGAGCGCCCGATCGCGTCGGCGATCGTGGCCCCTTCCGGCAACTCGAGCGGCACGACGTCCTGCACGGTCGGCGTCGCCCAGACGACGGTCACCTTCACGGGGACGGGCCGTGCCCGGACTCGGCGCGGCGGACGAACGCGTCGATGAAGGTGTTGGCGATGTGGCCGAAGACCGGGCCCACGACCCGCTCGAGCGCGTGCGTCCGGAACTCCCAGGCGAGCTCGAGCTCGATCCTGCAGGCCGACGGCGCGAGCGCCTTGAAGCGCCACTCGCCATGCAGGTGACGGAACGGTCCGTCCTTCAACGTGACGACGATCGACTCCGGCGCACGGTTCGCGTTGCCCGTCGTGAAATGGGCGCGGACGCCGTGGTAGTCGATGTCGATGCGCGCCGTCTTGCCGCCCGGCTGCGACTCGAGCACGCGGGCGCCCGCGCACCACGGCAGGAACTCCGGATAGCGCTCCACGTCGTCGACGAGTTCGAACATCTCCGGCGCGCCGAAGGGCACGAGCACCGACTTCCGCACGCTGGCCATGGGTCTTCGATAGAATTGCGGCTTGCCCGGACGGCGTCGCGGCGCCCGTCGCGGGGCGCGCCCGGTCGCGCATTTCCCGCCTCCATGAGCATCGTCGACAACAGAAAAGCCTATCACGACTACTTCGTCGAGGAGAAATTCGAGGCGGGGCTCTCGCTCGAAGGCTGGGAGGTCAAGGCGATCCGCGCGGGCCGCGCCCAGCTGAAGGAGGCGTACGTGATCGTGAAAGGCGGCGAGATCGTGCTGATTGGCGCTCACGTCACCCCGCTCGCGACGGCCTCCACGCACGTGCGCGCGGACCCGACGCGCACGCGGAAGCTCCTCCTGCACAAGAGCGAGATCCATCGCCTCGTCGGCCAGGTCGAGCGCGCCGGCTATACGCTCGTGCCGCTGAATCTCCATTACAGTCGCGGACGCGTGAAGCTCGACGTCGGCCTGGCGAAGGGCAAGAAGCAGTACGACAAGCGCGCCGCGATCAAGGAGCGCGAATGGAACCGGGAGCAGCAGCGGCTGATGCGCAACCGGACCGGCGCGACGCGGACTGCGCGCGCGAGGTGAACCCACGGAGGACCGGATGAGCGATGCGCCGCTCGGCGCGGACCACCCGTTCGTCCGCGACCTCGAACCGAACGCGGCGAACCGCGTTCCGCTCACGCCGGTGTCGTTCCTCGAGCGCAGCGCGCTCGTGTGGCCCGACAAGGTCGCGGTCCGGCACGCTGGGTCCGCCTGCACGTATCGGGACTTCGAGGCGCGCTGCCGTCGCCTTTCGAGCGCGCTGGCGCGGCGCGGCGTCGGCCGCGGCGACACGGTCGCGGTGATGGCGCCGAACATTCCGCCGATGCTCGAGGCGCACTACGCGGTCCCCGCGCTGGGCGCCGTGCTGAACGCGCTCAACTACCGGCAGGACGCGGCGACGATCGCGTTCTGCCTCGACCACGGCGAGGCGAAGGTGCTGCTGACCGACGCCGAGTACGCGCCGATCGTGAAGGACGCGCTCGCGCGGACCCGGCGCGAGCTCCTCGTCGTCGACCTCGACGATCCGGCGGGTCCTTCCGGCCCGCGCCTCGGCAGCCTCCGCTACGAGGACCTGCTCGCCGAGGGCGACCCCTCGTCCGCATGGCCGGGCCCGCACGACGAGTGGGATTCGCTCGCGCTTCTCTACACCTCCGGCACGACGGGCGATCCGAAGGGCGTCGTCTATCACCATCGCGGCGCGTACCTGAACGCGCTCGGTAACGCACTCGCATTCGGGCTCGCGCCGGCGTCGGTCTACCTGTGGACGCTGCCGATGTTCCACTGCAACGGGTGGACCTACACGTGGGCCGTCACTGCTGCGGGCGGCACGCACGTGTGCCTGCGACGCGTCGATCCGGCGCTCATTTTTCCCGCGATCCGCGACCACGGCGTCACCCACCTCTGCGGCGCGCCGATCGTGCTCAACATGCTGGTGCACGCGCCCGACGACGTGAAGATCCGGTTCGATCACGTCGTCGACGTGGCGACCGGCGGCGCCGCGCCGCCCTCGGCGGTGATCGAGGCGATGGAGAAGATGGGCTTCCGGGTGACGCATCTCTACGGGCTCACCGAGTCGTACGGGCCCGCGACGCTGTGCGCGCCGCAGCCCGGGTGGACCGACCTGCCGCCCGCCGAACGTGCGCAACGGATGGCGCGGCAGGGCGTGCCCATGCCGACGCTGGCCGCGATCCGCGTCGCGGATCCGGCGACCGGCGTGCCGGTGCCGAGCGACGGCGCGACGCTCGGCGAGCTCATGCTGCGCGGGAACACCGTGATGAAGGGCTATCTCAAGAATGCGAAGGCGAGCGGTGCCGCCTTCGCCGGCGGCTGGTTCCGCACGGGCGACCTCGCCGTGCGGCATCCGGACGGCTACGTCGAGATCAAGGACCGCGCGAAGGACATCATCATCTCCGGCGGCGAGAACGTGAGCTCGCTCGAGGTCGAGGAGTGTCTCTACCGGCACCCGGACGTGATGGAAGCCGCCGTCGTCGCCCGGCCCGACCCGAAATGGGGCGAGACGCCGTGCGCGTTCGTCACTCTCAAGCCCGGCGCCGCAAGCGTCACCGAGGACGACATCATCGCGTGGTGTCGGGAGCATCTCGCGCACTTCAAGGCGCCGCGGGCGGTCGTCTTCGGCCCGCTTCCGAAGACGTCGACCGGGAAGATCCAGAAGTTCGTGCTGCGCGAGCGAGCGCGACGCCCGACCGAGCAGGGCGAGGCCAAGGAGCGGAGCTCGCGTCTGTGAGGGCGGGCGGCGTGACGGCCGTTCAGTTCGGCAGATACATCTTCTCGCGCGCGAGCGAATAGCTCCACGGCAGGCCCGCGTTCTTCCAGCCGTTGGCGGTGCGCTGGCCCTTCGTCGGTCCCTCGGTCGCGAGGTCGCCCTCGAAGCCGTCGACGATCGAGAAGACGAGCGTGTAGCCCGCCGCCGTCAACGCGTCCGCGGCCTTCGCCGAGCGACTGCCGCCCTGGCACATCAGCACGACCGGGTCGTCCTTCGTGAGTCCTTTCGCGGCGAGGCGCCGACCGACCTCGGCGATGAAGTCGGGATTCGGGGTCAACTGGAACCCCTTCGTGGCCTCGTCCCAGCCGGCGGTGTCGGCAAGGAGCAGGTAGGGAACGTTGGCGTCGGCCGCGAGCGGCATGCCGACGAACGCGATCTCCGCGCGCGTGCAGACGTCGACGAACAGGACGCGATCGGGCTGTGCGGCGAGCAAGGGATACGCCGCTGCGGCGGTCAGGTAATATTTCGCCGTCGTCCGCTTGACCGGCGGCAGGTCGGCGTCGGTGAGCACGGCCGTCGCGGCCGTCGCGCCCGTTGCTTCGGTCGCCAGACAGGCCTGGGCCAGCGATTCGCCGCCGTGCGAGGCCATCGCGAGTGCCGCCGCGATGCCGAGCGTCCGCAGGAAGCGATGTCGGTGGGAGCGCATGATGCGGGCGCGCATTGCGCGCCGTTGCGACTACGCTACCGGCCCGTGCGGATCCTCGCCTTGACCGGACGCAAGCTTCCAGTCGCCGAGCACCGTCCGCGCCGCGGCGACGCCGCTGCGCGTCGCGGCCTCCAGCGTCGGGGGCAGCTCGGCGTCAGTGTAGTCGCCGGCGAGATAGAGACCGGGTCCCACGCGGCCCGCCGCGGGCCGCGCCGCGCGCGGCGTGCACGCGTAGGTCGCGCGGCGCTCGGCGATCACGCGCGTCCACACGGGCAGCGGCCACTGACCCGCGAGTCTCCGGAGTTGCGCGTCGGCATCGGCGGCGAGCGAGCCCTGGTCCTGCGCATCGTGCGGGCCGCTCGTGCTGATGACGACCGCAACGAGCCCGCGGGCGCCTCCGGGCGCGGCGGCGCCGAGCGCGCGGCTGCGGTCGAAGACCCATTGCCCCGGCGCATCGTCGAGCCGGAGCATCGGCAGCGGCAGCGCGACGGGATCGGCGTAGGCGAGATACACGGTCGTGATCGATTCCCAGGTCAGCGCCGCGACCTGCGAGAGCGCGCCGCGCCACACGCCGTCGATCTCCGCCCCCGCTCCGAGCGTGGGCGCAAGCTGATGCGGCGCGACCGCGACGACCGCCGCGTCGAACGTCTCCCGCGCGCCGCCGACGTCGATCTCGATTCCGTCGCAGGTGCGCACAACGCCGCGCACCGCGACGCCGGTCCTGACCGCGCCGCCGTGCCGGGTCACGAGGCGCGCCGCAGGCTCCGGGAAGAGCGACGTCAGATCGCTCGCCGGCACGAGGAAGTCGCTGTCGCCGGCGCGGCCCGCGAACGCATGCTTCAGCACGTTCGCGAACACCTGCGCCGAGGCGGCTTCGGGGGGCGTGTTGAGCGCCGAGATGCACAGCGGCTCCCACACCGCCGCGAACGCGCGCAGCGGCGTGCCGGCGAAGCACTGCGCGACCGTCTGGCCCGCCGGCGTGCGAAAGCCGGCGCGGGCGAGGCGGCGGAAATCGCCGACGAGCGCGACTCGCTCGGGCAGCGTGAGGCCGCGCGCGGCAAGCACCGCGCTCGCGAGGTGGAACGGCGCGGGCAGGCGCCGCGCGCGCATCGCGATGCTGCCGGGCGCCGCGCCGAACGGCTGCAGCGTCAGCGGGAAGCGCTGGAAGAGCGGCGGGGCGCGGCCCGCGGGATGGACGTGCTCGATCAGACCGAGCGTGCGCCGGTAAGCCCCGATCAGGAGGTGCTGGCCGTTGTCGAGCGCGACGCCGTCGAGCACGACCCCGCGCGCACGTCCGCCGAGGGAGCGCGACTGCTCGAGCAGCGTGACGCGGATGCCTTTCTTCGCGAGCACGAGCGCGCACGCGCAGCCAGCCCAGCCGGCGCCGACGACGGCAACGTGCGGCGCGGCGGTCGCCGTCATCGCACGCAGGACTTCACGAGGCGAGGCGCGCGGTCTTCCATGCGATCCAGAGCTTGCGCAGAGGCGTGAGCGCGACGCGGTGCTCGAGCACCGCGCAGCCGTCGCGGACGATCTCGTCCAGGAGCGTGCGGTAGATGGCGGCCATGATGAGGCCCGGCCGCTGCGCTGCACGGTCCTCGGGGGGCAGCGCAGCGAGCGCGCGGGCGTACCATGCCCGCGCTCGCGCGACCTCGTCGGCCATCAGCGCGCGGAACGCGTCACTTCCTTGACGCCGGAGGATCGCGCCTGCGGTTACGCCGTGGCGCGCGAGGTCCTCCTGCGGGAGGTAGATGCGGCCGCGCCGGGCGTCCTCGCCGACGTCGCGGACGATGTTCGTGAGCTGGAACGCGATGCCGAGGTCGTGCGCATACTCGCGGGTCGCCGGGTTGGCGTAGCCGAAGATCTCCGCCGACATGAGGCCCACGACGCCCGCGACCCGGTGGCAGTACGCCTCGAGCTCGACGAAATCCAGATAGCGGCTGCGCTCGAGATCCATCGCCATTCCGTCGATGACGGCCTGGAAGTGCGCCTCCGGCAAGGAATACGCGGCGACGACGGGCTTGAGCGCCTGCGCCACGGGATGCTGCGGCGCGCCGACAAAGGCCGCGTGCACTTCCTCGCGCCACCACGCGAGCTTCGCGCCCGCGATGCCGGCATCGCTCGTCTCGTCGACGACGTCGTCGACCTCGCGGCAGAAGGCATAGAGCGCGGTGATCGCCCGCCGCCGCGCGGGCGGGAGGAACATGAAGCTGTAGTAGAAGCTCGACCCGCTCTCCGCCGCCTTCTGCCGGCAGTATTCGTCGGGTGTCACGACGGCGCTCCGGTCGGCCCGGCCGCGAGGTGCCGTCGCGACGGCATGACGGCGTGGCACGCAACGACGGCCCAGTCGGCGGCGGTGAGCACGGGCCGACGGCGGAAGACGTCGCCGCCCGCGGCGTCGATCCGGTCGAGGATCCGATGGCCGCCCGCAAGCACGCCGGACAATTCGAGGCCCGCGCGCCACGGCAGCGCCCGCACGAGCGGCCGGCCGGATTCGAGCAGCATCCGGGTGCGCCCGGTTTCGAACGCCATCAGCATGCGCCACGCCGCGTCGCAGCGTTCCTCGGCGACGGACGTCTCCGCCACGCCGAAGCGGGCGAAGTCCTCCTGCGGCAGGTAGACGCGTCCTTTCGCCCAGTCGCGGGCCACGTCCTGCCAGAAGTTCGCGAGCTGCAGCGCCGTGCAGATCGCATCGCTCCACCCGGCCGTCGCGATGTCGTTGCGACGATGAAGGTGGAGCAGCAGTCGTCCGATCGGATTCGCCGAACGGCGGCAGTAGTCGAGCAGCGTCGCCCACGTCGCGTAGCGACGCGTGCCGACGTCCTGGCGGAAGGCGGAGAGCAGGTCGCGGAATGGTGCGAGCGGCAGGGCGTGGCGCTCGATGGCCGCGGCCAGCGCCGCGAACGGCGCAGCGGCCGGCGGTCGCCCCGCTTCGATCGCATCGAGCGCGCTCTCGAAACGGTCGAGCTCGGCCAGGCGCGCCGCGGGCGTGGCGTCACCCTCGTCGGCAACGTCGTCCGCGGCACGCGCGAAGCGGTAGATCGCGAGCACGGCCGCGCGCAGGGCGCGCGGCAGCAGGAACGATGCGACCGGAAAGTTCTCGTAGTGGGCGGCCGACACGGGGAACGGACGAAGGGTAGCCCCGCGGCAATGCGGGAGACGGCTTCCCGCGCTCGCGTTTTGGCGGCGGGGTCCGGCATCGGCTATAATCGCACGTTCTGCGAATGCCGCTGCCGTCGAGTGAAACGGCGCGCCAGCATCCGCCGGAGCGGCGCCGACGGTCGCCGCCGCGCGACCACGGCACCACGGGCCGGAACGAGCGAAAGTGGCGGAATCGGTAGACGCACCGGCCTTAGGAGCCGGCGGGGCAGCCCGTGGGGGTTCGACTCCCCCCTTTCGCACCACCCTTTCGCACTACGCTATCGGCAAGGATTCGACGCGCATGGAACCCCAACTGGAGACGATCGGTCAGCTCGAACGGCGGCTGAACCTGTCCGTTCCCGTCGCCGACATCGAAAGCGAGGTCGCGAAACGCCTCGCGCGGCTCGCCCGCAACGTGAAGGTGCCGGGGTTCCGGCCCGGCAAGGTGCCGATGAAGATGGTCGCGCAGCAGTACGGCCCCCAGGTGCGCACCGAGGTGATCACCGATGCCGTGCAGGCGGGATTTGCCGATGCGATGCGGCATCAGAACGTCCGTGTGGCCGGGTACCCGCGCATCGAGCCCAAGGCCGACGCGGCCGCCTCCGACCAGCTCGAATTCTCGGCGGTGTTCGAGGTCTACCCGGACATCCGCCTCGGCGACCTGTCCGCGATCACGATCGAACGCCCCGTGGCCGAGGTCGGCCCGGAGGACGTGCGCCACACGATCGACGTGCTCCGAAAGCAGCGCGTGCGCTACGAGAGCGTCGCCCGCGCGGCGGAGACCGGCGACCGCGCGATCGTCGATTTTTCGGGTCGCATCGACGGGGTCGAATTCCCCGGGGGGCAGGCGAAGGATTTCGCGATCGTGCTGGGCGAAGGACGGATGCTGCTCGAGTTCGACGCGGCGGTGACCGGGATGCAGGCGGGCGAGACGAAGTCGTTCTCGCTCACCTTTCCCGCCGACTACCATGGCAAGGAGGTCGCCGGGAAGCCCGCGGACTTCACGCTGACGGTCAAGTCGGTGACGAAGCCGGTGCTGCCCGAGGTGAACGCCGAGTTCGCGAAGGCGTTCGGCATCGCGAGCGGGAGCCTCGAGGAGCTCAATGCCGAGATCGCCGCCAACCTGAGACTCGAGCTCAAGCGCAAGATCGAGGGCAAGCTCAAGGAGCAGGCGCTCTCTGCGCTGCGCAGCAAGGCCGAGCTCGCGCTGCCGCGTTCGCTGGTCGCACTCGAGGCCCAGAACATGGCCGGACGGATGGCCGAGGAGCTTCGCCGGCAGGGCATGAAGCCGGAGGACGTGAAGCTCTCGCCGGACATGTTCCGCACGGGGGCCGAGGAGCGCGTCGCCCTGGGGCTCGTGCTCGCCGAGGTCGTGCGCGCGCACGGCCTCGTAGCGAAGCCCGAGCAGGTGAAGGCGATCGTCCAGGAAGTGGCGCAGACCTACGAGCAGCCCGAGGCCGTCGTCCGCTGGCACTACGAGAAGCCCGAGCGGCTGAACGAATTCGAGGCACAAGCCGTCGAACACAACGTGGTCGAGTGGGTGCTCGCGCACGCGAAGGTCGTCGACAAGCCGATGGCCTTCGCCGACGTGATGGGGCCCGCGCCGCAGTGAGGTCCCGCCGCGCGGGGCGTCGCCATCGTGCCGGCGGCACCCGGCGCGGCGACTCCTCTACAATATGCAGATACCTGTGACAAAAGTGAGGCCGGTATGACGGAACCGAAGGGCCTGGGTCTGATCCCGATGGTGATCGAGCAGAGCGGACGCGGCGAGCGCGCGTACGACATCTACTCGCGGCTGCTGAAGGAGCGCGTGGTGTTCCTGGTCGGCCCCGTCGACGAGGCGACCGCGAACCTCGTGGTCGCGCAGATGCTGTTCCTCGAGTCCGAGAACCCGGACAAGGACGTCCACTTCTACATCAACTCGCCTGGCGGCTCGATCGCGGCCGGGTTCGCGATCTACGACACGATGCAGTTCATCAAGCCCGACGTTTCGACGCTCTGCGTGGGAATGGCGGCGTCGATGGCCGCATTCCTGCTCGCGGCCGGAGCGAAGGGCAAGCGCTTCGCGCTGCCGAATTCGACGGTGATGATCCACCAGCCGCTGGGCGGCTTCCAGGGCCAGGCCTCCGACATCGCGATCCACGCCAAGTACATCCTGGCGCTGCGCGAGCGGCTCAACCGACTGATGGCGGAGCACACGGGAAGGTCGGTCGAGGAGATCGCCCGCGACACCGACCGTGACAATTTCCTCACCGCCGACGAGGCCCTGACCTACGGAATGGTGGACAAGGTCTTGCAGAATCGGGTGCAAGGCGGGTAAAGTCGGTCAGCCCCGTTTCCGTTGCAGGGGCTTGATTGACAAACAGCTTTTCAAGGCGACCGACCCTCGACCGATGGCCGACAAATCGACCGGCGACAAGCTGCTCTACTGCTCGTTCTGCGGGAAGAGCCAGCACGAGGTGCGCAAGCTCATCGCCGGGCCCTCGGTGTTCATCTGCGACGAGTGCATCGAGCTCTGCAACGACATCATCCGGGAGGAGGGGGCAAGCGCCGACTCCTCGCGCGCCGACAAGAACAAGCTGCCCACGCCGCACGAGATCCGCCAGATCCTCGACCAGTACGTCATCGGCCAGGATCTCGCGAAGAAGATCCTCTCGGTCGCCGTCTACAACCACTACAAGCGGCTCGAGACCGGCACCAAGGACGACGAGGTCGAGCTCGCGAAGAGCAACATCCTGCTGATCGGCCCGACCGGCTCCGGCAAGACGCTCCTCGCGCAGACGCTGGCGCGCCTGCTCGACGTCCCGTTCGTGATCGCCGACGCGACCACGCTGACGGAAGCGGGCTACGTCGGCGAGGACGTCGAGAACATCATCCAGAAGCTCCTGCAGAAGTGCGATTACGACATCGAGAAGGCGCAGCGGGGGATCGTCTACATCGACGAGATCGACAAGATCTCGCGCAAGAGCGACAACCCCTCGATCACGCGCGACGTCTCCGGTGAAGGCGTCCAGCAGGCGCTGCTCAAGCTGATCGAGGGCACGATCGCGTCGGTGCCGCCGCAGGGCGGGCGCAAGCACCCGAACCAGGAGTTCGTCCAGGTCGACACGACCAACATCCTGTTCGTCTGCGGCGGCGCGTTCGACGGCCTGGAGAAGATCGTCCGCCATCGGACCGCGAAGACGGGGATCGGCTTCGGCGCCGAGGTGTCGAGCCCCGACGATCGCAAGGACATCAGCCTGCTCCTCCGCGACGCGGAGCCCGAGGACCTGATCAAGTTCGGGCTGATCCCCGAGTTCGTCGGGCGGCTTCCCGTCGTGGCGACGCTCGAGGAGCTCGACGAGGCGGCGCTGATCCAGATCCTCGTGGAGCCGAAGAACGCGCTGATCAAGCAGTACCAGAAGATGTTCCGGATGGAAGGCGTCGAGCTCGAGATTCGCGAAGGTGCCCTCCGCGCGATCGCAAGCAAGGCACTCGCGCGCAAGACCGGGGCCCGGGGGCTGCGCTCGATCCTGGAGCAGGTGCTCCTCGATGTCATGTACGACCTGCCGTCGCACAACAACCTGGCGCGCGTCGTCGTCGACGAGGCGACGATCACCAACGACGGCAAGCCCCTCCTCATGTTCGCGGAACCGCCCAAGGTTGCCTCGGCTCATAATTAAGCCCGGGGAAGGGCCGCGCCGGACGCGGCTGGATAATGCGGTTGTTGCGCGAATAACCCTTTGATGCAATGCGGGAATGGGTGCGCTGGCCCGGCTGGCTTGACACCGGCGGCCGGCGGCCCCATGTTCAGCACGGGAATCCCTTCACGAGGTACGCATGGCCACTGAAACCGCCTCTGCCATCGACATGAGCTCGCTGCCGCTCCTGCCGTTGCGCGACGTCGTCGTCTTTCCGCACATGGTGATCCCGCTGTTCGTGGGGCGCCCGAAGTCGATCAAGGCGCTCGACGTCGCGATGGACACCGGCAAGCACATCCTGCTCGTGGCGCAGAAGTCGGCCGCGAAGGACGATCCGAGCGCGGAGGATCTCTATCCGATCGGCACGGTGGCGACGGTGCTGCAGATGCTGAAGCTGCCCGACGGCACGGTCAAGGTTCTGGTCGAGGGGGCGCAGCGCGCCCGGCTCGACCGCGTGGTCGACGAGACCGACTACCTTTCCGCCGAGGCGGCCGCGATTGCCGGCGATGGCGGGCAGCCGCACGAGGTCGAGGCGATGCGGCGCGCGCTGCTCGCGCAGTTCGACCAGTATGTGAAGCTCAACAAGAAGATCCCGCCCGAGATCCTGACCTCGATGGCCGGCATCGACGACGGCGGCCGCCTGGCGGACGCGATCGCCGCGCACCTGCCCCTCAAGCTCGAGCAGAAGCAGGAAGTCCTCGAGATGGGCGACGTCGGCAAGCGGCTCGAGCACCTGCTCGGACAACTGGAAGGCGAAGTCGACATCCTCCAGGTCGAGAAACGCATCCGCGGCCGCGTGAAGCGGCAGATGGAGAAGAGCCAGCGCGAGTACTACCTGAACGAGCAGGTCAAGGCGATCCAGAAGGAGCTGGGCGAGGGCGACGAGAACGCCGATCTGGACGAGATGGAGAAGCGGATCAAGGGCGCCCGGATGTCGAAGGAGGCCGAGGGCAAGGCGCTCGTCGAGTTCAAGAAGCTCAAGATGATGTCGCCGATGTCGGCCGAGGCGACCGTCGTGCGCAACTTCATCGACACGCTGCTCGGCCTGCCGTGGCGCAAGAAGAGCAAGATCAGCAAGGACCTGGCCGCGGCGGTGAAGATCCTCGACGCCGACCACTACGGTCTCGAGAAGGTCAAGGAGAGGATTGTCGAATACCTGGCGGTGCAGCAGCGCGTCGACAAACTCAAGGGTCCGATCCTCTGCCTCGTCGGGCCGCCCGGCGTCGGCAAGACCTCGCTCGGCCAGTCGATCGCGAAGGCGACGAACCGCAAGTTCGTGCGGATGAGCCTGGGCGGCGTGCGCGACGAAGCGGAAATCCGCGGCCATCGCCGCACGTACATCGGATCGATGCCGGGCAAGATCCTCCAGAACATGTCGAAGATCGGCGTGCGCAATCCGCTCTTCCTGTTCGACGAGGTCGACAAGATGGGCATGGACTTCCGCGGCGATCCGTCGTCCGCGCTGCTCGAGGTGCTCGACCCCGAGCAGAACAGCACGTTCGTCGACCACTACGTCGAGGTCGAGTACGACCTGTCGGACGTGATGTTCGTCGCGACGGCGAACACGATGAACATCCCCGCGCCGCTCCTCGACCGGATGGAGGTGATCCGGCTCTCGGGCTACACCGAGGACGAGAAGATCGCGATCGCGAAGCAGTACCTGCTGCCCAAGCAGATCAAGCTCAACGGGCTCAAGGAAGCCGAGGTGCACGTGGCCGAGAGCGCCCTGCGCGACATCGTCCGCTACTACACGCGCGAGGCCGGCGTGCGCAGCCTCGAGCGCGACATCAGCAAGATCTGCCGGAAGGTGGTGAAGGCCCTCCTGCTGCGCAAGAGCGAGGGCAAGGCGCGCCAGGCGAAGGGTCCGGTCGAGGTCACCTCGAAGAACCTGGACAAGTACCTGGGGGTGCGCCGCTTCACGTTCGGCCTCGCCGAGAAGAAGAACCAGGTGGGCCAGGTCACCGGCCTCGCCTGGACCGAGGTGGGCGGCGACCTGCTGACGATCGAGGCGGTTGCGCTGCCCGGCAAGGGCAAGACGACGACGACCGGCAAGCTCGGCGACGTGATGAACGAGTCGATCGCGGCGGCGATCTCGGTCGTTCGCCACCGTTCGAAAGCGCTCGGCATCGCGACGGACTTCTACCAGAAGACCGACCTGCACATCCACCTGCCCGAAGGCGCGACGCCGAAGGACGGACCGTCGGCGGGCGGCGCGATCGTCACCGCGATCGTCTCGATCCTGACCGGAATCCCGGTGCGCGCGGATGTCGCCATGACGGGCGAGATCACGCTGCGCGGTGAAGTGCTGCCGATCGGCGGTCTCAAGGAGAAGCTGCTCGCCGCGGGGCGCGGCGGGATCAAGACGGTGCTGATCCCCGAGGAGAACGTCAAGGACCTGACCGAGATTCCCGACGAGATCAAGAACCGCCTCGAGATCCGTCCGGTGCGCTGGATCGAGGAGGTGCTCGCCGCCGCGCTCGAGCGGCTGCCGTCGCCGATGCCGGAGACCGCTGCGGCCGAGGCGCCAGCGGTGCCCGCCGCGCCGGCCGAGGAGCCGCCGGCGCTGATCAAGCATTGACGCGCGTGACGCGCATTCGAGCGAGGCGCCGGTGAACAAGTCCGATCTGATCGACGCCATCGCGCGTCACGCCGATATCTCGAAGGCGGCCGCGGGTCGCGCCCTCGATGCGCTGACCGGCGCGATCACGGGCGCGCTCGAGAAGGGCGGAACGGTGACGCTCGTCGGGTTCGGTTCGTTCTACGTCGGGCATCGCACCGCACGTCAGGGGCGCAATCCCCAGACCGGCGCCGCGGTGCCGATCCCGGCCGCTAAAGTCCCCAAGTTCCGCGCTGGAAAAGCGCTCAAGGATGCGGTAGACTGACGGGCTCTATCGATCACGCTCGTCGGGCCTCCGCACCCGGCCGGCGCGGGTGCTTAGCTCAGCTGGTAGAGCGTCGCCCTTACAAGGCGAATGTCGGCGGTTCGATCCCGTCAGCACCCACCATGCGCAGCGCGCGGACCGGTTCGGGAGTGGTAGTTCAGTTGGTTAGAATACCGGCCTGTCACGCCGGGGGTCGCGGGTTCGAGTCCCGTCCACTCCGCCAGTTGCAGACAAGGGGCGAACGCGAGTTCGCCCTTTTTGATTAGCGAGTGTCCTGCCATGTTCGACGTCGTCGCCAAGCACAAGCGGATCGTCCAGTTCATCCTGGCGCTGATCACGCTTCCCTTCGCGTTCTTCGGCGTCGATTACTACTTCCGCCGCAGTGACGCGGCCGGCGAGGTCGCGACCTTCGACGGCGGCCGCATCTCGAAGATCGAGTTCGACAATGCGCTCCGCGACCAGCAGGAGATGCTGCGCCGCACGCAGCGCGCCGTGGATCCGGCGCTGTTCGACAATCCCGAGGTGCGCTACAGCATCCTCCAGAACGTGATCCGCGACCGGATGATCGAGAAGAAGGGCGCGGATCTGCACTTCACCGTCTCGAACGAGCAGGTCTTCGAGAAGATCGCCGCAGACCCGCGCTTCCAGGAGGACGGCAAGTTCTCGCTCGACAAGTTCAAGCTGCTGCTCGCGCAGGCCGGCATCCCGGAGGCGGCGTACGAGAACAGCGTCCGGCAGCAGCTGCTTCAGGAGAAGGTCGTCGAACCGATTGCCGCCGGCGGCATCGTCGCGAAGGCCGCGGGCGAGGGCTTCGTCACGATGCTCGAGCAGCAGCGCGAGGTCGCCGTGGCGACGGTCGACGCCGCGCCGTTCGTGAAGGACATCAACGTCGACGACGCCACGGTCCGCGCGTTCTACGACGCGAACACGAGCGCGTTCCAGACGCCCGAGGAAGTGAAGTTCGAATACGTGGCGCTGACGCCCGATGCGCTCGCGGCGCAGGCGACGGTGACGCCGGACGAGGTGAAGGCGCAGTACGCCGCGTCGATCAAGCAGTACACGCGCGACGAGGAGCGCGAGGCGGCGCACATCCTGATCGCGGTCAAGCCGGATGCCTCCGATGCCGACAAGGCGGCCGCGAAGAAGAAGGCGGAGGACCTCGCCGCGCGCGCCAAGGCGAATCCCGCGAAGTTCGCCGAGCTCGCGAAGCAGTACTCGGAGGACCCGGGCTCGGCGGGGCAGGGCGGCGACCTCGGCAACAATCCGCGCGGGACGATGGTCAAGGCCTTCGACGACGCGGTGTTCGCGATGAAGCCGGGCGAGATCGTCGGTCCGGTGCAGTCGGAATTCGGTTTCCACGTGATCAAGCTCATCGGCATCACGCCGGCGCGGACGCTCTCGCTCGACGAGGCGAAGGGTGCGATCGAGGCCGATCTCAAGCGGCAGAAGGTCTCGCAGAAGTTCGCCGCGGCGGCCGACCAGTTCCAGAACCTGGTCTACGAGCAGGCCGACTCGCTCGCCGGCGTCGCGAAGGCGCTCGACCTCGAGTTGAAGACCTCGCAATGGGCGACGCGCGCCGACGCGCAGCGGCTCGCTTTCGGCAACGCGAAGTTCGTCCAGGCGCTGTTCGCCCCCGAATCGCTGACGGCGAAGCGCAACACCGAGGCGATCGAGGTCGGCCCCAATACGCTGATGGCGGGACGCGTGATCGAGTACAAACCCGCGGCGCCGCGGCCGTTCGACGAGGTCAAGGACGAGATCCGCCGCCAGATCGTGCAGCGGGAAGCGAGCGCGATGGCGCAGAAGCTCGGGCGCGAGAAGCTCGCGCTGCTCGAGCAGGGCAAGACCGACAAGGAGGCGGGCGTGACGTTCGGCAAGCCGGTGAGCGTGCTCCGCAACCAGATGCAGCCGGGCTTCTCGGCCGACGCGCTCACGGGCGTCTTCCGCGCGGATGCGGCGAAGCTGCCGCAGTACGTCGGCGCGGCCAACGAGCGCGGCGGCTATTCGATCTACCGCGTTCAGAAGACGATGCTGCCGCCGACCGCTACCGACCCGTCGAAGCTGGCCGCCGCGCGCGGCCGGATCGCCGAGCTGCAGAGCCGCGAGCTGTTCGACGCGTACATCGCGTCGCTCAAGGCGAAGGCCGACCTGCGGATCAACCAGGCGAACTTGGAAAAAAAGTAACCCGCGCTGATGCGAACGAAACGGCGGCCGCGAGCCGCCGTTTCACTTGGTTCCGCCGTCGGCGAAACGGTCAGCCCTGGCAGCGCTCGCGGATCTGCGACTGGAGCCGATCGCGTACGCTCTGGCGCGCCGCGTCGTCGATCAGTACCTGCTCGCCCTTCTCGTTGATTCGCCCGATGGGCTCGTCCGACGAGTAGAGCTTGAGCCGCTCGCGCGCGTCGGCGCAGTCCTGCTGCAGCTGCGCCTGCTCGGCGCGCGCCTTCGCTGCCTTCTTCTGCTCGTCGGCGCGCTGCGTCTGCTGCTTCCTGAGGTCCGCCTCCTGGTTCGCGAGCTCGCGCACCGCCGACGGATCCGCGGGCGGCGGTGCCGCGCCGACGATCTCGGCCTTCACGTTACCGCCCGGGGGCTGGTCCGAGTACGTCACACGGCCGTTCGCGTCGACCCACTTGTAGAGCACCGCGCCCGCAGGACCGAAGGCGAGCAGCAGCGCGGCGACCGACGCGGCGGCGACCGCGCGGCGCAGGCGAACGGGTCCTCTCGGAAGGAGCATGCTCGTCGGATCACTCTTATGACATTGGCAAGGTAATCCAACAGCCCGGGCCCGTCAAACGACCGACCGACCGACGCGCCGACGGTGCCGACCGGCTGTCGGTTCGGCGCAACGTGGACGGCCCACCGGACCATCGGTCGAGGGAGCGCCCTCGCGGGTATAATCCGTCTTTGCGCACAGGAGAAACCCCCATGCGTGTCGTCCGGAAGGCGCTGACGTTCGACGACGTCCTTCTCGTCCCCGCGCACTCCCAGGTCGTTCCCCGCGACGTCAGCCTCGAGACCCGCCTCACCCGGTCGGTCACGCTCAACATCCCGCTCGTGTCCGCCGCGATGGACACGGTGACGGAGTCCCGCCTCGCGATCGCGATGGCGCAGGAAGGCGGTCTCGGCATCGTCCACAAGAACATGCCGGCGGCGCGGCAGGCGGCCGAGGTCGCGAAGGTCAAGCGCTTCGAAAGCGGCGTCGTCAAGGACCCGCTGACCATCCCGCCGACGATGTCCGTGCGCGACGTTCTGGCGCTGAAGCGAGCGCACCGCTTCTCGGGGCTGCCGGTGGTCGAAGGCCGCAAGGTGGTCGGCATCGTCACCAACCGCGACCTCCGCTTCGAGACGAATCTCGACCAGCCCGTCAGCGCGATCATGACGAAGAGGGACAAGCTCGTCACCGTGCCGGAAGGCGCCGACCTCGAACACGCGAAGGAGCTCATGCACCGGCACCGGCTGGAACGGGTGCTGGTCGTCAACCGGGACGGCGAGCTCAAGGGCCTCGTCACCGTGAAGGACATCCTGAAGTCGACCGAGCACCCCCTCGCGTGCAAGGACGAGCACGGGCGGCTCCGCGCCGGCGCCGCGATCGGCGTCGCCGCGGACAACGAGGAGCGCGTCGAGGCGCTGGTCGCGGCCGGCGTCGACGTCATCGTCGTCGACACGGCGCACGGGCACTCGCAGGGCGTGCTCGATCGCGTGCAATGGGTGAAGAAGCGCTACCCGCAGGTGCAGGTGATCGGCGGCAACGTCGCGACGGCCGCCGGCGCGAAGGCGCTCGCCGATCACGGCGCCGACGGCGTCAAGGTGGGCATCGGGCCCGGGTCGATCTGCACGACGCGGATCGTCGCGGGCGTGGGCGTGCCGCAGATCTCGGCGATCCAGAACGCGCTCGAGGGCGTCGGCCGGCAAGGCATTCCGGTGATCGCCGACGGCGGCGTCCGGTATTCGGGCGACATCGCGAAAGCGCTCGCGGCCGGCGCCTCCGCCGTCATGCTGGGCAGCCTGTTCGCCGGCACCGAGGAATCGCCGGGCGAGATCGAGCTGTACCAGGGCCGCTCGTACAAGAGCTATCGCGGGATGGGATCGCTCGGCGCGATGCAGCAGGGGAGCTCCGACCGCTATTTCCAGGAGCTCGAGGCCGAGGGCGACGCGGAGAAGCTCGTGCCGGAAGGCATCGAGGGTCGCGTGCCGTTCAAGGGGCCGCTCGTCAACGTGATCCACCAGCTGATGGGTGGCCTGCGCGCGGCCATGGGCTACTGCGGCTGCGGGACGATCGCCGAGCTCGGCAGCCGCGCCGAGTTCGTCGAGATCACTTCGGCCGGCGTCCGCGAATCGCACGTGCACGACGTGCAGATCGTGAAGGAAGCCCCCAACTATCGGGTCGAATGACGCATCGGTCCGGGGCCGGCCCAACGCCGGCCTCCTGATTGCAGGACACGCCCGGCATGGCCGCTCCCTCCCACTCGAAGATCCTGATCCTCGACTTCGGCGCGCAGTACACGCAGCTGATCGCCCGAAGGCTGCGCGAGACGAACGTCTACTGCGAGATCCATCCGTTCGACGTCGACGCCGAGTTCATCCGCACCTTCGCGCCGAAGGGGATCATCCTCTCCGGCGGGCCCGAGAGCGTGACCCAGGGCCACACGCCGCGGGCCCCGGACGTCGTCTGGACGCAGGGCGTCCCGGTGCTCGGCATCTGCTACGGCATGCAGACGATGGCGGCGCAGCTCGGCGGCGCCGTCGAGCCCGGGGCGGTGCGCGAGTTCGGCTATGCGGAAGTCCGCGCGCACGGTCACACCGCGCTGCTCAAGGGCCTGCAGGACCGGACGACGCCCGAGGGGCACGGGCTCCTCGACGTCTGGATGAGCCACGGCGACAAGGTCAGCGCGCTGCCGCCGGGATTCAAGCTCGCGGGCTCGTCGAAGGCCTGCGCGATCGCGGCGATGGCCGACGAGACGCGGCGGTTCTATGCGGTGCAGTTCCATCCGGAGGTCACGCACACGAAGCAGGGCGCGGCGATCCTCGAGCGCTTCGCGCACGACATCTGCGGCTGCGGTCACGACTGGAACATGGCCGACTACGCCGACGAGGCGGTCGCGGCGATCCGCGCGCAGGTCGGCGACGAGGAGGTCATCCTCGGCCTGTCGGGCGGCGTCGACTCGTCGGTGGCGGCGGCGCTGATCCACAAGGCGATCGGCGGGAAGCTCACCTGCGTGTTCGTCGACCACGGCCTCCTGCGCCTGAACGAGGCCGAGCAGGTGATGGACACGTTCGCGCGGAACCTGGGCGTACACGTGATCCACGTCGACGCGACCGACGAGATGTACGCGGCGCTCGCGGGCGTCGCGGATCCCGAGCGGAAGCGCCGGGTCATCGGCAAGCTGTTCGTCGACGTGTTCCAGCGCGAGGCGGCGAAGCTGCCGAACGTGAAGTGGCTCGCGCAGGGCACGATCTACCCGGACGTGATCGAGTCGGCCGGCGCGAAGACGAAGAAGGCGCACACGATCAAGTCGCATCACAACGTCGGCGGGCTGCCCGAGACCTTGCACCTCAAGCTGCTCGAGCCCCTGCGCGAGCTCTTCAAGGACGAGGTGCGCGCGCTGGGCCTCGCCCTCGGGCTGCCGCGCGAGATGGTCTACCGGCATCCGTTCCCGGGACCGGGGCTCGGCGTGCGGATCCTGGGGGCGGTGACGCGCGAGCACGCATCGCTCCTGCGGCGGGCCGACGCGATCTTCATCGACGAGCTCCGCCAGGCGCGCGACGCGAGCGGCACGAGCTGGTACGACCTGACCGCGCAGGCGTTCGCGGTGTTCCTGCCGGTGCGCTCGGTCGGCGTGATGGGCGACGGCCGCACCTACGAGCACGTCGTCGCGCTGCGTGCGGTGCAGACGACCGATTTCATGACGGCGCACGCGGCACCGCTGCCGCACGATCTGCTCGCCAAGGTGTCGAACCGGATCATCAACGAGGTGCGCGGGATCAACCGGGTGACGCTCGACATCTCGTCCAAGCCCCCGGCGACGATCGAGTGGGAGTGAGGGGTCACGATGAAGCTGGCTATCATCGCGCTCGGAGCCGGGATGCTCGTTGCCGGAGCGGCCGAAGCCCAAAACGTTCAGGCCCTGCTCAAGACACACAACTGCACTATCTGCCACTCCGAGCGCGAGGTTCGGACGGGCCCGGCCTACGTCGATATCGCCGTCAAGTACCGCCACAATCCGAGGGCCGTTTCCATACTTGTCGCGGTGATCCGGAAAGGTGTGCATGGCGAGGGGCCGTGGCCGATGCCACCGCTCCCGGAGGTTCCGCCGGCCGACGCCAAGAAGATCGCGGAGTACATCCTGTCATTGAAGCGGTGAAGGCAGGACGTGCGTGAAAAGGGGCGACCTCCGTCGAGGAAGGGCCTGGCTGTGGAGTCTCAACCCGTAGTCCCAACGGCGGCCGCGCGGCTCGCCGCGCTTGCCATCCGTCGGGGAATCTCGCTTGCCGCGCTGCAGTCGACGTCTCCCGGCGACTTCAGTCTCGTGCTCGCGGCCGCGGCGTCGGGCTTCGTGGCCGAGCGCAGCTACACGGAGCGCGAGGTCAACGAGCGCCTTCGCGCGTTTCTCGTCGGGGCCGGGGCGATGCTCGCGACCGACCACGTCGAACTCCGGCGCTGGCTCGTCGACTGTCGCGTGCTCGAGCGCGACGGGTACGGACGCGCCTATGCGAAGGGCGACCGGCCGGACGGCGACATCGCGGCTGCGACGTCCGAGCTCGCGGGCATCGATCTCGCGGCGCTGGCGCGCGCGGCTCGCGAAGCCGATGCGGCCCGCCGCGCGGAGCGCAAGGCGCGCTGGCAGGCGGGTCGGGCGGGCGGCGCGTGACGGACGCGGTGCGCGAAGCGGACGCGACCCTGCTTCGCGCGCGACGCGAGGACCTGGTCGCGCTGCTCCGGGACGCCGTCGAGGGGGGCGCGTCGGTCGGCTTCGTGCTGCCGCATGCCCGCGCCGAGTACGAACGGCACTGGGAAGACGTGATCGCGGCGGTCGCCGCGGCGCGCGCCATCGTGCTGGTGGGCGAACGTGAGGGCCGCATCATCGGGACCGTCCAGCTCACGCCGTGCGCGCGGCCCAACGGCCGGCATCGGGCCGAGGTCCAGAAGCTCCTCGTGCTCCGCTCCGAGCGCGGCCGCGGGCTCGGGCTCCGGCTCATGCGCGAGGTGGAGATGGTCGCGGCGCGGCGCGGCCACCGGCTGCTGCTGCTCGACACGCGCGGCGAAAGCGCTGCGGAGCGCCTCTACCGGCGCCTCGGCTGGAGCGCGTTCGGCACGGTCCCGGACTATGCCTGCGATCCGGACTTCACGCTCGCCGAGTGCGTCTTCTTCTACAAGCGTTGCGGGGACGGGGCGCCATGAGCATCGCGCGCTTCGAGCGCCGGCAGGCGCCGCTCGCGCCCCGTCGGGTGTTCTATACGCGAGTGGCGCGCTCGGCGCTGCTGTCGCTGGCGCTGATCGGCGCGACGCTCGCGCTTGGGACGGCCGGCTACCTGGCGTTCACGGATCTCAAGGCGATCGAGGCGTTCCATCAGGCCGCGATGCTGCTCTCGGGGATGGGCCCCGTCCACGCCGAAGCGGTCAAGACGACATCGGCGATCGTCTTCGAGAGCCTCTATGCGATCTTTTGCGGCGTGATGCTGCTGGCCGTGACCGCGCTCATGCTGGCGCCGGTCGTCCATCGGCTGCTGCACCGGTTTCATCTGGAAGGCACGAAGCAGTGAGCGGGACGGACGATGAGGCGTTCATGGGCGAGGCGTTGGCGCTCGCGCGCGCGGCACGGTCCCGCGGCGAGGTGCCGGTCGGCGCCGTCGTCGTCCGCAACGGGAAGATCGTCGGCCGCGGCGGCAACGCGCCGATCGCGGCGAACGATCCGACCGCGCACGCGGAGATCGCCGCGCTGCGCGACGCGGGCCGCGCGCTCGGCAACTACCGGCTGCCGGGCTGCACGCTCTACGTGACGATCGAGCCCTGCGCGATGTGCGCGGGGGCGATTCTGCACGCGCGGATCGCGCGGCTGGTGTTTGGCGCGCGCGATCCCAAGACGGGGGCGTGCGGTTCCGTCGTCGACCTCTTCGCCGAAACGCGGCTCAACCATCACGCGACCGCGGAGGCCGGCGTGCTCGCCGACGAGTGCGGTAAGCTGCTCTCGGACTTCTTCGCCGCGCGCCGCGCGGACCCCATCCCGTGACTGATAGCACCTTCGGCATCGGCCTCTACGCGCCCGCGGGCTTCGCGACCGAGCCGGCCGCGGTCGAGCGTGCCGCGACACGGCTGCGGGCGCTGGGCCACCGGGTGACCGTCGACCCGACCTGCACGGCGCGTTGGCAGCGGTTCTCCGCGCCCGACGACGAGCGGCTTGCCGCCGTGATGCGGATGGCGGCGCACCCCGAGGTCGACGTCGCGATCACCGTGCGCGGCGGCTACGGCTGGTCGCGGCTCCTCGACCGCCTCGACTTCGCCGCGCTCGCGGCGGCGCGCAAGCGGTGGATGGGGCACAGCGACTTCACCGCGTTCCAGCTCGCCGCCCTCGCGCACGCGGGGATGACGACGTTTGCAGGGCCGATGGCGGCATACGATTTCGGGGCGGAAACGCCGTCGGCGTTCACGCTCGACCATTGCTGGCGGCTGCTCGGCAGCGACCGCTGCGAGGTGGCGTGCGCGCTCGACGGCCCGGACTTCACGGGCGAGGGGATGCTCTGGGGCGGCAACCTCGCGATGGTCGCTCACCTCGCGGGAACGGTCCACTTCCCGCGCGTCGACGGCGGCATCCTCTTTCTCGAGGACATCGGCGAGCACCCATACCGCGTCGAGCGGATGCTCTATCAGCTCCACTTCGCGGGCGTGCTCGCGCGCCAGCGGGCGGTGCTGCTCGGAACGTTCAACGGCTACACGCTCGCCGACAGCGACAACGGCTACGACGCGGCGGCGATGGTCGCGCAGGCGCGGTCCCGCTTCGGCGTCCGCATCTTCACCGGCCTTCCCTTCGGGCACGTGCCCGAGAAGCTCACGCTGCCGGTCGGCGGCCGCTGTGCGCTCGCCGTGCGCGACGGCGAGGCAGAGATCGCGTTCAGCGAGTACGCGCGCTGACGCTTCTCACGCCGAAGCGAGCGTGAAGCGAAACGCGGCCTCGCCGACCTGGCGCCCCGCCGGATCGAAGGTCCGCTCGACCAAGCGCGCATTTCCATCGCGCCCGAGCGCGACGACCGTCGACGACCGCGTCCCATAGCCCACGTCCTCGCCGACGATGAACGGCGAGGAAAGTCGCCGCTCCCATTCGAGCGGCACGCCGGTGGCGGGCAGCTCCGCGTCGGGCGTGCGCGTGCGATCGGCCAAGACCGCAAACAGCGACTCGAGGTCGTCCGCGTCGCGCGCGCACCACGCGGCCAGGGCCGCCTTGGTTCGCACGACCTTCGGCCACGCGGCGTCGAGGACCGCGTTCGAGATGCCGTGAACGCCGGGGGAAAGCACGCACGAGGCCGGTGCGCGGTTCGAGCCCCATGCAAGCGACTCCGTGTCGCCGGCCAGCAGGTTGAACCCGTTGTACGCGCCGGCCACGGCCGCCACCGCGGCGACGCTGGCGGCGGGCGGGAGAGCGTCGACCAGCACATGGGTCACGAGCGCCCCCCGCGACGGGGCGCCCGGATCGCGGCGATCAGGCTCGCGGATATTGGTGATCAGCGCCCAGCGGCCCGCGCCGGTGACGCCAAGCCAGGTGCCGCCGGCTTCGAGGTCGCGGCCGGCCAGGAAGCCCTCGGGCCACCATGCGGCCGGGGCCGTCGGTCGGACGTGATGCTCGTCTCGGTTGGCGGCGATGACGACCGCGAACCGGGGGTGCGCGCCGTGCGCGATCAACGCGAGGCACATCAGGGCCTGTTCGCACCTGCGGACATAGTGTGAACGGACCCTAGGCCGGAGCGCCGACGCGGCCGCGCGGCGGCGCCGGGGGAGGCACCTCGTACGGCAGGGGCAGCGGAGAGAGGAGAGGTCCGTCGGGTGCGTCGAGCCGCAGCCCGCCCGCTTCGACGGCGGCGAGCTGCGCGACAGCGAGCATGTCGGTGCCGCCGGCGGGCGCCGGTGCGGCGTTGACGACGAGACCGCACGCCTGCTCGCCGAACGGCGGCCCGTAAAGGCGCGTCCCGGCGGTGACCGGCGCCCGACCGGTATGGAAGGCGAACAAGCGCTCCTTCAACCGGCCGAGATACTGCATCCGAGCGATGATCTCCTGGCCCGTGTAGCACCCTTTGCGGAAATCGAGGCCGCCGAGCACGTCCCAGTTCGCCGCCTGAGCGACGATCTGATTCTGGACGGGCGCCGTGACGACGGGAACGCCGGCCCGGATCGTCAGCCATTCCCACGCGGGGTAAGGCGCCCGGAGTGCGTGCTGGCCGAGACGATCGAGCAGGCCGGCAGCCAAGTCGGTCGGCGCCACGACCAGGTAACGCGGACCGGGCAGCCCGATGATCGCGGCATCGCCCGCGCGCGCGACCCCCATGCTCGCCGGGGCGTTCGCCAGGCCGCCTTCGAGCGCGGCCTTCGCGCGCGGACCCCCGACCCCAAGACGCACGAAGTCCGCCGTGCGGTCAGCCACGACGACCTTCGACCGAAGCACGTACATCGACAGACGCTTCCGGATGGCGTCGACGATGTCGCCGGGCAAGAGCGCGCGAAACTCCGCGGGGCCTTCCCGCCAGAGCACGAAGTTCGCGAGCATCCGCCCCTGCGGGGAATTGAAGCTCGTGTGGGACGCAGTACCCAGGGCGAGGCCGGGCACGTCGGTCGACAGCTGTCCCTGGAGGAAGCTCGCCGCATCGGGCCCCGTGATCTCGAGGAGCGAGAGCGGCGAGAGATCGCAGACGACGGCCGCGTCGCGGGCGGCCTCGAGCGCGCTGGCGGGTGGATCGGAGTTCGTCGAGATCATGGCCTGGAACGGCGGGCCGGACGGTGCCGCCGTCCCGCTCGCCCGAAGGAAAATACCGTGCTAAAATTGAATGTTAGCTCGATCTGACCCGCGCCGACCGGTTCGCCGGACGGCCCGGCAGGGCGGGCAAAATTCGCAGACCCGCGCACCTCAGGGTGCCCGAACCGCCGGCCGGGCGCAATCGTCCGGCGGCGCTCGAGCCGACATGCGGGTCGTGGTTCAACCCTGTCAGGAGTCATTGATGTCCGTCACGATGCGCCAGATGCTGGAGGCCGGGGTCCACTTCGGTCACCAGACGCGGTACTGGAACCCCAAGATGGCCGAATACATCTTCGGCCACCGCAACAAGATTCACATCGTCAACCTGGAAAAGACGATGCAGCTCTACCAGGAGGCGATGAAGTTCATCCGCCAGCTCGCCTCGAACAAGGGCACGATCCTGTTCGTCGGAACCAAGCGCCAGGCCCGCGACATCGTGGCCGAGGAGGCGCGCCGCTGCGGCATGCCGTACGTCGACGCCCGCTGGCTCGGGGGGATGCTGACCAACTTCAAGACGGTCAAGGCCTCGGTCAAGCGACTCAAGGACCTCGAGGCGATGCGCGACGACGGCACGTTCGAGAAGATGAACAAGCGCGAGGCGCTCACGCTCCAGCGCGAGATGGACAAGCTCGACAAGAGCCTGGGCGGCATCAAGGAGATGGGCGGGCTGCCCGACGCGCTGTTCGTGATCGACGTCGGCTACCACAAGATCGCGGTGTCCGAGGCGATGAAGCTCGGCATCCCGATCGTCGCCGTCGTCGACACCAACCATTCGCCGCTCGGCATCGCGCACGTGATCCCGGGCAACGACGACTCGAGCCGCGCGATCCGCCTCTACGCGCGCGGCGCGGCGGACGCGGTGCTCGAAGGCCGGAGCCTCGTGATCCAGGAGATCGTCCAGGCGGGCGACGAGTTCGTCGAGGTTTCCGAACCGGCGGCGTGACTGAACGTGCAGGAGGGGGCTGCGGCCCTCTCTTCCCGTTCGGACAGCGCGGAACTCGCGGCCGGGCCGCGGCTCCGACGACAACGAGACACTGGGGAACGACATGGCGGAAATCTCCGCAAGCATGGTGATGGAACTGCGCCAGCGCACCGGGCTCGGCATGATGGAGTGCAAGAAGGCGCTGACCGAGAGCGGCGGCGACCTCGCGCAGGCGGAGGATCTCCTCCGGGTGAAGAGCGGGGCCAAGGCAAGCAAGGCGGCAAGCCGGATCGCCGCCGAGGGCGTCATCGGCCTCTTCGTCGCGCCCGATGCGAAGGCGGGCGCGATGGTCGAGGTCAACTGCGAGACCGACTTCGTGGCGAAGAACGACGACTTCCGCGCGTTCGCGGCCGAGGTTGCGCAGCTCGTCGCGCGCCACGCGCCGGCCGACGTCGCCGCGCTGGCCGCGCTCGGGCTCGCATCCGGCGAGACCGTCGAGGGACGGCGGGTCGCGCTGGTCCAGAAGATCGGCGAGAACATGACCGTGCGAAGGTTCGTGCGGCGCGAGGCGAAGGGCGCGCTTGCGTCGTACGTTCACGGCGCCAGGATCGGCGTGCTGATCGACGTCGAGGGCGGCGCCGCGCCGCTCGGCAAGGACCTCGCGATGCACGTCGCGGCCTCGAAGCCGATGGCGGTCGCGCGCGACGGCGTCCCGGCGGACGTGATCGAGCACGAGCGCAAGATCAAGATGGCGCAGGCGGCCGAGTCGGGCAAGCCGGCGGCCATCGCCGAGAAGATCGTGGAAGGGGGCGTGGCGAAGTTCATCGCCGAGGTGACGCTCCTGGGCCAGCCGTTCGTCAAGGGCGACGGCAAGCAGACCGTCGGCGAGCTCCTGAAGGCGCAGGGGGCCAGGGTCCACGGCTTCGATCTCTACGTCGTCGGTGAAGGCATCGAGAAGAGGAAGGACGATTTTGCGGCCGAGGTCGCAGCGATGGCGAAGGCCTGAAGCACTTCTGATGGCAAAGGGGCTCGACGGCAAGCGCTGCGCGCTCCGGTCGACCCCTCCCTCGAAGTAGTAGCAAAACCAAGGAGCTGTCGCATGAATCCGCCCGCTGCCGTCGCGCCGATCGCCGCAGTCGCCGCGCCGGGGGCCGCGAGCGAGCCTGCGTACCGGCGCATCCTGCTCAAACTCTCGGGCGAGGCGCTGATGGGCGCCGACGCCTATGGCATCAATCGCGAGGCGATCGACCGGATCGTCGCCGAAATCGCCGAGGTCGTTCGGCTCGGGGTCGAGGTGGCGATCGTGATCGGCGGCGGCAACATCTTCCGCGGCGTCGCGCCGGGGGCCGCGGGCATGGACCGTGCTACGGCCGATTACATGGGTATGCTGGCTACGCTCATGAACGCGCTCGCCCTCCAGGATGCGCTGCGCCGCGCCGGAGTCGAGTCGCGCGTGCAGTCGGCGCTCCGCACGGACCAGGTGGCCGAGCCGTACATCCGCGGCAAGGCGCTTCGCTATCTCGAGGAGCGCAAGGTCGTGATCTTCGCGGCGGGCACCGGCAACCCGTTCTTCACGACGGACACCGCCGCCGCGCTGCGCGGCCGCGAGATGGGCGTCGACATCGTGCTCAAGGCGACGAAGGTCGACGGCGTCTACACCGCCGATCCCGTCAAGGATCCTGCCGCGAAGCGATACACGGACCTGACGTTCGACGAGGCGATCGTCAAGAATCTCAGGGTGATGGACGCGACGGCGCTCGCGCTCTGCCGCGACCAGAACATGCTCCTCAAGGTCTTCTCGATCTTCGTCCCGGGTGCGCTGAAACGCGTGATCCAGGGCGGCGACGAGGGGACGCTCGTGCACTGCTGAACCGCGCGGGCGAGCGGATCCAGGGAGTCCACATGATTGCCGACATCAAGAAGACGGCCGAGCAGAAGATGGGCAAGACGATCGAGACGCTCAAGCACGACCTGACCAAGGTCCGCACGGGCCGGGCGCACACCGGGCTTCTCGACCACATTCACGTCGACTACTACGGCGCGCCGATGCCGATCAACCAGTGCGCGAACGTCACGCTCGCCGACGCGCGGACGATCACCGTCCAGCCGTGGGAGAAGAAGATGGTGCCGGTGATCGAGAAGGCGATCCGCGATTCCGACCTCGGCCTCAATCCCGCGACGAGCGGCGACCTCATTCGCGTGCCGATGCCGGCGCTGACCGAGGAGCGGCGTCGCGACCTGATCAAGGTCGTGCGCCACGAGGCGGAGAACGCCCGGATCGCGGTCCGCAACGTCCGCCGCGACGCGAACGAACACCTGAAGAAGCTCCTCAAGGACCACGCGGTCGCCGAGGACGACGAGCGCCACGCGCAGGCCGACGTGCAGAAGCTGACCGACCGCTACATCGCCGAGATCGACAAGGTC
This sequence comes from uncultured beta proteobacterium, assembly GCA_963734055.1. Lineage (GTDB taxonomy): Bacteria > Pseudomonadota > Gammaproteobacteria > Burkholderiales > Casimicrobiaceae > CAIWHR01. The sequence goes on from CAVTFQ010000007.1 coordinate 333,439, forward strand.
CTCGCGGCGAAAGAGGCGGACTTAATGGCGGTATAAAACTTCTTGACGACCCCGGCGTCGCAAGCGGGCTTCGCCCGCGCGACCCGAACATCCTTTGTTTACTTCTTCCACACGCGACATTCCCGAAGACCGCCGACGTGCCGCGGCACGTCGCGATCATCATGGACGGCAACGGTCGCTGGGCCCGCCATCGCCACTTGCCGCGCGTGGCCGGCCACCGCCGCGGCGGCGAGGCGGTGCGCGGGATCGTGCGCGCGTGCGCCAAGCGTGGCGTCGAGTACCTGACCCTGTTCGCGTTCTCGAGCGAGAACTGGCGCCGACCCGAGGAGGAGGTGTCGATCCTCATGGACCTGTTCCTGCGCGCGCTCGAGCAGGAAGTGGCGAAGCTGCACGAGAACGGCATCCGCTTCAAGGTCGTCGGCGACGTCTCGCGGTTCGACCGCCGCATCCGCGAGCTCATCGCCGAAGGCGAGGCGCTGACCGCTCTTAACCGGCGCCTCACGCTGACCATCGCTGCCAACTACGGGGGGCGCTGGGACATCGTGCAGGCCGCGCAGCGGTATTTCGCCGAGCACCCCGACGCCGTGCAGAGCGGTCATTTCACACCCGAGGCGATCGAACCGTATCTCGCGATGGCGTATGCGCCGGAGCCCGACCTGTTCATCCGCACGGGCGGCGAGCAGCGCGTATCGAACTTCCTGCTCTGGCAGCTCGCGTACACGGAGCTCTATTTCACGCCGATGCTGTGGCCCGACTTCGACGCCGCCGCGCTCGACACGGCGATCGAGTGGTACGCGCAGCGCGAACGGCGCTTCGGGCGGACGAGCGAGCAGCTGGCGGCGGCGCACGGCGCGTGACGCCGCTCGCCCGTCCTGGCGACCTTGGGCCCGCGAGCGCGATGCTGTCGACGCGAATCGCCACCGCGCTCGTCCTGATACCGCTGGTACTGGCCGCGCTGTTCGCGCTGCCGGCTGTGGGCTGGGCCATCGTGGCGCTCGCCGCGATCGCCGCGGCTGCCATCGAATGGGCACGGCTCGCCGGCTGCGACGCGCGGCAGGGCGCGACATTCGGCGCGATCACCGTCGCCTGCGGCGCGCTCTGCCTTTGGATCCCCGCGGCCGGCTTCGGCGCCCGTGGCTGGCCCGCGGGGATGCTGCTTGTGCTCTGCGGACCGGCGCTCGCGTTCTGGCTGCTCCTCGCGCCCCGGTGGCTCCGGTCGAATTCGCGGCCGGCGTCGAGAGTCGCGCTGTGCGTCATCGGGCTCGTCGTGCTGATGGGGGCGTGGGCGGCCGTCGTGCAGCTGCAGGCGCGCTCGCCCTGGCTCGTGCTTGCCGCGCTCGCCATCGTCTGGATCGCCGACACGGCGGCGTATTTCGTCGGGCGCGCGCTCGGCCGCCGCAAGCTCGCGCCCGCGATCAGTCCGGGCAAGACGTGGGAAGGCGTCTACGGCGGCTTCGCGGCCGTCGCGATCTATGCGCTCGCGCTCCTGCCGCTTGCGTCGCGCGCGGGCTATCCGGGCCCGCTGACCGCGGCCGCCGCCGGCGCTTGGGTCGCGCTCGCGCTCGGGCTCACCGTTCTCTCGGTCGAGGGCGACCTCGTCGAGTCGTTGCTCAAACGCCATGCCGGGGTCAAAGACAGCGGTCGGCTGCTGCCGGGCCACGGCGGCGTTCTCGATCGCGTCGACGCGCTCCTGTCGTCGATGCCCGCCGCCGCGCTCCTCGCCGAAGGGTTCCTGCGATGACCGCGCGCCGCGTCGTGAGCCTCCTTGGCGCGACCGGATCGATCGGCGCGTCCACGCTCGACGTCATCGCGCGCCATCCCGAGCGCTTCGAGGTCGCCGCGCTCGCCGCGAATCGCGATGCGGACAAGCTGGCGGCGCTCTGTCGCCGCCATCGACCCCGGCTCGCCGCGCTGCGCGATCCCGACGCGGCGCGCGCGCTCGAGCGCGACCTTGCCGCGGCCGGCGTCGCGACCGAGGTCGTGTCGGGCGAAGCGGGTCTCTGCGCCGCGGCGACGCTGCCCGAGGCCGACACCGTCCTCGCGGCGATCGTCGGGGCCGCCGGGCTCGTGCCCACGCTCGCGGCTGCCCGCGCGGGCAAGCGGATCCTGCTCGCGAACAAGGAAGCGCTCGTGATCGGCGGCGCTGCGTTCATGGCGGCGGTCGCGGAGGGCGGCGCAACGCTGCTTCCCATCGACAGCGAGCACAACGCGATCTTCCAGTGCCTGCCGCCCCGCGATGGCCGGGGTCCGGCGGCCGCCGGCGTGCGCCGGATCCTCCTCACCGCGTCCGGCGGGCCGTTCCGGACGCGGCCGCCGGCCGAGCTCGCACGGGTCACGCCCGACGAGGCGTGCGCGCACCCGAACTGGGTGATGGGGCGCAAGATCAGCGTCGATTCGGCGACGATGATGAATAAAGGGCTCGAGGTGATCGAGGCCCACTGGCTGTTCGGCGCGCCGCGCGAAGCGATCGAGGTCGTGATCCATCCCGAGAGCGTCATCCATTCGCTGGTCGAATACGTTGACGGCAGCGTGCTCGCCCAGCTCGGCCATCCGGACATGCGCACGCCGATCGCGCAGGCGCTCGCCTATCCCGATCGCATCGAGGCGGGGGTCGAGCCGCTCGACCTCGCGCGTCACGGACCGCTCACGTTCGAGGCGCCGGACCATGCCCGGTTTCCGTGCCTCGCGCTCGCCTACGAGGCCCTCGGCGCCGGGGGCACGGCCCCGGCGATCCTGAACGCGGCGAACGAAGTGGCCGTCGCGGCGTTCCTCGAAGGGCGCGTCCGCTATACGGACATCGCACCGGCGTGCGCGGACGCGCTCGCCCGGGTGCCCGGGCGCCCCGTGGGCTGCCTCGACGACGCGCTCGCCGCCGATCGCGACGCGCGCGCGGCGACGCGCGCCTTCCTCTTCCTTCCCGCCGACTCGGCGGCACCGGTGACCTGATGGACATTCTCCAGAAGTTCCTCGCGTTCGCCGTCGTGCTGGGCGTCCTCATCACGTTCCACGAGCTCGGCCACTATTGGGTCGCGCGCCTGGCCGGCGTCAAGGTGCTGCGCTTCTCGATCGGCTTCGGACGTGTCGTCTGGTCGCGCCGGTTCGGGCGGGATCGGACCGAATGGGCGCTGTCGGCGGTGCCGCTCGGCGGCTACGTGAAGATGGCCGACGAGCGCGAGGGCGACGTCGCACCCGAGGATCGCCCGCGGGCATTCAATCGGCAAAGCGTCTGGCGCAGGATCGCGATCGTGGCGGCGGGCCCGATCGCCAATCTCGTGCTCGCCGTCCTCCTCTTCGCGGGAACGTACGTGGCCGGCGTGCCGGGTCAGCGCGCGCTGCTGGCGACGCCCTCGCCCGGGACGCCGGCCGCGCACGCGGGCATCCGCGAAGGCGATCTCGTGACCGCCGTCGACGGCGCATCGGTGCGGAGCTGGCAGGACCTGCGATGGCGTCTCCTGCGGCTCTCGGGGCGCCCGGACGCGTCGCTCACCGTCGAGCGCCCCGACGGCTCGACCGCGACACGGCTCCTGTCGCTCGAGTCGCTCGGCGGCGCGGAATGGGAAGGCAATTTCATGCCGGCGCTGGGTCTCACCGCCGATCTCGGGGCGCCGATCATCGAGCAGGTGATCGAAGGCAAGCCCGCTGACGGCGCGGGGCTCCGGGCCGGCGACCGAATCGTGGCGATCGACGGGACGGCCGTGCACTCGCCGGCCGATGCGGCCAACCGCACGAACGCGAAACCGGCGGCCCCGGTGACGTTCCGGATCGCGCGCGACGGTTCCGAATTCGACGCGACCCTCACCACCGAGGCGATCGAGCAGGGCGGACGCAGAGTCGGCGTCGCCGGCGTGCGCCTCAAGGTCGATCCCGCCGCCGCCGCGCGGCTTGCCGTGACCGTGCGCTACGGCGTCGTCGAAGCGCTCGGCCAGGGCGCGCGGCGCACGTGGGAGCTCTCCGTCTTCACGCTCAAGATGCTGGGCCGCGTGCTGACCGGCGAAGCGTCGCTCAAGAACATCAGCGGTCCGCTGACGATGGCCGAATTCGCGGGCCAATCGGCGCAGGCCGGCGCGCTCGCATTCATCGGCTATCTCGCGCTCATCAGCATCAGCCTCGGCGTATTGAACCTGCTGCCCGTTCCGCTTCTGGATGGGGGGCATTTGCTGTATTATTTCGCGGAATTGCTGAAAGGCAGTCCCGTTTCCGATCGCGCCTTCGAGGTCGGCCAGCGCATCGGCATGGCGGTGCTGGCGGTGTTGATGGCGCTGGCACTTTTCAATGACCTCACCCGGCTGTTCTGACCGCGGGCGCGCGCGGCGTTTCCGCGCTATTCACGCGCTCGTCGCGGCGCTCATCGCCGGACCGGCTCCCTCCGCCCACGCCTTCGAGCCGTTCGTCGTCAAGGACATCCGCGTCGAGGGCGTGCAGCGCACCGAAGCGGGCACCGTCTTCTCCTATCTGCCGATCAAGGTTGGCGAGCGCGTCGACGACGCGAAGGCCGCGGCGGCGGTGAAGGCGTTGTTCGCTACAGGTTTCTTCCGCGACGTGCGGCTCGAGGTCGACAACGGCGTGCTGATCGTCGTGGTCCAGGAGCGGCCGACGATCAGCAAGGTGGACATCACCGGCAACAAGGAATTCGACACCGACACGCTCAAGAAGGCGCTGCGCGACATCGGCCTCGCGGAGGCGAAGATCTTCGACCGCTCGGCGCTGGACCGCGCCGAGCAGGAGATGAAGCGACAGTACATCACGCGCGGCAGGTACGCCGCGCAGGTGACGACGACCGTGACTCCGCAGGAGCGCAACCGGGTCGCCGTCAACTTCAACATCGTCGAGGGCGACTCGGCGAAGATCGCCCGGATCAACATCGTCGGCAACAAGGCGTTCACCGAAGCGCAGCTCCTGTCGGAGATGCAGCTCTCGACGCCCGGCTGGTTCACCTGGTACACGAAGAACGACCAGTACTCGAAGCAGAAGCTCGGCGCCGACCTCGAGACGCTGCGCAGCTTCTACCAGAACCGCGGCTACCTCGAGTTCAACATCGAGTCGACGCAGGTGTCGATCACGCCGGACAAGGAGGACATCTACATCACGGTCAACATCGTCGAGGGCGAGCCGTTTCACGTCTCCGACATCCGGCTCGCCGGCGACCTGCCGGTGGCGGAGTCGGAGCTCGCGCGTCTCGTGACGGTGAGACCGGGCGAGACGTATTCCCGGGAAAAGCTCCAGGTGACCGCCAAGGGCATCAGCGACCGGCTGGGGGCCGAAGGCTACGCGTTCGCGAACGTCAACGTCGTGCCCGAGGTCGATCGCGAAAAGCACCAGGCGTCGTTCACGATCTACATCGACCCGGGACGCCGCGTCTACGTGCGGAAGATCAACATCAGCGGCAACGCGCGGACGCGCGACGAGGTGATCCGCCGCGAGATGCGGCAGCTCGAAGGCGCGTGGTACGACGGCGCGCGGATCGACCGCTCGAAGGTCCGCATCAAGCGCCTCGGGTACTTCGACGATGTCAACATCGAGACGCCGCCGGTGCCGGGCACGACCGACGAGGCCGACGTCGAGGTGACGGTCACCGAGAAGGCGACGGGCAGCCTGCAGGCGGGCGTCGGCTACTCGAGCTCGGACGGCCTCGTCCTGAGCGCGTCGGTCTCGCAGCAGAACATCTTCGGCAGCGGCAACGCGCTGATCGCGGCGATCAACACGAGCAGCATCAACCGCACGATCTCGGTCGCATTCAGCGAGCCCTATTTCACGGTCGACGGCATCTCGCGCACGCTCGAGGGCTATTACCGGACGACCGACGCATCGACCCTCTCCGTGTCGCAGTATTCGTCGAAGACTTACGGCGGTGCCGTCGCGTTCGGGGTGCCGATCAGCGAAACCGACTCGGTCAACCTCGGCTTTCGCTACGAGCACACCGACCTGACGCTGGACGCCAACAGCCCGCCGATCTATTACGATTACGTGAACGAGTTCGGGTCGACGACCAACAGCCTCATCCTGTCCGCCGGGTGGTCGCGTGACACCCGCGACGACATCATCTATCCTACGAAGGGTACGCTGCAGAGTGCGCTGGGCGAGTGGGGAGTGCCCCCCGGCGACCTGTCCTACTACAAGCTCAACTACCTGGTCCAGAACTTCTGGCCGATCTACGGGGACTTCGTCCTGATGCTGCGCGGCGACGTGGGCTACGGCGACGGCTACGGCGGCAAGCCGCTGCCGTTCTTCAAGGCCTTCTACGCGGGCGGCGTGGGCTCGGTGCGCGGCTACGACACGGCCTCGCTGGGCCCGAAGGACATCTACGGCAACGCGACGGGCGGCAAGCGCAAGATCGTCGGCAACGCGGAGCTCTTCTATCCGGTGCTGAAGGGGGACAAGTCCGTGCGGGCCAGCGTCTTCTTCGACGCCGGGCAGATCTACGTCAACGGCAACATCGAGCCGCTCTACGAGTCGTTCCGCTACTCGGCCGGCGTCGGCCTCGCCTGGAACTCGCCCGTCGGGCCGCTCAAGTTCAGCTACGGCATCCCGCTGAACGAGCAGCCGGGCGACAAGATCCAGCGCTTCCAGTTTCAAGTCGGCACCGTGTTCTAGCCGCGCGTTGCCTGTGGAGAAATCAGTGAATCGCACCACCCGCCGTCTCCTCGCCGCGCTCGCCGCGGCTGCGTCGCTGACCGCCACGACGGCAGCGACGGCGCAGGCCGCCGACTACAAGATCGGTTTCGTGAACACCGAGCGGCTGTTCCGCGACGCCGCGCCGGCGAAGCGGGCGCAGCAGAAGCTGGAGAAGGAATTCGCCGCGCGGGACGCCGAGATCCAGAAGCTGTCGAAGCAGGTGCGCGACCTGCAGACGCTGCTCGAGAAGGACGGGGTCACCATGGCGGAGGCGGAGCGCCGCAACCGCGAGCGCGACCTCGCGAACCTGTCGCGCGACCTGCAACGCTCGCAGCGCGAGTTCCGCGAGGACCTGAACCTGCGCCGCAACGAGGAGCTGTCGAGCGTCCAGGAGCGCGCGAACAAGGTGATCCTGGCGATCGCCGAAGCCGAGAAGTTCGACCTGATCATCCAGGATCCGGTCGTCTACGCGAGCCCCAAGATCGACATCACCGACAAGGTGATCAAGGCGCTCGCCGACAAGTAGGCCCGGGCCGACACGGTCTCTGCGGGGCTCCATGCTCCTGTCCGAACTCGCGGCGCGCACCGGAACGACGCTCGCCGGCGACGGCGGCGTCGACGTCCTGCGCGTGGCCACGCTCGAGAGCGGGGCGCCGGGGACGATTGCGTTCCTCGCCAACCCCAAGTACCGGAGCCAGCTCGGGACCACGCGCGCGTCCGCGGTCATCGTCGATGCCGACGCGGCGGCGCTGACCGCGCTTCCGAAGCTCGTGTCGCCGAACCCCTATGCGACTTTCGCGAAGGTGGCGACGATCCTGCATCCGGCCGAGGAGGCGAAGCCGGGCGTGCATCCGACGGCCGCCGTGGACGAGGGCGCGCGGATCGCGGCGTCGGCCTCGGTCGGAGCCCATGCGGTGATCGGCGCCGGCGTGACCATCGGCGAGCGTGCGCGGATCGGCGCGCTCTGCTCGATCGGCGACGGCTCGACGGTCGGCGACGACGCGCTCCTCCACGCGCGGGTCACCGTGTATGCCCGGTGCATGATCGGGCCGCGGACGATCGTCCATAGCGGCGTCGTCATCGGCGCCGACGGGTTTGGCGTGGCCGAGGAGGGCGGGCGCTGGCTCAAGATCCCGCAGGTGGGTCGCGTCGTGGTCGGCGCCGACGTCGAGATCGGTGCCAATACGACGATCGACCGCGGCGCGATCGACGACACCGTCATCGAGGACGACGTCAAGCTCGACAACCAGATCCAGATCGGCCACAACTGCCGGATCGGCGCGCACACCGCGATCGCCGGGTGCACGGGGATCTCGGGCAGCGTGCGCATCGGCCGCAACTGCCGGATCGGCGGCGCGGCGATGATCGCTGGCCACCTGTCGATCGCCGACGGCACGGTGGTTGCCGCCGGCACGGGCGTCATGAAGACGATCGACGTGCCGGGGATCTACAGCGGCATATTTCCGATCCTTCCGTACGCCGAATGGAGGCACGTGGCGGTCGAGATACGGCGGCTGCGCACGCTCGCGCAGCGCGTCGCCGCACTCGAACGCGCAGCGCGCGGCGGAAAAGCCGGGGAGGACGAATGACGGCGACCGACGAGGGCGGCATGGACATCCTCGATATCATGCGGTACCTGCCGCACCGCTACCCGATGCTGCTGATCGACCGGGTGACGTCGTTCATTCCGGCGAAGTCGATCCGCGGCTTCAAGAACGTGACGATGAACGAGCCGTTCTTCCAGGGGCACTTTCCCGAATTTCCCGTCATGCCGGGCGTCCTCGTCATCGAGGCGCTGGCGCAGCTCGCGTCGATCCTCGCGTGGCGTACCGCCGGCCGCATGCCGGGCGACGGCACGCTCCTGTTCTTCGCGGGCATCGACGGCGCGCGCTTTCGTCGCCGGGTCCTTCCCGGCGACCGGCTGATGCTCGAATCCGACCTGATCCGCCAGGTGCGCGGCGTGGGCAAGCACGCGGTGCGCGCGCTGGTCGACGGAGAGCTCGTCGCCGAGGCCGAGCTGATGGCGGCGCTGCGCAACCCCGCCGATGCCTAGCAGCCTGATGCAGAACCCCTCATGAGCCGCGTTTCGGACGAGATGGCTCCGAATCCTAGGCGCGAGCCGCGTCGAATAGCCGACGCATATTCGCAAGGCGAGCAACGACGGAGTCGGGGCCATATCGTCGAAACCCGGAAGGGCAGCGGCGTGCCGGGCGGTCTGCCATGTCGCGGCTCGCTCGTGTGGGGTCGACCACACGTCGCTCACCGCTTCGCGCATCCCATCCCGGCACGCCGCTGCGCGGCCATGACGGGTTCTGGATCAGGCTGCTAAGGAAGCCGGCGTGCCGCGCATCCACCCGACGGCGCTCGTCGACCCGGCCGCCGAGCTGGCCGCCGACGTCGAGGTCGGCGCGTTCTCGATCGTCGGGCCGCACGTGCGGATCGGGGGCGGCACGGTGATCGGCCCGCATGCGGTGGTCACCGGCCGGACGACGATCGGGGCGCGCAACCGGATCTTCCAGTTCACGTCGGTCGGCGAGGTCCCCCAGGATCGCAAGCATGGCGGCGAGCCGACGACGACCGTCATCGGCGACGACAACGTGATCCGCGAATACGTTTCGATCCACGCCGGGACGGCGCTCGACCTCGGCACTACGACGATCGGCAACGGCAACCTGCTGCTCGCCTACGTCCACATCGCGCACGATTGCGTGATCGGCAACGCCACCACGTTCTCGAACAATTCGCAGCTCGCGGGACACGTCGTCGTCGGGGACTGGGCGGTCCTTGGCGGATTCACCGGCGTGCACCAGTTCGTCCGGATCGGCGCGCACACCATGGTCGCCGGCGGATCAGTCGTGATCCAGGACGTCCCTCCGTACGTCACGGTGAGAGGCTACCCGGCCTCACCGCACGGCACGAACAACGAAGGGCTGCGCCGGCGCGGCTTCTCCGACGACGACATCGCCGCGGTCCGCCGTGCCTACAAGACGCTCTACCGCGAGGGTCTCTCGCTCGATGACGCGAAGGCGAAGCTGGCTGCTGCCGCCGCCACGTCCCCCGTGCTGACGCCGCTCGTCGAGTTTCTGGCGGGGTCGGGGCGCGGCATCGCCCGCTGACGCACCGATGCGCGACGCCGCCGAGCGATCGGGTGCGGTCACGATCGGGATCGTCGCCGGCGAAGCGTCCGGGGATGCGCTCGCCGCCACCCTGATCGGGAACGTGCGCGAGCAGATGCCGAAGGTGCGCTTCGTCGGCGTCGCGGGGCCGAAGATGGAAGCCGCGGGTTGCGAAGTCTGGCACCCGCTCGAGACGCTGTCGGTGGCCGGCCTCACCGAGGTGCTCGCGCGCCTGCCCGAGATCGTGTCGCTGCGCCGCGAGATCGCGCGAAGGATGGTCGCCGAAGGCGTCCCGCTCTTCATCGGCGTCGACGCGCCCGACTTCAACCTCGGGCTCGAGCGGAAGCTCAAGCGCCGCGGCGTACGCACGATGCATCTCGTGAGCCCGGCGGTGTGGGCGTGGCGCCGAGGCCGCGTCGCCGGGATCGCTCGTGCCGTCCACCGCATCCTGGTGCTGTTCCCCTTCGAGCCTCCGATCTACGAGGCGAAGGGCGTGCCGGTCACCTTCGTCGGGCATCCGCTCGCGCAGGAGGCGGCGACGCTCGCTTCTCGGCGCGAGGCGCGCGACCAGCTCAAGCTCGGCATCGCGCAGCCGGTGTTCGCACTCCTCCCGGGCAGCCGCACGGTCGAGCTCGAACGGCATGGCGACCTGCTGCTCGAGACGGCCGCGGCGGTTCACGCGGCGCGCCCCGACGCGCGCTTCCTCGTCCCGCTCGCCACGCGGACGACGCGCGACCAGTTCGAGATCGCATGCTACCGGACCGGCCACGACAAGCTCCCGATGACGCTCCTGTACGGTCATGCGACGGATGCACTGCGCGCGGCGGACGTCGCGATCGTGGCGTCGGGAACCGCGACGCTCGAGGCGGCGCTCGCCCGCTGCCCGCACGTCATCTTTTACCGGATCAGCGCGATGTCCGCGGGCATCGTGCGGCGGAAGCTCCTGATCCCGTGGGTCGGCCTGCCCAACGTGCTGGCCGGCCGCTACGTGGTGCCCGAGCTGCTGCAGGAGGACGCGACGGTCGAGAACCTGACGCAGGCGGCGCTCAACCTCTACGACGACATCGTCACGCGTCGCCGCCTCGAGGCATTGTTCGCGGGCTTCGCGAGCGCGCTCCGCGCGGAGACGGGGAAGCTCGCCGCCGAGGCCGTCGCCACCGAGCTGCGGGCGGCGGGAGCGATCGCATGAAGGCAGGGGCCCGGCTGATCGCGGGCATCGACGAAGCGGGTCGCGGTCCGCTCGCCGGGCCGGTGGTCGCCGCGGCGGTGATCCTCGATCCCCGGCGACCGGTCGATGGCCTGCGCGATTCGAAGCTCTTGACCGCGGCGCAGCGCGAGCGCCTCGCGGAGGTGATCCGGGAGCGGGCGCTCGCCTGGGCGGTGGCCGAGGCGGCGGTCGCCGAAATCGACCGTCTCAACATCCTCCATGCGACGTTGGTCGCAATGGCGCGCGCGGTGGCGGCGCTGGGCATCGCGCCGGAGGAAGCGTGGATCGACGGCAACCGCTGTCCCGATCTGCCGTGCCCGACGAAGGCGATCGTCGGCGGCGACCGCGACGTGGCGGCGATCTCGGCCGCGTCCATCCTCGCGAAGACTGCCCGAGATGCGATGCTGATGGAGCTCCACGTCCGCTATCCGCTGTACGGGTTCGCGCAGAACAAGGGCTACAGCACGAAGGAGCACCTGGTCGCGCTGGCGCGGCATGGCCCGTGCCCTGAGCACCGGCGGAGCTTCGAGCCGGTCCGGCAGACGTCGTTCGATTTCGATTTCTGAAGGGGCGGACGCGCGGTCCGGCGTCGTGGAGTACGATTCGGGGAACGTCCCGCGATTTCGCCAGAGCTTCCCATGATCCATTGCGTGCTGCACGATCCCCGCGATTCGGTCGCCGTCGTCGTCGTCGAGGGCGTCACCGCCGGCGCAACGCTGACGGGGCTCATTCTCGACGAGAACCGGACGATCACGATCCCCTGCGTGCAGGACATTCCGCTGGGCCACAAGGTCGCCCTGCGGGACCTGGCGGTGGGCGACACGGTGATCAAGTACGGCATCGACATCGGCAAGGTCGTGCAGCCGATCCGCAAGGGCGAGCACGCCCACGTCCACAATATCAAGACCAAGCGATGGTGAGGTTCCGATTGGCATTACCTTCCGTTCGTCGCCGCTGCGGCGCGAGGCTGCAACCCGTTGGAGCGTCGCGCTCTTCGACCTTCGCTCGCTGCCCGCGCGACGGCGTCGCGTCCGCTTGGCTGGCGCGACGCTCAACGGGCCGCAGCCTCGCGATGACGTCGGTTATCTGCTCACGCTGTTGAAGTCGTCCTTCTGCTGACCATGCAAACCTCATTTCAAGGCTACCGCCGCGAGAACGGCCGCGTCGGCGTTCGCAATCACGTGATCCTGCTGCCGGTCGACGACCTGTCGAACGCGGCGTGCGAGGCGGTCGCGCACAACGTGAAGGGCGCGCTCGCGATCCCCCACCCGTACGGCCGCCTGCAGTTCGGCGCTGACCTCGATCTTCACTTCCGCACGCTGATCGGCACCGGCGCCAACCCCAACGTCGCCGCGGTCGTCGTGATCGGCATCGAGGAGCAGTGGACGAAAAAGGTCGTCGACGGCATTGCCGCGACCGGCAAGCCGGCGGCGGGCTTCGGCATCGAGCTCCACGGCGACCACGACACGATCCTGCGGGCGTCGCGCACCGCCAAGGAGTACGTGCAGTGGGCGAGCGAGCAGCAGCGCGTCGCGTGCGACGTCAAAGAGCTTTGGGTCTCGTGCAAGTGCGGGGAATCCGACACGACGTCGGGTTGCGGCTCGAATCCGACGGTAGGCGACGCGTTCGACAAGCTCTACGCCGCGGGGTGCACGCTCGTGTTCGGCGAGACGACCGAACTCACGGGCGGGGAGCAGATCGTCGCGGCGCGCTGCCGCGACGACAAGGTCCGCGCCGAGTTCATGCGGATGTTCGACCGCTACCAGCAGGTGATCGACCGGCACAAGACCAGCGATCTCTCCGACTCGCAGCCGACCAAGGGCAACATCGCAGGCGGGCTCACGACGATCGAGGAGAAGGCGCTCGGCAACATCCAGAAGATCGGCAGGAAGTGCGTGATCGACGGCGTGCTCGACAAGGCCGAGGTCCCGACGGGCGCGGGGCTGTGGTTCATGGACAGCTCGTCCGCGGCCGCCGAGATGGTGACGCTCTGCGCGGCGGCCGGCTTCGTCGTCCACTTCTTTCCGACCGGGCAGGGGAACGTGATCGGCAATCCGGTCCTTCCCGTGATCAAGATCTGCGCGAACCCGCGGACCGTGCGCACGATGCGCGAGCATGTCGACGTCGACACGTCGGGACTGCTTCAGCGCGAAATCACGATGAGCGAGGCCGGCGATCGGTTGCTCGAGATGATGCTGCGCACCGCCAACGGCCGGCTGACGGCGGCCGAGGCGCTCGGCCACCGCGAATTCGTACTGACGCGCCTGTACGAGAGCGCCTGAACCCGGATGGACGGGGATCCCGCGACCCTCTTGCCGGACCTCGCCGCGATCCGAGCCGCGCACGCGCGGATCGCAGCGCACGTCCACCGCACGCCGGTGCTCACCTGCGCGGCGATCGACGCCGAGGTCCGCGCGCACCTGTTCTTCAAGTGCGAGAACTTCCAGAAGGTCGGCGCATTCAAGGCGCGCGGCGCGACCAACGCCGTGCTGTCTCTCGACGCGCAGGCGGCGCGGCGGGGGGTCGTCACGCACTCCTCGGGCAACCACGGCGCGGCGCTCGCGTTCGCTGCAGCGCGTCGCGGCATTCCGGCCTGGGTCGTGATGCCCGAGAACGCGTCGAAGGCGAAGCTCGCCAACGTCCGCCGCTACGGCGCGACGGTGCGGCTGTGCGCGCCGACGCTCGCCGCGCGCGAGGAGGCGTGCGCCGATCTGCTCGCGACGACGGGCGCCACGCTCGTGCACCCCTTCGACGATGCGCGCGTAATCGCCGGGCAGGGCACGGCGGCGCTCGAGCTCGTGGCGGAAGTGCCGGACCTGGACGCGATCATCGCCCCGGTCGGCGGCGGCGGTCTCCTGTCCGGCAGCGCGATCGCCGCGACGTCGTCGCGGCCGGGCCTCGCCGTGCACGGCGCCGAGCCCGCGAATGCCGACGACGCGGCGCGGAGCCTCGCCTCGGGACGCGTCGAGCCGGCGGCGGCGGCCACGACGATCGCCGACGGTCTCCGCACGACGCTCTCGCCGCGCACGCTCGCCGCGCTTCGCGCGCACGTCGCCTCGATCGGGCTCGCCACCGAGGCAGGCATCGTCCGCGCCATGCGGATGATCTGGGAGCGAATGAAGATCGTGGTCGAGCCGTCGTCTGCCGTGCCGCTCGCGGCGTTGCTCGAAGGCACGCTCGACCTCCGCGGACGCCGCGCGGGCGTCATCCTGAGCGGCGGCAACGTCGACCTCGACCATCTGCCCTGGCCCGCATGAGCGATCATCGGCCGCCGTCCAGCTATCCGCGATTCCACCTCGCGTTTCCGGTGACCGATCTCGCGGTCGCGCGCCGGTTCTACGGCGATTTCCTGGGCTGCCCCGAGGGCCGCTCGTCCCCCGAATGGGTGGACTTCGATTTCCACGGCCACCAGATCGTTGCGCACAAGGTCGACGCGTCCGCCATGGCCGAGGCGACGAGCGACGTGGACGGCAAGCAGGTTCCCGTCCGTCACTTCGGCGTGATCCTCGATCTGCCGGCGTGGGAAGCGCTGGCGGCCCGCCTGCGGTCTGCGGGTGTGGAATTCGTGATCGAGCCGTATGTCCGGTTCAGAGGGCTGCCCGGCGAACAGGCGACGATGTTCTTCCTGGATCCCTTCGGCAACGCGCTCGAGTTCAAGGCGTTCCGCGACATCGACCGGCTCTTCGCGCAGCAGCCATGACGCGCGCACGCGTCGTGATCACCGAGTTCATGGACGCGGCTGCCGTGGCGGCGCTGGCTGCGGCGCACGACGCGCGGTACGACCCGGGGCTCGTCGACCGCGAGTCCGAGCTGCAGTCCGCGTGCGCTGATGCAGTCGCGCTGATCGTCCGCAACCGCACGCGGGTGGATCGCCGCCTGCTCGCGACGGCGCCCAGGCTTCGGGTCGTGGGCCGCCTCGGCGTCGGCCTCGACAACATCGACGTCGCCGCGTGCCGCGAGCGCGGGATCGAGGTCATCCCGGCGACGGGCGCCAACGCGCAGGCGGTCGCCGAATACGTGATCGCCCTCGCGCTGCTGCTTCTCCGCGGCGCGTACGGGGCGACGGCCGCCGTCGCGGCCGGAACGTGGCCGCGCGCCGCCCTGTCCTGCGGGCGCGAGATCGCCGGCAGGACGCTCGGCGTCGTCGGCTTCGGCAGCATCGGCCGGCTGACCGCACGGCTCGCGCGAGGGCTCGGCATGGCTGTCGTCGCCCACGATCCGCAGCTCGATCCGCGGGCGGCCGTCTGGGTGGAGGCGGGTGTGGCCTGCCGGTCTCTCGACGAGGTGCTCGCCGGGGCCGACGTGGTCACGCTGCACGTTCCGCTCGGCGATGGAACCCGACATCTCGTGAACGCCGCACGGCTTGCGACGATGAAGCCCGATGCGGTCCTGATCAACACCGCGCGGGGCGGTGTCGTCGACGAGTCCGCTCTCGCGGCCGCGCTGCGCGCCGGACGACTCGGCGGCGCCGCGCTCGACGTGTTCGAGCGCGAGCCGCTGCCGGCCGGATCGCCGCTCGCGGGATGCCCGAACCTGATCCTGACGCCCCACATCGCGGGCCTCACGCGCGAGTCCAACGCGCGCGTGTCGGCGCTGATCGCCGAGCGCGTCGCGGCGTCGCTCGCCGCCGGCTGAGGCGGGCATGCCGACGGTCCGGCTCTCCGACCTCGAGACGCTCGGGTGCCGCGTGCTCGAGCGCGCCGGCGCGGAGCCGGAAATGGCAGCGGCCACCGCGCGCGCGCTCGTCTACGCGGATGCGCAGGGTCTGCCTTCGCACGGGGTGTCGCGGCTGCCGCAATACGCGACGCATCTCGCGAACGGCCGCGCCGACGGCCGCGCACGCCCCGAAGTGGCGCGCGCGAAAGGAGGAGCGGTGCTGGTGGACGCCCGCTGCGGCCTCGCGTTTCCCGCCTGCGCGCTCGCGGTCGACGAGGCGATCCGCCGGGCGCGGGACCACGGGGTCGCCTTCGCGGGCGTCACCAACAGCCATCATTTCGGCGTCGCCGCGTATCACTTGCTGCCCGTCGCCGCGGCCGGCATGGTCGGCCTCGCGCTCGGCAATTCGCCTTCCGCGATGGCAGTCGCAGGCGGCAAGCGGCCGCTCCTCGGCACGAATCCGATCGCCGCGATCTTCCCTCGCCGCGACGGCGCGCCCGTGCTGGTGGACCTCTCGCTGTCGGAAGTCGCGCGCGGCAAGCTCATGGTCGCGGCGAAGGAAGGCAAGTCGATCCCCGCCGGCTGGGCGCTCGACCGCGAAGGCCGACCGACGACGGATCCCAAGGCGGGCCTCGAAGGCACGATGCTGCCTGCCGGCGGGACGAAGGGTGCGATGCTTGCGCTTGTCGTCGAGCTGCTCGTCACGGCCCTCACGGGCGCGGCGATCGGCTTCGAGGCGACGTCGTTCTTCGTCGACGAGGGCAACCGACCGCGCCTCGGGCAGGCGTTCCTCGTCATCGACCCGGAGGCGCTCGCGGGTCGTGCGGTCTACCTCGAGCGCGTCGAGACGCTGCTCACCGAAGCGGGCCGGGATGCAGGCGTGCGCGTCCCGGGTGCGCGCCGCGACGCGCTCGGAGCGCGCGCGGCCTCCGCCGGCGTCCTGCTGCCGCAGGCGCTCTGGGACGACCTGCAGCGCAGGGCAGGGGGTTCCGCATGACGCACCGTCCGACATCGCTGCTGCTCAATGCGGCGCACGCCCTTGACCACATGTTCCTGCTCGTGTTCGCGACGGCGGTCGGCGCGATCGCCGCGGATTTCGGGATCGCGCGCTGGGAAGACCTGATGCCGTTCGGCGTCGGCGCGTTCGCGCTGTTCGGATTGGGCTCGCTGCCCGCGGGACGACTGGGCGACCACTGGGGCCGCCGGCGCATGATGCTGGTGTTCTTCTTCGGCATGGGCGCGTCGATGCTCCTGGTCGCGGCGACGACAGGCCCCTGGCAGCTCGCGGTCGCGCTCACGCTCATGGGCGCGTTCTCGTCGATCTACCACCCGGTCGGCATTCCGCTGCTCGTGCGGGGCGCCGCCCGTCCGGGGCTCACGATCGGGATCAACGGCCTCGCCGGGAATCTCGGCGTCGCGCTGGCCGCCATCACCACCGGCGTGCTCGTGAAGTACGCCGGGTGGCGGGCCGCGTTCGCCGTGCCCGCGCTCGTGGCTTTTGCCGCCGGGACGGCGTTTGCGCTGGTCGCGCCGGACGAGCCGCTGCCGCCGGCGCGACGGGTGGCGACGCAGGACGAGCTTCCCGCGGGGCTGCTCGCCCGGGTCTTCGCCGTGATCACCGTCGCCTCGGTCGCGTCCGGCCTCCTCTTCAACTTCACGACCAACGGCAACGGCGAGCTCATGCGCGAGCGGATGGCAGCGATCACCGCCGACCCCGCACTTCTCGGTGCGCTGCTGGCACTCGTCTACGTGGTGGGCTCGTTCGCGCAGGTCATCGTCGGATCGCTGATCGACCGGGTGCCGCTGAAGCGTCTTTACCTCGGCATCGTCGCCTGCCAGGTGCCGCTGTTCGCGCTCGCCGCATCGGCGGAGGGATGGGCGCTCTACGCGCTGATGATTGCGTTCATGGTGGCCGTGTTCGGCGCGATTCCATTCACCGACGCGCTGATCGTCCGCTACGTCGACGACCGGATGCGCTCGCGCGTTTCGGGGATGCGCCTCACCGTCGCCTTCGGCGTGAGCTCGCTCGCCGTGTGGGCGCTGGGGCCCGTGGTCAAGGCGGCCGGATTCGGAGCATTGCTGCTCGCGATGACCGTGATCGCGGCGGCCGCGTGCGTCGCGGTGGCGCTTCTGCCGGGCGGTGCGCCGTCGAAGGGGTCAGAGGCTACCGGCGACGCCCGGCCGCGAGCGCCTCGCGCAGCGCGTTGAACACGCCCGGCGCGGCGGCGATGACTTCGCTCGCGCGGAGGAAATCGGTGCCCCCGGCGAAATCGCCGACCCGGCCGCCGGCTTCCTTGATGAGCAGGGCGCCCGGCGCCACGTCCCACGGCTTGAGCGTCGTCACCCAGAACCCGTCGAGCCGGCCCGACGCGACGTAGGCGAGATCCAGTGCCGCCGATCCCGCGCGGCGTACTCCCGCGGCGCGGCCCATCACCGTTCCGAGCAGCGGCAGGTAGTCCTGGAAATGCGGGTTCTTGCGGTCCGGAAAGACCGTGCCGAGCAGCGCCTGGTCGAGCCCCATGCAGCTCGACACGCGGATCGGCGCGCCGTTCAGCTGCGCGCCCTTGCCCCGGATCGCCGTGTAGAGCTCGTCGCGCACCGGATCGAGGACCACGGCGTGCGTGATCTCGGTCCCGTGCGCGAGCGCGATCGACACCGCGAAGTACGGATAGCCGCGGGCGAAATTCGCGCTGCCGTCGAGCGGATCCACGATCCACTTGAAACCCGCTCCGTCGCGCGCGCCATCGATGTGGCCCGACTCCTCGCCCAGGACGGCGTGCTCCGGAAACGCGGCGCGGACGGTGGCGACGATCGCGTCTTCGGCCTCGTTGTCGGCGGCGGTGACGATGTTCGCGTGTTCCTTGGCGTGCGCCGGCAGCCGCTTCAGGTCACGCGCGGCGTCGACGATCACCGAGCCCGCGCGGCGGGCGGCGCGAACGGCGACGGCAAGGACGGGATCGTTGATCATCCGACAGGGTACGCGCGAGTCCGCTCGCCGATCATTCTAACTGGCCGGCGCCCCGTTACCCGACCTTCATGCGCAGCATCATCCCGCCGTCCTCGTGCTCGAAATTGTGGCAGTGGAACATCCAGGTCTGCGCGCCGGGAAACGGATGCCGGAAATCGATCGCGATACGCACGGATTCTCCGGGCCACACGAGCACCGTGTCCTTCCAGCCGAGGTCCGTTGCAAGGCGGCCCTTCGCGTCGACAACGAGCGGTCCGAGCTGATCGGGGCTCGTCTCGCGCTCGAGCACCCGGAACCGGAAGCCGTGCAGATGCATCGCGTGCGGCATGCTCGTGTGGTAGTTGCGCAGCAGCCATGTCTCGGTCGCATCGCGGGGAACCTCGATCGGGGTCTCGTCCATCGCGAATACGCGGTCGTTGATGCGCCAGCGTCCTTTTGCGAAGCCGAACCGGAACGAGCGCTCGCGCGCCGCGGCATCGGCCTGGACTTCCGGGAGCGACGACAGGGCCGCCGGGATCACCGTGTGCGCAGCCACGCGCTCGCGCACTTTGAGGGTGAGGAGCCGCCGGGGCGCGCCCTCGGGCCAGGGTGCGGCAGCGCTGGCCGACGTCGGCGGGCTCCCCGGTCGCGCGCCGTGCGCGTGGGCTGGCTGACTCGAGGCGTCGGTCGCGCGTGTGCCGGATCCCGGCGCTTCGGAGTGCATCGGATCGAATGCGCGCGATTCGAGCACGATGGCGTCGCCCAGGTGCATTCTTGAGAGGTCGACGAGGACGTCGATCCGCTCGGCCGACGAGATGAAGCACTCGGCACAGCGGATCGGCGCCGCGAGCAGGCCGCCGTCGGTGCCGAGCAGCGTGAAAGGAACAGGTCGGCCGGCCGCGTCAGCGAATCCGAGTCGGTAGCTGCGCGCGTTGGAGGCATTCAGGATGCGGAACCGGTACGCACGCGTCGCGACGTCGAGATGCACCGCTGCGCCGCCATTGACCGTCGCGATGTCGCCCAGGAAGCCGTGGTGCAGGTCGGGGGCGTCCGGCGCATAGGGGGCGCCCGGGCGGCGATCCTGCAGCACGAGCGGAATGTCGGTGCGACCCCAGGCGAGGCCGAGCGCCGCACGGAGCGCGCGGTCGTCCGCGTCGTCGATCACGATAAGCCCGAACAGACCGCGGTATGTCTGGCCGGCGCTCAGCCCGTGCGGATGCGGGTGGTACCAGTACAGCCCCGAGCGCGCGCGAACCTCGAAGTCGTACGCATGGCGCCCGGAGGGCGGCACGAGGGTGATGCCGGCGCCGTCGTTCGCGGTGTCGACCTGCAGACCGTGCCAGTGGACGATCGTCGGCTCGTCGAGCGCGTTCGCGAGCACGAGCCGCGCGCGCTGGCCGGATTCGAACGCCAGCGTCGGATTGCGAAAGGTCCTGCCGCGATGCGGCGCCGCGAAGGCCTCCGGCCATGGCGCGTCGGGCGTGGCGCTCGCCGTCGTCGTGAGCGCGACCGTCGCCGCGCCGGGCGCAAGGCGACCGAGCCAGCCGTCCTCGCCCGGCACCAGCAGTCGCGTGCCTTCCGGCGGACCGCACCGGTCCGGCGCGGCCACGTGCTCGGACAGCGCGCGCGGCGCGAATGCGGCGCAGCCGAGCGCCGCAGCTTGCGCGAGCAGGGCGCGGCGGCGGAGAGAGCGGATCTGCATGCGGGGTCGCGGCCGAAAGTTGCGGGTCGGACTCTAGCGGTTCCCGCCGCCGCGGTCGAGGCGATACTGGAGCCCGACCCAGACGCCGAAGGTCGGCACGGGCGACCGGAACGGCTCCGGCCCCGCGAGGCTCGCGTCGAACGTGTTGCCCGGTCCGCGGAAGTAGTTGGCGCCGAGGATCCCGAAGTTCTGCGACGTCGCGTTGAACAGATTGTCGACGCGGGCGAAGAGCTGCCACTCCGGCGCGAGTTGCCAGCTCGCATCGAGCGCCGCGAGCGCATAGCCCGGCACCTTGCCGTCCGGGTCGGCGTTGTTCTCGTTGCCGCGCGCGTACTGCCAGCTCGCGGCGATGATGGAGACGCCAACCGCGAACGGCCCCTGCGCCCAGTCGACCCGAAGGCGGAACGTGCTGCCGGGCAGCCCGGGCAGGCGATTGCCGGGCTGGACCTCGATGTTGCCCAGGGCGTCGGCCGTCGCGTTGTTGGAGCTGCTTTCCGTGAAACCGGTCTCGAAGGTTGCGTCGAGACTGCTGTAGCGCGCGAGGACGCGGAAGGGACCGGAGCTCGCGCCGCCCGTGAGCTCGAGCCCCTGTCGCCGCGTGCGGCCGACATTCCTGAAGTAGCCGGCGTTCACCGCCCCGGTGCCTGCGCTCACGAACTGGATGTCGTCGGCGAGGTCCGTCCGGTAGATCGCGGCGCTGTAGAAGGCGTTCGTGCCGGCGCGGCCCCGGACGCCGACTTCGTAGGTCGTCGCGCGCACCGGCGCGAGCGGCGGATCGGCGACGAAGATGTTGGGCAGCGTGCACGGCGCGTTCGGATCCGCGCACGTGAGTTCCACGGGAGAGGGCACGCGCATGCCCTGGCTCACGCCGCCGAACACGTTGGTGCCTCCCTCGCTCGTCCAGGTCGCGCCGGCGGCCGGGTTGAACCGGCGATACGTGCCGGTTCCGTCGATCGCCGGTGCTTCGCCGCTTTCGTCGCGCGTGACGATGCGCGCCCAGTTGTAGCGGCCGGACAGCGCGATGCTCCAGGCGGGCGACGGCGCGATCGTGTCCGCCACATAGGCACCCGCGTAGCGGTTGGTCGTCTTCACCGCCGTCTCGGGCGAGAACGGACCGACGCCGACCGTGTCGCGATCGTCGACGAAGGTCGCCGGCTGTGAGCTCTGATCGAAGTCGGTGCTGCCGGCATCGAATGCGAAACCCGCGATCAGCTGATGTTGCACCCCCAGCCATTCACGCCCGACCGTGCCCTGCAGGGACGCGCCCCACGCCTTTGTGGTCGCGCTGGTATCGACGTTGGCGGCCTCGTACGGGTCGTCGGGGGGGCCATAGTCGCCGTTGACGTTGCTGTTGACGCCGCCGGTGCTGTATCGCCGGTAGTAGGCGTTCGCCTCGAGGAGCGTATCGTTGTCGAACGCGTGCTGCGCATTGCCGTTGACGAAGACGAGCCGGTTGTCCGTGGTGTCGGGCCAGGTGTAGGCCTGCCGCGGGTTGACGAGCATCGAGATGGGCAGCGCCTGCGTCCCCTCCAGATGATTGTCGGCGAGGCTGACCGCGAGATTGCCCTGGTTCTGACCGTCGCGGCCGTCGACCCGCGTGTAGAGGCGGCGAATGCGCGTGCCCGAGTGGTCGCGCCAGCCGTCTTCGTCGATCGACTCGAACGCGGCGAATGCGGCAACGTTGTCCGCGCGGTAGCCGCCGTCGGCGGACACCTCGAGCCGTCCGAACGAGCCGCCGGAGACCGATGCGCCGAGTCCGGAGTAACGGAAGCCGTCCTTCATCTGGATCGTCAGCGCGCCGCCCAAGGTGTTGAGGCCGAAGATCGGGTTTGACCCCGGCAGGAGCTGCATCGACGCGACGGCGTTCCTGGGCAGGAGGTCCCAATTGACTACGTCGGCGAAGGCCTCGTTGATTCGCACGCCGTCCTGAAACACGGAGAGGCCCTGCGGCGTCCCGAGCAGCGCGGACGCGGTGAAGCCCCGGAAGCTGACGTCGGGCTGGTAGGCGCTGCCGGTCGGTGAGCCGAGCGACGCGCTGTTCGCATTGAGGTTCAGGAATTCGGCGATGCCCCCCGTGCGCTGGTGCGCGAGCTCGCCCGGGCCGAACGTCTGCACATTGGCGGGGATCCGCTCGACGGGCGTGCCGACGCCTGCCAGCGGCGCGGTCCCCACGACTTCGACGGCGCCCAGCGGGACGACCGGAGGCGATTGTGCCGCCGGCGCGGCGCTCGTCACCGCGGCCAGGATCGCGAGCGCGCCTCGCAGCGCCCAGGGCTCAGCGGATCGCGACACCCCAGGGCAGCTCGCCGACGGGGATCTCGGCGATCTTCGCGTTCGTGTCGGTGTCGATCACCGCGACGGCGTTCGAGCGACCGCACGCGACGTAGAGCTTCCTGCCATCCGGAGTCAACGCCATGTTCCACGGCCGCTTGCCCACCGCGATCTTCGCGACGATCGCATTGGTCGCCGCGTCGATCACCTGCACCGTGCCTTCCCCGCCCGAGCTCACGAACACGCGCTTGCCGTCGGGATGGACGACGACGCCGTTCGAGCGCTTGCCCGCCTTGATCCGCGCGATGACCTCCTGCGTCTTCGTGTCGAGGACGTTGACGGTGTCGGCATTCTCGGCGGCCACGTACACCCGGCTCCCGTCGGGCAGGAAGCCGATGCCGCGCGGACGGTTGCCGACGTTCACCGACTTGACCACCTCGCCCTTGGCGACGTCGACGATGTCGACCCAATCGGCTTCCTCGGCGCTCACGTAGAGCCACTTGCCGTCGGGGCTCCAGACCGCATGCTCGGGATTCTTGCCTCGCATCTTGACGCTCTTCGCGACTGCGAGCGCCGCCGTGTCCACGATCATCACCTGGTCGTTCTCCTCGATCGCGGCGGAAACGAAGCGGCCGTCCGGTGAAACGTAGATGCCCTCCGGCGAGTCGCCGAGCTTCACGCGGCCGACCTCCATCCGCTTTGCGGTGTCGACGACGACCAGCGCGTTGGCCGCCTGGTCGGACAGGTATAGACGGCTGCCGTCCGGGGACAGGGCGACGCCACGGGGCCGCTGGCCGAACCCGAGCGTCGCGACGACCCGGTCGGTCGCGGTGTCGATGACGGACACCGAAGCCGAGCCCTCGTTCGATGCATAGGCGAGCGGCGCGGCGAGCGCGGTCGGAACGATCGCGCAGGTGGCGATCACGAAGGCGAAGAGAAGGCGCAGCATAGGCATGACTCGATCGAGGTGAGGTGAAGGCGAATCGGTGCGCTAGGCGATGCGCGAGGGGTCATTTATGCTACACGACTTTGCGCGCCCGCTGCCGCCATGCCGCCGTCTCGTCGCCATCGTTCGCAATGTTTTGCCCAGCGCGCCGCGAGCGCGGTCGCGATCGTGGTTGCCGGCGCGACCGGCATGACCTGTGCGCAGGAACGTACCGTGCCGCGGCTCGACCCGATCGTCGTCACCGCGACGCGGAGCGACGAGCGCTCCTTCGATCTGCCGCTCGCGATCGACTCCGTGGACCGCGACCGGATCCAGAACGGCCAGCTGCAGGTCAACCTGTCCGAATCGCTCGCGGGCATCCCCGGCATCTCGGCCCAAAACCGCTGGAACTACGCGCAGGATCTCCAGTTGTCCGTCCGGGGCTTCGGTGCGCGCGCGAACTTCGGTGTCCGCGGCATACGCCTCTATCAGGACTACATCCCGGCGACGATGCCCGACGGACAGGGTCAGACCGGCAGCTTCAGCCTCGTCTCCGCGCAGCGGATCGAGGTGCTGCGGGGGCCCTTCTCGTCGCTCTACGGCAATGCCTCGGGGGGCGTCATCTCCGTGTTCACCGAGGACGGGCCCGCGACGCCGATCGCCGGGGGACAGGTGATCGGCGGCAGCTACGCGACTTGGAACGCGATCGCGAAGGCGGAGGGTCAATCGGGCGCGGTCAACTACGTGCTGGCGGGCAACTATTTCACGATCGACGGCTACCGCGACCACAGCCAGGCATCGCGCGAGCTCGGCAATGCGAAAATCCGCATCGACGCCTCGCCCGACACCTCGATCGTCATCGTCGCGAACGCGCTCGACCAGCCGGAGGCGGAGGACCCGCTCGGGCTCACCCGCGCGCAGTGGGAGGCGAACCCGCGCCAGGCCGACCCGGCCGCGGTGCATTTCGACACGCGCAAGACAGTGAGCCAGCGGCAGGCTGGCGCGACGGTCCTCCAGCGCCTCAGCGCCACGACCGAGCTCCGCGTGACCGGCTATGGCGGCAGCCGGACCGTGCGGCAGTTCCTCGCGCTCCCGGGCACGGGGCCGACGTCGTCCGGCGGGGTCAGCGACATCGACCGCAGCTTCGGCGGCGTCGATGGACGATTGATCTACCGCTTCCTGCTCGGCAACCGACCCGGCACCGTTACGCTCGGCGGCAATTACGAGGGTCAGCGCGACCAGAGGAAGGGCTACGTCAACGACGCCGGGATGCTGGGCGATCTCCGGCGCGACGAGACGGACACGGTCAGCAACGGTGACGGATACGTTCAGCTCGAGCTCGCGCCGGTGGGCGCGCTGTCGGTCCTGGCCGGTTACCGGTACAGCAACGTCCGCTTCAAGACGTCCGACCACTACATCGTCACCGGGAACCCGGACGACAGCGGACAGCGCAACTACAGCCACGGCAGCCCGGTCGCCGGCGCGGTCTGGCACGTGACCGACCGGCTCAACGTCTACGGGAACTACGGCCAGGGTTTCGAGACGCCGACGTTCATCGAGCTTGCTTACCGCCCCGTCGGCTCGGGGCTGAACCTCGCGCTGCAGCCGTCGGTCAGCGACTCGGCCGAGGTCGGACTCAAGGCGCTGATCGGGCGCGCCCAGCGTGTCAACATGGCGCTCTTCGACGTCAGGACGAAGGACGAGATCGTCGTCGACACGGCGACCGGCGGACGCACGACGTACAAGAACGCGAGCCGGACGGAGCGCAAGGGCATCGAGGCCGCGTGGCAGGGCGATCTCGGCGCCGGCTTTGCCGGCTACGCATCGTACACGTACCTGTCGGCCAAATTCACCGACCAGGCCAGCACCGGGCTGCCGCCGCAGATCGTCCCGGCCGGAGCGCGGCTGCCGGGCGTGCCCGCGACCGCCGCCTACGGCGAGCTGTCGTGGTCGCATCCGCAGGCCTATGGTCTCAACGCCGCGGTCGAGGTGCAGTACGCGGGCAAGGTCTACGTCAACGACCGCAACACCGACGCCGCGCCGGGGTGGACCGTCGCGAACCTGCGCGTCGGCTTCGAGCAGCGCGCGGGCGCGTGGGTGTTCCGCGAGTTTGCCCGCTTGAACAACCTGGGCGACGTCAACTACGCCGGCACGGTGATCGTCGGCGACACCAACGGCCGCTACTTCGAGCCGTCCGCAACCCGGAACTTCCTCCTCGGTCTCAGCGCCTATGTCACCTTCTGACGCCCCGGCGCGATACACGCGAACGGCGATCGCGCTGCACTGGCTGATCGCGATCCTGGTGCTCGGCCAGTTCGCGTTGGGCTGGTGGATGCTCGGAATCCCGAAACAGCCGGTCGGCCCGCGCGTGGATGCGTTCAACCTGCACAAATCGATCGGAATGACGATCTTCGCCCTGATGGCGCTGCGGCTCGGGTGGCGAGCGGCTCACCCGGCCCCCGGATTGCCGTCAATGCCGCCGTGGCAGGCGCGTCTGGCGCGCGCGACCCACGTGCTGCTCTATGTCGTGCTGTTGCTGCAGCCGATCTTCGGTTACCTCGGCTCGGAGGTGAGCGGGTATCCGGTCAAGTATTTCGGGATGACGCTGCCCGGCTGGGCCGGCAAGCACGAGGCGCTCAAGGACCTGCTGAGCACCGCCCACCTCGCCAACAGCTGGCTGCTCGCAACGCTTGTCACCCTGCACGTCGCCGGTGCCCTCAAGCACGCGGTCGTCGACCGTGACCGGCTGCTGGCCCGAATGGGCTGGGGCCGCGCCTAGCTATCGATCGTCAAGACGTTGTATCCGCGACGAATGCGACGGTTGCATGCATTCTCCGTCGTCCCCGCGGAGGCTGGGGACCCAGCGACGTGGGACTGTCGCCTGCAATGACCCAAAGTCGCTGGATTCCAGCGTTCGCGGGAATGACGACTGGAGCGGCGTCACGCCTTCTCGAGAAGCGCCACGACAGCCGCGTGGCCGCCCTCGCGCGCCATGTCGAGCGCGGTCTTGCCGCGGTTGTCGCGGAGCCCCGGCTTCGCGCCGGCGGCGAGCAGCGCCTTCACCGTGTCGGCCTTGCCGTTGCCGGCTGCCCACATGAGTGCGGTCAGTTCGTTGCGGTAGACCGCGTTGGGGTCGACGCCGTGGGCGACGAAGAGCAGCACGATTTCGGTGCGGCCTTCGCCGGCGGCGTAGGTCATCGCGTTCTTCTCGAGACGGTCGACGGCGTTGAGATCCGCGCCGCGGGCGAGCAGCGCTTCGGCCAGCTCCCTCTGCCCGGCATAGGCGGCCGCCATCAGCGGCGTCACGCCGTTGACCGCAGCGATGTTCACGTCGGTGCCCGCGGCAAGCATCCGCCGCGCCGTCGCGACGTCGTCCTTCTTGAGCGCGATCAGCAGCGCGGTCTCCCCGAACCGGTTCCGGGCGTTCGGCGATGCGCCGCCCTGGAGGGCACGGTCGATGGCCGGTGCGTCGGAGTTGCGCGCAGCGACCAGCAAGAGCGCGCTGACGGTCAGGTCGCTGTCGGCGGCGGCAGCCGGGAGCGCGGTGATCGCCCACGTCGCGGCGACGAGGACGCAGAGTGCGGTACGAGACATCCGGCGCTCCTTATGCGAGGGGTTATTGCGGCGCACAAACCCGTGCGTGCCCGGCAAAGGGGTTGCCACGCTTCGGGCAAAAGACTATAACGCACGGCGGGCTACAACACACCGGATCATGAGACGTCGAAAGGCGTTCCGGGAACGATAACTCGAACGGATGGAGGACTCATGGCATACGGGGACAGTCTGGTGAAGTTCGCCGCCTTGGCAGGGGTGGCCCTTGCGATGGCGGGCGGCGCAGGCGCGCAGGAGATCGCGGGCGGAGCGACGACGACGGCGAAGGCGATGCCGTCGACTCCGAACGTCACGCAGACGGCGCTCGACGGGGCGGCGCGCGACAGAAAGAACTGGATCCATCCGAACGGCGACTACACCAATAGTCGCTATTACCCCGGTACGGCGATCAACCTAGACGACGCCTACGCGCTCGCGCCTGCGTTCGTCTTCCAGACCGCGGTGCTAGAGTCGATGGAGACCGCCCCGATCGTCGTCGACGGCGTCATGTTCCTGACGACATCGTTCAACCACGTCTATGCGATCAACGCGGCGACGGGCGAGGAATACTGGCACTACAAGCACAAGCTCGGTCCGATCGTGACGGTGTGCTGCGGCAACAACAACCGCGGCGTCGCGATCGAGGGCGGCCGGCTCTTCATGGGGACGATCGACGCGAAGCTGGTCGCGCTCGATGCCAAGACCGGCAAGCTCCTCTGGGAGAAGCAGATCGCCGACCCCGAGAAGGGCTATTCGGAAACAATGGCGCCGACGGTCGTCGAAGGCAAGGTGCTGATCGGCACGAATGGCGGCGAATACGGCATCCGCGGCTTCGTCAAGGCGTTCAACGCGGCCGACGGCAACCTGCTGTGGACGTTCTATACGATCCCGGACAAGGGTCAGGAAGGCGTGTGGGCGGTCAACGACGCGACGGGCCGCGACATGCACCGCGACATCGCAGCCGAGAAGAAGCAGCTGGCGGAGAAGGGCGGCGACTTCTACCAGATGCTGGGCGGCGGCGTCTGGATGACGCCGGCGATCGACCGGAAGACCCGGACGGTGTTCTTCGTGGTCGGCAATCCGTCGCCGGACCTCTACGGCGCGATCCGCCCGGGGGACAACCTGTACACGGACTCGATGGTCGCCGTCGACCTCGACACCGGCGCCTACAAGTGGCACTACCAATACATCGCCCACGACGTCTGGGACCTCGACGCCGTGAGCCCTCCGGTCCTCACGCAGGCGAGGGACGGCAGCGGGAAGATGGTCGACGTCGTGATCCACGCCGGCAAGACCGGTCACATCTACATCCACGAGCGCAACACCGGCAAGCTGATCCGCTTCTCCGAAGCGATGATCCCGCAGGAGAACATGTGGGTGCTGCCGACGAAGACGGGCGCGCGGATGCTGCCGGGCGCAAACGGCGGCGTCGAATGGTCGCCGATAGCGGTCAATCCGAAACTGCGCCTGGCCTTCGCGGCGAACCTGCATCAGCCGATGACCTACCATGTCGAGGAGTCCCCGTATCCCGGCGGCAAGCTCTGGTTGGGCGGCGCCTTCAAGACCATCCCGACCGAAGAGCAGTGGGGCCGGCTCGTCGCGGTGAATCTCGACACGGGCAAGGTGGCCTGGGCAGTGAAGACGCCGCAGCCGCTCATCGGGGGTGTGCTCGCGACCGCGTCCGACCTCGTGTTCAACGGCGAAGCCAACGGCTGGTTCAAGGCGTACCACGCGAAGGACGGGAAGGAGCTTTGGAAGTACTTCCTCGGCGCGGGCGTGAATGCGCCGCCCGTGTCGTACATGGTGGGCAATACGCAGTACATCGCGGTCGCCGCCGGAGGGAACAACCAGATCGACGCCAAGCGCGGCAACAGCGTCTTCGTATTCAAGCTGATCGGCGGCGAGAAGATCGTCCCGCGTTAGCCTATCCGGAAGCCATGCGCGGCCACTCCGCGGGCGGGGTGGCCGTGTTCTTTTCGTGCCGATCGTGAGACATCTCGCAATACTGGCTGTCGTGGGGCTCGCCCCGGCTCTCGCTGCGGTGCCGGGCATCGCGCAGGAAGACGCCGCGATCCGGCAGAAGGCCGAGACCTGCGTCCCCTGCCACGGCCCGGGCGGCAACTCGACGAACCCCGTCTACCCGATCCTCGCGGGCCAGTCGTGGCGCTATATCTACATCGAGCTCAAGGACTTCAACGAAGGCCGGCGCAAGGATCCGGTGATGTCGCCGATCGCCGCGGGGCTGACCCGCGACGAGATGATCGGGCTCGCCAACTACTTCGCCGCGCAGAAGCCGCAGCCGCTCGCGTTCAAGGCCGACGGCGCGAAGGTCGAGGCCGGCCGCAAGGTGTCGGACGCCGTGCTCTGCCCGATGTGCCACCTGGGCGGCTTCGTCGGGCAAAACGAGGTTCCTCGGGTCGCCGGGCAGCACCCGCAGTACATCAGGAAGCAGCTCGAGGACTTCAAGGCCAAGCGCCGCACCAACGACGCGGGGAACATGACGAGCGTTGCAGCGACGCTGTCGGACGCGGACATCGAGAATCTGTCGCAGTACATCGCCAATCTGAACTAGCTGAACTGCCAGGATTCGGCGCGGTCGCGACTCCGTCGCATTGAAGTCGCCACGGACGGGGACTACCATGGCTCCCCCTCCGCCGCGCGAAGCCGGTCGCCGTCGCGGCGAACCCCAAGAAGGAGGCACGATGCCCGTCCCGCTTTCCCTCACCGTCAACGGCAAGAGCGTCACCGCGGAGATCGACCCGCGCACGCTCCTGGTGGAGTTCCTCCGCAACGACCTGGGCCTCACCGGGACGCACGTCGGCTGCGACACGGGCCAGTGCGGCGCGTGCACGGTCCACCTCGACGGCAACGCGATCAAGGCCTGCACGATCCTGGCGGCGCAGGCGGACGGCGCCGCCGTGTTGACGATCGAGGGGCTCGCCGCCGCCGACGGCACGATGCATCCGATGCAGGCCGCGTTCAAGGAGTGCCACGGCCTGCAGTGCGGCTTCTGCACGCCGGGGATGGTGATGAGCGCGATCGACCTCGTGCAGCGCCATCCGAAGGCGTCGGAGCAGACCATCCGCGAGGAGCTCGAAGGCAACCTTTGCCGGTGCACCGGCTATCACAACATCGTCAAGGCGGTGCAGCAGGGCGCCGCGGCGATGGGCAAGTAGGAGGCCGCGCGATGGGTGCCACCGATCAAGGCTTTATCGGCGCGTCGGTCCGCCGCAGGGAGGACTACCGCTTCCTGACGGGTTCCGGGCAATACACGGACGACGTCAATCCGCCCAATCACGTGCACGCGTTCTTCCTGCGCTCGCCGCACGCGCACGCGAAGATCCGCAGGATCGACACCGCGAAGGCCAAGGCGGCGCCCGGTGTCGTCGCGGTCTACACCGGCGACGACCTGACCGGCGTCAACGGGCTGCCGTGCGGGTGGCTCATCACCGGCACCGACGGCAAGCCGATGAACGAGCCGCCGCACCCGGTGCTCGCGCAGGGCAAGGTCCGCTACGTCGGCGACCTGGTCGCGCTCGTCGTCGCCGAGTCGCCGAACCAGGCGAAGGACGCGGCCGAGCTGATCGACGTCGACTACGAAGTCCTGCCCGCGGTCGTCAACGTCGTCGACGCGCTGAAGCCCGGCGCGCCGCAGATCCACGAGGCCGCGCCCGGGAACAAGTGCTACACGTGGGCGCTCGGTGACAAGGCGGCGGTGGACGCCGCCTTCGCCAAGGCCGCGCACGTGACGAAGCTCGACATCGTCAACAACCGGCTCGTGCCCAACGCGATCGAGCCGCGGGCCGCCGTCGCGTCGTTCAGCCGGGCCGACGACAGCTATACGCTCTACGTTGCGAACCAGAACCCGCACGTCGAGCGGCTGCTCATGACCGCGTTCGTGCTGGGCCTGCCGGAGCACAAGGTGCGCGTGATCGCGCCCGACGTGGGCGGCGGCTTCGGCTCGAAGATCTATCTCTACGCCGAAGAGACGGCGATGGTGTGGGCGTCGAAGCGCGTCAACCGCCCGATCAAGTGGGCGGCCGAAAGGAGCGAGAGCTTCCTCGCCGACGCGCACGGGCGCGATCACGTGACGCACGCCGAGCTCGCGCTCGACAAGGAAGGAAAGTTCCTCGCGATGCGCGTGCACACGATCGCGGCGATGGGCGCGTACCTGTCGACCTTCGCCACGTGCATCCCGACGATCCTGTACGCGACGCTGCTCGCCGGCCAGTACACGACACCCGTCATCTACGCCGAGGTGACGGCGACGTTCACGAACACGGCGCCGGTCGACGCCTACCGCGGTGCGGGCCGCCCCGAGGCGACGTACGTCGTCGAGCGGCTCGTGCACCAGGCCGGCGTCGATCTCGGCATTGCGCAGGACGAGATCCGGCGGCGCAACTTCATCCGCAGCTTCCCCTACCAGACGCCGGTTGCGCTGGTCTACGACACGGGCGCCTACGACGCGACGCTCGACGGCGCGATGAAGATGGCCGACGTCGCGGGCTTCGCGGCGCGCAAGGCCGAGGCGACGAAGCGCGGCAAGCTCCGCGGGATCGGCTACGCGTCGTACATCGAAGCCTGCGGCATTGCGCCGTCGAACGTGGCCGGCGCGCTCGGCGCGCGGGCGGGCCTGTTCGAGGCGGGGGAGGTCCGCGTGCATCCGACCGGCAGCGTCACGGTCTTCACCGGCTCGCACAGCCACGGCCAGGGCCACGAGACGACGTTCGCCCAGGTCGTCGCCGGCAAGCTCGGAATCCCGATCGAGAACGTCGATGTCGTCCACGGCGACACGGGCCGCGTCCTGTTCGGCATGGGCACGTACGGCTCGCGCTCGCTCGCGGTCGGCGGCACGGCGATCGTGAAGGCGCTGGACAAGATCGTCGCGAAAGGGAAGAAGATCGCCGCGCACCTGCTCGAGGCGGCGGAGACCGACATCGAGTTCAAGGACGGCAAGTTCACGGTGGCCGGCACCGACAAGAGCAAGGCGTTCGGCGAGATTGCGCTTGCCGCGTACGTCCCGCACAACTATCCGCTCGACAGGCTCGAGCCCGGCCTCAACGAGATGGCGTTCTACGATCCGACGAACTTCACGTTCCCCGCCGGCACGCACATCTGCGAGGTCGAGGTCGACCCGGACACCGGAACCGTGCAGATCGTGAACTTCAGCGCCTGCGACGATTTCGGGAACATCATCAACCCGATGATCGTCGAGGGGCAGGTCCACGGCGGGCTGACGCAGGGCATCGGCCAGGCGATGCTCGAGTGCTGCGTTTACGACCAGGACAGCGGCCAGCTCCTGACCGGCAGCCTGATGGACTACGCGCTGCCGCGCGCCGACGACGTGCCGTCGTTCAGGGTGGAAACGAGGGTCACCCCGTGCACGCACAATCCGCTGGGCGCCAAGGGTTGCGGCGAGGCGGGCGCGATCGGGGCGCCGGCGGCGTTCATGAACGCGATGCACGACGCGCTCGCCGCCGCAGGCGTCAAGTACCTCGACATGCCGGCCACGCCGCATCGCGTGTGGCAGGCGATCCGCTCGGCGAAGGCCGCATAGGGGACGCCTGTGCGGCCGGCGTGGGGTCAGGCCCGAAGGGCGCGTGCCGGCCGCACTGGCGGGTGCCGACGCGCAACTGCATCGATCTGAACGGAACTCGAAGGAGGCACCGACCAATGTACGCATTCGAACTCACGCGCGCGAAGACCGTCGCGGAGGCGTCGGCCGCGCTCGCCAAGACCGGGGGCCGCGCGCTCGCCGGGGGCCAGAGCCTCGTCGGCGCGATGAAGCTCCGGCTGTCGCAGCCGGGCACGCTGGTCGATCTGTCGGCCGTCAACGAGCTCCGGGGCATCCGCAAGGAGGGCGACGCGCTCGTCATCGGCGCGATGACGCGGCACGCCGAGGTCGCCGCGTCGGCGACCGTCAAGGGCGCGATTCCTTCGCTCGTGGCGCTGGCCCAGGGCATCGGCGACCGGCAGGTCCGCAACATGGGCACCCTCGGAGGCTCGATCGCGCACAACGACCCGGCCGCGGACTGGCCGGCGGCAGTGCTCGGCCTCGGCGCGACCGTGCACACGAACAGGCGCAAGATCGCCGCCGACGACTTCTTCAAGGGGATGTACGAGACTGCGCTCGCCGGCGACGAGATCATCACGGCCGTCAGCTTTCCCATCCCGAAGAAGGCGGGCTATGCGAAGTTTCCGAATCCGGCCTCGCGCTTCGCGCTGACCGGCGTGTTCGTGGCCCAGACCGCGAACGGTGTCCGTGTCGCCGTGACGGGCGCGGCGCCGGCAGTCTTCCGCTCGAAGCCGCTCGAGGACGCGCTCGGCAAATCCTTCACGATGGAGGCCGCGCGGGGCGTCAAGGTCGACTCGAAGGGACTCAGCAACGACTTGCACGGCTCGCCCGAGTACCGCGCGCATCTGGTGACGGTCATGGCCTCGCGCGCGGTGGCCGCCGCGGGCTGAGTCACCGCCTTTGTTATGCTGTCGGGTGGCGCCTTGCGGGCGCCACCCGATTTTTTCGACCGATGACCGCTGCGCTGCCCGCTTCCGTCGACGCCGTTCTCGCACTGCTCGACCGCCACGACTACGTCGCCGACCGGCGCCTCGCGACCAGCGTGTTCCTCGCGCTCAGGATGGGGCGGCCGCTGTTCCTCGAAGGCGAGGCCGGCGTCGGCAAGACCGAGATCGCGAAGGTGCTCGCCGCGGGGCTCGGGCGCAAGCTCGTCCGGCTGCAGTGCTACGAGGGCCTCGACATCGCGTCGGCGGTCTACGAGTGGAACTACCCGCGGCAGATGATCGAGATCCGGCTCGCCGAATCGGCGGGCAAGGTCGACCGCACGGCGCTGACGCACGACATCTTCGCGCGGCAATTCCTCCTCAAGCGTCCGCTCCTCGAGGCGCTCGCGCCCGAGGACGGCGTCGCGCCGGTGCTGCTGATCGACGAGCTCGACCGCACCGACGAGCCGTTCGAGGCGTATCTCCTCGAGGTGCTGGCCGAGTATCAGGTGACGATACCCGAGCTCGGGCCCGTGCGCGCGGCCACGCCGCCGGTCGTGGTCGTCACGTCGAACCGGACGCGCGAGATCCACGACGCGATCAAGCGCCGCTGTCTCTATCACTGGGTCGGCTATCCGGACGCGTCGACCGAGCTCACGATCGTCCGCCGCAAGTGCCCGCGGGCCGCCGAGTCGCTCGCACGCTCGATCGTCGCCTTCACCCAGCGGCTGCGGACGATGGATCTGTTCAAGGCGCCCGGCATCGCCGAGACGCTCGACTGGGCGGAGGCGCTGGTCGCGCTCGACCGCGTCGCGCTCGATCCGCAGACCGTCGCCGACACTGCCGGCGTGCTGCTCAAGTACCAGGATGACGTCGGCGCGCTCACCCCTGCCGTCGCTGCACGGCTCGTGGAAGAGGCTCGGGTCGAAGGGGTCCGGCTGTGACGCCCGCCCCGGGTAGCGAAGCCGCGCGGCTCGAGGGCGGCGTCGCGCTCCCGCCGCGCGGGCGCCTCGCCGACAACGTCGTCCACTTCGTGCGGGTGCTGCGTGCGGCGGGCCTGCCCGTGGGGCCGGCGAGGAGCCTCGCGGCGCTCGAAGCCGTCGAGGCGGTGGGCGTCGCGAATCGCGAGGACTTCCGCGCGGCGCTCGCCGCCGTGCTCGTCTCGCGCCGCGAGCAGCTCCCGGTCTTCGAGCAGGCCTTCGATCTCTTCTGGCGCAATCCGAAGCTGCTCGAGAAGCTGATCGCCTCGCTCCTGCCCACCGTGTTCGGCCGCGGCGGCGAGACGCCGCCGCCGGAGCTGCCCGCGCGGATCGCGCAGGCGATGCTCCCGCCGGAAGGCAACCTGCCGCGTGCCGACGACGACGAGATCGTGCTCGACGCTGCGTTCACGATGTCGCCGCGCGAGGTCCTGCAGCGCAAGGACTTCGAGACGATGACGACGGAGGAGCTCGCGGCCGTGCACGTTCTCCTGCGCAACCTGCGGTTGCCGCTGCCGGAGCTGCCGACTCGGCGCACGACGCCCGCTTCCCGCGGGCACCGGGTGGACCTGCGCGCGACGCTGCGCCGCGCGACGGGTGCGGCGGGCCGCCTCGCGCCGCTCGCGTGGCGGCAGCGCGTGCGGCGCACGCCGCCGCTCGTCGTGCTCTGCGACATCTCGGGCTCGATGGACCGCTACGCGCGGATGCTGCTCCATTTCCTGCACGCGATCACCAACGACCGCGACCGCGTGCACGTGCTGCTGTTCGGCACGCGCCTCACCAACATCACGCGGCATCTCAAGCACCGCGATGTCGACGTGGCGCTCGCGCGCGTGACCACGGCGGTCGAGGATTGGGCGGGCGGCACGCGGATCGGCAGCTGCCTGGCGGAATTCAACCGGCGCTGGTCGCGGCGGCTCCTCGGCCAGAATGCCGTCGTGCTCCTGATCAGCGACGGCCTCGACGCGGAGGGCGGCGAGGGACTCGCGGCGCAGGCCGAGCGCCTGGCGAAGTCCTGCCGGCGCCTCGTGTGGCTGAACCCGCTGCTCCGCTACGAGGGCTTCGAGGCGCGCCCCGCCGGAATCAAGGCGATGCTGCCGTTCGTCGACGACTTCCTCCCGGTGCACAATCTCGAGAGCCTGACGGGACTCGCCGCGGCGCTCGATCGTGCGCCGCCCCGCGGCCGGCGCATCGGACGCGGGTCGCGCGTATCGGACGGAGATCAGCGATGGAGATGACGAGCACGCGGATCGTTCCGGCCCCCGTCGACACGGTGTGGACGGCGCTCAACGATCCGGTGATGCTCACCGGGTGCATCCCCGGCTGTGAAGCGATCCTCCCCGACGGCGAGAACGCGTACCGGATCTCGATGGCTGCGCACGTCGGCCCGGTCGCCGCGAAGTTCTCGGGCCGGCTGGAGCTCTCGGATCTCGATCCGCCGCGCAGCTATACGCTCTCGTTCGACGGGCAGGGCGGGGCCGCCGGGTTCGCCAGGGGGCAGGCCAAGGTTGCGCTCGCGCCGGCCGAGAACGGCGTCGCCACGGCGCTGTCGTACACGGTGTCGGCTCAGGTAGGGGGGAAGATCGCGCAGATCGGGTCGCGGCTCGTGGACGGTGCGGCGCAGAAGCTCGCCGACGACTTCTTCGGACGATTCTCCGATGCCGTCGCGGCCAAGGTCGGCGCCGCGCCGGCGCCGCCGCCGCAACCCCGACGCCGGTGGGTCCGGCTCGTCGCGCTCGCGCTGATCGCCGGCCTCATCGCCTATCTGATGCTGCGGATGCGCAAATAGCCGCAAGGAGCGGGATCATGGACAGCGTCGACCTCGAAGTGCTGAAGCGCTGCGACGAGTGGCTGGATGCCGGCCGGCGGGTGCTGCTCGCCACCGTCGTGAAGACCTGGGGCAGCTCGCCCCGGCCGCCCGGCGCGATGCTGGCGGTGCGCGACGACGGTCTGGTCGAGGGCTCGGTCTCGGGCGGCTGCATCGAGGACGACATCGTCGGCAAGACGCGCGCGGACGGCATGAAGGCGACGCGCTGCGAATCCGTGACCTACGGCGTCACTGCCGACGAGGCGCGCCGGTTCGGGCTCCCGTGCGGAGGAACGATCCAGCTCGTGCTGGAGCCGCTCTCCAGGGACTCCGGCATCCGCGCCCTGCTGGACGCGATCGAGGACGGGCGGCTCGTCTCGCGCCGCCTCGAGCTCCGGAGCGGCCGGGCGACGCTCGGACCGGCCCGCGCCAGCGACGGGCTCGCGTTCGACGGCAGCGCCCTGACGACGATCCACGGCCCGCGCTATCGGATGCTCGTCATCGGCGCGTCGCAGCTTTCGAAGTACCTCGCGACGATGGCGCAAGGCCTGGACTACCAGGTGACGGTCTGCGACCCCCGCGCGGAGTACGAGGGAACGTGGGACGTCGCCGGCGTTCCGCTCGTCACCACGATGCCCGACGACACCGTGCGGGCGATGAACCTCGACGAGCGCTGCGCCGTCGTTGCGCTCACGCACGATCCGAAGCTCGACGACATGGCGCTGATGGAAGCGCTCAAGTCGAAGGCATTCTACGTCGGCGCGCTCGGCTCCCGCGCGAACAACGCGAAGCGGCGCGAGCGCCTGCTCGATCTCGAGCTCACGGAAGCCGAGATCGCGCGGCTGCACGGGCCGGTCGGTCTCTACATCGGCAGCCGGACGCCGCCCGAGATCGCGGTGTCGATCCTGGCCGAGATCACCGCGGTCAAGAACGGCGTGGCGCTGCCCGACATCGCCACCGTCGCCGTCGCGAAGGAGAAGCTCGCGCCGTCGGTCGCCTGCGAGACGGCGCAGCCCTGACCCTATGCCGAGGGGGGACGCTGGAGGTGCTTCCGCAGCACCGCCAGCAGTTCCGACGGCTCGATGGGCTTGCGCACGAGGGCGGTCACGCCGGCGCTCTCGACGTCCGCGGACGCGATGCCGTCACGGAAGCCCGTATAGACCACGACGGGCAATCCCGGTCGCGCCTTGCGCACTTCGCGAGCGAGCTCGAGGCCCGTCATCCCGGGCATCGTCTGGTCGGTGATCACGAGGTCGAACGCGTCGCCGGTCGCGACTGTGTCGAGCGCGTCGCGCGCGCTCGCGAAGGTCGTCACCGCGAGGCCCCAGTGTCCGAGCAGGTCGTCCATGAAGCGGGCGACCGACACCTCGTCGTCGACGACGGCGACCCGGCCCCCGAGCACGACGCGCGGGAACGCCGTCGCCGTCGGGGGCGCCTGCGCGTTGCGGGTGTCGATCGGCAGCGCCGGCAGCAGGACGCGAAACGTCGCACCGCCGCCGGGAGCGCTCTCGACGACCACGTGGCCACGGTGCTCGTGGACGATGCCGTGCACCGTGGACAGCCCCATCCCGCTGCCCTTGCCGACCTCCTTGGTCGAAAAGAAGGGCTCGAACATGCGCTCCTGGACATGCGGCAGGATGCCGCCGCCGGTGTCCGCGACGGCGAGCTCGACCATGTCGCCCTCCACGATCCCGCGGCAGCTCGCGCAGGCGGTTTTCGCTCCGGTCCAGCGGCGGACCGTGATCCCTATCTCCCCGTTCGAATGGATCGCGTCGCGCGCGTTGATCGCGAGGTTCATGAGGATCTGCTCGAGCTGGATCGGATCGAGCATGGCGGGCGGCACGCGGTCGTCGAGCTCGGTCCGGAGGCTGACCGTTGTCGGAAATGACGAGCGAAGAAGCTTGACCGACTCGCGGACGAGCGGCGCCAGCGCGATGGCTCGCGCCTCGCCGCGTCGTCCCCGGCTGAACGTCAGCATCTGCTGGATCAGGTCGCGCGCGCGTCCGCAGGAAAGGCTCGCCTGTTCCAGGTAGCCGGCGAGCTTCGCGTCGCTTCCCGCGGACCGCTCGGCGGCGAGCGTCACATAGCCGACGATGCTCGTGAGGAGATTGTTGAAGTCGTGGGCGATGCCGCCCGTCAGGTGGCCGATGGCCTCCATCTTCTGCGCCTGCCGGAGTTGCGCCTCGAGCTGCGCGCGGTCTTGCTCGACGCGGCGGCGTTCCGTCAGGTCGCGGATCATCGCGAGCACGTGCGGCTCGCCGCGATGCTGGATCGGGATCGTCCGCACTTCGATCGGAAACCGCTCGCCGTTCCGCCCGAACGTCTCGATCTCCTCGTGGCAGCGCTCGCCCGCGAGCGTGCGGGCGACGATTTCGTCCTGCCGCTTGCGGTAGTCCGCCGGCACGTCGCGGGCACGCGCGCCGCTCACCACTTCCTCCCGGCTGTAGCCGTACATCCGCTCGTAGGCAGGGTTGACGTCGATGCGCCGGGAATGGGAGTCCCAGAGGACGAGCGCATCGGCCGAGGCGTTGAAGATCGCGCGATACTGTTCTTCGCTCGCCCGGAGGGCATCCTCGGCGGCGCGGCTCGCGGTGATGTCGCGGACGAACGCGAGGATGCGCTGCTCGCCGGCGATCTCTGCGCGCTTGAGCCGAACCTCGTGCCACATGAGGTGGCCATCCCGATGGCGGGCGCGCCATTCGAAGCGCACGGGCGGCCCCGACTTCGCTTTCTCGATCCATTGCGCCGCCTCCTGCTCGGTAAACGGCGGCTCGTTCGAGCTGATCTCGCCGATTCGCAATGCGCGGAGCGTGTCGGCGGGATGGCCGTACACCTCCTCGGCCTTCGGGTTCACGTCCAGGATCGCGCCCGTATCCCAGTCGTGCACGAAGATCGGGTCCTCGCTGGCCTCGAAGATCGCCCGGTAGCTCGCCTCCGAGATCCGCAAGGCTCGTTCGGCGCGGGTGCGCTCGATCTCCGCCACCGCGCGCATCGCAAAGATCTTGAGCATCGCCTCCGCCAGCGCGGCGTCGCGCATCGGCTCGCGGTCCATCGCGGCGATCAGCCCGAGCGGTCGCCCGGACGAGTCGTTGAGCGGCAGCGCCGCGTAGCTGTCCATTCCCTTCGCGCGGAACAGCGTGCCCGGAGGAAATTCCGGATTCACGCCCGCGCCCACGAAGCGAAACGCGCGACCGGCGACGGCGCGGCAGGGCGAGCCATCAAGCGCGTATTGGAAATTGGCGAGGGGCGTGCCGTCGAGGCACGCGGCGAGCGTGCGCATCCTCGTCCGGTCGCCGTCGGCGAACACGGCGATCATCGCGACGTCGACGTCGAGCACCTCGGCCAGATAGCGGGCGAGCTCGCCGAATACGCCCTCGCCCTCGGCACCCGATACCGCAAGCGCCGCCGCCCGCAGCGCGTCCTCGCTGCGCTTGCGGTCGGTGATGTCGGTGGCGACGCCGCCCACACCGTATGCGCGACCTGCACCGTCGACGAGCGGGAACTTGTGCGCAAGGTAGATCCGCCTGCCGTGCGCCGTCTCCACGACCTCCTCGAAGTCGATGGCGCGTTGCTCGTCGAGGACGCGCTGGTCGTTGGCACGGAGCTCCGTCGCTGCCGACGGGAAGACCTCGCCGTCGAGGCGGCCGACGATCGCGTCGATCGGTACGCCCTTCATCCGTTCGAACTCGCGATTGACGAAGAGGAACCGGCCTTCGAGATCCTTGACGAAGATCGCCGCCGACGTGTGGTCGACGATCTGCCGGAGCTGTGCCTGGACGCCGGATGCGGTCGGGTCAGCCGCCAGCGTGGAGGTGTCGGTCATCGGGCCTCCCAACGATGCGTGTCGACCGCGAGTCTAGCGCCGCGCGGCCATGGCGGCGCGACTGTTACCTGGCGGTTACACTCGAAAACACGTCGGTTACGCGCCGTCGCGCGGCGGCACGAACATGTATCCGGAGCCGCGGACCGTGCGAATCGCCTGGGGGCGCGCCGGATCGACTTCGACCTTGCGCCGGACCCGGGCGATCCGGATGTCGATCGAGCGGTCGAAAGGCTCCCACTCGCGGTTGCGGGTCAGCGTCAGCAGCTGATCTCGATTCAGCACCTGGTTCGGCCGCTCGACGAACACCTTGAGCAAGTCGAACTCCATGTTCGTGAGCGGGACTTCGGATCCGTCGGCGCCGAAGAGCTGGTGGGATGCGAGGTCGAGCGCGCAGACGCCCACGCGCACGCGCGATGCCGACGGCGCGCTCGCCGCACTGCCGGCGGTCGCGCCGGGGCGGGCCTGCATCCGGCGCAGCACGCTCTTCACGCGGGCCCGCAGCTCACGCAGCTCGAACGGCTTCACGACGTAGTCGTCGGCCCCCACCTCGAGCCCCGCGACGCGATCGGCGACGTCCGCGGCGGCGGTCACCATGATGATCCCGACGTCGAACCGCTCGCGCAGGAAACGGGCGAGGCTGAGACCGTCCTCGCCGGGAAGGTTCACGTCGAGCAGCACGACGTCCGGAAGGCTCTTCTCGATGGCTTCGCGCATCGCAGCGCCGCGGTCCACGTGTGCCACCTCGTAACCGTGCGTTCCCAGGTATTCGGCCAGCATCGCGCGCACCGAGGGATCGTCCTCGACGACGAGGATGCGGCCATGGCTCGACATGTGGGGTGACGGGAGGCAACGGTCGGGAGGCGCCGGCAAGTATAGACCCGCGCTGCGGATTCGTGTCGCGCATCGATCCCGCCGCGAGCCCGCGTCCGGGCGAAACAAACGAAACAAAGTGTTCCCGGAATGACGTCGCTCCGTTACGTGTGCGGCTCAGACTGCGCCCCATGTCTTCGGCGCCGGCTGCAGCGTCGCCGACACCGAGACGAACTTCAGGAGAAATCGCATGACGCCGAGCCCCGGAACAGCCGCCGCCAGGAAAGCCATCGAAGGCTGGGCGCGGCACGCCGATTCCGCGAGTGGTTTCGGCGATGCGCCTGTTCCACCGACCGTCCATCACTTGCCAAGGAGAGAGCTCATGAAAGGCGCCGTATCCGCCGTCGAATCGAAGCGCTACGCGAAGGCCGTCGAAGTGTCGAAGCGCATCCGCTGGGACATCGATCGCGACGTCATCAAGGACCGCGAGTTCGATTTCACGAAGAAGTTCCTCCCCGACGGGCTGTCGAACGCCGCTGCGTTCGCGTTCCTGTCGCCGACCGAGCAGCGCGTCCTGTCGCAGATCCAGGGCCGCACCTACGCGAACATGTTCGGCCTCGTCGAACGCTTCATCGGCGCCAAGGTCCTGGAAGTGAGCCGCGATCACTGGCTGGGCGACCAGATCGCCCTGGAGGCGCTCGTGCGCTTCACCGACGAGGAGCTCAAGCACCAGGAGCTCTTCCGCCGGATCGACGCGATGATCGCCGAGGGCATGCCGCGGGGCTACCAGTTCCTTCCGCAGCCGAACGAGGTGGCTGCGACCGTGCTCGGCAAGTCGACCTGGTCCGTGCTGGCGCTCACCTGCATGATCGAGCTGTTCACGCAGGCGCACTACCGGTCGAGCATCGATCCGGATCCCGAGCTCTCTCCGCTGTGGAAGGACGTCTTTCTCCACCACTGGAGGGAGGAGTCGCAGCACGCGATTCTCGACGAGCTCGAATGGAAGCGGGAGGACGCGAAGCTCTCGCCGCAGGCGCGCGACGCGGCGGTCGACGACCTGATCGCGCTGGCGGGCGCCGTCGACGGGATGCTGCAGGCGCAAGCCGCGGCCGATACGCACTATTTCGTCGAAATCTGCGGTCGACCGGTGACGGCGGCCGAGCTGGAACGGATCCGCGCCGGCGTTCTCTTGGCCTACCGCTGGCAGTACATCGTTTCGGGCGTCAAGGACGAGCGGTTCGCCGCCGTGCTCGGAGGCCTCATCTCCCCGGAACAGGGCGCGCGGATCGGCGCGGCGCTGGCCCCGATCCTCGCCTGAGCGGACCACCGATTCCCAGGAGCGATCATGGCCACTACCTGCCCCATCGGCTTCGACGTCGACCGGTTGCGCGACCAGGTGCTCGCGACGTACGAACGGGTCGCGCGCGATCCCGACGGCGATTTCCACTTCCACCGCGGCGCGCGGTATGCCGCGGAGTTCCTCCGCTACGACCCCGACGAGCTCACGCTCCTGCCCGAGGAATCCACGGCGCGCTTCGCCGGCGTCGGCAATCCGCTGCGCGTCGGACCGGTGCATCCGGGCGAAACCGTGCTCGACCATGCTTGCGGCGGCGGCATGGACGCGCTGCTCGCCGCGCGCCGGGTCGGACCGGAGGGATTCGTCATCGGCGTCGACATGACGCCCGGCATGCGGGAGGTCGCGGCCGCCGCGGCCGAGCGGGCGGGATTCGGCTCGATCGTCGACATCCGCGAAGGCTACTTCGAGCGCCTGCCGGTGCACGACGAGAGCGTCGACGTCGTCATTTCCAACGGAGTCGTCAACCTGTCGCCGAACAAGTCGCAGGTGTTCCGCGAGATCTTTCGCGTGCTGCGCCCCGGAGGACGACTCTACCTCGCCGACGTCGTCGTCCATCGCGAGCTCAAGTACGAGGTGCGCAACAACCCGGACCTGTGGGCAGCGTGCATCGCGGGAGCGCTACCCGAGCCCGAGCTCGCCACGCTCGCGCTCGCGACGGGACTCAGCGAGCCACGGATCGTCGAGCGCTTCGACTGCTTCCGCGATACGACGGCTGAAGCCAAGGTCGCGCGTGACCTGCACGTCCATGCCGTGAATTTCCATGCACGCAAACCAGCGCAGGAGGAATCGACATGAGTTCGACTAATGCATTAGGCGCCGTCCCGCGCCCGCCGGGTATGGCGGTGCCTGCGCGGCGTCGCCCGCGCGTTCCGGCGGCGCGCTCCGCTTCCGGAACGATGCGCAGGGCCGTGCGGCTCGATCGCGGGAACGTGTTGCGGATCAGCGACGGCGGCGGCCTGCGGCTGACCGCGACGTCGGGCGTCCTCTGGATCACCGAGGAGGGCAAGCTCGAGGACGTCGTTCTGCTGCCGGGGGAGACGCACCGGTTGGAAAGCGCGGGACTTGCGCTGGCGCTCGCCCATCGAGCGGCGTGCGTCAGGCTGGAAGTTCCCGCGGGGACGTTCGCCCCCGGATACGTCGAAATCGCGCCGGCGGACGGAGCGGCCGGCCGTCGGCTCGCGTTCGGCGCCGGCGAGCCGTTTACGCTCGACGCGATCGCGCCGGCGATCCGACCGGCGCTGCGCCGGCTGGCCGTCATCGCCCGCAACGTCGCCGAGGCGTGCCGGCGCGCGGCGTCGACGCGCGGCGGGTTCGCGGACGCCAGGGCGGATTCGAGCCCGCGCGTCCGCGGCGGGAGCGACGAGCGCGACGCGCCGCCCTTGGGCGATGCCGCGGGAAGCATCCGCGGTGCCGTGACCCGGCATTCCCCTGTTGCTGCTCCTGAGGAGACCCAGCGATGAAACCCCTCCATGGTTCGGAACGGGACGCGCGGCCGACAGTCATTTGCCTCCATGCGAGCGGCAGC
Source organism: uncultured beta proteobacterium (assembly GCA_963734055.1). Taxonomy (GTDB): domain Bacteria; phylum Pseudomonadota; class Gammaproteobacteria; order Burkholderiales; family Casimicrobiaceae; genus CAIWHR01. The sequence continues at coordinate 377,263 of CAVTFQ010000007.1, forward strand.
ACGGGCGGCCAGTGGAAGGCGCTCGTGGAAAGTCTGGGGCACGAGCTCCGGGTACTGACGCCGGACCTTCACGGGCACGGCCTCGGACCCGCGTGGGACGGCGACCCCGCCGACCTGGTGGCTGCCGATGCGGCGCGCATCGGCCGGCTCGCGGCGGACGCGGGTGGCGCCGTGCATCTCGTGGGCCACTCGTACGGTGGCGCGGTCGCGCTCCACATCGCGGCGCGTCAGCCAAGGCAGGTGGCCAGCCTCGCCGTCTACGAACCCGTCGCGATGCGCGTCCTGTTCGACTATCACCCGAGGAATCGCGTCGCGGCCGAGGTCGCCGAAGTCGCGAGCGAGATTCGGCGGGCGCTGAATGGCGGACGCATCGACCTCGCCGGGCACCGCTTCGTCGACTACTGGTCGGGCGCCGGGCAATGGGCGCGGCTCGCTGCCGACAGGCAGGCCGCGATCGCGAAGCGGATGCCGGTGATCCATGCGCAGTTCCGGTCCCTTCGGAGCAGCACCGTCCGGCTCAGCGATTACGGCCGCATCGACGTGCCCGTGCTGTATCTGAGCGGCGTCGACACCCGGATGTCGACGCGCCGGATCGCCGAGCTGCTGGAGTTCGCCTTGCCGCTCGCGGCATTCGAGAGGATAGGCGGCATGGGGCACCTCGGGCCGATCACGCACGCGCAGCCGGTCGCGCACCGGATTGCCCGCTTCATTCGCGAACAGGCGACGCAGCGCGTCGAGGTTCGCAAGGCCGCGTAGGCGCGGAGGGGAGGAGCCATGACCATTCCGGGGTGGGTGCTGCTTGGGTTCGCCGCCTGGACGCTGGTCGTGCTCATGGCAAGCGTCGGCGTATACCGGTTGTCGCGCGTCCTGACCGGACGAGCTTCGCTGCGCGAGTGGCGCGCCGACGCGGCGCAGGGCAGCGAGTGGTACCAGCGCGCGATGCGGGCGCACATGAACTGCGTTGAGAATCTCCCGGTCTACGGCGCCGTGGTGCTCGCCGCCGCTGCCACGGGCGTGTCGAGTCCCGGCCTCGACCGCCTGGCTCTCGCGTTCCTCGCCGCGCGGATGGGCCAGTCCGTGGTTCACATCGCGCTCCCGCAATCTGAGCCCATTGCCGCCTTGCGCTTCGCACTGTTCTCGGTGCAGATCGTCTGCATGGCTGCAATGGGCATCTTGGTCGCCGTGCGCGCATGAGCCGTGCCGGTCTCCCGCGGGGCTAATGGAAATCCCGCGACTTCGTCTCGAGACGGCCGAGCAGCGGCGACAGGTCGACGAGACGCCCGGCCTGCACGTGAACGACGTCGCCCTCGCGCTCGACGTTGCCGTAGACGGCAAGGAGCTTCGCGCCCAGGAGCTCGCGGCGCTGGCGGTCGCCCAGATCGCGCCAGACGATCACGTTCGTCGCGCCGGTCTCGTCCTCGATCGTCACGAACACGACGCCGCTCGCGGTGTCGGGTCGCTGGCGGCCGATGACGATGCCGGCCGTGCGGACGATGCGGCCGTGCGGGGCAGCCGCCACTTCGGCCGCCGTCTGGAGCCGCCGCTGCCGGAGCCGCTCGCGCAGGAGGGCGAGCGGGTGCCGGCGCAGCGTGAGCGACAGCGTCCGGTAGTCGGCGACGATGTCCTGACCTTCGGTGGGCGCGGCCAGGTCCGGCGCGGCTTCGTCGAACGTGCCGCCGGCGAAGAGCGGCGGCAGCCGGTCGACGCCGGCGACGTCCCACACGGCGCCGTGGCGATGGCCGGCAAGCGCGCGCAGCGCATCCGCGTCGGCGAGGCGGGTGAGGTCGCGCCGATCCAGCGCCGCTCGCTGCGCGAGGTCGGCGACGTCGTCGAACGCGCGCGCGTGCCGCGCCGCGACGAGCCGCTGTGCGCCGGCTTCGGTCAATCCGGAGATCGTCCGCAGGCCGAGGCGCAGCGCGGGCCCCGAAAGTAGGGTCAGACCCGACCTTCCCCTCGAATCGGAATCTCTGTTCGAATGTCGGCGAAAAGTCGGGTCTGACCCTACTTTCGGTTCGAGCGTGCAGTCCCACTCGCTCACCGTCGCATCGGGGGGCAGCACGACGACGCCGTGCCGCCGCGCGTCCTGCACGAGTTGCGAAGGCCCGTAGAAGCCCATCGGCAGCGAGTTCAGGAGCGCACCCGTGAACGCCGCCGGGTGGTAGCGCTTGAGCCACGCCGACGTGTAGACGAGGAGTGCGAACGACGCCGAGTGCGATTCGGGAAAGCCGTACTCGCCGAAGCCCAGGATCTGCTGGTAGATCTGCCGTGCGAATGCTTCGCTTAGCCCTCGCTCGCCCATGCCGTCGATCAGCCGCTGCTCGAACTTCTCGAGCCCGCCTTTCCTGCGCCACGCCGCCATCGAGCGCCGCAGGTGGTCCGCTTCGCCGGGGGTGAAACCGGCCGCGACGACCGCGAGCTGCATCACCTGCTCCTGGAAGATCGGCACCCCGAGCGTGCGCTCGAGCACGCTCTTCACGGCGTCGCTCGGATAGGTGACGGGTTCCTTGCCCTGCCGCCGCTTGAGGTAGGGATGCACCATCCCCCCCTGGATCGGCCCGGGCCGCACGATCGCGACCTCGATCACGAGATCGTAGAAGCACGCGGGCCGAAGCCGCGGCAGCATCGACTGCTGCGCGCGCGATTCGATCTGGAACACGCCGACCGTGTCGGCGCGCTGGCACATCGCGTAGACCTCGGGATCCTCCGCGGGGATGTCCTGCATCGTCAGCGGCGCGGCGCGCCCGCGCGAGACCATCTCGAGGCAGCGGCGGATCGCCGAGAGCATCCCGAGCGCGAGACAGTCGACCTTGAGCAGGCCGAGCGCGTCGAGATCGTCCTTGTCCCACTGGATCACCGTGCGATCCGGCATCGTCGCGTTCTCGACCGGCACCATGCGCTCGAGCAGGTCGCGTGCGATGACGAAGCCGCCGACGTGCTGCGACAGGTGGCGGGGAAAGCCCATCAACTCATCGGTCAGCGCCACGAGACGCTCGATCACGGGGTTGTCGGCGGCGAACCCCGCCTCGCGGATTCGCTGCGCGGCGACCTCGCGGCCGTCCCACCAGGCGAACACCGACGCGAGCCGGTCGACCTGCGCGAGGTCGAGCCCGAGCGCCTTGCCGACGTCGCGCACGGCGCTCCGCGGCCGGTAGGTGATGAGCGTCGCCGCGAGTGCCGCGCGGTCGCGGCCGTATTTCCGGTACACGTACTGCATGACCTCCTCGCGCCGCTGGTGCTCGAAGTCGACGTCGATGTCGGGCGGCTCGTTGCGCTCGCGGCTGATGAAGCGCTCGAACAGCATCGACATCCGCGACGGGTCGACTTCGGTGATGCCGAGCGCGTAGCAAACCGCCGAGTTCGCTGCGGAACCGCGGCCCTGGCAGAGGATCTTCTGCGACCGCGCGAATGCGACAATGTCGTGGACGGTCAGGAAGTAGGGCTCGTAGCGGAGCTCGGCGACGAGCGCGAGCTCGTGCTCGACCAGCTCGCGGACCTCCGCCGGAACGCCGTGGGGAAAGCGACGACCCAGCCCGGCCTCGGTCAGCGCGCGCAGATGCGATGCCGGCGTCTCGCCCGGCGGCACGATCTCCTGGGGATACTCGTAGCGGAGCTCGGCGAGCGAGAAATGGCAGCGCTGCGCGATCGTGACGGTCTCCGCGAGCAGCGCCGGAGGATAGATCGTCGCGAGCCGCGCCCGCGAGCGAAGGTGCCGCTCCCCGTTGGGGAAGAGCGCGAGGCCGCAGTCGGCGATCGGCTTTTTCAGGCGGATCGCGGTGACCGTATCCTGCAGCGCGCGCCGCGCGCGCGCGTGCATGTGGACGTCGCCCGCGGCCACCTGCGGCAGTCCGCTCGCACGGGCGAGCTCGGCGCAGCGCGCGAGCCGCGCACGGTCGCCGGCGCGTGCGAAGAGTTCGATCGCAATCCACGCGCGTTGCGGGAACGTCGCAGCGACCCAGCGGGCGATGGAAAGTAGGGTCAGACCCGACTTTTGGCCGCCCGCCTGTGCCGGTTTGCCATGCACGCGGAGAAATCGGGTCTGACCCTACTTTCGGCACCCACAGCGCGAGCAGCCCCGGCGCAAACTCCGCGACGTCGGCGCGCGCGAGCGCGTACGTGCCTTTTTTCGCCTGTCGCCGCCCACGCGTGATCAACTGGGCGAGGTTGCCGTAGCTCGCGCGGTCGGTCGCGAGCAGCACGAGCTTCACGCCGTCGACGAGGGTGAACTCGCTGCCGATGACGAGCGGAAGGCGCGCGTCCTTCGCCGCCAAATGCGCGCGGGCCGCGCCGGCGACCGAGCACTCGTCGGTGATCGCGAGCGCGGTGTAGCCCAGCGCGCGTGCGCGCTCGACAAGCTCCTCGGGATGCGACGCGCCGCGCAGGAACGAGAAGTTCGACACGCAGTGCAGCTCGGCATAGGCGGGAAGCATGGCGGCGGGACCCGGTAACCGTATAAATATACGGTAATCGGCGGCGGCCGGCGATGCCGTTATTTTGGCATTTGATATCAACGACTTCGGGAAGCCGCCGCGCCGCCCGGTGGGGACACGGTAAGATGCCGGCCTTTCCAGCAGCACCTCCCGCCGACTCTCGATGCCCGCAATGCCCACGATCGCCTTCGACCGCTTCTATCGCTACGCCGAGCTCACCGCGCTTCTCAACGCCTTCGTTGCCGAGCATCCGAAGCTCGTCGCGCTCGAATCGATCGGCAAGAGCTACGAAGGGCGCGATATCTGGGTCGTCACGGTCACCAACACCGCGACGGGGCCTGCCGCCGAGAAGCCCGCGTTCTGGGTCGACGGCAACATCCATGCGACGGAGGTCGCGGCGTCGGCCGCGACGCTCTACTTCCTGCACACGCTCGTCACGCAATACGGCAAGGATGCCGACGTGACGCGCGCGATCGACACGCGCGCGTTCTACCTCTGTCCGCGGATCAATCCGGACGGGGCCGAATGGGCGCTCGCCGACAAGCCGAAGTGGATCCGCTCGAGCACGCGGCCGTACCCGCACGACGAGGAGGAGATCGAAGGCCTGACCGTCGAGGACATCGACGGCGACGGCCGCATCCTCCAGATGCGCCTGCGCGATCCCAACGGCCTCTGGAAGGACCATCCGCAGCAGCCCGGCCTCATGGTCCGCCGCGACCCGATCGAGACCGGCGGCACGTACTACCGCGTCCTGCCCGAAGGCACGGTCGAAGACTGGGACGGCTACACGCTGCGGATGAAGAAGGCGAAGCAGGGGCTCGACCTCAACCGCAACTTTCCCGCGAGCTGGCGACAGGAGTTCGAGCAGCTGGGCGCGGGGCCGTACCCCGCGTCGGAGTCCGAGGTGCGCGCGCTCGTCGCGTTCATCACGAGCCATCCCAACATCACGGGAGCGACGACGTTCCACACGTGGAGCGGCGTGCTGCTGCGACCGTTCGAGCATTCGCCCGACGACGAGATGCACGCCGAGGATCTGTGGTTCTACAAGAAGACGGGCGAGAAGGGCCACGAGCTCACGGGCTATCCCGCGATCTCCGTCTATCACGAGTTCCGCTATCACCCGAAGTCGGTGATCGCCGGGACTTTCGACTGGCTCTACGAGCACCTCGGGATGTACACGTGGGTCGTCGAGATCTGGAGCCCGATGCGCGAGGCGGGGATCGAGAAGTACCTGTACATCGACTGGTTCCGCGATCATCCGATCGACGACGACCTCAAGCTCTACGCCTGGAACCGCGACCAGCTCGGCGGTCTCGCTCATGTCGCGTGGAAGCCGTTCGACCATCCGCAGCTCGGACCGGTCGAGATCGGCGGCTGGAACCGGTTTCACGCGTTCTCGAATCCGCCGCCTTCGTTCCTCGAGCGCGAGCTCGCGCGGTTCCCGAAATGGATGCTGTGGCAGGCGCTGACCTCGCCCAGGATGGAGCTGGTCGCAGCCGAGTGCGACGCGCTGTCAGGCGACAGCTGGCGCGTGCGGCTCGTCGTCCAGAACACGGGCTGGCTGCCGAGCTACGTGTCGAAGCGCGCGCTCGAGCGGAAGGTCGTGCGGGGCGTCGTCGCCGAGATCGCGCTGCCCGACGGGGGCAAGCTCCTGCACGGGAAGCGCCGCGAGCAGCTCGGTCAGCTCGAGGGCAAGGCGTACAAGCACACCGGCGTCTCGTTCTGGCCGGACTACAACATCACCGACGACCGGATCAAGGTCGAGTGGGTCGTCCGCGCGAAGAAGGGGGAGCGGGTCGAGCTCGTCGCGCGGCACGAGAAGGCGGGCGTCGTGCGGGCGAGCGTGACGCTCGACTGACAGGCTGCGGGAGCTTCTCGATGGCCAAGGTCCCCGGCGCGGGCGGCGTGTTCTTCAAGTCGCCGGATCCGGCGAAGCTCGAGCTGTGGCAGCCGAAGGTCGCTCCGGCGGCAGCGCCCGCGTGACCGAGCGTGCGCGACGCGGTATCGCCGCCATCCCTCGCGGCGTGTGGGTGCTGGGCGCCGTCAGCCTGTGCATGGACGTCTCGTCCGAGCTGATCCATTCGCTGCTTCCGCTCTACCTGGCCGCCGTGCTCGGCGCGAGCACGCTGACGATCGGCGTCATCGAAGGCGTCGCCGAAGCGACGGCCTTGATCGTCAAGGTGTTCTCGGGCGTGCTGTCGGACGTGTTCCAGCGCCGCAAGCCGCTCCTCGTCGCCGGGTACGGCCTCGCCGCCCTCACCAAACTCGCGTTCCCGCTTGCGCCGTCGCTCGCGTGGATCGTCGGCGCGCGCTTCGCGGACCGCGTCGGCAAGGGAATTCGCGGCGCGCCGCGCGACGCGCTGATCGCCGACCTCACGCCCGAGGCCGTCCGCGGCGCGAGCTTCGGGCTGCGCCAGGCACTCGACACGGTCGGCGCCGTCGGCGGTCCGTTGCTCGCGATCGTCGCGATGGCCGCCTTCGCGGGTGACTTCCAGGCGACCTTCTGGGTCGCGGTCGTTCCCGCCTTCCTCGCGGTCGCGCTGCTGGTGGCCGGTGTGTCCGAGCCCGAGCGCGCCGGCGGCCCGGCGAACGGCGAGACGCAACGCCTGCGGCTCGCGGACGTGAAGCGTCTCGGCCGCACGTATGCGATCGTCGTCGCCATCGCAGCGGTGCTCACGCTCGCCCGTTTTTCGGAAGCGTTCCTCGTCCTCCGGGCGCGCGACGTCGGCCTGCCGCTCGGTCAGGTGCCCTGGGTCATCGTCGCGATGTCGGTCGTCTACGCGCTCGCGGCGTATCCCGCCGGCGCGGCCGCCGACCGGGGCCACGGGCCGCGGCTCCTGTCGGCTGGCCTTATCACGCTCATCGTCGCCGACGTCGTGCTCGCCCGCGCCACGGGCGCAGCCATGGTGCTCGCCGGCTCGGCGCTCTGGGGATTGCACATGGGGCTGACGCAGGGACTTCTCTCTGCGCTCGTCGCGGGCGCCGCGCCGCCCGACTTGCGCGGCACTGCGTTCGGCGTATTCAACCTCGTCTGCGGCATCGCGCTGCTTTTCGCCAGCGCGCTCGCCGGGTGGCTGTGGGACGTGGCCGGGCCTGCGACCACGTTCTATGCCGGTGCCGCCATCACGGTCGTTGCCTGGATCGCGCTGCTGCGGCACGGGCGCAAGGCCGCGCAGCTGAAGGGGACTTAGCCCGCGCCAGCGGAAAACCGCTGTAAGCTCGACCCGCGCGCGGCGACCCATTCGAGCCACCGCGAGCTCTCCCGATGTCGACCTCCGTCCAGCCTTCGCGCGCCGCGCGCGGCGAACTCTACTACCGCCACACCCTGCCGGTGCGCGTGATGCACTGGATCAACGTCGCGGCGCTCGCGATCCTGCTCATGAGCGGGCTCAACATCTTCGATGCGCACTCGGCGCTCTACTGGGGCAAGTCGTCCTACACCGGCCACGGGCCGATCTTCCAAATCGGGGCGCGGATGACTCCCGATGGCGGCCTCCGGGGCGTCACCCGGGTCGGCAGCGCCGAGTTCGACACGACGGGCGTGCTCGGTGCTTCGAACGACCGCGATGGCGGGCTCGCCCCTCGTGCGTTTCCTTGGTGGGCGACGATCCCCGACTACCGCTGGCTGTCGATGGCGCGCTCGTGGCATTTCTTCTTCGCGTGGATTCTCGTGCTGAACGGGCTTGCGTACCTCGCGTGGTCGCTCGGCAGCCGCCATCTCGCGCGCGACCTCGCGCCGGACCGCACCGATCTTCGTTCGATCCCGGAGTCGATCCGCGACCACCTGCGTTTCCGGCATCCGGCGGGCGAGGCGGCGAAGCGGTACAACGTCCTGCAGAAGATCGCCTACCTCGGCATCGTCTTCGTCGTGCTGCCGCTCGTGATCCTGATGGGCATCGCGATGTCGCCGTGGGCGGACACGGTCTGGCCCGGGTGGGTCGATCTCCTCGGCGGTCGCCAGTCGGCGCGGACCCTGCATTTCATCGGGGCGTGGCTGCTGGTTGCCTTCGTGGCGATCCACGTGTTCGAGGTCATCGTGAGCGGACTGTGGAACCACCTGCGCTCGATGATCACCGGCCGCTACCGCGTGCCACCGGAGCCGTCGCATGAAGCTCGTTGAAACGCGGCGGCGGCGCTTTCTCGTACGCGCGCTCGCGGCGCTCGGCGCGGTCCCGCTCGCCGCATGCCAGCGGCTCTCGACGAGCGAGTGGTTCCCGCAGATCCTGGGCGTCGGCGAAACCGCGAGCAGCGCCGCGCTGCACTTCGTGGCGGGACGCAAGGCGATGGCGCAGGAATTCGCCGCGGCGGACCTCTCGCCGTCCTTCCGCAGCAACGGCACCGCCGAGCCCGACAGCGACGCCTATCGAGCCCTGGTGGCAGGGGGCTTCGCGGACTACCGGCTCGCCGTCGACGGTCTCGTCGAGCGTCCGCTGCAGCTTTCCCTCCCCGAGCTCAGGGCGCTGCCTTCGCGCACGCAGATCACGCGGCACGACTGCGTCGAGGGCTGGAGCGCGATCGGCAAGTGGAAGGGCACGCGGCTCGCCGCATTGCTCGACGCGGTGCGGCCGAGGGTCGACGCTCGTTACGTCGTGTTCCATTGCGCCGACCCGATGGCGCGCGACGGCACCGATCCCTACTACGAGAGCATCGATCTCGACGACGCGTACCACGCGCAGACGATACTCGCCTGGGAGCTGAACGACGCCCCGCTGCCCGTGAAGAACGGCGCGCCGCTCAGGCTCCGCGTCGAGCGGCAGTTGGGCTACAAGCACGCGAAGTACGTCATGCGCGTCGAGCTGGTCGCGAGCTTTGCGCAGATCGCCGGGGGGAAGGGCGGCTACTGGGAGGACCGGGGCTACCAGTGGTTCGCGGGCATCTGAAGACCGCGCCGCCGGCGAAGTGTCGGCTCCGTTTACGGTCACCGCGGCGAGGGCCGCGGCGGCAGATGCCAAGCTGCTGAAAAGACTCGACTCGCTGCCGCTGACACGCGTCTTGCTTGCTGCCGCCTTCGCGGACGCGTCCGGCGGCAGTGCATGCGCGCTCCGCGCGTTCCCTTTCCGGAGCCTTCCATGAAGCGTCTCGCCAGCCTCCTTCTTCTCACGACCGCGTGGTTCCTGGCCGCGTCGGTCGCGAGCGCAACGCCGATCACGTTCCTCGCCGTCCTGGACGGTTCGAGCGAGAGCCCGCCCACCGGTTCACCCGGCACCGGGTTCGCGGTCGTGATCATCGACCCGGATGCGCATACGTTGAGCGTTCACGTGTCGTTCAGCGGTCTGATCGGGCTCACGACGGCGTCCCACATTCATTGCTGCACCGCGGTGCCTGACACGGGAACCGCAGGAGTCGCGACGGCGGTCCCGACGTTCCCGGGCTTCCCGCTCGGCGTGACGAGCGGCAGCTACGATCGCACGTTCGACACGTTGGACGATGCGACGTGGAATCCCGCCTTCGAGGCGGCTCACGGTGGCACGGCGGCAGGCGCGGAGACGGATTTCTTTGCGGCAATGATGGCGGGACGAACCTATCTCAACATCCACACGGACTTCAAACCCGGCGGCGAGATCCGCGGCTTCCTGGCACCCGAGCCGGGATCGCTTGCGCTCGTGGGGGTGGCGCTCGCGGGTCTTGGCTTCACCGGCCGCGCGCGCAGGCGCTGAGCGCGTCGGGCTCCGGCTCCGGCGGGGAGCCGGGGCCCGTGGCGGGGACGAGATCGGGTCGCGTCGCCGTTGCGAGCGCCGCGACACCGGCACCCTCGCGCTAGATCTGTCCGCCGTCGAAGCTTCCGCCCATGTGCGTGGGCGTCGTACCGATGACCAGGTTGCCCGTGATCCGGCTCGTGCCGAACGTCAGCGTCGCGCCGCTGAAGCCGGTCGCGTTGAACGCGATGTCGGTGTCGGAAAACCGCAACAGCGAGCTCCCGGTCGTGAGCAGGGCCACCCCGCCGTTGCTGCTGACCATGCTGCGATTGACGTTGACGGTGGTGGCGCCGACCGTGGCCGTCGCTTCGACGCCCGAGCTCACGTTGTTCGAGCTCGCGCTGTTGTTGATCATCGCGCGCGGTCCGTTGTTGAACACCATGCCCGAGCCGTTGCCCTCGGCGATGACGTGATCGAGCGCGACGTCGATGCGGGTCGACCCGCTCGCAGGCGACACGACGACGCCGGCGATCGCGTTGTTGCGCAGCGTCGTGTGCGAGACGTTGAGCCGGCCGCCGGCTGTCCGCTGGTCGAAGATTCCGCGCTGGCTGAAGTCGGAGATCATCACGTCCTCGATGTAGACCATGTCGGCCTGGTCGATCCGGATGCCGTTGATGCCCGTCTGCACGCCGATGCTGCCCGCCGCGCCGGTGCCGTTGACGTTGAGGTTGCGGATCCGCACGGTTCGCAGCGGGTCGTTCGGGTTGGGCGAGATGTTGACGATGATCCCGTTGGTCCCGCTCGCGAGGATGCTTGCGTAGACCTCGTGGCAGTCGATGGTGATCGATTTGGTGATGGTCACCGCGCCGAAGCCGCCGGGATCGAGGCAGTTGATCTCGCCATTGATGAAGGTCTTGCTGATGGCGCCGGCGAAGGTCTTGCAGGGCGCGGTGCGGCTGCACGGATTCGCGTCGTCTCCGACGCCCGAGACCCAGGTGCGCACGGCCTGGGCGTCAGCGGGCGCGCCGTGCGCCAGCAGCGCCAGCATCGCGGCGGTTGTACAGGACAATAGTACGCGTTTCATGAGGGTTTCTCCCTGAGGGTGGGCTTCCGAAGTGGCGAGGGCGAGGCGTCGTGATGGCGACGCCTTTGGCGAAGCCCAATGACGATAGCATCGCATCGCGGGCGCAGGCCGCCCTGCATCGGCTCGCCGCGCGCTCTCGTCGGCTTTGCGTTGAGCTCGTTCTGTAGTGAACGAGACGACGCTCGATGAGGCTAGGCGAAGAACCCGTGCATGAACCACTCGCCGTCGTCGACGCCGTGGCGGTGGTCGCGGTAGATCCAGACGATTTCCCCGCGCGGCGTCTCGGCGACGAAGTAGTCGCGGCGCACGTCGGCGCCGTCCCACCAGCCCGATTCGATCCGCTCGGGGCCCTCGCGAAGCACCCACGGCTGCGCTTCGACGAGCTCGCCGAGCGGCGCGGGCTCGGAGAGCAGCCATACGGGACGGGGCGGAAAAGTAGGGTCAGACCCGACTTTTCTTCTCCCCGGGCCGTTGCGAGAGGCATCGTCCGAAAAGTCGAGTCTGACCCTACTTTCGCTTGCCCGCTCCGGCCGATGCTCGGCGCGCAACACGACCCGCGTCACCGCGCCGTCCCCGAGCCGCGCTCGCAAGCGATCGATGAGCGGGACGGTCGCCGCGGCTTCGTCGCTCGGCAGGAGGCCGAGGTTGCGGCCTGGGAGCGGGGCAACCTGCACGCTCGCGAGCGCGACGGCTTCCGCGGGGGCCGGCAGCTCGACCCGCGCGAGCCGCTCGCGCAGCACGGTCGCGAGGTGCTCGGGTTCGCGCGACGGCGCGGCGAGCGCGATGCGGACGGTCGTTGCGGGTACGCCCGTCTTTACGCCGACGTAGCGCTCGTGCGCGAGCGCAAGCGCGAGCTCGAGCACGCCGAGGCCGCGACCGGCGAGCCAGCCCGCGAGCTCGCGGACGAGCCGGTTCGCCGCAAAGACGAGCGCCTCGACGTCTGCGACCGGTGCCGGCAGCTCGAGCCGTCCTTCGTAGCGGGGCGGGGACACGAACGGCGGGCGCGGATCGGGAACGAGCCCGCGCGCGCGATCGAGCAGCGCGACGAAACCGGCGCCGACGCGCCGCGCGAGCGGCGCCCGCGGCAGCGCGCACGCTTCGCCGAACGTGGTGACGCCGGCCGCCGCGAGCGTAGCGACGATGTCCGGATCGACGTCGAGATGCGTGAGCGGGAGTGGCGCCAGCGTCGCGTGGAGCGCACGGCGCTCGGTCTCGCCGAAACGGTGACCGGCCCCGACGGCGGAAGCGGCAGAACCGGCCGCGCTCGCCCGCGCGAGCATCAGCCCCGCGAGCGGGGTGGGGGCGAGCGAAAGCCGCGTTGCGTAGCCGAGATCGTGCGTGCCGCGCTCGAGTTCCGCCACGAGCCGTCGCAGGCCGCCGAAGAGCCGCAGGCTGCCGCCGATTTCGGCCAGCACCGTGTCGGGCGGGGCCAGCGACACCGCCGGCGTGAATTGCGTGGCCCAGCCCGCGACGCTCGCGAGCGCTGCGGCTTCGAGCGCCGGATCGCGATCTCGAAGCACGATGTCGGGGGCGAGGGCGAGCGACGCGGAGACGAGCTGGCCGGCCACGACGGCCGCGGCGTCGGCGGCGGGATTCGCGGCGACGATGCGCGGGTAGTGGCCGCCGGTCGTGACGGCGAACGGCTGCGCGGCGTCGCCCGGCGCGAGCGCGCGCGCGAAGACGTCGAGTGGCAGCGACGGCAGCCGCAGACATGCCCAGAGCACGAGGGCCTCCGTCAGGCCTTCCAGATCGCCTGCTCGGACAATCCGATCTCGGAGAGCTCCGCGGCGCGCAGGTGCGCTTCGTTCGCGCAGAAGAACTCGTCGAGCTGCGGCGGCTCGACCGGCGTGCCGGCGAGCATCGCGTGCGCCTGTCCGCGATGGTGGATCTGGTGCTGGAAGAGATGCGCGAGCAGGCGGGTCGCGGGCTCCTGCTGGACGCCCGCCCGGCGCGGCACGGCGATCGGCTGCGCGAGATCGGCGTCGGTCAGCGTCGCGCAGACGGCGACCAGCCGCCGATCGACCGCATGCTGCGCCTCCGACAGCGACGCGCAGGTGTCGAACGGCTCCTCGGGCTCGTAGAAGCGCCCGGCCCCGAGATTCGGCGGCTGGCCGCGGAAGCTGCGCTCGATCGCGTCGACGTAGTACCAGTCGACGGTGAGGTTGTGGTTGAGCGTCGCCTTGATCGAGGGAAAGAAGCTCGTTCGCACGGCGACGAAATCGTCCTGCGAAAGCCTGGCGCACGCCGCGAGGAGCCGGTGATTCGACCACGCGTTGTTGCACGCCATCGTGTAGAAGTGGCGGGCGAGGGGAGAGGGAGGCATCGCGGGGGTCGATCAATGGGCGCAGGGAGCTGGGTCACCGAAAGTAGGGTCAGACCCGACTTTTTTTCGGTCGGCTCACGGAGCGAGGGGAAGAAAGAAAAGTCGGGTCTGACCCTACTTTCGGGGTCGATCAGCACGGGCCGCCCGAGATCGCCGCCGCGGCGTTTCAGCACGCGCACGGCGAGCCGCCGCTCGTGCGGCGCGAGCGCGAGCCGCAGCGGCGCGGCCGTCGCGATCGCGTGCTGGCCGGGACGCCGCCACAGCACGCCCCAGGTGCGGCCTTCGCGCGCGGCGACCGCGAGCCGGCGCAGCAGGCGCTCGTCGCGCACGCCGAGCCATGCGAACGCGGCCCCGCACTCGGGCGCGCGCAACGCCTGCTCGTAGGCCCAGAGCTCGTCGGCATTCGTGCGGCAGCGGACGATCATGAGCCGCGCGAGATCGAGCCCCGCGGCAGCGAGCGCGGGCGCGTAGGGCAGGTGGGGCGGCGCGATCCAGACGACGTCGCGACGGCCCGCCTGCAGCTGCGCGAGCGCAGGCAGCGTGAGCCGGAGCTCGCCGATGCCCTCGCGTGCGAGCAGGATCTCGGTCAGCGCGCCCGCGGGCCAGCCGCGGCCCGGCAGCACCGCGTCGAGCTCCGGGAAGCCCGAGGGCATCGCCGCCGGCTCGGGCGCGCAGTCGCTGCCGCGCCAGATCGCGGGATTCGCAAGGACGGCGGCGAGTGCCGCGTTGGCAGGAGGCATCGCGAAGGCGGCTTCCGTTCGGCGTCAGTCGGCTCCGCCGCCCATGGCCTTCGCCGCGCGTCGCTCGAGCTCGTCCGGCGGGACGTCCTCGACGTGCGTGGCGAGGTACCAGTGATAGCCGAAGGGGTCCTCGATGCCGCCGGTGCGATCGCCGTAGAACTGGTTCGCGACCGGGCGAGTGAGCTTCGCTCCCGCCGCCACCGCCTGCGCGACGCGCGCGTCGACGTCCTCGACGTAGATCATGAGCGAGATCGGCGAGCCGCCGATCGTGCGCGGGCTCTTCGCATTCATCTCCGGGTTTTCGTCGGCGAGCATCACCGGCGAGTCGCCGATCTTGATCTCGGCGTGGCCGATCCTGCCGCCGGGCGCGGGCATGCGCAGCAATTCGACCGCGCCGAGCGCCTTCTTGTAGAAGTCGAGCGCCCGCGTCGCGTCGTCCATGATCAGGTAGGGCGTGACGGAGTGGTAGCCATCGGGAATCGGTTTCACGGCCATGGTGCCTCCTTTGAAAAGTAGGGTCAGACCCGACTTTGCAGCCGGTCTGCGGAAGAGCAGGGCAAGAGAAAAGTCGGGTCTGACCCTACTTTTCCGGCCAATGCTGCGCGAAGACCGGTGCGACCTTCGAGTGCGCCTCGATGCGCAGCAGCGCCTCGTGGAATGCGGGGCGTGCCTGCTGCAGGTGCTTGCGCGCGCCCGACCACTTCGATACGACGGCGGCGAGAAGATCGAGTGCGCCCAACTCTGCGCCGCCGAGATAGGGACGCGCCGGGAAGAGGTCCGCGAACATCTCCCAGTGCCGGTGCAGTCGCGCGCGGGTGCCGGCGCGGATGCGCTCCTTCACGACCTCGTCGTTGTCGGCGTCGGCGCACCAGCGCTCCGGGTAGTCGATGATGCTGATCGCCGCGTAGCAGTTCGCCGGAATGAACACGAGGCCGCGGATCGCCTGCGCGCGCGCGGAAGGATCCTGCGGGAGCAATCCGGCCTCGGGATGCACGCTGCCGAGGTGGATCAGGATCGCCGCGCTTTCGGAGAGTGCGCTGCCGTCCGGGAGCACGAGCGTCGGGATCTGTCCCAGCGGGTTCAGCTTCAGGAGCTCGACGTACGCCTCGTTCGTGTCCCACGACGCGGTCTCGATGATCCGATAGGGCGCGCCGATGACTTCCAGCGCCGCCTGCGTGGACGCCGAGCCCGAGCCTTTCTTGCCGTAGAGCGTGTACATCGTTCCTCCCCGAGGTGGCTTACTCGCCTTCCCAGTAGTCGACACCTTGGCCCTCGCGGCCGACGAAGCGGAACATCTGCGGCTTGCCGTCCGGGCCCGGGGGAAACTCGGCGAGCACGCCGAACTTGCCGGTGTCGGGATATTCGGCGATCTCCGGCGAGAGCTTCGTGCTGACCGCGAGGTAGCGCAATTCGGTCGTGCCGGTGTTGACGATCTGGTGCGCGGCCTCTTTCCCTCCCGGCGGGCAGGCGATGACGTCGCCCGGCCGGATCGGATGAACGGCCCCGCCGATCCGAATTTCACCGGTGCCTTCGACGACGAAGAACATCTCCTCGTTGACGCGATGATTGTGGAACGGGAACGCCCGCTTGCCCGGCGGCACCGCGGTCAGGTTGTAACCGAGCTTCTGCGCGCCCACGCGCGGTGCGATCTGTCCCATCCGCGCGTCGTAGCGCTGGGCGGCGGGGCCGGTGGCGGCGAACGCGGCAGGGCGTGGCTGCAGGTCGACGTCGGCAAGATTGAGAATGGGAGGGGGCATGATGGCCTCGAAGTGGAAATGAAAGAGAGCCGGACCCCGCGCCTCGGGCGAAGCGCGGGATCCGGCGAGCCTCAGTCAGGATCGGTTTGGGAGCGGGTTCTCGAGCCGCAGCAGGAGCGAGAGACGGTCGTTGCGTGCGACGTCCTCCCACGGCCGGCCGGTGAGCGCGCCTTCGAGCGCCCACAGCAGGTTGAGCGACGCCCGCGGATGATGCGAGCGCACGCGCCGGTAGGCCTCGACGGAGCCCAGGCGGCGGAGCGTCTCGACCGACGTGATGCCGGACGCCGCGAGCATCCGCTTCGACACGGGACCCACGCCGCCGAGGGATGCGCCCAGGACCTTCGCCTCGCCGTTCGCCGGTGCCGGTTTCTTCGGGAGCGGCGAAGCCGCGCGCGCCGTACGCTGCGCCAGCGTGCGCTTGCGTTCCGCCGTGTACTTCCACCACGGCCGCGCCGGCGCGCCGTCCACGAACCGCACGGCGGCGATGAACGTGTCGAGGACGCAGGGGTCGTGGCGGGTGCCGGTGACGCGGTTCAGCTCGTCGTAGAGCGCGTACGGATCGCGCCCGGCGAGCGCGCGCGGCGTGCGGATGCCGAGGCGCACGAAGTCGGCGGCGATGGCCGGCCCGACATTCGGCAGATCCTCGAGCACGGTCACGTCGATGCGACGGGGTTTCTTGTTCATGGCCTCACCATCCTTTTCCGCCGCGGATCAGGCCCACTGCGATGCCTTCGATCGCGAAGCCCTGCCGCGGGTCGACCGCGATCGGCGCGAAGTCGGGATTCTCCGCCACCAGCAGCACTTCACGCCCGCGCCGTTTCAGCCGTTTGACCGTGACTTCGTCGCCGAGTCGCGCGACGACGACCTGGCCCGAGCGCGCCTCGGCCGTCCGGTGCACGGCCAGGAGGTCGCCGTCGGCGATGCCGGCGTCGCGCATCGACGGCCCGCGCACCCGCAACAGGTAGTCGGCGCGAGGCGTGAAGAGGGCGGGGTCGATCCGGTAGCTCGCCTCGACGTTCTCGACGGCGAGGATCGGGCTGCCGGCGGCGACGCGGCCGACGAGCGGCAGCGTGCCCTGCACCGGCATGCCCGGGATCTCCCGGAGCCGCAACCCGCGCGACGTCCCCGGCAGGAGCTCGAGCGCGCCCTTTTTCGCGAGCGCCTGCAAGTGGTCCTCGGCCGAGCTGGCGGTGGAAAAGCCCAGCCCCGCGGCGATCTCGGCTCGCGTAGGAGGCATCCCCGTGGCCTCGAGATGACCCCGGATCCAGTCGAGGATCTGCTGCTGCCGGGGCGTGAGCCGCGACGGACCCTCCGAGGGGTCGGCGGGGGTCCTCTTCAAGTGGGCGAAAGGACGGCGGGCGCGGGGCGCCATGTCGGACGTACGGCGGATACCGTATGGATATTCGGTACCGGGATTATAGACGGTCGCTCACCGCCGTCAAGGCGACTCCGCCGGCTTCTTTGACGGGACCGGACGGTGCCCTCAATAGCCGGGGCACCCGTCGCGTCGCCGCCCGCCAACCCCCGTGACCGCCATCGAGATCGACCGGACGGCGTGCCGGCGGCCGGCCTCTCGGGGCATGAGACAATCGGCCCGAAGCGGCAACGGGCATTCCACGGACCGTGACCAACATCCTCGTCGGCGTCTTTGCGATCACGCTATGCCTCGTGAACGCCCTGGTCTGGACCTTCGTCTCCGGGATGCCCGTCATGGGCATGGCGTGGGTGGGAGCGGCCGGCGCATGCTTCTGGCTGCAGAAGTGGTCGAAATGGTAGAGGGTGTCGCCTGGTAGGCGGCCCCTGAGCCCCGGAGGTTCCGATGGACGAAGAAGCGCTGAACCAGAGCATCCGCAAGTTCCTGAAGATGGTCGGCGTGCAGTCGCAGCGCGAGATCGAGCACGCAGTCGCGCGGGCCCAGGCCGATGGCAAGCTCGGCGACAAGGGCGCGTTTCCCGCGCGAATGACGCTCGAGATCGCGGGCCTCGGCCTGCGCGTCGAGTACGACGGCGAGATCCGCGTCCGCTGACTCGCCCCGGCGCGCTCCGCCGGTAAGTCGGGCCGCCGCGTTCCCGATGCCCGCCACGATGCACGCGATGGTCTGCGACGGTCCGGGCCGCCCGCTGGTCGCGCGCACGCTGCCGCTGCGCGAGCCGGGGCCCGGCCAGGTACGGATCGAGGTGACGGCCTGTGGCGTCTGCCGCACCGATCTCCATCTCGTCGACGGCGAGTTGCCGAACCCGAGCCTGCCGGTGATTCCCGGCCACGAGATCGTCGGGCGCGTCGCCGCGCTCGGCCCCGGCGTGACCTCGCTCGCCGTCGGTACGCGCGTCGGCGTGCCGTGGCTCGGGGCCACCTGCGGCCGCTGCAGGTATTGCACGTCCGGCCGCGAAAATCTCTGCGCCGACGCGCGCTTCACCGGCTATCAGATCGACGGCGGCTATGCCGACAGTGCGATCGCCGACGCGAGGTTCGTGCTGCCGCTGCCCGACCGCTACGACGACCTCCACGCGGCGCCGCTCCTCTGCGCGGGACTCATCGGCTATCGCGCCTATGCGATGGCGGGTGATGCCCCGACGCTCGGGATCTACGGCTTCGGAGCCGCCGCGCACCTGATCGCGCAGGTCGCCCTGGCGCAGGGGCGCACGGTCTGCGCGTTCACCCGTCCGGGAGACTCGGACGCGCAGCGCTTCGCGCGCGAGCTCGGCGTGCAGTGGGCTGGCGGCAGCGATGAGGCAGCACCCTGGCTGCTCGACGCGGCGCTCATTTTCGCTCCGGCCGGGCCGCTCGTTCCCGCGGCGCTGGCGGCAACGGCGCGCGGGGGCGCGGTCATCTGCGCGGGCATCCACATGAGCGACATCCCGGGATTCCCCTACCGGCTGCTGTGGGGCGAGCGCAGCGTCCGCTCGGTCGCGAATCTCACGCGCGCCGACGGCCGAGCGTTCCTAGCGCTCGCCGCGACACTTCCGCTGGCGGTCCACGTCGAGCCCTATCCGCTGTCCCGCGCGAACGAAGCGCTGGCCCGCCTCAGGTCGGGCGCCGTGTCAGGCGCCGCCGTATTGACGCCGGGGGGCTGAGGGCGTCGAATAGGGAATCCGCGACGTTAGTCCCGCGCCGGACCGATCCCCGCCGCTCTTTTCCACGCACCCAAGGAGTTGATTATGGCTGCACGTTCCTCGAAGTCCGCCGCAGCATCCGCCGCCGCACGCAAGCCGGCACGGAAGAAGGCGAAGGCGCGCGCGAAGGCCGCGCCCAGGGCGGCGCCCGCAGCGCCGAGGGTCGCCGACATGTTCAAGATGCCGGACCCGGCGCAATTCGCGAAGTACGCGAAGACGCTGACGCCCCAGCAGGCGTTCGAGATGTATCGGACGAACGCGAAGCTCGCGCTCGAGGTGATCGACAACGCGCTCGAGGAGACGGCCAAGGTCCGCAAGCTGCAGTTCGAAGGCGAGGAGCGTGCGCGCTCGATGCAGCGGAAGACCGCTCGCAGCGCCGCCGAGGCAGGCGATGTCCAGTCGCTGATGGCGGTCGGGCAGAGCGCCACCCAGGAGGCGATCGAACAGTCGATGCAGTATTGGGGCCAGATGTTCGATCTGATCGTCGAGGTGCAGAAGCGGCTGTTCTCGCTGATGGAGAGCAAGGCCGCGAACCTGCCGGGCGCCAAGGAGGCCAAGGCGGCGATGGCGATGCTGCCCGACCTGACCAAGATGCAGAACGTGGTGTCGGCGATGCAGGGCCTGATGTCGTCATCCGGCAGCGCGTTCGAGCAGATGCAAAAAGTGATGGGGGACATGGCGCGCATGTCCGGCGTCGGCCGCTGAGCCGGTCCGGAATTTCCATCGCGCGCTGCTGTTAACGGGGCGTTCGCTCGGCAGGGCCGGGAGGGCGAACGGGTCGCGTCATCCGTCCAGCGGGCGGCCGACCGATCGACCTGCCGCACCGATGATCAACCGATAAGGAGGCAACAATGCAAGGAATCCCCAAGGCGTCCTGGGCCGCGCTGGCAGCGGCTCTTGCGCTGGCCGTGACCGGCGCCGCGTTCGCGACCGACGTCAAGGTGACGCTGGCCGGCGACCAGGAAGTACCGCCCGTCAGCACCTCGGCGAAGGGCAGCGGCACCGTCACGATCGGCGACGACATGTCCGTCAAGGGCAGCGTCACGACGACCGGCATCACGTCGACCGCCGCGCACATTCACATGGGTGCCGCCGGCAAGAACGGACCGGTGATCGTGCCGATGATGAAGAGCGGCGACAACGGGTGGACCTTCGCCCCGGACGCCAAGCTCAACGCCGACCAGATGAAGGCGTTCAAGGCCGGCGATCTCTACGTCAACGTGCACAGCGCAGCCCATCCGGGCGGCGAGATCCGCGGGCAGCTCAAGCCCTGACGGCCGTTGGAGCGGTGAGATCGGGGTCGGGCGCGAGCCCGGCCCCGTTCTTTTGGCCGCGCCGGAGTCGCGTGAAGCCACCGTTGACCCACATCAAGGCGACGCGGCGTGCGGGGTCTAGGCTTTTCGCATGGGCGTCTTCGGATTTCGCCACATCGGCACGACGGGCAGCGTCCTGGCGGGCGGACACCGGTACGCGGGGCCCGCCGAAGGCACGGCTGTCCGCATCGTCCTTGCCGGGCTCGTGGCGCTCAACCTCATCGGCATCCTCTCGATCGTCGCGATGTCGATCGTTCGGTAGCGTCGCGCCGCGAGCTTGCGGGGCTGCCGGTGCCGATCTGGCGCCACGCCGAGTTCTGCGCAGGGTGACGGCGCAGCGTGAAGATGCGTTGCGTCGATTCCTGCCGCCTGTTCGACTCAAGTGCCCGGGGCCGGGATCGAACCGGCATGACAGCGTTAGCCGTCGAGGGATTTTAAGTCCCTTGTGTCTACCAGTTTCACCACCCGGGCCAAGGCCATTGTAGCGTCACGGTGTCACTCGCCTGGACACGCCTGAGGCTGTCCGCATTTGACCCTTCGTCCTGGGGCACGCCGCGCCCCCACGCTAGAATGCGCGCGAGAATGACCACCCCAGGGAACCGAATGCACCGGGAAGGGCCGCCCGCACGTGACGTTCGCATGCACGGCTTCAGCGAGCGACGCGAGGTGCGCGTCGCGCTCGCGTGGGTCGATGCGCACGCGGTGCGGCTCGGGGACGAGGTCGTGGGCCTCGAGTCCGCGTGCGGACGCGTGCTGGCGCGCGACGTGATCGCGCCGCTCGACGTGCCGGGATTCGATCGCGCCGCGATGGACGGATACGCGCTCCAGGGCGCGGAGACCGGGGGCGCGAGCGACTACAACCCGCTCACCTTCCGCGTCGTCGGGCAGGCGCTGCCCGGCCAGCCGTACGCCGGCGCCGGCGAGCCCGGCGCCGCAATCCGCATCATGACGGGAGCCCCGGTACCGGAGGGCGTCGACGCGGTCGTCCCGGCCGAATACGCGACGGAGAGCGGCGGCGCGATCGTCGTCACGCGCCCGGTGGCGCCCGGGCAGCACATCGGGCATCGGGGAGAGGATCTGCGCGAGGGGGCGGTCGCGCTCGCGGCGGGTCGCCGGCTGCGGCCCCAGGACGTCGGCCTCGTCGCCTCGCTCGGATTGGCCGACGCGACCGTCGTGTGCCGCCCGCGCGTCCGGATCCTCGTCACCGGCAACGAAGTGAAACCGCCGGGCGGGCCGAAGGACCGCTACGACGTCTACGACGCGAATTCCTACATGCTGCGCGGCCTGATCGACCGCGACGGCGGCGTGCTCGAGGCGCAGCATCGACTCGGCGACGACCCGGACGCGATCCGCGCTGCGCTCGTCGCGGCGGGTGCGGACGTGATCCTCGTGTCCGGCGGATCGAGCGTCGGCAGCGAAGATCACGCGCCGCAGCTGATCGCGAAGGTCGGCGAGCTCGCGATCCACGGCGTGGCGATGCGGCCGTCGAGCCCGGCCGGCATGGGCCGGATCGGCGATGCGCTCGTCTTTCTCATTCCCGGCAATCCGGTGTCCTGCCTGTGCGCCTATGACTTCTTCGCCGGGCGCGCGATCCGGCTCCGCGGCGGCCGGGCGCCCGAGTGGCCCCACCGCAGCGTGCGCTACCCGGTCGCCCGCAAGATCGTCTCGGCGATCGGCCGCGTCGACTACTGCCGCGTCAGGATCGTCGACGGAGCGGTCGAGCCGATCGCGTTGAGCGGCGCGTCGATCCTCTCGTCGACGACACGAGCGGACGGCTTCGTCGTCGTGCCGGCCGAGAGCGAGGGCTACGGTCCGGGCAGCGACGTCGCGGTCTACCTTTACGACTGAGCACGCACCTTGCGCATGACGGCCCGACTCGATCCCGCACAGACGCAGTTTCTCGACGTCCTGACCCGCGACGAGGCGACGGCGCGCTTCCGCGAGCATCTCCGGCTCATGCCTTTGGGCACGGAAACCGTGGCGTTACGGGATGCGCTCCATCGCGTGCTGGCGGAGGACGTCGTGGCGACGGTCGACGTTCCGGGCTTCGATCGCGCGAACGTCGACGGCTTCGCCGTGGTCGCGAAGGACACGTTCGGCGCGATGGAGGAGACGCCGCGCACGGTGCGGCTCAACGCCGAAGTGCTGGCGCCGGGCATCGTCCCCGCGACCCGCGTGGAGCCGGGCGTCGCCACGTCGATCGCGACGGGCGGGATGCTTCCTCGCGGCGCCGATGCGGTGCTGATGGTCGAATATTCCGAGACGGTCGATGCGGGCCAGGGCGAGGATGCGCGGCTCGAAATCAGGCGCCCCGTGACTCCCGGCGAGAACGTGAGCTACGCGGGCACGGACATCGCGCGCGGCGAGACCGTGCTGCGCGCGGGCCAGCGCCTCACCTCGCGCGAGATCGGCGTTCTCGCAGCCATCGGGCGGCCCGAGATTCCCGTCTATCGCCGGCCGCGAGTGGCCATCTTCTCGACGGGCAACGAGATCGTCGCGCCGGGCGACGCGCTGCCTCCGGGCGCGGTCTACGATTCCAACGCCCCCATCATCGCCGCGGCGGTCCTGGAGCTTGGAGGAACGCCGGTGCAGCTCGGCGTGATCCCCGACGACGAAGCGGCACTGGCCGCGGCGCTGGAAGCCGGGCTCGAATGCGACGTCGTCGTGTTTTCCGGCGGGACCTCGAAAGGCGCCGGCGACCTGTCCTACCGCATGCTCCACCGGCTGCGCGATCCCGGCGTCGTCGCCCACGGCGTGGCGCTCAAGCCGGGCAAGCCGATCTGTCTCGCGGTCACAGAGGGCAAGCCGGTCGTCGTCCTGCCGGGGTTCCCCACGTCGGCGATCTTCACGTTCCACGAGTTCCTCGCCCCCGTGATACGCGCGTTCGCCGGCTTGCCGGCCGAGCGCGAGCAGCGCGTGGCGGCGACGCTGCCGATGCGCGTGAATTCCGAGCGGGGACGCACCGAGTATCTGCTGGTGGGGCTCGTGCAGGGGCCGCAGGGGCTCCTCGCGTATCCGATGGGGAAGGGCTCGGGGTCGGTCACGACGTTCAGCAACGCCGACGGCTTCATCGCCATCGACCAGCACACGGAGATCGTCGACGCCGGCGCGGCCGTCCCCGTCCAACTGCTGGGCGAGGGGCTCGAGCCTGCGGATCTGGTCATCATCGGCAGCCATTGCGTGGGCCTCGACCTCCTGGTCGGCAAGCTGATGCGCGAGGGCGTGCGCACCAAGGCGCTCTACGTCGGCAGCATGGGCGGCCTCGCCGCCGCCAAGCGGGAAGAGTGCGACATCGCGGGCGTCCACCTCATGGATCCCGCGACCGGCGAATACAATCGGCCGCTGCTCACCGAATCGCTCTCGCTCGTGCCCGGCTACGGGCGCATGCAGGGCATCGTGTTCCGGCCGGACGACGCACGCTTCGCCGGCAGGGGCCGGGACGAGGCGCTGCGCGTCGCGCTCGGCGATGCCGCCTGCGTGATGGTCAACCGCAACGCCGGCAGCGGGACGCGCATCCTCATCGATCGGCTGCTCGGCAGCGACCGGCCGGCGGGCTACGGGGTGCAGACAAAATCGCACAACGCCGTCGCCGTCGCCGTCGCGCAGGGCCGCGCCGACTGGGGCGTGGCGATCGACACCGTCGCCGCGCAATACGGGCTGGGCTTCATCCCGCTTCAGCAGGAGCAGTACGACTTCATCGTCCCGACGTCGCGTCTCGCCCGCGCGCCGGTGCGCGCGTTCTGCGCGCTGCTCGACGACGCCGGCGTGCGCGCGGAGCTGGCCGCGCTGGGATTCCGGCTAAGGCGGCAGTAACGTCAGAGTCGACCCGTAGCGGGTCATTTCCGGCGCAGGAACGGCGCCAGGAGCTTCCATGCGGGCGACGCGTGAATCCGCTCGATCTCGTGCAAGCGATCGTAGGCGAGAGTCTCGGCGTGACCGAGTCCCGCGCGCAGCTTTTCGATTTCGCTCCGCAGCGCCGCGAACTCCGCGTCGCGCGAGCCGGCGATCGCCTCGGCGTGGGCGAGCGCCGTACGCAATTCGGCGATCGCCGTCTCGCGCTCCTTCGCCAGCGCCTCGACCTCCGCGAGCCGCGTCAGCACGAGCCGGCGTTCTTCCGCACGCTCGGCGACGACGCAGGCAGCTTCGTCGCCGCTGCGAGCGATCCGTGCCGCATCGACGGCCGCCCGCAACGGCGCCAGAGGATCGGCTTCGACGAACGCGTGCACCCGATCGACGTAATCGGGGTGCGCGGCCAGCAGCGCCTCGAGCGCCCCCTTCGCGCGCTCCTCGCGCTCGCGGGCGAAGCTCACGCCGCCTTCGTGGAAGACGAAGACGTCGGCCGCGACGACGTTGCGCCAGCCCGCCGCGGCCGCCCGCAGGCAGAAGTCGTTCTCCTCGCCGTACCCGCGGCCGAAGCGCTCGGCATCGAAGAGTCCGACCTGGTCGAGGCACGCCCGGCGAAGGTAGAGGCACGAGCCCACGCCCGTCGGCAGGTCGATGCTCTTGTCGGCGTTGACGGCGGCGAACAACTGATCGAGCGCTTTGAGCCCGAGCGTCCCGGGCAGGCCGCCCATCCAGCCGTAAAACGGATACGAGCAGATCGTCGCATTGTTCGAGAACGGCGTCACCGTGCCGAAATGCGGATCGCGATCGGCGCAGCGCGCGAGCCGGTCGAGCCAGTCGTTGGCGACTTCGGTGTCGCTGTTGAGCAGCACCACGTCGCGTTCCGCGTGGAGCGCCATGCCGCGGTTGACGCTCCGCACGAAGCCCTGGTTCCGATCGTTGCGGAGAAGCGTGATCCGGCGCGCGCCGGCGAGCTCGTCCAGGTACCGCGCGATCGCGGGCTCGGGCGTCGCGTCGTCGACGACCACCGTCTCGAAAGGCGTCTGCACGCGGCTTCCGACGACGCTCTCGAGACAGCGTCGCGTCGCGGCGAGCCCCGAATGAACGGGAACGATGACGTCGATCGCGGTCGCCATCACGGACCGGGCCGCGGAAGGCGGCGCGCGAAGCCGCGCCACCCCTCCTGCCGGAACATCCGATAGAGTCGACCGCGCAAGGGCTTGCCGCCGCGCGGGGCCAGCATCAGGAGCGACAGCCGCATCATCGCGCCGACCGAGACGCGCGAACCCGTGGGCGGCGGCGCAGCGGCGAGTTCCGCCCCCGGGGCGAACAGCTCCGGATAGCGCAGCCGCCCTTCGGTTTCGCACCAGCCGAGGAAGGTGGCCCCGCCCGAAGTCGCATCGTAGGGATCCGGAAACGCGGCCTGCAGGTCGCTGCGCTCGCGATAGAGCCAGCGATGCGCCGGTACGATCGGCGTGCCGTCCGAATAGTGGCCGAACGCCCACGGCCACCGGCTCACCGGGTCGTGCTCGGCGACCTCGATCTCGCGGGCATACCACGCGATCAGGCCCGCGACCGGCGGGCTCGCGGCGGCGTTCTTCAACGCCATGATCTTGTGCGCGCCGCTGTCGAAGCCGGTGAAGTGATAGAACCCGAGGGGCTCGCCGTCGACGGCGAATCCGGATTCGAAGTCGCCTGTCATCCGGCGCGTGGTCAGGTTCCACGTGGCGACGTTGTGACGCGGCGACTTCACGATTGCGACGCCGTCGAAGAACACCGGCGCGAAGTTGATCCACTTCTGGTCGGTGAACAGCCCGTTTGGAACCTCGGCGCGGCAGAGAAGGCGGGTCCGCTCGCTCCACCACCCGGCGAAGCGCCGCCCCTCGGCCGTGTTGGCGACGCCGATGAAGCCCAGGTTGAAGATCCCGTGCTTGAGGCTCGCGACCTCGTTGTCGATGATCGCTTCGAGCCCGTGCTCCGGCTGGGTCTGGTGCGGCGTGAGCGCGAGGTTCGCGGTGTCGAGCGTCGCGAGGATGTCGTCGACGCGCGAAAACAGCACGATGTCGGGATCGAAGTACAGCACCTTCCGGCACTCGGGAAGGTCGAGCAGGCGCAGCAGGGCAAAAGGCTTGATGGCGGTCGCGAGCTCGACGATCGCGTGCGAGAACGTCCAGCGCTTCCAGTCCGGTATGCCCAGCTCGCCGATCTCGATCACGTGATCGAAGGGCTCGCCGGAGACGTCGAGCCAATCCGGTCGCTCGTCGGCCAGCGCGACGTGGATCACGGCCTCCGGATGGTGCTGCCGCAACGACCGGCAGAGGATGCGCACCTTGGGCAGGTAATTGACCGCGGCGCAGGTGAAGACGTGGAGCGGAGCCGGCACGGGCGGGCTTCCTCAGGCGAGCGCCGTCTCGCGCGTGGCGAGCTCGTCGTGGAAGTCGACCATCGTCGCGAGCGCTTCCCCGGCGTCGACCGTGGGGCAGAGCCGGCCGAGATCGTAGCCGCGCAGGCGCTCGCCCGGCGCGCCGAGGTCGAAGGCGACGATCGGCATTCGCAGCAGCATCATCTCCTCGACCACGTAGGAAAACGTTTCCGGGCAGATCGACGGAAAGAAGATCATGTTGATCCCGTGCGACTCGATCAGGTCGACCATGGCCTCGCGGCGATAGGGGCCCGTGACGTGGAGCCGGGGGGAGTCGACGGCGACATCGAGCGTGCCCGCGACGACCATGCGCGCCGCCGGATGGTCGCGCTCGATCCGCGCGAGCACGTCGCGCACGACGAGTGCGCCCTTCTGCGGGCTGATGTTGCCGAAGATCCCGATGGTGAGCGGCGCCGCGTGGTGCGGCACCGGCCGGCGCTCGGGCCGGTAGTCGAGCACGTGCGGCACGATTGACAGCCGCGCCGGGTCGAGCGTCGGGTGACCGCGCAGGATGAGCGTCCGCGTGGCCGCCG
Source organism: uncultured beta proteobacterium (assembly GCA_963734055.1). Taxonomy (GTDB): domain Bacteria; phylum Pseudomonadota; class Gammaproteobacteria; order Burkholderiales; family Casimicrobiaceae; genus CAIWHR01. Next base: position 404,454 of record CAVTFQ010000007.1, read on the forward strand.
AGAAGCAGCGGATCTCGTCGGCGGCGGCAAGGCAACGGCCCCACGATGCGCGCCATTCGGGAATCGTCGTCGGCGGCGACAGCGTCACGTAGCTCGCCCGGTGCCGGGGCAGGCAGCGTGCGCACACGTCGAGGCTCGGCACGCCGCAGTACCGGCCGTCGGCGTCGAGCAGCACGAACGACGGACATACCGAGAAGTGGTCGTGCGCGGTGACGGTGAGCCGCGTCGCCGGATGCTCGCGCCTGAGCCGCGCGATCCACTCCGCGAACAGGAGCGGCTCGTCGAACGACACCGGGCTGTTGACGAAGAGCTCCGCGACCGGCATCCGGTCGAACAATCCCTCGAGCACCAGAAAGGTCGACAGCCGAAAGGTCCGCTCGTCCGTCCCCTGACAATGCACCTCCAGGCGATAGTCGAGCGTGGGCAGGTTGTACGTGCAGAGGAGCACGGTCCCGCCGGTTGCCACGCGCTCGGCGATCAGCGTGCGCCGATAGTGGTTCGCGCCGCCCCCCATGTTGTGATCGAACACGACGGTCAGGGGTCGCTCCGGGGACAGCTCGGGCCCGAGCGCCGCCGCGATGTCGAGGTCGTGGAGCGACGGAGCGTTGTAGTTCTGGGCGCGGATCCGGCGCACGATGCCGCGGAGGTCGCCGTGACGCAGGCGGCGCCACGCAGCGCTCGCGAGCCAGCGCACCTCGCGCCACTTCCGCGCTTCGACGCGATCGCGCGCGAGCGATGCCGTGACGTCGATCTCGCGGCGGCCGCCGTCGGCGTAGGCGAGCTCGAGCGCGAGCCGGCGAATGGGCGGCTTGCCCGCGTATCCCGTCACGACGAAGCCGGAGAACCGCGCGTGCGGCAGCCCCGGATGCGCGCGCTCCACGTCGTCGCGAGCCAACCCGGAGCTCGCGGGCAACACGCGTTCCCAGCCGTCGCCCGACACTCGAAGCGCAACGTCGTCGATCCGGCGGGCGGGGTCTGCGATCCAGCCCCAGCCGAAGATGCGCGCGCCGCGCGCTTCGAGGCGATCGATGCCGTAGCGCAGCTCGGAGGTGTCGGTCATGCCCGGACTGCCGGCGCGTCGCACGCGCGCACGGACCGATGACGGGGTCGGAGCGGGATCGGCATTTCGGGGGTGCGAGCGAGGATGCGACCGGCGCTTGATCGCGGTCCGGGGCGTTCGGCCGGCGGCCGAGTGGACGACATGCCTGGCGGATTTTCCTCCTCTGCCGATCCCGGCGCAAGGCGAAGCGCAAGGCCGCGCCATGATAAGCTCCGCGGCCGCAGCACCCGGCGTCCCGACATGAACTTCCGCAGTCACGACCTCGACGCCCAATCGCGACGCGACCTGCGGCGCGTGTTGGTCACGGTGGCCGTGGTCCTCACCGCCATCGTCGCGGCCTCGGTCCACTTCCTAAAGCCTTTGCCCCCGCGCCACGTCGTGTTCGCGTCGGGCGCCGAGTTCGGCATGTACCACCGATACGCCAAGCGCTACCGCGAGATCCTGGCCCGCGACGGCGTCATCGTCGAGGAGCGGATGACGAATGGCGCCGACGAGAATCTCGCGCTGCTCCGCGATCCGAAATCCGGGGTGGACGTGGCGCTCACCCAGGGCGGCATCGCCACTGCAGCCGACGGCGACAGCATCATGATGATCGCGACGCTGTACTACGAGCCGCTCTGGCTCTTCCACCGCGCTTCCTACCCGTTCACCGGGGTGAACGATCTCGTCGGGAAGCGGATCGCGGTCGGCGCCGAAGGCAGCGGCACGCGCACGCTCATCGAGGCGATCCTCGCTGCGAACGACGTCACCCGGGCCAATGCCGAGCTTGTCGGTGTCGCCGGCACCAAAGCGCTCGCTGCGCTGCGCGCAGGCGAGCTCGACGTCGCGCTCTTCGTCGGCGGCGCGCACACGCCTTTGCTCCAGGAGGCGCTGCGCGACCCCGCGCTCCGGCTCGCGCCGATCGCCCGCGCCGAGGCCTACGCCCGCCGGTTTCCCTACATCACGAAGCTCACGCTACCGACCGGGACGATCGACCTCGCCCGGAACATTCCCCCCCAGGACGTCGAGCTGATCGGGACCAAGGCCATGCTCGTCGCGCGCGCGGACCTGCATCCGGCGCTCGTCAACCTCCTGTTCGACGCGGCGCGCGAGATTCACGGCGGACAGGGCTACTTCGAGAGCGCCGGCGAGTTTCCGAATACGACGCAGGTCGACCTTCCGGTGTCGCTCGAGGCCGATCGGCACCGGAAGTTCGGGCCGAGTCTGCTCCATAGGTACCTTCCGTTCTGGGTCGCGACGGTCGTCGAACGGACGATCATCCTCGTGGTGCCGCTGCTCGTCCTCCTCGTTCCGCTGATGAACTTCCTGCCGCAGTTCCTTCGCTACCGCGTGCGTTCGCGGGTTTTCCGGTGGTATGGCGAGCTCGCGCTGCTCGAGCGCGACATCCGGACGCGGGCAGCGCCGCTGCCGCTCGATGGCTGGCGGCGCGACCTCGATCGCATCGAGGAGGCAGCGGCTCAGATCCGCGCCCCGGCGAGCTACGCGAGCGAGGCGTACACGCTGCGCGAGCACATCGGCATCGTCCGCCGCGAGGTCGAGACCCGAGCGCGCGGGTTCACCGCTGGAAGCGCAGCAGCCCCGACCGGTGCCGATGAGCCCGAGCGCTACACGGCCGGGACCGGCCTCGGAGGCGGGCCGACGTAGGCAGGCGTGTAGCGGCGCGGAATCGGTCCCTTGTTGCGGCCGCCCTCCTGCGTCTGCTCCCACGCATGCGCGAGGATGCCGACCGAGCGCGACAGGCAGAAGAGGCCGCGCGCGAGCGGCGGCGGAAAGCCGAGCTCGGCGTAGATCACCGCTGTCGCGCCATCGATGTTCATCGGAATCCGGCGACCCTTCTCGCGCTCGAGCGCCGCCTCGATCGCGCGGCCGATCCGCGCGTACTTGCCCGACACCGTGCCGGCGGCGGCGGCCTGATCGACGAGCTCGAGCAGCCGCGGCGAGCGCGGATCGAGCGGGTGGAAGCGGTGCCCGTATCCGGGAATGATCTTGCCGTGCTCGGCAACGAACGCAGCGAGTCCCGCCTCGACGGCGGCGGTCTCGTCGGCGCCGCCCTCGATGCGGTGCAGGATCGCCTCGAACAGCTCGACCGACTGCTCGCCGGCGCCGCCGTGGATGTCGCCCAGCACGTTCACCGCCGAGCCCATCGCGTTGTTGAGGCCGACCCCGCAGGTCGCGGCCATGCGCGCGATCGCGATGCTGGGCGCCTGCGGCCCGTGGTCGACCCCGGCCATGAGCGCGGCATCGAGCAGCGCCGCCTGCGCCGCCGTCGGCAACTCGCCGCGGGTCATGAGCCAGATCATCTGCGGGAACGTCACCCGCCCGATCAGGTCCTCGATGGCGTAGCCGCGGAAGCGGATGATGCCCGGCTGCATGTCGATGATCGACGTGTGCCACCAGTCGCGCATTTCGCGGACCGGGTCGGGCGGCGCCGTGTTTGTCATGGTCGGACCTACCTTTCGAGAGGCGTAAGTCGTTCGGAATCGAGAGCTCGATCGCGGACGAGACTATACCGTCCCGGCGTCGACGTGCGTCGGTCCCCGGCAGGCCGACGGATGCGGAGTGCTACGGTGCCTGCGCGAGCTGCCGCGCCCGCTTCAGGTCCGCAATCAGATCGGCATTCAGCGCAGCCCGGCCGTCCTCGTCGGGCGCCCGCAGGATCGCGGAGGGATGCCAGGTGGCCACGACATGCGCGCCGCTCGCGTGCGCGAGCGATTGTCCGCGAGCGGCGCCAACAGTGACCCTCCTCCCGAGAACCGCGCGCAGCGCCGTCGCGCCCAGCGCGACGATGACGCGAGGCCGGATCGCCGCGATCTCGGCGTCGAGCCAATCGATGCAAGCGGCGATCTGCTGCTGGGTCGGCGTCTTGTGGATGCGGCGCTTGCCGCGCGGCTCCCAGCTGAAGTGCTTTACCGCGTTGGTGAGAAATACATCGTCGTCGGGGATGCCCGCTTCGGACAGCGCGCTACGCAGCGTGCGTCCCGCAGGTCCGACGAAGGGCTTGCCCTGGCGGTCTTCCTCGTCACCCGGCTGCTCGCCGACGAGCAGCATGCGCGCGCGGCGGCCGCCCTGGCCGGGCACGCCCTGCGTCGCGTGCTGCCACAGCTCGCACCGGCGGCACGCGTCGATATCGTCCTTCGAGGGAGGGGGCTGCGGCACGGCCCGACACGGCCCTGCAGTCAAGCTTCACCCCGGGGTCGGAAACGCTCAGCCCGTCCGCGTAATCGTCACGTCGGCGTAGGGATCGACGCTCTTCTGCGAGCGACGGGCGGCGCGGTCCTGATCGCCTGCCATTCGCATCAGGATCATCACGAACAAGGCACCGAGTACCCAGGCCACTATCCCCAACAGGATCCAGTCCACTCGCCCCTCCCCGCGCAAATCCGAAACGCCCGCGCCCGCCAATTCGGCGCATTCTCGTCGATCCAACGGGGGCGTCCTTGTCCGAGATCAATGAAGGGCGGTGGCCGACCTTCGAAGCCCCAAGACCATGATTCTATTATGGGGGTCTTTGGTCTCGCGGTCGGCATGCGCCGGCACGAAGCCGGGGAGGGCGAGCGGCGAAGCGGCGTGAGCGGATTATCGGCGCGGCTTGCTCTGTCACAATGTCATGCAAGGCAATCGAGGGAGAGGGAGTCGTGAAGATCATCAAGGCCGAGGTCGTCGTCACGAGCCCGGATCGCAATTTCGTTTCTCTCAAGATTACGACCGACGAGGGGCACACGGGCTTGGGCGATGCCACGCTGAACGGGCGGGAGCTCGCGGTCGTGAGCTACCTCAGGGACCATGTGGCTCCGCTGCTGATCGGCAAGGATCCCCACCGCATCGAGGATACCTGGCAGTTCCTGTATCGAAGCGCGTACTGGCGGCGCGGCCCGGTCACGATGGCGGCCATTGCGGCGGTCGACGTCGCGCTCTGGGACATCAAGGCCAAGGCGGCAGGCCTCCCGCTCTACCAGCTCCTGGGCGGGGCCTGTCGTACCGGCTGCCTGGCCTACGGTCACGCGAGCGGAAAGGATCTCGCGGAGCTCTTCGACTCGGTACGCCGGCACCTGGAGCAGGGCTATCGAGCCATCCGGATCCAATCCGGCGTGCCCGGGCTTCGTGCGATCTACGGCGTCGCGTCGAATCCCGTCGCGCAAGGGAACGTGGGCAAGCGCTACGATCACGAGCCCGCGCAGCGCGCGCCGCTGCCCGCCGAGGAAGACTGGGACACGCAAGCCTACCTGCGGCACGTGCCGGGCGTTTTTGAAGCCGTGCGCGCCGAGTTCGGTCCCGAGCTCCCGCTCCTGCACGACGGCCATCACCGGATGACGCCGATTCAGGCGGCACGCCTTGGAAAGTCGCTGGAACCGTTTGACCTGTTCTGGCTGGAAGACTGTACGCCGGCCGAGAATCAGGAGGCTTTGCGGCTCGTGCGGCAGCACACCATCACGCCCCTCGCGATCGGCGAAATCTTCAATACGGTGTGGGACTACCAGAGCCTCGTTCGGGAGCAGTTGATCGACTACGTGCGGAGCGCCGTCACCCATGCGGGCGGCATCTCGCCGATGAGGAAGATCATGGATTTCGCCGCGCAGTACCAGATCAAGTCCGGAATGCACGGTCCCACCGACATTTCGCCGATCGGAATGGCCGCGGCGCTGCACCTCGGGCTGGCCATTCACAACTTCGGAATCCAGGAGTACATGCAGCACGGCGAAGCGACCAACCGGGTGTTTCAGCAGTCCTTCACCTTCCGGGACGGCCTGCTGCATCCCGGCGACAAGCCGGGCCTTGGCGTCGAGCTCGACATCGACGCCGCGGGCAAGTATCCCTATCAGACGGCCTATCTGCCGTTCAATCGCCTGGCCGACGGAACCGTCCACGATTGGTGACCCGGCAACAGGGAAAGCGCCGCCGCGTACCGGCGCTCGAGAACGCGCGGTCAAGGGCAGGGCGTGAGCGTCACCGCGGGCTGGCAGGCACATGGCCCGGCCGCTTCCGGAACGCGGCCGATGCGTGACCTGCCGGTCGGTAGAGCGAAGGGGACACGTCGGTCCGGGTGACTGCCCGAACGGGCACTCGTTGACATCCCGCCGTCGATTCCATATTATTCGAAATATGAAAACGAAATCGGCGCTGGCGGCCCTGGGCGCGCTGGCGCAGGAAAGTCGCCTCGCGATCTTCCGCCTCCTGGTGCGGCATGCCCCGGAAGGGATGCCGGCCGGGGCCATTGCCGAGCACCTCGGCGTGCCGCCTGCGACGATCTCCTTCCACCTGAAGGAACTGACCCATGCGGGGCTCATCGCCGCGCATCCGCAGAGCCGATTCATCTGGTACCGCGCCGATCTCGACGCGATGAACGGCCTGGTCGGCTACCTGACCGAGAATTGCTGCAGCTCCAGTGCCGTTTGCGACCCGGCGTGTCTCCCTGCGGGGATCCGGCAGCCGGCGGCGCGTCCCTTAACCTCTGCCAGGAAGAGCAAATCGTCATGAAACGCTTCCATGTCCACGTCGGCGTCGAAAGCCTCGAGCAGAGCATCCGCTTCTATTCGGGCCTGTTCGGCGCGCCTCCAACGGTGCGCAAGCCCGACTACGCAAAGTGGATGATCGACGACCCGCGCCTCAACTTCGCGATCGCTGAGCGCGGGGGCCGCACGGGAGTGAACCACCTTGGCCTGCAGGTCGACTCGGCCGAGGAGCTCCAAGGCGTCCGCGAGCGCTTCTCCGCTGCCGACGCAGCGACGGTGCAGGACGAGCCGGGGAGCAGCTGCTGCTACGCGAAGTCGGACAAGCACTGGGTGACCGATCCTCAGGGCATCGCCTGGGAGGGCTATCACACGCTCGTCAGCATTTCCTACTTCGACGGCGACACTCCGCCGGAAGGGAAGGCCGCCCCAGCGGGCTGCTGCCCCACGGACCGAGCGCCCGGGCCGGCGGCGGACGCATGCTGCACGCCAGGAGCGGCATCGATCACGTTTCGCACTCGTCCCCGCACTTGAACATCGAGCTGCATCCGCGCGGGCCACTTTTCGCGCTGCGCATCCGGAGCGTTGAATGGTTTGCCCGGCCCACACCGCCTTCCCCCTTCCCTGGAGTCGCCCAATGGCTGCCGGACAACGGCCGTTCAATGTCCTCTTCCTCTGCACCGGTAACTCGGCGCGCAGCGTCATCGCTGAATCCGTTCTCCGACAAGTCGGCGCGGGCCGATTCGCGTCCCACAGCGCGGGGTCGCACCCGACGGGCATGGTCAACCCGTTCGCGCTCGAGTTCCTTCGGGCGAATCGGATGCCGACCGACGGCCTGCGCAGCAAGGACTGGAGCGAGTTCGCGCAGCCGGGCTCCCCGCCGCTCGACTTCGTGTTTACGGTTTGCGACAAGGCCGCGGGGGAGGTTTGCCCGGTCTGGCCGGGCCAGCCGATGACGGCGCACTGGGGCGTCCCCGACCCGGCCGCGGTAGAAGGCAGCGACGATCAGAAGCGCAAGGCATTCTCCGTCACCGGCCACATCCTGCTGAATCGCATCCGCCTGTTCGTCAGCCTGCCGCTCGCCAAGCTCGATCGCTTGACGCTCGCGAAGAAGCTCTCCGATATCGGCAAGGCGTCGACGCCTGACGGCGCCGCGGCCTGACGGTCACCGAGGCCGGGGTCTACATCTCCCAATCTGGACGGTGCACCGTCCGACCGGGACCGCGCGGCAGAGCAAGCGAAGCCTTCGATGGCGACCCCAACTGGAGCGATGCTCGAGCAGAGCGCGCGCGCGCCCATGAGCGTGTTCGAGCGCTATCTGTCGATATGGGTCTTCCTGTGCATTGTGGCGGGCATCGCGGCGGGCCAGGCGTTGCCCGGCCTGTTTCAGACGATCGGCCGGTTGGAGGTGGCCAGGGTCAACCTGCCCGTCGGGTTGCTGATCTGGGTGATGATCATTCCGATGCTGATGAAGGTGGACTTCGGCGCGTTGCACGAAGTCCGGCAGCATGTGCGCGGCATCGGCGTCACGCTCCTGGTGAATTGGCTGATCAAGCCGTTCTCGATGGCATTCCTCGGATGGTTGTTCATCCGGCATCTCTTTGCGCCGCTGCTGCCTGCGGATCAGCTCGACAGCTATATCGCCGGGTTGATCCTTCTGGCCGCGGCACCGTGCACGGCGATGGTGTTCGTCTGGAGCCGGCTGTCGAACGGCGATCCGCTGTTCACGTTGTCCCAGGTCGCGCTCAACGACAGCATCATGGTCGTGGCGTTCGCTCCGCTGGTGGCGTTTCTCCTCGGCATTTCGGCCATCACCGTGCCATGGGCAACGCTGTTGACCTCGGTGGTGCTCTACATCGTCATCCCCGTGGTTCTCGCGCAACTTTGGCGGACGGCCCTGCTGGGCGCCAACGGCGACAAGGGAAGGGCGGCGTTCGACGCGGTGATCGCCCGGATCGGGCCATGGTCCATTGCAGCCCTGCTGACCACGCTCGTCCTGCTGTTTGCCTTCCAGGGCGAAGCCATCCTGCGTCAGCCGCTCGTCATCGCGCTCCTCGCGGTGCCCATTCTCGTGCAGGTCTTCTTCAACTCGTCGGTGGCGTACCTCCTGAACAGGGCGTTGGGAGAGAAGCACGATGTCGCTTGTCCATCGGCTCTGATTGGAGCCTCCAACTTTTTTGAATTGGCGGTGGCCACCGCGATCAGCCTGTTCGGATTCAACTCGGGCGCGGCGCTGGCCACCGTGGTCGGTGTGCTGATCGAGGTTCCGGTCATGCTGCTGGTCGTAAGAGTGGTCAATGCCAGCAAGGGGTGGTACGAGAGCCGCGACGCCATCCAGGTCACCGGACAGAAGTCCCGCCGCACCTGACGTTGCCATCGGCGCCCGGAGTTGGGACGAAGCGGCCGGCGCATGGCGGCTGCTGAGCGCGGACGACCTCGGAATGACTTCACGCCGCGCCTGACTGGCGGCGGTCGCCTGCTGGCCCGTGGACGTTGGATTCCTTTTCCCGAGGTTTGTGGCACTGTATCGCCGTTACCGTCCGCGCGCGGTTCGCGAAGCGGGTTGAGGCGAGCCCGCAAGGGAGGAGGAGATGGAGTCGGAGCAGGGGGCGCGAGGCAGCGCACTGATCGAGGGACACGACTGGAGCCCGGAGGTCGAGCAGCTCCTCGAAGACTGGCACAAACGCTGCTATGCGGCGCAATCCGCGCATTACGCATCGGCGGATCTGTTTCGACTGCTCAACTACCTCGTCGGCATACCTGCAGTCGCATTCGCGAGCATCGTCGGGACGGCGATCTTCGCGAGCCTGGACAGGACCGACACGTCGCGGACGGTCACTCTCTGGGTGGCCTCAACCAGCATCCTGGCGGCGGTGCTCGCCGGACTCCAGACGTTCCTGCGGTTCCCGGAGCGCGCGGCCAGGCACGCGAGCGCCGGCGACTGGTACTCGGCGATCCGGCGCGACATCGAGCAGACGCGGCACCTACCGGTCGAATCCCGCGGAAAGGCTAAAGATTGCCTCGACCGGATCCGAAAGGAAATGAACCGCGTCGTGCAGGACGCACCCGAACTGAGCGCGCGCAACTGGAAACGGGAGGCTGCGCGTTTCGGCGTCAAGGAGCCGCACGAGCGGCCTTGACCCGACCGGATGCGAGCCGCCACTGCTCGCGGCAGCTCGTTTCCTCGCCTTTCCTTGTCAGAGAGCTACGCCACGCTCCCGAAGCTCAGGTCGACCGCGCCCGGTGGTGGCTTGAGCCCGGCCAGGCGGCAGCCCTGGGCGATCGGTCCGCCGGGAAAGAGCGTGTAAAGGTATTTCATGCCGCCCTTGTAGTGAAATTTCTCGTCGAGGGCGTCATACAGCTCGCGCAGGTTGACGACGCCGTACTCGTGGCGGGCGAAGAACTCCTGCAGCCCGCGTACAACCGCCCAGTGGTCGTCGGCGAGCGTCAGTTGCTCCCCCTTCGCTATCGCCACCGCGGTCTCGTCCGTCCAACCCGGCGGCGCGTGGGGAAAGCGCGGGTCGGAAGCCGTATCGATGCCCGGAAAATTGTCCTCAACGTTTCCCATGACCCCTCCTGGAAAGATGTGCCAGCAACCGCAAAGTATCATCCAGGGCGCAGGTGCCATCAAGCTTTCGGCGCCAGAGCGTGGGCGGCCGCAGATCCTGCTCGACCTGCAACGGATCGTTGGGAGGGGGCGTCGCTCCCTGGCGCGTTCGTCATGGATACCGCCGCCAAGGCCGGAGTGCTACATTTGATCAGGGTCGATGATTTGGCGATTGATGGTATGCCGTCGCATACCATCGAGGAGAAGGCCGATGTCCGAAGTTTTGCTGCGGGCCGTCGAGGCCGGTGATCTTGAGCGCGTGCAGGCGCTCTTGCGAGGCGGGGCTGATTGCAACGTGCGCAACAAAGACGGTGCGACGGCGCTCATGCTCGCTGCCCATGCCGGCAGGCTTGACGTGGTGCGGGCGCTGATCGAGGCCGGCGCGGACGTGAACGCAACCGATGATTGTGGTTGGGGCGCGTTGGCGAAGGCGGTCCACAATCCGGACCTCGATCGGGGATTCCCCGACGTGGTGCAAGCCCTGATCCAGGCGGGAGCCGGGATCGAGGCGCCGATCGCGTATGGCATCCGTCCGTTGATGCTGGCCGCGGGCTACGGTGAAACGGCGGTGGTGGAAGTGCTGCTGAAAGCCGGCGCCGATGTCCTCGCACGCAACGATGGCGGCTTGACCGCACTGATGATGGTCAAGGAAAAATTCTACGTCGATGTCATCAATCTGCTGCACGAAGCAGAGCGCGATGCCGGGGTTGGCGAGGGCAGCTGCTCGACCAAGAACGCGCCCGGATCTCAAGTCGTGACATTCCTCAAGCCGGCGGGTCGCAGCCCGGGCAGCTGACCCTCGCGAACCCTGCGGGGGCTTCGGCGCATCATTTGCCGACCGAAGACGCTTGAGGCGTCGTCGTCAGCGGCGGCAGGATGACTGTCGTCGCTGGCGAATTCGCGCCAAATCAGCGGGCTAGGGCGACGCCGCCGATATCGACCCTTCGAGCGCGCGGTAGAGCGACACGAGCTGGGCTCAGACGACCGCTGCGGTCGACGACGGCGCCGCTTCGGATAGCCACCTTGGCGCAGCCAGAACGGTTTTGCGCAGGCATTCCCGATAGCTGATGTCCCCGGTAAGCAGACCCACGAAGAGCTGGTTGATTCGGTCGTTGCAGACAGCGTGGCGGAACGTAAACTCCTGGAAGCTGAACAAGCCCTTGGCGAGGATGCTTGCCGCGCGAAGTTCCGGAAGAATGTCCTGCTTGACCAATTGCGTGTACTGCATCGCGTGCGCGCCGCCGTCGCGTGCGAATTCCGCCTGCGCCGCCAGCGCCGCGCTCTTCAGTGCAAAGTAGATTCCTTCGCCGAATAGGGACTCGGCAAGACCAGCTGCGTCTCCAAGCAGCGCCACCGGTCCGCGCTCGAAGACTCCGGCATTGTTACGCAGTGGGATCGCATAGCCGCGGAACGATGCACGGCGACGGCGCAACGCAGGATAACGATCGATGAATTCGATCAGGTGTCGACGCAGCGCAGTGCCTCCGAATGGCGAGTAGACGCCGACGTTGAGATGATCGCGCTTCGGGAATATCCATCCATAGCCTTTGGGCATGCTACCGAAATCGAATACTGCACGATCGCCGAATTCCTGCAGGACAGCGTCCGGAACTTCAATGAGTGCCTCAAGGACCGGAACATACGAAACGAGCCGCCCTCCAAATACCCTGGTACGTACCGCACTTCCGACCCCGTCCGCAGCGAACAGCCGGCGAGCCGTGAATTCGCCGCGGCTGGTTCTTGCAGTGACCGAAGGGCCATGTGCATGCAGGGCGAGAAACCTGGTTTCCCCGAAGAAATGAGCGCCGGCCTCGCGCGCCCGCGTGAGCAGCATTTGATCGAATTCGTTGCGAAGGACGGTGCAACCCACGGGGCGAGGCAGATCCTTGACGATCGCGGCCTGGTTCTTGAAGGTCAACCGGGCACCGCTGATCCAGCGATGCGCGACGCCGGTGAGCTCGATGTCGAGCAGCGCAATTGACTTGCGCGACAACCCTCCGCCGCACACCTTGTCGCGCGGAAAGCGGTTCTGATCGAGGAGCACAACCCGTCGTCCAGTACGGGCAAGGAGGTAGCCCAGATGGGAACCGGCGGGACCGGCCCCCACCACAATGGCATCGTATGTCGTCATGCGCGGAAACGACATATCGTTCCCCTACGACGAACGCGAACGTGCTGCCGCCGCTTGCCTTTCTTCGTCTGGAGTTCCCATTCGAGAGCGACGGTCAACGCCTTGTCGCCCTCGAACACCCGGACAGCCCGGACGGCGTCTTCGCCATACGCGCCCGGCGAGAAGGATTGCGTCGTTCCGCTTCAGTCGCTCGTGACCCGCATACGCGGACGCGCCCGCACCGCAGCGCCGTGCACCTTGCGACTATTTCTTCGGACTCGGCTCCACCACCATCGCGAGCGCCTGCGTGTAAGTGGCATACACCTGATCGCCCTTCTTGATCCGTCTGAACTGATCGGGGTCGGCAATCTTCACTTGTGCGGTGAGTTCCGGTCCGCGCAGCGTGACAGTCTGCGTGTCGCGGTTGACGGCGACGACATCGGCGACCACGGTGATGCGACGGCCAGCGACGCCGGCCGGCTGCGCCCCCGGCATCGCGCCCACGGCGCCCTTCTCCTCGGTGCGAGTGACCGCCATGTCGTTGCCCTTCTTCAGTTCGAGCACGAGCGCCTCGTTGTATCGGGCATGGACCTTGTCGCCGACATTCAACTGGTCGAAGTTCCTGACCTCGGGCCCGGCGGTGACGACTACCCGGTTGCCTCTAGGGCCCTTCAGCGTGACGTCGCGCGTAGTCTGGTCGATGGCGATGATCGTGGCGGTGACGTCGACCGTGTGCTCGACGCTGGCCTTCTGCGCGCGAGCATTGACGGCGAAGGCCGCGGCGATGGCGATGACGATGAATGCGCGTTTCTTCATGGCGGGAGATCCTTTCGCGTGGGAATCGTGAACGAATCAACATGTCGGCAATTGAGAAGCCGGCCGGCTATCCACGACGAACCGTTGCCGGGCAGGTGGCATTTGTACTATACACCGCAACGAGCGGGAATCTATTTCCCTTCGTGCCGTTTGGACGCCCCTCCGGCTCACGCAGGAACAGTGGGCGGGTTGGCAATAACCCGTCGCCGTTCACCTTCGACGTGACAAAGTCGTTGCAGTGAAGCACGGCGAAGTGCAGTGCGTCGTGCGGTAGCTCGCCGGACTCACCGGATTGGCGAGTCCGTAGGTTTCGTGGAGCGGCATTCGCCGCATAGTCCTGGTTGCCTACTCGCTCGAGCCCGGACAGCGTGAACGCGAGAGGGCTCACGGCGATCAGCATTGAATCGCGAAGGATCGGCAGCAAATCTGGCGACTTTGGAGCGGGAGGTCGAGCACCCTGGCTATTCGCAGGTAGCGGCCCAAGGCTTTGTTCCGCACCTCCTCGAGCCGGGCGTCTCCGCCCGATTCGCCCGCGAGTCACCGCACGCAATCGGCCAAAACGCGGATCAAGGCACGCCGCAACCGTCTCCCGCGTTACCCCCGGCGTGGTGCGTTGACGCCGCCTTTGGTGGAAGGGTGTCAGTGCCAGGGGTTGGCGCGCAGCCACCCCATCCAATTGTTGGCGGCCGTCATCCGCACGGCCTCCGGCACCAGCGCGGCAAGCATCTGACCGTCTCTGGCCCGGTCGAACGTCGCGGCGCGGGCCTGCAAGCCATCTGGACCGATGTCCAGTACGAACGCCAACGGTTGCGCCTCAGCCGGATACCGCACGTATACCGCGCCGTAGCTGGTATCCAGCCGCACCATGGCGTTGCTCCCCGGTGAGACTACGCGAGTGATGCCCACTGCCTGCAGTTGCTGGACGTAGGATCGGGCCAACCGGGCGAGCTCCGGCTGGTCGACCGTAGGCAGTGGAGCCGTGGATGCACAGGCGCAAAGCAGGAGGAGGGGAAGTATCTTGGCGAGCACGGTCAAGTGTAGGCCCGTTGGGCGCTCTCAGCTGCCTCACGCCATGTGGGCCGCTCTTAGACGAGAGCTGCCAGTTAACGAGGGGCGCTTTCGCCCAAACTCGCCGTTGGCAATCTTCTGTCTGGTCCGCGAACGGGTTGCCGCACTGCGGCCGAGCGCAATATCCACATTGATATGTCGGACGGCCGGCGAACGCTGTCGTGAACGTAGGCTTTGGATCGACACTCCTACGCCGGAGGGAGGCTCAGCAGCTCGCATATGTAGATCGCGCTGACGATCGAATTGGACGGCGTCCGACTTTCTTGCACACGATATAGCACCTAGCATACTTGGGAAGGACTGTAGTCCAAGTCGACGGTCCACGACTTCGCGTTGTGTCGGCAAATGAGAAGGTTGGAGGTTATGATGTTCGGAAAATCTGCAACGTTCGTTGTCGCCCTCGCAATTCTCGCCGCTTCAGGATGTGCATCGCTTCCTGGCCGCGACCCCGCATTGGACGACGCGCGATTATCACTGGATGCGGCGCGACGCAATCCTCAGGTTGCGATGTATGCATCCGCCGAGTTCGACCAAGCGGCGGCGACACTCCGCCAAGCCGACGACCTCGCGGCTAACGGTGGGCGGTATAACGAAGTGCACCAGCTTGCCTTACTTGCGAACCAGCGTGCCGCGGCGGCGCAGGACGTGGCGCGCCTTCGTAGTGAGCAGGCGGCGCTCGTCGCGCAGCGCGCGGCAACGGAAGCGCGTATCCAGGCCGACGCCACCCAGCGACAGGCCGCCGCAGCACAATTACAAGCGGCGGAAGCGCAGCGGCAGGCCGATCAGGCACAGATTCTCGCGGCTGCCGCGCCAGCCGCTTATGACTACCGGCGCCGAGAGAGCGAGCCGTTGTACGAGGCGCCCGTGACCTCGGTGCGCGCAGTCGTGGGACCACCGCATCAGCGCTGCTGGGTAGAGCGTCAGGTTGTGGACACCGGCTCACCGGGCATTAACGTCCCGGGCGCAGTGGTGGGAGGCGTCGTCGGCGGCATCCTTGGCCATCAGATCGGGAGTGGCCGCGGACAAGATCTTGCGACGGGCATCGGCGCAGCCGGCGGCGCGGTGGTGGGAGCGAACGTAGGTCGTGATGCGCCCGGCACAGTTTATACGCAGGATGTGCAGCGGTGCGCGAACGTGTCCACGGGCGCATCGCTGGACTACTGGGACGTCACGTACAACTTCCGCGGATACGAGCATCATGTGCAGACGACGAGCCCGCCGGGCAGCACCATCTTGGTCAACGCGCAGGGCGAGCCGCGCGTCTGACAGACCGGCCACTTCGGAGGCATCACGCGCGCGCAATAGATCAGGTCAAGTAACCGGTGCCGTCGCCCCTCCGAATGACGGGACGAGCTGGGAAGGTGATTTACCAGCAGTGGGCATGCGATGGTGCGCCCCCAGAAAACCTAGGGTCGCGACCGCCAGAACCCAGGGCGCCCATCCACGCCAAGCGCAACCGCGTTGAAGCTGGGTTGCATGAGTAGAGCGGACCGGTGATGTGGATAGGCACGCAAGGACACCGTTGCACTGGGGAGACGGGCGATACGGGACCGAACGCGAGTCAGCGTCAGGCCGTCATAGGAGGTAATGGAGGCGGGGGTCGGAACCACAATGAGGGGCGTATAGGCCACGCAGACGAATGGATGCCCCCATCCGTGCCCCACGCGCTCGAGAGCTTGGTTCGGAGGCTCCTTGCAACTCCAAACTCGCGTAGCCGGAGCTTAGCGCCACGGTGAGATCGTCGCGCCGATCGACTGCCTTGCGGCAGGGCTACTCCGATCAAGCGGTCGCGATTTTCTGCGCTGCACCGGCCGACTGATTGGCTTGAACCAGGGCGCGGCCCCGCGGGGAGACGATCGGGATCATGCCCGCCTGCCGGCAGGAGGGACAGACCTTGTCGCGAGAAGTAACTCGCCAAATGCTGTAGATGAGCCCAGGCACGATGAGGCACAGCCACAGGAACAGCTCGAGCAACGTGCTTCCCTTCGTGCGCGTCGCTGGCTCGGCTTGGGTGCCGCAATTCGGGCAGATCATGCTGGCGCTGGCGCTCACCTTGCCGCGCCCGCCAAAGGTATTGGCGAATGCGCGAAATATCGCGTAGACAATGAGGGCGACGAGCGCGAACGAGACAACGAACGGAATGGCGGTTTCGCTGTTCAAGGCTCCTCCCATGAAAGCGGGGCCCGCTGGCGGGCAAACTTAGACAAATATTCTGCTCTGGCCCCTGCCCGGCACCATTGACCAAAGTCAACTGCGCGTGGCCCGACGCTCGGTTCTATCGCCAAGGCGAGAACGCGCCGCCCGTCGATCGCCGGTACTCGGACTCGCCGGTGATCTCCCACACGGTGTACCGCTCGGCGATCACGTCTGTCGCCTCGGTGCCCAGGCGCCGTCCTCGGAATATTCGCTGCAACGCGGCAGGTCGAATGCCTGCCAGAGAATGTCGAGCAGGGGGCGAGCGATCTCGTCTGTCCTGGCGGATTCTAGGCTATTGACCCATACCTCTGGCAGAACCAAATGCTGCCTCTCGTCGGCGGTAGCCCGGGTCATATCAAAGTAGGCCTCATGCATGCCAAATTTATAATCCGCGACGAAAAGTAGCGCGATACCGGCAACCGCTGGGCCGGTGATGCCGAACAATCGAGCGCGCGTCAAGAGTTTGCCAAGCGCATCATGGAAGAAGCCCGATACCACGGTCGAAGGGATGAGCTTGCGGCCAGGATCGACCATGCCTCCGCCGACACGCACGGCTTCGAATACGCCCGTTCGAAACACTTGAACGTATGCGAGTGCACCATCCTGTTCCGCAATACCGATCGGGTGAATTAGAAGGCCATCGAGGTTTATCTTGCAGGACGCTCCGCGCCATTCCTTGAATTCAAGTCCGACGAAGTCGTCGTGAAGTTCGGCGATGTTTATCGAGTGTCTGCCCGCCATACTCGCGACAGGCACAAGGTGCACTACGCATAGCGGGCCGGGTTGCACACGAACCGAAGTTTGTTGATTCTTGAGCGCGTTCACCCGTTCGTCGCGGAATTGACGAGCTCGCTCTGCGAGCGTGGCCGTACGGTCGAAGGCGGTGCGAAGCTGTTCGTACGTCATGTCCGTGGTCGTGGTGTGGTTCCGCAGGACAAACCTGCTCCATGGCCCGTTGCTGTGGCGGTGCGGGCCATCGAAAGAGCTCGGAACTCGCACGATCAGTACGTATCCGCCGGCGACGAGTACCTCCCGGATTTGAAGTCCGGGCACTCGCGGCTCGATTCCCGAATCGAGGACTTGCGCGATGCGGCGCTTCGCGGCATCCGCGGGCTCCGAATTGATCGGCGCCAGCTTGACCGCGCTGCCCTCTTTGTCGTCAATTCCGTAGATCAGATCGCCGCCATCGCGGTTTGCGAGGGCGCTGACATCCTTTAGCAGTTCAAGCTTCGCCTTGTCATCGCGCCCCGGCAATTCTCGCTTGAAATCGAGGGTTTGCGATTCCACCCAGCCTTCGGCAAGAAGCTGTTGAAGGTGGATCTCGTTGATTTGGTCGAGTGAATAGGGCAACACGCGCATGTCCTCGCCTACCGACGGCTTCGTTTGGATGTCTGCGTTACGCGATCGCGTTCGGCTGGAGGAGGCGTTCCACGGCCGCGAGCTGCTCCGCCATGTGCAGTGCGATCCCGCGCGCGTGTTCGCCGGCTTGGGGATCCGTCGCGAGCGTTTCGTTGGCGAGCGCGACCAGATCGCGGGCGAAGTCCAGCGCCTCGCGCAGCGGATCGCCAAGCTCTCCGGCCTGGGCGAGCCCGTAGGCTTCGCGCAGCGCGTCCACGAGCGCCGATGACATACTGACGAGCTCGAGCAGGGCGCGATCGCTCATCGCGACTTGGTGAGTCGCGGGGCCTCCGCGTTGACCGCCGCGTTAGGGCGTGAACGCATCGGCTGAGCCCCAATAGGTAATGTTCGCAAGCATGCTTCGTATATGTTCCTTGTACAGAAACCTCGGCCGAGTCTTGTCGCGCAACATTTCGGGTAGATCGTTCTGGTCGACTACCTCGACGTAACCGCTGCCGTTCGGCTCCACAAAGATGTGAACGACACCGCTTTGGTGGTATGCGAGCGGGCGATTCTCACGTGAGGCCCAAATGTATTGGGATCCGACCTTGGAGATCAGCACCCGCGCTGAGGTTCCCCCGGAATTTCGTCTTCCAAGCCAGTATGGATAGGATAGGCGAAATGGAGGGCTGGAATGTTCAAGATACCGAAGCAGGAGTACACAGCGGAGTTCAAGGAGCTGGCCGTGAAGCGGGTGAGATCCGGGGAGACAGTGGGCGCGGTCGCGCGTGATCTCGGCTTGGTTGAGCAGACGCTGCGCAACTGGGTCAAGGCGGCGAAGGCCGGCAAGCTGCACCCGTCGGGAGCCAAGTTGGTGACGCCGGAGCAGATGGAGTTGTCGCGGGTCCGGGCCGAGAATGCGCGGCTGCGAATGGAGGTCGAAATATTGAAAAAAGCGACGGCGTACTTCGCCAAGGATGCGCTGTGAAGTACGCCTGGATCGACGAGGCAACGCGACGCGTATCCGCTGCCGGCGATGTGCACGACGTTGGCAGTGAGCAGCAGTGGTTATCGGGCGTGGCAGCGCGGCGGCAGCACGAATGGCAAGCGGTTGAGTAATGCGCAGTTGCTGGCGCTGATCCGTGCCATGCACGCAGAACTCAAAGGCGCCTACGGCTCGCCACGGATGGTCAGGGAAATCCGTGGCCGGGGTTTCCCGGCGAGCAAGGAACGGGTGGAGCGGCTGATGCGCGAGAACGGCATTCGGGCGCGGCACAAGCGGCGGTACAAGGCGACGACGGATTCCAAGCATGGGTTGCCGGTGGCGCCGAACGTGTTGGACCGGGACTTCGCGCCGGCGGCGCCGAACCAGGTTTGGACCGCTGATCTGACGTACATCTGGACCGCCGACGGCTGGCTGTATCTGGCGATCGTGCTCGACCTGTTCAATCGCGAAGTCGTCGGCTGGTCGATCAAGCCGCGGATGACGGCGGACATCGCCGTCGATGCGCTGACCATGGCCTGGTTCCGGCGCAAACCCGCGCCGGGGCTGATCCATCACTCCGATAGGGGCAGTCAATACGCCAGTGGCGTGTTCCAGGACAAACTGATTGAGTACGGTATGACCTGCTCGATGAGTCGCAAGGGCAACTGTTGGGATAACGCGCCGACGGAGAGTTTCTTCAATAGTCTGAAGAACGAACGGGTACACGGCACACGCTATGACACGCACGACGCGGCGCGGGCCGATCTGTTCGATTACATCGAGGTCTTTTACAACCGGAGTCGTCGTCACTCCACGCTCGACTATCAGTCGCCGACCCAGTACCTGCAACGCTGGATCGCGACTCAGGCGGTGCGGCAATTGGCGGCTTGAGGCCATACCCTTGGTAGTCGAAAAACCGAGGGAAGCTCACGCCGCCAAGGCCTTCTCCTGCCCGAGAACGTGTCGGGATGTCTCGGATGCGCCGCTGCTTACGGCAGACGAAGGGATCCCATTCAGCACAAGGGTCTGTGCGAAGGCGACCGCAGCGCAACTAACGTAGATCGCTACGGCAATCGCGTACCACGTGCCGACACACCCTAACGGACGAAGATAACCGGCGACTGCACTAGCAGAGTTGTTCATGCCAATGTTGCTCGGCAACGATGGCGATCTCGCCACCAGTAGAGTTGATCTCGATTGCCTTCTCGATCTTGCGGCCGTGCGTCGAATGAATCCAATCGCGTGAGCCGATCTCGCCGATGACGAGAAAATCAAGCTTTCGTGAAACACTACCAACTGCTGCACCACGCGTGACAACCTGTTGCTCGCACCAATTGCGTGAGCCGCTGTAGAACTTCCCGGTGAAGCAGAACACGCGGCCATCGAAGCTCACGGGAGGCGGCGGATCGGTCAGCGGTAAAGCCGTGGACATGCTCCCCTCGTCGTGTAATGGAGCGTTGCCGCCGACGACTTCAATCAGTAACCCAAGAAGATCGCGTTCCTCATCTCCGGACAGTTGGTCGTCCGTGAGCGCGGCTGATAGGCGCGGATACAGAACGCTGGCGGGCCAGTTCGCGGCGGCCGCCCGATTGGTCTCCAACCAGCGCAGAAGGAATTCGGCCTCCCCTTGGGCTACTTCGCCATCAGCGACCACGCCCTTGCAGAGCCCGATAAGCTCGTCAATCTGGCGGTCGATGATCGCCTCGCTACGGTACGCGCGCAGCGGAGCCTGACCATTCGGATCCCGTCGCGCTGCGGCGGCCTTTCGAATCAACGACAGCAACGCCATGGCCCCGCTCCCGTGCGCTCTCTTATCGCGGCTTCGGCCCGCGCGAGCCCGGCGTTACTCGAACGACAGCAGGGATCGCCCAGGTTCGGCCGACACGTTGCGCCCCCTCGACGCGACCTTGCTCGCAAAGGACTTGCACTCGTCGGGGAGTCACGCCGAGCTTTTCGGCCGCCGCCGCCGTCCCAATTAACCTTGTTCGCATTGTGGTATGCTTCGCGAAAGCGAACAGTTTGTCAAGACGAATCGCAGCGTTTTTCGGGGTTAGGAAGAAGTTGACTGGCCACTGAACAGCAATAGGCAGCCGCGATCGTGATTACCTGGCTCGACAGAGTGTGGGACATGATAGTCGGGGGCGAACCGACCGTCGTGGGCGCACTAATTGGCGTTATCGGTGCAATCGTTGCAGGTCTCTTAGGGGGCTACTTTGGCTGGAAGGGCGCGGTTACCGCCGTCGAGCGTGCGCATCGCCAGAATTTGGATCGTGATAGCCGTCAGCGCGCCCAAACGATCAAGGCCGTATTGCTTGCGATCCGGGCGGAAGTCGAATCCGTCTGGGACGCTTATGACGCCAATTTAGGGCCAGCTATTCGCACGCTTCCGGCCGGCCAATCACTAACAGGCTGTTGAATTTGGGCCGAAAAATGAAGCGGATCGAATTGGCGAACGGACCCAGAGCGAAGTCAAACCGGCGGTTGCCGATTCACGCCAGGGACCGGATGCGGCGAAGTGGCGTTTGTCGTTCATGGTTCGGTTCATGGCGTCACTCCGCACGGTACCGCGATCGGTATTCGAGCGATGCGCATCAGGTTGCTGGCGGTCATCGTGAGTTTGAACTGCTGATCGACCCGCTGCAGACCGCGAAACACGGTTTGCCGAATGCGGCCTACGGTCTTGCCCCAGCCGAAAGGCTCCTCAATCCGTTTGCGAATGATCTGGCTCAGGCGGTAACCGGGATGACGGGTGGTGCGCCCGTCGATCGCGCTACCGCCACGGCGGGTATCGTTGCAGGCGACGTGTGGGGTGATCTTGCGCTCGCGGCACGCGGCGACGAAGTCGGTGGTGTCGTAGGCTTTGTCGGCGCCAACGCTGCGGTGCCCAGGGTCGGGCACCGCATCGAGCATGGCCAGCGCCGCGTGGCGTTCCCCGAAACCACCCGCATGCGTGACCACGGCGCTCACCACCAGACCGCTGCGATTCTCCATCAGCACATGGCCTTGGTAACAGAGGATCGACGCCGTGTGGTGGCTCTTGCGGTAGGTTCGCGCGTCGGGGTCGGTCGTGCTCGCGTGGGTGTCGTTGGTACGGGGTTGGCCTTTCCAGTCCGCTTGCGCGTTACGCCCGCCGCCGCCGGGACGCTGATCGTCGCTGCCGTCCTTCGGTCGAAAGCTCTTCTGGCTCGCCCACGCCTGAATCAGCGTGCCGTCGACCGAGAAATGTTCCTTCGACAGCAGGCCACGGGCATCGGCCAGGCGCATGACCTCGGCAAACAGGCCTTCCACCACCCGATGCGCCAGCAACCGGTCGCGATTCTTCGAGAAGGTCGAGTGATCCCAGATCGGAGCATCGAGCGCCAAGCCGACGAACCAGCGAAACAGCAAGTTGTAACGCAACTGCTCGCACAGTTGCCGTTCGCTGCGGATCGAGTAGAACACCTGCAGCAGCAAGGCGCGGATCAGCTTCTCTGGCGCGACCGAGTCGCGCCCACTGTCGGCGTAGATCGCGTTGAACTGGGGATTCATCGCCGTCAGCGCGTCGTTCACCAGCTCGCGGATCGGTCGCAGCGGATGATCGCTCGGCACGAAGTCGTCCAGCTTCGCTACCGTGAACAGGCCTTCCTGCATTGCATCAGGACCGCGCATCGCTCGAACCTCATCGGAGAAGAGAAGTCGCGAAGAAAACCGCTACTCTAACGATAGCTGAAACAACTGCCTTTACAAGGCGAATTTCAACAGCCTGCTAACCATTACCTATGCCATTGGCCCTGGCTATTTCACCGTGTATGAGTCAAATGCGAGTTTGATCGGAAACATCGAGTCGCCGGAGCTATTGAAGGAGATCGTGGCGACATATACGCTGGCTCGTTCTGTATTAGATACAGTGCGGCTTCACAATGCCTTAATCGCCGAATTCAACAAGCTAGCGCAGCTGAATAACTCCAACCCGTCGCCCGGAAATGCACAAAATCAGGCCATTGCAGCAAGCATCCTCGCAGCGAACACACCGACGCTAAAGGTTCAAGACGCAGCATTGAGCAAACAGGTAGCGAGGCTTCGCGGACTACTGCCAAAGTAGCGCCCCAACAGATCGACGATCGCTGTTCGACATCATGCAAAGCGGGTCGTCCGAGCTTGCCGGCGGTCGAAGCCTTGGGGCGCCGGCTCGCCGCTCAAGTTGATGAGCACGCCCTTCGAGCGTTGCGCGATGCGGGCGCGTCGGCCCCGGCATCGACGCCACGAGTCCGTCAATTCGATCGACCACGATTGGCCTCGGCCGGTGGTTACGCCGGGGCCGCGCCGCCCGCGCGCGTCGCAGCTCGGCATTGAGGCCAACCGTTGAATCAGCATTGGCGAATTGCCGAGTGCCGTCTCGCCGAGAAGCTCGAGAATGGCCGGATGAGCCTTGGCCACCCGCTGCACCTCGGTCTGCGCGTCCCGAATCTTCGCGGCGGCCTCTGCGCCCCACAGTCGCTCGAGCATGGCGCGCGTCCTCTGCGCCCCGAGTTGCAGCTCGGCCTCGGTCGCCGGCGGTCGCCCGTGAACCTCCCGCAGGTAGGTGGTGACCGCGTGCGCCGCGCTCGCCTGGTCGAGCTCCGCGGCGTGGAGGGACCGCGCGCAGCGTCAGGTTCGTTTGCAGGTCGTCGAGGCCGGGGACGGAGGGCAGAACGTAGCCCGTCGGCGTTTTCGGTGGGCCGAATGCAGCGTCGAGTGCGGCATCGTGCTCGCGCGTACGGACAACGGGGGAGAGTGCTACAGAGTGAAAAACGCGAGGAGCGGGGCGCTTTTCATAGGGTGTGGAGGCGGGGGTCGGAATCGAACCGGCGTAGACGGCTTTGCAGGCCGCTGCATGACCACTCTGCCACCCCGCCGGGCGGCCGCCGTGCGCGAAACGCGCGGCGTTCAAACGAAAAGGGAGAGCCGTTTCAGCGTTGCAGGCTCTCCCTCGGGGAAATGGAGCGGGAAACGAGTCTCGAACTCGCGACCTCAACCTTGGCAAGGTTGCGCTCTACCAACTGAGCTATTCCCGCGTCGGACAGCCTTGAATTATATCGAAATTCAGGCCCCTGTCAAAATCAGTCGTCACGACTGGCCGGAGGCGACGACCGCCGCGATCGCCGCCGCGACGTCCTCGACGTTGCGCGTATTGAGAGCGGCGACGCAGATACGCCCGGTGTCGATCGCGTAGACCGAGAACTCCGCACGGAGCCGCGCGACCTGCTCGCGCGTGAGCCCCGAATACGAGAACATGCCGCGCTGGCGAAGAACGAACCGGAAATCGGAATCCGGAATGCGCTCGTGCAGCCGCTCGACCAGCATCGCCCGCATGAGCTTGATCCGGTTGCGCATCGTCGCGAGCTCCGCCTCCCACAGCGCGCGGAGCTCCGGCGACTTGAGTACGGTGGTGACGATCTGTCCGCCGTGCATCGGCGGATTCGAGTAATTCGCGCGGATGGTGCGCTTGAGCTGCGACAGCACGCGCGCCGCTTCGCCAGCGTCGCCCGCGACCACGGTCAGCGCGCCGATGCGCTCGCCGTAGAGCGAGAACGACTTCGAGAACGAATTGGCGACGAGCAGCGGTCCCGGCGTCGCCGCAAAGGCGCGCACGATCGCGCCGTCGGCGTCGAGGCCGTCGCCGAACCCCTGGTAGGCGATATCGAGGAACGGAACGAGCCCCCGCGCGCGGACGACCTCGAGGATCCTGCCCCATTGCTCGGACGTCGGATCGACCCCCGTCGGGTTGTGGCAGCAGGCGTGAAGCACGACGATCGCGCCCGGCGGGAGCCGATCGAGCGCCGCGATCATCGCGTCGAACGCGAGACCTCTCGTCGCCACGTCGTAATACGGGTAGGTCTCGACGGCGAACCCCGCGCCTTCGAACAACGCGCGATGGTTCTCCCAGCTCGGGTCGCTGAGCCACACTTTCGCGCCCGGCGCGAAGCGGCGGAGGAAGTCGGCGCCGACCTTGAGCCCGCCGGTTCCCCCGAGCGCCTGGACGGTGACGGCGCGTCCCGACTGGATCGCCTCGCTGTCGGCGCCGAGCACCATCGCGCGCACTGCCTGGTCGTAGTCGGCGATCCCGTCGATCGGCAGGTAGCCGCGAGGGGCCGCGCGCTCCGTGATCTCGCGTTCGGCCTGCTTCACGCATTCGAGCAGCGGGACTTTGCCCGTGTCGTCGGTGTAGACGCCGACGCCGAGATTGACCTTGCGCGGGTTCGGGTCCGCGACGTAGGCCTCGGTGACGCCGAGGATCGGATCCTTGGGCGCCAGCTCGACGGTCGCGAGCAGCGAGTTCGGCAGCGGAGCGTTCATGGCGGGGACGATCGAGCGGGGCGGCGACTGCGCATTATACCGTCGCCTGGAATCCGACTTCTGGAAGTCGACGCGCAGGCACGAAGGTTCACGCCATCGGACGATGGCTTGTGTCGTGAGCGGACCGACCCCAACTGCCCGTGGCGAAGCCGCTGCCGGGCGGACGCTTCTCGACATCGCTCGGTACCAAGGCTAACGTCCCGATAACGCCGTACGTCGGCGATCCCGGCCCGCTCCGATGACTGCTGATTCGCTGCCTACCCTGCCGCCGGTCACCGCGCTCCGGACGCTCGCCCGCATCGGCGTGTTCCTGCGACCGTACCGGCGCCAGGTCGTCGCGGCCGCAGTGGCGCTGCTGATCGCCGCCGGCGCGGTGCTCGCGGTCGGCCAAGGGCTCAGGGGCGTCATCGATCACGGGTTCGGGGCGGGGAATGCGGCCGAGCTCGACCGCACGCTCGCGCTGATGCTGGCGGTCATCGTGGTCATGGCAGCCGCCACGTACGCGCGATTCTATTTCGTCTCGTGGATCGGCGAGCGGGTCACTGCGGACCTGAGGCGCGCCGTTTTCGAGCATCTGCTGCGGCTCCCGCCCGGCTGGTTCGAGCTGACGCGGACGGGGGAGGTCATCTCGCGCCTGACCAACGACACCGCGCTGCTCGAGACGGTCGTCGGCTCGAGCCTGTCGATGGCCGTGCGCAACGTCCTGCTCCTGGTTGGCGGGCTCGCGATGCTCGCGATCACGAGCATCAAGCTCACCTTGCTCGTGCTGGCCGGCGTGCCCGTCGTGGTCGCGCCGATCGTCCTCTTCGGCCGCCGGGTGCGTCGCCTCGCGCGCGCGAGCCAGGACCGGATCGGCGACGTGGGCGCCTATGTCGACGAGGCGCTGCACGAGATCCGCACGGTGCAGGCCTACGGGCACGAGCCGGTCGACCGGCACCGCTTCGGCGAGCGCGTCGAGGCAGCGTTCGACACGGCGCGGCAGCGAATACGGCAGCGTGCCGCGCTCGTCGCGACGGTGATCGTGCTCGTGTTCGGGGCGATCGGCGTGATCCTCTGGATCGGCGGCCACGACGTCGTCGCCGGCCGCATCAGCGCGGGCCAGCTTTCGGCGTTCGTCTTCTACGCGGTGATCGTTGCCGCGGCGGTCGGTACGATCAGCGAGGTCGTCGGCGACCTCCAGCGCGCGGCCGGGGCAACCGAGCGGATCTTCGAGCTGCTGGCGGTCGCGCCGGACATCGCGGCGCCCGCGAATCCGGTTCGACTGCCCGCACCGGCCCGAGGCACGGTGACGTTCGACGCCGTCACGTTCCGCTATGCCTCGCGTCCCGACGCTCCCGCGCTGGACGGATTCTCGCTCGAGGTCGCAAGCGGCGAGAAGGTCGCGCTCGTCGGGCCTTCGGGCGCCGGCAAGACGACGGTCTTCCAGCTCCTGCTGCGCTTCTACGATCCGCAGCGCGGCGCCGTCCGCATCGACGGTGTCGATCTGCGCGCGGCCGATCCCGTCGACGTGCGCGCGCGCCTCGCGGTCGTGCCGCAGGATCCCGTGATCTTCGCGACGAGCGTGCTCGAGAACGTCCGCTACGGCCGGCCCGACGCGACCGAAGGCGAGGTGCGCGCCGCCTGCGAGGCGGCCTACGCGGCGGAGTTCGTCGTCCAGCTGCCGCAGGGTTACGAATCGCAGCTCGGCGAGCGGGGCGTGCGGCTATCCGGCGGGCAGCGCCAGCGACTCGCGATCGCGCGCGCCATCCTGGCCGATCGGCCGATCCTCCTCCTCGACGAGGCGACGAGCTCGCTCGACGCCGAGAGCGAGCGGGTCGTGCAGCTTGCGCTCGAGCGGCTGATGGCGCGGCGCACGGTGCTGATCATCGCGCATCGGCTCGCGACCGTTCGTCACGCGGACCGCATCGTCGTCATGGACCGCGGACGAATCGTGGCGCACGGCACGCACGACGAGCTCGTGGCCGGCAATCCGCTCTACGCGCGCCTCGCCTCGCTCCAGTTTTTCGGCGCAGGCGGAAGCCCGGCCGGCGCCTCCCTCGCGCCCGACGAGCGCCTCGCAGTACAATGACCGGTTCGGTTGCGTTCGTCTCCTCGCCCTTGCCATGATCGTCACCTATCCCGGAAGCCCCTACGAACTGCACAAGCCCTTCGAGCCGTCGGGCGATCAGCCCGAGGCGATCGACAAGCTCGTCTCGGGTCTGACCGACGGGCTCTCGTTCCAGACGCTCCTCGGCGTCACGGGATCAGGGAAGACATACACGATGGCGAACGTCATCGCGCGCACCGGCCGGCCCGCGCTGGTGCTGGCGCCGAACAAGACGCTCGCAGCGCAGCTCTACTCGGAGTTCCGCGAGTTCTTTCCGAACAACGCGGTCGAGTACTTCGTCAGCTATTACGACTACTACCAACCCGAGGCCTACGTTCCGTCTCGCGACCTCTATATCGAGAAGGACTCGTCGATCAACGAGCACATCGAGCAGATGCGCCTGTCCGCGACCAAGGCGATCCTCGAGCGGCCCGACTGCGTGATCGTCGCGACCGTGTCGGCGATCTACGGCATCGGCGATCCTTCCGAATACCACAGCATGATCCTGCACGTGAAGGACGGCGACAAGCTCACCCAGCGCGATGCGATCAAGCGGCTGACCGAGATGCAGTACACCCGCAACGAGGCCGACTTCCGGCGCGGCACGTTCCGGGTGCGCGGCGAGGTGCTCGACATCTTTCCGGCCGAGCACGCCGAGAACGCGCTCCGCCTCTCGCTCTTCGACGACGAGGTCGAGTCGCTGCAACTCTTCGATCCGCTGACCGGCCACATCAAGCAGCGGATCGGCCGCTTCACCGTGTTTCCGTCGAGCCACTACGTGACCGGGCGCAAGAAGGTGCTCGACGCGATCGAGGCGATCAAGGTCGAGCTTGCTGCGCAGAAGGAGTTCTTCGTCGGCCAGATGAAGCTGATCGAGGCGCAGCGGATCGAGCAGCGGACGCGCTTCGATCTCGAGATGATGACCGAGATCGGATTCTGCAAGGGCATCGAGAACTACTCACGGCACCTGTCGGGGCGCCGCGCGGGGGAGCCACCGCCGACGCTGATCGACTACCTGCCGCCGAAGTCGCTCATGTTCATCGACGAGTCGCACGTGACGATCCCGCAGACCGGCGGCATGTACCGCGGCGACCGTGCGCGCAAGGAGAATCTCGTCAATTACGGGTTCCGCCTGCCATCCGCGCTCGACAACCGGCCGCTCCGTTTCGACGAGTTCGAGCGCCTCCTCCCGCAGACCATCTTCGTGTCGGCAACGCCCGCCGACTACGAGCAGAAGCACGCGGGGCAGGTCGTCGAGCAGGTCGTGCGGCCGACGGGGCTCGTCGACCCGGTGCTCGAGGTGCGGCCGGCGCAGACGCAGGTCGACGACCTCCTGTCCGAGATCGGCCTGCGCGTCGAAAAGAACGAGCGGGTGCTGGTGACCACGCTCACGAAGCGGATGGCCGAGGACCTGACGGATTATCTCAACGAGCACGGCGTCCGCGTCCGCTATCTGCACTCCGACATCGACACCGTCGAGCGCGTCGAGATCATCCGCGACCTGCGCCTGGGCGAATTCGACGTGCTGGTCGGCATCAACCTGCTGCGCGAGGGCCTCGACATCCCGGAGGTGTCGCTTGTGGCCATCCTCGACGCGGACAAGGAGGGCTTCCTGCGCGCCGAGCGGTCGCTGATCCAGACGATCGGCCGCGCCGCCCGCCACATCAACGGAATGGCGATCCTCTATGCCGACACGATGACCGATTCGATGAAGGCGGCGATCGGGGAGACCGAGCGCCGGCGCGCGAAGCAGGTCGCGTGGAACGCGAAGATGGGGATCACGCCGCAGGGCGTCCAGAAGCGGATCAAGGACCTGATCGACGGGATGTACGACGCGGACGAAGGCAAGAAGCAGCTGCGGGTCGCGCAGGCGAAGGCGAAGTACGAATCGATGCCCGAGAAGGACCTCGAGCGCGAGCTCAAGCGGCTCGAGAAGGACATGCTCGATGCCGCGAAGAACCTCGAGTTCGAGAGGGCGGCGCAGCTTCGCGACAAGCTGATCCAGCTCAAGGAGGCGATGTTCGGCGTGCAGCTGCCGGTGGAGACTTAGCGGACGTCACATCACGAGCTCCGCCACGAGCGGAAGATGATCGGATGCGATGCGCGCGAGCGGGCTCGCATGACGGTGCAGCCGGCGCAGCGAGCCGGCGGGCGCGACCCAGATCCGGTCGAGCGCGAACATGGGCCGGCGCGCCGGAAACGTGGGCGCCGCCGCCGGCGCCTCGCGGAAATGGGAGTGCAGCCACCGCAGTGGCCGCCCCCACAGGTACCACTCGTTCAGGTCACCCATCAGGAGCATCGGGTGCGGCCGGTCGCGCTCGACGGCACCCAGGATGCGGCGCACCTGTTCGCGCCGCTCGCCCGGGCGGAGCCCAAGGTGCGTGCCGATGACGCGCAGGGCAGCAGGTCCCGCATCGATCAGCACGTCGAGAGCGCCTCGCGGCTCGTAAGCGTCGACGGTGAGGTCGAGGTGATCGATCGCAAGGATCGGATGCCGCGAGAGGATGGCGTTGCCGAAGTCCGACCCCCGCCGCTGGTGGAGAGGCCCGTCAGCCACGTGGTACCCGGTCTCGCGCGCGAGGTGGGCGAGGAAGCTCCCGTGCTCGCCGGTCGAAGCAGCAACCTCCTGCAGCGCGACGATGTCGGCGTCGAGCTCCAACAGCACTTCGACGACGCGGTCGGGCACGCAGCGGCCGTCGCCGCCGATGCCGCCGTGGATGTTCCAGGTCGCCGCGCGAAGCCGGTGGGCCATGAGCTCAGGGGGGCGCGGAGCGGCCGGAGCGCGCGAGGACCTTGCGCTGGAGCAGGTGGAGGAGGGCGAAGATGATCGCCACGGCAATGCCCAGCAGCGCGAACGCGCGGAGGCTCGGCTCACGGATCGCGGCCACCACGCGATCGACGAAGACGCTCATCGCGGCGATGCCGGGGATCAGCCCGAGAAGGGTTCCGAGCAGGAAGTCGCGCCAGCCGACATGCGACGCGCCGGCGACGATGTTCACGATCGAGAACGGCGCAATCGGCAGCATGCGCACGAAGGTGACGGCGAGAAGCCCGTGTTGTGCGAGCCGGCGCGACAGAGTGTTGATGCGGTGACCCGCAAGCTTGCGGACAGTCTCCCGGCCGAGCTTGCGTCCGATTGCGAATGTCGCCGTGGCGCTCAGCATGGCGCCGCCGGCCGCATAGAACGCGCCGAGCACGGGCCCGAACACGGCCGCGGTGACCGCGATCAGAAGGAGCAGTGGAAAGGCCACGAGGCCGCCTGCGACGTAGGCGGCCGCGACGGCGAGTGGGCTCCACGGGTGCCCTCGCAGCTCTTCGCCCCAGCCGACGAGACGGTCCACGGCCAGCCAGTCGTGGAGCGGCGTCAGGCGCCACGCAAGCGCGAACACGGCCAGGATGGCCAGTCCGATTCCAAAGCCAATCAGCCGTGCGCGGGTCCCGGCACGGGCATCCTCTTCCGGTACGAGGTCCGCCACGATTGCGTCGGCGCGGAGCGGCTGCTCGGGATCGATGACCCGATGGTCGGGCACCACGGCGTCGAGCGCGGGATCGAGCGGGAGGTCCGCGGGCTGTAGCGTGCGGCCCGACGGCGCCGCGAGGCTCGCTACGGCGCGATGCAGTCCTCCTTCGCGTCGGACGGCCGCGGCAACATCCGTCGGTCGACAGTCGAGGTGCTCGGCGAGGAGCCGCTCACGCAACCCGGCGATGGCCCGTTGGAGTCGTGGATCTCCCCGCGCTTCGAACGCGAGATTGCACTCGGTGTCGGTGCCGAGGGACCGGTCGGCGAGGTTGGCCGAGCCGACGATGACGAGATCGTCGTCGACCGTCATGACTTTGCTGTGCACATTGAGACAAGTATCGCTCGTCTGTTCCGGCAGCGTCGGGCAGTAGAGGCGGTAGCGTCCGTCGCGATCGGCGGTGCAGAGATCGCGATGGATCCGGGCGCGCAGCACGCCCATCGTGCTCGCCTCGAGCCATCCGCTCTGCCGATGGGGCGAGACCACCGCGATCTCCGGCGCGTCGTCGGTCCGCAGGCGTCGCGCGAGGGCGTCGGCAACGGCGCGCGAAGTGAAATACTGGTTCTCCGCAAAGACATGGCGTCGGGCAGCGGCGATCGCGTCGAGAAACAGCGCGCGGATCTCGCCAACGGCGGCGTTGCCCGCGAACGCGGGCTCGGTACGCGCGATCGCCACCGGAAGTCCGCCGGCGTCGGGCTCGACCCCTTCGGGCCAGACTTCGTCGGGAATCCCCGGCCCGTCCGTTCGCGGCGACCGGTTCGTCGCCCGCCTCCAGCGTTCCCGGGCGAGCTCGCCCAGCGCGCGCGCGCAGTCGCCGGCGACGACGATGCCGACGTCGTGAAACGGTGTGTACGGCTCGCCGCGATGATTCACCCGGCGCGGATCATCCCGGGCGTGCGCGCTCGTGTCCCAGCGTGCGCGCGTGAGGTCGTAGCCGCTCACGAAGGCGACCGCGTCATCCACGACGATCACCTTCTGGTGGTGCGATGCGCCGGGCGGGTGATGGTCGTCCAGCCGGAAAGACAGGCGCCGGTGCGTCATCCAGTCGAGCTTGTAGATCGGCAGCCATTCGCGCTCGATCGCGTAGAGCATGGCGAAGTCCCATGAAAGGACGTAGCCGCACAGTCGCGGGCGCTTCGCAACGACGGCGTTCAGGAATTCTCCGAGAGGCTCGGGCAGACCGTCCGTGGCTGCGCCGGGGGTCAGCCGCATCCGGCTGTCGATGTCCCAGCCCAGGATGAAGATGGAGTGACGGGCCCTGGCGAGCGCCGACCGGACCGCCCCGAAGAAGGCTTCACCGTCGATGAGAAACGCAATCCGGTCCGCGCGCTCGATGCGCCAGCAGTTGCGCCCGGGGCGAAGGATCGGGTCGCGCTCCGCTTCCGTAGCCGCCTCCGCGAGCGGCGCCCCAATGGAAGGCAAGCCTGCCGCGACGGAGGAGGAATCCGCGGACGATCGCATCCGCGCAACGGTAGTTCACGCCGGCGCGAACGTCTGTCGGCGGCGTCCGATATTTTCCGTGGAACGCGCTGGCGCCACGGGCGCGGGACCCGGGGACCCGGTTCGACCCGTACTGGCTCGGAGTCCCGGGGAACGGCCTCAGCCGACCGGCATTACTTTCCCTGGAATTGGGTCGGCGTGATCCAAGCCGTGCAACCGGCCGGCAGCACCGTATCGGTGTTGTTGTAGACGGAGTTGCTGCCGTTGCCCCCACCGTAGCCGAGCGACGTCACGTTGGCGGCGCCGCCGCCGCAGTCGACGAGACTGTTCGTGTTGTTGCTGATCACGTTGGAACTGAAAATCGCCTGGCCATGGCCGTGGAGCAGTCCGGCACCGTTGTTGTTGAAGACCGAGGTCGACGCATTCACATGAACGCTGGCCCCGGCGGTGCCGACCGTTTCAATGGCCGCGTTGCCAAAGCGGGAGAACTGCGAGCCAATGACGAAGGCGCGGAGGTTAACGGCCGTATTTATGTTGTTGGCGCGAAGGCCGTCGCCCGCCCAGGAAAGTACGCTGTTGCGCAGGCTCGCGACGACCGCCTTGTTCAGGTTGACGGCGCTGGTGCCGGTGGACGTCGTGTTGATCCCGTGTTCGATCCGTGTATTGTCGACTACCAGGTTGACGCGCGACGAGTCGTCCGCTCCGTTTCCGATCACGTAGATGCCGGTGCGGCATTCGCGGAGGAAGCTGTCGTTGACGAACACCTGGATTGCCTTCGCCGAAACGATGCGAATGCAGTCGCTCGTGTCCTGCGTGAAGTTCGAGATCGACGACTTCTCGATATGAACGCTGCCGGCATTCTGGATGTCGATACCGGCGTCGGGAAACGGCGCGCTGGTCGGAACGCCGGCGATGTCGAGCCCGCGCAGAGTGATGACATCGGTGTCGCCGGCGTTGATGACGATGCCGGTCGTGGGGTTGATGCCCGCGCCCAGCGCGCTGATCCCACCGTAGATACCGGAGGGGCCGATGATCTTGATCGACTTGTCGATGGTCATCGGGCCGTAGCCGGCGGTGTTGAGGATCACTACCTCGCCGCCGGGTGAGGTCTGCGCGATGGCCGCGTTGAAGCTGCGGCACGGCAATGCGAGCGAGCAGGGGTTGGCGTCGGACCCGTCGGATCTGACGAACGTGCGCTGCGCGGTGGCGGCGAGCGCGGACGCCGGGCAGGCGGCAATTGCGGCCGCACCGAGCGCGGCGACCAGGGAAAGTTGGGTCAGGCCAGTCCGTGTGCGCATGGGGTCCTCCGTTCCAAGGCGGGCGAGCCCCGGACGTGGGACCCGTCGGCCGATTCAGAGTACGCCATTGGCCCCAACGATTACAAGGTCTTTCGTGCGGAGTGAGTGGCTTCCCGCTGCTGCGAACTTCCGGGCGGGCCACGTGCGGACGGGCAGGGGGTGGGGAACGGCGCCGCCTAGCGGGCGGGGTGCCGGTCCGGTCGACCGGTCGCCGCCGCCCCCCTGCGGACGTTACTTGAGGGTTACGGCGGCAGGCGTGATGTACGTGAAACCGGACATGTTGGGGATGCCGTCCACCACGTTTCGGCCGTCGGACAGGACGGTCCCGCTGCCGTTGTTCACGAAATCGTCGCTGCAGGCGACGATGTGGTTTTCCTGGAGGCGGACCGTGCCGACGCCGTGATCGACCACGGTTGCGCAGTTGTTCACCTCCGAACGGATGAGGCTGGCGGCCACTTGGGAGGCGCCGCGGGTCTTGATCACAGTGGCCCCCTGGGCGAACGTCGAGTCGCGCATGTACGCGGCGGTCTTCGCGCCGTTTGGCGAACTGAGGTCGATCGAAACCGTATTGGCATTCAGCACACGCGTGTTGTCCATTTCAAGCACGGCTCTGGCGTTGACGGTGTCGGTGGAGCTGTTCAGGAGCGCCACCTGTCGTGCCGGCTGTGCGATGACGCTGTTGCCGATCGTGAGAAACGTGTTGCGGCCGGTCGCGGAGTTGGCGATGTTGAAAGCGTCGTTCGTCGTGTTCGTGACCTGGCTCCCTACCACCCGGATCGCGCTGGTCCCATTGTCGCCGGTCGCGGCGTAGTAAATGCCATTCGTGTTCTGCGAGAACTCGCTGTCGACGATGTCAAGCGAGTTGTTGGCGCCGCCGAGGTCGCTGTCAAACTTGACGGCGGTGGTTTGCCGCGATATCGCAGTGTTGCGCAGCGATACCGCCATGAAGCCCTGCATCCAGATTCCGACGGGCGACGAGGCCGGATTCGCGTTGAAACCGCGCTCGATCCGCGTGTTGTCCACGAACACGCCGCTGCGGCTGCTCGAGACGACGGTGCCATTGGCATGGATTCCGGTAAGGCAGTGCCGCAGGAAGCTGTCGTCGACGTAGACGCGGACGGTCTTCGCGGTGACGACCTGAATGCACGCGCCGCCATCCTCGGGGAAGTTGCCGATCGAAGACTTCTCGATGTGCACGGCTCCCGCGTTCTGGATGTCGATGCCGATGAGCGGCAGCGGGGGCGTACCGGCAACGCCGGTGATGTCGAGGCCGCGCAGGATGACGTCGTCGGTGTCCCCGGCGTTGATGACGATGCCGGTGGTCGGATTGCCGACGCCGCCAAGCACGCTGATGCCGCCGTAGACGCCCGCGGGGCCGATGATCTTGATCCCCTTGTTGATCGTCATCGGCCCGTAGCCTGCCGTATCGAGGATCACGACCTCGCCGTTGGGGCTCGTTTGCGCGATGGCCGCGTTGAAGCTGCGGCACGGATCGGTGAGCCGGCACTGATTGGTGTCGAGGCCGGTCGACGAGACGAACGTGCGCTGGTAGGTGACGGCCGAGGCCGGTAGGGCGGTCGCCACGAGCAGCAGCGACGCGACGAGACAGAACGCGACGCGGGCATGCCGCGGCGTGCCGGAACAGTTGCTCATGAAATCCCCCTGTGCTGGTTGCTCTTGGCGGGTGCATCGTGCACCCGGAAGCGCAGACTACGAGCGTGATCGACGCTTGGCAAGACGCAATCGGCGCGGCAGGCGCCTGCGATTCGCGCGGTGCAACACCGCACCGCGATATCCTGCGTGGGAGACGTTACGTCGCCGTGACGCTCGGGCCATGACGCAATGTCCAACCGTTCGCACCACGAAGGTGCGGGCGGCCGGCTAGCGCGATGCCGACTTCTTCTGCGCGACGTCGATGTCCACGTACTTCCACGCTCCGCCGAACTGCGACGGCTAGTAGCCCAGGAGCCATGGGTAGTAGAGCACGTTGCCGACGCCGAAGGTGTGCAGGATCATGGGCATCCACACCTGCGAGACGTCCGACATCCTGCGTGCGAGCGCAATGCGCTCCGGACCCGCGGGTGTCCGGAGAAATTGTTCGTAGGCGGCGTCGTACTCGTCGCGCTTGAAGCCGGACGGATTGGTGTCGCGCGTCTCCTTGCCCCAGAGCGTCTGCAGGATCTGGTAGCCGGAGGGTTCGAGCGAGCGGTAGCCGAGATTGAACATCGGCAATTGGCCCGCGCGGCTCAGGTTCAGGAGCTCCGCGAAAGTCTGCTGGTTGACCCGCATCCGGATGCCGATCGCATCCATGTTCTTGCACCAGAGCGTGTCCGCTTCGCGATACCACGACTCGGGCAGCGTGCCGCGCACGACGGTCAGCGGCTTTCCGTCGGGCGTCTCGCGGTAGCCGTCGCGGTCGACGTCCTTGAAGCCGAACCGGTCGAGCAGCGCGCGCGCCGCGGCGGGATCGTAGAGCGACCTGGGTGGCAGGCTCGGATCGTGCCCGTTCACGCCGGGTGGCAGCAGCTGGTTCGCGGGCAGCGCATTGCCCGCAAAGAGCACGCGAATCAGTTCATCGACGTTGAAGCCCATCGCGATCGCGCGTCGCAGCGCCACCTGCGCGTTCGAGTAGCCGCCGACAACGGGATCGTCCATGTTGAAGTACGTGAACGTGAGCGACGGCGCGCCGAATCGCAGGTGCACGACCTTCTTCGCCGCGAGCTCGGGCTTGAGCTTGCCGTCGACGAAGACGCGCTTCACGTCGTCGCCGGCCAATCCGAGGAGGTCGAGGTTGCCCTGCATGAACTCGAGGATCTGCGGCTGCGATTCCTCGATGATGCTGATCTCGATGCGGCCGACCTGCGGCAGCGTCTTGCCGCGCATGCTCGCGACGAGCCCGCTGTGCTGCGGGTCGGTGCTGTCCGGAAACCGGATCGATCGATACGCCGGATTGGCTTCGAGCACGACACGGGTCGCCTTCTTCCACTCCTTGAGACGATAGGGGCCGGTACCGACCGGACGGCTCATCACGTCGTTTCCGGCGGCCTCCACGGCTTCGCGGGCGACGGCCATCGCCGGCAGCTGGGCGAGCCGCTCGAGCATCGTGTAGTCGGGACGTGCGAGCTTGATCCGGAGCGTGTAGCGGTCGACCGCGCGCAGGCCTTCGATCGGCGCGTCGTAGTCGAGCCTGGCGCCGGGCTTCCGCGCCGCGTCGACCACCGGCCGCGCGCCGACGATGAGGTCGTGAGCGCGGCGTCGCCCCCGGCGCGCAGATTGGGATCGAGGCTCCGCGTGATCGAATAGACGTAGTCCTGCGCCGTCAGCTCGCGCTGCTTTCCCTTGAACACGGGATCGTCGGCGAAGTGAATGCCCTTCTGCAGCCGGATCGTCCAGGTCGTGCCGCCGTCGGAGATCACCGGCATTGCCTCCGCGGTGCACGGGATCACCTTCGCCGGCGTCGCGAGGTAGTCGAACTGATAGAGCGCCTCGAAGATCTGGATCGCGACCCGCGTGGACGTGAGGTCGGTGCCCTGCTGCGGATCCAGGCTCGTGATGTCGTTCGACGCGATGCGCAGGACCTTGTTGGGATCGGCCGCTGCGCTCGCTGCGAGCGGAAGGAGCGCGACGAGGAGTGCCGCTGAGGCAACCGCGAGCTTGCCGACCCAGGTGTGCCGCATCGCCATCGGTCCTCCCCCAACGTTCGGTTCGCGAGCCGCAGCGACGCGAGCAACGGTGCGGCGGGCTATTATTCGCGTGTGAGCCACGATCCGCAAAGCTCGGTCCTGTTCGTCTGCATGGGCAATATCTGTCGGTCGCCGACGGCGGAGGCGGTGTTCCGCGCCGTGCTGGCTCAGGGGGGCCTCGAGGGGCAGATCCGTGCGGATTCGGCCGGCATTGGCGACTGGCACGTCGGCCAGCCGCCCGACCGTCGCGCCATGCAGGCTGCGCAGAAGCGCGGCTACGACCTGAGCAAGCTCCGCGCGCGGCAGGTTACGGCCGTCGATTTCTCGCGCTTCGGCTGGATTCTCGCGATGGATGCCGCCAACCTCCGCGCGCTGGAAGTGCTGCGACCGGCGTCTTACGCGGGCCACCTCGGGTTGCTGCTCGATCTCGCGCCGCAGGCAGGCGTGCGCGAAGTGCCCGACCCCTACTATGGCGGAAGCGAGAGCTTCGAGCGCGTGCTGGACCTCGTCGAATTGGCGAGCGCGGAGCTGCTGCTCCGCGTTCGCGCGGGTGCAGACGGGCCGCGCGCCGAGTGACGGTGACCCGCGATC
This sequence comes from uncultured beta proteobacterium, assembly GCA_963734055.1. GTDB lineage: Bacteria > Pseudomonadota > Gammaproteobacteria > Burkholderiales > Casimicrobiaceae > CAIWHR01. Next base: position 442,012 of record CAVTFQ010000007.1, read on the forward strand.
CGGGCGTCCGCGAGGAACGCCCGGAATCATGGGGTCAGCCCGCCGGCGGTGGCGCGTCCTTGTGCGTCGTCTCCACCATCTGCAGCGGCTCGTCGGCGATCGCGGCCTTCGGCGGACGGATGCGCCGCGGAGCGGCAGGAGCCTCGGGTTCCGCCGGGGACGGCGCCTTGAATTTCGTCTCGACGAGCTCCAGTCCGGATTCCGGAGGCAGCGCCAGCGTGACCGGCGGAAGCTCGGGGATCGGCCGCACGGGCGACGGAACGTGTCTCGGTTCTGCTGCCAGCGCCGGCGCCTCGATCCGCGGCTCGGGGGCCGCGGGTCGCACCGTCTCGACCGGTGCGGGCGCCACTGACGGAGGCACCGGCGGAGGCACAGCCTCCGTCGGGGCGTGGGTCGCGTGCCCCCCGTGCGCTTCCGGGTGCGGCCTTGCTTCCGGCGGCGACGCAGCGGTCAGCGCATCGGCAGGTGCGGCGACCTCGTGGGCGTGCTCCTGGCGATCGCCGCGATTGCCGCGACGGCGCCGGTCGCGGCGCCCGTGGCCCTCGCGCGGCGCGGCCTGGCCGGCATCGCCTTCACGAGCGACCCCGGGACCCACGGCTTCGATCGCGGGAAGTGCCGCGTCCCCGGCCGCGGGTGCGTGCGGCCGCGGCTCCCGAGGGGCACGCGGTTCGCGTGGTTGACGCGGCGGTTGCGCACCGCGCGGCTCGCGTGGCGGTTGCCCGTCGCGCGGTTCGCGTGGCGGTTGGCCCTCGCGCGGTTCGCGTGGCGGTTGCCCGTCGCGCCCTTCGCGCGCCGGCTGTCCATCGCGTGCCCCGCCGCGTGCCTGATCGCGCCCGCCGTCGCGGCGCTGGCCGCCTTGCGGTTGATTTCCGCGGGAACCCTGATCGCGCGCGGCTCCTTGCTCGCGCGGTGCGCCGCCCTGCGGACGCTCGCCCCGACCGCGCCCCTCGCGACCTTCGCCACGACGGCTGTCGCGATCGCGCCCCTCGCGTCGATCCTGTCCGCGGTGACGCTCGCGCTCGCCGCGAACTTCTCGTTCGCGCCGGGGCTCGCGCGCCTCGCGCGGCTGCTCGGCGCGCGGAGGCGGCGCGGGAATGGCCGGCTGGGGCTGGAACCATGCACGGATCCGCGCGAGCCAGCCCGTTTCCGCCGGAGCGCCGACCGGTGCGGGCGCGGCGACGGGGATCGGCGGCGCCTCCGCCACGATCGGTGCCGGCTGCGCGGGCGTGATGCCCTTGACGACCGCTTCCTGCCTCGGCTCCTTCGCTTCTTCCTTGATCTGCTGCGCGACGTCGGGCTCCTCCGGCTTCTCGGCCAGATCGAACGACGGCGGCAGCGGCTCGCTCTGGTTCAGGTCGTCGTGACGCAGCCGCTGAACGGTGTAGTTCGGCGTCTCGAGGTGGCGGTTCGGCACGACGAGCACATTGACGCGGAAGCGCGTCTCGATCGTCAGCACCTCGGTGCGCTTCTCGTTCAGCAGGAACGTCGCGACGTCAACCGGCACCTGCGCGATCACCTGCGCGCTGTTCTCCTTCATCGCCTCCTCCTGCAGGATGCGCAGGATGTGGAGCGCGGAGGACTCCGTGCCGCGGATGTGGCCGATCCCGTGGCAGCGCGGGCAAGCGATGTGCATCGTCTCGGCGAGCGCGGGCCGCAGCCGCTGGCGCGACAGCTCGAGCAGGCCGAAGCGGGAGATCTTGCCGAGCTGCACGCGCGCGCGGTCGTAGCGCAGCGCGTCCTTCATCCGGACCTCGACCTCGCGCTGGTTGCGCGCGCTCTCCATGTCGATGAAGTCGATGACGATGAGCCCGCCCAGGTCGCGCAGCCGGAGCTGGCGGGCGATCTCGTCGGCGGCTTCGAGATTCGTGTTGAACGCGGTGGTCTCGATGTCGCCCGCCTTGGTGGCGCGCGCCGAGTTGACGTCGATCGACACCAGCGCTTCCGTGTGGTCGATCACGATGGCGCCGCCCGACGGCAGCGCGACCTGACGCGCGTAGGCGGTCTCGATCTGGTGCTCGATCTGGAAGCGGGAGAAGAGCGGGACGTCGTCCTTGTAGAGCTTCACGCGGTTGACGTTGGCCGGCATCACGTGCGCCATGAACTGCTGCGCCTGCTCGTAGATCGGCTCGGTGTCGATCAGGAGCTCGCCGATGTCAGGGTGGAAGTAGTCGCGGATCGCGCGGATGACGAGGCTCGACTCCTGGTAGATCAGGTAGGCGCCGGATTGCATCTTCGCCGCGTCCTCGACCGCGTGCCAGAGCTGCATCAGGTAGTTCAGGTCCCACTGCAGCTCCTCGGTGCTGCGGCCGATGCCCGCGGTGCGGGCGATGACGCTCATGCCCTGAGGAACGTCGAGGCCCGCGATGGCGTCGCGCAGGTCGTTGCGCTCCTCGCCCTCGACGCGCCGCGACACGCCGCCGCCGCGCGGGTTGTTCGGCATCAGCACGAGGTAGCGTCCGGCGAGCGAGATGTAGGTCGTGAGCGCCGCGCCCTTGTTGCCGCGCTCGTCCTTGTCGACCTGGACGATGAGCTCCATGCCCTCCCGGAGCTGGTCCTGCACGCGGCTGCGCCCGCCCTCGGACTCGCCGTCGTCGCCGTTGCCGCCGCGCGCACCCTTCAGGTACTGGCGGGAGATTTCCTTGAACGGCAGGAAGCCGTGGCGCTCGGCGCCGTAGTCGACGAAGCACGCCTCGAGACTCGGCTCGACGCGCGTGATGACGGCCTTGTAGATGTTGCTCTTGCGTTGCTCCTTGCTCGCGGACTCGATGTCGAGATCGATCAGCCGTTGGCCGTCGACGATCGCCACGCGGAGTTCCTCCGCCTGCGTGGCATTGAACAGCATGCGCTTCATGTGTTTGTCCCGGCGCGGATCCGGCCGGGCTTGCGGAGGACGAAGCGGGGCCGCGAAAGCGCGGCGGTGACGCTATCGGGCGGCGGACGCGAGCGGGGACAGCCGCGCCGGCAGCAACCGCTGCGGGCTTTCGCGAGAGGAGGGGAAGCGCTGGGCGTTCCGCATGGCGTGGGTCTCGATCGTGTCGAGGCTTCGCGTTCTCGTCGTGTCGGGTGTCTTGGTCGCGTTCAAGCGTTCGTACCCGGCCCCGGGGCCGCGCCAGGCGCGGCGGCAGGGCCGGTCACGGAATTCGTCGCTAAGTGCGCCGCGCAATGCGCCGCTTCGAACCGGCCGCGAGCCGGGTGCGGAGACTGCGCTCTTCATTTACCATCGCTGCTCTCACGGGGCGCAACGCCCGTGCGGTGAGCGGAATAACCGGCGGCCGAATTATGCGACATGCGACGGCCGACTTTGCCCCGCGAATTGCGGAGCCAACGCCCGGACCGGATCGGCCGGATCGTCATCGACGACTCCGACCTTGCCTTGGCCGCGCCCATCGCTGGGGGCGGGGGTCCGGACGTGCTGCAGGCGATATTGTAAAGAAATGAAAGATTTAAGCAAGGATGCCGTCAATCGGCTGGCCGTGGGCGAGGATGGCGACGGCCAGCGGATCGACAATTTCCTCCAGAAGACGCTGAAAGGCGTCCCCAAGAGCCACATCTACCGGATCCTCCGCAGCGGCGAGGTCAGGCTCAACCGCAGGCGCGCGAGTCCCGACACGCGGCTCGCTGCGGGCGACGAGCTCCGGATTCCGCCCATCCGGACCGCGGCGCCCTCCGCGGCGAGGGAACCCCGGACGCGAAGCGCGATCGCCGTGCCGCCGGTGCTCTACGAGGACGATGCGCTGATCGCGCTCGACAAGCCCTCGGGCCTCGCCGTCCACGGCGGCAGCGGCATCGCGTTCGGTCTGATCGAGCGGCTGCGACGAGCGCGGCCCGATGCGCCGTTTCTCGAGCTCGTCCACCGGCTCGACCGCGACACGTCCGGCGTGATCCTGGTCGCGCGCAAGCGCTCGGCGCTCATCGCGCTGCATGCGCAGTTGCGCGAGGGGTCCGTCGAGAAGCGCTATCTCGTCCTCGTCCGCGGCAAGTGGCGCGACGCCGTGCGCAACGTCGAGCTCGCGCTCGAGTCGCGCGTCACCGGCGCGGGCGAGCGCCGTGCGCGGGTGGCTCCGGGCGGACGCCCGGCGCACACGGTGTTCCGCCGCGTGCAGACCTGGCCGCGGCACGTGCCGCCGCTCGCGCTGCTCGACGCCGAGCTCAAGACCGGCCGCACGCACCAGATCCGCGTCCACCTCACGCATCTGGGGTTTCCGCTCGCCGGCGACGACAAGTACGGCGACTTCGCGTGGAACCGCATGCTGGCGAAGGAAGGGCTCAAGCGGATGTTCCTCCACGCTCACCGCATCCGTTTCGCGCACCCGGCGGACGGCCGGGAGATCGCCATCACTTCGCCGCTGCCGGCCGACCTCGCCGCGTACCTGGCGCATCTCGACGGCGACGGGCGCGCCGGCGCCGATGCCTGACTCCCTCCCGCGGCGATTCCGGCTCCTGGTGTTCGACTGGGACGGAACGCTCGCCGATTCGACTTCGCTCATCGCGGGTTGCCTGCAGGCGGCCTGCTCCGACGTCGGGTTGCCGGTTCCGGACGACGAGGCGGCGCGGCACGTGATCGGCCTCGGTCTCGTCGACGCGCTGCGCCACGTCGCGCCGACGCTGCCGCGCGAGCGCTACGCCGAGCTCAGCGCGCATTACCGCGATCGCTACCTCGCGCGCGACGAGGAGATCATCCTGTTCGACGGCGTGCGCGAGATGCTCGATGAGCTCGACGCCGCGGGGCACCTGCTCGCGATCGCGACCGGCAAGAGCCGCGCGGGACTTGCGCGTGCGCTCGCGCAGCAGCGCATCGCCGAGCGCTTTGCGGCGACGCGCTGCGCCGACGAGTGCTCTCCGAAGCCGCACCCGGACATGCTGCTGCACCTCATGGATAAGACTGGCGTGGAGGCGGAGTCGACGCTGATGATCGGCGACACCACGCACGATCTCGAGCTCGCGCGCAATGCGGGCACCGCGGCGGTGGCGATGACGCACGGCGCGCATGGGTCCGACGAGCTCGCCCGCTTCGCGCCGCTCGCGACGGTGGAGTCGATTGCCGAGCTCCGCCGCTGGCTCCGCGCGAACGCCTGAGCTGCGCCGGAGCGGCGGCCAGCGGCTCACTGCTTGGCGGCGAGGAGCCCCTGCCGGACGGCCTTGGCGATCGCTTCCTGGCGGTTGCGGACGCCGAGCTTGCTGATCATGTTGCTGAAGTGGAAGTCGACCGTGCGCGAGGCGACGCCGAGCTTGCCCCCGATCTCGACGCTGCTCATGCCGCAGGAGGCGAGCTCGAGGCACTGCCGCTCGCGCGGACTCAGCGGAATCCCCTCGGTCGCGGGAGCGAGACCCTTCTCGATGACGCCTTTGACGAACAGGTCGTTGAAGTACTGCCCGAACAGCACGATCTCCCCGAGGTTGCTCGCGATCTCGTCCCGGCGCGCCCGATCCATGAGCGGCCGCGACGAGTTCAGCGCGACGAGGTTGCGCGACGGATGGACCGAATAGACGGAGAAAGCGACGCCGCTGCGGAGGCCGAACGCGGCCGCATTCTCGAGGAACTCGTCGCTCCTGACGCTTCTGCCGCGCTCGCTCGCCTGGTCCCAGACGAGGGGAAGTGCATTGTCGAAGACGAAGCTGACCCGCGGGTCGCACTCGACGTACGCGCACTGGTCGTAGCGAACGACCCAGGCTGTCGGCAGCGTGGTAAACACGTACATCCGCTCGTCGTTGTCGGGGCGGAGGTGATAGTTGGCCGTCGCGTAGGTGAAGTCGTCGAAGCCGAATCGGCGGACGATCGCCTGCAGCGGCGCGATGATGTCGTCGCCGCGCTCGGCGGCTTGCACGAGGGGCCGGACGACCGGCGGCAGGTACCGTGACCGGTCGACGATGACCGGACCGAGATGCAGGACCTTGAGCACGATGACCTCCCCCGATCGACGCAGGCGGTGTCGTCGGTCTTTTCGCCGACGCGGCACTGCGGACGACGGTATGCTACAAGCGCTTCGGAGTGCGTCAAGCCCCCCGGTCGGCGTGGGCCCTCGTGGGAGGAGGATGCAGACCGCTATTGCGGCGGTTTAGGCAACCCGTCGACGCGGTCGCCCGAGCCGATCCCGTGCTCGGCGAACCAGCCCTTGCGCATCTCGAGCGCGTACTGCGCGGGTCCGGCCGACCAGTGTCGCGATTCGTTCTGCGGCGCCATGTCGGCAATGTTCACGATCCGCCCGTCGCTGCCGATGAACGCGATCGACAGCGGGATGAACGTGTTCTTCATCCAGAACGCCTGCGGCTCCGGGCGTTCGAACACGAAGATCATGCCGTGGTCCGGCTTGAGGCTGAAACGGTACATGAGGCCGACGCTGCGCTGCTCGGGCGTGGCCGCGACCTCGGCCACGAGCTTCTGGCTGCCAATCGTCAACGTCGTCGCGGGAAGCTCGACGACGGCAGGCGCGGCGGCGGCGACCGGGGCAGCGGCCAGCAACAGGGCGGCGAGGCGACGTTTCATGGTTTCCACTTCCGGAGTTGCGCCCGCGAGCGGCGCTGATAGACGAGCCAGAGCGTGAAGCTTGCCACGGCCGCGCCCGCCATACCAAGCGCGAGCGCCGACAGGGAGCGCACGAGAAGCGGCGCGATCGTGCCGGCGACGACGGCCGACAACGCGAAGTGCACGGAGCCCTGCAGCGACGAGGCCATGCCGCGCATCGTCGGGAACAGATCGAGCATCAGCAGCGTGGCCGACGGCATGACCAGCGCGGAGCCGATGCAGAAGACGCAGATCGGCAGCACGTTCCACGCGACGCCGGGCGGCAGCGCCCAGCACGTCAGCAGATTGAGGGCGACGCCGGTGAAGATCAGCGCGTAGCCCGTGCGGACCGTCCGTTGCGGCGAGCGGCGGCCGGCGAAGCGGCCCGACAGGATCGCGCCCAGCATGATCCCGCCGATCATCGGCACGAACAGCCAGGCGAAGCCCCACGTCGTCACGCCGAGGAGGTCGATCAGGAACGCGGGGGCGCCGGCGATGTAGATGAAGAAGCCCGCGAAGTTGAGCGCCAGCATCGACGCGAGCAGCGCGAAGTCGAGGGTCCGGAGCACGGTGCGGTAGTTGCGCCACAGCGCACGCGGATGGAGCGGCTGCCGCGCCGCGCGCGGGAGCGTCTCGGGCAGCCGCAGCAAGGCCCACACGAACACGGCGGCGACGAGGGCGAGCAGCATCCAGAAGATCGCGCGCCAGCCGAAGACGTTGAGCATCGCGCCGCCCAGGACCGGCGCGACGGCCGGGGCGATCCCGAACACGAGCGTCATCTGCGACATGAGGCGCTGGGCTTCGGGTCCCTGGAAGCGGTCCCGCACGATCGCGCGCCCGACGACGAGGCCGGTGCCGGCCGACAGCCCCTGCAGCACGCGAAAGAGCCACAGCGACTCGATGTTGCCGGCGATCGCGCACCCGAGCGTCGCGAACGCGTAGACGACGAGGCCGCCGAGCACGACCGGACGCCGGCCGAGCGCGTCGGACAGCGCGCCGTGCCAAAGCATCATGATCGCGTAGGCCGCGAGGTACGCGGAAAGCGTTTGCTGGACCGCGAGCGGCGCCGCGCCGAACTCCAGGGCGATCGCGGGAAAGGCGGGCAGATAGGCGTCGATCGCGAACGGCGCGAGCATCGACAGCGACGCGAGGAGCGCGGCGAACGCCCACGTTCGTCGCGGTTCGGCCATCGTTCGCCTCGCGCCGGTGGCGCCGAGCGGCGGTGCGGGGGGGCGGAGGTCGTTCACTTCGCCGCGGACGCGGTCCCGGCGAGGGCAGCGTCGACCGCGGCGCGGTCGAGCGCCGGCGCGAAGCGCGCGATGAAGTCGTAGACGTAGCCGCGCAGGAATGTCCCGCGGCGCAGCGCGAGCTTGGTGGTCGACGGCGCGAACAGGTGGGCCGCGTCGAGCTGCTCGAAGGTGGCGGCGTCGCGCGCTGCGTCCCATGCCATCTTCGCGATGATGCCGACGCCGAGTCCCATCTCGACGTAGGTCTTGATCACGTCGGAATCGAGCGCCGTCAGCACGACGTTCGGCACGAGGCCGGCGGCGTCGAACGCCGCATTGATCTGCGAGCGGCCCGTGAAGCTGAAGTCGTAGGTGACGATCGGATGGCGCGCGAGCGCGGCCAGGGTCAACGGCTTGACCGCCGCGAGCGGGTGGCCGCGCGGCACGAGGACGCATCGGTTCCACGGGTAGCACGGCAGCGTGACAAGGTCGGCGTAGGTTGCGAGCGCCTCGGTCGCGATGCCGACGTCGGCGACGCCGCTCACCGTGTGCTCGGCGACCTGGGTCGGATTGCCTTGATGCAGCTCCAGCTTGACCTTCGGATACCGCGCCGCGAAGTCACGCAGCACCGGCGGAAGCACGTAACGCGCCTGGAGGTGGGTCGTCGCGATCGCGAACGTTCCCTCGTCTTCGCTCCTGAATTCGGCGCCGACACGTTTCAGGTTCGCGAGCTCCCGCAATGCGCGTCGCGCGGTCGCGACGACCGCTTCGCCGGCAGGCGTGAGGGACGCAAGCCGCTTGCCCTGTCGCACGAACACGCGGACGCCGAGCTCATCCTCGAGCTGGCGCACCTGCTTGCTGATGCCGGGTTGCGAGGTGTGCAGCGCTTCGGCCGCGTCCGAGACGTTGAGGCCATGATCGACGATGCCGCAGAGGTAGCGAAGCTGCTGCAGGTTCATGGGCCGTCTTAATGCCCGGAGCGCTGGCTGGAGAGGCTCGGTTAGAATCGGTGGAAATTATAGCGCCGCCTCCACGGGCCCGTTGCCGCTCCGCGGGCGGCCCCTCCCATGGCGCCCACCTTCCAGCTCCACCCGGTCGACCCGCAGCCCCGCCTGATCCGGCAGGCGGCGGAGATCCTGCGCGAGGGCGGCGTCATCGCCTATCCGACGGATTCGAGCTACGCCCTCGGGTGTCACCTCGGCGACGCGGCCGCGGCCAGGCGAATTCGTCAGATCCGGGGCGTCGAGGATTCGCATCCCCTGACGCTCGTGCTGCGCGATCTCTCGGAAATCGGCCACTTCGCGCGCCTCGACAACTGGCAGTTCCGGATCGTCCGGAAGGGCACGCCAGGCTGCTATACGTTCGTCCTGCCCGCGACCCGCGAGGTGCCGCGCCGGCTCCAGCACCCGAAGCGCAGCACGGTCGGGGTCCGGGTCCCGGCCCACCGGGTCGTGCAGGCGCTGCTCGCGGAGCTCGGGGAGCCGATCCTCTCGTCGACCCTGATCCTGCCCGGTGCCGAAGAGCCCCTGAACGACGCCAACGAGATCGGCGACGCCATCGGTCGCGCGCTCGATCTGGTCATCGACGCGGGTCCGTGTCCGGCCGAGCCGACGACGGTCGTCGATCTCGCAACCACGCCGCCCGTCATCGTTCGTCGCGGGGGCGGCGACCCGGCGAGGCTCGGACTCGAAACGGCGCCCGAGGGCTAGAGCGCGCGTAAAGACCCTTCCTCGCCCGGGGGACGGGAGTCGGGTAAAATGCCGGCGAGCCTGTCGGACTCGCTTTCGTGCATGCGTCGGGGCGATCCGGGCGCAGTTCAAGGCGCGAGTCCGAAGCCATACCGGGCGTACGGCGAGGGCAAGTAACACGGAAGTGCGCCTGGATCGCTCCGTCCCTTCGGGTTGCGGCCAAAGAGCGCGTCTGCTTCGTTGCGCGGCTCGCCGATATTCCGGATATCGGCATCGCCGCGCGCCTCGTATCCATCGCTCTTTGGCCGTGCAACGCATACGTGAAAGCAAGTCCGACAGGCTGCTAATGGATTTATCGCTGCTCGCGACCATCGCGCTCTATGCGGTGCCGGTGGTCTTCGCGATCACGCTGCACGAGGCCGCCCACGGCTACGTCGCCCGGATCTTCGGCGACCAGACGGCCTGGATGCTGGGCCGCGTGACGCTGAATCCGCTGAAGCACATCGATCCTGTCGGCACGGTCCTGGTCCCGATCAGCCTGCTGCTCCTGTCCAAGCTCATGGGCGGCGGCGGCTTCCTGTTCGGATGGGCAAAGCCGGTGCCGGTGAATTTCGGCAACCTGCGGAACCCGAAGCGCGACATGCTCTGGGTGGCGGCGGCCGGGCCGGCGGCGAATTTCTTGATGGCGTTCGCGTGGGCCTTCGTGGCGAAGTACTCGACGAGCGACGGCGTCGACGTGATGGCGAGCGCCGGCGTGATAACCAACGTGGTCCTGATGGTATTGAACCTGTTGCCCATTCTGCCGCTCGACGGCGGCCGCATCGCGGTCAGCCTGCTGCCGCACCGGCTCGCGATCAGCTACTCGCGCTTCGAGCCCTACGGCTTCATGCTGATCATCGTGCTGCTCGCGACAGGCGCGCTCAACGTGCTGATGGGACCGTTCGTGTCGTACTTCCTGAGCTTCTTCAGCGCGGTGGCGGGCGGCTGAGGCCCCCGCGCAGGTCCACATGTTCATCGACCGCGTCCTGTCCGGCATGCGGCCCACGGGCCGGATGCACATTGGCCACTACCACGGCGCGCTCAAGAACTGGGTGAAGCTGCAGGAGGAGTACGAGTGCCTGTACTTTGCCGCCGACTGGCACGCGCTGACGACGCACTACGACGCCGCCGAGGTGATCTCGGACACCGTGTGGGAGATGTTCGTCGACTGGCTCGCGGCCGGGATCAACCCCACGCGGGCGACGATCTTCATCCAGTCCCGGGTGCCCGAGCACGCCGAGCTCGCGCTCCTCCTCGGGATGATCACGCCGGTCGGCTGGCTCGAGCGCGTCCCGACGTACAAGGACCAGCAGCAAAAGCTCGCCGACCGCGACCTTTCGAACTACGGGTTCCTCGGCTATCCGGTGATGCAGGGCGCCGACATCCTGATCTACCGCGCCAACATGGTGCCTGTCGGCGAGGATCAGGTGTCGCACATCGAGCTCGTCCGGGAGCTCGCGCGGCGCTTCAACCATATCTATGGCACCGAGCCCGGATTCGAGGAGAAGGCGAAGGCCGCGGTCAAGAAGCTCGGAGCGAAGAAGGCGCGCCGCTACGCCGAGCTCCGGACCGCCTTCCAGGAGCGCGGCGATGCAGAGGCGCTCGAGGCCGCGCGGGACATGCTGAACGACACGCAGAACCTCTCGCTCGGCGATCGCGAGCGGCTCTTCGGCTATCTCGAAGGCTCGCGCCGGGTCATCCTGCCCGAGCCGGGGCCGCTCCTGACCGAAACGCCGCGGGTGCCGGGCCTCGACGGGCAGAAGATGTCGAAGTCGCTCGGGAACACGATCCAGCTCCGCGAGGAGCCGGCCGAAGTGACGAGAAAGGTCCGTACGATGCAGACGGACCCGGCGCGGGTCCGCCGCACCGACAAGGGCAACCCGGAGCGTTGCCCCGTCTGGCCGCTGCACGAGATCTATTCGGACCAGGCGCGCCGCGACTGGGTATGGCAGGGCTGCACGACGGCCGGGATCGGCTGTCTGGATTGCAAGCAGCCGGTGATCGACGCCATCAATGCCGAGCTGGCCCCCATCCGCGAGCGGGCCCAGCGCTACCTCGACGACCCGCAGCTCGTGCGCAACATCGTCGCGGACGGCTGCGAGCGTGCGCGCAAGCTGGCCGAGGAGACGATGCGCGACGTGCGCGACGCGATGGGGCTCAACTACACCTAGGTTGTGATGACGACCGATATCGCCGCTGCCGATCTTGCCCGCCAGGCCGGCGCCCCCGTGGCCCGGATTCATGGCGAGCCGCTGCTCGAGCTCCCGCAGGACCTCTACATTCCGCCGGAGGCGCTCGAGGTCTTCCTCGACGCGTTCGAAGGCCCGCTCGACCTGCTGCTCTACCTGATCCGGAAGCAGAACATCAACGTGCTCGAGATCCCGATGGCCGAGCTCACGCGCCAGTACCTGGGTTACGTCGAGATGATGCGGCGCACGCAGCTCGAGCTCGCGGCCGAGTACCTGCTGATGGCGGCCGTCCTGATCGAGATCAAGTCGCGCCTGCTCCTGCCCAAGCCGCCGGCGCTCGCCGGTGCCGAGGGGGAGGACCCGCGGGCCGAGCTCGTCCGCCGGCTGCTCGAATACGAGCGGATGAAGGAAGCCGCCCGCGGGCTCGACGCGCTGCCGGTCGCGGGCCGCGATTTCGCGACGGTCCGCGTCTGGTTCGAGCGGGTCGCCTCGGCCCGGCTGCCCGACGTCGCGCCCGACGACCTGCGGGCCGCGTGGGCGGGCCTCATTGCGCGCGCGCGGATCAACCGGCATCATCTCGTTACGCGCGAGCAGCTTTCGGTGCGCGCCGAGATGAGCCGCCTCCTGAAGGCGCTCACCCCGACGCGCTACGCCGAGTTCACCTCGCTGTTCGCGGCGCACGCGGACGTTCCGCACCTCGTGGTCACGTTTCTCGCGCTGCTCGAGCTCGCGCGCGAGCAGCTGGTTGCGATCGCGCAGGCCGAGCCCTATGCGCCGATCTACGTGCAGCTCACGGCCGGTCCCGGCTTCGTGCTGGAGTCCGACAGCGGATCGGAGTGATCCGGCGGCGGGCACGACCGCGACATATGCGAATACGAATGTGGCGAATGATGTGACGATGGACGACCTGAAAGCGATCAAGGGCATCCTGGAGGCGGCGCTGCTCACGTCCGGCGAGCCGGTCTCGGTCGTGCAGCTCTCGAGGCTGTTCGACCCGCCGCTCGAGGCGGACGTCGTGCGCGCGCTCCTGGACGAGCTCAGGAGCGACTGGTGCGACAAGTCGGTGGAGCTCGTCCAGGTGGCGTCCGGCTGGCGCTTCCAGGGCAAAGCCTCGATCCAGCCGTTCCTCGATCGCCTCTCGCCCGAGCGGCCGCCACGCTACTCGCGCGCCGCGATGGAGACGCTGGCGATCATCGCCTATCAGCAACCCGTGACCCGCGGTGAGATCGAAGCCATCCGCGGCGTCGCCGTATCCACGAGCGTCATCACGGCGCTCCTGGATCGCCAATGGGTCGAAGTGGTCGGCCACAAGGAGACGCCGGGACGGCCGGCGCTCTACGCGACCACCAAGGCCTTCCTCGACGATCTCGGCCTGCGCTCGCTCTCCGAGCTTCCTCCGCTGGCCGAACTCGACGCTTCCCACCTGCTGGAGATGCCCGATGCACCCACCAAAGCCGCCGAAGCGCAACTCGCGCTCGCGAGCCCGATCCTGGCACCGTCCCCCGACGGGTCCGATGCAGCAGCCGAGCCTGGCGCTGCAGCGGATATCGGAGGGGCTGGCGCCGCCGCGCCACAAATCGTCCACTGACGAGGTCTTCACCGAGCCGCAGCGCCTGCACAAGGTGCTGGCGTCGTGCGGCTTCGGCTCGCGCCGCGCGATGGAGGAGATGATCCTCGCCGGCCGCATCACGGTGAACCGCGAGCCGGCGGACGTCGGGCAGAAGGTGTCGCCCGGCGACGAAGTGCGGATCAACGGCGAGCTCGTCCGTGTCCGCTTCGCGGAGCCGCGCGCACGGATCCTCATGTACCACAAGCCTGCCGGCGAGATCGTCACCCGCGACGATCCCGAGGGCCGGCCGACCGTGTTCGAGAAGCTGCCGAACATCGGCAACGGCAAGTGGATCGCGATCGGGCGCCTCGACTTCAACACCGAGGGCCTCCTGCTGTTCACGAACTCCGGCGATCTTGCGAACCGGATGATGCATCCGCGCTACGAGGTCGAGCGCGAATACGCCGTGCGCGTCATCGGCCAGCTCTCGCCGGAGCAGCAGCAGTCGCTGCTCTCGGGCATCGCGCTCGAGGACGGCCCGGCGAAAGTCGAGAAGCTCGAGGACGGCGGCGGCGAGGGCACGAACCACTGGTATCGCGTCGTCGTGAAGGAAGGACGCAACCGCGAGGTTCGCCGGCTCTTCGAGGCGCTCGGACTCGCGGTCAGCCGGCTGATCCGGACGCGGTTCGGGACGATCGCGATGCCGCCGCGGCTCACGCGCGGGCAGACGCAGGAGCTGTCACCGGAGGAAGCGAACGCCGTGCTCGCCGTGGCGGGCATGCGCGCCAACGGCTCGGCGCACAAGCAGGGCAAGGTTCCTCGGCCGCCGCACGGCAAAGGGCCGCGCCCACCCGCGGTACGCACCGGCGCTGCCTCTTCCATGTCGATGGGGCCCGCGGACTCGACGCCGAGCGAACTCGATGAGGACGACGGGAACACCGAGGAGCCGCACGTCATCGAGCCGGGCAACAGTGCCGCGGGCGCACCGACCCATGCGAACCGGTCGGTCAAGAGCTTCTTCAAGCCGGTGGGCGGCCCGCACGCGCGGCCGCACGGCAAGCACGGACGCGGCCCCGGCCAAGGACCTCGTCCGCACGGCCATGGTGCGCGTCCGCAAGGCCAAGGGCAAAGGCCGGGACGGGGAGGTCCGCAAGGACAACGCGGTGGTCCCGGTTCGCCCTACGTGACGACGACGTTGACCATACCTGGCGCGGTGCCCGAAGGCCTGCCGGGAACCGGCAACGCCAAGCCGCGCGGCCCCGGGCAGCATCAAGGCGACCCGCGGCCGAAGGGTCCGCCTGGGGCCGGATCGGGCAAACGCGGGCGGAATCGTCGCAATCGCCGCGGCCGCGGTCCGCAGGGCGCGCCCAGCGACGACAATCGCGGCAACGAAGCCCCGCGGCCGGCGGCGACCGCCACCGACGATGACAAGGGAAACCGCTAGGGAGCCTCTGCACAAATATTCACGGGAGCGCTGCATGGCCCAACGCGGATGGATGCGAGTCGGGCGACGAAGGTCGTAGCCCGGTCTACGACACCGAGGAGACCGACGACGCAGACGCCGCGTTGGGCAGCAGCCCAGAGGGACGGGGCGTTTCGGGCGGTCTGCTTTGGCGCGAGCCTCGCGAAGGGGGTCGACCCTTCGCTTCGGCTCGCTTCGCGCATCCCATCCCGAAACGCCACCGTCGCCGCCGCGAATATTTGTGCAGAGGCTCCCTAGCAGTTCGTTGAAAAATGAAACGCGGTAGCCAAACAGAGGCCCTTTTGGGGGTCGCGGATCCCTCGGCGCGAAAAATAATCGCTCTGAGATCGTTTTATGAGGTCGCAGTTTCGCGTCATTGACGTACAAGGTCGAATTTCAACGAACTGCTAGGTGTGAACCTTGTTTATTGGATGCATGAATCCTGCGCAGTGGTCATTCCCGCGAACGCGGGAATCCAGTGACTTGTCTTGGCAGGCGACGGTACAACAACGTCACCAAGGTCCCCGCCTCCGCGGGGACGACGGAGAAATGCATGCGGCCGGCGCATTCCCATCGCACCCGTGGACTTTGGTGAGATAGGTTCTAAAGAAAGAGGTCGGGCAGGACCGGCTTGCCCGGCGCGACCGCGTACCGCCCGAAGTCGGTGACGCCTGCTTCGGCCAGCGCCTCCTCGTCGATGAAGAAGCGGCCGGTCGTCGTGCGCGCGTCGCGCGTCAGGATGGCATGCGCGGCGTCCGCCATGATTTCCGGCCTGCGCATGCGGTCGGTCTGGTTCGCCGCGCCCGGGATCATCGCGATGGCCGCCGTGGCAATCACCGAGCGCGGCCACAGCGCGTTGACGGCGATGCCCTGTGCGCGGAACTCCTCGGCCATGCCCAGCACGCACATGCTCATCCCGTACTTGGCCATCGTGTAGGCGACGTGGTCGCGGAACCAGCGGGCCTCCAGGTTCAGCGGCGGCGACAGCGTCAGGATGTGCGGGTTGCGGCCGGCGGCCGCGGACGCGGCGAGATGCGGCAGGCACGTTTGCGAGCAGAGGTACGTCCCGCGGACGTTGACGCCGAACATGAGGTCGAAGCGCTTCATCGGCGTGGCCGCGGTGCCCGTCAGGCTGATCGCGCTTGCGTTGTTGACGAGAATGTCGATCCCGCCGAACATGGCCAGGGTCGCTGCGACGGCCGAGTGCACGGCGCCTTCGTCGCGGATGTCGCAGGCGATGGGCAGCGCCTTCCCGCCGGCGCTTTCGATCTCGGCCGCTGCGGTGTGGATCGTGCCGGAAAGCTTGGGATTCGGCGCGTCCGTCTTCGCGGCGATCGCGACGTTCGCGCCATCGCGCGCGGCGCGCACGGCGATGGCGAGCCCGATGCCGCGTGAGCCGCCGGTGATGAAGAGCGTCTTGCCCGCGAGCGGCGCCATCGCATCAGTCCCCGCCGAAGCGCGGCGCGCGCTTCTCGATGAACGCGGTGATGCCCTCGGCGAAGTCGGCGGTCGCCGAGCATTGGCCGAAGCTCACGGCCTCGGCCTGCAGCTGCTCCGACAGACTGCGCGAGAACGAGTCCCGCACGAGGCGCTTGGCATTTCGCAGGGCGAGCACGGGCGAGCTCGCGAGCGTCGCGACCAGCGCTGCCGCCGCGCCTTCCAGCGCCTCGGGCGCGACGACCTTGTTGACGAGTCCGAGGCGAAGCGCTTCGGCCGCGTCGAAACGCTCCGAGAGGAGCAGGATCTCCATCGCCTTCCGCACGCCGACGAGCCGCGGCAGCGTCCACGAGCCGCCGCCGTCCGGTGTGAGAGCGATGTGGCGATACGCGGACGTGAAGTAGGCGTCCGTCGAAGCGACGACGAGGTCGCAGGCGTTCATGAACGAGAGCCCGATGCCGGCGACGGCGCCGTGCACGACGCCCACGACCGGATGGGGCATGCGATCCAGCTGCTCGACCGCGGCGTGCAGTCGCTCGACCATGCGCTGGAATCCCGCTTGCCGCTCCGCGGGGGAATGGACGAGCTCGCTCGCGAAGGTCCGGATGTCGCCGCCCGCCATGAAGTGCCTGCCCGCGCCGCGCAGGACGACGACCCGCAGCGAATCGTCGGTGGCGACCTCGGCCGTGCGCGAGACCAGCGCATCGACCATCGCGTAGTCGAGCGCGTTGAGGGCGTCGGGCCGGTTGAGCGTGAGCGTGGCGACGGCGCCGTCGCGCTGGAGAAGAATGGGATCGCTCATGGTGAGCCGTGCATTCGCGGAGCGCGCCGAGTCTAGCATGCGGCGAAGGGCGCGCCGTCCCTGAAGGGGCTCGCCGCCTCGAGCTCGTCGATGACGTGCGCGAGATCGGAGCGCTCGCGCGCGCAGAACTCGGCGATGGCCGCCGCGAAGCCGGGGTCGGCAATCGCGTGCGCGGACGAGGTCGTGATGGGCAGGAGCCCGCGCGCGAGCTTGTGCACGCCCTGCGCGCCTCCTTCGAAGCGGGCGATCCGTCGCTCGATGCAGAACTCGATTGCCTGGTAGTAGCACGCCTCGAAGTGGAGGCCGGGCACGTAGTCGCGGGTGCCCCAGTAGCGGCCCCACAGCGTCGCGCCGTCGAACACGTCGAGCGCGGCGCACAGCGGGCGGCCGGCGCGCTCGCCCAGGACGAGCAGCAGGTGATCGGGCATCGTTGTCGCGATCCGCTCGAAGAACGCGCGGCTGAGGTAGGCCGTCGACCCGTGCTCGCGATACGTGCGCTCGTAGCACTCGGCGAAGAAGGTCCAGTGCGCGGCCGAGATCTCGCGGCCGACGAGTCGCCGGAAGGTGACCCCGGCCTCGCTCACGCGACGCCGTTCCTGCTTCACTTTCTTGCGCTTGTCGTGGCTGAACGCCGCGAGGTAATCGCCGAAATCGCGGTACCCCGGGTTCTGCCACCGGAACTGCACGCCGTGCCGCACGATCATGCCGGCCTCCGCGCAGAGGCGGACATCCAGGGCGGCGGGAAAGAGCACGTGCAGCGATGACCGGTGCGGCTCGGCGGGCCCGCGGAGCCGCTCGAGCGCGTGCGCAAGCAGCGCGGCGCGCGTCGCGCCGTCGCGCCCGAGCAGACGGGGCCCGGGTGCCGGTGTAAAGGGAATCGCCGCGACGAGCTTCGGGTAGTACCGGCGCCCGTGACGGCGAAAGGCATCGGCCCACGCCCAGTCGAACACGTACTCGCCGTACGAATGCGACTTCGCGTAGAGCGGCAGTGCACCCGCGAGCTCGGTGCCGCGCCAGGCCGTCGCGTAGCATGGCCGCCAGCCGGTCGCGGGCGCGGCGCATCCCGTCGCGTGCAGTGCGCTCAGAAACGCGTGCGAGAGCAGCGGCTGGCCTGGCGCGAGCGCATCCCACGCCGGGGCAGGAATCGACGTGACGTCGACGTCGTCGCGCACGACGAGCTCCATGCCTTCGATTGTCGCGCGCGCAGCGCACGCGGCGCAAGGCGGCACCGGCCGCAATGCTAAGATGACGTCATGCACATCGCGGTGGCTCAGCTCGACCAGGTCATCGGCGATCTCACCGGCAACGCCGCGGCGATTCTCCGCGCCGTCGACGAGGCCAAGCGCGCCGGCGCAAGCCTCGTCGTGACGCCGGAGCTCTCGCTGCCCGGCTACCCGCCCGAAGACCTCCTCCTGCGGCCCGCGTTCGTCGCGGCGTGCGCGCGGGAGCTGGCGGCCCTCGCGGGCGCCGTCGCGGGGACGACGGTGCTCGTGGGGTTTCCCGAGCGCGCGGAGGGCAAGTGCTACAACGCGCTCGCGGTGATCAGCGGCGGGCGCGTGACCCGGACCTATCGCAAGCAGCATCTGCCGAACTACACCGTCTTCGACGAGGAACGGTATTTCGAGCCGGGAGCCGAGCCCTGCGTCATCGACGTCGAGGGACTCGCCTGCGGACTGATCATCTGCGAGGACGTCTGGTTTCCCGGGCCCGCACGGCAGGCGAGGGAAGCGGGCGCGCGCCTGCTCGTCGTCGCCAACGGCTCGCCATATCACACGCAGCAGCAGGCGCTGCGGCGTTCGCATGTCGCAGCGCGCGCGCGGGAGACCGGCCTTCCGATCGTCTACGTGAACCGCGTCGGCGGGCAGGACGAGCTCGTGTTCGACGGCGCCTCGTTCGTGACCGGCGCCGACGGGGAAGTGAAGCAGCAGCTTCCTGCGTGGCACGAGGCGGTGGCGATGGTCCGGCTCGAGGACGGCGCGCCGAAGCCGGTCCGCGGCTCACTCGACGCGCGGCTCGAGGCGCACGTCTACGCGGCGCTCGTGATGGGCGTGCGCGACTATGTCCGCAAGAACCGCTTTCCGGGCGTGCTGCTCGGGCTTTCCGGAGGCGTCGATTCGGCGTTGGTGCTTGCCGTCGCTGTCGACGCGCTCGGCCGCGACGCCGTCCGCGCGGTGATGCTGCCGTCGCCGTACACGCGGCCGATCAGCCTCGAGGACGCGCGCACGATGGCAGGCACGTTGGGCGTCCGCTACGACGAGATGCCGATCGAGCCCGTGTTCGGCGCGTTCCTCGAGACGCTGGCGCCGGAGTTCCGCGATCTGCCGGCCGATGCCGCCGAGGAAAACGTCCAGGCGCGCATCCGCGGCACGCTCCTGATGGCGCTGTCGAACAAGTTCGGGTCGATCGTGCTGACGACCGGCAACAAGTCGGAGATGGCGGTGGGCTACGCGACGCTCTACGGCGACATGGCGGGGGGCTTTGCGGTGCTCAAGGACATCAGCAAGACGATGGTGTACCGGCTCTGCCGCTATCGCAATGCGCTGGGCCGCGTGATCCCCGAGCGCATCCTCACCCGCACCCCGTCGGCCGAGCTGCGCGCCGACCAGGTCGACCAGGACTCGCTGCCCCCCTACGACGTGCTCGATGGCATCCTCGAGGCTTACGTCGAGCAGGACAAGAGTCCCGCCGAGATCGTCGCGCAGGGCTTCGCACCTGCCGCCGTCGCGAAGGTCGTGCGCCTCATCAAGGTCAACGAGTACAAGCGGCGGCAGGCGGCGGTGGGCATCCGCGTCACGCCGCGCGGCTTCGGCAAGGACTGGCGCTATCCGATCACCTCGGCGTGGACCGAATGGAACGACCTCGCGCCCAGCGCATAGCCGTGGTGTAAGCTAGAGCCCTTTCGCGCAGGGCGGTCCCATGAAGAAGATCGAAGCGATCATCAAGCCGTTCAAGCTCGACGAGGTACGCGAGGCGCTGTCCGAGATCGGCGTGACCGGCCTGACCGTCGCCGAAGTCAAGGGATTCGGCCGCCAGAAAGGGCATACCGAGCTCTACCGCGGCGCCGAGTACGTCGTCGACTTCCTGCCGAAGGTGAAGGTGGAGCTGATCGTCGCGGACTCGCTCGTCGAGCGCGCAATCGAGGCCATCATCAAGGCGGCGAGGACGGGCAAGATCGGCGACGGCAAGATCTTCGTCACGGCGGTGGAGCAGGTCGTGCGCATCCGCACCGGCGAGAGCGGCGAAGCGGCAGTGTAGCGTCCCGCGATCGGGCAGGAGGTCCCATGTCGTTTGCGAGCGAGTTCCGCGAGTTCGCGGTCAAGGGCAGCGTCGTCGACCTCGCAGTCGGCGTGATCATCGGCGGGGCCTTCGGCAAGATCGTCGATTCGCTGGTCAGGGACCTGATCATGCCGATCATTGGCCGCGTCACGGGCGGACTCGACTTCTCGAACATGTTCGTCATGCTGGGGAGCCCGCCGCCGGGCTACAACGGTCCGATGACGTACGAGGCGCTCACCAAGGCCGGCGTTCCGCTGTTCGCGTACGGCAATTTCATCACCGTCGTGATCAACTTCGTGATCCTCGCCTTCATCATTTTCCTGATGGTGCGGGCGATCAACCGGGTGCGCCGCGAAACGCCACCGGCGCCCGCCGCCCCGCCAGAGGAAATCATGCTGCTGCGGGAAATCCGGGACGCGCTGAAGCGGTGATCCTGCCCGCGGCCCCTGGTCCGCGGTGTGACGGTTTCTTGTCTGAAATCAAGGCCGGTCGTTGACCGACCCGGGGCGGTTTGCCAGAATCGACCGAATCGACGAGCGCGCCCTGCACATGCCGGACGCGCGAGAGACGGCTCCCGGCGAATGCCGCAGAATGCCGCAAGGCCGCCCGCACGAGATGTTTTGTCGTTCCCGCCACCGAGGTTTGAGGAGGAGTTTCCATGCACGTTCGCACTCTGCTGTCGGCGCTCTGCGCGCTGGCCGTCGCCGGGGCCGTCGCTCCGGCCTGGGCCGACATCAACGTCGGCGTTACGCTGTCGGCGACCGGCCCCGCCGCGTCGCTCGGCATCCCCGAGAAGAACACCATTGAACTCCTGCCCACCACGATCGCCGGCCAGAAGGTCAACTGGATCGTCCTCGACGACGCCTCCGACACGACGAAGGCCGTGACGAACACCAAGAAGCTCATCTCCGAGGACAAGGTCGACGTCATCGTCGGCTCGACGATCACGCCCAACTCGCTCGCGATGGTCGACGTCGTGGCGGCCGCCGAGACGCCGATGATCTCGATGGCGGCGTCGGCGCGGATCGTCGATCCGGCGAATCCGAAGACGAAGTGGGTGTTCAAGACGCCCCAGAGCGACGCCCTGATGGCCGACGCGATCGCGGTCCACATGAAGGCCAACGGCGTGAAGACGCTGGGCTACATCGGTTTCGCCGACGGTTACGGCGACGGCTGGCTCGCCGAGATCCGCAACTCGGCGAAGACCGCCGGCATCCAGATCGTCGCCGAAGAGAAGTACAACCGCACGGATGCATCGGTCACCGGACAGGTGCTGAAGCTCGTCGCCGCCAAGCCCGATGCGATCCTCATCGCTGCCGCGGGGACCCCCGGCGCGACACCGCAGAAGGAGCTCGTCGCGCGCGGCTACAAGGGCAAGATCTACCAGACCCACGGCGTTGCGAATCCGGACTTCCTGCGGGTGGTCGGCAAGGACGGCGATGGCACGATACTGCCCATCGGGCCCATGCTCGTCTACGAGCAGCTGCCCGATTCCAACCCGCTGAAGAAGTCGGCGGCCGCGTACATCACGAAGTACGAGGCCAAGTACGGCAAGGGTTCGCGCTCGACTTTCGGCGGCCACGCGTGGGATGCCTACCTGCTCCTGGCGAACGCGATCCCGCAGGCGCTCAAGAAAGGGCAGCCGGGGACCCAGGAGTTCAAGGCTGCGCTGCGGGATGCGCTCGAGAACGAGAAGGAGGTCGTCGGGACGCACGGCGTCTTCACGATGACCCCGCAGGACCACAATGGGCTCGACAACCGGGCGCGGACGATGATCAAGATCGACAACGGCAAGTGGGTGCTGGCAAAGTAGCGTCCGGCTGAACCCGGGGCCGGCTGCGGGCGGACCGCAGCCGGCTTTTTTGTGGCCGTTCCGCCGGAGCGGACATGGACCTCACGATCTTCGCGCTGCTTGCACAGGACGGCATCACCAACGGTGCCGTCTACGCGCTGCTCGCGCTCGCTCTGGTCCTCGTCTTCGCGGTCACGCGGGTGATCTGGATCCCGTCCGGCGAATTCGTCGTGTACGGCACGCTGACGCTCGCCGGCCTGCAGCTCGGCAAGGCGCCCGGCACGGTATGGCTTCTGACCGGGATGGCGATGGTCGCGGGACTCATGGAAGCGTGGAGCCGCGCCCGGCGCGGCGAGGGCGCCCGCGTCCCCCTGGCGCTGCTGAACTGGACCGTCCTTCCGGTCGCAATCGCCGGCGCGGCGTGGTGGCTGGCCTCGCCGGATCTGCCGTTCTGGGCGCAGGTCGTCGTGACGCTCGCACTGATCACGCCGATGGGTCCGCTGCTCTACCGGATCGCGTACCAACCGCTCGCCGAGGCGAGCGTCCTCGTCCTCCTCATCGTGTCGGTGGCCGTGCACCTCACGTTGACGGGGCTCGGCCTCTGGTTCTTCGGCGCCGAAGGGTCGCGCACTCCCGCGTTCTCGTCGGCGTCCTTCGAGCTCGGTGGCATCACGGTCAGCATGCAGAGCCTGCTCGTCGTGCTGACGAGCATCGCGCTGATCGCGGCGCTCTGGCTCTTCTTCGGCCGCACGCTCTACGGCAAGGCGCTCCGCGCGACCGCGCTCAATCGCGTCGGCGCCCGGCTCTGCGGCGTGCCGCCGGATCTCGCCGGCGTGCTGACCTTCGCGCTCGGCGCGCTGCTCTGCGCGTTCTCAGGGATCCTCATCGGTCCCATCACTACGATCTACTACGAATCGGGTTTCCTGATCAGCCTCAAGGGGTTCGTAGGCGCGATCATCGGTGGCCTCGTGAGCTACCCGCTCGCGGCGGGCGGCGCGCTGCTGGTCGGGCTGCTCGAGGCGTTCTCGTCGTTCTGGGCGAGCGCCTTCAAGGAAGTCATCGTGTTCACGCTCATCATCCCGGTCCTCTTATGGCGCAGCTTCGCCACGCATCACCAAGAGGAGGACGAGTGAGCGGGACGCCCGTGCGAGCAGGGCGAAGCCAAGGCCCGAAGGGCGCGTCTGCGAGCGCGGGCGGCGGCCGACCCCGTGGAGGATCGATTTGAACCCGGCGGATCGGAGGCCGCGGCCGGCGCGTGAGGCCCGAAGGGCGCGTCTGCGAGCACGCGGCGGCGGCCGACGCGCGGATGCGGCATTGCCTCGACGTCGCATGGAGGCCGCGCGTCGCCGAGCGATCGAGGGCGGCCGACGCAGTGGCGCCAAGCGCCTCGACCGACAAGCGGGGGCCCCGGAATGAGCGCGGGCTGGCGCCTCCGGCTCGGCGCCGTCGGCTACGCGATCTTCATCGCGGTCCTGGCGGGCGTGCCGCTGCTCGCGCCGCCGTTCTGGGTCACGCTCGGCAACTACATCGGGCTCTACAGCATCGTGGCGCTCGGCCTCGTGCTGCTGACCGGCGTCGCCGGGCAGACCTCGTTCGGACAGGCGGCGTTCGTCGGCATCGGCGCGTACACGACCGCCATTCTCGCGACGCGCTTCGGCTGGTCGCCGTGGGCGAATCTCGGGGTGGGCCTCGTGCTGACGTTTGCGTTGTCGCTGGGGCTCGGGTTCATCACGCTCCGGATGCGCGGCCACTACCTTCCCCTGGCGACGATCGCCTGGGGCACGAGCATCTATTTCCTGTTCGGCAACGTCGAGTACCTGGGCGGGCACACGGGCCTCACCGGCGTGCCGGCGCTCGATCTCGGGGGCTTCGAGCTCAAGGACGAGCGCTTCTACTACTTCCTGATCTGGGCCATCGCGATCGCCGCGCTGTGGGCGACGGCCAATCTGCTCGACTCGCGGCCCGGGCGCGCGATCCGGGCGCTGCGCGGCCGGCTGGAGATGACCGAGGCCTTCGGCGTCAATGCGGCGCGACTCAAGATCGTCGTCTTCGTCTACGCGGCGCTGCTCGCGTGCGTCTCGGGCTGGCTGTACGCGCACCTGCAGCGATTCGTCAACCCGACGCCGTTCGGATTGCCGCAGGGGATCGAATACCTGTTCATGGCGGTCGTCGGCGGCGCCGGCAGCGTGTGGGGGGCCGTGGTCGGCGCCACCCTCATCACGGTGGCGAAGCAGCTGCTTCAGGACTGGCTGCCAGTGCTGCTCGGACGCAGCGGCAACTTCGAGATGGTGGTGTTCGGGGTGCTGATGGTCGTCATCCTCCAGCGGGCCCGCGAAGGCGTCTGGCCCTGGATCGCCCGCTGGCTGCCGGAACGTCCGCCGCCCCCGGTGCCGGATGCGATGCCGCTGCCATCCCGCCAGCACGCAACCGGAACCGGCGTGCTGCTCGAGGTACGGAAAGCGCGCAAGCACTTCGGCGGGCTCGTCGCGGTGAACGACCTGAGCTTCTCGATCACGACGAGCGAGATCCTCGGCCTGATCGGACCGAACGGCGCGGGCAAGAGCACGATGTTCAACCTGATCTCGGGCGCGCTGCCGCTCACCTCCGGCGACATCGTGCTCAAGGGCGAATCGATCGCCGGGCGCGCGCCGTTCGAGATTGCGCGGCGCGGGATCGGCCGCACGTTCCAGCACGTGAAGCTCGTGCCGCGGATGACGGTGCTCGACAACGTCGCGCTCGGTGCTTACCTGCGCGGTCGGGCCGGCGAGCTCCGCGCGGCGCTGCGCCTCGACCGGGAGGAAGAGCGTCGCACGCGGGCGGAAGCGGCCCGCGCCATCGCGCGGGTCGGGCTCGCCGAACAGATGCATGCTCCGGCGGGAAGCCTCGCTCTCGGCCGCCAGCGCGTCGTCGAGATCGCGCGTGCGCTCGCGTCCGACCCCGCGCTGCTGCTGCTCGACGAGCCCGCCGCCGGTCTCCGCTTTCTCGAGAAACAGGAGCTGGGCAGGCTCCTTCGGCAGCTCAAGAGCGAAGGGATGACCGTGCTGCTGGTCGAGCACGACATGGAGTTCGTGATGGGGGTGACCGACCGGCTCGTGGTGATGGATTTCGGCGAGAAACTCGCCGAGGGCGTGCCGGCCGAGATCCAGCGCAACCCCGTCGTGCTCGAAGCCTATCTGGGCGGCGTCTGATGGACGCGTTGCTCGAGATTCGTCACGCGCACGTGGCCTACGGCAAGGTCGAGGCGGTGCACGATGTCTCGCTGCGCGTCGCTCCGGGGATGATCGTCAGCGTGATCGGACCGAACGGGGCGGGCAAGACGACGCTGCTCGGCGCGATCATGGGCCTCCTGCCCGCTCGCGGCAACGTCGACTATCTCGGGGAATCCGTGGCCCGCCTGTCGGTCGAGCAGCGCGTCGCGCGCGGCCTGATCCTCGTGCCGGAGCGCCGCGAGCTGTTCGCGGCGATGAGCGTCGCCGACAACCTCGAGCTCGGAGCGTTCCAGCGCACGCGGTCCGGAGATCGCGGCGCGAAGCAGACGCTGGCCGAGGTCTACCAACGGTTCCCGCGCCTTTCGGAGCGGCGCGACCAGCTCGCGGGCACGCTGTCCGGGGGCGAGCGGCAGATGCTGGCGATGGGACGGGCGCTGATGGGCAAGCCGCGGCTGCTCCTCCTCGATGAGCCGTCGCTCGGTCTCGCGCCGCTGATCGTGCGCGAGATCTTCAGCATCATCTCGGCATTGCGTGCCACGGGCGTGTCGATTCTGCTCGTCGAACAGAATGCGCGGGCCGCGCTGCACGTGTCCGACTACGGCTACGTGCTCGAAACGGGCGAGCTCGCGATCGAGGGCCCGAGCGAGGAGCTCGCGGCCAATCCGCAGGTCGCGGCCACGTATCTCGGCAAGGGTGCTCGGGGTTGAGACCCTGAGTGCCAAAGGGACATCGCCGCTTGCCGGATCGTGGGCTCCGCGGGGACAATACGCATTTCCGCCGCGGCGCGCCTTCAGGGTCGCGCCCGCACAAAGGATTCCCCGTGACCGATCTCTCCGAACCCGGAGCCGTGGTGCCCGTGGCCGAAGCGCGCCGCCTGCTGCTCGAGCCGGCCGGTCTCGACGACGCGCATCTCTCGCGCGTCCTCGCTTCGATCCACGCGCATGAAGTCGACTTTGCCGATCTCTATTTCCAGTATTCGCGAACCGAGAGCTGGAGTCTCGAGGAGGGCATCGTCAAGTCGGGCGCGTTCGCGATCGATCGCGGCGTCGGCATTCGCGCGGTTCACGGCGACAAGCAGGCATTTGCCTATTCGGACGATATCAGCCTGCTCGCGCTCGACGAGGCGGCATCCGCGGCACGCGCGATCGGCCGCCAGGGGCAGTCCGCCCACTCGCAGATCGCACGGATCGGCGAGTCGCGCGCGCTCTACGTGCCCAGGGATCCGGTGCGCTCGCTGTCGGAAGACGCGAAGGTCTCGCTGCTGGAACGCCTGGAGCAGAGGGCCCGCTCGCTTGATCCGCGGGTCACGCAGGTGATGGCCTCGCTCGCCGGCGAATTCGAGGCGGTACTGATCGCGCGGAGCGACGGTTTCGTGGCGGCGGACGTGCGCCCGCTCGTCCGCGTGTCGCTGACCGTGATCGTCGAGGAGAACGGACGGCGCGAACAGGGCTCGATGGGCGGCGGCGGCCGCTTCGACTACGACTATTTCACGGACGCCGTGCTCGAGGCGTACGCGAGGAAAGCGGTCGACCAGGCGGTGCTGAATCTCGGCGCGCGCGACGCTCCCGCCGGCACGATGACGGTGGTCCTCGGCCACGGCTGGCCCGGGATCCTGCTGCACGAGGCGATCGGCCATGGACTCGAGGGTGACTTCAACCGGAAGGGCACGAGCGCGTTCTCCGGCCGTGTCGGCCAGCGTGTCGCGGCTCCCGGCATCACCGTCATCGACGACGGCACGATCGAGCGGCGGCGAGGCTCGCTCAACATCGACGACGAGGGGAACCCGACGCAGCGGACGGTGTTGATCGAAGACGGCATCCTGAGAGGCTACATGCAGGATCGGCTCAACGCGGCGCTCATGGGGGTCGCCCCGACGGGCAATGGGCGGCGCGAGTCCTTCGCCTACCTGCCGATGCCGCGGATGACGAACACGATCATGCTCGCCGGCACGCACGATCCCGCCGAGATCCTGGGCTCGGTCGACGAGGGCATCTACGCCGCCAACTTCGCCGGCGGACAGGTCGACATCACAAGCGGCAAGTTCGTGTTCTCGGCCGCGGAGGCATGGAAGATCGAGCGCGGAAAGCTCGCCTACCCGATCAAGGGAGCGACGCTCATCGGCAACGGGCCCGACGCGCTCACGAAGGTGTCGATGGTCGGCCGCGACCTCGAGATGGATTCCGGGATCGGCACGTGCGGCAAGGACGGGCAGAGCGTTCCCGTCGGGGTGGGCCAGCCGACGTTGAAGATCGACGGGCTGACCGTGGGAGGCACGGGCTAGCTGCGCGCCTCCGGCTCCGGGGCTTCGAGTCACTGCTAGTGCAGCGGCCCCTTGGGCTCGGTCGTCGGCACGGCCGGCGCAGCGGATGCGTGATGCATCACGATCCGCCACCCCGACGGCGTGCGCAGAAAGACGTTGGTGCAGATCGCGGCGCCGCGCGGGCTCCCGTCGCTGCCGAGCGTGATGTGCTCGACTGCGCTCTGCATCGCGAGGCCGACCGTCTCGATGACCACGACCTGGTCGAGCCGGAACGAGAGCCGCGTGTCGCCCGAGAACAGCTGCTCCCAGCCGGAGCGCACCGCGTCGTAGCCGACCATCCGCGCACCGCCGGGATGGACGCAGACGATATCCTCGTCCTCCGCCCACGTCGCCATCATCGCGTCGAGGTCGCGCGCCTCGAACGCCTGGTAGAACGCGAGCGCGGCATCGGCCGGGGTCGTGTAGATCGGCGGCGTGCGGGCCTTGGCCATGGCGGTGGCGCAGGGACGATCAGGGGTCGGAAGCAGGCGGCCCGTCGGCGGTCTCCGTGGAGAGGACGAGCTGCGCGAGATCATACACCGCGCGGGGCGCGAGATCGCGCATGCACCGGAAATGCCCGAGCGGACACTCCCGCTTGAAGCAGGGACTGCAGGCGATGTCGATCCTCGCGACCTGCGCCGCGCCGGACAGCGGCGGCGTGTAGACGGGCGACGACGATCCGAACAGCGCGACCATCGGCACCCCGACCGCCGCGGCGGCGTGCATCAGCCCCGAATCGTTGCTGACGACGATCGTGGCGAGCGAGAGCAGGTCGATCGCGGTGCCGAGATCGGTGTTTCCGGTCAGGTCGCGCATCTGCCGCCCCGATTCCCCCGCCGCCTGCAGCACCGATTCGGCCGCCAGCCGGTCGTTGGGAGATCCGACGAGCCACACCTGCAGCCCGTCCGCCATCAGCCGCGCCGCGAGCTCCGCGAAATGCGTCGGCGGCCAGCGCTTGGCGGGCCCGTATTCCGCGCCCGGGCACAGGATGGCGGTCTTCCGATCGAACCGAAGCCGCAGCGCACGCACCGCGGCGGAACGGTTCGCGAGGTCGGGGACGAGCACCGGGCGCGGCGGGAGGGGCACGAGCTCGCCGGGGGTCACCGCCAGCGCAGCAAAGCGATCGACGAGGCGCGGCAGCGCCTTGCGATCGAGGCGGCGGACGTCGTTCAGGAGCCCGTACCGGCCTTCGCCGCGATAGCCGGTGCGTCGCGGGATCCGCGCGAGCCAGGGGACCAGCGCGGACTTCCACGAGTTGGGCAGCACGATGGCGCGCGTGTAGCCGTTGCCCGCGAGCTCGCGCGCGAGCCTCTTGCGGGCGCGCCAGTCGAGGCGACCGTGCGCGATCGGTGACACGACGACGCGACCCACTCCGCGCATCCGCGCGAAGACCGGCGCGCACCACGTCGGCGCGAGGACGTCGACGATCGGCGTCGTGTACGGGTCGCGCACCAGCGCGATCAGCGGCTCCGAGAGGATCGCGTCGCCGATCCAGGCCGGCGCGACGATCAGGATCCGTTCCATCACCCGGTCGGGGTCCGCGTCCGGGGCGCCGGCATTGTCTTGTTAGAACCTATCCCACAATCCACGGGTGCGACGGGAATCACCGGGCCGCAGTTCCAGGTGCGAGGAGCGCCGTTTGGCGGGCCCAAACAAGCGACGAGTAACGCCGAAATGCGGCCCCGGGGACTCCGTCCCTTCGGGTTGCGGTCGGAAAGCCTGGCCGCTTTGTTGCTCGTCATTGCGTAGGCATTGCTACGCTGCTTCCTCGCACCGTGCGGCCGGGCTTTCCGACCGCAACGCATCCCGCGGCTGATTGTGAGGTACGTTCTAATGTCCGCTGTCCACGAGCGGGCCGCCTTCGAGCCGGTAGCGCGTCCCGCAATAGGGGCACATCGCCTCGCCGGTGTCGGCGACGTCGAGATACACCCGCGGGTGGCTCGACCACAGCGGCATCCGCGGGTTCGGGCAGTAGACCGGCAGGTCCCGGGGACTCACGACGACGGCTCGCGTTTCGCGGACTTCGGCCATCATGGCCTCCGCCGCGGCGGCGGCCTGCGATGCTGCTCGGGGTCGGCCATCGCAATCGCGCGCGGACGCGCCCTGCGTTGCGGCCTCCGCGCGGTTGGACGTTCATCGTTGCGCCGCGGGGGCGGCCGCCGCCCGCGCTCGCAGACGC
The DNA here is from genome assembly GCA_963734055.1 of uncultured beta proteobacterium. GTDB lineage: Bacteria > Pseudomonadota > Gammaproteobacteria > Burkholderiales > Casimicrobiaceae > CAIWHR01. Next base: position 471,661 of record CAVTFQ010000007.1, read on the forward strand.
GCCCTGCGGGCCTTGGCTCCGCCCTGCTCGCGCAGGCATCCTCGGCTTCGCCCCGCGCGCTCATGCGTACACCTTCGTGAGCCACGACATCCGTTTCGGGTTGCGGCCGTTCACGGTGTCGAAGAAGAGCGATTGCAGCTTCGTCGTGACCGGGCCGCGCCGGCCTTCGCCGATCGGCCGGTTGTCGTATTCGCGGATCGGCGTCACTTCGGCGGCGGTGCCGGTGAAGAACGCCTCGTCGGCGATGTAGACCTCGTCGCGCGTGATCCGCCGCTCGATCACGGGGATGCCGAGCTCCTCCGCGAACGTGATGATCGTGCTCCGCGTGATGCCGTTGAGCGCGCCGCCCGAGAGGTCCGGCGTGTGGAGCTTGCCGTCGCGGACGATGAACAGGTTCTCGCCGGAGCCCTGGCAGACGAATCCCTGCGGGTCGAGCAGCATCGCCTCCTCGTAGCCGTCGTGCGTCGCTTCCTGGTTCGCGAGGATCGAGACCGCGTAGTTGCAGACCGCCTTCGCGTTGCACATCGTGATGTTGGGGTGGTGATGCGTGAACGACGAGGTCTTGACGCGGATTCCCTTCTCGAGGCCGTCGGCGCCGAGGTATGCGCCCCACGGCCAGACGGCGATGGCCACACGCACCGGGTTCGACTTCGCAGCGACGCCCATCGCGTGCGAGCCGTAGAACACGAGCGGCCGCAGGTAGCAGGAGTCGAGCTTGTTGTCGCGGACGCAGGCCATCTGCGCCGCGTCGATCTCGTCCTTCGTGTAGGGGATCTTCATGGCGAAGATCTGTGCCGAGCGGAACAGGCGGTCCGTGTGGTCGCGCAGCCGGAAGATCGCGGCTCCGTCGGTCGTCTTGTACGCGCGCACGCCCTCGAAGACCCCGAGGCCGTAGTGAAGCGTGTGCGTGAGGACGTGCGTCGTCGCGTCGCGCCATGGCACCATCTTGCCGTCGTACCAGATCCAGCCATCGCGGTCGGCCATGGACATCGCGGGGTCTCCCTGTCGTGCGAAAGCATCGATTTTACCCGATCCCCCCATCGGGCCCGCCGCGGCGTCAGGCGCGCGGGCTGCCGAACAGACGGGCCCAGAGCGCGGAAACCGCACCGCGCCGCCCTTCCTGCGGGGCCGGTTCGACGCGGGCGTGGGGTGCACCGGTCAGCCGCACCTGGTGCTGCAGGCGGCGGAACTCGCGGTAGGCGTCGGTGGCGGCGGCGCCGAGCGCCGAGGGGATGAGCGCGAGCTCGCCCGCGATGCCGAGAAGGGCGATGTTGCCAAGGTTCCTGGTCAGCCCCGGATGATCGTGCGCGTGCGCCAGGACGAGGTACTGCACGGCGAACTCGACGTCGACCATGCCGCCGACGTCGTGCTTGAGGTCGAAGAGCGCGGTGCGGTTCGGATGACCGACGGCCATCTTGCGCCGCATCTCGACCACGTCGGCGGCGAGCCGCCCGCGGTCGCGCCGCGCGCGCAGGATCGCCTCGCGCTCCGCTTCGAACGCGGCACCGATCGTCGCGTCGCCGGCGACGAAGCGGGCGCGCGTCAGCGCCTGGTGCTCCCACGTCCAGGCGTGCTCGCGCTGGTAGCGGCAAAACGATGCGAGCGACGACGCCATCAAGCCGGCGGCGCCGTCGGGACGCAGGCGCACGTCGATGTCGTACAGCGTCCCGGCGGCGGTCGTTGCGGTGAGCCACGTGATCATCCGCTGCGCGAGCCGCGCGTAGCGCTCGGGCGCGGCCTCTTCGGCGTCATCGTGGAGGAACACGAGGTCGAGGTCGGACGCGTAGCCGAGCTCCTTTCCGCCGAGTCTCCCGTAGCCGACGACGGCGAATTTCGGCGGCGCCTCGGCGCGTCCGCCCATCTGCGCCCACACGGCGGCGAGCGTGGCCGCGAGGATCACGTCGGCGAGCGCCGAGAGGTGATCGGCGAGGCGCTCGACGGTCAGGAGCCCGGCGAGATCCTGGGCGAGGAGGCGGAACGCTTGCGCCTGGCGGAAGTGGCGGAGCGCGTCCATCTGCCGCTCGGCGTCCCCGCGGTGATCGTGCATGAGGCGCGCAAGTTCCTCCCGCCAGGCGTCCCAATCCGGCGCCGCGAGCAGAACCCGCGCATCGAGGAGCTCGTCGAGCAGCAGCGGATGGCGGGTGAGGTAATCGGCGGCCCAGCTCGATGCGCCCATGAGCTGCGCGAGGCGCGGCAGCACGGGCGGGTGCTCCGCGAGAAGCGCGAGGTAGGCGCTGCGGCGGGTCACGGAACCCAGAAGATCGAACAGCCGTTGAAACACCGCCCGTGATGTCGCCCCCTCGATGCGTTCGGTCGCCGCGACGCGCAGGAGCCTCGGCACCAGGTCGTCGACCCGCTGCTGCGAGAGCGCCGGCAGCGCGACATAGCGGCCGCTCGCGCGGAAGCGTGCGAGCTCGCCCGCGAGCCCCGTCGGATCGTCGAATCCGGCGCGGGCGAGCGTGTCCTGCGCGGCGGCATCGCCGAGGTCCCCGCGCCAGAGCGCCGCGAGCGGGGCCAGCGCGTCCGGTGCACCGGTGCCGGGTTCGGCCCGCTCGGCAATCGCAGCGCCGCCGAACGCTGCATCGAACTGCGCGCTCACCGCGTCGCGATGACGCGCGAGCGCGCGCTCGAACTGGTCCAGATCGGGAAAGCCTGCCGCTCGCGCAAGCGCGTCCCGCTCGCCGCGCTCGGCGGGCAGGAGCTGGGTCTGACGGTCGTCCCGGTACTGGAGCCGGTGCTCGATGTTGCGCAGGAAAACATAGGCCGCCGCCAGCGATTCGGCCGCTGCATCGGGCAGGAGACGCCGCGCGGCGACCGTGGCGAGCGCTGCTCGCGTGCTGCGGACGCGGAGCGCGGCCTCGCGGCCACCGCGCACGATCTGCAGGGCCTGCACGATGAACTCGATCTCGCGAATGCCGCCGGGGCCGAGCTTGAGATCCGGCGCGTAGTCGCGGCGCTTCACCTGCTCTCGGATCTGGCGGTGGATGTCCCGCAGTCCCTCGTAGGCGTCGTAGTCGAGGTACTTGCGGAAGACGAACGGCGTCACTTGCGCCATGAGCTCGTCGTGGCGGCCGCCGGTAAGCGGTCGCGCCTTGAGCCACGCGTAGCGCTCCCACGCGCGGCCTTGCGTGATCAGGTACTGCTCCAGCGCCGCGAAGGGCGCGGTGAGCGGTCCACTCTCGCCGTAGGGGCGGAGTCGCATGTCGACGCGAAACACGAAGCCTTCCGCGGTCACGTCGCCGAGCGCTCCGATTACGCGGCGACCGAGCTTGTCGAAGAACTCGCGGTTCGATACGGGGTGCGCGCCATCGGTTTCGCCGTCGTCGGGATACACGAAGACGAGGTCGATGTCGGACGAGACGTTGAGTTCCCCGCCGCCGAGCTTGCCCATTCCGACGACGACCAGTTCCTGCGCCGTGCCGCGCTCGTCGCGTGGCTCGCCGTGGACCGCCGCGAGCGCCCGGTGGTGCGTCGCCACCGCGGCGGCGAGCGAAGTCTCGGCCAGCGCCGTCATCGTCCGGCAGACTTCGTCGAGATCCGCCCGTTTCGTGAGGTCGCGCGCAAGCACGAGCAGCAGCGTGCGTCGCCGAAGCGTCCTCAGTGCCGGCGCGAGCTGCTCGCCGTCGGCACCGGCGACGAACTCGGCGAGGGCCGAATCGGCACCGTCGGCGGGCGCGTCGATGCGCGCGGCCAGCCAATCGGCATCCTCCGGGTGCGCAGCGAGCGACTGCGTCGCGAAACGGCTGTAGGTAAGGGCGGCGGCGAGGTCGCGGTCGAGGCCCATGCGGGACGGACGAGAGACCCACTCGCCGCGCGGGTCGAACGCGGGCGAGGGGCGGGTATCCGATACAATGCAGACGATCCCGTCCATTATGCCTTCCCCGCGTACTCCTGATCGCGCCCGGGGTGTCGTTCAGCCCGGATTGCGCCGGCTCGTGCGCTTCACGGGGGTGGCGATCGTGGCGGGCTTCGCGCTGTTCGCGCTCTTGCTGCTCGCCGTCCGGTTCGTCGTCTTTCCGCGCATCGAGTCCTACCGCGACACGCTGATCGCGACCTTGTCGGCGCAGCTCGGCGAGCGCGTCGAGATCGACGGCATCGCGACCGGCTGGGACGGCTGGAATCCCAAGCTGGTCGTGACGGGACTGCGCGTGCTCGATCGCGCGCGAGCGAGCGAGGTGCCGATGGTCGAGCTGCCCGAGGTCGACCTGGTCGTCGCGTGGACCTCGCTCCCGCTCCTCGAGCTCCGCGTAAAGGAGCTCGCGATCGAGCGTCCCCGGCTCGCGATCCGCCGCGACCGCGCCGGGCTAATCCACGTGGGCGGCCTCGAATTCGATCCCGAGCACGACGATGGGCGGCTGACGGGCTGGTTGCTGCGCCAGCGGCAGATCGTGATCCACGATGCGCTCGTCCTTTGGAACGACGACCTGCGCAACGCGCCGCAGCTCGTGCTCGACCGCGTGCAGCTCCGCCTCGAGAACCGGTTCGGCCACCACCGCTTCGGCATCGCCGGCACGCCCCCCAGCGACATCGCCGCACCGCTCGACGTGCGTGGCGATGTGCAGGGCGGCTCGATCCGTGAGTGGCGGGAGGCGCGAGGACGCTTCTACGTGCGGCTCGACTACGCCGACGTCGAGGCCTGGCGCGAATGGCTGCCGTTGCCGCCGGCGATCGCGAAAGGCAAGGGGGCGCTGCGCGTCTGGTTCGATTTCGCCCACGGCGAAGCGCGCGAGATCGTCGCCGACCTCGAGCTCGCCGACGCGCGCGTACAGCTCGACGAGAAGCTCCCCCCGCTGGATCTCGCGCATCTCTCCGGCCGCGCGGGTTGGCGCAATACGCCGCCGCAGATGGAGGTGTTCGCGCGGGACCTGGCGTTCGTCACGACCGCCGGCGCGCGTTTCGAGCCGGCGACGTTCACGCTCGTGCAGCGCGAGGCGGTCGAGGGCCGCCCCGCGAGCGGTACGCTCGAATTCGATCGTGCACGGCTCGAGCCGCTGCGAGACATCGCCGCGTCCCTGCCGCTCTCGGAGCGGTGGCGCAGGGATCTCGTCCGCTTCGCGCCGCGCGGCACGCTTGCGCGCGGACGCCTGCACTGGGAAGGTCCGCCCGAGGCGCCGACGGCCTTCGACGCCGCGGCGGACTTCGAGCAGCTCGGGATCGTCGCCCAGGACGCGTTTCCCGGGGCCCAGGGCGTGTCGGGCTCGTTCACGGCGAGAGAGAAGGGCGGCGAGGTCAAGCTCTCGACGCGCAACGGCGTGCTCGAGCTGCCGCGGGTGTTCGCGGCGCCGATTCCGCTCGACTCGCTGCAGGGCGCACTGCGCTGGGATCGCGCCGGCGGGCGGACGCGCGTCGACATCACGCGGCTCGAATTCGCCAACGCGCACGCGGCGGGAAGCCTGGCTGGGACCTATCGGACCACGACACGCGGCCCGGGCGAGATCGACCTCACGGCGCAGCTGACGCGCGGCGATCCCTCGCAGGTCTACCGATACCTGCCGCGCGCGGTCGGCGAGCCGACGCGCGCGTGGGTGGAACGCGCGCTCACCCGCGGCGAGGTGACCGATGCACGCCTCAAGGTTGCCGGCGATCTCGCGCATTTCCCGTTTGCCGACGGCAAGTCGGGCCAGTTCATCGTCACCGTGAAGGGGCGCGGCGTGACCCTCGATTACGCGCCACGCTGGCCGGCGATCGAGGGCATCGACGGCGAGCTCCGCTTCGAGGGCGCCTCGATGACGATCGACGCGGCGCGCGGGCGAATGTTCGGCGCCGAGTTCGGCAAGACGCGCGCCGCGATCGCCGACCTGCGCGGCGGAGCGCCGAAGCTCACCGTCGACGGGACGGCGACGGGCCCGCTCGCGGATTTCCTGCGTTTCGTCCGCCAGAGCCCGGTCGACGCCATGACCGGCCAGTTCACCGAGGACGCCGAGGCCGCTGGCGACGCCGGTCTCGTGCTGCACCTCGAGTTGCCGCTCGGCAAGTGGGCGGAGAGCCGTGTCGCGGGCGAACTCGCCCTGGCCAACGGACAGGTCGGATTTCCAGGCATGCCGCGACTCACGCAGCTCAACGGGAAGGTCGCGTTCACCGAGTCCGACGTTCGAGCGCGCGACGTCTCGGCCGAGATGGCCGGAGGGCCGGCGAAATTCTCGGTCGCGAGCGCCGACGGGGGCGTGCGACTGTCGGGCGCGGGCACCGCCAACCTCGCGGCGCTGCGACACGAGGTCGCGACGCCATTCGCGGCGCGGGTTTCGGGCACCACCGATTGGGGCGTGGTCGTCGGCGTGCGGCCCGATTCGTCGACCTGGGTCTTCGAGAGCACGCTCAAGGGTGCAGTCATCGACCTTCCCGCGCCGCTCGGGAAGGCGGCGGGCGACAGCCTGCCGCTGAAGGTGGAGCTGCGCGACGACGTCGTCCACCCGGACGAGGATCTGGTCGAGCTGAGCTATGGCCGCACGATGCAGGTCGCGCTGCATCGAAAGCAGCGCGGGCGCGAGATGCGCGTCGACCGCGCGCTGGTCGTGCTCGGAAGCGCGGCCTCGGCGAGCGAGCCCCTGCGCGCCGACCGCCCCGGCATCTGGGTGCGCGGCGAGCTGCCGACGCTCAACCTCGACGATTGGCTCGCGCTCCGCGCGCGGGCGATCGCGGCCGGCCAGGACACCGATGCCGTCGCGCTCGGCGGCGTCGATCTCAGCGTGGGAGCGTTCGAGCTGTTCGACCGCCGCTTCAACGATTTCAAGGTCGCCGCGAGGCGCGCCCCGGAGGCCTGGAAGCTCGAGTTCAAGGGCCGGGATATCGCCGGGACCGCGTCGTGGTCGGCGCCGGGAATCGACGCGCCGAACGGTCGCATCGTCGCGCGCCTGTCCCGCTTCGCGATGCCGGCCGCCGGCGATCTTCCCTCGTGGAGCGGACCCGACAAGACCACCGACACCAAGCCCGCGTCGGGCCAGGTCGACCCGTGGCCCGAGCTCGACATCGCCGCCGACAACTTCGTCTCGAAGGGCCGCGAGCTGGGCCAGCTCGAGCTGGTGGCGAAGCCGAGAGGCTCCGAGTGGCGGATCGAGCGTCTCGCGCTGTCGAACGAGGCCGGCCGCATCGATGCGAGCGGCGCGTGGCGCGGTCAAGGACGGCAGCAGCAGACGAGTCTCGACGTGGCTCTCGACGTCAAGGAGGCAGGCAAGTTCCTCGCGCGCTTCGGGTTTCCCGACAATGTCACGGGCGCGCCGGCGACGATCGGCGGCCAGCTCGCCTGGGCGGGATCGCCGGCCGAGTTCGACATACCCTCGCTCGGCGGCTCGCTCAAGGTCGCCGTGGGGCAGGGCCGCTTCACGAAGATCGAACCCGGCTTCGGCAAGCTGCTCGGCGTACTGTCGCTGCAGGCATTGCCGCGCCGGATGACGCTCGACTTCCAGGACGTCTTCAGCGAGGGCTTCGCCTTCGACGAGATCACCGGCGACGTCCGCATCGCAAACGGCGTGATGGCGACCGACAACCTGAAGCTCCGGGGCCCGGCGGCGCGCGTCGAGATCGCGGGCGACGCCGACCTTGCCCAGGAAACGCAGCGGCTCACGGTGCACGTGCAGCCGTCGCTTTCCGCGAGCGTGTCGGCCGGCGCCGCGCTCCTGTTCTTCGCGAATCCGATCGTCGGTGCGGCGGTCGGCGCGGGATCGCTGCTTGCGCAAAGCGTGCTCAAGGACCCGATCGAGCAGCTGTTCAGCTACCAGTACACCGTGACCGGAGGCTGGTCCGACCCGGTCGTGACGCGCACCGGGACGGCGACCGCGAGCGTGGCTCCCGGGACGCCCGGAACACGGCTCGAAGGATTGGTGCGATGACCGTGCGGTGTGCGCGGCCGCGTCTTGCGGTGACCCGCGCGCCCGCCCTCGCGAGGCGGCCCCTCCGGGTCGCGGCCGCGCAGATGGTGTCCGGCGGCGATGTCGCCGCCAATCTGGAGGCGGCCCGAGCGCTGATCGCCGAAGCGGCGGACGCCGGGGCCCGACTCGTCGTGCTGCCGGAGTACTTCGGCATCTTCGGGGCGCACGCGACCGACAAGGTTGCCGTCCGCGAGGCGGATGGCGACGGACCCCAGCAGCGCTTTCTCGCGGGCGAGGCGCGCCGCCACGCGCTGTGGCTCGTCGGCGGGACCGTCCCGATCGCTTGCCGCGATCCCGAGCGGGTCCGCAGCGCGTGCCTCGTGTACGGCCCGGACGGAACGCGCGTCGCGCGTTACGACAAGATCCACCTCTTCGCCTTCGCGCGCGGCGAGGAGCGCTACGACGAGGGGCGCACGATCGAAGCCGGCCAGTCGCCGGTCGTCATTACGCTTCCGTGCGGGCGCGTGGGACTTTCGGTCTGCTACGACCTCCGCTTTCCCGAGCTCTATCGCGGCTTCGGCGATCTCGCGCTGATCCTGGCGCCGTCCGCCTTCACGGCGACCACCGGCGCCGCGCACTGGCATCTGCTCCTCCGGGCGCGGGCGGTGGAGAACCAGTGCTACGTACTCGCCGCCGCGCAGGGCGGGACTCATCCCGGCGGCCGGCGCACGTATGGCCATTCGGCGCTGATCGATCCGTGGGGCCGGATCATCGCCGAGCGCGAAGAGGGGCCTGGCGTCGTCTTCGGCGACGTCGACCCCGCGCGCATCGACGAAGTGCGCGCGCAACTGCCTGCGCAGAGCCATCGCGTGCTCAGCAATCGCTCGTGAGCGCCCCCGGTCTCGCGGTTCCGGTCGGCGAGCGCTACTTCGAGGATTACGTCCCCGGCGAGGCCTGCGTCTACGCCGGGATCGCGATCGACGAGGACGCGATCGTCGAGTTCGCGCGGCGCTACGACCCGCAGCCGATCCACGCCGATCCCGGCGCCGCCGCGCGCGGCCCGTTCGGTGGCGTCATCGCCAGCGGCTGGCACACGATCGCGCTCGTGATGCGCGTGCTCGTCGAGCGCTATCTCTCGCACGTCGCCGCGATCGTCTCGCCCGGGATCGACGAGCTCAGGTGGACGCTGCCCGTCCGACCGGGCGACGTGCTGGCGGTCCGCGTGACCGTGCTCGAGGCGAGCGTCTCCCGCTCGAAGCCCGATCGCGGGCTCGTCCGCACGCGGGTCGAGGCGCTCAATCAGCGCGGCGAGGTCGTGCTGTCGATGAAGGCGATGAACTTCATCCGCCGCCGGTCCGGAGACCGGCCAGCGCGGCCCTGACTGTCAATCATCAACACCTTGTATCCACGACGAACGCGCCGGCCGCATACGTTCTCCGTCGTCCTCGCGAAGGCGGTCACCCGGCGACGTTGCTGTACTGTCGCCTGCCAAGCCCCAAGTCGCTGGATTCCCGCGTGCGCGGGAATGACGGCTTCGCAGGACTCATGCATCGCATAAACGACGTCTTGAATGTTCACGCCAGCAGGCGTCACGCCGGTACGACTGCGATGGCGGAACGGCGCGGCCTGCCGATTACAATACCGCCCGCGCCGGACGAGCCGGCTTAGGACGAGCTTCGCGATGCCCCGACTTTCCTGTGCCGACATCCTCGCCGGGCGTGCCAGCGCCGGCGATCCCGTCACCGTCGCCGGATGGGTGCGCACCCGCCGCGATTCCAAGGCGGGCATCTCGTTCGTCCACGTGTCCGACGGCTCGGGCTTCCATCCGGTCCAGGTCGTGGCGCCCGGGGCGCTGCCCAACTACACGACCGAAGTGCTGCACCTGACCGCAGGCTGCGCGGTCGAGGCCACCGGGAGGATCGTGCCTTCGCCGGCCAAGGGGCAGCCGTTCGAGATGCAGGCCGACTCGATCCGCGTGGTCGGCTGGGTCGACGACCCCGACACCTACCCGATCCAGCCGAAGCCGCACACGCTCGAGTTCCTGCGCGAGGTCGCCCACCTGCGCCCGCGCACCAACGTGATCGCCGCGACGACGCGCGTGCGCCACACGATCGCCCAGTCGATCCACCGGTTCTTCCACGAGCGCGGCTTCTGCTGGGTCAATACGCCGATCATCACCTCGTCGGACGCGGAAGGGGCGGGGGCGTTGTTCCGCGTCTCCACGCTCGACCTCGCGAACCTGCCGCGCTCGCCCGACGGCAGGGTCGACTACGCGCAGGACTTCTTCGGACGCGAGGCGTTCCTGACGGTGTCCGGCCAGCTCAATGTCGAGGCCTATTGCCTCGCCTTGTCCAAGGTCTACACGTTCGGACCGACGTTCCGCGCCGAGAACTCGAACACGAGCCGGCACCTGGCCGAGTTCTGGATGATCGAGCCCGAGATCGCGTTCGCGACGCTCGCCGACAACGCCGATCTCGCCGAGGCCCTGGTCAAGCACGTCTTCGCCACCGTCCTCGCCGAGCGCGGCGACGACATGGCCTTCTTCGAGGAGCGGATCGAGAAGGGCGTGATCGCGAAGCTCGCCGGCATCGTCGAATCCGAATTCGTGCGGATGGATTACGACGAGGCGATCCGCGTCCTGGAGAACGCGAAGCAGAAGTTCGAGTTCCCGGTCGGCTGGGGCATCGACCTGCAGTCGGAGCACGAGCGCTATCTCACCCTGCACCACGTGGGGCGCCCCGTGATCGTCACCAACTACCCGAAGGCGATCAAGGCGTTCTACATGCGCGTGAACGACGACGGGCGCACCGTCGCCGCGATGGACGTGCTCGCGCCCGGCATCGGCGAAATCATCGGCGGCAGCCAGCGCGAGGAGCGCCTCGACGTGCTCGACGCGCGGATGGCCGAAACGGGCCTCGACCCGTCGCACTACGGCTGGTACCGCGACCTGCGGCGCTACGGCACCGTGCCGCACGCCGGCTTCGGACTGGGCTTCGAGCGCACGGTCGCCTACGTCACGGGACTTGCGAACGTGCGCGACGTGATTCCGTTCCCGCGGACGCCCGGCAACGCGCGCTACTGACTGCCGCGCAGCAGCACCAGCACCGCGCCGCCGCCCCCCGAGTGCCGCGGCGCCTCGCAATAGGCGAGCACGTCGTCCCAGTGCGACAGCCACCGGCGGACCTTGCCCTTCAGCACGGGCTCCTTGTTGGGCGACGTGAGACCCTTGCCGTGGACGACGCGGACGCAGCGATAGCCCCGCGCGCGCGCCTCGTCCAGGAAATCGGCGAGCGCGTCGTGCGCCTCGGCCGCCGTGTGGCCGTGCAGGTCGATTTCGCCCTGCACCGCCCAGTGCCCGCGCCGGAGCCTGGCGAGCACGTCGGTGCCGAGGCCGCGCCGAACGTAGGTTTGACCCGCTTCGTGCTCCTGGCCCACGTCCCACGTGTCGGGAGCGGGCTCGGCGCCGAACTTCGACGCCGCCAGAGCGTCGGCATCGTCGGCGATGCTCTGCCGGGCGATCGGTGCGGCGCGGGGCCGCGCATGCGCGGCGCGCTTGGATGGCGCAAGCCGCTCCACGTCGGAGAACGCCTGGGCGAGATCGATATCGCCGTCGCCGTGCTTGGCGGCAGCGAGCGCGCGGCGCGGTGACGACGCGGCGCGCGAGGGCGGCGCCTTGGCCGCTTCGGGCGCGGACTCGCGGGTCCTGACCCGGGCGTCCTCGAGGAGCCGCTTCAGGTCGGATAGCTTCGCCATCGCCAGGCGCGTGAGCTACGCGCCTTCGAGATACGCCTCGGCGTCGAGCGCCGCCATGCACCCCGTGCCGGCGGAAGTGACCGCCTGCCGATAGACGTGATCGGCGACGTCGCCGGCGGCGAACACGCCCGCGACCGATGTCGCGGTGGCGTTTCCTTCGGTGCCGCTCTTCACCTTGATGTAGCCGCCGGCCATCGCGAGCTGGCCTTCGAAGAGCTGCGTATTCGGCGTGTGACCGATGGCGATGAAGACCCCGCTCACCGGCACGTCGGTGGTGGCGCCCGTCTTCACGTCCTTGACCCGCGCGCCGGTGACGCCCGAGGCGTCGCCCAGGATCTCGTCCAGTGTGTGGTTCCACACGATGCGCACGTTGCCGCCGTTCTTCGTCCTCGCGACCAGCCGGTCGACGAGGATCGCCTCGGCGCGGAACTTGTCGCGCCGGTGGACGATCGTCACCTTGTTCGCGATGTTCGACAGGTAGAGCGCCTCCTCGACCGCCGTGTTGCCGCCCCCGACGACCACGACGTCCTGGCCCTTGTAGAAGAAACCGTCGCAGGTCGCGCACGCCGACACGCCCTTGCCCGCGAAATGCTGCTCGGACGGCAGGCCGAGGTAGCGCGCCGACGCGCCCGTAGCGATGATCAGCGCATCACACGTGTATTCGCCGTTGTCGCCGACGAGCCGCAGGGGCCGCTCGCCGAGGTGCGCCGAGTGGATCTGGTCGAACACGAGCTCGGTTTCGAAGCGCTCGGCGTGCTGCTGGAAGCGTGCCATCAGCTCGGGGCCCTGGACGCCCGCCGCGTCGGCCGGCCAGTTGTCGACGTCGGTCGTCGTCATCAGCTGTCCGCCCTGCGCGAGACCGGTGATCAGCACGGGCTTCAGGTTCGCGCGCGCAGCGTATACTGCCGCGGAGTAACCGGCGGGTCCGGATCCCAGGATCAGCAGGCGGGCATGCTTCACGGGCATTCGATTCTCGCTTCGCAAATCGTCTGATTTTACTTGATATGCGGGCGCCTCCCGGCGCCCCCAAATGCGATGTCGGTTCCGACGTCGCCGACCTTTCAACGGACGCCGGGCGGTGTATAATGCATCGCACGAAGTGTTACGTCTAATGTTATGTTTTTCAATAAAAAAGAGCTAGCGACCCCGCGCCGAACCGGCCGCGGGCGCGTCGCTGTGGCGCCGCCGTCGCCGGAGCTCTCGCCGCGGTTCGCGCGCCTCGTCCGCGAGTCCTGGTGGCTCATCGTCGTCGCGGCGTTCGCGTGGCTCGCGATGGTCCTCTTCACGTACTCGCGCGACGATCCCGCGTGGTCGACGTCGGGCATCGGCGCACCGATCGCGAACAAGGGCGGCGTCGCCGGCGCGTGGATTTCCGATCTGCTGTTCTATCTGTTCGGCTTGTCGGCGTGGTGGTGGGTCGCCGCCGGCGTCGTGCTGGTCGTCGCCGGATATCGCCGGATCGGCCACCCCGAGCGCGCGCGCGAGCATCCGCTCTCGCTCGGGATCCTGGGCTTCGGCCTCGTGCTGCTCACGAGCGCGGCGCTCGAAGCGTTGCGCTTCTATCGGCTGCCGGCGGCGCTGCCGCAGCGCGCGGGCGGGGTGTTCGGCGACCTGATCGGCGGGTCGCTCGCAAAGGTGGCCGGGTTCAACGGCGCGACGCTGCTCCTGATCGTGCTGTTCGCCGTGGGCTGGTCGCTGTTCTCCGGAATGTCGTGGCTCAGGCTCATGGAGCGGATCGGCACCGGTCTCGAAGCCGCGATCGGAGGGCTGCGGCGCCGTTCCGAGGAGCGGCGCGACCGCGAGCGCGGCGCGCGGGCGCTGGCCCTGCGGGAAGCGGTCGTGCTCGCGAAGCACGACGAGGTCGTTCACGAGCCCGTGGTGGTCGTGCCGCCTGTCGCCGAGGTCGCGAAATCGGAGCGCGCGGTCAAGGAACGGCAGCGGCCGCTCTTCGTCGACATGCCCGACTCGCCGCTCCCGCCGCTGGCACTGCTCGACGACGCCCCGCCGGCCCAGGAATCGATCGGCGCCGAGGCGCTTGAGTTCACGTCGCGGCTGATCGAGCGCAAGCTCGCCGATTTCGGCGTCGCGGTTCGCGTGCTGGCGGCCTATCCCGGCCCGGTGATCACGCGCTTCGAGATCGAGCCCGCCGTGGGCGTCAAGGGCGCGCAGATCGTCAACCTGATGAAGGACCTGGCGCGCGCGCTGTCGGTGGTGAGCATCCGCGTGGTCGAGACGATTCCCGGCAAGTCGTGCATGGGACTCGAGCTACCGAACCCCAAGCGGCAGATCGTCAAGCTGGTCGAGATCCTGTCGTCGACGACCTACAACGACACGACGAGCCCCCTCACGCTCGCGCTCGGGAAGGACATCGCGGGCAAGCCGGTCATCGCCGACCTCGCGCGCATGCCGCACATGCTGGTGGCCGGCACGACGGGCTCCGGCAAGTCGGTCGCCGTCAACGCGATGGTGCTCTCGCTCCTGTACAAGGCCGAGCCGCGGCAGGTGCGCCTGCTGTTCGTCGATCCGAAGATGCTCGAGCTCTCGGTGTACGAGGGCATTCCGCACCTGCTGGCGCCGGTCGTCACCGACATGAAGCTCGCGGGCAACGCGCTCAACTGGTGCGTGGGCGAGATGGAGCGGCGCTACAAGCTCATGTCGACGCTGGGCGTCCGCAACCTGTCGGGCTACAACGGGAAGGTCGCCGAGGCGAAGAAGGCCGGCAAGCCGCTCGGCAACCCGTTCACGCTCACGCCCGACGCGCCGGAGCCGCTCGAGGAGATGCCGTACATCGTCGTCGTGATCGACGAGCTCGCCGACCTGATGATGGTGACCGGCAAGAAGATCGAGGAGCTGATCGCGCGAATCGCCCAGAAGGCGCGCGCGGCGGGGATCCACCTGATCCTCGCGACGCAGCGGCCTTCGGTCGACGTGATCACCGGCCTGATCAAGGCCAACATTCCGTCGCGGATCGCCTTCCAGGTCGCGAGCAAGGTCGACTCCCGGACGATCCTCGATCACATGGGCGCCGAGACGCTGCTCGGCCAGGGCGACATGCTGTTCCAGCCGCCGGGCGTCGGCTATCCGCTGCGCGTGCACGGCGCGTTCGTGTCCGACGTCGAGGTGCACCGCGTCGTCGAGCACCTCAAGGCGCAGGGCGGACCGCAGTATGTCGAGGGCCTGCTCGAAGGCGCGGCCAACGGCAACGGCGAGGAGGGCGTCAGCGTCGAAGCCGCCGACGCCGAATCGGACCCGATGTACGACCAGGCGGTCGCGATCGTGCTGCAGACGCGGCGGCCGTCGATCTCGCTCGTCCAGCGGCACCTCCGGATCGGCTACAACCGCGCCGCCCGGCTGATCGAGCAGATGGAGCGCGCCGGACTCGTCTCGCCCATGCAGTCGAACGGCAATCGCGACGTGCTCGTGCCGGCGGGCAAGAGCGAGGTGCGGTGATCGCGCGGCTCGCGCGGCCCGTAGCTGCACTCGCGCTCGGCGCGATGGCGAGCGTCGCCGTCGCCGGGCCGGTGCTCGTCTACCGCGAGGGCGCGACCTACTGCCCGAAGGACCGCGCGGCCGGCGCTCCGCGGATCACCGCCGAGCAGGCAGCCGAACGCGCGAAGGCGCTGATGCCGACGGACTTCTGCGGTCCCGACTGGTGGGTCGACGGCTGCGACTCCGATCCCGAATACGCACTCGACTCTTGGCGCGTCTACGTCCGGCAGTGGAAGCGGGTCGACGGCCGCAAGCAGTACGAGCCGCGCGACCATTCGTACGTCGTGCTCGATCCGGTCGGCAACTGCCTCGCCAACATTCCGGGGACTCCCAAAACGATGCCGGGGACCTGACGATGCGGCGACTCGTCGCAACGCTCGTTGCGCTGCTCGTGCTCGCCGGGGGGGCGGAGGCGAGCGGCCTCGCGCAGCTCAAGGCATTCGTCGACGGCGCGAAGAGCGGGCGCGCGACTTTCCGCCAGTCGGTGCTCGCGAAAGGCGCGCGCACGCCGCAGGAGAGCTCCGGCACGTTCACGTTCCAGCGGCCCGGCCGCTTCCGCTGGTCGTACGAGAAACCGTACGAGCAGCTCATCGTCGGCGACGGCGCGAAGCTCTGGATCTACGACCGCGACCTGAACCAGGTGATCGTCCGCCACCAGGACGCGACGCTCGGCGCCAGCCCGGCCGCGCTCCTCGCCGGCGACAATGCGCTCGAGCGAAATTTCGAGCTCACCGACGCCGGCAAGGCCGAGGGGGTCGAGCTCGTCGACGCCAAGCCGCGCAGCCCGGAAACCGGGATCGAGCGCGTCCGCATCGGCTTCCGCGACAATCTCCCGCGCACGATGGAGCTCCGCGATGGGCTCGGCAACGTGACGACGCTGACGTTCGACGGGTTCGAGCGCAACGTCGCGATCGACGCGGCGCAGTTCGCGTTCGTGCCGCCGAAGGGCGCGGACGTGCTGGGGCAGTAGCGACCCGCGGTGGGTCGCGGAGGCTCTTCGCAGCGGGACCGGGGCCACCGACTCCGTCGGCAGCGCCCCGCCGCGAGCGTGCCCCCGGGGCCGTGCGCGCTGGATGCCGGGCGAGCCCGGACGGCCCGGTCACTTCGAAGATGCCGAGCCGACGCGGTGTAGCAGTGTCGCCGCCCCGCGACGAAACTACGGCAGCGGAATGCCCTTGTCCGCCATCACCCGGCGGGCCCGATCCGGGTAGTCGGTGATGAGGCCGTCGACGCCCAGGTCGATCAGGCGAGCCATGTCGCGCGGATCGTCGACGGTCCACGGCAGGACGGCGAGGCCCAGCGCATGCGATTCCACGACGGCCGCCTCGGTAACGTCGCGCCAGAACGGACTCCACGTGCGGCAGCCCGCGGCCTTCACGAGGCGCGGCAGCGATCCATCGACCGTGCGCAAGTCGAGCCCGGCGAGCCATGGGGAGGGCGCATCTGCGCGCCGCCGCACCGTGTCGTTGCTCCCGGATTCGATCGTCAGGCAGGCGGTGGCGATTTCGGGAGCGAGCTTTCGTGCCGCCACGAGCGTGCGCCAGTCGAACGACTGGATCGTCGCCTCGCTCGCGAGTCCCGCCTTGCGGATCGCTTCGACCGTCAGCGCGGCGAAGGTCTCCGCGTCGACGGTCGCGAAGCTGCCGTCGGGCGCAATCTTCGTCTCCAGGTTGAGCCGCACCGGCCGGCTCGCTGCCTTCACGAGCGCGAAGAGCTGTTCGAGCGTCGGGAACCGCTCGCCGTCCTCCGCCCGCTGCTCGGGAAACGAGCGGGCGTACGCGCTCGCGGGATTGAGGCGACCGATGTCGTAGCGCTGGAGCTCGGCCAGCGTGAGGCTGTGGATCGGCGGCCCCTTGGCGCCGAGCCAGTGCCCGTCCGGCGTGCGCACGACGTCCGGATTGAGATAGGGGTCGTGCGAGATCACGAGGACGCCGTCCTTCGTCACCGCGAGATCGGTTTCGATCGTGGTGACGCCACTCGCGAGAGCGAAGGCGAAGGCCGCAAGCGTGTTCTCGGGCCGCAGGCCGCGCGCGCCGCGATGCCCCTCGAGGTCGAACGCGCCGGCGCTCGCCGCGAACGCGAGCGCAAGGAACGGCGACAGCCAGACGGCCCGCGCTCCGCCGCGCCGGCGTCCGGCCCGGACGGGATCGAGCGAAATGCTTGATAATCGGGTCATTCCTGCCAATGTAGGGGTTGCCGCGGGCGCGGGTCAATGCGCCGCTCGCGGCTTGCGACCGTGAACGATCTCTTCACCGCCGAAAACCCCGCCGTGCCCCTCGCCGAGCGGCTGCGGCCGAAGACGCTCGACGAGGTCATCGGCCAGCGACACCTGCTCGCTCCGGGCAAGCCGCTCGCCGTCGCCTTCGCGTCGGGCAAGCCGCATTCGATGATCCTGTGGGGTCCGCCGGGCTCCGGCAAGACGACGATCGCGCGGCTCATGGCCGACGCGTTCAACGCCGAGTTCATCGCGCTCTCGGCCGTGCTGTCCGGCGTCAAGGACATCCGCGACGCCGTCGCGCGCGCCGAGGCGATCCTCGCGCAGTCGGGACGGCACACGATCCTGTTCGTCGACGAGGTTCACCGCTTCAACAAGGCGCAGCAGGATGCGTTCCTGCCGTACGTCGAGCGCGGGCTCGTGACGTTCATCGGCGCGACGACCGAGAACCCTTCGTTCGAGGTCAACAGCGCGTTGCTCTCGCGCGCCGCGGTCTATGTGTTGGAGCCGCTCGCGCCGGATGAGCTCGGGCAGCTGCTCGACCGGGCGCTGAGCGCGGCCGCGCCCGATCTCGCGCTCGAGCCCCCGGCGCGCGACGCGCTCATCGCCTATGCCGACGGCGATGGCCGGCGCGTGATCAACCTGATCGAGTATCTCGTCACGGCCGCGGGCGAAGGTCGCCGGGCGCCGCTCGACGTCGCGTTCGTCGAGGCGACGATTGCGCGCAGCCTGCGCCGCTTCGACAAGGGCGGCGAAGCTTTCTACGACCAGATCTCCGCGCTCCACAAGGCGGTGCGCGGGTCGAACCCGGATGCCGCGCTCTACTGGATGTGCCGGATGCTCGACGGCGGCGCGGATCCGCTCTACGTCGGGCGGAGAATGATCCGGATGGCGACCGAGGACATCGGCCTCGCCGACCCGCGCGCGCTGTCGCTCGCGCTGGCCGCCGTGGAAACCTACGAGCGGCTGGGGTCGCCCGAGGGCGAGCTCGCGCTCGCGGAGGCCGTCCTCTATCTCGCGTGCGCGCCCAAGAGCAACGCTGTGTACGCGGCTTTCGGCGCCGCGCGCGCGTTCGTCAAGGAAGACGGCTCGCGGCCGGTGCCGCTGCGCCTGCGCAACGCGCCGACCAAGCTCATGAAGCAGCTCGACTACGGCAAGGGCTACCGTTACGCCCACGACGAGGAAGGCGCGTTCGCCGCGGGCGAGCGGTATTTTCCCGACAACATGCCCGACGTGACGTGGTACCAGCCGACCGATCGCGGGCTCGAAGCGCGGATTCGCGAAAGACTCCACGCGTTGCGCGAGGCGGACCGGAAGTCCCGCGGCGGCTTGTCGTAGTCCTCCTGAGGAATCCCGGCGTTCGTCGGCGCTCCGGTTCTTCCCGCCGGCGCGACATCGCGTCGCGCCCCCGGCCCACCGCGAGCCGGCAGATTCTCGTTGACCCAGATCAATGGCGTTCGTGATGCCTGGCGTAAATTCAAAATCGGTGGCCCGGTATCGCGTCGGCCGGGTGGTCGATAGTTGCGTGCGCAAGAACAATTGACGAAAGGCAATGGGGTCGGTCAATCGACGACTTCGACAAGATTGGGGTGTGACCATGAAGCGCAATGCGTGGAAGCTGGTCCTTCTGGCAGCGGTCGGCGTCTCGACCGGCACCGCCCTTGCGGCGGACAAGGTCGATCCGGGCAAGGTCGAGTACGACACGAGTTGCGCCCTGTGCCACGGCTTGAGCGGCAAGGGCGATGGGCCGTACAAGGCTTCACTGACCAAGGCACCGGTCGATCTGAGCCAGCTCGCGAAGAAGAACGGCGGTGTCTATCCGTTCGAGCGCGTCTATGCGGTCATCGACGGGCGGGCCAACGTGGCCGCACATGGTTCGCGCGAGATGCCCGTGTGGGGCAAGCGGTATTCCGTCGCCGCCGCCGAGTACTACGTCGACGTGCCGTACGATCCGGA
The DNA here is from genome assembly GCA_963734055.1 of uncultured beta proteobacterium. Classification (GTDB taxonomy): domain Bacteria; phylum Pseudomonadota; class Gammaproteobacteria; order Burkholderiales; family Casimicrobiaceae; genus CAIWHR01. The sequence continues at coordinate 490,879 of CAVTFQ010000007.1, forward strand.
GGCTTACATCCGCGGCCGTGTGCTGGCGCTGACCGAGTACGTCTATCGGCTGCAAGCGAAGTAGCCCGTTGGACCGTGCCCGCGCGTCGATGACGGCGACGCGCGGCGAAAAGTGGGGTCTGACCCTGCTTTTGCGTTTGCTAGAATCGTGCGATGCTCGACGTCAATCTGCTGCGCAACGATCTCACCGCCGTCGCCGCTGGTCTTGCGAAGCGGGGCGTCACGCTGGATGGCGCGCGCTTCGAGTCGCTCGAAGCCGAAAGGAAGCGGATCCAGACACGCACGCAGGAGCTGCAGGCGAAGCGCAACGCCCTGTCGAAGGCGATAGGCGCCGCGAAGGGGAAGGGCGAGGACGCATCGGCGCTGCTCGCCGAAGTCCACGGCATCGGCGAGGAGACGAAGCGGCTCGAAGGCGAGCTCGATCGCGTGCAGGCGGCCATGCGCGACTTCCTGCTCGACCTGCCGAACCTCACGCACCCGTCGACGCCGTTGGGCAGATCGACCGAAGACAACGTCGAGATTCGCCGCTGGGGCACGCCGCGGACGTTCGACTTTCCGGTGAAGGACCACACGGACCTGGGTGAAGGACTCGGGCTCCTCGACTTCGCGACGGCGGCCAAGCTCTCCGGCGCGCGCTTCTCGTTCCTGCGCGGCGGCCTCGCGCGGCTTCATCGCGCGCTCGCGCAATTCATGCTCGACCTGCAGACGCGCGAGCACGGCTACACCGAGTGCTACACGCCGTACATCGTCAACGCGGAGACGCTCGTCGGGACGACGCAGCTCCCCAAGTTCGAAGCGGACATGTTCGCGGTGACGAAAGGCGGCACCGAAGGCGCGGGCGAGCCGCTGTACCTGATCTCGACGTCGGAGATCACGCTCACGAACTCGGTTCGCGGCGAGATCCTGCCGCCGGGCGCGCTGCCGATCCGCCTCACCGCGCACACGCCATGCTTCCGTTCGGAAGCCGGCAGCTACGGCAAGGACACGCGCGGGATGATCCGCCAGCACCAGTTCGACAAGGTCGAGATGGTGCAGATCGTCCGCCCGGACAAGTCGTACGACGCGCTCGAGGAGATGACCGGCCATGCGGAGGCCGTGCTGCAGCGGCTGCGGTTGCCCTACCGCGTCGTCGCGCTCTGCACCGGCGACATCGGCTTTGCGAGTGCCAAGACCTACGACCTCGAGGTGTGGCTGCCCGGGCAGCGCGCGTACCGCGAGATCTCGTCGGTCTCGAATTGCGAGGCGTTCCAGGCGCGGCGGATGCAGGCACGGTTCCGCAACGCGCAGGGGAAGCCGGAACTCGTCCACACGCTGAACGGCTCCGGCCTCGCGGTCGGCCGCGCGCTGGTCGCGGTCATGGAGAACTACCAGCGCGCGGACGGCGGCATCGACGTGCCCGAGGTCCTCCAACCGTACATGGGCGGCGCGACCGTCATCGCCCGTGGAACGTAGGCGCGGCAGCTAAATAGGGTCAGACCCTACTTTCCGTCAGCCGGGAGCCTTCCGTTCGGGCAGTAGGCGGTTGCGTGGCGGAAGAAAGTCGGGTCTGACCCTACTTCTCAGCGCGTGTTGCCGGTGTGCCCGAGCGAATACCGTCCGGGCTGGGGCCACACCGTCAGGCCGTGCGGCTCCTTGCCGACCGGGATCTGCGTCACCTCGCCCGACGCCGTGTCGATCGCGTAGACCACGTTGTCGTAGCGACCCGAAAGCCAAAGCCGCTTGCCGTCGGCGCTCACATTGCCCATGTCGGGGCTGCCACCGCCCGGGATCGGCCACGTCAGGTCGACCTTGCCCGTCGCGAAGTCGATCACCGACACGCTGCCCTTGCCCTTTGGTCGACCGTGGATCTTGTTCGACCCGCGATTCGCGACGTAGAGCTTGCGCCCGTCGCGCGAGGGATAGAGGCCGTGAGTGCCGACGCCCGTGGGAATGAATCCCGTCTGCCGGAACGAATCGCCGTCGACGACGTGCACGCCGTTCGCCATCATGTCGGCGACGTAGAACGTGCGGCCGTCGGGCGAGATCCGGACATCCTGCGGCATTCCCTTCCACGTCGTGCAGATCACCTCGTCGCGGCCGTCGATGCCCTTGACGACCTGCGTGGGCAGTCCGGGCTTGATGAGCTGGATGTACCCCACGACCTTCCGCTCGACGAGATCGATCTTCGCGACGGTGCCCGTGAATTCGCACGTGAAGATCGCAAACCGGCCGTCGATCGAGAAGTCGGCGTGGTTGATCCCGCCGCACCCCGGGACGTCGAGCGAGTACTGCATGGCCATCGTCGCCGGATCGCGGAAGTCGAGCCGCTTGTGCCCCTCGGCGACGACGATGGCCGACTTGCCGTCGGGCGAGAAGTACATGTTGTAGGGGTCGTCGACGGCAATCGGCTTGCCCGGCTTGCCCGTGCGCGGGTCGATCGGCGTCAGGCTGCCGATCTTCGTGTTCTCGGCGTTGTTCGCGACCCAGAGCGTACGCATGTCCCACGACGGCACCACGTGCTGCGGGTTGAGCCCGACCTTGAACTTGTTGACGACCGCGAGCGTATCGGCATCGATGACGTAGACGTCGTTCGACTGCAGGTTCGGGACGTAGACGCGATGCAGGTCGCCCGCGACTGCGGAGCTCACCTTGCCCGCCGCCGTCTCGCTGTAGAGATTGGACGGGTTAAGCACGGGCGGCATGCCGGGAACGGTCACGACGGCGCGGGCATGCGCCGCGGTGGGAGCTTGCGCCGCGACGACGGCGGCGAGCGCTGCGGAGGCGAACAGAAGCAACGGAACTTGCAGTCTGAGGGCAATCACGAGGAGTCCTGCAACGAGGGGAAGGGGATCGTCTACGGGCGCGCGGTCGACTTGCGGATCGCGGCCACGGTTGCCGCGACGACGATGTCGACGCCGACGCGACCGAGGTCCGCGCTCGCCCGCCGCGGGTCGCCGTAGGTGCCGTCGCTCGGCGCGGGCTTCGCGTCCGCACGGAGCTTGTCGGAACGCACGAGACGCGGGTCGACCGCGAGGGCGAGCGACGTGTCGGCGAGCCCGGCATGGGTGCCGATCTCGGCGTCGCGGTAGCCGCGTTCGCGGAGAGCGGCGGGCCACGCGACCTCGGCCGCCCGATAGTATTCGACGATCGCGTGTGCGCGCACGGCGCTTGCGCGCCACTCGCGATTGAGCCGGTCGGCGACGACGCGCAGCTCTTTCTGATAGCCGCCGTGATCACCGATGAAGACGACGTCGCGGAAGCCGTGCAGCCGGAAGCTTCGCCCGGCCGACTCGAGCGTGGACTCGAAGGTGGCCGAGGGAACGGTGATGGTGCCGGGAAAGCGCATGTGCGCCGTGGGCGGGTCGACGCTGCCCTCGGGAACGTAGGCAACCACCGGAGCGACGAGCGCGTTGCCGAGCTCCGTCGCGACCCGCTCCGCGAGGCGCTCCACACGCACATTGTGCTTGCCAAGCGTCATGTGCGGGCCGTTCTGCTCGGTGCCACCGCACGGAACGATGATCGTGGTCGCGCCCTGCTCGATGCGCTCGCGGAGCTCGGGCCAGGTCAGATCCTCGAGCAGCACGGTGCGCGGTGCCCCGGCCGCCGCTCCGGCCGCCAGCGCGAACAACACGACCAAGGCCCGGATGCAAGCGAACATACCGGCATTTTAATGCATCGACGCGCCGCTCGGCGGCGCGGCGAGTGCCGAACTCGGGGCTCCTGCCGTGTCGCGTGCCTGTTCACGCGGCGCGTTGCCGAACGGGCGCAGGCGCGGCGGCTGCGGCGGCTGGTGCGCGAGCAGCACGTCGTAGTAACCGCGGACCCGATCGACGAATGCGACGGGCATCCCGCCGCGGGCGTAACCGAGCTTCGCCCGCTCGTAGTGCTCGGGCAGCGCGAGAAGCGGCAGCACCTTCTTGACGCTGGTCCAGTGGTCGGGATCGAGACCCTGACGCTGGGCGAGCACGCGCGCATCCTCGAGATGGCCGAGGCCGATGTTGTAGGCAGCGAGCGCGAGCCACGTGCGGTCGGGCTCCTGAATGCGATCGGGCAGCCGGGTCTTGAGATCGGCAAGGTAGCGGGCGCCGGCGAGGACATTCTGCGCGGGATCGAGCAGGTTGGTGACGCCCATTCGCCTGGCCGTGTCCTCGGTGAGCTGCATGAGGCCGCGGACGCCGGTTTCGCTTTCCGCGGCGGGATCCCACTTCGACTCCTGGAAGGCGAGGGCCGCGAGGAGGCGCCACTCGATGCCGGTCCTCTCCTGCGCGTCGCGGAAGAGCGGCCCGTATTGCGGGAGCACGCTGCGCATGCGGTCCATGAGGCCGCTCGCGTCGAGACGGAGGAACGTGCGGCCGTCGGGGACGTAGCGTTCGATCAGCCGCTGGAGCGTACCGTCGCGCTGCACGCGCACGAGGAACCGATCGAGATCGTCGCGCAGCCCGGGATAAGTGGCAGGCACCGCCCAGGCGAGCGATCGCTTGGCGCCGGCGGTGAACGCGACGTCGAAGTCGAGGTAGACGTTCCTGGCGATGGTGGCGGCGAGCGAGTCGACGATGGCATAGCTCAGCGTTCCCTCCGCCACCTGCGCGATGAGCTCGACCGGCGAGGGATTGGTCACCGCCTGCCAAAGCACGGCGGGATGCGCGCTGCGCAGCGCCTCGATCTCGCGCTCATCGCCCGAATCGGCGGCGTAGGCGATCGTCTCGCCGTCGAGATCGTCCCAGCTCGCGGGCTTGAAGCCGTCCGCGTTGTAGATCAGCACCGGCTCAACAGGGTAGTAACCGCTGGTCCAGTCGATGGGAGCGGCCGGAACGGTTCCCGGCGGCGGCGGAGCGGTCGAAGCGGGCGACGCGAGTGCGGCATCGGGACGCGCATCAGCGTCCGGACGCAGCAATCCGCCCGCTCCGAGGTGGGCGTCGCCACTGCCGAGTGCCGCGAGCAGATCCGCAGCGCTGTCGATCGCCACGAATCGCAGCGGCAGCTTGTGCTCCGCCGCGTAAAGACGGAGCAAGTCGGCGTCGAGGCCTTCGATCCTGCCATCGGGCCCCGGAAAGTAGACCACCGGGCCGGGACGGACGAGCGCGACGATCTCCTTCGCACGCTCCGGTGCGGCAAGCGGCCGCCGTGGAGCGATTTCCGGAGCCACTTCGTAGAGCGAAACGACAACCGCGACGACGGCGGCGATGCCGGCGGCGAGGAGAACGGCGCGGCGCAACGGTCGCACGTGAAAGCGGAAGTCGATAGCGGCGAATCGAGGTCGTACGCGTCGGGCGATTATAGCGATCGCTCGCGCGGGCTTCGCTTCGTGCGGGGACCCCGGCGTGCGCAGGGTCCTTAGCTTGCCCTCCAGAGCCCGATCGCCGATAATCGCCGTTTCGCGCTCGCCCGCGCACCGTTCAACGGCGGGTCGCCCCGCATTGCGGCGTCGTGAACCTGGTCAGGTCCGGAAGGAAGCAGCCACAGCGATTCACCGCAAGTGCCGGGGGAACGGCTCGCCACCCCATGCTCTTTGCTCGTCAGATCGACCTGAATACTTCGTTGCTCGCCGGCTCGAACGCTCGTGTACGTCCATGTACACTGCGCGTTCTCGCCGGCCCGCGCCTCGTCTCAGGCCGATCTGACGGCAAATAGCCGGCGACTCCGCTCCTTACCGCACGCTGGAAGGTCCGCATGACCTACCAGGTTCTCGCCCGGAAGTGGCGGCCGAAGACGTTTGCCGAGCTCGCGGGGCAGGATCACGTAGTCACCGCGCTCGCGAACGGGCTCGCGCGCGGGCGTCTCCACCATGCGTACCTGCTGACCGGCACCCGCGGCGTCGGCAAGACGACGATCGCGCGGATCCTCGCGAAGAGCCTGAACTGCCTGACCAACGGCGTATCGCCGACGCCGTGCGGGACCTGCGCCGCGTGCACGGACATCGACGCAGGCCGCTTCGTCGACCTGCTCGAGCTCGACGCCGCGTCGAACACGGGCGTCGACAACATGCGCGAGATCCTCGACAACGCGCGCTACGCGCCGACGGTCGGCCGTTACAAGGTCTACCTGATCGACGAAGTGCACATGCTCTCGAAGCCGGCGTTCAACTCGATGCTGAAGACGCTGGAGGAGCCGCCCGAGCACGTCAAGTTCGTGCTCGCCACGACCGATCCGCAGAAGATCCCCGTGACCGTGCTGTCGCGCTGCCTGCAGTTCAACCTGAAACCGCTGGCGCCCGCCGTCATCGCCGAGCGGGTGACGACGATCCTCGAGGCGGAAGGGATCCCCTCGGACGCCGAGGCACGGACGCTGATCGCGAAGGCTGCGCGGGGCTCGATGCGCGACGCGCTGTCGCTCCTCGACCAGGCGATCGCCTTCGGCGGCGGCGAGGTCCGCGAATCCCCGGTACGCGCGATGCTCGGCACGGTGGACCGCGACTACGTCTACCGGATCGCCGACGCGGTCAGAGCCGGGGAGGGCGCGGCGCTCGTCGCGGAGTCCGATGCCATGGCAGCGCGCGGTGTGGCGTTCGCGGCGGCGCTCGAGGAGCTCGCGTCGCTCTATCACCGGATTGCCCTCGCGCAGGCGGTTCCCGAATCCACGGCGACGATGGATGACGGCGATCGCGTGGCGGCGTACGCCGCGTCGCTGTCGGCGGAGAGCGTTCAGCTCGCCTACCAAATCTGTGTGCAGGGCCGCACGGATCTGCCGCTCGCCCCGGACGAGGCGACCGGCTTCTCGATGACGCTCCTGCGGCTGCTCGCGTTCGAGCCGGGGGGCGCGCTTCCGGCGGCCGCGCCCGCCGCGCCCAAGTCCGCAGCCACGACGTCGACCTCACGCGGTCCGGCGGCAGCTCCACCCAAGGCTCCGGCCCCGGCGCCTCGCGCCAGTCCGGCCGAGGGTGCCGAGGCACGCCCGACGGTCGCGCTGCCGGCGGATCCTGCCGGCTGGCCCGCGTTCGTCGCGGCACTCAAGCTGCCGCCGGTCGCCGCTCAGCTCGCCGCGCAGACGGAGCTCAAGTCGGTCGAGGGCAATGCGGTGACGCTCGCGCTGCCGGCCGCGCACAAGCACCTCGCCGACAAGGCCTACTCGGACAAGCTCAAGGCGGCGCTCGACCAGGCGACGGGCCGCAAGTGGCTCGTGGCATTCGAGGTCGGCGGTACCGCGGAATCGTCGCTGGCGGCGCAGGAGAAGCGCGCGCGCGCCGAGCAGCAGGCGAAGACCGAGCAGGCGTTCAGGAGCGAGCCGTTCGTGCGCGACGTGCTCGAGCGGTTCGACGCCAAGATCAAGCCGGATTCGATCAAGCCGGTTTCCTGACCGACAGGAGCATCCTCATGATGAAGAACCAGCTCGCCGGGCTCATGAAGCAGGCTCAGCAGATGCAGGACAACCTGAAGAAGGCGCAGGACGAGCTCGCGCAGATGGAGGTCGAGGGGAGCGCCGGCGCCGGGCTCGTCAAGGTCGTGATGACATGCAAACACGATGTGAAGCGGGTCACGATCGACCCCTCGCTCGTCGGCGAAGACAAGGACATGCTGGAGGATCTGGTGGCCGCTGCGGTCAACGACGCGGTACGCCGGGTCGAGATTGCGACGCAGGAGAAGATGGCGGGGCTCACGATGGGTATGCCGATGCCGCCGGGATTCAAGCTCCCGTTCTGAGACAAGGCTGCTGCGGGCCCCGTCTGCATTGTTGTGTCCTCGCTCGGCGCTCGCCGTACTTTCCATGTACTGTCTCGCGCCTCGCTGCGGGCCGCCTCGCATCCGGGGCTCCTCGCGACGCTTTGCCTGTCCGGCTGCGGTGCGGCGGCCATGACTGACCGCGCATCCCCACCGCAGGACGCGTCGACCGGGCTCGACGCGCTCGCCCGCGCGCTCCGCTGCCTCCCCGGCGTCGGGCCGAAGGCGGCGCAGCGGATGGCGCTCCACCTGCTGCAACACGACCGCGAGGGCGCGCTCAGGCTGGCGGCCGCGCTCGCGCACGCGGCCGAGAACGTCCGCCACTGCGAGCGCTGCAACACGTTCACCGAGGACGCGATCTGCGCGCTATGCCGGTCGGGCAAGCGCGATCCGGCGCTTCTCTGCGTCGTGGAGACGCCGGCCGACCTGCTGATGGTCGAGAACACGCAGGCCTACTCCGGCCTTTACTTCGTCCTGATGGGGCGACTCTCTCCACTCGACGGCATCGGGCCGAAGGAGATCCGGCTGGAGCGACTGCTCCGGCGCGCGACCGACGGCGTCGTCCGCGAGGTCGTGCTGGCCACGAACTTCACGAACGAGGGCGAGGCGACCGCCCACTACATCGGGGAATTGCTTTCGTCCCGCGGGCTCAAGGTCACCCGGCTCGCCCGCGGCGTCCCGGTCGGCGGCGAGCTCGAGTACGTCGATGCGGGGACCCTCGCCGAGGCGCTGCGCGAGCGGCGCACGCTGGGGAACTGACCCGCGTTGCGGTGAGGCGGCCCGTCCGGGCATAGCCCGGGATAACCGCCCGTGGACGCCCGGCGGTCGCGGGGTATAGACTGTTCACTGTTTCCGGCGGATCGGCGGGGTGCGCCGCGCCGCCGGAGCAGGATGGGGTTCACAACAGCCGCCGCCAGACCCCCGGCACGGCGCAACGACGCCCTTTCTTTTGGAGGAGTCCATGTCTGGCAAAAAGCCCGTTCCGGCCACGCCGGAAATCCGCCCCACGATTTCACAACGCCGCAAGTTCCTGAAGACCGCCACCGGCGCCGCGGCCGCCGGCGCCACGCTCGGCTTCCCGATGATTTCCGTGGCCCAGTCGCCGATCGTCATCAAGATGCAGGGTGCCTGGAGCGCCACCGACATCTTCAACGAGTTCGCCATGGAGTTCGTCACCCGCGTCAACGAGATGGCGGGGGGTCGGCTCAAGGTCGACTACCTCGTCGCCGGCGCAGTGGTGAAGGCGTTCGAGGTCTCCGACGCGGTTTCGAAGGGTGTGCTCGATGCCGGCCACACGGTGCCGGTGTACTGGTATGGCAAATCGAAGGTCGCATCCCTGTTCGGGTCCGGGCCGATCAACGGCATGGACGCTTTTCAGACGCTCTCCTGGATCTACCGCGGCGGCGGGCTCGAGCTCTACCACGAACTGCTGAAGAAGATCGACCTCCATTACGTCGGCTTCTTCGCGATGCCGATGCCCACGCAGCCGCTCGGCTGGTTCAAGACGCCGATCACCAACGCGAGCCAGCTGAAGGGGCTCAAGTACCGGACCGTGGGTCTCGCCGCCGACCTGTTCCAGGAAATGGGCTCGAAAGTCACGCAGTTGCCAGGCGGTGAAATCATCCCGGCGCTGGAACGCGGTGTGATCGATGCGTTCGAGTTCAACAATCCGACCTCCGACATGCGCTTCGGCTCCGCGGACGTGATCAAGAATTACGAGCTGGGCTCCTTCCACCAGGCAATGGAGTTCTTCGAGATCCAGCTCAACCAGAAGAAATGGGATGCCATGCCGAAGGACCTCCAGGCGATCTGGCGTTACGCCGCCGAGGCGGCGTCCTCGGCCAATTACTGGACCGCGATGAAGAACTATCCGAAAGACCTGCAGATCCTGATCAACAAGGACAAGGTCAACGTGAGCCGGACGCCAACCTCGGTCTTCGAGGCGCAACTCGTGGCCTGGGACACGCTGACCAAGCGGCTCTCGGACGAGGATCCTTTCTTCAAGCGGGTGGTCGAATCCCAGCGCGCGTGGGCCAAGGACGTCTGCTACTACTGGTTCCTGAACGACGCTCCGTTCAAAATGGGCTACGAGCACATCTTCAAGACGAAGATCCCGGTGGCCTGAAGGTAGGCTGCGGCGGGAAGTTCAATCAGGGCGGTGCATCGCGCGCCGCCCTTTTTTCGTCGGCGCGCAGCCGCGCAGAGGCTCTCAGAATGATCAGCCGCTTCATCTACGGAATCGACCAGCTGAGCAAGACGGTCGGGCACGCGTTCGCCTGGTGCATCATCATCCTGACTTTCGGGACGTCGTACGAGGTATTCGTGCGCTACGCGCTCGACAACCCCACCAGCTGGGCGTTCGACTTCAGCTACATCATGTACGGGGCGCTGTTCTTCATGGCCGGCGCGTATACGCTTTCACGCAACGGGCACGTGCGCGGCGATTTCATCTACCGGATGTGGCGTCCGCGTACCCAGGGCGTCGTGGAACTGTCGCTTTACATCCTGTTCTTTTTTCCCGGCGTGCTTGCGCTTGTCATCGCCGGCTGGCAGTACGGCGTCGAGGCGGCGCGGATCCACGAAGTGAGCGTCAACAGCCCGGTGGGCATTCCCATATGGCAGCTCAAGCTCCTCATCCCGTTCGGCGCCGGCTTGCTCGCGTTGCAGGGCGTGGCCGAGGTTCTGCGCTGCATCCTCTGCATCCGCGATAACCGCTGGCCGCGACGGCTGCATGACGTCGAAGAGCTCGAGACCGTGCTGATCCATGCGCAGGAGACGAAAGCCGAAAAGGGGAGTGCCCAATGAGCGATCCGGCCCTCGCCCTCGTGATGCTGGGGCTTTTCATCTTCATCATCCTGCTGGGGTTTCCCATTGCCTTCACGTTGATGGGGATGGCCGTCGGGTTCGGCTACTACGCGTATTACCAGCCGGGCCAGGAGTTCTTCGACAACAGGCTCTTCTACCTGTTGACGCAGAACACCTGGAGCATCATGAGCAACGACGTTCTGGTCGCGGTGCCCCTGTTCCTGTTCATGGGCTACATGATCGAACGCTCGAACATTCTCGACCGGCTGTTCTACAGCCTGCGGGTGGCGCTCCGCCACATCCCGGGCTCGATGGCGGTGGCGGCGCTCTTGACGTGTGCGATGTTTGCGACCGCGACGGGTATCGTGGGCGCCGTGGTGACGCTGATGGGGCTCCTCGCGTTTCCGGCCATGCTCAAGGCCGGCTACGACCAGAAGCTGTCGTCCGGCGTGATCTGCGCGGGCGGCACGCTCGGCATCCTGATCCCGCCTTCGATCATGCTCATTGTGTACGGCACGGCCGCGTCGGTCTCGGTCGTGCGGCTCTATGCCGCCGCGATGCTTCCGGGCCTCTTGCTCGCGGGACTCTACATCGTCTACGTGATCACGCGCGTGGTCTTCAACCCGAAGCTTGCGCCGAAGCTGCCCGAGGACGAGGGCAACGTGCCGTGGAGCAGGGCGTTCCTGCTGCTGGCGGAGGCATTCGTTCCGCTCGCCGTGCTCATCATGGCCGTGCTCGGCTCGATCATCTTCGGCCTCGCGACGCCCACCGAGGCGGCAGCCGTGGGTTCGCTGGGAAGCCTCGTCCTCGCGGCGGCGTACCGTGCGCTGACCTGGCAGCGCCTACGGGAGGCCGTCTACCTGACGGCGCGCACCTCGGCGATGGTGTGCTTCCTGTTCGTGGGCTCCTGGACTTTTTCATCGGTCTTCTCGTACCTCGGCGGCGAGGGAATCATCAAGGCGTTCGTGCTCGGTCTGGATCTCAACCCGATCATGTTCCTGATCATTTCCCAGATCATCATCTTCCTGCTCGGCTGGCCGCTCGAGTGGACCGAGATCATCATCATCTTCGTGCCGATCTTCCTGCCGCTGCTGCCGCATTTCGGGGTCGACCCGATGGTGTTCGGCATTCTTGTGGCGCTCAACCTTCAGACGTCGTTCCTGACGCCGCCGATGGCCATGTCGGCGTATTACCTGAAGGGCATCGCACCGCCTTACGTCCAACTCTGGACCATTTTCAAGGGCTGCTTCCCGTTCCTTGGCATGGTCCTGGTCACGATGGTGCTGGTGTACGTGTTCCCGCAGCTGATGCTCTGGCTTCCCGGCGTGTTCTATGGAGTCAGGTGAAGCATGGACGCGTCGCGACTCAACTGGCTCCCGGCGACCGATGCAGCCCGCCTGATCCGGGAAGGCGCAATCAGCGCCGAACAATTGGCGGAGGTGTGTCTTGCGCGCGTGCGCGAGGTGGACGACCAGGTGCAGGCATGGGCGTTTATCGACCCGGAGCACGTGCTCAAGCAGGCGCGCGCCTGCGACGCCGCGCATCGTGAGGGCAAGGCCATCGGGCCACTGCACGGCGTTCCCATCGGGATCAAGGACATCGTCGATACCGAGGACATGCCGACCGAGGACGGCACAGTGCTCCATGCGGGCCGCACGCCGGCCCGTGATGCGACCGTCGTCGCGATGCTGCGCGCCGCCGGGGGGGTCATCATGGGCAAGACGGTGACCACCGAGCTCGCGACCTACGCGCCCGGCAAGACGCGCAATCCGCACAACCCGAACCACACCCCGGGCGGATCGTCGAGCGGCTCTGCGGCTGCCGTCGCCGCCGGGATGGCGCCGCTTGCCATCGGCAGCCAGAGCAATGGTTCGGTGATCCGGCCGGCCGCGTTTTGCGGCGTGTACGGTTTCAAGCCGACCTTCGGACTCATTCCGCGTGGCGGCGTATTGAAGCTGTCGCGCACGCTGGATCAGATCGGAACCTTCGGACGCACGCTGGCGGACGTCGCGCTCCTCGCCGAGCAGCTCGTCGGGTACGACGAAGGTGACCCGGACACCCGGCCACGCGCACGCGTCCCTTTCGTCGCCGCCGCGTCGGAAGAGCCTCCGCTGCCGCCCACCATCGCCTACGCAAGGGGGCCGGCATGGGATCGCGCGGACGAGGAAACAGAGGAAGCGTTCGCTGAGCTGGCTGCAGCGCTCGACGACCGGCTGGTCGAGATCACGCTGCCGGACTCCGCGCGCCGGGCGCTGGACTGGCACCAGACCATCATGGAAGCCGAAATGGCGGCGAACCTCGATCGCGAATGGGAGAAGGGGCGAGAGCGTCTCTCGCCGTCGCTGCAAGAGCAGCTGGGCCGCGGGCGCAAGGTCAACGCGCTTGACTATCTGCGCGCGTGCGCGCGCATCCCTTCGCTCAACGCGGGGTTCGAGGAGATTTTCGAGCGCTGCGACGCGATCATCACCCCGGCGACGCCCGGCACGGCGCCGGAAGGGTTGGAATATACCGGCGATCCGGCGTTTTGCACGCTGTGGACGCTATGCGGGATGCCCGCCCTCAGCCTGCCGTTGATGCAGGGTGAGAACGGGCTGCCTTTGGGAGTGCAAGTCGTAGGGCGGCGCGGCGACGACGCGCGCTTGCTGCGAACGGCGCGCTGGCTCGAGTCGCAAGTCGAAGCCCGCTGACGACACGGAGGATTGGGCATGTTGTTCAAGATCGTGGCAGTAATCGTCGCGGCAGCGTTGCTCATGGTTTTCATCGCGCCCGTCGTGCTCAAGCTCAAGGACGTCGCGCTCAGTGCCGTCGTCCTGATCGGCCTTTCGATGATGATTGCCGACGCCTGGCAAACGCTCAGGTCGAAGGACGATTGAGCGCTCCCGGGGCTGCTATCCTTCGGCAATCGGTCCACGGCGAAGCGCCGCGATCCGGAATTTGCACCTCCGGGCGTCGTACGTACGGGCTTCCGCCATTGCATGCCGGGGTGCGCCGGGAGTACCCTCATCCGATTGCGGCCTTGGCATGGGCCGCACCGGAGGCGTCATGCTCGTCAGCGAAATCCTGCATATCAAGGGCAACGCGCTCTATACGACACCGCCGGAAGCCCCGGTGCTGGACGCGGTCAGGGTGATGGCCCAGCACGACATCGGCTCGCTGGTCGTCATGGACCGGGGGCGGATGGCGGGCATCGTCACGTTCGCGGAGGTCCTCCGCGCGCTCTCCGACCGCGACGGGACGATCGGCTCCCTTGCGATCAGCGAGATCACCGACCGCAATCCGCTCTCGGCCGCGCCGTCGATCGACGTCAACGAGCTGCGCCGGATCATGCTCGAGCGCCATGCGCGCTACGTGCCGGTGCTCGACGGGACGACGCTGCTCGGCGTCGTCTCCTTTCACGACGTCGCGAAGGCGGTGCTCGAGGAGCAGGGGATCGAGAACCGGATGCTCAAGAGCTACATCAGCGACAGCCTCGCCTGACGGGGTTCGGGCGTTGCGCGGCCTCCGGGCTACCTTGTTCGATCGTTGCGCCATGCGGTCGGCCGCCTGCGGCGACTGGCGTTTGCTCGCTCCCCGTTCGCGCTTTGCGCCGGAGGCCCCGGCGAGCCGCTCGCGCCGCTAGCCCTGCAGCACGAACATCGCCGGTCGCTTCGCGTAACCGGTGAAGTCGCGGCCGCGCCACGCGCGGATGGTCCGCGCCTCGATCGTTTCCGTAGCGAGCGTCAGGTCCGCCGCGACGCACACGCGGGTCTGCGGGCGGCACGCGTCGACCAGCGCCGCGAGCAGCGCCGGATTGCGGTACGGCGTTTCGATGAAGAGCTGCGCCCGCCGCGTGCGCTGCGATTCCGCTTCGAGCGAGCGGATCGCCTGCGCGCGCGGCGGCGCGGCGACCGGCAGGTAGCCGTGGAACGCGAAGCTCTGTCCGTTCATTCCCGACGCCATCAGCGCGAGGAGCACCGCGGAAGGGCCGACGAGGGGGACGACGCGGAGGCCCGCCTCGTGCGCCGCCGCGACCACGCCCGCGCCCGGATCGGCGATCCCCGGGCAGCCCGCGTCGGAGACGAGGCCGACGTCGACGCCGCCTCGCGCGGGCGCGAGCGCTTCGGCACACCGTTCCGGCGTGGGCCGCGGGCCGAGTTCGGTCATCGCGATCTCCCGCAGCGGTCGGGCGGGTTCCAGCGACTTCAGGAACGCGCGCGCAGGCTTCGCGTTCTCGACGATGAAATGGCCGAGTCCGCGCGCGACGGCGATCGTTCGCGCGGGCAGGACGTTCTCCGGCGGCGCGACGCCCAGCAGGTTGGGGACCAGGAACAGCCGGCCGGTCATCTCGTCCTCGAGGCGCCGCCGTCAGGCCGGCAGTGCGAGCACCGGCACGCCGGCGTCGCGCAGCATCGACACGAGCCGGATCAGCGGCAGCCCGATCAGCGCCGTCGGATCGTCGCTTTCGATCGACTCGAAAAGAGCGATGCCGAGCGCCTCGGACCGAACGGCGCCCGCGCAGTCGTAGGGCTGCTCGCGCGCGAGGTAGGCGCCGATCTCGGCGGCCGTGAGGCGCCGAAAGGTGCTGCGTACGTCGACCATCGCCGTCGGGCAGCGGCCACCTGTCGTGTCGAGCAGCGCGAGCCCTGTATGGAACACGACGCTCCGCCCCGAAAGCGCGGTGAGCATCGCGAACGCAGCTTCGTGGTTGCCGGGCTTGCCGATGGGCTTCCCCTCGCAGTCCGCGACCTGGTCGGAGCCGATGACGAGCGCGTTGGAGTACCTGGCAGCGACGCTTCGTGCCTTGGCCTCGCCGAGGCGGAGCGCGGTGGCCCGCGGCGTCTCGCCCGTCAAGGGCGCCTCATCGACCGTCGGGGCGACGCTGACGAAGGGCATTCCGAGGCGCTCGAGCAGCATGCGCCGGTAGCGCGACGTGGACGCGAGCACGAGCGGCCGCGCTCCCGTGCGCCGCGCAGGTGGCTCGTACTTGGCCGTTGTTTTTTCTAGCATTTTTGACAGTTGGCGCGGATCAGGCTATTATCCAATGTTTTCGTCGCACCCGCGAGTTCGGACGGGCGCGACGGCTCCCGGGCAACCGCGGGCGAAACGAGAGACGGAGGCAGGCGCCATGACCCGGCGAGAGACCGCGGCGGCGCGCCGGGACGGCGCGTTCGACGCGTTCGGGCTGGCCGGGCGCGGGCAGGAGATGGCCGGGAGCGTCGACGCGGTGGAACTGCCGCGGGTCGCGGACCGGCTGGCGCCGGGGGCCGCACCGATCCGCTGGCGGATCGTGGGCATGACCGACGCGTCCGGACGGCCCGCACTGGAAGTTCGGCTCGATGGCGAGGTGCCGCTCGAGTGCCAGCGCTGCCTGCGGACGTTCGCGTGGCCGGTGGCGCAGTCGACGGTGCTGCTTCTCGCGCACGACGAGCGCGAGCTCGCGCGGCTCGACGCGGACGATGCGCACGAGGTGATCGTCGCGTCCGTCCCGTTGAAGGTGCTGGAGTTGGTCGAGGACGAACTGCTCCTGACGCTGCCGTTCGCGCCGCACTGCGAACGGGCGGACTGCAGGACCGCGGATGCGGAGCAGGCAGCCCGCGCCGGGGAAACACCCGAGGCGGCGCCTTCGCCTTTCGGTGCGCTGGCGGCGCTGAAGAGGAAATCCGCGGACGAGCCGAAGCGCTGATCGCCCGCGGCGCGAAACGAATCGCAACGAAGCAGAGGAGAAACGCATGGCAGTTCAGCAGAACAAGAAGTCGCCGTCGAAGCGCGGCATGCACCGCGCGCACGATTTCCTGACGGCACCCTCGCTCGCGGTCGAGCCCGTGACCGGCGAGCCGCACCTGCGCCATCACATCAGCCCCTCGGGGTACTACCGCGGCAAGAAGGTCGTCAAGACGAAGGCCGACGAGTAGCGCGAGCGCCGCGCTGCTCGCGCCCGCGCGGGCGCGGCGCGGCAACGGGTAAACTTCGATCGTGCGCCCGCGGCCGTGCGCCGCGCGGCTACCGACCTCTACGCGCGAATCTACGAAACCGCCATGTCGGTCACGATAGCCGTCGACGCGATGGGGGGCGATTACGGACCCGCCGTCACGGTGCCGGCATCCCTGGACTTTCTCGAAGAGGCGCCTGACGCGCGCGTGATCGCGGTCGGCCGCGAGGACGCGCTCAAGTCCGTGCTCGCGAAGCAGCGTTCGCCCGCCCGCGACCGGCTCACGATCCATCCGGCGAGCGAGGTCGTCGAGATGTACGAACCGCCCGCCGATGCTCTGCGGCGGAAGAAGGATTCGTCGCTGCGCATCGCGGTGAACCTGGTGAAGGACGGGACCGCGCAGGCGTGCGTCTCGGCGGGCAATACGGGCGCGCTGATGGCGATTTCCCGCTTCGTGCTCAAGACGCTGCCCGGCATCGACCGGCCGGCGATCGCCTCGCAGCTGCCGACACGCACCGGAGTCACGACGGTCCTCGATCTCGGCGCCAACGTGAACTGCACGCCGGAACAGCTCCTCCAGTTTGCGGTGATGGGAACCGCGCTCGCGTCGGCGGTCGAAGGCATCGCGCGCCCGACGGTCGGCCTGCTCAACATCGGCGAGGAGGACATCAAGGGCAACGACGTCGTCAAGGCGACGGCTGAGCTGCTCAAGGCCTCCGGCCTCAACTTCCACGGCAACGTCGAGGGCACCGACATCTACAAAGGAACGACCGACGTCGTCGTCTGCGACGGCTTCGTCGGCAACGTCGCCCTCAAGACCTCGGAGGGGCTCGTCACGATGCTCTACGAGTTCCTGAAGACGGAGTTCACGCGCAACCCGCTGCGGCAGCTCGCGGCGATGCTCGCCTACCCGGCGCTCGCGGCGTTCAAGCGAAGGGTCGATCCGCGCCGCTACAACGGCGCGTCGCTGATCGGCCTCATGGGCATCGTCGTGAAAAGCCACGGGGGCGCGGACGCGCTCGCGTTCCGTTACGCGCTGCGCAAGGCGCACGCCGAAGCGGCGCACGGGATGCTCGACCGGATCGCGCAGCGCATTGCCGCGATGCCGGCAGCCGGTGTCGCGGCGAGCGCTCGCGAGCTGGCCGTGGCCGCGGTCGCGCCAACCCCTGATGCATAGCCGAATCGTCGGGACCGGCAGCTACCTGCCGGCCCGCGTGCTCACGAACCACGATCTCGCGCAGCGCGTGGACACGAGCGACGCGTGGATCCACGCGCGCACCGGCATCCGCGAGCGCCGGATCGCCGCGCCGGCCGAGGAGACGAGCGACCTCGCGCTCAACGCCTCCCGCGCGGCGCTGGCGGCAGCGGGAATCGATCCTGCCGACGTGGACCTCATCGTCGTCGCGACGACGACGCCGGACCGGGTGTTCCCGGCAACCGCATGCATCCTGCAAGCCAAGCTCGGCGCGACCGGCGGGCCGGCGTTCGACGTGCAGGCCGTGTGCAGCGGCTTCGTCTACGCGCTGGCGGTCGCCGACCGGATGGTCTCGGGCGGACTCGCGCGAAACGCGCTCGTCGTCGGCGCCGAGATCTACTCGCGCATTCTCGACTGGGACGACCGCGTGACCTGCGTGCTGTTCGGCGACGGCGCCGGCGCGGTCGTGCTCGTGCCCTCGCGCGTCCCGGGAATCGTCTCCGCGCACCTGCACGCCGACGGAACCCAGGCAGACATCCTGTGCGTGCCCGGCTCGATTGCGGACGGTGCGATCCGCGGATCACCGTACGTTCACATGGACGGCGGCATCGTCTTCAAGTTCGCCGTGCGCGTGATGGTGGAGGCGGCGCAGGAGGCGCTCGCCGCCAACGGCCTCGGGGCCGACGCGATCGACTGGCTGGTCCCGCACCAGGCGAACATCCGGATTATCGACGCGACCGCCAGGAAGCTCGGCGTCCCGGCGGAGCGCGTGATCACGACCGTGGAGCGGCACGCGAACACGTCGGCCGCGTCGATTCCGCTCGCGCTCGACGTCGCGGCGCGCGACGGGCGCCTCGTGACGGGACAGCGCGTCATGCTGCTCGGAGTTGGCGGCGGGTTCACGTGGGGCTCGGTCTTGCTCAACTGGTGATGAATACCGCATTCGTTTTTCCGGGACAGGGCTCGCAATCGGTCGGGATGATGGCCGGCTTCGAGGGCCATCCGCTCGTGCGCTCGACGTTCGACGAGGCGTCCGCCGCGCTCGGCGATGACCTCTGGACGCTCGTCACCGAGGGGCCGGAGGAGGCGCTCAATCAGACGGTGAACACGCAGCCCGTGATGCTGACGGCCGGCGTCGCCGTCTGGCGCGCGTGGCAGGCGGCCGGCGGCCCGATGCCGGGCGTCGTCGCCGGCCACAGCCTCGGCGAATACACGGCGCTCGTTGTCGCCGGCGCGCTCGCGTTCCGCGATGCAGTCCCCCTCGTGCGCTATCGGGCGCAGGCGATGCAGGAGGCGGTCCCGGCGGGCGTCGGCGCGATGGCGGCGATCCTCGGCCTCGACGCGGACGGCGTCACCGCCGCGTGCGCGGAAGCGGCACAGGGCCAGGTGGTCGAGCCCGTGAACTTCAACACGCCCGAGCAGATCGTCATCGCGGGACATCGGGAGGCGGTCGAGCGCGCGATCGAGGCGGCCACGGCGAAAGGCGCGAAACGCGGCGTGCTGCTGCCGGTCTCGGCGCCGTTCCACAGCTCGCTCATGCGCCCCGCGGGCGAGCGGCTCGCGGTGCGGCTCGCAGGCGTGCCGGTGTCGGCGCCATCGCTGCCGGTCGTACACAACGCCGATGTCGCCCTGCACCCGGAGCCCGACGCGATCCGGGCTGCGCTCGCGAAGCAGGCGGCGAGTCCCGTCCGCTGGGTCGAGACCATCCGGAGCTTCGCGTCGCGCGGCGTGACGCACGTCGTCGAATGCGGGCCCGGGCGCGTGCTGACCGGCATGTGCAAGCGGATCGATCGCAACCTCAAGGGTTACGCGCTGGACGCGGGCGCGGACATCGACACGGTCCGCACGGCCCTCACGGGCTGACCCGGTACAGGAGACGTTCATGGCGGACACGGCCAAGAGCGCGCAGGTCGCGCTCATCACCGGTGCGACGCGCGGCATCGGCGCCGCGATCGCGCGCGCGCTCGCCGCCGCCGGCGCGACGGTGGTCGGGACGGCGACGACCGACGAGGGCGCGGCGCGGATCGCCTCGGCGCTCGCCGAGGCGCGAAATCCGGGCACCGGCATCCGCCTCGACGTGACGGATCCCGCGGCCGTCGACGCGGCGATCGCCGACATCGAGTCCCGCTTCGGCCCGATCACGATCCTGGTCAACAACGCCGGAATCACCCGCGACAACCTGCTCCTGCGCATGAAGGACGACGAGTGGGACGCGATCATGGCGACCAACCTGAAGCCCGCTTACCGCCTTGCGAAGGCCGTCTTGCGCGGGATGATGAAGGCGCGGCAGGGCCGGATCATCCAGATCGGCTCGGTGGTCGGAACGAGCGGCAATCCGGGCCAGGTCAACTACGCGGCCGCGAAGGCGGCGCTGGTCGGTTTCACCAAGTCGCTCGCCCAGGAAGTGGGAAGCCGCAACATCACCGTCAACTGCGTCGCCCCCGGCTTCATCGACACCGATATGACGAAGGCGCTGGGCGACGCGCAGCGGGAGGCGCTCCTGGCGCGGATTCCGCTCGGGCGGCTCGGCACGCCGGACGACGTCGCCGCCGCCGTGGCCTTCCTGGCGTCGCCCCAGGCGGCGTACATCACGGGCGCGACGCTGCACGTCAACGGCGGTATGTACATGGCCTAGGTGTGACATTCAAGTCGTTGTTTCTACGATGCATGAATCCTGCGTAATCGTCGTTCCCGCGAACACGGGAATCCAGCGACTTGGGTCATTGCAGGCGACAGTCCAACAACCTCGCTGGGTCCCCGCCTCCGCGGGGACGGACATGGCCCGGCGCATTCGTCGCGGATGCAACGTGTTGACGATTGACACTTAGCCCCGCGCGCCCGGGCCGCCAGAGTGGCGAGGCGGCCGAGGCGGTTCTGGTAAAATTGCCGGGTTTGTCCGAACCGGATATCCCCCTCGGGAGGAGACGCATGGAAAACATCGAACAACGGGTCAAGAAGATCGTCGCCGAGCAGCTCGGCGTGGCCGAAGGCGAGATCAAGAGCGAGTCGTCGTTCGTGGACGATCTCGGCGCCGACTCGCTCGACACGGTGGAGCTCGTGATGGCACTCGAGGAAGAGTTCGAGACCGAGATCCCCGACGAGGAAGCGGAGAAGATCACGACGGTTCAACAGGCCATCGACTACATCGGATCGCACGTCAAGAAATGACCTCGCTCGCGCCGCGACGCTAGAGCCCGCTGGCGCGATCTCGGGCGCGCACCGGCGCGCCGCGGCCGGACCTGCGCTCCGCGCTTCCGCGCCGTTCCCGCGACTGCCCCGCCGCCGCCCCGCAAGAGTCCCGTTGCCATGACCCGCCGCCGCGTCGCCGTCACCGGTCTGGGCATCGTTTCCCCCGTCGGTATCGGCGTCCCGGCCGCGTGGGACGCGATACTGAAGGCGTGCTCGGGCGTGGGTCCGATCACGCGCTTCGACGCCTCCACGTTTCCGGCACGGATCGCGGCGGAGGTCAAGGGCTTCGACGTCGGCGCCTATCTCTCCGCCAAGGAAGCACGGCGGTACGACACGTTCGTCCACTACGGGCTCGTCGCGACGATGGAAGCCGCGAAGGACGCCGGCCTCGAGGCCTGGGCAGGCGACAAGGAGCGGGTCGGCGTCTGCATCGGCTCCGGCATCGGCGGCCTGCCGATGATCGAGCACACTGCGGACGCGTTCCGCGAAGGCGGGGCCCGCAAGATCTCGCCCTTCTTCGTCCCCGGCTCGATCATCAACATGGTCGCGGGGCTCGTTTCGATCCACTACGGATTCCACGGGCCGAACCTCGCGATCGTGAGCGCGTGCTCGACGGCCAACCACAGCCTGGGCGAGGCGGCGCGGCTCATCGAATACGGCGACGCCGACATCATGCTGGCCGGCGGGACCGAGTCGACGGTGAGCCCGCTCGGCGTCGGCGGCTTCTGCGCCGCGCGCGCTCTCTCGACGCGCAACGACGATCCGGCGACGGCGTCGCGGCCGTGGGACAAGGGCCGCGACGGCTTCGTGCTGGGCGAGGGTGCCGGCATCCTCGTGCTCGAGGAGCTCGAGCACGCAAAGGCGCGCGGCGCGGCGATCTACTGCGAGCTCGCCGGCTATGGAATGAGCGCCGACGCGCACCACATCACCGCGCCGCCGGAGGACGGGCAGGGCGCGGCGCGCAGCATGCTGAACGCGCTGCGCAACGCCGGGATGAACGCCGACGAGATCGACTACATCAACGCGCACGGCACGTCGACCCCCCTCGGTGACGTGGCGGAGTGCGTCGCCGTCAACCGCGCGTTCGGCGCGCACGCAAAGAGGCTCGCCGTGAGCTCGACCAAGTCGATGACCGGCCACCTGTTGGGCGCCGCGGGCGGTGTCGAGGCGGTGTTCACGGCGCTTGCGGTGCGCGACCAGGTCGCGCCTCCCACGGCGAACCTTCACGACCAGGATCCGCAGTGCAACCTCGATTTCGTTCCGTTGATCGCGCGTCCGATGACGATCCGCGGTGCGCTTTCCAACTCCTTCGGCTTCGGCGGCACCAACGCGACGCTCGCGTTCCGGCGGCTTGCGTGATCCGTCGGGCGATCCGATCGATCCCGCGCCTTCCGCCATGGCCCTGATCGTCCAGAAATACGGCGGCACGTCCGTCGGCAGCGTCGACCGCATCAAGAACGTCGCGCGCCGCGTCGCGTACTTCCATCGTCAGGGGCATCAGCTCGTCGTGGTCGTGTCGGCGATGGCGGGGGAGACCAACCGCCTGCTCGGACTGGCCAAGGACCTGTCGGCGAACCCCGATCCGCGCGAGCTGGACGTCGTCGCCGCCACGGGCGAGCAGGTGACGATAGGGCTCCTCGCGATCGCACTCACCGAAATGGGGATCAAGGCGCGGAGCTACACGGGCGGGCAAGTGCGCGTGCTCACCGACAACGCGTACACGAAGGCACGGATTCTCGCGATCGACGAAGCGCCGATGCGCGCCGACCTCGACGCGGGCAGGATCGTCATCGTCGCGGGCTTCCAGGGCGTCGACGCCGACGGGAACATCACGACGCTCGGACGCGGCGGGTCGGACACGTCGGCGGTGGCGCTGGCGGCCGCGCTGACCGCGAGCGAGTGCCAGATCTATACCGACGTCGACGGCGTCTACACGACGGACCCGCGCATCGTCCCGGAAGCCCGCCGGCTCGACACGGTGACCTTCGAGGAAATGCTGGAGATGGCGAGCCTGGGCTCGAAGGTGCTGCAGATCCGCTCGGTCGAGTTCGCGGGCAAGTACAAGGTGAAGCTGCGCGTGCTGTCGTCGTTCGAGGAGCCCGAGGCGACGTCGAAGGGCACGCTGATCACGTACGAGGAGGACGAGACCATGGAACAGGCGATCATTTCCGGCATCGCATTCACCCGCGACGAGGCCAAGATCTCGGTGATGGGCGTCGAGGACAAGCCCGGCGTGGCCTACGCGATCCTCGGCCCCATCGCCGACGCCAACATCGACGTCGACATGATCGTCCAGAACATCGGCGCGTCGGGTCACACCGACTTCTCGTTCACCGTGAACCGCACCGAATACCAGAAGGCGTTGGGCGTGCTGGCGCGCGAGCGCGGCAAGGTGTTCAAGGCGCGCGAGATCATCGGCGACAACCGCATCTGCAAGGTCTCCGTCGTGGGCATCGGGATGCGCTCGCACACCGGCATTGCGAGCAAGATGTTCAAGACGCTCGCCCACGAAGCCATCAATATCCAGATGATCTCGACCTCCGAGATCAAGATCTCCGTGGTGATCGACGAGAAGTATCTCGAGCTCGCCGTGCGCGTGCTCCACCAGGTCTTCGAGCTCGACAAGGCGCCAGAACCCGCGTAAGCGCCCGTTTTGGCGGGAATTTTCGCGCGCGTTCGTTTGACGCGCCGCGCGTGCGGCCGGTACAATCCCCGGCTTCCCGGAGACGTGGCCGAGTGGTCGAAGGCACTCCCCTGCTAAGGGAGCATACGCCCAAAAAGGTGTATCCAGGGTTCGAATCCCTGCGTCTCCGCCATGACGTCGGTGGTGTATTCCGATTGCTCGGTGGCGCCCCGGCGAGCGCTCGGGCTCGCCGATCCCGGCTGATTTCCCCGGGCTCACCCAGATCGGGACACGATCGAGCCTACTCGGACCTACGACGGACTCTTGTAGGTGCCGAAGCACGGCGGCGAACAGGCGTTGTTGAAATACGTGTCGATGATTCCGCCGTTGTGGGGATACGTGTTGCCGACGATCTTGCTCGCAAAGAGCTCGATCTCCGCGCCGCCTTCGGCTTGGATGGCGAACTTGATCAGCGGCGTCATGATCGTCGAGTTCGACACCAGAACCACGGCGCCGACCGGCGACGATAGCCCGTGAATTCCGCGTGTGGAGCGATCGCCGGCGACAGTCGATCGCGAGATGTCCATCAGCGTCGTTGCCGCAGAGGTCGCCGTCGTCGACGTGATGATCGCCGTGTCGCCGCTGTCGGAAATCACGCTGTCGCTGATGCTCGTTTGCGCGAGGTCGACGATTTCGAGGCCGAAGCTCGCATGATGCTCGATCGTGCTGCGCGACACGGTCAGCGTCGAAGTCGATCCCGATGCGCCGGCGATGGCCCAGATGCCCTCGCCACCATTGGATATCGTGGTGCCGACTACCGCAAGCTTGACTGCGCTCGTCGCTGCGAAGAGGTGAACGCCGACGGCCATCCCGTCGACGACGCAGCTCTCGACCTGGACGGCCCCGCCGCTGTTGACCAGTATCCCCGTGGTGCCGCTGCCTTGAGCGTTGATCGTGAGTCCGCGCAGGACCACGACGTCGGTTGGGGCCGCGTTGACCGTGACGCCGTTCTGGCTCGAGAACACCGAGATGCCCGCGTAGACGCCCGGCCCCGCGATGATCTTCACGCTCTTGGCGATCACGACGGTCCCGTAGCCGGCCGAATCGAGGACGATCACCTCTCCGCCCGGGCTCGTTTGCGCGATGGCGGCGTCGAAGGACCGACAGCGGAGCGCAAGCGAGCAGGGGTTTGCGTCGTTGCCGGTGGAGGCGACGAACGTGCGCTGGGCCGTCGCCTCCGCGTCGACGGCGGCCATCAGGGACAGGATGAGCGTGATCGATGCCGAGGCAAGGTTGCGACGCAACATTTCAGGTCTCCCGGGAGGGCCGCTTGGCCGGCGACGGGGGAGAGGATATGCCCATTTTCCTCGGCCCGAAAAGGCCTGGCCGCGCGAAGCGGTCCGGCGGATGGGCAGCGTTCGCAGTCCGGCATCGCGGCGAGGGCGGTTCCGCGCACTTGTGCCCGCCACGCGTTTTGCCTATAAGTATGTCCGCGCGGGATCCCGTGCCAACCGCACGCGGTGCGCGGTAACGTCACTGGCAAGGAATGGCTACGATGCGCGCATTCAACGCCGTGCGAGTCCGGGTGTCCGGGGAAGTCGTGTCGTTGCCGCGCGGCACGTGAGGGACGTCGCCGGCACCCCACCGGAGAGCACGCTGAACGACGCGACGCGGTCCGCGGCACCGTCGGCGCAGGAGCTCGCCGACCGCGCCCTCGCGCGCGCCTCCGGCTCCGATCCGATCGGCGGCAACGCGGTGCGCATCCTGCGCGACGCCGCCGAGCACTTCCCGGCCTGGCTCGACGCGATCCACGGAGCCGAGCGCTCGATCCTCTTCGAAAGCTATCTTTTCTCGAACGATTCCGTCGGTCGCGAGTTCGCGTCCGCGCTGGCCGAGCGGGCCCGTGCCGGCGTCCACGTGTACGTCGTCTACGACTGGCTCGGATCGCTCGGGGCGGGCGCTCTGTGGAGGCCACTCATCACGGCGGGCGCGCACGTGCGCGGCTTCAATCCCCCGCGCATCGACAGTCCGCTCGGATGGCTCTCGCGCGACCACCGCAAGACAGTTGCGATCGACGGCCGCGTGGCTTTCGTCACCGGAATTTGCCCAAGCGACCGCTGGAACGGCGATCCGCGGAAAGGCATGGAGCCCTGGCGCGACACGGGCGTCGAGATCCGCGGCCCCGCGATCGCCGAGATCGAGCGGGCCTTCGGGCAGGTGTGGCAGGCGTGCGGCGGCGACGCGCTTCCTCCGACGGTCGTGACGCCCGCGGAGTCGATCGCCGCGCAGGGCAACGTACGGCTGCGCGTGGTCGCGGGCGCTCCGAGCGCCACCGGCACCTACCGGCTCGACCTTGCGATCGCGTCGTTCGCGCGGCGCAACCTGTGGCTGACCGACGCGTACTTCGTCGGCACCGCCGCCTACGTGCAGGCACTGGCGGCGGCGGCACGCGATGGCGTCGACGTGCGGCTCCTCGTGCCGGGGGCGAGCGACATCCCGGCCCTTTCGCCATTGTCGCGAGCCGGGTACCGACCGCTGCTCCAGGCGGGCGTGCGCGTGTTCGAGTGGAACGGTACGATGCTGCACGCAAAGACGGCCGTCGCCGACGGATTCTGGGCGAGGGTCGGATCGACCAACCTGAACATCGCGAGCTGGATGGGGAACTACGAGCTCGACGTCGCGATCGAGGACGCGGACTTCGCCGACGCGATGGGGAGACAGTTCGAGTCCGACCTCGCTCGGGCCACCGAGATCGTGCTGACGCGTCGCAACCGCGTGCGTCGCACCGATGGCGGTGCACGTGCGGGCGCCGCGCGCCGGGCCATGTCGGGCAGTGCCGGCCGTGCCGCCGCGGGAGCCGTGAGCGTCGGCAGCGCGCTGGGCGCGGCGCTGACCGGGCGGCGGGTCCTAGGTCCGGCCGAGGGCGGGTTGCTTGCGAAGGTCGGCCTCGCGATTCTCGTGCTCGCCGCGATCGCGGCGCTGTGGCCGCGCGTGGTCGCATGGCCCGCCGCGGTGCTTGGCGCGTGGCTTGGTATCGCGTGGCTCGCGAAGGCCGTCGCGCTCCGCCGGGGGAAGGCCAAGGCGGAAGAAGCCGAGCCGCGGCGCGAGCCGAGCGACGATGACGGCGGCCCGCCCTAGGCTGCTATAATCTCGCCCTCGCGCCCGTAGCTCAGTTGGATTAGAGTACCTGGCTACGAACCAGGGGGTCGTGGGTTCAAATCCTGCCGGGCGCGCCAATAATCAAGCACTTAGCCAGTCTGCGCGACTGGCTTTGTGCTTTCTGCGCGACCCTTGCGCGACTTTTCTCCACATTTCACCCATTGGCCACGCGGAGGAGCGTAATGCTCGGCGTGCCTTTCGCAGCGCAGATCCGATTCGTCGCTGCGATCAGTTCTCCGATCTCCGCCGCGGAGTAGTGCGTCGTGAAATCGCCGTTCTTGTGCCCGAGCAGCAACTTGCGCGTTTCGAGGCTCACCCCTGCGGACCGCAATCGCCGCCCGTAGGTGTGCTTCAGATCGTGCACGCGCACCTGCGCGAAGATCGGAGGGCAGGGCCGACCGAACTCCGTCTCATACTGCTGCGCCGCCTCGCGGCGGGCGCGTTGCCAGGCCGTGTTGTTCATCCTGACGACAGGCTCCCCCCCGGAACCAGAAGACGTGCGTCGGATGTTCGCCGCGTCGGGCTGCAAGCCGGTCAACCACGCGGCCGGGCGTCGATGCCGTAGACGGCCGTTCCGTTTACCTTCGACGGCGTGTCGAGACGCTTGGCCGGGGTGCCGATGAGCTTGAAGTCCTTCGGTTGCTTCAACGCCACGTTTTCGGGAACCGGCATGCGGGCAGCATCGGTAGCAAGGTCACCGTATTTCAACTTTCTGCCTGTCGACGGGTGAAGCACCTCGCCGCTTCGCGCCCGACAGGACCGCGGATCGACCTTCCAGCGCTTGGCCGCGGCTGCCACCAGCATGGTCCTCGCTACCGCGCCGGCCTGGCGCAGCGGCTTCCACGCCCCGCGGATCGCATTCGAATTGCCCGTGGCCTGCACCCCGAGTAAGGGATTTGCATAGAGTTTTTCGTTGGCCGGAGCGGGCTCGAGGCGAATCTGCTTCAGGTCCACCTCCAGCTCTTCGGCAATCAGCATGGGGATGGAGGTGTAGGTGCCCTGACCCATTTCCACGTAGGGCATGATCAGCGTGACCTGACCGTTCGGATCGATGCGGATAAATGCGTTCGGTGCAAACGGCTCGCTCGCGATTTTTTCCGCAGCGCCGGCCGCGTTGACTGAACGACCGGCGGTGAACCCGATCAGCAAGCCGCCGCCCAGCGCCGCGCTCGCGCTCAGGAACCGACGACGTGAGTGATTCATGTCCGAATCGCGTTCAAGGACGTCGCTGATTCGACCGAGGATCATGTCAGGCCCCTTTCTTGTCACTCGTCGCAGCGTGCGCCGCCTGCTTGATCCCGGCGCGGATGCGCGTATAGGTCCCGCAGCGACAAATGTTTCCGGACATGGCATCGTCGATATCGCTATCGGTCGGGTTGGGCTTGGCGGCGAGCAACGCCGTTGCGGACATGATCTGGCCGGACTGGCAATAGCCGCATTGCGGCACCTCCAGATCGATCCAGGCTTGCTGAATCCTCTTACCGGCAGCTGTGGCGCCAATGGCCTCGATCGTCGTAATGCGCTTGCCGACCACGGCGGAGACGGGCGTGATGCATGAACGCACCGGCTTGCCGTCGAGATGGATCGTGCACGCCCCGCACAGCCCGAGTCCGCAACCGAACTTGGTGCCGGTCATACCCAGGATGTCGCGTAGCACCCAGAGCATCGGCGTGTCGTCGTCGACATCGGCGCTGTGCGTCTTCCCGTTGACTCTGATGGTGAAGGCCATGACGTTCTCTCCTTTTACCAATCGCCATCGGCGGCGCGATCCGCCGGCCTTTCCGCTATTCAAAACACGGATGCAATCAGAGCAGAAGCGTGAAGGCGAATCTATTGGACGATGGTATCGACGATACTTTGGCATCAGTCGGGGCGACAATCGCGCTGCGGTGCTGACACCGATAGCAGACCGACACCAAAGGATGATGGACGTACGCCCGTAGGGTGGCGCACTCTCGAACAACGGTGACTGTTACCAACGGACGGGGAATAGAGAATGAGCTAAGTCGCGCCGTCGGTGTGCTTCCCGGTTTGCTGCGCCCATCGGGACCGAGGTGCCGGCAGGCGGCTCTACAATCCATTGCTGCCCTTCACTCCTCGTTGGCGGCTATGCACATTTCACCGGCCACTCGGGTTGACACGGTGGTCGTCTCTGACCGGCCAGAAGCGGGTGCTCCCGACCATCTGGTTCGGGCGTCCGGCTCGCTCCAGACAGACCATCGGCGGCCGCTAGCTTCTAGATCGTCGTCGACAATGCAGCGTGAGCCTGCACGCGTAGGCAGCGACCAAGCCACAGTCTTAGTCATGCCCCGACCTGCCCAACTGGCCGCTCCCGCTAGGGCAAGGAGCGCGACATGGCACGCCAGCGCGACGGCGTCATACCAGACCAGCGACGAAACGCACGCGTCAGAACGCTGGCATCCGCGAAGTGCAGGCTCTGCGCGATCGCAATGATCGGCATCGCGGTATCGCTCAGTAGTTGACGTGCCACTTCATAGCGGACCTCGTCGCTCATCGCCTGAAACTTGACGCCGAGCAGCTGCAGCCTTCGGTCCAACGTGCGCCGGTGCATCGCCAGTTCCGCCGCCACCTGACGCATCGAGGTGCCGCCGCTCAGCAGCTGTCGACGAAGCACACGCCGCACCTGGGCAGGTAACTCGCCCGTGGCTTGGGCTTCGATGGCGCGGGCCTGCGCTTCCAGCAACTTCAAGCGCTGCGGGTCCGCGCTGCGCAGGGGCACATCCAGCCAGGACTTGTCGAACACCACGGCAGCCTGTTCGCAGTCGAAGCGCAGCGGTGCGCGCAGGAAACTGCGGTACGGGCGGCTGTCCGGCGGCCGACGGCGCATGAAATGGATCTCGTGCGGCAGCCAGCGGCTGCCACACAAGGCGCGAAGGATGTTCCAGATCGATGCCAGCACGATGTCGTAGATGACTTCAGCACGTTCGACACCGGGTTCATACAGTGCATAGGCATAGCTTGCGAAGCGCGCGTCCTCGCGCAGCGCCGCCAGCCCGCCGCCGTCGCTCAGTGTGAGATAGCGAGACAGCAGCTTCAGCGCGGTTCGCACATCCGGTGCAGCCTTGACCAACTCGGCGACGATGCCCAAGGCCTCCAGGGGTGTGTGCCGGCCGATCAGCAGGCCCAGGTGAGCACAACCGGTGCGGTCGACACATAGCCCAAGCAGGCGGCTGCCCTGTCTGAACGGAATCAGGTTGTCGGGATTGTTGAACAGGTCGGCGCGCAATCCCGACTGCGCCAGCAGCTGCTGCAGATCAACGCCGAATTCGCGCAGCAAGGGCTGCAATGCCAGCGTCGATGCGACGCGGTCGCAGCCGCCGGGCACCACATGAGGTGTTTCGGCAGGTCCAGGGGAGATGGCGTGCGGGACCGTCACTGTAATTCGACACGCGCTCACCGGCGCGGCCTCGTTGCATGTACAAAAGCGCTTGATCCATCATGTTGGCACAAATAGCAAAGTGCAGGTTCGCCGGCCACCATAGACTATCGGGTTAGGGTGCGGCTGCCCGGCAGTGGAATCGCCGGGTCGCCGGTTACGGGCCGTCACGGATACCGGACTCGATGCATCCGCGCGCGCAAGCGCGTGTTGGAATTGCGCCGTCAGCAGTGTTTCCGCCGGGGCCGTGGCGGAAGAAGTGTTTACTGGATGACGCTCTCACCATCTGCAAACATAAGGGGTTCGAATGAAGCAGCCTATTGGTTCACTGGTGGTTCTGACGGCGGTTGTCGCGTTGCCATGGCTCGATATGCACGCGGCGCAGGCGCAGGTGTCGCCCCAAACGCTGAAGTCGATCTCGACCGCCGACAAGGTCCAGACGCCCATCGGCAAACTGGAGTTCTTCGACGGCGTGCCGACCGACGCCACCGTCGACAAGGTCTACGACAACCTCGACCGCATGCGGGGGGTCGAAGTCTTCCTCGACAACGTCGGCGCCCTATCCGTCTACAGCGTCATTGCGGGCAATGCGGCGATTGGCTTGGTGCAGCCCAACCAGATCGCCGTGGCCGAGAAGTTGCTCGACTCAAGTTCGCTTTACCTCACCGGAAACACCGACACGATGTATTCCATCGGTCATCTCGACCTGCGGGCCTATGGGCCGACCGTAGTGGAGGTACCGCCCGGCATGCTCGGCATGCTGGACGATGCATGGATGCGCTATGTCGGTGACTTCGGCGTCGCCGGCCCGGACCGAGGCAAGGGCGGGAAGTATCTTGTGCTGCCGCCGGGTTACACCGGCGAGGTGCCCGACGGCTACTTCGTGTTCAAGCCACCCACCTACGTCAACTGGTTCTTCATGCGCGGCTCCATTGCCGACGGACTGGCGCCCGCGCTGAAGAACATCAAGGAAAACCTGAAGGTGTACCCGCTGAAATCGGCAAGCAGCCCGCCTCCCACCGAGTTCGTGAACATCACCGGCAAGAGCTACAACACCGTCGCCCCGAGCGACTTCAGCTACTTTGAGGCCCTCGACAAGATCATCCAGCGAGAGCCCATCGACGCATTGGGCAGCGAATCCAGGGGGTCACTCGCGGCGATCGGCATTGTCAAAGGCAAACCGTTCAATCCGGACGCGCGGATGAAGCGTCTGCTCACGCAAGCTGCTGCCATCGGCGATGCCACGGCCCGGGCCGCGCTGTACAGCCCGCGCGAGAAGGGCTATTTCATCTATCCCGACAGCGGCAGTTCCTGGGTCATGGGTTTCGCCAACAAGAATGTGTTCTTCGAAACCGAGGGCGCGCGCAACCTGGATGCCCGCACCAGTTTCTATTTTGGCTATACGGGCGTGACGCCCGCCATGGCCGTCACGCATCCGGGCGCCGGCTCCGACTACGCCATCGCCTTCAAGGACGCCGGGAAGAAGGCGTTCGACGGCGCGAAGACCTACAGACTGCACCTGCCACCCAATGTGCCGGTGAACAATTTCTGGGCGGTCACGATCTACGACACGCAGACCCGCTCGATGCTGCAGACCAGCCAACCGTTCCCGTCGGTCGGCAGCCAGAGCAAGGGCTTCCAGCAGAACGCCGACGGTTCCTATGACGTCTACTTCGCACCCAAGGCACCGGCCGGCAAAGAGGGAAACTGGTTGCAGACGGTTAAAGGGAAGAGCTGGTTCGCGATCCTGCGCATGTACGGGCCGCTGCAGCCGTGGATCGACAAGACCTGGCGGCCGGGCGAGATTGAACTTATCAAGTGACCGAGCATCATCGCTGAATGAGGGCGGGTGGCGCGCATGCGTCGTCCGGCACATCACCCACCAGTTTTCACTGACGGGATCAGGCCACCAAGGAGTCCGTTGCAATGGCATTTCCGCGCACCCAAAATTTCTTGCCCCTGGTCGCCCTCGGCGTACTGACCGTAGCCGTTGGCGGATCGGCGTTTGCACAGGTGACACCGCAAACCCTGAAGTCGATCTCGATTCCCAACAAGATCACGACACCGATCGGCCAGCTCGATTTTTTCGACGGCGTGCCGGCCAAAGCCACGGTCGAGAAGATTTATGACAACCTCGACCGCATGCGTGGAATGGGCGTGTTTCTCGACAATATCGGCGCGGTCTCGATGCACAGCGTGTGCACGGGCTTGGCCGACGCCGGAGCCAAGGGCGCGAACAGGATTGCGCTGTTTGCGCAGTTGCTGGATTCGCAGACCCTGGTGGTCACCGCCAACACCTCCACCCTGTACGCCTACACCTGCACCGATCTCGCCCACGACGGCCCGACCGTCATCGAGATCCCGCCCGGCATGCTCGGCTTTCTCGACGACGGCTGGCAACGCTTTGTCGGCAACATGGGCGTCACCGGGCCGGACAAGGGCCAGGGCGGCAAGTACCTCGTGCTGCCGCCGGGCTACTCCGGAGCGATTCCCGAGGGCTACTTTCTCCTCAAGCCGTCGACGAACAAGAACTTCCTGTTCCTGCGTGGCTCGATCAAGGACGGCCTGAAGCCTGCTGTCGAGAACATCACGTCGAAGCTGAGGGTCTATCCGCTGAAGGACGCGGCGAAGCCGGCGCCGACCGAATTCGTCGACATGTCCGGCAAGGCGTTCAACACCGTCTTCCCCAGCGACTATAGTTATTTCGACGATCTGAACGCGGTGATCCAGGACGAGCCCATCGAGGCCATCAGCCCCGAGGTGCGCGGTGCGATCGCCGCCATCGGCATCGTCAAGGGCCAGCCGTTCAAGCCCGATGCGCGCATGAAGAAGCTGCTGACCGAGGCCGCTACTCTCGGCAACGCCGCGTCGCGGGCCATTACCTACCACCCGCGGATTGCCGGCGTGAAGATCTATCCGGACGACCCGAAAAGTGTCTGGTCCACGGCCTTCGCCAACAAGAACACCAGTTTCGAAGCGGATGGCGCGATGGGCCTCGACGCCCGCGTCCTCTACTACTTCAACGCCGGCGGCGTGACCCCTGCCATGGCCGCCACCCGCGCCGGCGAAGGTTCGGATTATGCCTTGGCTGTTCTCGATGCCAACCAGCAGGCGTTCGACGGCGCAAAGACCTACAAACTGCATCTGCCGCCGAACGTGCCGGTGAACGACTTCTGGGCCGTCACCATGTACGACACGCAGACGCGCTCGCAGCTTCAGACCGGTCAGAAATTTCCGACGGTCGGCAGCCAGACCGAAGGCATCAAGAAAAACGCCGACGGTTCGTACGACCTGTACTTCGCGCCGCAGGCGCCGAAGGGCAAGGAAGGCAACTGGCTGCAGACGGTACCCGGCAAGAGCTGGTTCACCATCCTGCGCATGTACGGGCCGTTGCAGCCGTGGATCGACAAGACCTGGCGACCAAGCGAGATCACGCCGGTGCGGTGACGCGTTCCTGGCGCGGCGTCCGCAAAGCGCATTGGGCCCGAACGGGTTCGCCGGGCCGCACGTCAGCTACGTGGTGCGGGACGATGGGGGGATAGCGCAGATCATCGGCACTGCGAAGACACCGTTCAATCCCAGTGCCGTGGTAGGTAGCTCTGGCGCCGTTAGCCCCCACTTGAACGGCAGCTTTGCGGCAACCAGTTCCGGGCAGTGAACTTCCGCTTCGGGTCGTTAGCGCCAGTTCGCCCAACGGCGGCGACCGGCTCCTTCCCGTATCAAGCGGTCGGCCAGTAGACCTTGTATGTCGAGGCTGCCCACGTAAGGAATAAGCAGGCGGATGTGCCACGCAGTGGCGTCGACCGAGCGCTTGTTCTTCGAGTCCGTCGACGCCGCCGCGATCCGGCGCCGCGTAAGTGAGATCGTGTTCCACTCGAGCCTGGTCGCCGAAATGCAGGCGATCACGGCTATGCGCAACGTCGCCACGCAGGGCGAGGCCGCGACCAGCGTTCTCGACTTGCGCATGCACCGAATCGGCCCGCCCCGTGCAGCCGGAGTTCAAAAATCCAATCGCAAATTCAGATCATCGCGATCGGAATGCCTAATCGCACCAGGACCACCTATCCACGTCGCCTCGACCTGTGGGGAGCGAATTCGTAGCGCGACGCAATCGGTCCCCGCCATGTGGTCTTATTAACGCGAGGCTTTCCACGGATTCTTCAAGGGAACTCCCGCTCTCTCGTAGTCTGCGGTATCCCGCGAGACGATCGTGAGTCCGTGATGAGCGGCGGTGGCGGCGATGATGAGATCAGGCTGGGAATACGTATGTCCGCTCTTGCGGCCTTCCTCAACCAGTAAGCGCCACTTGAACATGATGTCTTCGGTGACAGGCAGCACGCGCTGCTCAAACATTGGCCGCACCTTATGGGTGAGCCAATCCGTCAGCGCAGCCCGACGATTGACATCGGCGACGAGCTCGATGCCGAACCGTATCTCCGCTAGCGTTACTGTGCTAACGAATAACTGCTCGAGCGGTCGGGATACTACAAATTCCACCACCAGAGGTTCCGGGCGCGTTCGCCGCAATTCCGAGATGACATTCGTATCCAGCAGCCAGCCTGTCACAGCGATACGTCCCGCACGGGCATTGGCGCTCCGCGAACCTCGATTTCGATGTCGCGATGGGGTGAGGCTTGAATGGCGTCGACGAGAGCTTGGCCGGTGCGATCACCCTTTAAGCGCCGGAAGTCTTCCGCTGCAATGACGACGACTTCGTCGCGACCGTGGATCGTCACGTGTTGCGGCCCTTCGCTACGCACGCGGCGCACCAATTCGCTGAATCGCGCCTTAGCGTCCTGCAAAAGCCAGTAACCTGGCAGTGTCGTGGCACGTGCCTTCGAGATTTTTTCCACAGGTGCCTCTCAAATTAATCTAGTCATTCTGACTAGAATAGCACGAGGCGAGGCAGTGCTCAAGAGCAGGCAAACTAACCTATGTCGGTTAACGCTGCGCGACTTGCAAAAGTTGCCTGCGCGACTTCTGCGCGACTTTTCGCGAGAACGATACGGAATAATAGGGGCGAAAACTCGCGCGCCGGGCATTCGCCATTAATAAAATCAATAACTTAGAAAGATAAAATCGCGCTACGAACCAGGGGGTCGTGGGTTCAAATCCTGCCGGGCGCGCCAAATTCCGTTCTGAAAATCAAGCGCTTGCCGCGACCGCGGCCGGCGCTTTCTTTTTCAGAATCACGAGTGTGGGCATTTTGCGGACATTGCCCTCACACACGCGATTCGCCGCCTCGATCAGGCTGTCCGACTCCGCCGCCGAGTAGTGCGTCGTGATGCGGCCCGAACGGTGACCGAGCAGGTCCTGCCGGTCCTCGTACGACACGCCCGCCGCCCGCAGCCGCCGGCCGAAGGTGTGCTTCAGATCGTGGACCCGAATCTGCGCTAGTCCGGCGCACCGTCGCGCCTTCTGCCAGTCGTTGTTGTTCATGGTCTCGATCGGCCGGCCCCGGTAGACGAACACAAACTCCGGATGCTGGCCCCGCACACTCTCGATCACCGACCGCGCCACCCGATTCAACACCACCAGCCGCTCGTCCCCGTTCTTCACCTTCGAACCGGGGATCAAGGTAAGCGTCCGGCGACGGCATATTGCAGGACGGTGCTGATGCAGGTTAGCCGTTCGTCGCAGAGAATCGCTTCCACGCTCGCAGCCAGAGTTGCTCGACCGTCGTAAGCTCGGGGAACTCGACGGAGTCGATGGTAACGCGGGCTTTGCGCTTGCCCTGCTGGCATACGGCGACCACGTCGTGGTTGCGCAGGTCGAAGCCGACGAGCGCCACTTCGTTGCCCATCAACTGGACCTGCTTGAACCGCCCGAACATCTCCTCGATGCAGGTCAGCCAGGCCACCGCCTGCTCCTCTTCACCATAGGCATCGGTAAGGGCAAGATCGATGCACGCCTTGACGGACTTGCATTGCCGCATTTCGTCGAGCAGGCTGTCCATGGATCTGAGGCAGCCCGCTACGCGCGTGACTTGCCGGAAGGGTTGGAAGGTGGTGGTGTGTTGACTTCGTCGATGAAGATGCTGTTCTCGTAGGCGTCGCCGATCGCCGCATCGAGGCGCTGCAGAAGGTCCATGAGCGACTCGCCGGGGCGCCGCTGGAGCATCGCCAAGCATTGGTCCTCGTCGGCAGCGGTGGCGACGCAGCGGATAGGACCGACCGCGCCGATGGTGATGTCGCCGTTACCGTCGATCAGGAACTCGATGTTGGCGAGGGCGCCGGACGGCGCCTTGGGTGCGAGTATCGACTTACGCCGCGAGTTGCTCATGCTCGACGCGTTGGGGCGCGAAGTTCCACGGCAGCAACTGGGCGAGCCGATTGCTCGGCTGCTCGGCGATCCGCTCCAGCACGAAGCGCAGGTACGCCTCCGGGTCGAGGCCGTTGAGCTTCGCCGTTTCCAGCAACGTGTACAGCACCGCCGCGCGTTCGCCACCCGAGTCGGCGCCGGCGAACAGGAAGTTCTTGCGCGACAGCACCGGCCCGCGCAAGGCGCGTTCTGCGGCATTGTTGTCGATCTCCACGGCGCCGTCGTCGCGATACCGCGTGAGGGCGGCCCAGCGTTTGAGCGCGTAGTTGATCGCGCCGGCGAGTTCGGACTTGGCCGACAGCTTGGCCCGGGTTTCCAGCATCCACTGCTGCAACGCGTCCAACAGCGGCCCGGCGCGCGCCTGGCGCACCCGCCAGCGCTCGTCGGGCGATTTGCCCCGGATCTCCTCCTCGATCGCGTACAACCCCTGGATTCGCGTCAGCGCTTGCTCGGCCAGCGGTGAGCGAGTGTCGGCATGCAGGTCGTAGAACTTGCGCCGGGCATGCGCCCAGCACGCCGCTTCGCGGACGCGGCCATCGACATAGAGGCCGTCGAAGCCGCTGAAGCCGTCCGCCTGCAGCGTGCCCTGGAAGTCCTTCAAGTGGGCCCGCGGGTGCGCGCCCTCGCGTGTCGCCGTGTAGCGATAGAACGCCGCCGGGGCTTCGATGCTCCCGCCGGGTCGATCATCGCGCACGTACACCCACAGCCGACCGGTCTTGGTCTTGCCCCGGCCCGGATCGAGCACCGGCACCGGCGTGTCGTCGGCGTGGATCTTCGCGGCGGCGGTGACGTAGCGACCGATCAACTCGGCCAGCGGCGTGACCAGGCGGGAGATGCCGCCGATCCAATCGGCGAGCGTCGAGCGCTCCAGGTCGATGCCTTGCCGCGCGTAGATCTCGGATTGCCGGTACAGCGGCAGGTGATCGAGGTACTTGGAGACGGCAACGTGCGCCAGCAGACCGGGGCCGGCGAGCCCTTTGTCGATGGGCCGCGACGGCGCCGCCGCCTGCACGATGGTCGAACACTTGCCGCAGGCAAACTTCGGCCGGACGTGGCGGATGACCTTGAAGTGCTCGGGAATGAACTCGAGTTGTTCCGCGACATCCTCGCCGATCTGCTTCAGCGCGCCGCCGCAGTCAGGACAGGTGCACGCCGCCGCGTGGACCAGGGTCTCCCGCGGCAAGGTCGCCGGCAGCGGCCGCCGCACCGGCGGTGTGCGCGGCGCCGATGCGACGGACGGGGCCGCGGGCGCCGGGCTCGCCGCCAAGCTGGTTTCCAGCTCCTCGACGATCAGCTCCAATTGCACGACGCGGGCATCGTGCTGCTCGGAGCGCCGGCCGAACTGGATGCGCCGCAGGCGCGCGATCTGCAGCTTGAGCTTCTCGATCAGCAGCCGCGCGGCCAGCACTTCGGCCCGCTGCGCTTCCAATTCCGCCAGCCGCTGCACGACCTCGGCATCGCGCTCGACCAGCAGCCGCTTCAGCGTCGCAACGTCATCGGGAAGTTGATCGATTGCCAGCGCCATGGCCGCGAATGTACCGCAGGTCGCGGGCGCGATGCACGCGCGCAATGCATCACGCGGCACATCGCGGCGGCACTGTTGTTAGGCTGCTACGCTCGGCTGCCAAGTGCGTGTCGGGCGCCGCCAGTCAATGCCTTCGAGCAGCATCGACAACTGCGCGGCAGACAGATGCACGATGCCACTCGTCGCCTGCGGCCACACGAATCGCCCACGCTCCAGGCGCTTCGCGTACAGGTTCATCCCGTCGCCGCTCCACCACAGCAGCTTCACCAGATCGCCGCGCCGGCCGCGAAACACGAACACGTCACCCGAGAACGGCTGCTCACCCAACGCCGTTTGCACCAACGCGGCCAGACTGTCCATGCCCCGGCGCATGTCGGTGACCCCGGCGGCAATCCACACTCGGGTGCCGAGCGGCAAGCCGATCATCGACCGGTCAGCGCGTTGATGAACGGATTCAGCAGCTCCGGATTGGGTGGACCGTAGAAGCGCGCCACGCCCCTTGGCATTTCGATCTCCAGTGTGACCGACGGTACGTCGATCTTCACCGGGATCTCAGTTACCGACGACTTCCGCACCGTCACCGGCAGCAGCGCCATACCCGAATGCGC
Source organism: uncultured beta proteobacterium (assembly GCA_963734055.1). Taxonomy (GTDB): domain Bacteria; phylum Pseudomonadota; class Gammaproteobacteria; order Burkholderiales; family Casimicrobiaceae; genus CAIWHR01. The sequence continues at coordinate 529,243 of CAVTFQ010000007.1, forward strand.
CGCCTCGCCAAAGCCGCCGCGCTGGAACTTCACCACCCACTTGCGTACCATGTTGGCATTGGCCTGGTGCGCCATGGCGACTCCCGCCAGCGACGCGCCAGGCACCAGGCATTCGCGCACGATCGCCAATTTCTGCGCCACCGTGTGCCGTCGGCGCCGGGCCTTCTCCGGCGCCTTGGACACGCTCCGCCGCTCTTGCTTGCCCTGATCCATTAGCGTCCGCCTACTTGGTAGCGGACGCCATCTTCGCGCGCCGATAAGCGTCAGTTCAAGATGCAATCACCGGACGCTTACGGATCAAGAAGACCGAAGTATCGAGCTCGGGGACGTCCAGCGCAGAAATGAACGGGCCCTCCGATAGTCAGAGGCCGGCGCGCGCCGCTTGGTTGCTCCGTTCGGAGCCGCATCCGCTATCGCGTGCCACCTTGCCCGGCGGGGCAGGTTTGCGTGGGCGCGCTCGCCCAACTCTTGATAGGCGCAGCTATCTAGCATCCCCGTTGCGTTGCTCGCGACAGCTTTTCGCGCCCGTCGCGACGGGCGGTCGCCCTCGTGGGCGGAACGGTGCGGGTAGCGCCGCGACGGGCCGAGGTTACCTTGGAGTATCCGCATGCCCGCGTGGTCGAGGAGCAACGGTCTGGGGCATGCGGAAGTGCCGCGACCGACTAGGGACTTGGGGCGATGGCTGGAACGCAAGCAACTCTTGCGGGTGTGCCGCCAGCCGCGACTCAATTCCCCGCGGCGGAGCAACTGAATATCAGAAATCCTTGCGGATTGGCGCCAACGATCTTCTTCCGGATCTTGGCTTGCCTAGCGCGCCCGAAGAGATCGGTGGGTCGTCACCACGTGCGAGCCCCACGGCTCTTGAATGACGGGAACCGCCGATAGGGAGGGTCTTAACTCTCCCGTAAAGGGACGTCCTTGGGAATGTTCGACGGACGTCCACAGTTGACCAGAAACACTCCTATCGAGCGCTGGTCCCATTCAACCGGGAGCGCTGGATCAACCGCTCTCCGACGTCATCGATGTCTTCGCCGCCGCGTGAGCGGAGATCGCGCCAAGCCAACCATCCCATTACGGCAAGTCCAGCGCACAGAATAGTGAAGGGCCAGGGCCAGGCTCGGGGCTCGGTGTAGGCGATCTTGAACGAGGCATAGTCGAAGAATAGCAACCCACAGATGATGTAGAAATATGACTGCAGCTTGGCTGCCAGGAATACGACAACGATTGAGGAAGCGAGCAGAACCAGTGACCATGGCGTCAAGTTCTTACCGAAGACAGACGAAAACGTCCCCAGGCCTTCAAGCTCCCAGCCCCGATCCATGAGTCCAATTCCACTGAGGAATGCCACCGGGGCGAGCCATGCCAGTACCAGGTAGGCCGCGGCTGCTTCGACGCGGAATCGATCCCGCAGATATACCGAACAAATTAGATAGATCATTCCCAGCTCAACTTCGATTACACCCACTCCGACAAACTGGAAATCATTGCTCTTCGGTCGAGGCCAACCCCAATCGTCGGGTGCACCGATGGCAATAGCCTGGCTAGCGAGAATAGCCACGGCCATGGCAATGGCGAAAAGAGGCGTTGCTTGACGGGGCCGCTTCAGTTTTTGGCCAGCATAGACGCCTGCCGCAACCAACGCGATCGCCGCTGGCAGAGTGGAAAGACCGCCATAACCGATATGATCGTAGAGGAAGTAACCGAGCCCCCAGAAGTCGAGGCCGATTAAGTACAGCGTCACAAAGTATGCCCCAACGATCGTGGCGCTGGTCAACGTCCGCGACTGAATAGCTACGTAAGCACTCCATACGACTGGTACCAGGAACGCTATGAACAGCTGAATGTTCGGTAAAGCGGCATGCGCACCGAAGAGCTGTTTGCGCTCATGGAGCCAATCGACTGGAGCCTTCAGGGAAGTGATTCCGAGCCATTCCGCAGTCTCGTGCACGCTAATCCCAACGGCGAACGGCAACGAGAGCAGACCAATGATCATGGCCGCGAATGCGAAGCGATAGCTGCCACGGCGGTAAAAGAACTGCCATAAGCCATTGGCTACGAGGGCGGGAACTAGCCCAATGAGCACGCGGCTGATGCGATTGATGAGCCCCGAGCCAGCCAAAAGCCCCCAGAAACCTTCTTTCGGATTCAGATAGTAGAGAGTAAGCCACCATGCCGCACCGTCGAGAATGAGGAAACCGCCCAGGTAGAGTGCCAGTACCCGTGCGTGCACGAGGCGCGATTCGCTGACCGCCTGCAGGCCCGATCGTGTCAGGCGCTGATAGGCTCGCCGCAGTCTTACGTGCTCGCTGTCGGTGATTAATGCTTGGCCGCGCCATCGATCGATCGCGGTGACGTGACCACGAGCCGGGCTTTCGATCAAGTTGTTGTAGTAACTCGGACGCACGAGGACCGGCTTTGCCTGGCGGTAACGATCCAAGTCCTCGCGCATCTCGTGCATCGAGCGATATCGATCATCAGCCCCCTTCTCCAGGGCCTTCAGACAAATGCGCTGCAGTGGTTCGGGCACGTCTTCGCGCCTGAGCATGGGCAGCTCGGGCGCGTCATGAAGGTGCGCGTCGAGAACGCGGTGGGGGCCGTCAGCAGCGAACGGCGGCTCGCCGGTCAATATTTCGTAGATAACCGCGCCTAGCGCGTAAACATCGGCCGCTGGGCCGACCTTCGTCCCACCGGCAATCTGTTCCGGTGCCACATAGAGCGCGGCAGCCGCGTCTCCAGGCGAAGTGCGGCGCTCGAACTTGTCCGCGTTCGCGTTGAGTCGGCTCAATCCGAGGTCCAGCACGTTGGGCTTGCCATCGGAGCCGATGAGCAGATTGTTGGGCTTCAGATTCCCATGGATGATTCCCTCTCGATGGGCGTACTCGATCGCATCGCAGACCGACGCAACGGCACCTACCTTGGCATCCCAAGCGGCTCTCTCCAGGTGCAGTGTGATGGGCAGGCCCTCCACCCACGCCATGACCAAAATTGCTGGGCTGGTTTCATCATGAACCATCAGTACCGGAACGATGCCTTCGTGGTTCAACCGTACGCCTGCCATGATCCGGCGGATGTATGGCTCGCCTTCAGTTACCTCTGGCTCCTTGCGGTCTCGGAGCATCTTCGGCGCAATCTTCAGTGCAACCTTGCGATGGTCGGCGACACGCCTTGCACGGTAGACGACACCAAAACTACCTTCGCCGACCCGCTCCTCGACCTCGTAGCCGAGAAGATCCAGCCTTTGCATCATCTCGGCATCGAGGCCAAGCTTTTCACGGCGTTCACGCTCACGCTGGAGCCGTGCCTCCTTAGCCTCGCGCACAATGCCCACCAGCCGGTCGTGGATCAGCTCGATGCGCGGCACGTCGCCCTGCGGGTCCACCCTCAGCAGACGGCGGGACGTTAGCCGAGCGAGGTCGTCGTCGGTGAGAGCACCGCTGGCGATAGCCTCGTCGCGCGGGAAGGTGCTACGGTAGCGGCCGCCCTGGATGAGGTTATTCTCGATGAACGCTGAAACGCGCGGTGCGGTGTCCTCCAACGCCTCGTTGTAAAAGCCAAGCAGAATGTCCTTACCGACGCTCCTGAGTAGCGTGGTGTCGATCTTCGCCGGCCGCTGGCGGCGGCTGTTGAGCTGAAAGCAGCAGAGGCTGAGCAGCACCGGCTCGACCTCGGTAGCACGGCCTTGTTCACCGGAGTCGTCGCGGGCGAGCACGAAGTCCACAATCTGTGTCGCCACGCCAGGTTCAAGCACCGCCGCCCCGGCGCGCTCGACGGCGTGGATCGCCGTGTCGCGTGCCAGCGCTTTAAGGTGAAGGGCCTCATGCTTGGGCAGCTTGGCCAGCCGTTCCCAGCTTTCCACCTCAGCCAGGAAATCCGATCGGAACGACAGGACAATTCGGTACTGCTGCGACTGTAAGTTTAGTCGTCGCGCGGCGTCGTGGTCCTCGGCCAGCTCGCTGGTGAGGCGGTCGCCGACTAGGTCGGCGATGGCATCGAGCACCGGCTTGATATGCGTGGGTGAGCCGCCGCGCGAGAACACCTCCTCGAACTGGTCAAACACTAGTACGGGGGTCAGGGGATAGTTGTCGCGGGTCCAGATTGGCCGCTCGCGCCTCTGCAGATAGGCCCATAAACCCTCTCCCGATTCGGGCGCCGACGCGTCAGCGTTGTCGGTGGCATCAATTTCTTGCCACAGCCGAGCCAGCGCCTGTTGCAGCGGTGGCTGCTCCGCGCTCTCGGCGTAGTCCAGACGCAGGTATACGGGCAGGTACCGCGCGGCGCGCAGCCGTGGGAACACGCCAGCGCGCAGCATCGAGGTCTTACCCAACCCAGATTTGCCGTACAGCGCGACAAACGGCGACAGGCGGATCAACCGCAACAACTCGGCGCTGTCCGGGTCTCGGCCGTAGAAATAGCGCTGCGCAGCCTCCGTGTACGAATCGGGCCCCGGCCAGGGATTGTCGTCGTCCAGCAGCATTGCAGGGCTGTCGTTCATGCTCTTCAGGCGTTCGGTCGCGCGGCGCGCACCAGCTTCTTCAAGAACTCGGCCACCTGGGCATCGGGCACCCCTTCGGGCGCATGTCCGAAGTTGAACCCTTGCTCGAGCCAGGCCTGCACCGAGGGCTGCTGGTAGGTGTCGGGCAGGTTTTCTGGGTCCACTACGAGCGGTACAAGATAGGTGCGGTTTAGTTCGGGCAGCAGGCGTGTCGCCTCGCTCCATTCGCGGAACACGAATGCCCTTTCGCGTCCAGTCGCCGCGCGCGAGATCAGGGGCAGGAAATAGCGGCAGCTGCGGATGCCGTCTAGGATGCGCTGTTTGAACAGGTCGGCCGGTTCGAGGGTCTCGCGGTCGAACCAGATCTCGTTCTCGGCTACGCCCAGGCCCTTGAGCATCTCGTACAGCTTGAGAGCCCGCGCCAAGTCGGTGGTGCGCGAGTAGCTGATGAAGAACATCGTGCTTTCCGACATGGTTCGCTCCGACGGCTCCAGTGCGCGATCACTGCCGGTCAGGTGTTCGGCCACCCAGCGGCGGTGCAGCTCGTCGATGAACTGCGCCGGGTCGGTATCCGTAAGCACTGACGTGGCGGGACTATACTTGCCGAGAAATCCGATGAACGGATCTTCACGGCGCAAGGGTTCGACTAGCCAGCCGCGCCCGCCCTGTTGGTCGGCCAGCCGCCCCTTCCTTGTGGCGCGCAACATGAAGCGGCTAAGCCAGTCGGGAAAGTTGCAGCCAACTAGCAGCAGATTGCGGTCTTGCAGTGCACCGAGGAAGGCCTTGGGTGCATGGCTGCCGCCGGCGATGACGTTGTGCGCGTACTCGAGCAGATCTTCGTCGTGGATCGAGAATAGCGGGCTTGGTCGCGCTTTACCGAACAGGTACAGAAGTTGTACGGCGGTGCCAGGCGCTGCCCAGTCGGCAGGTAGGTCGGCGCCCTGGTCGGTGGGCAGCTTTGGCGAGTGCACTACCTCGTTGACGGCTCGGTTCTCAGCACGTAGCGCCTGTGCTAGTAGGTCGTCGGGGGTGAGCGTGACGATGAGCTTGAAATCGCTAATCCGTGCCAGTTGGCGCATCGCCTTGGGAATCTGAAGGCCCTGCTTCCGCAGGTCGACCATCGTCTGGTAGATCGGGAAGTAGAGGTCCTGAACGTCGACCTTACCCTTGAGCAGAGTTACGGCCTCGTTGATCTCGCGGAACCGCGTTAGACCACCCTCGGGCACATCGACCCCGTGGTCAGCCAGCAGCTTGCTTGCCACGCGGGCAAGCAAAGAAGTGTTGCCGTCCGCGTCAACCAGCAGTCGGGGGCCCACTACCGGCACGACTGTGCCGTCGCGCATCATCGCCAGCAGGTGGTTCCAAGCCGCCTCTGTCATATCGGTCATATCACCATCGTGCGTCGATCAATGACAGGAATTCGCTAACTAATCTCGTCAAGTATCCCGGCTCTACCAGGAGCGGTCAATCCTGAGCTGGCCGGGGGCACGCGATTGAACCGCGTCAATGCCGCAGCGGGCAATCGCTATCGTGAATATTCCACTTGTGCAGTCGTGCCGGCGTCGCTACCGTGCCGGTGTGACGGGACGCGCCGAGGGGGAACAATGTCTCACGTCCAGTTCGTCCTGCGCCTTGCGGTCGCAGTTGATGCAGTCCGCCGCCGCCGCTTGGGAGCATGGCGGTAACGCACCCCTTTGATAGATAGTCTGTGCGGGGGCTAATTGGCCATGCGCAGCATCCTCGAATCGACACGGGCATTCGAGGCATGGATGCAGGAGCGCACGGACGTCTCCAAGCGCCTGGTCAAGAAGAAGCACCGCAACATGCGTGCGGGAGCGTTTCCCTTTCTGCGCGCCACATTCTATCGCTGGGTTGAGCAGTGGCCAGAGGTTTGCCCCCAACTCGCCGAACGAGACCAGGACGTGCTGCTAGCGGTGGGTGATCTGCACGTGGAGAACTTCGGGGTCTGGCGGGACTCGAGAGAGAGGCTGGTCTGGGGGATTAATGACTTCGACGAAGCCTGCGAGCTGCCCTTTACGAGTGATCTCGTGCGGCTGGCCACCAGCGTCCTGCTGGCGGCCGAGCAGGCGAACTTCGAGGTTCTAGCGACTCGGGTGTGCGCGCTGTTGCTCGAAGGATACCGGAAGGGACTTCGCGCGGAGGGGATGCCGATCCTCCTGGCTGACGGCCGACATAAGGCACTGGTCCAGCTGACGAGGAGCACACGCGGAGACCCAAAGGCCTTTTGGAGAAAGAAGCTCGGCCCAATAGACAATCCCAGGATTGCCGTCGGCGGGCTCCCCCAAGGGCTCGAGGACATGTTTCGAGCCTCGTTTCGACCCGGCGCAAACCTAATGTTCCGCGAGCAGAGGTCGCCGGGCGGCTTGGGCAGTCTCGGTCGGCGGCGCTTCACCGCCGTCGAGAAGCCACAGAACCGCGTGCGGCACGCACGCGAGGCCAAGGCGCTCGTGCCTTCCGCCCTGTATTGGTATGCAGGGCAAGACCACATGCCCTCGCAGACGGCGACTCTGCTCCAGCACGCGGCCCGGGTTCCCGACCCGCACTTCCAAATACATGACAAGTGGCTGGTCCGCCAACTCGCGCCGGACATCGCGAAGATCGAAATGCCGAAGAACATGCGCGACAAGCGGCTTGCGCTGGCGCCGGCTCTGCTGCGCCTGATGGGCTGGGAGACGGCGAACATCCATCTCGGTAGCCGCAATCCGGGCGCTCTGGAAGAGCTACTGAAGGAGCTGGACCACGAAGAGAGGTGGTTTCCGACTGCGACCGAACGGATGGCCGCGTGCACTCGGAAAGACCACGCCGCCTGGGCGAAGCACTACCATGACTGATCCCCGAACTGACATAGACACACGCAATAACGGGGCATGCAATGAGATGGAGCGAAAAACAAGCGTACGCTGTTCATCGGGACTCGTGATCATATGCTTCTTCACATAGCGCTGGTCTCAATCACCAAGGAAGTTACCCTGGCGCAGTTGGCCCCCGTGTCTGCCGCCATTCAAAAGCAGATCTCACGCGATTTTGGTCCGATGTGAAATGTGGAAGCGACCGTCGATGCCTTCGGCAAGTTGGAGGATGTTCCGATCGGTTATTGGCACGTGCTTCTGCAAGACGAGTTGCCAAACGGCGCTGCCGGTCTGCACAGGCGCGTGGGTTCAAATCCTGCCGGGCGCGCCAAATAATCAAGGGCTTGCAGCGATGCAAGCCCTTGTCTTTTCCGGCTAGGTCACGCCTAGGCCACAGGCGCTACCATTGCGGTATGCGCGACGACGACGCGGACTTCGTTGTCTGGGTGCTGCGGGCGATCCTCGACGTCGCGCCGGGCATTCCGTCAAATGCGATCATCCGTAGCGAGCAGCTAATTCGCAGCCGGTGGGGGCGGGACCAGGCCATACATCGCGAAGCACCCCGGGCCGCGCGGCGCCGAGCCGGACGTGCCGGCATAGCCTGACCCTCGAAAGAATCGCTCTCCGCTTGATCTGCGCGGCCGGTTTCGTGCCGAGCAGAGAGCGCCGATCAGATTCGGCGGGATGCGCCGCTACATCCGAAAACGCGACACGCGAAGCGCCCCGCATGCGGTATATGCCGCCTCAGCACGTCAATGATCCAGCCATAGCAGGCGATTCCCAGGGCAAACGAGCCAACCAAGGCCACGACGACTGCAACCCAGTGGATGATGAACCACGTATCCGAATCCATTCGACTGAGATCTCCTCGCCGCCTTGCGTTGATCTACGCTGTCGGCGTCACGCTTGACTGGGAGTGTCCAATGGGTGAATGCCGCCCAAGTCAAGCGTTCGCGCTTGCGATCGCGCGACGTCGTCTCTCATGCGGGACAGTTGAAGGATTGCCATAGTGAGCACGCCGAAGGTGAAGGCTCCGACGATACATGCGATCAATATCCACCACGAAATCATGGGATACCTCCGCCTTGGGTTTGAGACACCTGCCACCCTTAAACCTCATGCGCCCCCCCCCCCCCCATACCTCACCGACCAACCACCCCCCCCCCCCCCCCCCCTCCTCTCTGCCCCATTTCGCCCTAACCCCCCCCCCTATTGGGCGTTCCCCCCCCCCCCCCCCCTTTTTTTTTTCTTCGCTCTCCCCCCCCCCCCCCTTTTCTCCTTTCCCCCCCCCCCCCCCTTTTCCCCCCCCCCCCCCCGCCGCGACGCTAATGCGGCGGTGCTACCGAGCCCGCGTAAAACACATCGCACTTCCCGCCAAGTAGGCCCTTGGCTTGCCCCAGCAGCCTGAGTGCCGGCCCGGCAAGCGATGTTGCGACACCTGGCTTTTCCACTTCCGGTCTGTCGAACGGCCCGCGAATCTTCTCCTGCGCCGTGGCGCACCCCTGTGCGTCGATCACGCCAACCGTGACTTCCTTGAAGCGCCCATGGACGAAATCCAGCCCGCCCTTCAGGGCGACCCGATTCTCTTTCGTCGCCATGGCCACATCCTTGGCCTGCGCCACGCCGCGCTCGACGCGCCACTCAGAGACGAGCGTCCGAATCTGGCTGCTACCGCCCGACTTCTGCAAGGTGCCCGCAAAGTTGAAGCCCTTTGTGACTGCCAGACCCAGAGGCCCGGCAAAGAAGAAAGCAGCCACATCGACCAGGTTGAAGTTCTGGCTGGACTGATAGCGCGCGAGCTCCTTGTCGATGTCGCCGATTTCCAGTGTGAGATCATGGCCACGAAGGGAGACTTCCCCTGCGGCCGACTGCACCATCGCCTCCGTTGTCACTCCTTTCATCGACAGGTTTGCGGAGAAGTCCATCGGCCCATCCCCCACCTTCCTCGGCGACAAAGTCCTGAAGGATTCCGCAAGGCGAAAGTTCGACAACGAGTATCGGACATGGTACTCGGGGACGGAACCGGAAAAATCTGCCCGAATATTACCCGAACCCACTCCGCCGAAGACGTGCGTCGTGACCGGGTCGAGATCGAAAATTCCATCCTTTCCGTTGATCGACAACTTCACATCGGACATGACGAGATCGGTTGTACGGATGGTCCCGCAGACGAGCACCGCCGTGAGCGAAAGGCTACTCAACGGCGTTGCGCTCTTCTGCTCCAGGCGCTGCAAGTGGCTCACGTCCAGATCGCAGGAGTCGGCCTCGAAGCCTTTCCCTGATTGTCGATCCGTATAAAGGAGGCTGACGTCCAACAGGGATACTTTCGTTGTATCGGCGAACTCAACGGTCCCATTAAGCTTCGACCTGGTTTCGAAGTTGAACTTTCCGTCGCGTTGCCGCTCAATCGTCATTCTCACGTGCTTCAGGTCAATGCTGTCCATCCGGACTTCATTGTGCAGCAGAGGGAACAGTTCGATTCCAAGGTTGGCTTGCACTGCCGACGCGACCTCAGAGCCACGGTTGCGGATCTGCACATTTTCCATGGAGACGTGGAAGCTCGGAAAGAAGCCGAAGCCCAGTCGGCCACCGACGCTGACTTCCATTCCGAGGGCGTCGGAGACGAGGGTCTGCACCTGGCGCTTGGCACTCACTCCGAGAACCAGAACTACTGCCAACCCCATCAGCACCAAAACACCGAGCACTCCGCCGACAGCGAACAGGATACGCTTGCGTGAGTTTGACATTCCGCCCCGTTCTTCGACGCAGGGGAAAGCGGATCAAGCCCAATTGTCTCGCAGAAGAGGACTTATGGAAATTGTGCCGGACCTCGAGTTCGGCCTTCGACGCGCCCGAGCCGCCTCCCGACGCGTGGGAATCTCAAATTCCCTATCGTGCTATGGCTATGGCGCCGGCCGCATGGGTCGGAAGCCTCATCTCCGGTTGACGCGTTGGAAGCGTGTCTCTACCCGGCGGAGCCCGCGGACAGTGTCAGTTGCGGCTCTCGAACATCCGGTCAATCTTGTCCTCGACCTCGCCCAAATGCGCGGCGAGCCCGTTGCTCGCTTCGGTCAGCGCCGCCGCGAGAACCTGTTCGGCCGCTTCGATGCGGCGCGAAGTCTCGGTTTGGGCCGCGGCGATCCCGGTCTCAAGCTCGCGCAATTTGCTCTCGAGAAATGCGCGCAGCTCGGTGAAGCGAGATGCCTCGGCCTTGTCTGCCAGCTCGCGTTGCGCGGCCATATCGCGAGCGGCGTGGCGGGCCTCGACGATTGCGCTCGCCTGCTGGTAAACGATGTAGACAAGGAACAGTGCAGTTAGCAGACCGGTGAGCACCAGCATGATCACGCCGAGCGGTGCCTGCACGGTCCCGAACACCAGCGACAGCGTGGTCGGAGTCGTGAATGCGCCCCAGTTGACGAGTGCGAAAACGGCGATCACACCAACTAGCGAGAGCAGCAGCAGGGTACGTAGATTCACGGTAGTGTCACCTCTATTCGATAGACCCGCGTTGATCAGGCGCGCTGATCGCTGTCGCGTTCCGCGCGGCGCCACCTTTTGGCGGACGGTTCATGGAAGTAGCGCTGAGATCACCGCGCCCGCGCGCCAGGTTCGTATGCCGGTGTCGGTACGCTGATCGAGATCGACGCATACGCGAGCAGGACGCCGCAATCTTGGAAATGGGGGCCAGCATTACGCGATAGACGGCGTCGTTCCCTCGTTGGGTTTGACGTCTTCGCTTCCCGGCCTCCGCAAATCGCTTGAACAAATATCCGTCTCGATTCCCTCCATCGTGGCTAAGGCCCCTTTAACGCCTCGAAGCCCGAGACGACATCGAACAATTCCTCATCTATATCGCTCTGACGCAGGCGGTGAAACGTCCGGCCCAGGTCTTCCAGCAGTTCATCGATATTTTTCTCAGCTCGTTGCATCGCAGCCAAGCGGCTGGCGCTTTCACTTGCCAAGGATTCCGCGCACGCCTTGAAAAGCGACACAAAGAGATATTCGCGAACGAACGCCGGGAGTGTCCGCTCCGCGCCGTTCAAGACCTCGGGCAAATTGCCGGTCGGCCAGCGAATTGTAGCCAGATCGCGCCGCCACGCATTGTCCAGCGGCAGCAACCGTTGACTCACGGGCGTATAGACCCCCCCGGACTCAGGGCGGTTATGAAATAGGTAAACCTGTGTGATATCGCCCTCTTTACGACGCGTTTCCATCTCGATCAGGACCTGCCCAATCAGCGGGGTAATCGCGCTAACGGAATTGGGTAGGATGAAGCGCCCCTTCAGCACCAAGTCGGTGTCTGCGAGGCGCGACTGAATGCGCTCGCCGATTGCCCAGACGATCTTCTTCCCAGGAAGATCTCTCAGCGCGTTCACAACAAACGCCACCATCAGTTCATTGAATTGGCCAACCAATCCTTGGTCAGAACCGAACACGACCGCGCCGATCCCCCCTGTTACCTTCTGCTCTGCTGGCATCGATACACCAAGTAGCTCACCCTGCCGTAAACACGTGACCAAGCCCAGCCGCACCGCCCGATAATACTCATCCAATGAACGCACCGCGCTCTCGAATTGCCCGATGCTCGACGCGGCCATGGCCTTCATCGTGAGCACCACGGACTTGAGATCCCCGGCGCTGCCGATCTTTCGGCGGAGGCTAGCCGTGGTGTCGCTCATGACTTCTCCTTGTGTGTCGCGTTGGGCTCGGATCCAGCCGTGCTCTCATCCGGCATGGCCACGGGCTTCAACTTCGGCTCGGTCACGGCTTGTTGTTGTGCATCCTCTTCGGCCTTTCTTTCAAGCTCGGGTTTTGCTTCCCGTCTGGATTGGGGCTTCGGTTCGATATTGGATTCGGACTTCGTGTCATATTCTGGGCGCTCGTTGCTCTTGTGCTCAGCCGCGAATTCGGACCGCGGCGTGGATTCATTCAGCTTGGAGTCGGATTTGGGCTCGGCTTTCGCTTCAGGTTTGGGCTGATTTTCGGCACCTTGTTCCGGCTTCGATTTGGACTCCGGCTTGGGCAAGAACGCTTCGAGCGCTTTGCGGGCGATTTCGATAATCGTGTCGCGATCCTCATCGCTCAAGTTATCGGCCGTATCCAATCGTGCGCACACCTCCGCCGGCAGGTCCGCCGCAACCCCCTGCACGGCCTGCTCGGCGTCGAGCATCCGGTCAAGCGGCACGCCGTCAAAGAGTTTCGCGGTCAACGCCAACAGCACGGCGATTTGTGCGGCCACTGACGCCGGCGCGAATTCAGGCTGCTTGAGGCAGGCACGAATTCGCCGCCCGTGATCGATGATCTTTCGAGTATTTTCATCCAGCCTTGCGCCAAACCGGGCAAAGGTTTCCAACTCCTCGAACTGGGCGTATGCAAGCTTGAGGTCCCCCGCCACGGCACGGTAGGCCGCGCGTTGCGCCTTGCCGCCGACGCGCGAGACGGATTTGCCGACATCGACCGCCGGCAGGACGCCTAATTCGAACAGCGAAGGCGAGAGGTAAATCTGCCCGTCGGTAATGGAGATCAAATTGGTCGGAATGTAGGCGGCAATGTCCTGTGCTTCGGTTTCGATAATAGGCAGCGCAGTCAGTGATCCGCCACCGAGTTCCGGGCGCAGGTGCGTTGCGCGCTCCAGCAGCCGCGCGTGGATGTAAAAGATGTCGCCGGGAAAGGCTTCCCGGCCGGGCGGGCGGCGCAGCAGCAGCGACAACTCCCGATAGGCGCGCGCATGATGCGTGAGGTCGTCGTAGACGACCAGCACGTCCCGCCCCGTTTCCATGAAATACTCCGCGATGCTGGTCGCGGCATAAGGCGCGATGTAGGCGAGACCCGGTGGGTCGTTGCCCTCGGTCACGACGAGGACGGTGTAGTCCATCGCACCCTTTTCGCGCAAGGTCGCCACGGTCTTTGCGACGGCGGACGCCCGCTGGCCGATGGCGCAATAGACACAGAGGACATTCTTGCCGTGCTGGTTCAGGATGGTATCGATCGCAATGGCGGTCTTGCCCGTCTGGCGGTCGCCTAGAATCAACTCGCGCTGGCCGCGCCCAATTGGTATGAGCGCATCGATGACTTTGAGCCCGGTCTGGAGAGGCACCGTGACCGGCGCCCGATCCATGATCTGCGGTGCCGTGCGTTCGATGGGCAGGTGCTCGCTGGCGGCTACCGGCCCATCGCCATCGAGAGGCCCACCAAGCGGGTCGATGACGCGCCCCAGCAATCCCTCGCCCACAGCCACGTCCATGACCCGTCCCGTGCGCTCGACTTCATCTCCCGCGTGGAGATGCCAGTATTCGCCCAGGAGAACGACGCCAACTTCGTCCGCGTCCACGTTGAACGCAATGCCAAGCACATCGCCGGGAAACTTCACCAATTCATCAAAGCCTACGCCTGGGAGTCCCGACACTTTGGCGATGCCCGTGGCAATGCTGGTAATCGTGCCCACCTCCCGTGGCCTCAGTTGCGGCGTGAATGCTTCCCGCGCTTTGCATATTCCCGCAAACACGCTGTCGAAAATGTTCTGGAGGCCCTCGGGTTCCATGTTCATTGGCTCTTTGCTTCGGGCTTGGGTTCTTCAGCTTTAGGTGCGGCTTTCACTTCACCTTTGCCAATCTCCCGCTCTGCCTGGCTCCAGTCCTGACTTGCTGAATCGCTCTTGCGGCCTCGTTGCTCGTACAGTTGATAGGCACGCTTGGCGATCTGGGGCGTCAAATCGGATGGCGTCCTTGGCTTTGGCTTCAGGTTTCTCCTTCTCCTTCAGAAGTTCGTCGACGCCTTTTTCCAGCGACGCCAGGTAATCCGCGATGCTCCACGCCACCTTTTGTCCATTCGTGGTGAGTTCAATGCCGCCGATCAGGGCCGGCGCGGTCTCGAACCGGACGTGAATTTCAGTCGCGAACGTTTCGTTGAGCGCATTTTGAATCGCCGCGCGTTGCTTGGCAGGCATTTCGAACGCGCTGCGCACGAGCGCCGGGGCCGAGGTGGCCTTAAGGGCCTCGCCGAGGCCCTCTTTCGCGTGGCTGTCCATCTCTCGCAAGCGGCGGATGAACACCTCGCCCAGGCGCTCTTCCAAACTCGTCGTGGCGAGATCCGCCAGCGTCCGTCGCGTGATGGCGAACACTTCCTGCTGCGTCCGGCGACTGATGGCTTGACTTAGGCTATGGGCATCATTTCTAAACGCCTCCTGTCGCTTAGCAATCAAGGCATCGGCCGCCTGCCGCGCCTCACCGAGGAGCCGTTGACGTTCGGCCTTTGCCTCGTCCACCGCCTGGCTCAAGAGCGCGGCGCGCTGCTGGTCGAACTCCTCGTTCTTGTGCTGGAACTCGTCGCGCTCCTTCTGGGCTTCGGCCTTCCTGGCGTCGGCGTCCGCGAGGGCCAAAGCGATCCGTTTCTCCCGCGCGTCGATGGCGTCAAGGATGGGCTTGTAGAGTAAGCGCTTCAGCAACCACACCAGGATGAGGAAGTTGAGCGCTTGCGCACCGACGGTGAACCAATCGATGAGCATGGGTTACTTTCCCGCGGTCTGCGCGATGACGTGGTTCCAAAACGGGTTCGCGAAAATGAGAATCATCGAGACCACGAAGCAGTAGATGGCTGTGGACTCGATCATCGCCAGACCGACAAACAGAGTCCGGGTGATGGTAGCGGACGCATCGGGCTGCTGGGCCAGAGAACTCAGCGCCGTCGCGACCGAACGCCCTTCCGCCAGCGCAGGCCCCATACAGCCGAAACCCGTGGTGATGCCGGCGATGACAATCGATGCCACCGCGATAAAAGTCATGCTATCCATAGGATCTCCCCTGGTTGTCGTAGGTCATGCTTCAATCCCTTGCATCTGGTTCAGGTTTGGGCTTACGGACGCGCGTGGCGGCTGCGATATAAACCGCGGCCAGGATGCTGAAGATGTAAGCCTGCACCATGCCGGTGAGCAGACCGAGCGCCGTCATGACGATCGGGAAGATGAAGGGCGTAATGGTTAGCAGAATGCCGATAATCATCACCCCGCTCATCATGTTGCCGAACAAGCGGATGGCCAGGGCCAACGTCCGCGAAAGCTCGCTGATGATGTTAAACGGCAGCATGATGACCGTCGGCTTCATGTAGGACTTGAGGTAGTTGACTAACCCTTGCTCCTCGATGCCGAAGAATGGCACGGCCACAAATACGCAAAGCGCCAGTGCCGCGGTGGTCGACAGCGAACCGGTCGGCGGCTCGTAGCCGGGAATGACCGTGCAGAGACTGGCCGTGGCGACGAATAGAAAGAGCGTACCGAGAAAGCCGAGATACTTCTCCGGATGCTGGAGGCCGACTTCTTCGATTTGTTTCTCGATACCGGTCACGACGATTTCCAGTAGGTTCTGCCAGCGAGAACGTTCCAGGCCCGTGGAAAGTTTGCGCGTGATGAGTTTGGATCCGACGGCCAGCACGAGCATCAGTCCCCAATTGAACGCAATGGTGCCGTTGAGTTTCAGAAACCCGTGTTGCCAGAAGACCATCTCATCGGGGCTAAGACGCATGGCTGGCATCCTGCGCCGGGCCGGCTTGGGTTTCTCTCGGCGGCGGGGTCAACCACGTCACGACCAGGCGTGCCATGACAAATCCAAGGAGACACAGCAGCAGCCGCTCCCAATGACCGCCGGAGACAAAGTAAAACCCAGCCAGGGCAGTGCTCATTCGCAGGAGTGAGCTGCCGAAGAACCAGAGCGCCGGCCGTTGGGACGAAATGCCGTTGCGAACCGTCCACCAAAGGCCGCCGAAGAACATCGCGCCGAGCAAGACGCCCGCGACCAACGGCAGTATCAAACGCAGAACTTCATTCATCGTTACTCTCCTGCTCGTCCCGCATTGCCTTGTCTTCCTTGGCGACCCAATGCCAAGCATTCAAACAGCCAATCGCGAGGCCGATGACCAGCAGCATCAGCGTCCAGGAATGGCTTCCTGGATGGCGATTGTCCAGCCAGATGCCGAGCGCCGCGCCGAGCAACGTCGGAACCACCACCGACCAGCCGATAAGCCCCATCATCCCCAAGCCAAACCAGACGCCTTGCGTCGAGTTTCGCTGCGCCTTGAGCTTGCGTGCGGCGCTCGCGCCGACCTCTCGACTGAACGCAGTCCCGTCCTTGGCGTTTTTGACTTCCGATTCTTCAATCATGATGAAGCTCGGCTAAGCGACGGACGAAGCCACTCTCCATCTTCGCCATCACGGAGCGCACGCTCTGCTCCCGCTCGTTCAGATTCAGGAACTCACGCTCCACCGCCTCACGCAGTTGGCCAAGGTCCGTGCCGCCAATGGCGTTACGCACCGAGACGAGTACGTCCAAGCCGGCCTTGACCAGGACCCCTTCATCGACAGCCGCGTAAACCTCGCCCTCCGCGTCGGTTTCGTAGATCAGAATCCCGGGCGCGAGCCCTGCCACGCAATCGAGCCGGTGTGGCAAGAGTCCGAACGAGCCCTCGCGGGTCTCCACGACGATGCGCGAAACGCCGGCTTTCTCGGCGAATATTCGGAACGGCAGGAGAACCTTAAGATTCATGAGTGTCCGCTGCTGCATGTCCAATCTGCGGCGCAGGTTTCGGCGCAGGCTGCGGCTGCGATTCGAGCTTGGCTTTGGGCTGGGAATCGGCGGCGGGCTTCGGGCTGTCCTTGGGCCCGGTCTTGGACCCAGGCTTGCCTGCGACTGCGGGCGGGCCAGGTTTGGCTTTTCCCTTGGCTTCGCCAATCGCTCCAATCATGTAGAGCGCGCTCTCCGGGTAGTCTTTGAATTCATCGCGCAGGATTCGCTCACAGCCGTCCAGCGCGTCCTTGAGGCTGACCAGCCTCCCCCTGAGACCAGTGAACTGCTCGGTCGTGAAAAACGGCTGTGTGAGAAATCGCTCCAACCGCCGGGCGCGGGCGACCACGTTGCGATCCTCCGGCGACAATTGCTCGAGGCCGAGCATCGCAATGATGTCCTTGAGTTCTGCATATTGAGCGAGCGTTCGCCGGATTTCCTGTGCCAAGCCGTAATGCCGTTCGCCGACGATACCGGGTGTGGCCATCTTGGAATTGGATTGGAGCGGGTCGATGGCCGGATAAAGACCCTCGCTCGCCAGCTTGCGCGAGAGCACGATGGAGGCGGAGAGATGCGAGAACGTATGCACCGCCGCAGGATCGGTGAAATCGTCCGCCGGCACATACACCGCCTGGATGGAGGTGATCGCGCCGGTATCGGTGTTGGCAATGCGCTCCTCCAGCCCCGACAACTCGGTGCCCATCGTCGGCTGATAGCCCAGACGCGACGGCATTTGGCCCATCAGGCCGGACACCTCCATGCCGGCCTGGATGAAACGAAAGATGTTATCGATGAGCAGCAGCACATCGCGGTGTTCGTCGTCCCGGAAGTACTCGGCCATCGTCAGGGCGGCGTGGCCCACGCGGAACCGGCTGCCTGGCGGCTCGTTCATCTGCCCGAAGACCATCACCATGTTCGGCAACACGTTGGCTGCCTTCATGTCACGGTAAAGCTCCTCGCCTTCACGACAACGCTCGCCGATGCCGCAGAAGATGCTAACGCCCTCGTGGTGCCCGATCATGTTGTGGATCATTTCGGTGAGCAGCACCGTCTTCCCGACGCCCGCGCCGCCGAACAGCCCCGCCTTGCCGCCGCGCTCCAGCGGCACGAGCACGTCGATGACCTTGATGCCCGTTTCAAAGACTTCAGACTTGGTGGACCGTCGGACCAGCGGCGGCGGGGCCCGATGCACAGAACGCCATTGGACATCGGACAACGCCGCTCCGCGGTCGATGGCGTTGCCAAACACGTCGAACATCCGGGAGAGCACCCCTTTGCCCACCGGCGCTTCCAACGGCCCGCCCGTGTCCTCCACTGCCATGCCTCGAGCAAGACCTTGCGTCGGCGTCAATGCAATCCCGCGCACGTGATGCACGTCACTCTGCGCCAGCACTTCGATGACGATCTGCTTATCCGTTCCGGCGCGCAGCACCGAATAGATGGGCGGCAAATGTTGATCGAACCTCATATCCACGACGCTGCCGCGCACCGAAACGACCGTGCCAAGGAATTGGCTGTTCTCAGCTTTCTCCCTGAGCATGTTCAGCCCCTTCGCAACAGCAGGATCATGCCGCCCAATGCTGCCAACAACGCCACCCATAGCAGGATGGCGAGGCGCGCGGCCTTCACGGCGCGATCTTTCTCCCACCAGATCGCCGGGCGAATGCCCTGTACCAGAAACGTCATCACCCCGGCCAGGTTCACGCAGATCAGGTTCATCATAAACAGCGACAACGCGCCCATCGCCAACGCCGAATGCCCGCCGCCCAGCAGCAGCCCGAACGTCACCAGCGGCGGCAACAGCGCCACAGCCACCATCACGCCGATCAAGGTCGCCGACACGCCCGTGGTGAACGCCAGCGCGCCCGCGCAGCCGGACGCCAAGGCCACCGCGACGTCGCCCAATCCAACACCGTTGCGCGACGCCACTTCAGGCGATGCGGGGTTTACGTGCACCAGTACGCCGATGATCACCGACAACACCATTGCCGTCGCAATCCCGGCCAGTGCCGTCAGGAGCGCATGCCGGAGCAGTGACAGGTCACCCAGCGTCGTGCCGAGCGACAACGCCACGTTCGGCCCGAGCAACGGCGCAATCACCATCGCCCCGATGATGATGGCCACGCTGTTGTAATACAGACCGACGGCCGCCACGATGGTGGACAACACCACCATCGCCAGAAAGACCCGCGAACACCGCGCGGCATCTTTGATGTCCTCGTACAACTCCTCCCGGCCGATCCGCTCCGGTGATTCTTCCTCCGGCGCGGGTAGTCCGGGTGCCGCAGCCGGCTCCGGCTCGGCGCGCGGCAATGTGGCTTCGACAGGCAGAATCACCACCCGGTTGCCGTCCTTGCCAGCGTACTGTTCCTCCAACAAATCGAGTACGACCTCGCTTTGTTCCGCGTCCAACAATATCCGCACCAGCACTTCCCCGTCCTGCAATCGGATCTGCCGGTGTTCGAGCACCTTGCGCTCCTTGAGAAGTTCGCGGATTTCCCCGCCATCCTTCTCCTGCAATACCATTTCGATCAAGCGCAGCGCCATTCCCGGTCTATCCTTGCCATTTCCAGTTGCGAATCTCCGGCATGTCCTGGCCGTGCTTCTCGATGTACTGCTTGTGCTCGATTAGCTTGTCCTTGAGCTGTTGCTTCAAGTAGATGCCCTTGTCGCCCGTCTGCGGCAGGCGGTCGACGGCGTCCATCACGAGATGGAAACGGTCCAGATCGTTCAGCACCGTCATGTCAAACGGCGTGGTGATGGTGCCCTCTTCCTTGTAGCCGCGGACGTGGAAGTTGTCGTGGTTGGTGCGGCGGTAGGTCAGGCGGTGGATCAACCACGGGTAGGCATGGAAGGCGAAGATAACCGGCTTGTCGCTGGTGAAGATCTCATCGAAATCCGTGTCACTCAATCCGTGCGGGTGTTCAGTTGGCGGCTGCAGCTTCATGAGGTCGACGACGTTCACGACCCGGATCTTCAGGTCGGGCAGACGCTCGCGCATGATGGAGACGGCGGCGAGCGTCTCCAGCGTGGGCACGTCGCCGCAACACGCCATGACCACATCAGGTGCAACGGCCTGGTCGTTGCTCGCCCACTGCCAGATGCCGATGCCCTCGGTGCAATGGTCGACGGCGGCGTTCATCGTCAGCCACTGCGGCGCAGGGTGCTTGCCCGCGATCACGACGTTGACGTAATGGCGGCTGCGTAGGCAGTGGTCCATCACCGACAACAGGCAGTTGGCATCGGGCGGAAAGTAGACCCGCACGACTTCGGCCTTCTTGTTCACGACGTGGTCGATGAACCCCGGATCCTGGTGCGTGAAGCCGTTGTGGTCCTGGCGCCAGACGTGCGAGGCCAGCAGGTAGTTTAACGAGGCGATCTTCCGCCGCCACGGCAGATGCGCCGTAACTTTCAACCATTTGGCGTGCTGGTTGAACATCGAATCGATGATGTGGATGAACGCCTCATAGCAATTGAACAGTCCATGCCGCCCGGTGAGCAGGTAGCCCTCGAGCCAGCCCTCGCATTGGTGCTCACTGAGCATCGAGTCCAGTACGCGTCCGGTGGATGCTAGAAATTCATCGTTCGGCAGGGTCGCGGCATCCCACTGGCGTTGGGTCGCTTCAAATAGGGCTTCCAGGCCGTTGGAGAGCGTCTCGTCGGGACCGAAAACCCGAAAATTCCGTTGCTCGCCATTAAGCATTGCCACATCGCGCAGGAAGCGTCCGAGGACGTGCGTGTCGCCGATCCCCGGCGCCCCCGGCGAGCGCACGTCGACCGCGTAGTCGCGGAAATCCGGCATCCGCAGGTCACGCAGCAACATGCCGCCGTTGGCGTGCGGATTCGCGCCCATGCGCCGTTCACCCTTGGGCGCAAGGTCGGCCAGCTCAGGCTTCAGGCGGCCCCGCTCATCGAAGAGTTCCTCCGGCCGGTAGCTCCGCAGCCAGTCTTCCAGCAACTTGAGGTGTTCTGGATGGGTGGCCGGGTCTGATAGCGGCACCTGGTGCGAACGGAACGTGCCCTCAACCTGCAGCCCATCGACCACCTTGGGCCCGGTCCAGCCTTTGGGTGAATTGAGGACGATCATCGGCCAGCGCGGACGCGCGACCTTGCCGTGGACGCGGGCATCCTGCTGGATTTGCTTGATCTGCTCCACGGCCGAGTCGAGCGTCGCGGCCATGGCTTCATGCATCAGCGTAGGTTCGTGACCCTCTACAAAGAGGGCCGTCCACCCGTATCCGTAAAACAGTTGCTCCAATTCCTCCCGGGTGATGCGCGCCAGTACGGTCGGGTTGGAAATCTTGTAGCCGTTGAGATGCAGGATCGGCAGCACCGCGCCATCGGTGGCCGGATCGAGAAACTTGTTTGAATGCCACGCCGTGGCCAGTGGCCCGGTTTCCGCTTCACCATCGCCGACGACGCAGGCGACGACGAGATCTGGATTGTCGAATACTGCCCCGAACGAATGGCTGAGCGAATAGCCCAGCTCGCCGCCCTCATGGATCGAGCCCGGACACTCCGGCGAGGCATGGCTTGGAATTCCTCCCGGAAACGAAAACTGAGTGAAGAGCTTTCGCAGCCCGGCCTCATCCTGGCTGATGTCGGGATAGATCTCGCTGTAGGTACCCTCAAGGTAGGTATTGCCGACGACGGCCGGACCGCCGTGCCCGGGGCCGGATACGTAAATCATGTCGAGGTCGTATTTCTTGATGACCCGGTTCAGGTGCACGTAGACGAAGTTCTGGCCGGGAGTCGTGCCCCAATGTCCCAGCAGCATGGGCTTCACATCTGCGAGCGTCAGCGGGCGCTTCAGCAGCGGATTGTCGTAAAGATATATCTGTCCGACCGACAGATAGTTGGCCGCGCGCCAGTAGGCGTCCAACTGGTGGAGCAGGCCCGACGTGAGGGTGTTGACTTTCATGGTTTAGGCTTCCGGCATTGAGGCGAGATTGAGGACGCGGATGACGCACCTCGAGATGATCGCGGTCGCTTCCTTCATCGTCTTTTCTCCCATCGATCGGATCATCGCTGCCACAGGATTCTCGCGTCTTCCATTGGAATCGCAACGCCGTCACGGTGCGGGATCGCTCGCGCCGTATAGTCTGCTGCCGGGCGGGCCGCCGGTACCGCCGCGCTGTAGACGTAGCCGCCCGTGGCGCCGGACATTTGGCGAACGTACTTCATCTGCTGCCGGATGGGAGCGGTGCCGACGAGGCCGTCGGCGTAAAGCTCCACCCTTATGTCCCTGGGGTCAAGGTCATCGAGATATACCTGCAATTGGAATACATGCTGCTCGCCGTTGGACTCCACCTTCACTTCGCCGAAATGCAGCGCAGCCCATTTTTGATCCAGCGCGTGCCGCCAATTGACCAGATCTACGCCGAGGTTGCCTCTGTCGACAGCTCGCTCGAGGTAGGCTGAGGCCGCCGGGAGGTAGTGCTGCTCCGTGTATTCGCACACCGCGCGGTTGGTGGAAAAACGCGGCGTCAGGCGCGCCATGCTTTCGCGCATCCGGGATACCCACGCGCTGGGGATGCCTTGCTCGTCGCGGGTATAGAACTCGGGGATCACCTCTCGTTCGAGCAGTTCGTAGAGGGCTTCAGCTTCGATGGCGTCCCAGGCGGGATCGTCATCGTGTTCCTGTCCATCGCCCAACGCCCACCCTACTTCCGGCGTGTAGGCTTCCGCCCACCAGCCGTCCAATTCAGATAGATTGATGCCGCCATTGACTAGTACTTTCATGCCGCTCGTTCCACACGCTTCCCAGGGGCGGCGCGGCGTGTTCAGCCAGACATCCACACCCTGCACCAAGTGCTCCGTCAGCAGCATGTCGTAGTCACTGAGGAATATGGCGTGGGGGCGGGTCTCGGGCTGGCGAACGAAGCGTATCCATTCCTGAATCAGCGCTTGACCTGCCTCGTCCGCCGGGTGGGCCTTGCCCGCAATGATGACCTGCACCGGGCGTTCGGGATTGGTCAACAGGCGAAGCAGCCGCTCCGGCTCATGCAGCAGCAGGTTCGGTCTCTTGTAAGTCGCGAAGCGCCGTGCAAAGCCGAGCGTCAACACGTTGGGATCAAACAGGCGCTTCGCTGCGTCAACCGCCTCGGCCGACGCGCCGGAAGCCGCCAGTTCCCTGGACAATCTTTCGCGAGCGTATCCAACGAGAGACTCACGGGCCGCGGTGCGGAGCCGCCAGAGACTGGTGTCGGAAATACAGCGAATGTCCTGCTCCAAGGTCTGCGCTGTTCCCAGCCAGCGGCTCTTTCCGCAGGCTTCGGTCCAAAGATTGTCGGCTTCCACCGAGTCCCAGGTTGGCATATGGACTCCGTTGGTCACGTGCCCGACCGGGATTTCGTCCTCCGGCCAGTGCGGAAAGAGCGGCAGAAGGAGGTGCCGGCTCACCTTCCCGTGCAAGCGACTCACCCCATTGACCGCCCCGCTTCCGCGAATCGCAAGATAGGCCATATTGAAAGGTTCCGACGAGTCGTTCGGATTCTCGCGGCCGAGGGCCAGCAATTCGTCGCGGGTTATGCCTAGCTGCGTCCGTGCATAACCCGCGAGGTATTGCTCGATAAGCGACGGCGCGAAACGATCGAGGCCGGCAGCCACCGCCGTGTGGGTGGTGAAAAGGTTGCCGGCCCTGGTGACGGCCAACGCGACCTCGAAGGTCCGGCCGGTTTCCTCCATGAAGCATCGGGCGCGCTCCAGCACCGCGAAGGCGGCATGCCCTTCATTCAAGTGGCAGACTTCCGGCTTGATGCCGAGCGCCGTGAGCAATCGCCATCCGCCAATCCCGAGCAGCATTTCCTGTTTGAGGCGCAACTCGGGGCCACCTCCGTAGAGCTCACTGGTAATGCCTCGATGCGCGGGGTAATTCGCTGCGTCATTGCTGTCCAGCAGGTAAAGCTTCACTCTGCCGACCTGGACCTGCCATGCACGCAGCCAGACCGAGTAACCGGGTAACGCGATCTCCAACCGCAACCACTCGCCGTTAGGTTGGCGCAAAGGCGTGATCGGCAACTGTCCAGGGTCGTTATACGGGAAGAGAGCCTGTTGCGCTCCGTCCTTGTCGATCACCTGCCTAAAATAGCCTTGTTGATAGAGCAGCCCCACGCCGACGACGGGAACGCCCAAATCGCTGGCGCCCTTGAGTTGATCGCCGGCCACATTGCCCAGACCGCCAGAGTAAATGGGCAACGCTTCGCTCAACATGAATTCCATGCTGAAATACGCCACGCAGCTCAGCGGAGATTGCGGGTAGGTTTGCTGGAACCACGCGGGCGCCTCCGCAGCATTCCGTCTGGCTTGCACAAGATCGTCAACGTTCTTGCGGAAAACGGGATCGCTCAATTCACGCCGGAGTTCTTCCCGCGAGACCGTTTGGAGGACGACCCAGGGGCTGTGCGTGAGCTCCCACAGAACTGGGTCCAACTGCCGCCACACCTGGTCGGTGGCATGATTCCACGACGAACGCATATCCAGGGCAAGCTCGGCCAGGCAATCGAATCCCTCTACGTCCCTGGACAGAAGACGCACCTTCGGGTGACTGACCCGTGCCTGTTCGCTCATGGCCTCTCGTTCAAATCTGCTCGGGGCGCCATGCCTGGCTGCTGCCCGGGCGCCGCCAGCGCGGCATCGACGATGGCCTGCGCTTCCGCAAGGATGCGGCGCAGATGATCCGCCCCACGAAAACTCTCGGCATATATCTTGTAGATGTCCTCGGTGCCGGACGGACGCGCCGCAAACCATCCACTCCGAGTAATCACCTTCAACCCGCCGATGGGTGCGCCGTTGCCAGGAGCCCGGGTGAGGATGTTCTCAACCTTTTCACCAGCCAGCTCCGAAGACGGTATCTGCTGTGGCGAGAGCAGCACCAGCATCTGTTTCTGCTCCGGGGTAGCGGGTGCCTCGACACGATCGTAAGCAGGATCGCCAAACTCGCGCGCAAGCTCACGGTAGATTTCGCCCGGATCACGGCCCATGCGCGCGGTGATCTCCGCCGAAAGCAAGGCCGGGACAATGCCGTCCTTATCTGTCGTCCAGACGCCGCCATCTCGGCGGACAAAAGTTGCGCCCGCACTCTCTTCCCCGCCAAAGCCAAGCGAGCCGTCGAGCAAGCCATTCACAAACCACTTGAAGCCGACCGGCACTTCGTAGAGCTTCCGGCCGAGCTTCGCCGTGACGTGATCGATCATCTGGCTGCTTACCACCGTTTTGCCGACGGCTGCATCCTCGCTCCACTTGGGTCGATGCTGAAGGAGGTAGAAAATGGCGACCGAAAGATAATGGTTGGGGGGCAGCAATCCGGCGTTCCTGGTGACGATCCCGTGCCGATCATGATCGGTATCGCAGGCGAAGGCGATATCGAAGCGATCCTTGAGGTCGACCAAGCTCTGCATCGCGTAGGGCGAGGACGGATCCATGCGAATCTGACCGTCCCAATCAACCGTCATGAACCGAAAAGTCGGATCGACGACTTCCTCCACCACCGTGAGATTCAAGCCGTAGCGCTCAACAATCGGACCCCAATAGCGAACTCCGGCGCCACCAAACGGATCCACGCCCATGTGGATTTTCGCACCGCGAATCGCTTCTACGTCGATCACCTGGTCGAGATCCTTCACGTAAGCGTTGAGATAGTCGTAGCGATGCGTCGTGGAGGCGCGCAGAGCCTGCTGGTGCGGGACTCTTTTCACGCCTTTGAGCCCATTTTTCAGAAAGTCATTTGCCTTGGCTTCGATCCAGACTGTGACGCCGGTCTCCGCCGGCCCGCCGTTGGGCGGGTTGTACTTGAATCCGCCGCTATCGGGCGGATTGTGCGAAGGCGTGATGACAATGCCGTCGGCCAGCCCGGTGTCGCGGCCGCGGTTATACGCGAGTATCGCGTGAGAAATCGCGGGCGTCGGTGTGTATTCGTCCTGGTCCGCGAGCATGACCTCCACACCGTTGGCCGCCAGCACTTCGAGCGCGCTGGCACAAGCCGGCACAGACAGCGCGTGCGTGTCAATGCCAAGGAACAGCGGGCCGCCTATGCACTGCCACTTGCGGTAATCGCAAATGGCCTGGCTGATGGCCAGAACATGCCATTGGTTGAAAGTGTTTGCAAAGGCGCAGCCACGATGCCCCGAGGTGCCGAATGCAACCCGCTGCTCGTGCACCGAAAAATCGGGCCTGCCCGTGTAGTAGGCCGTAACAAGTTTGGGCACGTCGACCAGCATGGCCAACGAGGCCGCCTTGCCTGCCAGCGGACTGACTCTTGCAGGCGCATCTTTCGCGTTGCTCATGCCCGCTTGGACCTTGTCAGCACTACGCTTCTTGAGGCGATGAGGCGCATCAGAGCACTCCATGACTTGGCGAACGCCGAGGCGCCTTCACGCTGGAGGCGGGCGGCAAGCGCTTCGTCGTCGATACCCTCGCGGGTAAGTTCGGCGAGCACCCTTCGGCATCGCCACCGTCGAATCGCATGGCGTCCTTCACTTTCCGATGGTCGGCGAACGCAAGCAGTGCCGCTTCGGGCATGCTGTTGATCGTATCCGGAGCCGCCAGCGCTTCGACATAAAGAACGTCTCGGGCTGCAGGAGCCTTGATCCCAGTGCTGGCCCGCGGCAAGCGTTGCGGCGCGGCGCCGGAGGCGGCTAGTGGCCTGTAACGGGGGATTCGATAGTGTCCGGCTTGCTCTTCGCGCCGATTGCTTCGTTGCCCTTGCTCGCAAGGGACTCGACCATTGCTTCGCAACGGCGCCTTGCACTCGGCGCGAAGAGCGGCGCCATAGCACATCCGTTCACTACCGCTTCCCCCGTTACAGGCCACTAGTTTCTGCCAACGCGGCGAGGCCAGCAGGTCTCGGTAGGCTTTGCAGGTCCGCATGGCGATGCCAATGCCCAGACGGTTGCGAAACTCATTCCTTGCGCCCCGAAAGCACTGCCTCGTCCCGCTGCGCTGGCCTACGCCTGTCTTGACCGGTGCGGTATGGCCCATTTAGACGCCGGTTTGCAGTATCCAGCTCCTCGCGGCATCGAATTCGGCGGTGGAGAAGGCGCGTACTGGATGATGAAACAGCGGGGCGAACAGGCGCACCGCGTTGGTAATCCATTCCACATCGGTAACGACAGCCATACGGCCAAAGTCGCCCCAGTGCCCCAAGCCAAGCTTGGTGTCCGCCCAGACGGCGCCGGGCGTCATGCCCTCGAACTCCGGCCCCAGAAAGCACAGCAAACGCAGCGATCTGTGTTGCTTGATGCGGCGCAGTGCCTCGGGGATCAGGGTGTCGCGATAGTCCTCCGCACTCACGCGTCCCTTGCCACGGACCGCAAGAACATCTTCCGGAAAACCAGGCATGATCTCGAACATGGCATCACTCTCCTTCTGTGTCGTCTCCTCCACGGTCCTGCCGCGCGAGGCGGTTCACAAGGACTTCGCCTGCTGGCGTTTGATCCACGCACCGATTTCCGGCCAGACGTGCTGCAGCGTGTGCGAACCCATGAAGAGCCCGATATGCCCGCCCGGCGCGAGTTTCTTCACGATTGCGTGCTTGGGCGTCCCGACGAGTTCCTCGGCGTTGAAGACCTGTTCCTTGGTCGTGATGTCGTCGGACTCGCCTGCAAGGAGGTACAGCGGAACCTTGATGTCTTTGAGCGAAACGGTCTGACCGAGCGCGACGAAGGTGCCTTTCGCCAGCCGGTTTTGCTTGAACAGCTCGGTGATGGCCTGAAGATACCAGCGCCCGGGCAAGTCGATCGGATTTTCGTACCAGCGCTCGAACCGCTCGGTACGCTTGATGTAGGACTTGTCCTCGATATGCTGGTAGAGATCGAGGTACTTCTCCATGTATTGCTCCTCCGGGTGCATGTTCTTCCAGCCGGCGAGCATGAATTTGCCGAGCATGCGTCCCCCACCGGCAGCGACCATCTCCTCGAAGAAACTCACCGGGAGCTTCTGCGCCATCTTCCTGATCGCGCCATTGCCGGCAGCGGTATCGATCGGCGAGCCGGCCAGCACCAAGCTCGCCACCTTGCCTGGAAATCGGGCCGCAAACAGCGCTGACATCCAGCCGCCCTGGCAGAGGCCGACCAAGTGAACTTTCCCACCAACGCTGTCGACCGCGACATTGAGATCGGCCAGATAGGTGTCGATGTCGAAATCCTTCATCGCCGCGGTCGCACTTTTCCAATCGGTGACGAGGATCCGCTCCAGGCCGCAGTTCAGCAGCGTCTCGACCAGGCTCTGACCCTTGTCGTAATCGGCGATCGTCGAGCTGTGGCCCGCGTAGGGGGCGTCAATCAGTACGGGCACCTGGTTGTTGCCACCAGAGGCACGCGAGAAGTCGCGCAGGCGCATCGTGTCGAGATCGAGCACTACCCGGTTTGTTGTGGCCCATTCCGGCGGCGGTGGCGCGGCGATTGCTTCGGCTTCGGCGGCGAATTTCAGATTGTCGGCAAACAGCCTTAGCCCCTCGTCTGCCAGTTCGATCCCTGCCGCCAATGGCCAGAACCAGGGGACACTGTGCTCCTGCCCGGGCTGAGTCGCTGGCGTGTTCGCTTTCGTCATTGCGTTCCCCTTCGGGCGCCATCCACCTGCCTACGGGCCGCGACCAGGGCTGCCGTGTGGCGGGCAATCATCAGTTGCTCGTCCGTGGGCAGCACCCACACCGAGACGGGGCTGTCGAGAGCGCTTATCTTCGGCCCGCCGCGACGGTTCGCTGCTTCATCCACCTCGATGCCAAGCCACGCGGCGCCTCGGCCAACGGCGGCGCGGACGGCCACCGCGTTCTCGCCGATACCGGCCGTGAACACGAGCGTGTCCAGGCCCCCCGCCGCTGCGGCAAGCGAGCCGAGTTCACGTACGATTCTGTAGACGAAGAGGTCGATGGCCTCCTTCGCCTGCGGATCGGCACTTTCCAGCAGAACCCGCATATCGTTGCTGATTCCAGACACGCCGAGCAGGCCGCATTCGCCATAGAGCATCGTCTCGATCTGCGTCGCGCTCATCCCGCGTTCGTTGATCAGCCACAGCAAGAGTCCCGGGTCGAGATCACCCGGCCGCGTGCCCATCATGATGCCGCTCAAGGGACTGAACCCCATCGTCGTCGCAATGCTTCGGCCTCGAACCATTGCACACATGCTGGCGCCGCTGCCCAGGTGCGCGACCACCACCCGACCTGCGGCGGCCGCCGGTTCGACATTCTGCAGCGCGCCGGCGACGTATTCGTACGAGAGTCCATGAAATCCGTACCGGCGTCCGCCCGCTTCGGTTAGGTTGTTGGGCAAACCATAGAGTTCCGCCACGCGGGGAACCGTTCGATGGAAGGCCGTATCGAAACAGGCGACCTGTTGCAGATCCGGATAAAGTTTCCGCAGTATCTCGATCGGCTCCAGATTGCGCGGTTGGTGCAGCGGGGCCAGCGGGACCAGGGTTCGGAGACGATCGATCAGCGCTTGGTCAACCCGCAAGGGCTCGGTGTGCTCGAGCCCGCCCAACGCGACGCGATGCCCGGCGGCAATCAGACGCTCGGTACCCCAATGGCTGCCGATCCAGTCCATCAGAACCTGCAGAAGTTCGTCGAGATCCACGCGGGCGGTGCTATCCCAACGGCGCTCAGCCATGAGCGTTCCGGAGGCGTCTTTGGCGAAGAAATGGGGTTCGGTCGCGATTTGTTCGATCTCGCCATGCGCAGTCGCCGTGATGGGCTTGCCCTCCTTCAGCACGTAGAGTGCGAACTTGATGCTGGAGGATCCGGCATTGATCACCATGACGCCGCCATCCTTCGCGGCAATGGATTCGGCTGTCCTCACGACTGCACCGCCTTGCGCAGCCCATGGCGACGCCCATGGGCCACGAGAACAGCGATGGCGGAGGACGCGAGCCGAACCCGTGCACTATCCGACCGGCTGGTCAGGACGATCGGCACGCGAGCGCCGAGGACGACGCCGGCGGTTTCCGCGTTAGCGAGGTATTCGAGCTGTTTCGCTAACATGTTGCCCGACTCCAGGTCCGGCACAACCAAGATATCAGCCGAACCCGCAACCTTTGATTTGATCTGCTTGATCGTCGCGGCTTTGAGGCTGATGGCGTTGTCGAATGCCAGCGGGCCGTCCACGATGCCGCCGACAATTTGACCGCGATCAGCCATCTTGCACAGCGCGGCGGCATCGATGGTCGAGGTAATCTTGGGTGTCACCGTCTCGACGGCCGATAGAATGGCGACCTTTGGGCGCCTGATGCCCAACAGGTGAGCCAAGTCGATTGCGTTTTGCACAATATCAACCTTGTCTTCAAGCGTCGGGTAAATGTTGATCGCGGCATCGGTGATGAAGAGGATTCGCGGGTACGAAGGCACGGCCATGACAAAGACGTGACTCATGCGGCGTTCCGTCCGCAGCCCCGTGGCCTGCTGCATGACCTCATGCATAAGCTCATCGGTGTGCAGGCTTCCTTTCATCAGCGCTTCGCATTCGCCGCGGCGGCAGAGTTCAACCGCGCGGGCCGCCGAGCCGTGGCTGTGCTCGGTGGCGACCAGGCGATAGGGCGCGATGTCCACGCGGGCAAGATCCGCGGCGGCCCGCAATTTTCTTGGCGGGCCAACAAGAGTGGGTTCGATGAGGTGCTCCCGCGCTGCCTCGACCGCACCCAGCAATGAAGTCTCGGTGCAAGGGTGACAGACTGCCGTCGTAACGGGCGCTTTGGAAGCCGCTGAATCGATCAGCATCTGGAAGGCGTGGTGGGTCTTTTGCATAGGCGCTCGCCCCGGACGCGGGGTAACTCAAGCTATCTTACCGCCGCACCAAGTCGCCGGGATTTTCTGGACCGGAGATAGCCGTTCGAAACGTCGTAATCTCGTGGCCGGAGTCCCGTCCTTCGTGTCGATCATTGTCGGGAGCCGGCGAATGCAGGGAGCTTGTCACCAAGTGCTGCGGCGGCGCCAGCGCGGCTGGCGCGGGACGCCATGCCCAATCGCTGCCGAGTGACCTGCCTCAACGCCCGTTCATGGCCGGCATATCGTGATATTGAATTCGATTGTCGCGCGAAGGGAAGCCGCTGAAGGCGTAGACTCGGCAGGTGTGCCCCTGCTCCGGAGCGGGAAAGTTCGCTCGCCTTTGTCGAAGACGAGGAGGTTGACCTCGAACTTCAAGGCGAGTATCCGCCATTGCAACGACGCTCCCTATTCGATCACCCGGTATTGCGCTGCGGCAGCCGGCTGATGTGCTTTTAGGAAGGGGCGACTGGCCCCGGAATGGCAAATTGCCACTCGATCCCGCGGTGACAAGCGCACACCTCGATCGGCCGGCGACGCGGGAGGGAATCGGCCAAGGCAGAGGGGATGACGTATGCAAAAGATCTTGTTTGCCGTGGACGGATCGGAGGCTTCGCTACACGCGGCTCGTGGGCTGGCCGGAATTCTGGGCTGGTGGAAGGCGACGGAGGTCGAAGTTCTGACCGTCCAGCCCGAGCTATTCATCGTTAACGATCTAGTCCCCCAATCGCTGCGTGAGCGCGCAGAACACCGGGTGCGGGAGGAGGGCAAGCGCGCTCTGGCGGCGACCCATGCGGTCCTGCAGGAGGCGTCGGCCCAGTGCGCGACCACGGTGCAATTCGGCGACCCCGCCACGGTAATCGCCGAAGCTGCTGAAACGCTCAATTGCGCATTGATCGCAATTGGCTCGCATGGCGCGGGCGCCGTTCGCAGTCTGCTCACAGGGTCGGTGACGACGAAGGTGATCCACCTCGGTTCCCGGGCGGTCCTCGTGATTCCATCGGCGCGTCCGCTTGCCGGCTCCGCGTACGGGCCGCCGCAACGAGCCGCCCGGATTCTCGTGCCCGTTGACGGGTCCGCAGGAGCGACCGCGGCGCTGCGGGAGGTCCTTCGCATCGCGTCGTGGTTCCGAAATGTCCCAGAAATTCACCTGCTCGCCATCTACGAGGGAACGCCGCTCGACGTGGAAATCGCGGCGATGGTTGCCGCGGAGGCATTGCGCGAATATCAGCAAAAGCACCTCGAGGCCGCATTCGCGTCGGCGCGCGAGGCGCTCTCCGGCACGGGATTTGTGGCGATCGAGCATACGGCGATCGGCCCGCCGGTCGAGGAAATCCGCGCAACTGTCGAGTCACTCCGCTGCGATCTCGTCTGCTTGGGAACGCGCGGCACGGGTGCGATCCGCAACGTGTTCCTCGGATCGACTACCGCGAAGGTATTGCGTGCCGTCGACGTTCCGGTCCTGGTCGTTCCGCCAGCTACGCCCTGAATTCAGCGCAAGTGCTGCGCTCCCGCTGAAAGCGAGCCGGCCCTCGCGCCAAGCCAGCAAGAGGATGTGCTTAGGGATCAGTGCCTCATCGGTCCGGTTCTTCCTCTCGGCCGACCGATCCCGGCCGGCTGGCCGAATCGACCCACGCGAATCCCAGGAAAAGTAGCATCGCGCCCGCAAAAATGCCCACTACCGTTCCTGCGAGCTGTAGCGGCGCCCCGAGCCTCGAGCCGCATGTCACTGTCAAAAATTCGCCGCCAATAAGAAGAGCCCGAGGCTTCCCTTCGAGAGGTCACCGGAAGAAAGGCTGGAGGAGAGTTTGATCAATCCGGTCGTCTGAAGCTCTTCCAGGATCAACAATAGACTGGCGATGTCCAATGCTACGCCGGAGAGTTGGGCCATCAGCTTGCGGACTTCATGCGGCTTCCACATGGCCAATCCTTCCACGGAGTTGGGTCGACCGTTGCCCCGTCGCCGCGCGTTAAGCGTCTAAGTTCCTGGCGAGCCGCCTGGATATATTGGTGCCCTGGCCCTCAGCCGTTCCCGTCCTCGAAAGGGATCTTCGCGTCCTTCTCGAAACGCGCTTTGCGCTCGCGGCTGAATGCCCACGCAACGATGCCGACGAAAGCGGCGACGAGGATCCAGTGATAGATTGTCAAGTCCGATTGAATTGTCCCTCCATTGTAGTCGCTTGTTACGTACTGCGACCTCAACTTGGCAATCCCCGGGGCGGCACGCCCTTCATGGAATGTGCGCAATCGGTAGGTATCGATCTCCCGCTCAAGGCATTAGTATGGGAGGACGCCCAAGGCCAAGTCTGGCTCGGCTACAACGATCCCGCTTTCCTGGCACAGCGGCATGGTGTGGCTCAGTGTCCAGCCGTGAGTGGATTGAGCATGGCGTTATCGGCGCTCGCCGAAGCCACCGTCGCGCGCTGATCTCGCTGGAGGTCAACCGTTGCATCAGCATAGAGCCATCGACGAGCCGCATCCGCATCTCGTTTGCAGCAAGCGGGCAGAACATCCGGGGCCACGTCGCGCTCCGGAAAGGCGTTCACGTCATCCGCCGAATTTGGAACGACGTGGGCATCTTCACCGCAGATTCTACGAAAGCGTCGACTAGACATGCATGCCACTCTGCCATTGCTCCGCGCAACCGACTTCCCGTCCATACGGCGCCGGACGTTGGAAACGCTGCAAGTCAACCTGGGCTATCGCTGCAACCAGTCCTGCACGCACTGCCATGTGGCGGCCGGGCCGAACCGGACCGAGCAGATGTCGCGGCCCAATGTCGAGGCTGTGCTCTCATTCCTGCAGCGACATCGCGTGGCCACGCTCGATCTCACCGGTGGCGCTCCCGAGCTGCATCCGCTGTTTCGGCATACCGTCTCGCGCGCCCGCGCACTCGATGTCCGGGTCATCGACCGCTGCAACCTGACGATACTCGAGGAGCCCGGACAGGAGGGCCTCGCCGACTTCCTCGCCCGCGAGCAGGTGGAGATCGTCGCTTCGCTGCCTTGCTACCTCGAGGACAACGTCGATCGCCAGCGCGGCAAGGGTGTCTTCGAAGCGAGCATTCGTGGCTTGCGACAACTCAACGCGCTGGGATACGGCCGCGAGAATGGCGGACGCGTGCTCAATCTCGTCTACAACCCGCAGGGCCCGAGTCTGCCGCCGCCGCAGGGCGGGCTCGAAGCCGACTACAAGCGGGAGCTCGGAAGCCGCTTCGGCATCGCCTTCAACCGGCTCTACACGCTGACCAACATGCCGATCCAGCGCTTTGGCAGCATGCTGGTCTCCAAGGGTCGGTTCCACGAGTACATGGCGCTGTTGCGCAACGCCTATCAGGAGTCGAACCTCGACGGCGTGATGTGCCGCCACCTTCTCAGCATCGACTGGCGCGGCTTTGTGTACGACTGCGATTTCAACCAGATGCTCGGACTGCCGTTCGGCCAGGGGCCTCGTCCGCGTACCCACCTTTCTCAGCTCGACGTCGAAACCTTGGACGGTTTGCCGATCCGGGTCGCGGATCACTGCTACGGCTGCACGGCCGGGCAGGGCAGTAGCTGCGGCGGCGCCCTCGGCGCCTGACCCTACGTCGCCACCGGAGTTTTAGGCATGGCTGCACAGACCAATTTCGGCATCGCCTTCTGGGGCTTTCTGGCGTTCTACAGCCTCGTGCTGTATGCAGTCGCGGCTGCGGCACGGACCGTGGAGGGATTCCTCCGCGGCCGCGATGCACGAGGCCGTCAAGCGTCGCGCCGGGTGCTCACCTCGAGTATCTCCATCGTCGGCGGCCCCGCGTTCTCGCTGCGTGCAGCCGGACGCTGCCGCGCAGCGCACAGCACGATGCAGCACGTGTGCGCGCCATGACGAAATCGCGCATGTTGGTTCTGGCGGGGGTGGCGATCTCGATCGCCGCGTTCTTCGCCTTCGATCTCGAGCGCTACCTGATGCTGGACGCGCTCAAGGCGCAGCAAGCCGGCATCGTCGCCTATCGCGACGCGCATCCATGGAGCGCCGCGGGCGCGTATTTCATCCTGTACGTGATCGTCACCGGTCTGTCGCTGCCCGGCGCGGCCGCATTGACGCTTGCCGGCGGCGCGATTTTCGGCCTGCTGTGGGGAACGGTGCTCGTGTCGTTTGCCTCTTCGCTTGGGGCCACGCTTGCGTTTCTCGCGGCGCGATTCCTGTTCCGAGATGCCGTTCAGGCACGCTTCGGCGAGCGGCTGAAGGCGATCGACGCCGGAATCGCGAAGGAGGGTGCCTTCTATCTCTTTACGTTGCGATTGGTACCGCTGTTTCCGTTCTTCCTGATCAACCTGGCGATGGGGCTCACTGCGCTGCATGTGCGCACATTCTACTGGGTGAGCCAGATCGGCATGATAGCGGGGACGATCGTTTACGTGAACGCGGGGAGCGAGTTGGCCAAGATCGATTCGCTTTCGGGCATTCTCTCGCCACAGCTCGTCGTCTCGTTCGCTCTGCTGGGAATCTTTCCGCTCATCGCGAAGAAGGTCGTCGATTGGATCAAGTCGCGCCACGCCTATGCCCGGTGGCCGAACCCGGCCAGGTTCGACCGCAATCTGCTAGTGATCGGCGCGGGATCGGCAGGTCTCGTGGCTGCCTATATCGCGGCCGCCGTGAAAGCCAAGGTGACACTGATCGAGAAGCACAAGATGGGGGGCGATTGCCTCAACACTGGTTGCGTTCCGTCCAAGGCGTTGATCCGCTCGGCGAAACTGCTGTCGCACATCAAGCGCGCGAGGGAGTTCGGCATACGCGAAGCCACCGCCCAATTCGAGTTCGCCGACGTCATGGAGCGTGTTCAGCGCGTCATTCGGACGGTAGAGCCGCACGACTCGGTCGAGCGCTACGCGGGGCTCGGAGTCGAATGCATCACCGGTGAAGCCAGGATCACGTCGCCTTACACGGTCGACATCAAGACGACTGACGGCGTCAGGACGCTCACCGCGCGCGCGATCGTGATCGCCGCCGGCGCGCGGCCGCTGGTGCCTCCGATTCAAGGCATCGAGGAGGTCGGCTACGTCACCTCCGACACCGTGTGGTCGCTGCGCGAACTGCCTGGGCGCTTGCTGGTGCTCGGCGGCGGACCCATTGGTTGCGAGCTTGCACAGTGCTTTGCGCGCTTCGGCTCGAGCGTGACGATAGCGGAGATGCTGCCGCGCATTCTGCCGCGGGAGGATGCGGACATCTCGGACATGGTGGCGCAACGCTTCCGCGCCGAGGGCGTCACCGTGCTTACCGGCCACACCGCGAAGCGATTCCTGATCGAGAACGGCAAGAAGGTGTTGATCGCCGAGCACGGAGGGCGTGAGGCGCGCATCCCGTTCGATCTCCTGCTTTGCGCCTTGGGCCGCGTCGCCAATACATCGGGCTACGGACTCGAGACGCTGGGCATTCCGACCACGCGGACACGCACGATCGAGACCAACGATTATCTGCAGACGTTCTATCCGAACATCTACGCGTGCGGCGATGTCGCGGGGCCATACCAGTTCACGCATGTCGCCGCCCACCAGGCATGGTATGCGGCCGTCAACGCGCTCTTCGGGCGTTTCTGGAAGTTCCGGGCCGATTACTCGGTCATTCCCTGGGCCACCTTCACCGATCCGGAGGTCGCGCGTGTGGGCCTGAACGAGCTAGAGGCGAAGGAGAAGAAGATAGCGTACGAGGTGACGCGTTACTCCCTCGACAACCTCGATCGGGCCATCACCGACGAGGAGGCCCACGGCGTCGTCAAGGTCCTCACGGCGCCGGGCAAGGACCGCGTTCTCGGGGCAACGATCGTCGGCGAGCACGCGGGGGACCTCATCGCCGAGTTCGTGAGTGCGATGAAGCACGGCATCGGGCTCAACAAAATCCTCGGTACGATCCACACGTATCCGACGCTGGCCGAGGCGAACAAGCACGTCGCCGGCGCCTGGAAGCGCGCTCATGCTCCAGCGCGCTTATTGCGGTTTGTGCAGCGCTACCATGAATGGCAGCTCGGCTGACAACGTGATCGCGCTCTCCACCATCGTCCCGACGCTGAACGAAGCCGCCGGCATCGTCGCCCACCTCGCGACGCTGCAGCCGCTGCGTCGTCGTGGCGGCGAAGTGATTGTCGTCGATGGCGGTAGCGCGGACGACACGCTGAAGCTCGCGGGCCCGCTCGTGGATCAGGTCATCACCGCTCGTCGTGGCAGGGCGGCGCAGATGAATGCCGGCGCCCGGAGTGCGTCCGGGGATGTGCTGCTGTTCCTTCACGCGGATACCCGCCTGCCGGAGGGCGCCGATTCGCTGCTGAAAAGAGTGCTCACGGATGAGCGATGGGAGTGGGGTCGGTTCGACGTCGTGATTGAGGGCACGCATCCTCTCCTGCGCCTCGTCGCCTGGTCGATGAATCGTCGTTCACGTCTCACCGGGATCGCGACGGGCGACCAGGCGTTGTTCGTTCGCCGAAAGGCCTTCGCGAGGGTCGGCGGCTTTCCTGATCTTCCTTTGATGGAGGACATTGCTCTCTCGCGGCGCCTGAAGCGCCTGGGCAGACCCTTGTGCCTCGGCGAGCGCGTCACCACGTCGGGTCGGCGCTGGGAGCGGCGCGGCGTGCTGCGCACCATTGTGCTCATGTGGCAGCTCCGAGCCTGGTATTGGCTCGGTGCCGATCCCAGCCAATTGGCGCGAGCCTACGCGGATTCACCCGAACGCCGACTTCAGCGATGACAGCCGACATCGCCATCTTCGCTCGCGCCCCGGTCGCCGGCCAGGCCAAGACCCGGCTCCTCCCGCGTCTGGGCGCCGAGGGCGCGGCAGCGTTGCAGCATGCGCTGACCGAGCGGGCGTTGCAGACCGCGGTTGACGCAAAGCTGGGGCGGGTAGGGTTGTGGTGCACGCTCGATTGCGAGCATCCGGCGTTTATGAGGCTCTCGAAGCAGTTCGGTGTCCCGCTCTATCCGCAACGCGGCGCCGATCTCGGCGCGCGCATGTTCCACGCCTTCAGCCGACTCTGCCGGGAGCGCGAGGCGCTCATCATCGGCACCGACTGCCCCGCGCTGAGCGCGGACGACTTGCGCTTGGCAGCGGCAGCGCTGCGGGAAGGCAACGATGCCGTATTCGTGCCCGCGGAGGATGGTGGCTATGTGCTGGTTGGACTGCGGCACGCCATCGCTTCGCTCTTCCATGGCATCCCCTGGGGCACTGATCGGGTGATGGATCACACCCGGGTGCGCTTGCGTAGTGCTGGTGTGCGTTGGCGTGAGCTCGCGCACTTATGGGATATCGATCGCCCCGAGGATCTCGATCGCTTGCGGGCGAGTGGGCTGATGGCGGAGCGTGTGGACGTGATCGAATGAGCCGTGGGATCCGGCCGCCCGCTCGCCCGCCTCTCATCGGCATCGGCCTTGGCCTGCTCGTGGTTCTCTCTCCACGTCGAAGCGCTGGCCCGGTTGCTGACGGTCGCGGCCGCACGGACGCTTTTCTCGAAGCTGCGCCCAGCCTGATCGTCCATGTGAACCGCTGCCGGGCGGAGCCGATACCGTCCGACGTCAAGGTGCAGCTTTTCGACTACGATTGGACCGTGAATGCGCGTCGTCGTGTTGGCCCGGGCTGACAGCATGAGGAGCGACTCAACGTGAACAAGGAACCTCTCCACGGGGTCAAGGCCTGTGTCTTCGACGCGTACGGAACACTGTTCGATTTTGCAGCCGCCGCCCGGAGCTGCAAGGACGTGCTTGGCGAAGCCACTGACAAGCTGACCGCGCTCTGGCGCGACAAGCAGCTTCAATACACGTGGCTGCGTGCCGCCCAGGATCGTCACGCGGATTTCTGGCAGGTCACCGGCGATGCGCTCGACTTCGCCTTGGAGACTCTAGGTGTCGCGACGCCTCAACTGCGCGAGCGCTTGATGCATCTCTACCTCGAGCTCGAGACATTTCCCGAAGTGCCGCAGGTCTTGAGACAGCTGAAAGGAGCGGGCTTGCAAACCGCGATCCTCTCCAACGGGTCGCCGAAGATGCTCGACGCCGCAGTCAAAGGAGCGAACTTGGGTGAACTCCTCGATGCGGTCCTTTCGGTCGAGGAAGTCGGGGTCTACAAGCCCCACCCGAAGGTCTATCAGCTTGCGGTCGACCGGCTTGGCGTGCCGGCGCGCGCCATTGCCTTCCAATCTTCGAACGCCTGGGACGCGTATGCCGCCTCGGCCTTCGGGATGCGCGTCGTGTGGTGCAACCGTTACGGTCAGCGGGCGGAGCGTCTGCCCGGCGCGCCCGACCGGGAAATCAAATCGCTCGCGGAATTGCCGGCTCTCGTCGGCGCTTCTTGACGAAATGTCCAAGCCAACATGAGTCGGTGACGGCGTCACCAACCGGCATGCTCGTAAGGCGATGACGGGTGAGGTGCGCGCGAGACTCCATGCCTTCCACTTTTTTACCTCGTTCCTTCGGCGCTGGTCTTGCTCTTCGTCGTGACACGAACGCCCCAGCGGGCGGCCTTCCTTTCAAGTGTGCCGAAGGGAGGGACTCTGGCACCCGCCACGATCATTGGTCGAAAACTTGTCCTGCTGAAGCGCGATCACGAAGGCGGCGCCGCCACCCGTCGGCTCCATCACATGGACCGTGCCGCCATGCGCGGTTGCGATCCCGGCCACGATCGCCAGGCCCAGCCCGGCACCGCCGTCGGGTGGCGCCGGACCGCGTTCGAAACGTTCGAAGATGCGCTCGCGTAACGCCGGCGGCACTCCCGGCCCACGGTCCAGCACAGTGATCGTCGCCGGCGGAGTGACGTCCACCTCCACCGCAGTCCCCGGTGGCGCGTGTGACAGCGCGTTCTCGAGCAGATTGGTAACCGCGAGTACCAGAGCCGCGTGGTTGCCGCGCACCGGCGGAACAGGGGGGTTCTCGCGCAGCGCCAAGTCGACATTGTCCCGCAACGCCAGCGGCACGAGTCCGGTTATCGCCTCCACCGCAACCGCGTGCAGATCGACCCGTTGCGTCACATCCAGCGGCAACCCTTCGAGGCGTGCCATCCGGAGGAGTTGCCCCACCAGCCTCGCCATCCGGTCGGCATCTTGGCGCAGCTCCTCCACGCCGGGCTGATCGTC
The DNA here is from genome assembly GCA_963734055.1 of uncultured beta proteobacterium. Taxonomy (GTDB): domain Bacteria; phylum Pseudomonadota; class Gammaproteobacteria; order Burkholderiales; family Casimicrobiaceae; genus CAIWHR01. Next base: position 568,994 of record CAVTFQ010000007.1, read on the forward strand.
CAGCAGATCCATTCGCGCGGTCAGCACGGCGAGGGGCGTTCGCAAGGCGTGGGCCGCCTCGGCTACGAAACGCCGCTGCGCGACTAACGCCTGTTCGAGTCGGGTCAGTGCATCGTTCATTGCCCGCACGAGCGGCACAATTTCTTCCGGCAGTGCTGTGACCGGCAGCCTTGCTCCCGGTTGTGCTGGACCGACCGAGGCCGCCGCAGCGGATACCCGGCGCAATGGCCGCAGCCCTCGTCTAAGCGTGAGCACGCCGACCACTATCGTTGCGACGACGATGGGCAACAGGAGCCAGGCCGAGCCAACCAGGAAGTTTTCCATGAGGCTGTCGAGCAACACCGTCGTTTGCTCTCGCCCCTGCAAAACCACCACATGCCACGGACCAGTCTTGGCCATTAGCCCGATCATGCCGTGTTCGTGCTCGGGCAGGGCGGGCAGGCGGAAGAATCCACCGTCGAATGCGTGGGGTAGCAATGGCGCGAGGCGCGCGGCCGCAGCGGGATCGGAGGCACCGAGCAGCCGGTCGCCCGCATAGATCATGAAGACGTTGTCGCCGTCCGAAGCACGGAACGGAGCTACGAGATCCTCGGGCAACGTGATCTGCCCGGTACGCTGCGGGTCGGGCGGAAGCCGCGATGCGATCAGCCGGACTTGATCCTGCAGTGCGGAGTCGTCGAGTTCGTGCACAGTCGCGATGGCGCGCCACGCGACCGCCGTCGCAGCAAGCAGGATGGCCACGAGCGTCACCGCAGCCAGCCGCCAGCCGAGGCGGACCGATAGCGACCAAGCCCGCTCCGGCGTTGCGCTGGTCATTGCGCTTCGGTCAGCATATAGCCGATGCCTCTCACCGTATGCACATAGGGCGTCGCTGCAGAGTCCGCCAGCTTGCGCCGCAACCGGTGCACCAGAACATCCATGGCGTTGGACCCGATTTCGGCGTCGAAGCCATAGAGTCCGCGTTCCAGAACCTCGCGCGGGACGAGTCTGCTCTGGCGTCGCAGCAGCAGCTCCAGCAGCATCGTCTCGCGGACGGAAAGCCCGATGTCGACGTCGTCGACCCGCGCCTGTCGTGTCGTGGTGTCCAGAACGAGATTGCCGAGGCGCAAGGTCACGCCCAGTGCTGCGCCGGGCCGACGGAGTATTGCGCGCACGCGTGCGATGAGCTCGGGAATGTGGAACGGCTTGACGAGGTAGTCGTCGGCCCCGGAGTCGAGGCCAGTGACGCGGTCATCGGGTCCGTCGCGCGCGGTCAGTACCAGCACGGGAATGGTCGAGCCACGCACGCGAAGGCGCCGCAGCAGCGAAAGCCCGTCGCCATCAGGCAGCGCGAGATCGAGGATGATGGTGTCGTAGCTGGTTACGGCGATGTGATCGTCGGCCTGCGCCAAGTCCGGCGCCAGATCGACGGCGAACCCGGAGCGCTCCAGCGCGGCGCGCAGCAGAGCCGCCATCTCGCGTTCATCTTCGACAACAAGAAGCCGCATGACGTCCGGTATTCGCAGCAACGCTGCAGAGGAGTTCGAATAGCTTACACGACCCCTGTGGCGGCCGTCGTTGACCTCCTCCGATTCCGCCTCGTAATGTGCACGTAAGGTTGAATCCGCAGTATGCCGAAGACGATCATCGCCCCAGAAGAAGCCTCGGCCGGGGATCAAGCGTTCTCCCGGCCTAATACGACGGGGACCATCCAGGCGGCGTGAGCCGTTTCGTTTCAGGTAATGTGCATAAAGGCTGTTTTGCTCGTTCACACTGGAGACCCATGATGCAACGTCTAGTCTTGCTGACCGCTGTCGTGATCGCCACAACCGGCCCTGCGCTGGCGGCGGGACAATGCAGCAACGCGCCAAAATCAAAGTGGCAACCGCAGTCAAAGCTTGAGGCGCAGCTTCAGTCCGAGGGATTGAAAGTCCGCCGGATCAAGATCGAGAACGGCTGCTACGAGGTCTACGCAACCGACAGGTCGGGCAGGCGATCGAATATGGCCTTCAACGCCGAGACGCTCAAGAAACTCGACAATGCCGAGGCCGGAGAGAACTAGCAGCTCGTCGTGTCCGCAGAAGGCGAGCGCCACCGGACCATCGGCGATACGCGTCTGGGATCCCTTCGTGCGCCTGTTCCATTGGGCTCTGGCGCTGAGCTTTGCGGTTGCCTGGCTCACTTCCCACTCTTGGGAGCAATTGCACGATTGGGTCGGTTACGCCGCGGCAGCGTTGGTCCTATTGCGCGCTTGCTGGGGCGTGTTCGGGACGCGGTATGCGCGGTTCTCGCAATTTGTTCGTTCGCCGCGAATCGTTCTACGGTATCTCACGGCAATCGCCAGGGGTAGCGAGGCGCGCTACATTGGTCACAACCCGGCCGGAGGCGCGATGGTAGTCGCCCTGTTGCTGGCCACAGGGTCAACCGCCTTCACGGGCTGGATGTTGACGACCGACGCCTTCTGGGGCGTCAAGTGGATGCAGCGTCTGCACGACTTGCTTGCGCACGGCATATTGCTGCTGGTTTGTCTGCATCTCGCCGGCGTCATGCTGGCGAGCCTCCGGCATCGGGAGAACCTCATTGGCGCGATGATCTCCGGGCAAAAGCGTCCTTGAAGGGTGCCGAGTAGAGCCTGGGGGCGGCCGCGCCGGAAGGCGTCAGACCGCCTGCCAAGCAAATGAACGAGCCTGCGCACCGCTTCTGCCTTCTCAAGGTGCTGTTTCGCGCAGACTAGCCTGTAGGTGCCCAGCAGACGCTCGCGTCGGTACGACTCGAACGCGGTCGGTTACGTCTGTAATAAGAGCCGCGCTGCGGCGAAACCGCGGCTACGGTAAAGTGGCAGCTACGTGATCCGCCATGAACAGCGAGATCCCACCCCACGTCCTTGTCATCGACGATGACCCGGCGATGCGAGAGCTGATCGCCGAGTATCTCGGCGGGAATGACCTTCGCGTCACCGCGGTTGCAACCGGCGACGAGATGTCGCGCGTGCTCGCCGAGCAGGCGATTGACGTGATCGTCCTCGACCTGCGTCTCGCTGCCGAAGACGGCATGGATCTGGCGAGGAAGGTGCGCGCCGAGTCAGCGATTCCGATCATCATGGTGACCGGGCGCAAGGACGAGGCCGATCGCGTCATGGGCCTCGAGCTCGGCGCCGACGACTACATCACCAAGCCATTCAGCCCGCGCGAGCTGCTCGCCCGGGTGCGCGCGGTGTTGCGACGCTACAGGATCGTGCAGGATCTGCTGCCCGCGCGCGACGAAAGGCGCCGCGCCTACCGCTTTGCCGGCTGGGAGCTCAACCTGCGCACGCGCCGGCTCGTATCGCCGAAAGGCGAACATATCGGGCTCACGAACGGAGAATTCAGCCTGCTCCAGGCCTTCTGCGCGGCGCCACGGCGGATACTCTCACGCGACCAGCTGCTCGAGCTTTCGCGCCTCAATCGCGCCGAGGTGTACGATCGCTCGATGGACGTCCAGATCCTGAGGCTTCGTCGCAAAATCGAACCGGATCCGTCGCAGCCCGAATACATCAGAACGGAGCGTGGCGCGGGCTACATGTTCGATGTCACCGTCGACGTGCTGCGCTGATGCCTGGGTCGTGATTGCAGGTGTAACTGCACCGGATCGTACCGAAACCGTCCGGAAGCGACGGTGCGCTTGAATTGCCTGGGAAGGAGCGGATCTTCTGCGCTTGCTGGAGCAGGCGATGCCACGCATTGCAATTGTAGACGACGACACGGTGATTCGCTCGCTGCTTGCCGAATGGCTGACCGCCGAGGGATATCGGGTGAGCGAAGCGGGAGTCGATAGAGCGCCGGACGAATCGGCCGACCTGGTGCTCGTCGACGTGTACCTGCCGCGAAAGTTCGGAGTTGAGCGCCTGCGGTCGGCCCAAAGGGCGTATCCGCGGACGCCGATCATTGCCATGTCGGCACAGTTCCAGTCGCGCGTCGAATGCGCCGGACCGGCGGCGCGCGCGCTCGGTGTCGGCGGCGTGATCGCGAAGCCGTTCGGCCGCGAAGAACTGCTTCATGCCGTGCGATCGGTGATCGGGTTGCCGGTCGACCGCATCGCGTAGCATGGCGACGTCGAACGAGCGTACCGGTTCGCTGGCCGACTCCGTGCGGCCGAAGCGCCTGGGCCGCTGGGTGGTGACGCTCGGCGCGCTCCTCATCGTCGCGAATGCCGCAACCGACGCCTACGACCAGTGGCGCGCCTATCGCTTCACGGTGGACAATGCGAGCCGCGAGCTCGTCAATTCGGCCCGAATCCTTGCTAGCCAGACCGACGAAACGCTGAAGGCGGTCGATGTCCTGTTGCGCGATGTCGCCTCCGACTACCAGCACATTCCCACCTCGACGCAGCTTGTCGACATCGATGCGGCACTCGCAGGCCGGGCCAACGGGCTGCCGCAGCTGCTCTCGCTCACGATAGCCGACGCACACGGCTCCCAGCGGTATCGATCGCGGCCGTTCGACAGCGATCTGTCGCAGAGCGTGCTCGAGCAACCCTACTTCATCGCGCACCGCGACAATCCGGCATCGGGCTTGTTCGTCAGCGAGCCGATCGTGACGCACACCGGTCGGCGCGCGGCGATCGTCCTTTCGCGCCGTCTAACGGACGCGTCGCAACACTTCGCCGGCGTCGTGAGTGGCGTGGTCGACCTTGGCCAGTTTCAGCAGTTCTATCACCAGATCAACCTAGGTCGGCGCAGCTCGATCCTGCTCTTGAACGACGACGGGACGCTGATTGTTCGCGAGCCCCCGCCGTCTGCGGCCGAGATCGGCAGAAAGCATCCGCGCTTGGCGACGGCGCCTGCAAGCGAGGGCGCCATGCGCATGGTTTCTCCGATCGACGGCAGGAAGCGCTTCGTCGCTGGCGCACACGTGGGCGGCTTTCCGCTGGTCGTCGCCGTCGCGCGCGAAGAGGCGGCGGTGCTCGATGCGTGGCGCGACGAGGTGTTTCGCGTGGCGGCCCAGGACGTCATCGTGAGCACGCTGATCGCCCTCGCGATCGGTGCGCTGCTCCATCAACTGCGACGCGTCGAGTTGGGCGAGCGCGCGCTGCGCGAAAGCGAGCAGCGCTACGCACTGGCGATGGAAGGTGCGAACGAAGGTCATTTCGATCAGAACATTCCGGACGGCTCCGGGTTCATGTCCCCCAAGATGCGCGAGCTGCTGGGACTGTCGTCGAGCGTGCCGACGAGCACGCGGGAAGAGGCACTCGTCAACGCGCATCCGGACGATCGATCGACGATCGATGCGGCGTTTCAGGCGGTTGTCGAAGGTCGCAGCGAGACTTACGACGTCGAATATCGGGTTTGCCTGGCCGACGGGCAATGGCACTGGATTCTCGTGCGCGGTCGCTGTTTGCGCGATTCCGGCGGCAAGCCCTGCCGCCTCGTCGGATCCGCGATCGACGTCACCGACCGCAAGCGTGCCGAGGCCGAAAAGGACCGCCTCGAGTCGGAACTTCGCAAATCGCAGAAGATGGAGGCGATGGGCACGCTCGCCGGCGGCATTGCGCATGATTTCAACAACATCCTGGGCGCAATCCTGGGTTATGGCGAGCTCGCGCAGAAGAGCGCAGCCGACGGAAGCGCCGTGCGGCGCTATGTCGACAACGTCATGCACGCTGCGGGCAGGGCGAAGGCGCTGGTGGAGCGGATTCTTGCGTTCAGTCGCAGCGGACTCGGTGAGCGCGAGCCGGTCAACGTGCAGGCCGTGGTGACGGAAACGCTGCAGTTGCTCGCCGCGTCGCTACCCGCACGCGTGCAGCTCAAGCGCGCGCTCGATGCCGACGACGCTGCGGTCATCGGCGACGCCACGCAGCTTCATCAAGTGCTGATGAACCTGTGCACGAACGCCGTTCAGGCGATGCCGGCCGGCGGCGTCCTCGAGGTGCGCCTCGAGCGTGACCACGTGCGCGAGCGTCGTTCGATGCTCCAGGGCGAATTGCTGCCCGGTCCCTACGTGCGTCTTACCGTGCGCGACAGCGGCCAAGGCATCGAGCCTCGCGTGCTCGATCGCATGTTCGACCCGTTCTTCACCACGAAGGGTGTTGGGGTGGGCACCGGTCTCGGTCTTTCGCTGGTCCATGGGATCGTCGTCGACATCGGCGGGGCGATCGACGTGGCGACGGCGCTCGACGAGGGCACCACGTTCACGATCTGGCTGCCGGTCGCGGGCTCGGCGCCTGCTCCGACCGCCGAGGTTGCGAGCGAGCCGCCGCGCGGCAACGGCGAGGTGATCATGGTCGTCGACGACGAGCCGTCGCTCGTCGCGCTCGCCGAGGAGATGCTCGCCGAACTTGGCTACGAGCCAGTGGGTTTCGAATCGAGCACCGCGGCGTCGAAAGCGTTCGCCGCAGATCCGTCACGCTTCGATCTCGTGCTGACCGACGAGATGATGCCGGAGCTCAGCGGCACCGGGCTCGCTGCCGAGATTCGCCGAATGCGCGCCGACATTCCGATCGTGATCATGAGCGGCTACGTCGACGCCGTCGGCGCGGCGCTTGCGCGCTCTGCCGGCGTGAGCGACGTGTTGCGCAAGCCGCTGCAAAGCCGAGACATAGCGGAGGCGCTCGCCCGCGTGCTACCGCTTTCGCCGGCGGCCGCGGTCGCTCGTTGAACGCGTCGCGCTGTAGCAGCGGCCGATGTGCCGTCGCACGATGGCACTGCGTTGCCAGGTCGCCTGAGATGTTTGCGCCATCACGGCACCGGCCGCGCATGCCGCCGACCGCCGGTAAGGGGCGCCGTCGTGACGGCGGAGGCGGGGGGTGGCCATCCCGCCGGCGCGGTGCCGGTCGGGCACCCGCCGCGATCGCCGGACCGGCGGTCCGGCGTCGCAGCTTCGTCGATCGGCACGCCCGTTATCGGGCTACCTCGACGCGACCTGCTTCGCGGGCGTTGCAGCGGTACCGATCGCAGCCGCCGCGCCAGCGCTGGCCGTTGCGTACGCGGGCGCGCCGGCGCTCGCCGGGAGCTTCCACTCGTCGTCGTGCGACGAAGCGGCCTGGTAGTACGAGATGCGCAGGCCGTGCGGATTGGCTTGCGCGAACGTCGGTCCGTTGCTCGGATGCACGTTGCCGTGGTCGGACTGATACATCGACGACTCGTCCGACCGCGCCTGCATATTGGTTGCGGTCAGCGCCGTCGCCGGATCCTGCGACGTCTGGCTGAACGTGCTGGGTGCCGGGTGATACATCGAGCCGGTCCCGGAGTATGACTGCAGGACCGCAAGCTCGTCGGCAAACGCCTTCGCCTTGTCCGGGTGCAAAGTCTGCGCGGCGGCAAGCGTGGCAGTGCCCGCGAGCAGCAGCGCGGCCGTGATCTTCGACAGCTTGTTCATGAAACGCTCCTGATAGTAGAGAGGTCTGGAGTGACGAGCGTGCACGTCGCGTCGCTCGCATCCGATGCCATTACACGTCGCGGATATTGCGGATCCATTTCGCTCGGCGGCAAACGCCATTACGCCTGTAACGGCCGGATATCCAATTGTTTCAGCGTGCACCGATGCATCTGTGTCGTGCTGCCCGCGAGTCGTAGCCGATACGCCGCGCGCACATTGCGCCTGCCGGTGCGCTCGCGCAGGCCCGCCAGACCTTGATGCCGGGGATACGCCGCGTCCGCGTCGAAGCCGACGCAGTCGTCAGTGACGGTCAAGCCGCGAGCGTCTGCGCTGACGCGACGAAACAGCCACCTGCGAGGCGCCTGGATGGCGCTCGTGGTTGGGCCTCGCTTCTTCCGCGATCCTGAATCCTGCCCGCTCGTGGCCGAGGATGCCGGCCGGTACATCACTATCGTAATCAACCGGGAGGGCCAGGCTGCCGATGCGGGGAACGTCCCGCCGTTCATCCATCATTTATCGGTCGACGGTTTCAGTGCGGGTAAACCACACGAAATACGCTATCGCTGGAACGACGGTAACAAAGCGCTCTCAAGCCGGCGACGGCGCTGTTGCGCCAGGGTGAACGACGATAGTTCGAGCCAGGGAGCCGCTCGCCGCGCACCGGCCTCGGACTAGCGGGCGCCCGCGTGCCTTCACTTCTTCCCCGGCTTCAGAATATCCAGGAGCGCTTCCACCACTCCGTCGCCAACCATGCCTATGCGGCGAGCCGCCGCTTCGGACAGATCGGCAATTCGCCCGGACACAAACGGGCCGCGATCGTTCACCACGACCTCCACACTGCGATGGTTCTCGAGATTGGTGACGCGCACGCGCGTGCCGAACGGCAGCGTGCGGTGTGCCATGGTGAGCGCGTCGGGATCGAACGGCTCGCCGCTGGCGGTCTTCCTGCCCGCGAAATCATTGCCGTACATCGAAATGCGACCGCGCTGTTGCGTGCCTATCGCCGTGTCGCTGGACGATGGCGGGGCCGGCGGTGGCGGAACAGTCGCTGCCGGTGTTGGCGGTGCGGGTTCGGGCGCGCGTTCGGGCTGCGCGCAGGCGAACAGCATCGCGCAAGCGAGCGCCGCGACGAGATAGGATGATGGCCGGGATCGCAGTCCGCTTGCTGGCATCGTAGGCTCCCTGCATGCGGAGTTGGCTGAAATTGGCGACCGGTACCGCTTTCCTGGAAGGCCGACGGAGCATTTGGACACCCGCCGTGCCTTCAGTTCGGGAGGGACCCGCAGCGCGAATCATTGCGGGCCATGCTTATTGCGCCTTCCGAATCCCGCGAATCAGCAGGCCGCCTTTCGCGACCGCGTTCGCTGCGACAGGCCCCAAAGCGCGGCGACAGCGGGTGGCGCCGTCCAGACGTCGAGGTGAAGCCGACCGAGGGCGCAGGGGTCGTCGAGGAGTGTCGCTTTCTGTGCCGTCGTCAGTGCTGCGGGTCCAAGCGCGAGCGCGGCATCGGCAAGCGCGCATCGCTCGGCCTGCGTTGCGGCAGGCAGTCGCGGATGTTGGGTGGCGGAGAGACACGCCGCGGCGTTCGCGGCCGCATCCACGATCGCGTCGCGGAACGACGCCGGCGGGCGCGCCCGCGCGACCGCCTTCGCCACCTCGCGGATCTCCGGCGGGGGCGCCGTTTCTTCGGGGATCAGAAAGAAGCCGGCGCGAGCGAAGCGCTGGCCGAGCGACACGCGGCTCGTAAGCGCGGAGAGCGGGATCGCGAGCGCCAGCGCGCCGCCGACCGGCAACAGCCACGGCACGTAAGCCGGATCAAGGAGGAAGATGCCGACGACCCAGGCCATGCCGAGCAGCGTTTGCATCGCATGGTGACGCAGGGCCTCGCGCCAGTGCGTCTCGGCGTCGTCGCGCGGTGGCGATTTCCAGCGGAGCGCGTCGCCGAATAGCGCGCGAGCGACGAATTGCGTGTGGAACAACATCCGGATCGGGGCGAGCAGGATCGAAAGCACGAGTTCGATAGCGGTGCTTCCAAAGAGACGCGCGCGGCCGCCGAAAGACGACACTGAAGCGCGATCGACGAGGAGCGCACCCAGCACCTTGGGCAGGAAGAGGAGCGCGGCCGTGGCAGCCCAAAGCCACAGCGCCAAATCGGGCCGCCACTGCGGCCAAAGCGGAAAGAGCTGGTAGGGCTCCGTGAAGTACTGAGGCGGCACGAGCGCCTGGACGGCGATCAGAGCCGTCGAGAGCACGAGGAAAAGCGAGCCACAGCGGCGCGGAGAGGTACGCCATCACGCCGCGTCACGAACACCGCGCGGTGCGCCGGGTGGAGCCCCGCGCATCAGGAACAGCCGGAAGTTGATCAGATTGCCCTGGCACCAGCGCCGGTCGCGCTGCAGCTCGTCGATCAGCGTTCGGCGGCATCTCCTCGTAGCTGCCCGGCAGGTCGTAGGCGATCCACACCGCCCAGCCGGCGCGCCGCATCAGCGCGGCCTCGACGAAATCGTGCGAGAGGATTTCGCCCGACAGCGCGCCGCGGCCCGGGAGGCGGCGCGAGCGCGCAATGACGCATGAACGGCGCGACGCGGATGATCGCGTTGTGGCCCCAGTAGTGCGATTCGCCGAGCTGCCAGAAGTGCAGTCCCGGCGGTGAACAGCGGGCCGTAGACGCGCGGTGGCGAACTGGTGGACGCGCGCGTAGCAGCGTGTCGCGGCCCGTGGCGCGCGGCGCCGTCTGGATGATTCCGGCGCTCGGGATTGGCCTCGGCGAGGCGCACGAGCTCGGCCGAGGCACGTCGCCGTCATCACGCTGTCGGCGTCGAGCACGACCATGTAGCGGTAGTCGCGCGCCCCAGCGCCGGCAGAAATCGGCGACGTTGCCGCTCTTGCGCTTGATCCGATGTCTGCGCGCCAGCGGTAGAAGATGCGGCCGAAGCCATCGACCTCGCAGGCAGAGCTCGAGCCACGCCTCGACGCTCGGCGACGCGCGTGTCGGGATCGGCGGTATCGGACAGCACGAAGAAGTCGAAATGCGCGAGCGTCGTCCGTGCGTGCGATCGAGTCGTAGGTCGCGCGCAGGCCGGCGAAGACGCGCGGGACGTCCTCGTTGGCGATCGGCATGACGATCGCGATCCGCACTGGGGCGGCAGCGGGGCCAGAGCCGCCTCGGCTCCGAGCGTGCGGGTGATTGCGAAGCGGTCGCCGCGTGCCCACCGGATGACGAAGCCGGCGATCGCCGTCCAGAACCCGGCGGACATCCAGGCGAACAGGATGGCGAAGAGCGCGACCAGCGCGAGCTCGAGCGGGTGGCGACCGTGATACGGAAGGATCGTTGACATGAAGCTCGCGGCGAGCCACGTCTGCGCGACGACGAGGCCGGACAGCGCGACGCGCCGGAACGACGCCGCACGCTGCCAGGGCTGCCTCTCGGTCTCGTGGGCGAGCGTATCGGGCGCATGCTCGCGGACGTCGGACGGCCGCTTCGGCGCCGCGCCCACCAGGACCAGCGGCGCGGCGCCATCGGCGTGCGGCGGATCAGTGGCGTGCTGACGAGCCGGTGCCGGCGCTTGAGGTCCACGTCGAGGGCGCCGGCCACCCTGGGGCCGAATGCAAGCGCCAGGCGCCGCGGCGCGGACGCACAGGCCAGGTCGGGGCCGAGCTCGCGCCCCGCGAGCGTCTCGTGCAGCGTCGTAGCGCGTGGCCGGATCGTCGCGGCTGCCTTCGGCGGCCACGCGCACCATGCATTGGGCGAGCAGGGCGGCGCGGTCGGACGCGACGAGCGGCAGAGTCTCGAGGTAGCGCTCCACGACGTCGGCTGCCGGACAGGCTTCCGCCGTCAGGTCTGGGGCGGCAACAAATAGCTCCATGTTCGGAGAGCGGTCGATCATCGTGAGAACATCGCCGCTCGCGGGGCAGGGTGACATGATGAACGAGACGACCGATCAAAAGCGCTCGATACCGTAGCGCTCGAGGAGAAGGTCAAGGACCTTGCCGTTGTCGCCGGCGGAGACCACCGCGTCGACCCTCGCCATTCGCGGCATCTTGCGCAGCGCGGGGCCGACGAAATCGACGACGAAGCCGATCGCGGCCTTTTCGTCCCGGGCCGGACCGATGTCCGCGCCGGCTGCGCGACCCACGAATGCGGCGGCCGTGTCTCAACGTTCTTCTGCCAGTACATGCGGTAGCCGTAGTCGAGCGGCTGCTTCGGCGCCGGCGGCGTCGCCGGCACCCAGAAGGCGACGACGTTGTCGTTCCACTCGTTGGGCGAGGGCAGGAGCACGAGCTCGACGCGTCCCGCTCCCCAGTGCTGCTCCGGCTCGATCCACACCGTCGGTCGTTTCTCGTACTGAGCCTCGAGATCCTCGTAGTGGTCGAAGTTGCGGTCGCGCTGCGTGAGTCCGAAACCGACGGGATCGGTGAGCTGGAACGACGAAACGGACAGACGCTTGGGATCGAGCAGCGGGCGGAATATCCATTCTCCGGTCGCGGTGTGGATCAAGAGGCCGTCGGAGTCGTGAACTTCGGGGCGGAAATCGTCGGCCGGCGGGCGCTGGTTCTCGCCGAAGAAGAACATGCTGGTAAGCGGGGCAAGCCCGAGCTTCGCGACGTTCTCGCGCAGGTAAAGCCGAGCGTGCACGTCGATCTCGGTGGACGCACCGGGGCGCAGGACGAACTGGTAGGCGCCGGTCGCGCCGGGCGAGTCGAGCAGAGCGTAGAACGTGAGCGTGCGCTCGTGTCCACCGGGCCGCTCGATCCAGAACTCGGTGAAGCGCGGAAACTCCTCCCCGGCGGGGAGTGCGGTGTCGATTGCGAGCCCGCGCGCGGATGCACCGTAGACCTGGCCCTGGCCGAGCGCCCGGAAGAAGCTCGCCCGAGGAAAACGGCGACCTCGTCCTTGTAGCTGGCCCTGTTCAGCGGATAGTGAATGCGGAAGCCGGCGAAGCCGCCGTCCTGGAGCGCGGCCGGATCGATCCGGTTGGTGCCGAAATCGAACAACCCGGGCTCGTAACGGACGTCGTGGACGCCGGACGCGTCGACCTCGTGGATTGCGACCGGCTGCTCGAAATGGTAGCCCACGTGGAAGAAGGCGATTTCGAAGAGAAGCCGCGCATTCGCCCAGAGGTTCTTGTCGGTCCGGTAGCGGATGTCGCGGTACTGGTCGTACGTGAGGTCCTTGAGCGCCTTGGGCAGAGGCTTGTCGGCCAGCTTGTAGGACGAGGCCGCGAGTCTGCGCTCGGCGCGCGACGTCGTCGAACCCGAACGCGAGCGCGTGCGGCAACCAACGCGGCAGCGAGCAGCAGGAGCGCTCGCGCGCGCTGGCCGCGCTCCGCGCGGCGCGAGCCGGCAAAGCGCACCTCGCGTGCGCGCAGGAGCCTCGAAGCACGTCGAGCCGTTCGTGCGGGGAGAGCTGCTGTACGTCGTCGCCGCAGCGGCGCGTGCGGTGAACCGACATCGTCGCGGCGCCGCGGGGTGGCTCATGAGGACACGCCGCAACCGATAGTCCACGGTGGCCGTCGCGACCGGTGGTGCACGCACGCCGACGTCGCTCGGGCGGAGGAACCTCGCGCGCCGACGGAAACGGGCTGTCCACAAGGCGTGTCGGATAAAACTTACACGCTGCGGCGTTGTCAGAACTTCTGGTCCGGCGCTCCCCGATAATGATGCGGCAACGATGGATGCGCCCGTCGCGCTCTCGTAGCGTGGCGGCCTGGCGGTCGCCGTGCGCGGCGAGGCGGCCGTGCCGGCGCGCCGCGGGCCGGACGCGAGCCCCGTCGTCGATCCCTTCCTGATCGACCTCCAGGAGCGCACGTTCCGCTTCTTCTGGGACACGGCGAATCCGGCGAACGGCCTCGTCCCGGATCGCTATCCACGCCCTCGTTCTCGAGCATCGCGGCGGTCGGCTTCGGGCTCACCGCGTACCCGTCGGCGTCGAGCGCGGCTACGTGACGCGCGAGGCGGCGCGCGAGCGCGTGCTCGCGACGCTGCGCTTCCTGCGCAACGCGCCGCAGGGTCCGGCACGCACGCGGCATGGCCGGCTACAAGGGCTTCTTCTACCACTTCCTCGACATGAAGACCGGCGAGCGCTTCGAGGACAGCGAGCTGTCCACGGTCGACACGGCGCTCCTCGCTCGCCGGCGTGCTGTTCTGCCAGTCGTACTTCGACGGCCCGCGATCCCGAGGAAGCCGAGATCCGCCGCCTCGCCGACCAGATCTATCGCCGCGTCGACTGGCGCTGGGCGCAGCCGCACGCGCCGGCGATCAGCCACGGCTGGTCGCCGGAGGACGGCTTCCTCGAGTACGACTGGCGCGGCTACAACGAGGCGATGCTCGTCTACCTGCTCGCGCTCGGCTCGCCGACGCATCCGGTCGGGCGACGACGCGTGGCACGAGTGGACGAGCACCTACGACAAGAGCTGGGGCAACGTGTTCGGCCAGGAGTACCTCGGCGTTCGCGCCGCTGTTCGGCCACCAGTACTCGCACGTCTGGCTCGATTTCCGCCGGCATGCAGGACGCGTACATGCGCCGGCGCGGCATCGACTATTTCGAGAACACGCGGCGCGCCGATCTACGCGCAGCAGGCGTACGCGATCGCCAACCCGCTAGGGCTGCAAGGACTACGGCGCGACCGTCTGGGGCATCACCGCGAGCGACGGTCCGGCCGACGTCGAGCTCGACGATCGACGGCGTGACGCGGCGCTTCCGCGACCTACGCCGCGCGCGGCACCGGCGGCGGCCGCGCGCGTACGACGATTGCACGCTCGCGCCGACCGCGGCCGGTCGCGTCGATTCCGTTCGCGCCGGAGCTCGCGATCCCCGCGGTGCTCGAGCATGTACAAGCGCTACGGCGAGCACATCTACGCGCACGTACGGCTTCCTCGACGCGTTCAATCCGAGCTTCACGTTCGACGACCGCGCTGCACCACGGCCGCTGCATCCCGGGCTTCGGCTGGGTCGACAGCGACTACCTCGGCATCGACCAGGGCGCGATCGTCGCGATGATCGAGAACTACCGCAGCGGGCTCGATCTGGCAGACGATGCGCCGAAATCCCGTACGTGCGCCGCGGCCTCGCAGCGCGCCGGCTTCACCGGCGGCTGGCTCGACGCGTCGCGCTGACCGCTGACGCGCGCGGCGCACGTCTGCGTCGCCGCGTTCGCCGCTGGCGTCGCTCGCCGCTGGCGTCGCGGCTGCGGTCGCGCGGCAGGCGCCGTCACGCGTCCGCTTCTGGGCGATGGGCCGCGAAGGCGAGGTCGTCGCGGCAGCTCGCTGCCCGAGTTCGAGCGCGCGCATCCGGGCATCCGCGTCGAGGTCCAGCAGCTGCCGTGGACCGCGGCGCACGAGAAGCTGCTGACCGCGTTCGCCGGCGACGTCGACGCCCGACGTCTGCCAGCTCGGCAACACCTGGATACCGGAGTTCGTCGCGCTCGGCGCGCTCGAGCCGCTCGACGCGCACGTCGCGGCGTCGAGCGATCGTGACCCGCGACGATTACTTCGCCGGCATCTGGGACACCAACGTCGTCGACGGCCGGCTGTACGGCATGCCGTGGTACGTCGACACGCGCCTGCTGTTCTATCGCACGCGACCTGCTCGCCGCGGCGGGCATCGCCGCGCCGCCGCGCGACTGGGCCGAGTGGACGCGCGCGCTGGCGGCGATCAAGGCGCAGGCGCGGGCACGGCAGCTACGCGATCCTGCTGCCGGTGAACGAGTTCGAGCCGCTGCGTCGCGCTCGCGCTGCAGCAGGACGATCCGCTGCTGCGCGACGGCGGCCGCTACGGCAACTTTCGAGAGCGCCGGCTTCCGCCGCGCGTTCGCGCTTCTACGTCGACTGTCTTCGCGCACGGCTACGCGCCGCCGGTGACCGCCGCCGAGATCGCGAACGTCTGGAACGAGTTCGGGCGCGGCTACTTCGCGTTCTACATCTCCGGCCGTGGAACATCGGCGAGTTCGAGCGCCGCCTGCCGCCCGAGCTGCAGGACAGCTGGACGACCGCGCCGCTGCCCGGCCCGGACGGGCCCGGCGCGTCGATCGCCGGCGGCTCGAGCCTCGTCATTTTCCGGCGCGCGCACGCCAAGGACGGCGCGTGGCAGCTGATCGAGTACCTGTCGCGACCCGACGTCCAGCTGCGCTTCCACGCGCTGACCGGCGACCTGCCGCCGCGGCGCAGCGCGTGGCGCGACGCGGCGCTCGCGGCCGACGTGTACTGCGCGCGCGTTCCGCGAGCAGCTCGAGCGCGTGAAGCCGACGCCGCAAGGTGCCCGAGTGGGAGCGCATCGCCGACCGAGATGCAGCATCGTCGCCGAGCGCGCCGTGCGCGGCGAGCTGACCGTCGACGCAGGCGCGCGCGCGAGCTCGACGCGCGTGCCGACGCGCATCCTCGAGAAGCGGCGCTGGATGCTCGCGCGCGGCGGCGGCGTGAGCGACTCAATGACCCGCGGCCGCGCCTGGATGGCCTTCGTCGCGCCGGCGCTCGCCGTCATCGGCGTGTTCTTCTTCGCTGCCGGTCGCGGCGGCGCTCGCGCTGAGCCTCACCGACTTCGACATCTACGCGCTCGCCGACCTCGCGCAACCTGCGCTTCGTCGGCCTCGCGCAACTACGCGCGAGCTGCTCGCGAACGCCGCTGTTCTGGAAGGCGCTCGGCAACACGCTCTATTTCGTCGTCGTCGGCGTGCCGCTGTCGATCGCCGCGTCGCTCGGCGCGGCGCTGCTGCTCAATTCGCCGCTCGCGCGCTTCCAGCCGCTTCTTCCGCACTGCGCTGTTCGCGCCGGTCGTCACGACGCTGGTCGCGGTCGCGGTGATCTGGCGCTACCTGCTTCACACCGCGCTACGGCCTCCTCAACTACGCGCTCGGCGCAGCTCGGCATCGCGCCCGATCGACTGGCTCGGCGATCCGCACTGGGCGATGCCGGCGATCATCCTGTTCGCGGTGTGGAAGAACTTCGGCTACAACATGGTCATCTTGCTCGCCGGGCTTGCAGAGCATTCCCGACGAGCTGTACGAGGCGGCGCGCATCGACGGCGCGTCGCGCTGGCAGCAGTTCCGCGCACATCACGCTGCCGATGCTCGCGCCGACGTTCTGCTGCTCGTCGGCGATCCTCACGATCGCCGGCTACTTCCAGCTCTTCGCCGAGCCCTACGTGATGACGCAGGGCGGCCCGCTGCAGAGCACCGTGAGCGTCCTCTACTTCATGTACGAGGAAGGCTTCAAGTGGTGGAACCTCGGCTCGCGCGTCGGCGGTCGCGTTCCTGCTGTTCGCTGCTCATCTTCGCGGTCACGCTGCTGCAGCTCCGCGCCGTCGCGCCGCGCAGGGATGCGCATGAAGCGCGCCGCTCGCCACCGTCGCTCGTCAACGGCGCGCTGCTCGCCGCTCGCGGCGCTCGACGCTGTTTCCGCTGCTGTGGATGGTCGCCGTGTCGTTCATGCCGCCGGGCGAAGCGAGCGCGTATCCGCCGCCGCTCCTGCCCGCGCAGCCGACGCTCGCGCAACTATCGCGAGCTGTTCGCGCGCGCCGGCATGGGCCGCTATCTCGCTGAACAGCGTCGGTCTCGCGACTCGCGGTGACGGCGCTGTCGCTCGCGTTCAACGTCGATGGCCGGCTACGCGTTCGCCAAGCTGCGCTTCGCGCGGCCGCGACGGCATCTTCAAGCTGCTGCTCGGCGCGCTCGTGATCCCGGCGCAGGTGGCGATGGTGCCGCTGTTCCTGCTGCTGAAGCAGCTGCGGCCTCGTCAACAGCTACGGCGGCGTCATCGTCCCGGCCTGGCGAGCATCTTCGGCATCTTCCTCGTGCGCCAGTACGCGCTCTCGATCCCCGACGACTGCTCGACGCCGCGCGCATCGACGGCGCGAGCGAGTGGCGGATCTTCCGCTCGATCGTGCGTGCCGCTGCTGCGGCCGATCCTCGTCACGCTCGCCGTGTTCACGCTGCTCGGCACGTGGAACGACTTCATGTGGCCGCTGATCGTGCTGACCGACCAGCGAGCTCTACACGCTGCCGGTCGCGCTCGCGAGCCTCGTCGCGCGAGCACGTGCAGGACAACGAGCTGATGATGGCCGGGCTCGGTGCGTGACGATGCTGCCGGTGCTGCGTCGTGTTCCTCGTCGCTGCAGCGCTACTACATCCAGGGCCTGATGGCCGGGGAGCGTGAAGGGATGAAGCGGCGTGCGCGTCGCGGCTCGCGCGCTGCGCTCGCGCGCGTCGCTCGCGACGCGCCGGCTGCCGGCGCCGCGGCAGACCGGCGCCGCGCTGCTCGATCGACTTCGACGACGTCGCCGCGTGGAAGGCCGCCGCGTCCGACGGCGTCGACGCGTCGCGGTTGCGCCTGCGCCGGGTCGCGCACGGCCGCGCGCTGCGGCTCGATTTCGACCTCGCGCGGCACGGCCGGCTACGCGCTCGCGCGCGCGCGCGTTGCCGCTCGACCTGCCCGCAGAACTACGAGCTCACGTTCGTGGCTGCGCGCGCGACGCGCCGGCCAACGACCTGCAGTTCAAGCTCGTCGACGCGAGCGGCGACAACGTCTGGTGGTACAACGGCGCGAACTTCGACTTTCCCGCGCGACTGGCAGCACGGTGACGATCAAGAAGCGGCAGATCGACTTCGCCTGGGGACCGGCCGACGACGCGACGCTGCGGCACGCCGCGCGCATCGAGATCGTCGTCGCCGCCGGGCGCGGCGGCGGCGCGGGCTCGGTCTACGTTCGAGCGACCTGCGCGCTGCGCGAGCTGCCGCCGCCGCCGGCACGTGGCCGCCGCCGCTCGCGACGGCGTCGTCGTCGCTCGCCGGCGCGCCGCCGCGCGCTCGCGCTCGACGGCGACGCGCGCGACCGCCTGGCGCAGCGATCCGGCGCGCGGGCGCGAGCAGTCGCTGACCGTCGACTTCGGCGGCCGCGCGAGTTCGGCGGCCTGATCGCTGCGCTGGCGAGCCGGCGCGTACGCGTCGCGCTACGACGTCGCAGTTCTCCGACGACGGCGCGCACTGGCGCACGGTGCGCACGCGTCGAGCGCCGGCAACGGCGGCGCCGATGCGCTGCTGCTGCCCGAGTCCGAGACGCGCTACCTGCGCCTGGCGCTGCACGACGGTCCGGCGCAGCGTACGCGCTCGCCGAGATCGAGGTCGAGGACCTCGCGTTCGGCGCATCGCCGAACGCGTTCTTCGCACGCGCTGGCGCGCGACGCGCCGCGCGGCGCTATCCGCGCGGATTCTCGGGCGAGCAGTCGTACTGGACGTCGTCGGCGTCGACGGCGGCAGCGACAGCGGCGCTGCTCGTCCGAGGACGGCGCGCTCGAGATCGGCGAAGGGCGGCTTCTCGATCGAGCCGTTCGTGCGTCGCGGAGCGGCAGCGTCGTGACCTGGGCCGACGTCGACGCGACGCCAGTCGCTGCGCCGACGGCTACCTGCCGATGCCGAGCGTGCACGTGGCGACGCGCCGCGACTGGCGCTCGCGTCACGCGCGTTCGCGACCGGCGACGCGCGAGCGCGCGCAGCTCGTCGCGCGCTACGAGCTGCGACAACCTGAGCCGACGCGCCGCTGTCGCTCGACGCTCGTGCTCGCCGTGCGGCCGTTCCAGGTGAATCCGCCGGCGCAGTTCCTGAACGCGCCGGGCGGCGTGAGCGCGATCGCGGCGATCGCGCTGGGACGGCACGCGCGCTGCGCGTCAACGGCACGCGCGCGCGTCTATCCGCTGCGCGCGCCCGATCGCGTCGGCGCATGGCGCCTTCGATGCGGCGGGCCCGTCGCGCGACTGGCTGACGCGCGGACGACCGTGCCGGCCGCGACGCACCGTGCGCGATCCGATCGGCTACGCGTCGGCGCGCGCTGCGTCTATCGACGTCGACGCTCGCGCCCGGCGCGTCGACGACGATCGACGTCGTCGTGCCGCTCTCCGGCCGGCGCGCGCGCCGGCGCTCGCGACGCGCGACGCCGGACGAGTGGCTCGCGCGCGAGCAGTGCGCGTCGCGGCGCGCGTGGCGCGACAAGCTCGACGCGCGTCGCGCTTCGACGTGCCCGCCGCGGCGCAGCCGCTCGCCGACACGCTGCGCACGCGCGCTCGCGCACATCCTGATCATCGCGCGACGGCCCGATCCTGCGGCCCGGCACGCGCTCCTACGCGCGCTCGTGGATCCGCGACGGCGCGATGATCGCCGAGGCGCTGCTGCGCGCTCGGCCACGCGCGAGGCAGCGCGTCGACTATCTGCGCTGGTACGCGCCGCATCAGTTCGCCAACGGCAAGGTGCCGTGCTGCGTCGACGCGCGCGGCGCCGATCCGGTCGCCGGAGAACGACAGCCACGGCGAGTTCATCTTCCTCGTCGCCGAGGTCTACCGCTACACGCGGCGATCGCGCGTTGCTCGCGCGCGATGTGGCCGCACGTCGCCGCCGCGGTGCGCTACATCGACTCGCTGCGCGCAGCGAGCGCACGGCGGCGACTGCGACGCCGGACGACGCGCTGTTCTGCGGCCTGCTGCCCGCGTCGATCAGCCACGAAGGCTATTCGGCCAAGCCGATGCATTCGTACTGGGACGACTTCTGGGCGCTGCAAGGGCTACGCGAGCGCGTCGATGCTCGCCGCGCGCGCTCGGCACGCGCGACGAGGCGCGCAGCTCGCGCGCGCACGCGCGACGAGTTCCGTCGCGACCTCGTCGCGCTCGCTCGCGCGCCGTGCGCGCCGCGCACGGCATCGACTACCTGCCGGGCTCCGCCGAGCTCGGCGACTTCGATCCGACGTCGACGACGATCGCGCTTCGCGCCGGGCGGCGAGCTCGAGCGCGGCTGCCGCCGGCAGCGCTGCGCGCGACATTCGAGCGCTACTGGCGCGAGTTCGTCGCGCGCCGCGACGGCGCAAGCGCCTGGGACGACTACACGCCGTACGAGCTGCGCAACGTCGGCGCGTTCGTGCGCCTCGGCTGGCGCGAGCGCGCGCACGAGCTGCTCGACCTTCTTCCTCGCGGGCCGCCGCCCGCCGGCGTGGAACCAGTGGGCCGAGGTCGTCGGCCGCGACGCGCGGCAGCCGCGCTTCATCGGCGACATGCCGCACGGCTGGGTCGCATCCGACTACATTCGCGCGGTGCTCGACCTCTTCGCCTACGAGCGCGATGCCGCGCAGCGATCGTGCTCGGCCGCGCGGCATGCCCGCCGTCGTGGCTCGGACGGGCGCGGCGTCGCGGTGCGCGACCTGCGCACGCCCTACGGGTCACTGTCGCTACGCTAGTGCGGAGCGAGCGAGGGCCGCACGACGCTGACGATCGACGGCGGACTCGTCGCTGCCGCCCGGGCGGCTTCGTGCTACGTCGGACGGCCCGGCCTGCGCGCGACGGTCAACGGCAAGCCCGCGCCGTGGCAAGGGCGACGAGCTTCGCGATCGCCGAACTGCCGGCCGTCGTCGTGGTCAACGATCGTTACGAAACGAGCGAAGCGACGAGCCTGCAGTCGCGATCGAATTTCCACCCGACTTCCTGTGGGGCAGCGCGACGTCGGCCTACCAGGTCGAAGGCTCGCCGCTCGCCGACGGCGCCGGGCCGAGCATCTGGCAGCGCTTCTGCCACACGCCCGGCCTGCGTGCGCGACGGCGACACCGGCGACGTCGCCTGCGACCACTACCGGCGCTACGCGCGACGACGTCGCGCTGATGCGCGCGCTCGGGCTCAACGCCTACCGCTTCAGCATCTCGTGGAGCCGCGTGCTGCCCGCAGGGCGCGGCGCCGTCAATCGCGCGCGGCCTCGATTTCTACGACCGGCTCGTCGACGCGCTGCTCGCGCACGGCATCGCGCCGCTGGTCGACGCTGTTCCACTGGGACCTGCCCGCAGCGCTCGACGACCGCGGCGGCTGGCTCAATCCCGACATCGCGCACTGGTTCGCCGACTACGCGGCTGTCGTCTTTCGCACGCCTCGACGATCGCGTGACGATGTGGGCGACGCTGAACGAGCCGTGGGTCGTCACCGACGGCGGCTATCTGCACGGCGCGCTCGCGCCCGGCCATCGCAATCGCTTCGAGGCGCCGATCGCCGCGCACCACCTGCTGCGCGCGCATGGCGCGGCCGTCGCAGGCGTATCGCGCCGAACGGCAGGCACGCGATCGGCATCGTCGTCAACCTCGAGCCGAAGACCGGCGTCGCGACGCGGCCGAGGACCGCGCCGCCGACGGCGCGCGCCGACGCCTACATGAACCGCCAGTATCTCGATCCCGTGTTCCTCGGCCGCTATCCCGACGGAGCTCGCGGAGATCTTCGGCGAAGCATGGCCGGCGTGGCCCGCCGACGACCTCGGCGTGCATCGCGCCAGCCGATCGATTTCGTCGGCGTCAACTACTACACGCGCAGCGTGACGCGCTTCGACGCCGACGCGTGGCCGCTGCGCGCGGCGCCGGTGCGCCAGAAGCAGCGCGACGTACACCGAGACGGGCTGGGAAGTGTTTCCGCAGGCGCTCGACCGACACCCTCGTCGTGGGTCAAGGAGCGCTACGGCAATCCGCCGCTCTACATCACCGAGAACGGCGCTGCGTTCTTCGATCCGCCGGTCGCCGACGACGGCCGCGTCGCCGATCCGCTGCGCGTCGAGTACCTGCGCAAGCACCTCGGCGCGCTGCACGCGGCGCTCGACGCGGGCGTCGACGTGCGCGGCTACTTCGTCTGGTCGCTGCTCGACAATTCGAGTGGTCGCTCGGCTACTCGAAGCGCTTCGGCATCGTGCACGTCGACTTCGACGACGCCAGCGGCGCACGCCGAAGGACAGCGCGCACTTCTACGCCGAGGTCATCGCAAGCAACGGCCGCGTTCTCGACGCTGGCTGCTGACGAGGGCCCCGCCCCTCCAAGGGAGCGGCACGACGGCGGGCACACACGATTGAGCGGCGCGCTCCGTTTGAACTTTCTCCGCCGTGTCGCACGACCCGCCACCAGGCCGCTTGGCCGGGCTGTCAAACGTCAACACGTTGTATCCACGACGAATACGGCGCATTCTTTGTCGTCCCCGCGGAGGCGGGGACCCAGCGACGTTTGACGGTCGTCCGGAAAGCTCGTCCCAAGTCGCTGGGTTCCGGCGTTCGCGGGAATGACGACAGCACACACCTAGCGGGCGTCGGCTCCGAACAACCCTCGATAGCCCGCGTCCCGATCAACTCCCGACCGGCTGCGGGGCCACGCCGCTCTCGCCGCTGGTCTGACGGTGATGGTCGGCGGCCAGCAACATGTAGACGGCGGGGACGACGAACAGGGTGAACAGCGTGCCGATCGCGAGTCCGGTAAAAATGACGAGTCCCATCGCATGGCGTCCGGCGGCGCCGGCGCCGGCAGCGATCACCAAGGGCAGCACGCCCAGCACCATCGCTGCGGTGGTCATCAGGATTGGCCGCAGGCGCACCGCGGCGGCTTCCACGACCGCATCGAGCTTCGTCTTGCCGGCGACCTGCAGCTGGTTGGCGAACTGCACGATCAGGATCCCGTGCTTGCTCACGAGTCCCATCAGGGTGACGAGGCCGACCTGCGTGTAGATGTTGAGCGTCGCCAGCCCCAGGTTGATGAAGATCAGCGCGCCGAACAGCGCCATCTGAATCCGCGTATTCGTCTGTCGGCCGTGTCCTACGGGAGTCCGCTGCAAAGCGGGTGTCGGCTGGACCGGCTCGTCGGGACGCCCGATGATCACAAGCCGCCAATAGATCTCCATCCCTCCGCAGCGGCCCGTAAGCTTCCCGTCCCGGCAGGGCGCGCCACGGCATGAGGAAGTTTGCGTACGATGAGGGTGTGAAGGCTCAACACTCGCAGACGCCGAAGTCCTGCTCGCTTGCGGTGGAGCTAGGGCGCAGGGAAGGAGGCGGTCCGCGGCCTGCGCAACCTTTCCTCCGCATCCTCGTTCATCGACCGGTCTATCGCGAAGGGGGCAACGGTCGCCACATGAGGGCGATCTGCGCGCGGGCGTCGGACGAAAGAACGGCCGGGAAAGAAGACGACCCCGGCCGCAGCAGTATTCCCTCGCGCCACCCATCAATGAGGGCGGCGAGGGCTAGCATCGATATCAGGACTTGCCGCGTTGCACCTTCGCGTTGCTGACGCATGCATCCTTCGCGGAACCAGCGAGCGCATCGCACTTCTCGATCGCAACCTTGTATTCCGCATCGCGCTTGTCTGCGGTGGCTTCCTTGCTGGCCTCAGCCTGCTTCGCGGCCGCGTCCTGCCGCGTATCGGCAGTGACGCGGTCGACGTTGGCGTCCGCCTTGCCCTTGACGAGCGCGGCCTTTGCTTCCGTTACGCAGACGTCCTTGGGGTTGCCCGCCAGGTCATCGCATTTTTCGATAGAGAGCTCGTAGTTCGCTTGAGCGTGCGCGACACGCGCGTGCTCGCGAGCTTTTGGCGTGTTCTCGTAAGCGGCCTCCGCGTCAGCCTTGGCGACCGCTTCCTTGCCCTTGGCTTCTGCGACACAGATGTCCTTGGCGTTGCCACTCAGCGACGAGCACGCGTCGTTGTCAATCTTGTACTGCGCGTCGGCGTTCTTCTTAGCCAATGCGTAGCCCTCCTTCGACATCGACGCCGAGGCGGTCTTCGACGCGTACACCTGCACCTGCGCCGCCGCGGCTCCGGCAAAACCCAGCCCGGCAGAGACGAATAGCGCAATCATCAATTTCGACATGTCATTTCCTCACGGTTCAACTACGGTAATCGGAAGCGCTATCGAAGGCCACGTGCGGCATGGGCGCTTCGAGTCAGTGCGCCCCTCAGCGTGAGGAGCCCGTCTTCCCTGGACCTGCAACATACGGGGGAGGCCCACGTGCGTCTGTGCGCCGACGCACATACACGAAAGGAGCCTTTTCGTCGGCGCGCATGCATGCGAGGAACTAGCCGAGATTGTCGGCGGCGAAGCCCCAATTTATCAATTTGTCGAGTACGGCGCCCACATAGTCCGCGCGGCGGTTCTGATAGTCGAGATAGTAGGCATGTTCCCACACGTCGATGACCGCCAGTGGCCTTGCACTCCCGGTCAGCGGCGTCTCCGCATTAGCGGTCTTGACCACCTTGAGTTTGTCGGCGTCCAGCACGAGCCAGGCCCAGCCGCTGCCGAACTGGGTCGTCGCTGCCGCCGCCAGTTCCTTCTTGCATGCGTCCAGGGTGCCGAATGAAGCCTCGATCCTCTGCCTCAACGCCGTAGGCGGGTCACCGCCGCCCTTTGGTCGCAGACTCCGCCAGTAGAACGTATGGTTCCACGTCTGCGCGGCATTGTTGAAGATCGCAGCTTTGTCGGGTTTGCCCGTGGTCGCGGCGATGAGTTTCTCCAACGAAAGGTTTGCGAGCTCCGTCCCGACCAGCAACTTGTTCAGCGTATCGACGTACCCTTGGTGGTGCTTGCCGTAGTGGAAGCCGATCGTATTGGAGGAGATGGCGGGATCAAGCGCGTTTTCGGGGTACGGAAGGGGCGGCAGAACATGCAACGGGGCTCTTTCGGTTGTGGCAATGCCGGTCATTCGATTTTCCTCTCTTGTTGCGATGGGCAGGCCGGCGCCCACTGGCGCACCCACAGGCGCTCACGTACGCAATGCAGCAGCCAGATGCGCGGCGTGTCGGATGCTAGGCGTCGGAATCTCCGCCGCGCGCGAGCAACAAGCCAAACGCGAAGCCGGCAACGGCGCCGATGGCCATGGCCCGCCACGGGTTGGCATGTACGTAGTCGTCGGTCGCTCGTCCGGCTGCCCGGCTCTTCGCCATTGCCGCGCTCTGCAGAACGGTGAGGCGGGCCTTGGCCGCTTGCAGCGACTCTTCCGTTTTTGCACGCACGCGCGCGACGTGTTGTCCGGTCTGACTCGCCGTGGCCTTCAGCAGCTGTTCCATGTCAGCCGCAAGCACCCTGAGATCGGCCTTAAGCTTGTCCGCGGTGACCCGATTACCCTCTACGTCCGTCACCCGTTCTTCAGCATTCATACGGTTACCCTTTACATGCTGGTTACTCATTCCCGTGGAACGCCCGACATTCAAGTGCGACGCGCTGCTAGCGCCGTGGATTGACAGGGCATCACAGCGCGCGTCGTCCCGTGATGAAGTTGATCAGCACCATGACGACGGCCATCACCAGAAGAACGTGGATGAAGCCGCCCATCGTGTAGGAGGTGAGGAGTCCGAAGAGCCACAATATGAGTAGAACAACCGCAATCGTATAAAGCATGAAAGGCGCTCCTTGATGGCATAGTCCCTCACGGGCTCGCTGAATGGCATTCGCCGCCAGCCCGATCACGACCGCGAGCCATTTCTGCAAGGCGCTAAAGGCAACCGCCGTGCACTTCGCTCGATGCCTGATCGCAGTGTGGACAACTTCACATTCGCCGTCTGTTCGGCAGCGCACACTCGGTGGATCGGCGAGCGAAGGGAAGGCGACGCCCCGTTCCTACCGGAGTCGGGGAGCGTCAAGGCGGTCGGGTCAAATTTCCTTCCGATACCAAGCGCCAAGGCCCAGCCGGGAACACGGCCGCGCTGTGTACGCTAACGCACAGACGATGACGGCCGGATTGGTCGATATTTCATACAAGTATCGGTGTGTTGGTGGTTCGACTTCCCTCCGCTCCGGCGCATCAGAGTCGGTGCCGGTGAAAGGGCGCCTTGGCAGAGGGAGCAAATCAACAAGGGAGCGAATCATGAGTCTTGGCACCATTCTGCTGATTGTCCTGATCCTGATACTTATCGGCGTCATTCCCGTTTGGCCGCACGCCCGCACCTGGGGTTACGCTCCTGGTGGCATCGTTGGCGTCGTTCTGCTTATCGCTCTCGTCCTGTTCTTGATGGGGCGCCTGTAACTCCGCGCGGTGACGGCGAAGTGTTTCTATCAAAGGAAAAGCATGACAAACATCGCTCGCAAAGTGGCAACTTTCGTTGGCATTCTGTTCGTGGCAATGGCACTTGGTTGCGCCTCGACGGCGAAGAAGGAGGGCACCGGCGAATACGTGGACGACACGGTGATCACCACCAAGGTCAAGGCGGCCATCCTCGATGAGCCTTCGCTGAAATCCGCCGAGATCAACGTCGAGACGTTCAAGGGCGTGGTTCAGCTGAGCGGCTTTGTGACCTCGCAGGCTGCGGAAAACAAGGCGGTTGAGGTTGCCCGCACCGTCGGCGGCGTGAAGTCGGTCAAGAACGACATGCGCTTGAAGTAAGGCGAACGCGAACGGGGAGGGCGAGTCGAACCGCCGGGCACGGCAGAACTGCTAGCAGCATACGCAGCACCCGAGCGGGGCATCCACAAGAAAGGCGAGGCGCAGTTCGCGCTTCGTTTTTCTTGCAGCTGCGGGCGCGACTTTGCCGGGATCACGCTGGTGCGAACTCAAAATGTCCATGTCCTCGGGTGCGCCATCGCACAGATGCTTTCCGCAGGCAAGCGGATCCTTTCCGCATGGGGGCGTTTGCAGGCGACAAACGTTCCTGCGAGGAGATCGATCGTGGCCAGGAGAAGTTCCGGGAAGCCTGGAACGACGTCGCACAGATCGCCGCTGACCTGCCCCAGTTCCAGGAGTCAACGATGAACATGACAGTGAGTCTCGCACCGCTCGTTTCGCTTCTGGCCGGCATCTTGATTCTTGTCGTGCCGCGGTTGCTGAACTACATCGTCGCAATCTATCTGATCGTCATTGGATTGCTCGGATTGTTCGGCGCCGGAAATTTCCATCTGAAGTGATCTGCGCGCAAGCACCTCTCCGAGCATGCGCTTGGCGAGCATTAAGGTCGGCGAACACGCTATCGTCGCGCTCTCGTGGCGGGCCCCGCATGCGCAATCGCTGCGCACGAGCCCGCGCATCCCAACACCAGGCTGGCCTCGCCTGAGCGCCTCTGTCGGGACGCGCGTCACTGCCGCCGGATTCGGATACCAAAGACGACGTCGCGCGCCCTGACTCGCCCGAAAGAGACCCGCTTGGGCATCAATTGGCTGCGACAACAGCCAGGGACCCAAGCCAGGCACCCGGAATGGCAGGCCTCAAGCCTGCTTCCGTCGGCACCGACGTTTCCCACCGCGAATGGAAACGGCCCAAGCCGCAGAGCGACACGCCGGGCGTCCGGCGCTTCCTCATTCACTCGCGTCAGGATCCATCCACGATGCGACGCCACGGCGGCCCGGCCGATAGCGTGACCCGTTGCGACGAGCGGGTAGGAGACAGCGGAACGGCCGATGTTTGTGCATCGGCCCTTCGCTTCTTGTCAACCTGCCAGCGCGGACGGTCTACCCTTTTTGCTTGCGGCTTTCCTCTTCGCGCTTCTGCTCGTCGCTGTCTTTCTTCTTGTCCTCCGGCTTGCCCGCGGCAGGCTTGGGTTCTTGTCCGCGCGGCTGCGCCTTTGGCGCCGGTTGGGGTTGCGGCGGTGGTGGCGCAGCCACAGGCGGGCGTGGTTCGGCTTTCCTTGGGGCAACGGCGGGCGGAGCAGCTTGCAATGGCGGTGGCGGAGCCATTGCGGGCGGAGCCGACCGTTGCGGCAATGGTTGCGCCCCCGGCGTTGGAGGAGCGACGTGCGGCGGGGCGGCCTTCGGCTCGGTCGCACGTTGCGGTGGCGGCGGCGCGACGGGCTGTCCGCGCTCTTCACTCTTGCCACGTTGCTCGACCTTCGGGCGTTGATCCGGCGGCTGCGCCGTTGGTGCCGGCGGAGCGACTTGCGGCGGCGGAGTCGGAACCGGCGCCGCGCGTTGCGGTGGCGGCGGGGCGACGGGTTGTCCGCGCTGTTCCCCCTTGCCGGGCTGCTCGGCCCTTCCGCGTTGCTCGGGACGTTGCTGCACAGTTGGTACTGGCGGAGCGACTTGCGGCGGCGGAGTCGGAACCGGCGCCGCGCGTTGCGGTGGCGGCGGGGCGACGGGCTGTCCGCGCTGTTGCCCCTTACCCGGCTGCTCGGCCTTTCCGCGTTGCTCCGGAGGCGGCGGCGCAGTTGGTACCGGGGTAGCGACTTGCGGTGGCGCAGTCGGAACCGGCGCCACGCGTTGAGGCGGCGTGGGCGGTGGCGAGACAGGCTGTCCGCGCTGTCCCCCCTTGCCAGGCTGCTCGGCCTTTCCGCGTTGCTCCAGCGGTTGCGCTGCCGGCACAGACGGCACTTGCGATGGCGGACCGGCTTTCGTCGGCATATTCGGTGCGCCTGAGATCGCGGGCGCTGCGGGGGTCATTCGACCACCGGTCTTTCCGCCTGCTTCGTCACGCTTCGCCCCCGGTGCCGCTGGCGGCGGACGCACGATCGGTTGCGCAACTTGTCCCGGGGCGACGACCTTGACGACGGGCGCCGGCGCAGCGGCTGCCGGTCTCATTTCCTTGCGTGCGGCGTCGTCGAGCGGCCTGCCGGGCTTAGCGGCAAGCTGTTGCTGCTGGGCGGCAAAGCCGACCGGCGCCGTGGGGGGCGCGGCGCGTGCGACGACAGGCCGCTCGAACGCGCGGGCAGGCGGCTTTTCGCCCTGGCCGGCGGCGCCACGCACGCTCTTCTCGGTCGGCGCGACGGGTGCGACGGCTGCGACTGGCGCATTGGCAACGATCTCCCGAGGTACCCTCACGGCTGCCCTGGACACCGGCTGCGACTGCACGAACGCGGTCGTCGGCACGGCGACGACGGCTCCCGCCACTTGTCGATTGGCGTACACGACGTTGGTCACGTTGGTGTTGTTGTAGTAGTTGTTGATGACGGTGGTGTTGATGACCGTGTTGCTGCGGTTGATATTCTCGAAATAGCCGCGGCTCACCGCGTAGGACGGTCGATAGACCTCGCGCGGCCCCAGCGGGAACCACGCGATTCCACCGACGTTGCCGCCGGAGATCGCAAGCTGGAAATTGCCGCCGCCGACGAAGGCCACCAGTGCGGGGGCGTAGTACGCCCGGGTGCGCACAGGACCGGGAACCCAACCCCACGCTCCGCCGAGATTCGTCCAGCGACCGTAATGGGACACGGCGAAACCCCAGGGCGCGTCGTCCACCCATGTCCAACCCCAGGGGTCGACCCATGTCCAGTGGCCGTCGCTGTAGGGCGCCCAGCCCGAAGCCACGCGATTCGGGAACCAGACGTTGCCGTAGGTCGCGTCGACGCGCCAGGTGCCGTTCGCATCGAGGTCCTGATAGCCGATCACGTCCGGCGATACGTAGCGGGCGGAGCCCGAGGTGTCGTAGCTGCGATCGCGATCGCTCGACCAGCGATCGAATTCGTCGAGACGCGGCGCGTCTACATACTCGTACTCGCGCAAGCCGGTCCCCATGAAGCGATACGGTTGCCGCGAATCGATCACATATGCCGCATCTTCGCCGTACACCTCGCCCTGGCCTTTGCGCACGATGATCGTCGTCGCACTGCCGTCGGGTTCCACTTCGATCCGGTATGCGCCGGGTTGCCGGAGCGTGAAGGCGAGATTCGGCGTGTCGACCTCGAACACCTGCCCAGGCGCGAGACGAAGCACGCGGACGTTCAACGTGCCCTGTGTCAACTGCAGCTGGGCGATCCGGTCGTCGAGATTGAGAATGGATACGGCGGTGCCCGCATTCATGCGGATCATCGCGCCGCCGACCTGAATCTCGGCCCGTGCACCGGCGTCCGCCCAAAGGCGGTCGCCGGTGGTCAGCGGTCGGTTGATCGGCGCCAGCACCCAGTCGTTCTCGCCCGCCGGCGAAAAACTGATCGCGCCGGTCATATAGCCCAGACGCGCGACGCGTGAGGGCGGGTCGGCGCTGGCCCAGCCGGCGAAGGTGAGAACCGCAATACCGGCGACCAGGGCGAAGGCCCGATGGAGGAGAGTTTGCATCTGCATGACGAATCCTTGCGCAGGGTTCGCTATTCGGATCTAAGCTTCGGGTTGTGAGCGGTGATGCGATGACCGCGACGCGGTACGGCAGACCGGGTACGACGATGGCGATCAGGATGCGGAGCGCCGCCGTGTTTGTCTGTTCGGTAGCGTACCGAACGTGACCGCGTTTGGATGCCGGCATCCAGCCCCTCAAGCCAGGGAGCCGGCGCCACGAGCGGGAGAGCGGATTGCCGAATCAATCTTCGCGCGACGCATGCGATCCGAACGCAGCCACCGGCCGCCGCGGACCGCAGCGCCTGCTGCGGCGTCGCATCGCCGCATGCATCGTCCCAGACGCAATCGATGCGGATCCTGCCCATCGGTGCATTCGATTGCATCTGCGTTGTCAAGCTACTGTTCCGAAAAGGGCTCCGACACCTGCCGTCAGCGCCATGGCCAGCGCGCCCCAGAAGGTGACGCGCATCGCGCCCGTCGTCACGCTTGCGCCGCCCACGCGCGCAGCCAAGCCGCCCAGGACCGCGAGGAACACCAGTGAAGTTCCGGAGACGACTGGAATCACGCTGTGCTCGGAGACCATGGCGACGCCCAACAAGGGCATGGCGGCGCCGACGGCGAAGCTCGCTGCGGAAGTGAATGCCGCCTGAATCGGCCGCGCACTGAGCGTCTCGGAGATGCCGAGCTCGTCGCGGGCATGCGCGCCCAGCGCATCATGGGCCATCAGCTGCTCGGCAACCTGCTTCGCGAGCGCGGGTTGCACGCCGCGAGTGACGTAGATCGCCGTCAGTTCCCGACGCTCGCCCTGATCATCCGCCGCGAGTTCCGCGCGCTCCACGTTGAGAGCGGCCAGTTCGGAATCCGCCTGTGAGCGGACGGACACGTATTCCCCGGCAGCCATCGACATCGCTCCGGCGACCAGGCCGGCGATGCCCGCGACCATCACGTTGCCGTGAGTCGCCCCCGCGGCCGCGACACCGAGCACCAGGCTCGCCGTCGAAACGATGCCGTCGTTGGCGCCTAGTACCGCCGCGCGCAGCCAGCCGATGCGGTCGGTGCGGTGCCGTTCCCTATGACGTGCGATCATTCAGAGAAACTCTTCGCTGCGGAGCGGGCGGGACGTCGAACGGGCATCGTTGGGTCAGCTCAGGGCGACGCAGTCTTCTCGGACCCGCGGGTGATGTCGGTGCATGTCGTGCGCACCAGCATTGCCAGTCGCGTTTTTCGCTCGGAGCAACCGATCGTATTCTCTCTTGACGACCGCATAGCACTCGCATGCCTGCGCCTCCAGCCGAAAGCGATCGAGGGCCGCAATGCGGCCGCGGCCGCAACGGATCAATCCCGCCATTTGCAGCTTTCCCAGCGCGGCCGTTACACCGACGCGACGCACTCCCAGCAACTCGGCGATCCGTTTCTGCGTTGCCGTCAGCTCGTTCGAAGGTAGCCGGTCCAGGCATGACAAGATCCAGCGGACGAGGCGCTTTTCCAGCGAATGGTGCCGGCTGCACACCGCGATCTGCGCAGTCTGCGCGATCAGCGCCTGGGTATAGCGCAGCAGCACGTGCGACAGCGGGCCAACCCGCTCGAACTCGGTCTTCAACAGATCTGCCGGCAGTCGATAGCTGCATACTGCGCTCAGCGCGATCGCCTGGCTCAGCGTGCTTTCGCCGCTAAGGAACGACGCGACACCGATCACACCTTCGCTGCCCGTGACTGCGAATTCAGCCGCGGCTCCGTCGTCCGTCACGCGGACCCGCGAAACGATGCCCGCGGTAATGAAGTGCAGGTAATCTTCCCGGTCGCCAGCGCCGTGAACGATCCAACCTGACGGCAATGCGACAGGCTCCAGGTCGGGCAGCAGGCGCTCATAGTCCGCGAGCGGGAGCGCTGCAAGAAGGCGGTTCTGCCTGGGCGTGCTGTGCATAGCCAAGGGGCGTCTCCTGCCTGAGGCGGTGAGGCGCCCTCGGGTGTGATGCGCCGGACGGGTCTCCGCGCTTCGGCCTTCAGCTGCGGTTTCAACATAACCGGATTATTTGCCGGCGCCATTGATTTGCATTAAATCCTATGTTCGATAGCGCACCGAGCGTCCCAAGGGCGAACCGCATCGGATTGCCGAGGCTGCGTCATCACGTCGCAGGACGGATGCCGGCTCCAAGAAACTTTCGTGCGGCCGACCGACGATCACGCGATGATGGTCATGGCCGCTATCGCGTACGTGCTGCCCCTCGGCAGGCCCAGCGATAGACAGACGGAACGCGGCACGATGTCGGTGCAATTTCGAAGTGCGACGGAGAGAGCGCGAAGTGCTGCGTAGTCATCCGCATCGAGCGCCTCGAGAAACCTCTCACGCAAGGCGTGCGAGGCGCTTCCGTCCGGAACTCCAGAGTCATCGTTGATGGCAGGGCTCCGTGAATCGAATGGGTGCCGCGCCAGGTTGCGGGCCTGTCGCTCGGGGTAGCCGCGGTTTGAGAGTTACGACAATCTGTAGTGCCAGTCCGAGGGCGAGGACGACGGGCGTGCTCAGCACCCAGATCGCCTGCCACTCGCCGGGATCGGCAATCGTCATCGCAAACACCGATGCGACGACAGCGAGGCCGATCAGGAATCCGGCGGTCAAGCTGCCCGCCCCTCGAAGGAATGCTGATAGGAATCTCATCGTTCGCTCCAGTCATGTGTACTTTGGACGCATGCCCGGCGGACGTCGGTGCGCTGGCCCACTTACCGCGAGGAAGATGGCCCTGCGGCCCTCGGATCGGCGTCCGGGTGGCATGTGCGCCACCGTACAGACGGTCCCGCGTTTCACGATCATGCTGAATCCGCGCTCTGACTCGGACCCGTAGGGGGAAGTGCGTCTCCCTCAATGGAAGAGCGCATCGAAAGGAACAAGAAATGCGGACGTCCGTCGACCAGCCGGCACGATTGCAGACGTGGATAGCCGTCATTGCGATCTGTCTCTTGGCAGGCTCTTCCTTGGTTGCGATCGTCCGCGTGATCGCGATGTCGTACGCGAGCGGTCCGGGCGGAGGCGCATCGTCCCGGCAGGGAGCGGCACCCGGCGAGGCCGCGGGCGCTTTCGCCACCGACCCGCAATCGTTCCGCGAGGTCGCGCAGACGTCGAACACTCGGCGAAGCCGGGCGACTTGCCGCGAATGCGGAGTCATCTGGTCGATTGTGCCCGTCGAGCGCCATGGCGATGTAGGCGGGACCGAAAGGGCCCATGTCAAGAATACGGGAAGCGCCTCCGGCCAAGCGTCCGGGAGCGCAGTCGCCGCCGACGGAACAGTGGGAAGCTACGATATCACGGTCCGCTTTCGCGACGGCTCGACGGTCGTCCTCAGTGAAGCGACGCCTCGATCGTGGCGGATGGGGAGCAGGGTGATCGCAATTGCGGGCGCGAGCACGTCAATCGACGAATGACGCTGATCGCGCCGACGGCCCTGCCGATGGGCCGAGCGGCGTGCGCGCGAGCATCGCAATGCCGTGCGGCGAATCACGCCGCAGAGCGAATCGGTAGGGCGGCTACCTGACGACGTAGGGCAGCAGCCGATCGAACTCCGACTTGACGACCTGGTAGCACTCGCAGGACCGTGCCTCCACTCCCGGTCGATCGAGCACCGTGATCTTGCCGCGGCGGTAACGAATCAAGCCGACGTCCTGCAACTTTCCCGCGGCCTCCGTGACGCCCTCGCGCCGGACGCCGAGCATGTTGGCGATCAGCTCCTGCGTCATGGTCAGCTCGTTCGATGCCAGACGATCCAGGCTCAGCAACAGCCAGCGGCACAATTGCTGGTCGACCGAATGATGCCGGTTGCAGACCGCCGTCTGCGCCATCTGCGTGATCAGGGCCTGGGTGTAGCGGAGCAACAGATGCATCGTAGGGCCGAAACGCCCGAACTCGTCCTTGAGCAATTCGGCCTTGAGCCGGAAGGCGTACCCCGCACTTTGCACGACAGCACGGCTCGGCGTAGTTTCGCCGCCCATGAACAGGGAAATGCCGAGGATGCCCTCGTTACCAACCACGGCAATTTCGGCAGACGCGCCATCCTCCATGACGTAGAGCAGCGATACGATCGATGTCGTCGGAAAATAGACGTAACGCAACCTGTCCCCTGACTCGTAGAGAACATCTCCGAGTCGCATCGGTATCAGTTCCAAATGGAGTGCGAGTCGCTCGTAGTCGGTGGTTGGCAGGGCGTCGAGGAGGTGGTTCTGCCGTGGACTTTGGCGTGCAGATACAGCCGGTTGCGACCCGACCTTCGAGAATAAGGGGAGCGGACTCCCTGCGCTGCGACCCGACCTGGCGACTGCCATGCGCTCAGTTTAGACCATCGCAGGAACCAGAGCTCACGGCGGCACTTGCAGGCACCAGTTCCGTACCCTCGCGAAGTCGGCTGCGAGGACGCCGCGCATGCGTGCCGATGGCCGCAATTCGGGAACCTTGCGCGCCGTCAGATCGCCACCGTTCCTCCGCTGGCGACGCGGACCGTCTCGCCTGCGCCGGGTCCGATCGACAGCGTCGCCCCAGCGGGCTAGCCGAGAGCGCGTTGGTAGGTCTCGCGGTCCGTCCGGTAACACGGGCACGAGGCCGCTTTGAGACCGGGTCGGTCGAGAATCACGATGTCGCCGCGACTGTAGCGGATCAGTCGGAGCTTCTGCAGCGAGGTGGCAGCTTTGGTCACACCGACGCGACGCACGCCGAGCACCCGCGCAAGGAATTCGTGGGTGATGTGAAAGGCGCTCGAATGTGCCCGGTCCTGCGTCATCAGGAGCCAGCGCGCGAGCCGTGCCTCGACCACATGGAATCGGGTGCATCCCGCCGCCTGCGCGAGCTGGGTCATGCACACGAAGAGATAGCGATCGAGCAGCAGTTGGAGGGCCGGACTTCGATCGAGCTCGAGGCGAAACGTGGCGGCGTCCACGCGAAGGGCGTTGCCGGCACCTTGAACCAGCGCCTGCAATGGAGATACCTCGACGCCGAGCGCGAGCGGTGTTCCCACCATGCCTTCGTCCCCGACCAGCCCGACCTCGAGGCGCATCGAGCCGTCCGACGGGGTCAGGAGGGAGATCAGACTGCTGGTCGGAAAGTGAACGTGCCTAATGCGGTCTCCGGGCTCGAAGAGCACGTCGGACAGTGTGAGATCTACCTCCTCGCCGCCGGCGATCAATTGCAGGCGGTCCTTGCGGGGAAGGGCGGCGAGCAGGCGGTTGCCCGAGGAGGCGCGCTTGAGGGGCAAGAAATTTCTTTCCATAGGAAACGGCAAAACCGGCCTGGTCCAATCGGGTTCGCGGCGGCGCGATCTCTCGCAATTGCGCACGTCGACCATCGATTCTTGCCCGCAAGAAGGCCTGCGAACATAGCGTATCGTGCGTCATTGCGGCGGCGGCGTCTGTTGCTTACCGCACATTGCGCGCGCAGATGCGGGTTGGGTTAAGGGCTTTCGAGGGGCGAAGCCCTATGTGCGAACGAAGGTCCACGTAGCCCCGATTTGCACCTCAACCCGGCGGTCTGCAGCTTGCCGGCGGCCTCGATCCGGGGAAGTCCCGCGATTGGTCACACCCGCGACGCGCCGTATGTGCGGTAACGAACAGACGACGGCGCGCCGGCAATTGAAGCTGTCTCGGGTCTGCTCCCGGAATGGCGCACCGCCTCCCAAGGTCGCGCGCCATATCCGTGGCAGGCTCATTCCTGCGAGTCCGCCTATCCGCCGAGGCGGGCGCATACCTGTGCTTTTCGGATGGAGCGTTTCGTCATGGCCAAAAAGAGGAGTTACTCCCCGCCGGTGAAGACGAAGGCGTCGCCGCGCATCGCCCGACCCCCCTCGATCAAGTCATCCCTGCGCGCGCACCCTCGTCTCGTCCACGGATTTCTCGTTCAATTGACGAAACGATCAACCGCCGCCAGCGGCGAGACGAACACGGCGTTCGCCGGCAAGGCGAGCGGGAAGGTGCAAACGGAACTCCCTTTCGATACGAAACACGAGGGCCCGGCCGACGACGCGACGTTTCACTAAGTGCGCGCGTCGAGAGCAATCGGGGCGTCGCGCGATGTGTACGTTAGCGTACAGACGACGTGCGCGCTCGCCGATATTCTCGTTCCTTGTCGGCCCTAGCGCGCAGATCCTTTGGCGCATCAGCGGCTGCCCGGGAATCGGTGACGTTGCAACGAGGAGTACATCATGAGTATTGGCACGATTCTGCTGATTGTACTGATCCTGATGCTCGTGGGCGTGCTGCCCACCTGGCCACACGCTCGCAGCTGGGGCTATGCACCCAGCGGCATCGTTGGAATTATCTTGGTAATCGTGCTCGTCATGTTCTTGATGGGGCGCCTGTAATGATTGGCCCCGACGAAATTGTGCGACGCGCCGTGAAATCGCTTCTCGACCCCTCGTTTCGATATACCGCGAGCTTCAACACGGACCTCGCGAAGACGTTCGCACGGATCCGTCGCGAACATCGTCGAGAGGCAGAAAGGCTGTCGACGGCAGAGGCGCTCGCCAAGATTACGCCGATCGCCAGGAAGACCGCGATTGGACGTTGATGGATTGCACCCTGCGCGGGGCTTCGCTTTGCAATTGCGACGACCCGGTCCGAACGAGTAGAGCGTCGCTGCCCGGGGATGGTTGAACGGAAGGATGGAAAGATGCGTAGCGGAATCGTTGTGCTGTGGATGCTGCTTTGCTCGATCACGTCGGCCGCGGCTCAGGTGAGCATCGGCATTGGATTTCCCGGTGTCAGCATCGGGATCAACCTGCCGGTGTATCCGCAGCTGGTCGCCGTGCCGGGCTACCCCGTCTACTATGCTCCGCAGGTGAATTCGAACTTTTTTTTCTACGACGGCATGTACTGGGTCTACCAGCAGGACAATTGGTACGCGAGCTCCTGGTACAACGGGCCATGGGCGCTCGTGAGCCCGGAGGTGGTTCCGCTGTTCGTGCTGCGCGTGCCCGTGCGGTATTACCGGCAACCTCCCGTGTACTTTCGCGGATGGCGGTCGGACGCGCCTCCGCGCTGGGGCGAGCATTGGGGTAACACGTGGGAACAGCATCACAGCGGATGGGACCGCTGGGATCGCAGGGCCGTTCCTGCGCCGGCTCCGCTGCCTGTGTATCAGCGCCAGTATTCGGGAAACCATTATCCGCAGGTCGAGCAGCAGCAAACGCTGCAGGGCCAGAACTACCGCTATCAGCCGCGTGAGCCCGTCGTCCAGCAGCACTATCAGGCGCAGCGGCGGCCAGGCGCATCGGCATCAGCCGCGGCACCCCCAGCGCAGGCGCGGCAGCCCGCAACTCAGGAAAGAGCGATGCCCCAGCAGGACTCGCGCAGTGCCAGCCAGACAGCGCCGCCCCAGCAAGCTGCGCCGGCGCCACGCCTGCCGCCGCCGCAGACATCCGTGCCGCAGGGCTCGCAACCCCAGCACGGGGCCATGCAGCGTCAGCAGCCGTCATCGAGGACGCAGGGGCAGGACAGGGCGCCCCAAGTCAGGGCCCCCGCGCAGGAGTCCGCAGCTCAGCGTCCGACGCCGCAGCCTCAGCAGGCGGCCGTCCAGCGTCCGCCACAGCCGGCCAAGGCACCGAGCCAGGACAAAGCCCCGCATGGAAGGGCGCCCGCGCAGGAACCCGCGGCCCAACACTCGCCGCAGCAACCCCAGCAAGGCGCTATGCAGCGACAGCAGCACCAGGCGCCCAAGGGGCACGGCGAGGACAAGGGCGGTGACAAAGGCGAGCAGCAGGGTGGGGAGCGCAACAAATGAGGCAACCTCCGGAAACGAGATCTTCTGCTGACAGTCTCCGTCGCCGCGGCTGATGCGAGATACATCGCGTCGACGAGGAGCCACGCATCCTCATGATCTCGTTCTTTCGCCGACGTCCGATCGCGAATTCGTCTGTGCGCCATGAACCACGCCGCCGTTCCGGCCTTCGCCGGCACAGCTGACTCAGCACCTGGTGTGGAGCAAGTCGGCCCTGCCGTCGACGCGTCGCTCCTCACCGTCCCTGCAACGCGTGTGCAGGTCGATGCGCGGGGCCTGGCGCTGGGAGTTCTGTCGGTCCTAGCGACGATTTTCACCCTGTCGTGGGCGCAGGCCTTCGTGGTGCCGCTGTTGCTCGGCATCGTCATTTCCTACACGCTGAGCCCGCTCGTTGCGTGGCTCGAAGCGATCCGGATCCCGCGCGTCGTCGGCACTGTCTTCGTAATGGCAAGCGTCATCGGTGCGCTCGTTCTCAGCGGCTATTCGTTGCGTGGGCAGATGCAGACCATCATCGAGCAGCTACCCCAAGCGGCAACCAAGTTCGCCACCGGCATTGCGCGACTGCAAATCAGCCACATCGGCAATATCCAGAAGATGCAGGACGCGGCAACCGAGGTGGAAAAGGCGACGACGCAGGCGGTCGGAGGCTCTACTGCCCCGCGCGAGCCGGCCACTCACGTCATCGTCGACAAACCTACGTTCAAGCTCAGTAGCTACCTATGGGAGAGTTCCATGGGCGCGATCGGAGTTTTGGGCCAGGCGGCGATGGTCATCTTCCTGGTCTTCTTTCTGCTCATCGGTGGAGACACCTTCAAGCGGAAGCTGGTTCGGCTGACGGGGCCGTCGCTCTCCAAGAGAAAGATCACCGTCCAAATTCTCGACGACATCAACGGTTCGATCCAGAAGTACATGTTGATGCTGCTGACGACGAACCTGCTGGTCGCGTTGCTCTGCTGGATCGCGTTTCACCTGATGGGCCTGGAGAATGCGGGAGCCTGGGCCGCCGCTGCGGGAGTGCTCCACATCGTTCCCTACCTGGGTCCCGGCGTCACGGCCGTCGCGACGGGGATGGCTGCCTTCATGCAGTTCGAATCGTTTGCAATGGCCCTGCTGGTTGCCGGCGCATCGCTGGCGAT
The DNA here is from genome assembly GCA_963734055.1 of uncultured beta proteobacterium. Lineage (GTDB taxonomy): Bacteria > Pseudomonadota > Gammaproteobacteria > Burkholderiales > Casimicrobiaceae > CAIWHR01. Next base: position 607,928 of record CAVTFQ010000007.1, read on the forward strand.
CGCTACCGTCGTCGGAACGTTCGTGACCACCTGGATGATTGGGCGGATCGCCCATATGAATTCAGCGGCCATATTCATTTCGCTGCTGTTCTGGGGGTGGCTATGGGGCGTCTGGGGAATGCTGCTTAGCATTCCCATCATTGTCATCGTCAAGGTTGTGTCGCAGCATGTGGAGCAGCTGCAGCCTGTGGCGGAAGTGCTTGGAGGGACCTAGCAGTTTGTTGAAATTCGGCTTGTAAGTGCGAGGTTTTCGTCTATCGTTCTGGTGAGGGTTTTCATCGGCAATCCTTCGAGGTCAGAGCGATGCGCGGCCCAGATGTCATGCAGGACACGCTGTTCTCGGTACGGAGTCTGGAGAGCTACGTGCCGGCGGATCATCCGTTGCGTCCGGTGCGCGACATCCTGAACGAGGCGCTCAAGCGCATGGATCCGCTGTTTGCCGCGATGTACGCGCCAGCCGGCCGCGACTCGATCGCGCCGGAGAAGCTGCTGCGGGCGCTGATGCTGCAAGTGCTCTACGGCGTACGCAGCGAACGGATGCTGATCGAGCAGTTGGGCTACAACCTGCTGTTTCGCTGGTTTGTCGGGCTGGCGATGCAGGATGATCCGTGGGATCACTCGACCTTTTCCAAGAACCGCGATCGGTTGATCGAGCATGACGCCTGCCAGGTGCTGTTCGAGGAAGTGCTGGCGCAGGCCCGCGCGAAAGGGCTGTTGAGTGCTGAGCACTTTTCGGTGGACGGCACGCTGGTTCGCGCTTGGGCCTCGCAGAAGAGCGTCGTGCCCAAGGATGGGCCACCGCCACCGGCGAGCGGTTCGAAGAGCAATCCCGAGGTCAACTTCCGCGGCCAGCCGCGCACCAACGATACCCATGAAAGTCGTACCGATCCCGATGCGCGGCTCTATCGCAAGAGCAAGAATGCCGAGGCGCTGCCGTATTACATGGGCCATGCGCTGATGGAGAATCGCAATGGACTGGTGGTCGACCACCGGCTGACCCACGCGACCGGCAAGGCGGAACGCGAGGCCGCCATCGAGATGTTGGCGGCGCAGCCCGGAGCAACGCCCAAGACCGTCGGCGCCGATAAAGGCTATGACACCGCTGACTTCGTCGCTGACTGCCGCGCCATCGGGGTGACACCGCATGTCGCCCAGAACACCAAGCACCGCGCCAGCGCGATCGATGAGCGCACGACTCGCCATCCCGGCTACGCAGTCAGTCAAATCATTCGCAAGCTGATCGAAACCATCTTCGGCGATGGCAAGCAGCACGGTACGCTTCGCCAACTGAAACTGCGCGGCATTGAACGCGCCGAGTTGGTATTCGCCATGACCATGACCGCCGTGAACTTGCGTCGGCTGCCGAAACTCTTCGCGGAAAGCGGGTGATCGACAGGAAAGGTGTCTCCGCTGTACGCCAAAGCGACCCGAAACGACCGCCAAACCAGGTCGAACCGGGTGGCGCGAGGCGAAATCCCACGTCCTGTCGCTCAAACAAACCATTTCAGGATGCGCCGGTGTTCAAATTGAGCCGCATTTCAACGAACTGCTAGAGGGCCCACGACAGGCTGTCGCGAAGGCTGAGGTTCGGCCACGGTCGGCACGCGGGGTCGATCTGCGGGCGGGCGCCGCACGAAAATGCGGCCAGGGGGTCACCGGCCCATCCTGGCACTCACTGCCTACCGTAGGCGCCGATCGGCACGGTTGCGTTCGGCACCGCACAGACCGCGTTCTTATGTCCGCGTAGGTTCGCTTCAACGGGTCCGATTCGGAAGCTTCAAGTAATGTGCATCGGGCGGCCTTAGCGGTTGTCGATGCCTGCGGAGTTTCGTTCGCATTCCCGGATTGGCCAGGTAGCGCGCGATGGCCGCTAAATTTGGCGTGCTCATTGCGAAAGCAGTCCTATCGTTTCATCGATTTGCCTAGGACCATATATGAAGACCTTACTTGCTTTGGCGGTTGGTACGGTGCCCCTGCTTTCCGGCGGCCTTGCTTTGGCGCAGGACGGAGGAATGATGAGTGGTGGCGGGTGGGGTGGCGGTTGGATGGGTGGGTACGGCGGTATGGGCGGATACGGCGGGATACTGGTGCCGATTCTGCTTGTCGTCGTGGTTGCCGGCCTCGTGGTGTGGGTCGTCAAGCAAAAGCGAAAGTAAGCGGAATACGTCGATATTTTCTTACCTGAACGGAGTTTAGGCATGAAACGCATGACCCTTCGCAAGACGTTGAGCGCCGCCGTATTGATAGGCGGAACAATTGTGGGAGCAAGCGCGCTGGCGGACCCACCGCAAGATGGTTACAGCCCTGGCTACGGCATGAGCGGCCGCATGATGGGCGGCTACGCGATGGAAGACGGGATGATGGGCGGCTACGGCATGGGCCCCGGCATAATGGACGGCCAAGGCCGCGGCTACGGCATGGGGTCCGGCATGATGGGCGGCTACGGCCCGAGAGCAGATCTGCATCTTACGACGGAGCAGCGCAGCAAGATCGCCAAGATCCGGGACGACGTACGACGTAAGCACTGGGACCTGATGGGCAAGATGCAGGATGAGCGGTCGCAGATGAACGAGCAGTTCAACGCGGAACCACGCGATGACGCGGCGCTCAGCGCGAGCTACCGGAAGATGTCAGAGCTTCGGCAACAGATGTTTGACCTTTCCCTCGCCGCCCAGAAGCAGATGGATACCGTACTCACCGCGGAGCAGCGCGAAAAGATGAAACATGGATGATATGAAAGGTGGGGAGTAGCGACGGGTACAACTCGTGGCCCGGCGATCGTCGCGGCCGATCTCGATACCGATCATCGCGGAGGCAATTCAAGTGAAAATGCGGCGCCCGACTTTCGCCTCCGCCTCGCAATAGGAGTCGATTCATGTACGGATTCAGCACGCAGCTAAAGCTACCGTTCGATACCGCAGTTGCGAAAGTCACCGAGGCTCTGAAAACGGAAGGGTTCGGTGTGCTCACGGATATTGATGTCAAGGCGACGCTGAAGGCCAAGCTCAATATTGAAGGCCGGCCGTATCGCATACTTGGCGCGTGCAACCCGCCGCTCGCACACCGTGCGATCGAGGCGGACCCCGACATCGGTTTGTTGCTACCTTGCAATGTGGTCGTGCGTGAAGAAGTGGATGGAACCGTAACGGTCGCGTTCATGGATCCCGAGGCCGTTTTGAAGCTGGTCGACAAACCGGGAGTGCAGGCCATTGGCAAGGAAGTACGGGCACTTCTGCACCGGGTCTGCGCGAGCCTCGGAGCGTGACGCCGGAAACCATGGCGGGGGACCCCGCGCGCAGACGGTGACACCAGCACGTCCGTGCCGAACGGGGGCTACCGGCTCGCATTGTTCGCACGGTGGGAGAGGTGCAGCGCACGTGCCTGGCCTCCGTCCGGCCCGCAAATTGACGCACCCTTGACGCGAAGGAAACGCTCGTGAACCGTATTGTCTACATCGTCGGCGCCGTGGTCATCATCATCGCTCTCCTGTCGTTCTTCGGGCTGCGCTAGAGTAGCGAACGCAACCGCCGGATCGCGCGGCGGCTTGTGTCCGTGGGGAAGCGCTTTTTCGTGCCCGGGGTGATGAGCGAGACACCCTGGTTTTCCCCGGACTATCGGAGGGGGGACGATGTGCCTGAATCGCGTGTTCCCGTCGTTGGTGCTCGCTTTGGCGGCGTTTGCGCTACCCAGCGAATCCATGCCCGGCACGCCCACGGGCGAACCCGCGGGTGCCGCCGTCGTACGGCGCCCAGTTCACGAACCCGCGCCACCACCCGTCACGAGCAATCCCCCAGCGGGATCCGCGCCGTCGCGCCCAACCCCGCCCGTCGTTGTGCCGGCCGGCTCAATCTATGTCTGCGTCTCCGAATCCGGGGGCGTCCGCCGAGAAACGGCGATCGAGTTTTCGCCGGAAGTCAGCACACTGTGCGCGAAGCACCCGGAAATGGGGCCCTGCCAATATGAGCGCAATGTTTGCCGACGGAGCGGTGGGCGCGTTTACGCCGCAGGCGGAGTCGAGATTACCCTGCAGATGGAGGCGGATTACGACCGGAAAGTGATGCGCGTCCTTATCAAGTAGAACTGAACGACGGTGTCTGGCGTGCGACTCTTGGCCGCCCGGTTTCGGACGGCGAAGGCGGATGACGCCGTCATCCCCTGCGGGACTCGGCATTGCCATGGCGCCGGTGTCCACACGTCGAGACAACAGCCATCCTCAGATGGCCTGGCACGAGTTGCAGGAGCGTAGCGAAAACAATTACCGGTGAGTGCGCATTTGCGCAAGTCAGGGTGGGCCCGACAGACGAAGCATCCACGGAAAACTTATTGTCATCCCGGGTATGTGCGAGAGCGCACGGACCCTCGATGGAGCGGCGTTGTAGACTTTCTTCGAGTAGTAATAGCAGAGCCCAAGAGCGCGAGTTCAAAGCGCCGGAGCAGCGACACCTGAACGACCGGCTTTAAGAGAGCAACTCCTCCAACAAGAACTCTATGCGATGTCCCTAATTCACCACTCCGCCAAGCCGCTGGCCGCTGCCGAATGTGAAATGCGCGCGGTTGTCGGTGCACGAGCGACGTTTCGTGCTGCTGGAGAAACGACAAGAGCCGCCGTACCTACTGTTCCGTCTACCTGAGCTTCCTTCACTGGCAGGAAACTGGTGAGCTGCAGCCCGCACGGAGCAGGAAACGTTCCAAATGGCAATAAATTGCTCGTGCCGGCGGGGGCGCGCAAGACACCGCCTGCGCGCACCCAAGATAAGATGCCATGGCCCTACTTGCGCCTCCTGCCCTCGGCTCCGCGCGCGGCCACCATGTCGTCGGTGCCAAGTCGGAAGTCCTGCGCAGAGTGCACTGGATCAGCGAGCTAACGTTGACGACCGACAGTTCATCTTCGATAAGCATGCGGATCTGTTCTCGGGCGCCCGTCAACGTCGCGACGATGTGAGTTCTTGCGTCAGATCCGATCCGCTCTTTCGCCTCATTCAGGTCGCCGGTTGCATTCACAATTTCACGACCAGATTCAATTTCGGAAACCGGCGACGAAGACGCATGCGCAGGCGGCGAGCATGCGCCACGGCCGCGGGAGGCGCGGCGGATATGCAGACTACATCGGCTTTGCGCTGTTCGACGTAAATCAACCAGTTCGCTGGCCGCGGCCGTCGTCGTAGCCGGGATGGTCTCCGCGACACACGCGGCGAATCGGGCGCCCGTTGATCGATCCCCAGCCGGCGCGCCCGCCGGGGACATCGGGGTAGAAAGCCGGAGGCGAACCTGTCGTCCCAAATTTCTGCCGGGTGACGCCGGATAGGCGTCGCCCCTTTCCCGTTTCCGGCGCGCGTCAGGCCCCCGTCGCCAGAGTGACTTGCAGGCGATGAATCAGGACGTCGATCAGGTCCTTCCCGTCCGAAGACTTGAGACGGTGCTGACGCAGCGCGCGCAGCAGATCCGGATTGGCGAGCGCCTGGTAGTCGGCGCGGATCAGGACCCCGGCGATGGCCCGCTGGACACTGACCGATTTTGCAACCGGGAAAAGTCGCGCCAGCTGGCCCAGGCTTTCGCGATCGGACAATTCATGGCGCGCGAGCGTGTCGAGCGCCCTGACCTGGGCGTCGGCATTGCTCATGCGCGCGATTCCGTTGGCGACGACCCGTAGTTCGCTCACGTCGGCAATCGGCCGGTGCCGCAGGTAAACCTGTGCGACCTGAACGTCATCATCATTCGAGCTCAACAGTGCCTGCAGGATTTGTGTGCGTCCATCCGGGCTGCCCAGGCAGGCGAGGATTCCCGCACGCCCAACGCTGCTCGCCTTGCCTGGGGCCACGTGCAGCGCAGGCAGCGTGTCGTCAAGCTGGTGCTCGCGATTCAGCGTGCAGATCAGGTCGACGTCGGCCGAGCCGACATCGTTGCGCGCCAGCCGGTCATCGATCATCCGGATCAATTCGCCGCGCTTTTCCGAAGGCGTAAGCCACCCGAGGCGCTCGGCCAACGTGATCATTCGAACGCGGACCGCAGACTGGTCGGCGTCGCGCGCGAAATCCAGGTACCGGGCGCGTGCCGGCTGGTCGCGGGCAATCTCGTCGAGGGCCGTGGACACCGACGCGTCACGCCGGACGGCTTCGCTCAACGAGGCGGAGTATTTCTCGAGACGGTCGAGGAACATACGCACTTCGGCCATGTCCCGATTCAACAGCCGATGAACGAAGTCCAGCTTTTGCGCTGTCGACAGGCGGTCGTCCGCGAATCGGCAAACGTCGTCCCGATGGCCCGCTTGCGGGTCGCGGTCACTCAAACCCACCGCGACCGTCATCGACACCGGGGCGAACAGGCTCAGCAGCTTCGCGCTCGGCCGGCCGCTGCCGATATCGCTCGGCGCACCGGACTGGAGGTAGCGGTCCAGGATCGACGCTGCCGTCGGGCCGAGCGGTGCCTTGGACGAAAACCCGTAGATCACCGGGACGTCCTTGAAAATCTGGCGCATCCGATCGCGGTTGCTCCCCGCATGACGTGCGCTCAGCGCCTGCGACAGCTGCTCCGCGTCGGCCGGAGAATGACCGCTGCGAATGAGGCTGCGCGCGACTTCGGCGGACGCGCTTCTTACTGCTTCCGGATTGAGCGTGTTGCAGCCGAAGAGGTAAACCTCCTTCAGCTGCGAGAACAATCCCGGGCACGAGTCACTGCACGAAGCGCGCTCCATTTCGTCGACAGGCAGCGCTTCCCTGGCGTCCAGCCGATCCGAATAGAACTCGTCGCCGTCATCGAAGTGCCCGGAGATGAGCAGGACATCGCAGCGGACGCCCTTGCGGCAGGCCGACGCAAGCCAATCGGGGCGTCCGTGCTCGACCAGTTCGACGAACTGGAACTGGTCGGAGCTGAGCCTGCGGCGGAGCGTTTCCTTTTCGTCAGGGGAATTGACGGTGATCGTGCAGACGGTCTTCCTGTCGGCGCGGGCCGCGAGCGGCCAGACGCTCAGGAGCATCGCTGCCAACAGGACGATCTTTCGTAACGCGGGCATGGTGAACGGCACCGGCGGAAAAACGCGCCAGTATTGCACGTTCGGGGGCTGCCCGCATGGAAATCAGGAGACCTGCAGCCGCCGGATCAGCACGTCGATCAGATCCTGCCCGTTGGGAGATTTGAGCCGGTGTTCGCGCAGCGCGTGCAGGAGCTCCGGTTTGGCCATCTGTTCGTAGTCGGCGCGGATCAGGACGCCGGCGATCGCCCGCTGGACGTTGATCGACCTGGCCAGCGGAAACAGGCGGGTGAGCTCTTCGAGGATCTCCCGGTCGGTCAGCCGGTGGTGCGCCAGGGTATTCAACGCGCGTACCTGAGTATCGGAGTCGGGCATTCCCGCGATTCCAGACGCCAGGTCTCGCAGTTCCTTCAGGTCCGCGATTGGATGATGGCGAAGGTAGACCTGTGCGATCTGCACGTCGGCGTCGCGTGGACTGGTCAGCGCCTGCAGGACCCGCTTGCGTCCGACCGGGCTTCCCAGGCAGGCGAGGATTCCCGCCTGGCCCATGCCGTTTGCCGTTGGCAGAGCCATCTGCAACGCGGCGAGAGTGTCATCGAGCTGGTGCTCGCGGTTCAGCATGCAGACCAATTCGACGTCAGCCGCGCCGACATCGGCGCGCGCCAGCTGATCATTGAGCATCCGAGCCAGTTCGACGCGCTTCTCCGGAGCGGTAAGCCACCTGAGGCGGTCCGCCAGCGCGATCATTCGAGCGCGGACGGCGGGCTCCCCGGAGGCGCGCGCGAAATCCAGGTAGCGGTCACGTGCCGCCTGGTCGTTCGCAATCTCGTCGAGGGCCCGGGCAACCGCCGGGATTTGATGAACGGGGTCGCTCCAGGAGGCGAAGTAATTCTCGATACGGTCGAGAAACATGCTCACTTCGGCCATGTCCCGATTCAAAAGCCGATGAACGAAGTCCACCTTTTGCGCGATCGACAGACGGTCGTCGAAGAATTGGCAGACGTCGCGACGGAATCCGGCATCGGAATCCGCGTCGGTCGACCCGCGTGTCATCGTCAGCGAGTGTCCAGCGAAGTAGCTGAGAATTCGCGGACCGGCGCGCCCGCTCGCGACGTCGTGTGTCCCCCCCGATTGCAAGTAGCGGTCGAGGAGAGTCGCTGCCGTCGGTCCAAGCGGCGCCACGGACGAGAAGCCATAGATCGCAGGCACATCTTTGAAGATGTGCCGCATGCGGTCGCGGCTGCTGTCGGCGTAGCGGACGCTCAATGCCCGTGCGAGCCGTTCGGCGCCCGCCGGCGAGTGTCCCGATTGGACAAGCATCCGCGCGATCGCTTCCGACGTGCCGTGGAGCGCCTCCGGGTTCAGCGTGTTGCAGCCGAACAGGTAGACCTCTTTCAGCTGGGAGAAGAGGCCCGAACACGAATCGCTGCATGAGACACGTTCCATCTCGTCGACGGGCAGGAATTCATCGGAATCAACGTGCTCGGAGAAGAATTCGTGGCCGCCATCGTAATGGCCCGAGATGACGAGGACGTCGCAGCGGACTCCCATGCTGCATGCCGATGCCAGCCAGTCGGGCCGACCCCGCTCGACCAATTCGACGAACCGGAACTTGTCCGCGGGCAGGTACCGCCGGAACGCGTCCTTTTCGTCCGCCGAATTGACCGTGATGGTGCAAACGTTCTTCGGCGCCGAGAGCGCGTCGGGCGCCCACGCGACTCCGGCCAGCGCGGTCAGCAGCGCGCACGCCAGGGTGTTGATCGATCGTGCAAGTCGTTGCATAAGGAGGACCGCTCGGGACTTTTCCTGGAGATGAGTGATTGGGGCGAGGTCCGCGCGGCATGCGCCACCTCTTGCGCTCTCCGCCTTCCTGGTCGCCTTGCTCATGTCCTTTCGCCTGTCCGCGCTTCTCTTCCTGCGAAGCGGGATCGCCGCCGGAAAGTCCGCACTGGCACGGTGAATGACGCCACCACTATTTAAAGATTAGCCGGGCACTTTCGGCGTGTCGGTGCGATGCCGTACATATTGCAGCGGACATCCCACCCGGTTCCGGGCAGTGAATGACACCCCAGTGCTGCAAGCCGCATTGAATTCGTCGACCACCGTCCAGTCGTGTGCTCACCATGACCGGAGACTCGGGCGCCTGGTGCGCAGCTGAACGGGCCAGCGGGGAGCCGACTCGACGCAACGATCTCGCCACGTTGCTGCACTCTGGGGTGACCTTTGCATCAGCGGTGGGCACCCCACGGCTTCGGGGTGTTACATGCAAACGGACGTTGTGGCTACGTCAATTCGTTTATCGCGCTCTTGATGGCCACGCCCAGCAATTGCCGGTCGTCATCGGTATCTCCCATGACGGTGTCCCAATGCAGACGCACGTAAGCAGACCTGTGCTTGCTCTTCAAGACCAGCGTCTGCACGCCGCGTTGTTGGCCGAAAGCGTAGTCCGTGGCGTAGCCAAGAAGGTCGTGTACGCCAGCCTGCCACATTCCCGTTTGGACCGCATCGATGACCGCAGCCATGCGTCGGTGGAATTCCCGAGGCACGTCGACCGTAAGCGGGCTGGGTAAAGTATCGCCGTCCGGCGCAATCGCACGTCGCTTCAAGTGATCCACCCCATGCGTTGACGGAGCAATCGAAGTGACTCTCGGCACCAAATATCCGTGTGATGCCGAGAGTCCCTTGCGTTCAGCTCTTCAATTTGAGCGAGACACCTTGTGCCGCGAGCGTCAATCGGACGCCCTGCTGCGTGCCGTGCAAGCGAAGCACGACACCATTTTCATTTTTCATGATCACATCGCTCGGGCCACCGGCTAGCGCAATTCCCGCTTCGCCAGCGGCATAGTTTCCGCTGAAATCTTCGATCTTATTCAGATTGGAAACGTCTCCCGTTGCTGTAACCGTGGAGATGCCCAAGTCAACGACGCTCAGTCCGTTTACGGAAAACGTATAAGTCTGACCGCGATAACTCAGGGTGCCGTCTCCCCACGTCACACCGACTCCCGCCGCGACTGCTGAGCTGGAAATCCGAACGGTGCCGGAGGGGTCGGGTGCATCGGCCGCGCCAACCAGTGACACCATTCCCGCGCAACCAAGTGCCAAGGACCACATTACAAACGCCCGCTTATTCATAGTTGTGCCTTATGTTTTGCGCCACCATTCCCGGTTGTTGGCTGACGTAACGTCCAGCATATGGGCTGGCTTAGCTAGCATGCCCTGCCGGTCGGATGCCGATGGCGAGTCAATTCGACAAAGCACGAGCGACATGCTGTGCAATCTGCCTTGAGACCCGATCACAGGATGGATGCCTTCTTCTTCGCCGTCCGTACGGTGGCGCACATTACGGCCGGCCGGCGCCGCCCCGCCCAGAGTGTGTTCCGGGAGCGTTGCCGCGAAGGCGCGCTCGATGCGCGCCGCGAGTTCCACGCGGCTGAGGCTGTCGAGCCCCAGATCCTGCTCGAGGGCGCTATCCAACGTGACCGGGCGAATCCACGCCGCGCCGGGATGCAGCTCGGCAAGAACCACCCGGGTCAGCGCCCATACCGCATCGGCCGTTCGCCCGCCCTCGGGGGAACCACGATGCGCCGTTCGCCCTGCGGAGAAGCAGCGCTGACGTCAGGCCTTCTTCACTGCGTCCTTCACGTCTTGCTTGACGTCGCCAACCGCTGCTTGCGCTTCACCAAGAATCTTCTCGACCTTGCCTCTTTCTTCCAGCTTCTCGTTGCCGACGAGCTTGCCGGCGACTTCCTTGATCATGCCTTTCACTTCCTTGGCGCGGCCTTTGACTTGGGTTTTGTTCATCATGCTCATGATTTGCTCCTCATGGATCGTATGCCGGTAAACGGCCGGCGCGCCGTACTGTGAATGATATAAAGCCAATTTAGACCGACTTGCCGTCCAGGTCTGTGCGTTATCGAACAAAAGCTCGATGCGTTGAGCGCTTTCCTGGATGCGCCACGCTACAAGGCGGATCGGAACTCTTACGATCGGGTCCCCGGCACGTCGTTCCCCGGGTGGGCGCGCGGTCGGTCGGTGCCGGCAGTGAGCGGCGCGGCTAGGGGCCAAGCTGAAGATGCTGGTGGTACCTCGGATCGATGAACGGCGCTCGCTCGTCTGCGGTGGTACCGCTACCACGTCTGCCTCAACCCAGCGGGGCGTGTGGTTGTCGAGAAACCATGAGGGCGCTTCTGCGACACGCCAAGATTCGCCGCGCCCGGAGGGGATCAGAGCCGCAGGCGGAATAAATAGCTCCCGGCAGAGCCGGGGTGGTATCTATTCGATGGGTGACCGCGCGCTCGCGTATGGCTCGCTTCAAGAACGGGGGAGCGCGGTCGGCGACCCGCGTCGTTCACTCGTGGCGCAATGCATCGATGGGATCGAGCTGCGCGGCTCGCCGCGCCGGGAAGTAACCGAAGACCACGCCGATGACGGCCGAAAAGACGAACGACAGCGCGTTGATCCCGGGATTGAACAGAAAAGGCACCTGCATCACGTCCGCCAGGACGAACGAGGCCGCGGCGGAAAGCGCGATGCCGATGACGCCGCCCAGCATGGACAGCGTAACGGCCTCGATCAGGAACTGCAGCAGCACCTCGCGCTCGAGGGCGCCGATCGCGAGCCGCAACCCGATTTCCCGGGTGCGCTCGGTGACGCTGACCAGCATGATGTTCATGATGCCGATGCCCCCGACGAGGAGGCTCACGGCAGCCACCGCGCCGAGCAGCGTGGTCATCACCTTCGTCGTGCCGGACAGGGTTTCCGCAATCTGCCTCGTGTCGAGCACGTTGAAGTTGTCGTCGTCTTCGGCCGACAGCTTCCGCCGTTCGCGCAGAAGCTGCGCCATGCTCTTCATCACGCGTTCACTGTCGCTGTCGTCGTTCATCGACACCAGCAGGGTCGACACCCGCTGATTGCCGACGACCCGCCGCTGCACCGTGTGCAACGGCAGCAGCACGATGTCGTCTTGGTCACCGCCCATTGCCGCCCGCCCCTTGGACGCGAGAACGCCGATGATCTCGCACGAAAACTGTTTGACGCGCAGCTGCTCGCCAAGCGCAGTCGTAGTGCCGAACAGTTCGCGCCGCACCGTCTCGCCGATCAGGCAGACGGCGGCGCCGGACTTCTCCTCGGCGTCCCCGAAGGTGCGGCCCGAGGCAAGCTGCCAGTTGTTGGTCTGGAAATAGGCATTGGTCGTGCCGGTAATGCTGGTCGACCAGTTGCGGCCATTGGCGATGACGGTGACGCCCGCGCGCAATTCCGGGGCCACGGCCTTGATGCCGGCGATCTGCGCCATGATCGCGTCGCCGTCGCTTTCCTTGAAAGGCGGGGCGCCCGCGGTCGGACTGCCCGGCCCCACGCGCTGCCCGGGACGCACCATCAGGAGATTGCTGCCCAGGCTCGAAATCTGGTCCTTGACCGCCTGGGTCGCGCCGTTGCCCAGCGTCACCATGGTGATCACGGCGCCGACTCCGATCACGATCCCGAGGATCGTCAGGAAGGAACGCAGCAGGTTGCGGCGAATTTCGCGCAGCGCCAGCAGAATCGTGTTGAACAGCATCAGGCGGTCTGTGCCAGGCTGCGCGCGGTCGCTATATCATCGTGCGGCGGGTTGCGGTCGTCACCGCAAATGCGGCCATCGACAAAATGGATCACCCTGCGGGCATAGGCCGCCATGTTGGCGTCGTGCGTGACCATGATGATCGTGATGCCGGACCGGGCATTGAGCTGCACCAGCAATTCCATCACTTCCCGGCTGCGCGCCGTGTCGAGGTTGCCCGTCGGCTCGTCGGCGAGCAGGACCGCGGGCGACGTGACGATGGCTCGGGCGATGGCCACGCGCTGCTGCTGTCCTCCTGACAATTCTCCAGGTGTGTGGTGCTCCCATCCGGCGAGGCCCACCGAGGCGAGCGCTTGCCCGGCCAACCAGTGGCGTGCCGCCGCACTCTCGCCCCGGTAGACCAGTGGAAGCTCGACATTCTCCCGCGCCGACGTGCGGGCCAGCAGGTTGAAGCCCTGAAACACGAAGCCGATGTACTTGCGGCGCAAGCGCGCCCGCTGATCGCGGGAGAGGCGTTCGACGTGAGTGCCGCGAAATAGGTACTCGCCCCCGGTCGGCGTGTCGAGGCAGCCCAGGATATTCATCACCGTCGACTTCCCCGATCCGCTCGGGCCCATCACCGCCACGAACTCGCCCTGTGCGACATCGAGATCGACGCCGTTCAGCGCGTACAACGCGGCCTGGCCATGGCCGTAAAGACGCGTGACGCCACGCAACCGGATCAGCTTTGAATCCGCTGGCGCCGCCCGCACTTCGCCACCCGCCGCCGGCATCGACGCGCCGGCGCCGCGGGCTTCGGGACCGTGTTGCGGCAACTCCATTACGACGCGGCCGCGGAACGCTGATCGATGATGACTTGCATACCGGGCTCCAACTCGCTCGATGTGACTTCGGTCATCCGGCCGTCGCTGACTCCCGGCTGGATAGCCACGGCCACGGGCTGGCTGTCGCGCAACACCCACACGCGTCGCGCCGCGGCGCTGCCAGTGGCCGCGGTCGATGCTTTGGGCGCCCTGGCGGGCCCGCGCGGCATCAGGCTGCTCACGATGCCGCCACCCTTGGCCGCCGCTGCCGCGCCGGCGCCCGATGACGTGGGTGTGAAGCGCAGCGCGGTGTTGGGCACCAGCAGCACATTGCGGCGCTCGGTGGCACTGATCGTTGCCGTCGCCGTCATCCCCGGGCGCAGCGACAGATCGGTGTTCTCCACCTCGAGGTACGTGATGTACGTGACCACGTTGTCCGTAATGGTCGAGCCGAAGGCCACGCGCGTGACCTTGGCCGGGTACTTGCGCGCAGGATAGGCGCTGACCGTGAAGGAGGCATTCTGTCCCACTTCGACCATGCCCACATCCGCTTCGTCGACGTTGACCTGAAGCTTCATCTTGGTCAGGTCTTCGGCAATCGTGAACAGCGTGACCGCCTGCAGCGACGCGGCCACGGCATTCCCGGGATCCACGGTGCGGGTGAGAACGACGCCATCGATCGGTGACCGGATCGAGGCCTTGGAAAGATTTGTCTCGTCCGTCGACAGGGCGGCCTTGGCGTCGACCACGGACGCGCGTGCCGCGGCCTCGTCCGCCTGTGCGCGTTCGTACGACGCCTGCGCGGCATCGAGTTCCGTCTTCGACGGCACCTTGCCGCCGGAAAGACGCGCGACTTCGTGGAGGCGGGCAAGATTGCTCTCCACTTCCTTGACGGTGGCGATCGTCTGCGCCACCTTGGCCGTGGCCGATGCCACCGTCGCGCGCGACCGCGCGACTTGATCGCCGAATTTCGCGGTGTCGAGCTCCACGAGCACCTGACCCTTCTTGATCCGATCGTTGACATCGACGAGAACGCGGGTCACGGTGCCCGAGAGTTCGCTCCCGATATTGACGCTGCGCGTCGGTTGCAGCGTGCCGTTCGCGGTTACTGCGATGCTCAAATTGCCGCGCGTCACGGCTTCGGTCACATAGCTCGGCACGGCCGCGGCCTGTTGCTGCGAGCGCCATATCCACACGCTCGCCGCCGCGAGCACCACAAAGGTGACGGCGATCCATATCGACGCCCGACGCCATCCGCGCGACGGGGCGATATCGTCGAGCGCAGGCGGCGCGCCTGCCTGCTCGTCCGCCGGCCCATCCGGTCGTTCAACGGATACGCTCATGAATGTGCTTTTGTCGACATGGCGGGTGTCGTGTAAGAGCCATGGACATCCGGTGAGGTTAGTACCGCGGACTCGGGCTGCCAGCCTCCGCCGAGCGCCTTGTACAGGTGGACGTGGGCGATGCCGATCTCGGCCTGCGCATTGGCCACGCTGTCCTCGACCGCGAGCAGGGTAACCTGGGTCTGCAGCACGGACTGGAAGTCGATGAGGCCGCTGTTGTACCGATACCGCGCAAGCAGCGACGCATTGCGGGCGGCTTCGGCGGCCAGCCGCAGCGTTGCCAGGCGCTCGCGCGAGGCGGACAGGGAAACAAGCGAATCCTCGACTTCCTTCAATGCGCTCAATACCACTGCCTCATAGGCGATGCGCGCCTGGTCGAGTGCTGCTTCCTGGGCGCGGACCTGCGCGGTGAGGGCGCCGCCGGCGTAAATCGGCATCGAAACACCGCCCAGCAACGCGGTCACGAGCGCGCCGCTGCCGCTCAGCCCGGCGAGGGTGAGGGCGCTCAAGCCCAGCGTGCCGTTCAAGCGGAACGAGGGATAGCGCGCGGCGTCGGCTTGTGTCACACGCGATGCCGCCGCGACTACGTTCTGCTCGGCCTGGCGCACATCGGGCCGCTGACGCAGCGTCTCCGCCGGAAAGGCCAACGCGAGATCGTCATTGGCGATCGGCACTGCGGCCGGAACCCGCAACGAGGACTGCATCGCTTCGGGCGTGACGCCGGTCAGGATAGCAAGGCTGCTTCTGGTTTGCGCGATGCTCGCGCCAAGTGCCGGCATCTGCGCCCGCGTCAGCTCGGTCGACGTGCGCGCCTGTTCCACGTCGAGCGAGGTGGTCAACCCCGCCTGAGTTCGCCACTCGGCGATCTGCAACGTTTCCTCTTGGCTCGCGAGATTGTCGCGCGCGATCGCAAGTCGCAACTCGAGCGCGCAGAGGCTCATGTATGTGGCCGCCACTTCGGCAGCGATCGAGACCTGGACGTTGGCGAGGGACGCGGCCGCGGCCTCGGTATCGGCATCGGCCGCAGCGACGCCGCTCGCGACACCGCCGAAGATATCCGGCTCCCAGCTCGCATCGAACCCCGCCTGATACGAATTCACGGGGTCGTTGTTACCGGCCTTGCCTCGTTGCGCCGACGCGGCCGCATTGACCGACGGCAGCAGGCCGGCCGCCACGATATCGCGCTGCGCCCGCGACTGCCGCAAGGTCGCCTGCGCGGTGCGCACGTCGTTGTTGACTTGCAACGCCTGCGCTACCAGCGCGGTGAGTTGGGAATCGTTGAACTGCTGCCACCATTCCGCCAACGTTGTTGCGGAGGGTGCGGCGGTCCCGTTGCTCCATGTCGCGGGCACCGGCACCCGGGACAGGTTCGTGCTTGGTCGGTTTAGAAGCGACGCGCATCCAGCCACCGCAAGTACTGCGACGATTGCACCGCCACGCAGCACTACACCGGGGCTGGTCATTCGTACGTCCCGCGGGACAAAGGAACAGATCTCAAACAATTGGGGGCGGATTCCGGGCCGGCAATCGGGATACAGAAAGAACGATTTCCAACCTGCCCTTGCCTATACCCTCAAAGCTCCCGGACGCCACGCAAATCTTGGCACGCTTCCCCGGGATGCTCCGTACGCTAGCGCACATATGGGGCTTAATCCAAATCAATAGGGTTGCGGAACGATGTGGTTATAGTCGGCTCGCAGGTTCTTGCGATAACTGGTCCGTCATCCGAAGAGGCGCGGATGGCATTCCATTCGCGCTGCGAAATTGCCATTCATCAATGTCGCGTCTGTCGGCTGTGGCAGTAGATGGGAGGAACGGGGAACGATGAACTTCGGATACCGCAGTCTGTGGGGCGTGCTGATACTCGCTGGTGATATTTGGGCGATTATCAATATCTTCCAAAGTTCAGCTTCCAATGAGAAGAAATTGATTTGGACAATGGCGGTGGTGCTCCTGCCTGCGCTGGGCTTGGTCCTGTGGTATTTCCTCGGACCACGGGACGGTAAGACGTAGGGGTAATCGGGTCGGCCGGGGAACTCCGCTGCATCTCTACCGTTGTTCGCGAAGCCCCTGGCCAGGGTGATCGTTCGCGGAGGAGCACGTGGAGCAAACGGCACTCCCGATGCCGCCTCGGGCGCCGACGCCGCGGGTGCCCTGGTGGAAGCCGAAATTCCCGGACTACTGAGTCGGGCTCGATCAGGTCATCGAGGCCTGGCGCAACCGAGCCGGCGAGCGCGGCGGCGGCGCTGGCGCTGGCCGGCAGTCATCGAGGGCGAGACACCGCAGAGGTGAGACGGTAGGGGCGCGTCCGGCCCCTTTCCATGATCGGCCCGTCCCGACGGGCAACGCAGATCGCCAAAGCCGGATTCAGATCATGTCGCGCCATGGGGCAAACGTGGTGCCTCGGCGCGCCAGTCCGTTGGGCGAGAATCCGTGCTCCCGACGAGCGGAAGCTCGCCAGGAAAGGGCCCGCGGCAACGTACGCGATGCAGGCCGTCGTATGAGCAGCGTTACTTGGTCTTTGCGGCCTTCTTCGCGGCCTTCTTGACGGTCTTCCTTGCCGCCGGCTTGCTGGTCGTCCTCTTGGCGGCGTTCTTCACCGTCTTTTTCCGCGCTGGCTGCGGGTTCGAAACCTGCTTCACGGCTCGCTTCGCCGCCCTCCCCACGGCAGCGACCGCGCCCCGCACCGAGCTCCTGACGGACTTGACGGCATCCTTCGCCGCCTTCCTTACCTTCTTCTCGATGGGACCCCGTGCTGCGTCCGTCTCGGCCTTGGACTTGTGGCGCATATCGGCAGCGTGGGCGCGCTTGTAAGTCTGAATGTCCTTGAACTTTCCGCTCTTGTCGCGCACAGCATAGAGCTTGGTGCCGGATCGACTTCTCATTGTGGTGCGGCGCGTAGCCATGGTGTCCCTCCTGTCTGGGGCGCGGTGCGTCGGCGCTAGGAAGCGCGCCGGATATCTCGAATTATTCACCACGCCGCGCTGTCTGTCACCGTTGCATCGCGGGCGTGCTCGCCGTGCGACCCACCGCCGAAACTCGAGGATCACGTCCAGCTATCGGTTCGCCATGCGCCTTCGAAATGGCTCGAGCTACGTGCTCGACGAAGCTACGGCCCGCATGGATCGGCAGGTTTGAATCGCGCGCTACGGTTTTTTGTTGCCGAAGACCAGGAGCACTCCGCCAACCACGATCGCCGCGACGCCGGCCCAGATGGGAATGTTGACAGTCTCCTTGTCCTTGATCGACATCTCGAGTGGACCGATCTTCAGGTCATGCGTCTCTTTGGTGTAAGTGAAGCCGCCATACACCAGTGCCAGCACCCCGGCCACCATTAACACGATCGCCACCATCTTGACTGCACCCATTGCTCTACCTCCAGGTCCACCAGGCGCTCCACGAGTCGACCCGCGAAGACTACCCCGGGGCGCCGAGCGGGGTCAATTCTGAAGGCGCACCAGACCGTGCGGCCGCCGGGCGGCAGGGCACCAAGGCATCGTGTGTGCGGCTGCGAACATTGACATTGATCAATACCGGGCAACATCGCCGAGTCCATTGTCCAATACATCTTCGGCGGGTAGCCAGGTGGCATGAACGTCATCGGGCTTCGGCTCCTTGCAGCGAGTCCGTGAGCGAGTAGGTGAAATTGCCGGCCATGGACGTACTTCTCGTATACCCGCCCAGTCCCGATTCCTTCTGGAGCTTCAGGCATGTCCTGAAGTTCGTCTCAAGGAAGTCCGCGTTTCCGCCACTCGGTCTGCTTACGGTTGCCGCGATGTTGCCGCGCGGTTGGAACCTGTGACTGGTTGACGTCAACGTCTCGGTGCTCACCGACGATCAGATTCGCCAGGCTGACTACGTCTTCCTGAGCGCTATGATCATTCACAAGCAGGGGGCACACGAGATCGCAAATCGGTGCGCGCGGCTTGGCAAGACCGTCGTTGCGGGCGGCCCACTGTTCACCACCAGTCATCAAGAGTTCCCCGAGATCGGCCACTTTGTCCTCGGCGAAGCCGAAGATGTGATCGAGCAGCTGGTGACGGACATGCAACGAGACACATTGCAGCCCGTCTATCGCGCTCCAGGCTGGCCCGAGTTGCGAAGGACGCCGGTACCGCGCTGGGATCTGATCGATCTCGGCGACTACGTGACAATGCCGGTTCAGTTCTCTCGCGGCTGTCCGTTCGACTGCGAATTCTGCGACATCGTCGTCATGAATGGTCGCGTTCCTCGAACCAAAGAACCGGCACAGATGCTGCGCGAGCTCGAGGCGTTAAGGCTCGCCGGCTGGAAGGACATGGTCTTCATTGTCGACGACAATTTCATCGGCAATCGCAAGCACGCAAAGGAACTGCTGCGGGCCTTGATCGAGTGGCGCAATCGCGTGCAAGCGAAGATGGGATTTCTGACCGAAGCGTCGGTCAACCTCGCCGACTATACGGAGCTGTGCGCGCTGATGGTCGAGGCTGGATTCAAGAAGGTGTTCCTCGGGCTCGAGACACTCTCCCTCGAAGGCCTCCAGGAGTGTGGGAAGACGCAGAACCGGAAACGCGATCTGGCCGATTCGGTAAAGACGCTCCAGCGGGCGGGGCTGGAGGTAATGGGCGGATTCATCGTCGGATTCGACTCCGATCCGCAGGACATCTTCACGCGTCAGTTCGAGTTCATTCAGCGAACCGGGGTTGTCACTGCCATGGTGGGTCTGCTTACCGCATTGCCCGAGACCGCGCTGTATCGAAGGCTCGCACGCGAGGGACGGATTCTCGCCGAGACCTGCGGGAACAACACCGGTGCGGCGCTCAACTTCATGACGCGCCTCGACCGCGATTTCATGATCTCGGGGTATCGGGAGCTGATGCGCAAGCTCTATGCGCCGGGCAACTATTATCGACGCGTTCACGCATTCCTGGGTTCCTTCGAGCCGCATGGCCCGGCGCGGCGGCTGTCCGGATCCGACGTGAAGGCATTTCTCGCGTCGCTGTGGCTGCTTGGGGTATGCCATGCCGGTCGAAGCCGCTACTGGATACTCTTCTGGTCAACGCTGCTTGCGAGCCCGCGGAAATTGCGCACCGCTGTGGAGCTGTCCATCGTCGGTTATCACTTCCGAAAAGTCGCGAGCAGTCTATGACGATGGGTTGTGTAACCGCCGTTTGCGGCGATCGTCGCCGACGCAGACGTTGGAGGGTGCGCGATCGCAGCGAGATGCCAGCGAGGGCGGGTTCAACGAGGAGAGGAGGCATGAAATATGCGGCCGGAGTTGCGCGCCGCAGCAGTGGCGTTGAGTCCGTCAGGAATGACATGAGGGAACAGGCAGCCGAACTCTCGGCAGCAGGCGACGACGCTGCACGCAGCGTGGTCTGGCAGAGCGAAAGACGAACATGAAAGCGAGAGTCAAGATGGCGACGAAGAGAGCAAAACCACGCGCACGGCGCGCGATTACCGTGAAACCCGCCAGGCCGGCAGCGTCACCGCGCAAATTGCGGCCCGCCCGACCGCTTCCCGTGAAAGCTCCGGTTCCGTTGGGCCGAGCGGGGAGTGCCGTCAAGGACGGAATCACCAGCAGCCTTACAACGCTGACCAGGATTGAGGGAGAGATTATCGTCCTCGTCAGATCAGCAGTCTCAAGTACCCTCGGTGCCGCGGGATCGGTCACCAGCGAATTGGTGGTCGTGGTACGCGACGTCGTGGGCGGCGGCTTGCAGGCGACGGAGCGAGCGGGCGCAGGTTTGGTCGTGAGCACCAAGAGCATTGCGAAGGGCGTCGTGTTGGGAGTGCACGAGGTGGGCGGCGACATTGCCACAGCTGCATCCGAAACGGTCAAGACGGTTGTCAGACATGCGGCTGCGGTCGGCGCGGATGTCGGCGCGGTGGCAAGACGTACCGTCGACGGCGTCTTGGAGGCTACGATCGAGACGGGTGAGGACGTGGGTCGTGCTGCAAAGGCGGCCGTCGACGGCGCGATTAAAGCGGCAGGCGAGATCAGCACCCACGCCGCCCGAACGGTGGCCGGTGTTCTGGCCGGCGTCGTCCAGGGCATCAAAGAGGTAGGCGGCTCCCCTTCGTCTCGTCCGCCCGTCGTGCATCAGATGGCGGCACGCAAACGCACGACGCATCCGCCGCAGCGTGCTCATCGACGCTGAGAATTCAGTCTCCCTTGCCGGGTTCCGTGTTCGCTTTGGGTAGGATTTCGGCAAGGGGACGATCGGGTGTCGCTTCGGTGAGCGCCCGAGCGGTTGCTCCAATCGCTCCTCGTTGATTGGTGGGTCGCGGCTGCGGGTCGAGCCGTCCTGGCCGACTCCATGGCGCTGCGGACCCGTGCCCGCAGTCATCCAATCGCGGCGGCGCCGTTACCGAAGGCTGAGGACCGGATGGATCGACGGCTATCCTCGACGCGGGCAGAAGGTCACGGTCGCTTCTCCACGTCGTCGATGCCAAGATGCAGGGGCAACGGCGCGTCTTGGGCCGCCACCCCATGCCTGTCGAATGCCGCCACGGCGCATGACGCCTGCGCTTGCTAGGATCCACGCCCGCCTGCGTCGGACGGCAAAGCGTTCTAGGTCTGCCAAACTTCATCCGTAGAAAGATCTCCTCACCGTGAGAATCGACAAGCTCTCGGCGGCCGAAGCCATTGCGAGCCTTCACAGCGCTCCGCAAGGATTATCCGTTGCCGAAGCCCTGAATCGGTTACGTGAATTTGGCCCGAACCAAGTGGAGAGGGTCGCCGGAACACCTCTTTGGCTGCGATTTTTCAAGGAATTCTTTCATTTCTTTGCAGTGATCTTGTGGCTCGCCGCGGGGTTGGCGTTCGTGGGTGAATGGAGCGCCCCGGGCCAGGGCATGGCGAAGATTGGATGCGTTGTCATCGGTGTGATCGTCGTCAGCGGCTTGTTCTCCTTCTGGCAGGAATATCGTGCCGAGCAAACGCTGGCCGCGCTGCTCAGGCTACTCCCGCAGGAAGTGAAGGCGGTACGCGACGGTAAGGCGACGTCGCTGGCTGTCACGCAGCTCGTCCCGGGCGATATCCTGCTGCTCGAACAGGGCGACAACATTCCTGCCGACTGTCGGCTGATCGAGGCGTTTGGCGTTCGCGTCAACACCGCTACGGTTACCGGCGAATCCCTGCCCAAGGCGCGGGACGCGGAACCCGCCGAAGCAGATGAACTGATCCATAGCAAGAACATCGTGCTCGCCGGCACCTCGATGATCTCCGGAGAAGCAAAAGCCGTGGTTTTCGCCACGGGCATGCACACGGAATTTGGCAAGATCGCGCACCTCACCCAAACGAGTAGAGGAGGCGTCTCGCCCCTGCGCCGGGAGATCGCCCACCTGAGTCGATGGATTGCGATCCTCGCGGTGCTGATCGGGGTCGTGTTCTTCGCGGTCGGCTGGTTCCTCGGCGTTCCGTTCTGGGACGATTTCATCTTCGCCATTGGCCTCATCGTCGCCATGGTGCCGGAAGGACTGCTCCCGACGCTGACCTTGGCGTTGGTGCTTGCCACTCGACGTTTGGCCAAGCGCAACGTCCTCATCCGCTATCTCCCGTCGGTCGAAGCATTGGGATCGACGACGGTGATCTGCACTGACAAGACCGGTACGCTGACCCAGAACCGCATGACGGTCAAACGCCTCTTCCTGGGCGAAGCGCTCGATTCGCTCAACCTCGCCGCACAAAGACCGCGATTCGTCGAGCAGTACCGGGCTTTCTTCCTGAATGCGTACCTCTGCCACGATCTCAACGCCGGCGAGCAGCACGGCAAGCCGCTGCTCTTGGGCGATCCCATGGAGATCGCGCTGGTCGAGATGGCGCGGGACGCACTGCCTGCCGGGACGGCTTTCGCCAAGGTGGACGAGATTCCCTTCGACGCCGACCGCATGCGGCTTACTACGGTGCATGCGCTGCCGGAGGCGCCCACGGTCTTGTGCAAGGGAGCGCCCGAGACCGTCCTGCCCCTCTGCAGTCGGATCCTGACGGCTGGAAGCATCGGCACCTTCGGGGGTGCATTGCGCGAGCAAGTGGTCAAGGCTCAGGAAGACATGGCCGAGCGAGGCTTACGGGTCATCGCGATGGCGTATCGGCCGCTCATGCCGCAGTGGCGGCATGAGCAGTTGGAAGAAGACCTCATCTTTGCCGGCCTCGTCGGCCTTGAGGACCCGCCGCGGCCCGAGGTGCCGGGGGCGATCCGCAAGTGCGGCGAAGCCGGCATTCGGGTGATCATGGTCACGGGCGACCATCCCCACACCGCGCAGGCGATCGGCCGGGAAATCGGGCTTGTCCGGTCGGAGCATCCCAGCGTGATTACCGGCGAACAATTGCGCAACATGTCCCCCATCCAGTTGCGACTGGCTCTGGACGCGCCCGAACTGATCTTTGCGCGCGTCAGCGCCGACCAGAAGATGC
Source organism: uncultured beta proteobacterium (assembly GCA_963734055.1). Taxonomy (GTDB): domain Bacteria; phylum Pseudomonadota; class Gammaproteobacteria; order Burkholderiales; family Casimicrobiaceae; genus CAIWHR01. Next base: position 630,996 of record CAVTFQ010000007.1, read on the forward strand.
GCATCGTCGAGGCGCTGAAACAAAAGCGGCACGTGGTGGCCGTCACCGGCGACGGCGTGAACGATGCGCCGGCGCTGAAGAGCGCGCACATCGGCATCGCGATGGGGATTGCCGGGACGGATGTGGCCAAGGAGGCGGCCGACATGGTGCTGTTGGACGACAACTTCGCGAGCATCGTGAGCGCCGTCGAGGAGGGGCGCGCGGTGTTCGAAAACATCCGCAAGTTTCTCACCTACATCCTGGCGCACAACGTGGCGGAATTGATCCCGTATCTGGCGTTCGTGCTGTTCAAGATCCCCTTGCCGTTGACGCCGATCCAGATCCTGGCGATCGACATGGGTACCGACTCGCTCACCGCCCTCGGACTGGGGGTAGAGAAGCCCGCCCCGGCGGTCATGGCACGGCCCCCGCGGCCGCAGCACGAGCGGCTCTTGAATTGGCCTCTGGCGCTGCGCGCCTACGGGTTCTTGGGGATGATCGAAGCGGTCGCCGCGATGGCGGCTTTCTTTTTCGTGCTCTGCGGAGCAGGCTGGCAATACGGCCAGATTCTGGCGACCTCGGATCCCCTCTACCTACAGAGCACCACCGCCTGCCTGAGCGCGATCATCGTGATGCAGATCGTGAACGTATACCTTTGCCGAAGCACGACCCGCTCGACATTTGCAGTGGGTTTACTGGGAAATTCGCTGATCGGATGGGGGGTGCTTCTGGAGATTGCCCTGATTCTGTTGATTGTTTATACCCCATGGGGGCATCTCATTTTCGGGACCGCGCCCATTACCGGACAGGTCTGGCTCTTCATGGTCCCTTTCGCCGTCGGACTATTCGTTCTGGAAGAACTGCGCAAATGGCTGGTTCGCAGGACGGCCGCCAATTCAAGACTGCCTATTGCATCGTGACCACGCAATCCTCCCTTCGCGCGACGTCACGCGTTTGGCAAATTCCGATGAGGCTCCTTATTGTCCCTGGGTGTTAGCCTCCAGTACGCGTCATCGCGCCGCTGGAGGCGCTGGACACAAAAAGAAAGGACCCCGACAGTCGAACTGCCGGGGCCCATTAACCAATCAGTTATTCTTGTCGAAGAGTCGGAGCCAAAGTCCCGACTGGCTCAGGAAACCTTGGCTTTCTTCGGCTCCTGCTGTCCGCCTGCGCTCGCAATCGTCTTGGCGAGAAACTGCTTCACCGCGGTGGCGGCCGAATCGCGTCCGTCAGCGATGGCCTTCACATACTGCTCCACGTATTGCTGCGTTTCCTTGGTGTACTTGCTGAATGGCTCGCCCATCAGCTCCGCCATCTTGGCCTGCGTTTGCGGCACTGTTTCAAATCCCATGCGCGAAACTTCCAGGACCCGGCGTACGTTCGCTTGATAGAAGGTCGCCCAATCGGCGAGCAACGAGCCGGAGTCCTTGGTCGTCAGAAGCGACTTGAGATACTTGGCGTTCTCGGCAAACGCGGCGTTGGCGGCATCGCTTTGAACCTTGAACAGGCGCTCGTTGGCTTCCGCCATCACGATGGCCATGCGGAGTGCCTTGTCGACGTTTACATCACGCGCGGCGACGGCATTCGGATTCGGAATATGTTGGGTATGAATGGACATGTGTTGCCCTTTGAGAGACCGCTAACGCTACATAGGAGATCCCATATAGATATTTCGCTTGGACTTAGGCAAGTGCGCAGCGGTGCGCAGGAGTCATAAGCGAAGTACGCCAGGTGCTCGACCGGCTATGAGTCGGCATCGCACAAGCTAGGGGATGCCATGGGGGATCGCCAAGGGCTGCAAGTCCAACCTGGCGTGGGCGGAAGGGCTGAAGCTACCCTCTCCGTGGAACGATTACTATACCATGCATGAGACAGGAAATGGGTGAGCAAACAGAATTCTGATCGGTCTGAATGAAAGATCTTGGCCGGTTCCTGATCGTTCTTCATGGGCTGGCGGTTGGGCCGGCGCAACAACGCATCCGGGCATCCTCAGGTTGTGCGAGGGGCTATGTCAACCTTGATCCGAAATCATGAACGTATCGATCACCGGAAGGCGCTCCGAACTCGGCGGGATCCTCGCGCGGCGACAGCGCGCGGCGAGCGCGCCCGAACACGTTCATATCAACGTTGCGGGGCAGCAGGCGAACAGCCTGTTGCACGACGGCCACGCGTGGAAGGATTTCACCCGCACGGCGCTGGCCGGAACGCGCCGCGCGATGCGCTCGGCTCGAGTGGACGGTGCGCCGATCCTCGTCCACGCGAGCTTCGCCTTCGTGCACGCCGTCGAGCGCGGGGCTAGCCTCAAGGAGCCGCTGCGCTCATCGGTCGATGCGATCCTCGAATGCGAAGCGCTGGCCCTGTCGGGCCCGGTACCCGCCTGTGTCGTGCGCCTTGGTTATCTGTACGGCCCGGAGAGCGCTGATCTGCGTGCCTATCGCACGGCCTTTCGCCTCGGCCGGCCGTACTGGTCCGGTCCGCCCAAAGCGCTGCAATATCACCTCCATCAGCTTGATGCCGCCGCGGCTTTGCTCGCCGCAGGCAGACCAAGAAACGCCGGCAAGATCCTCTACGCTACTGACGGTCACGCAATTTCGTTCATGAAGTTGATGGATGCGTTCGCGCACCGGGTCGGCCGGCGAACCCCATTACATTTGCCGTGGTACTCGAAGCTCCTCGCCAAAGTGATCATTCGTGACGAACACATGCAACAAACGGCACTGGGCATGCCGCGGCGAGCGCCGTCCCCGCGCGTACCGGGATGGAAACCGAGGTTCCCGGACTACCGAAAAGGCCTCGATCAGGTCATCGGAGACTGGAGCGACTGAACCGGTGCATGCGCAAATCACTCATTCGAGCCGCGGGTCGTGACGCGCTCTGCATCCTTCAGTCTGCGCTACGTCGTCTTCGCAGGCTTCTTCAAATCCGGGTTGCCGTCGGTTTCCGAGCGCCCCAAGTCGGGGCCTCTTGCCGCAGGACGCAGGGACCAACCCAGTTGGGTCGCGAACGTTGATGTCGGTCAATTCAGTCCACTGAAGGGCGTCTAACATCGATTCTGTGCACGGGGGGCCGAGGGAAATACCATGCCGACCCCACGTTGGCTGAAGAACCTGATCGACCTCGTACCGCCGGTCAGGGAGTCGCGGCGTTTCCGATATTTTGACTTTTGGCGGCCTCACCCATTCCGACCGAACGACCGGAATTTTTGCCTGGCGAACGCAGGGTGGCTCGCCGAAGCCTCGATGCTTGCGTATTCGCCGCCGGAGGAAGCGCTCGAGATATTCGGGCGTTTCGGCCAAGGCAGGAGCGCCGCCGAATTCGTCGGAAACGCGGAGCGGGACACAGCGTGCTATCTGCTGATAAACGACGCGTTTGTCGCCGCTGTCTTCCGAGGCTCGGAAATCTTACGGCCGGATCGCTGGCGATCGCTCGACGATGCACGGGCCAACCTCCGCGCCGTCGTACTCGACTGGTGGGGGAACGCAGAAACGCCGCTGCTGCCGGTGCGACGGCGCTCACCCCGACGGGTGCACGCCGGCTTTCTGCACGACCTTGACACCATCTGGCCAGCCATCGGCCCGCGACTCGAGCGACTGCGACGAAAGCGGCCCGGTCGGCGGGTCTGGTTCTCGGGACACAGCCTGGGCGGCGCGCTGGCGACGCTCGCGGCAGAACGCTACCGGCACACGACCGGAATCTACACCTTCGGTGCGCCGCGGGTGGGCAACGAATCGTTCGCGCAGGCATTTCGCGTGCCTGCGTTCCGGATCGTGAACAACAATGACGTCACGGCATGGGTGCCGCCGCCGTGGCTCGGCGGTTTCCGCCACGTCGGACACGAAATCCTGATCACCGCGTCAGGAAAACTGGTCGAGGGGCCATCCGTTCTATTCGAGCTGTCCGACCTGGTGCGAGGCTACTTGTCGCAAGCCAGGCGAGTACTCAGCGGGGACGTGGCATCGGTCGCGATCGACTCGATCTATGACCATTCGCCGTTGCTCTACGTACGCTGCCTCCGGCAGTGCTTCATCGCCGGGTCAGGTGTCTGCAGGCAAGCGACTACCCAAGTCGGGAGTGCGCAGAGAGAATCGGGATGAAATCGGTACTCGTTGTCTACGGCACGACGGAAGGTCAGACCCGCAAGATCGCGGAGTTCATGGCAAGTGCGCTGAAAGCCCGTGGGGTGGAAATTGATCTCCTGGACAGCGCGGCCGAGCGCGCCGCGCTGGTGGAACCGGTCTACGCGGCCGCGATCGTGTGCGGCTCACTCCACCTCCGCAGGTACCAAGCCTCGCTCCTGCGCTTCGTGAGAGATAACAAGACATGGCTCGCCGGATTGCCGGCTGCCTTCGTCTCGGTGAGTATGACGGCGGCATTGAAGGCCGACCGAAGTCGTGCCCAGTTGCGGGAGATCGCGGAAGCGTTCTTTCGGAAAGCCGGCTGGACGCCGGGGATCACCCAGCATGTGGCCGGCGCATTGCGGTACTCGCGGTACGCCTATTTCAAGCGATTGATTATGAAGCTGATCGCCAGGCACCAAGGTGGAGACACGGATACGTCGCGCGATTACGAGTACACCGACTGGGATGACTTAACCCGTTTCGTCGAGACCTTCCTGGCCGCGATTTCGTTGCGAAAGGGCGTTCACTCGTCGACGAAAGCGCCAGGTCTTGCCTGACGGATAATCGCCATGGGCTTCGTTGCCCTGGCAGATATCTGCGGGACGCTTGGACTGCAGCAATTCGATAATCGGAAACGGGAAGGGACCATGGCCAACAAGATCTGGCTCAAGAGCTACCCCGTGGGCATGCCCGCCGAGATCGACGCCGACCTGTTCGCGTCCGTCCCGGACCTGTTCGAGAAGATCACCCGCAAGTTTGCGGACAAGCCGGCCTATCACAATCTCGGCCGCACGATGAGCTATGCCGCACTGGAGCGGCTGGCGCGAGAGTTTGCCGCCTTTCTGCAAGCACTGCCCGGCATGACCAGGGGCGACCGTGTTGCCCTCATGGCGCCTAATCTTCTGCAATTTCCGGTGGCCCTGTTCGGCATACTGCGGGCCGGCATGACCGTGGTGAACGTCAATCCGCTGTACACGACGCGCGAGCTCGAGCACCAGTTGAAAGATTCCGGCGCGAAGGCGATCGTCATTCTCGAGAATTTTGCCAGCACGTTGCAGCAAGTGCTCGGCAACACGTCAGTCGAGCACGTGATTACGACGCAGGTGGGCGACCTGCTGCCGGCGCCGAAACGCTGGGCCGTCAATCTGCTCGTCAAGAAAGTAAGGAAGATGGTCCCCGCATGGCGCATCGACGGCGCGATCGGATTCCGGAGGTCGCTCGCGCGCGGCGCGGCGACGCCGTTCAAGCCCGTCGACGTGTCGCGGGACGACATCGCATTTCTGCAGTACACGGGCGGCACCACCGGCGTCGCGAAGGGCGCAATGCTGACCCACCGCAACGTGCTGGCCAATCTGGAGCAGACCGGCGTGTGGGTCTCGGGCAGCTTCAAGGAAGGCACCGAAATCGTCATGGCGCCCTTGCCGATGTACCACATCTTCTGCCTAACCTCGACGCTGTCGTTCATGAAATGGGGCAGCCTCATCGTACTCATAACTAATCCGCGCGACATGCCGGCCTTCGTGAAAGAACTGGGAAAGTGGAAGTGGAGCGTCATGACCGGTGTCAATACACTGTTCAACGGGCTCTTGAACACGCCGGGATTCGAGCGGCTCGACTTTTCCTCGTTGAAAGTGGTGGTCGGCGGCGGCGCGGCGGTGCAAAGGGCCGTCGCCGAGCGCTGGCATCAAGTGACCGGCGGCTACATCACAGAAGCTTATGGCCTCACGGAGGCGTCGCCCGGAGCTTGCGCCAATCCCTTGAGAACGCCATGGAACGGGACTATCGGTCTGCCATTCCCCTCCACGGATGTATCGATCCGTGACGACAGCTTCAACGAGTTGCCGGTCTGGAGCGGCACGGGAGACATCGACAAGCACGCCGGCGAGCTCTGCATTCGCGGCCCACAGGTGATGATGGGTTACTGGAACAATCCGGAGGAGACCGCCAAGGTGATGCAGGACGGCTGGTTGAAGACGGGCGACATCGGATATCTGAATGCCGACGGCTACCTTACGATCACCGATCGCAAGAAGGACATGATCCTCGTGTCCGGCTTCAACGTTTACCCGAACGAAATCGAGAGCGTGGTGGCGACCCACCCAGGCGTGCTCGAATGTGGTGCGGTGGGCGTGCCCGACGAAAGATCAGGAGAGGCGGTGAAGGTGGTGATCGTGAAGAAAGATCCGAATCTCACCAGGGATGCCGTGATCGATCATTGCAAGGCCCAGCTCACTGGTTACAAGGTGCCCCGCCACGTTGAGTTCCGCAACGTCCTGCCGAAAACGCCGATCGGGAAAGTGCTGCGGCGCGACCTGCGCAACGAGCCGAAAGAGTAGCGGCATTCATTGTGGCCAACGGCAGCACAGTGCCTTCCTTTCCAGACATGCCGGCGCTCGTAGCCGCTCGCGGACGGTCGTCGCAAGACGGACAACCTAGAGGGCGCTGGCGATCGTATTGATGCTGAGCGCGAGCACCGCGATGTTGAAGATGAATGCCAGCACGCCGTGCACCAGCGTCATCTGGCGCATGATCGGCGAGAGCACCTGGACGTCGGAGACCTGCGACGTCATGCCCACAACGAACGAGTAGTAAGCAAAATCCATGTAATCGGGCTCGGCGCCGCCCGGAAACGCAAGCCCACCCGACCCTGGGAGCTGTTGCTTTTCGTCGCGGTAGTAGCGCCGCGCATAGTGGAATCCGAATACGGTCTGGATCACCAGCCACGACGACATCAGCGCCGCGATCGTCAGTGCGAGGTGCCATGCTTTGGGCCAAAGGGCGAGCCCCTTGATCGTAGCCACGACGAACCCGATCGCCACGACGCTGGCGCACGCCGCCCCCAGCACGAACAGGAAGATGATGTACCCGCTCGTATCCTGCGCCAGTGCATGGGCGCGCGTCGATCGCGCGTCCGCGCGTCCGATGATCGTCCATGCCAGTCCGAGATAGACGAGCGTGCCGGCATCCCAGCTCGCAACAAGTCGGGTGTGCCATGAAACGGAATCAGGCACCACGGCATAGGCGGCGATCGCGATCAGCAGTGCCGCCGCCAGCCGCTGTTTGGCCCCGAGGCGGTCGATCCACGACCACACAGCACGGTGGTCGGGAGGGCTTCGGGGCGCAGTCGATCGCGATCGGTTGGGTGCCATTCGCGCATTCTAATCGTGGGCGCGGACGAGCCGGCTGAAACCGGCGCGCTGTGTGCGTCAGCGCACCGACAGCGGTTGGTCCGGCGAATACGCTACAAGCCGTTCCGTGTGCACGAAGGAGATCCACGATGCCGATGTACAGACGTTGGGTATTGCCGCTGGCGCTGGTCGGAGGCGCGGCGATCGGCGCCGCCCTCACACTGCGTCGAGGCGAGGAACGTCGCCTTGCCACGAAGCAGCAGCACAAGGAAGATCTTCAGGCGTGGGAAGGCGAGGGCGGCAGCCCGGCGATGCCGCCGATGCCCCAACCCGACCTCTAGATTCTTGGTCGAATAGAAATCGCCCGGGTAACTGTCGCACGCACAGGATGTCGCACGCACAGGAGCGTGGTGAGTCAGTCTCAGGCTAAGGACTGGTCTGCCCGTGGCCAGGATCGCCACCAGGAATATCCGAGAGTGGGCGATCGAATTCCGTCTTGACCACCGCGTAGCACTTGCAAACCGCCCTTTCCGGGCCTAGGCAATCAAGCACCTCGATGCGGCAACGGAGCCGGCTTCAATGAACAGGATGTTGATTGCGTGTCTCGCAGCCTCTTTCGGGCTTTTCGGATGGACAGGCGCGGCAGCGGCGGAGCTGTTTTCCAAGACCGGGCCGGTCATCGCAATCATGGCGAATGACCTTTTCGTTGGGGAGGCCCGGGGCCATCTCAACGGGGGCGGGACAATCGCCATCCACTCACAACGAAACCCAGATGTCACCTGCGTGGGAGAGTTCACCTCCAGCGCTGCGCTTGGTGGTTCAGGGCAAATGCTATGCAGCAATGGCACTACCGGGAGCTACCGTTTCAAGCGCCTGAGCCTTGTAAAAGGGTACGGCGCCGGCAGTTACCATCAGCACTCGATGAGTTTCACCTACGGGCTCTCCGCCGATGAATCCAGGCCTTACCTGAAGTTGCCTCCTGGCAAGAAGCTCGAGCACAACGGAGAGACGCTCGTACTCGCCGATATCTCATCGCCGATTCCACCTGGGGGTGCCACCGACGCTCGCTAGCGTCGGCCCAGTCGTCAATCATGCGCGCTGCGCTCGACCAAGTCATCAATCTGACTGATCGCGGTCCGTGCCGCGCGCCCCACCGCGCGAGATCTCATTCGGCCCTCCGTGCTGAGGCAGCCCTGGCAATGACCTATTGTGTTGGCGTCATTCTTGAAGACAGAATCATCTTCGCCTCGGATTCCCGTACGCACGCGGGCGTCCACAACTGCGCTTCGCGAAATTCTGCAAGATGATGGCCTTCGAGCGTGCGCGCGTAGCCGTCTATGAATTCGGCCAGTTCCGACATCGCACGGTTCTTCACCGGTGTGTCGGCTGATCAAGCGCGATGGATGCTGGTCGCGGGCATCGCGAGGGTATTGCGATGCACTTGGCGCATGGGCTACCAAGAAATTCCGCTGGTCCGACGCGAAACCTCGCTAGGGTGTGAAGAGTCGACGCTATGTGTGACGCCGCACATACACAACCGAGAATTTCGCGTAGTCTTTAAATGAGTGTAATTACCTCATTCACGGCCCGGATCCATTGGATCTGCCTCAATTGCTACGGTGTGATTGTGATTGCGCCGGCCGCTTGTCATCCAGTTCACATAGAAGGCACTCGTTATGAAACTTCCAATCGAAACGAAACCGGCCCTTTGGGGCATCGCAGGTGGAGCGATTGCGGCGGCAATCGTCGGGTTCTCGTGGGGTGGATGGGTCACCGGCGGCAGGGCCGAAGCGGACGCGACGCAACGGGCCGACGCTGCGGTCGTAGTGGCCCTTGCGCCGGTCTGCGTCGAAAGATTTCAGCGCGCTTTGGACGTCTCGGCCAATTTGACTGCGCTCACGAAGGTCGATTCATGGTCGCGAGGCGACTTCATCGAGAAGGGCGGCTGGGCGACGATGCCCGGATCGAAGGCGCCCGGGCCGGTGTCAGCGGTGGCCAAGGCCTGCGCTCTATTGCTTGTTCCCGCATAGCCTGAGGGCGACCGGCTGAACGAGCAGGTGCTGTAGCTTCTCCGGCAGGGAAAATAACTCTAAGCGCAACAGACGTGGCGATGCCACTTGCTACTGATTCTTGCCAGTGGCGCGACCCTTACACGGGCCATTCTTGTCTCGAAAGGCCCCGAGCCTAGGAACGGTTTCAGGTTCGACTCGCAACATTCAAACGGAAAGCATCATGCAAAACCTTATCTCTTACGATCCACGGACCGAAACCGGTCTTGACGAGTTGTTTCGCGGGTTTTTCAAACCCGTACGAGTGGAAGGTGCACCTGTCCCGGCAATGATCAAGATGGATGTGACGGAAACCGATAACGGTTATCTGATTCATTCCGAAATGCCGGGCGTGAAGAAAGAGGACATCGACGTCGCGATCGATGGCAACCAGGTCACTATCACGGCCGAAGTCAAGCAAGAATGGGAAAAGAAGGAAGGCGACAAGGTGCTGCGCAACGAGCGGTATTTCGGCAACATCTATCGCAGTTTCACGCTGCCGGCGGAGCTGGACCAGTCGGCATGCAAGGCCGCATACGAAAACGGCATCCTTGAGCTCAGGCTAGCGCGGAAGTCCGCAGCGCCCGGCAAGAGGCTGGCCATTCGATAGCCTGCAAGACAGATACTAAAGGAGTTACGTTCTTCCGACGGTCGCAAATTGCCGTAAAGCCACCTTCGGGTGGCCGGCAGTTGCGACGTCGGGATAACGCGGCTGTCAAGCATTCGTGCGGACCGCCGAGCACTAATGGCCACGCGCGTGATCGCAAGCCGTCTCTTGTGCTGCGCAACATCTCGCCGAGAAGCAGCGCTCTTCTCAACCCGGTGGTACGGCCTCGCGATCTGCCGTGGAGCGATCCTCGCATGATTCGACACGATGAATATCGAAATGCGGGTCTCGTACGGGAATCGGTCCCGCACAGTACTGCACGGCACTGCAAACGCATCGCAACGAGCTGTGGGACCGTTGTGGGACCTTTATCCACCGGGTCCTTGCCGCTTCGATACCAATGAAGGACTTGGCGTGCGAAACCGAGTCCTCCTTTCCGGACGGCTCGGGGTTCATGTCCCCCAGGATGCGCGAACAGCTTGGATTGTCGTCGAACGTGTCGACGAGCACGCGGCAAGAGGCACTCGTTAATGCGCATCCGGACGACCGATCGACGATCGATGCTGCGTTTCGAGCGGTTGTCGAAGGCCGCAGCGAGACTTACGACGTCGATATCGGGTTTGCCTGGCCGACGGGCACGCTCGCCGGCGGCCGCGGTCGCTCGTTGAACGCGTCGCGCTGTAGCAGCGGCCGATGTGCCGTCGCACGATGGCACTGCGTTGCCAGGTCGCCTGAGATGTTTGCGCCATCACGGCACCGGCCGCGCATGCCGCCGACCGCCGGTAAGGGGCGCCGTCGTGACGGCGGAGGCGGGGGGTGGCCATCCCGCCGGCGCGGTGCCGGTCGGGCACCCGCCGCGATCGCCGGACCGGCGGTCCGGCGTCGCAGCTTCGTCGATCGGCACGCCCGTTATCGGGCTACCTCGACGCGACCTGCTTCGCGGGCGTTGCAGCGGTACCGATCGCAGCCGCCGCGCCAGCGCTGGCCGTTGCGTACGCGCGCGCGCCGGCGCTCGCCGGGAGCTTCCACTCGTCGTCGTGCGACGAAGCGGCCTGGTAGTACGAGATGCGCAGGCCGTGCGGATTGGCTTGCGCGAACGTCGGTCCGTTGCTCGGATGCACGTTGCCGTGGTCGGACTGATACATCGACGACTCGTCCGACCGCGCCTGCATATTGGTTGCGGTCAGCGCCGTCGCCGGATCCTGCGACGTCTGGCTGAACGTGCTGGGTGCCGGGTGATACATCGAGCCGGTCCCGGAGTATGACTGCAGGACCGCAAGCTCGTCGGCAAACGCCTTCGCCTTGTCCGGGTGCAAAGTCTGCGCGGCGGCAAGCGTGGCAGTGCCCGCGAGCAGCAGCGCGGCCGTGATCTTCGACAGCTTGTTCATGAAACGCTCCTGATAGTAGAGAGGTCTGGAGTGACGAGCGTGCACGTCGCGTCGCTCGCATCCGATGCCATTACACGTCGCGGATATTGCGGATCCATTTCGCTCGGCGGCAAACGCCATTACGCCTGTAACGGCCGGATATCCAATTGTTTCAGCGTGCACCGATGCATCTGTGTCGTGCTGCCCGCGAGTCGTAGCCGATACGCCGCGCGCACATTGCGCCCGCCGATGCGCTCGCGTCGATCTCCCGCAAGGGTCCCACATGCGCACTGCCGCCGCGGTCATTCCGTGGTCAATTACAAACCGGCCGCCGACATCCCTGCCGCCCCCCCCGGTTGGCACGTTTGACCGCGGCTTCGCGGCCACGGCGTTGCGGCTTGCACGGGGCTTCGGCAACTCGCCTGAGTTCTGGTTGAGCCCGCCAAGAGCATCCGCCCGCTCACGCACCCAACGAGGGTTCCCATACGACGCTGATCGTGGTTCCCTGACGCGGGGCACTACGAACGGTGAGCACGGCCCCGATCAGCTGCGCCTGCTCGCGCAGGCCCGCGAGACCGTAATGCCCCGGATACGCCGCGTCCGCGTCGAAGCCGACGCCGTCGTCAGTTACGGTCATGTTCACGCCGCGACCGTGCGCACTCACGTGCAATGAAACAGTCACCTGCGAGGCGCCTGCATGGCGTTCGATGTTGTGCATCGCTTCTTCCACGATCCTGAACAGGACCTCGGCCCGCTCGTCGGCGAAGGTGCCGGCCGGCACATCGCTATCGTAGTCAACCGGGATTCCGGTGCGTTCGACGAAGGCCTTCACGAAATCGCCCAGAGCCGCGGAAAGCCCCTCATCACGCACCGGATTGAAGCGCATTTGCGCAATCGCGTCGCGCGCATCCTTCAGGCCTTGATGCGCAGCTTCCTCGGCGCGCACCAATTCTTCCGGCAATGCAGCGGGATCGGTGGCCGACAACCTCTTGAGAAGGCGGATCTCCGTGAGCATCGCCATCATCGAGTGAGCGAGGGTATCGTGCAGGTCGCGGGCAATCCTGAGGCGCTCGCGGACGACGGCGGCATACCGTTCATGGTCCGCCAGCCGTTCGATTTCGCGCGTACGCGCGGCCACCCGCTCGTCGAGCTCGGCGTTCAACGCCTGCAAGGCGTTGCGTTCATGCCGCAGCGAGCCGAGCAGCTCGTCCAGCGCGCGCCCAAGGCGTGCCGCCTCGCTCCTCCCCGGGGGCACGACGATTCCCTGTGCCGTGCCTGCTCGCACCGCATCGGCCGACATCGCGATCGCTTCGAGGTCGCGTGTGAGGCGGCGTGCCAGGAGCGCGCCGCCAATCGCGGCGAGCAGTCCCAACCCCAGCAGGATTGCGGCAATCTGACCCTGCAGGAGTCGAGCGCGCCGTGTGGCATCGTGTAATGGTTGAAGCACGATGACCTGCCAGCCGAGCGCATGCAGGACATCGGAGCTTGCCGGCATTGCGCGCGCAACCAGAATGCGCTCGCCATTGACCAGCCGTTCCACATGCGGGCGCCAGTCGAGGCCGGCGCGTGGCGAATCGACGGCTGGTTCCGACATTGCCGCTTCTGCGCTGTCGAGCGTGCTTTGCCATCGCTTGCCCTGGAGCGCCGCGGGTCCGATCATGATCGTGTCGTCGTGGTCCAGCAGCAGTGCCTGAGTGCCCGTCGAACCGCGCAGCTCTTCCAGCAGATTTCCCGCAACACCGAGCAGCCAGCGCTCGCCCAGTTGCGCCGCGATCACGCCGACCGAGTTACCCTTGACATCGATCAGCGGGGCAATCAGATCTGCAACAGGCTCGGGTACCCCGGAGGTCGCGGGCGACCCGGCCGCGGTGCCCATCGTCGGCGCCCTGCGCACGACACCGCTTCCTGACCCCTTCATGCCTTGCGCGAACCAGGCTCGGTCGCCGACCCGCGTACCCTCGAGCACTCCCTGGGTCGTGGCCAGTATCCGACCGTGCCGGTCCGTCGCGCCTATCCACTCGAATTCCGGGTAGGCCCGCTGCAGATTGTCGAGACTCTTTCTGAGCCCCGTGCGGTCGGTGTCGCCGAGCTCGGTGGTCAGCACCGCAGCCAGCGCACGCACGGATTGCAGCCGAAGTGCGATATTGAGATTGAGCTCTGCGGCGATTCGCTCCGCCGTCCTGTCAAGTTGTCGCCCGCGTTGGTCGAGCAGATTGGAGCGTACGATGTCGCCCACCGACGCGGTCGCGACCAGCGCGATGCCGATCGACAGTGCGAGTACCACCCAGCCGATCGCGGCGGCCAGGCTGCGTCCGGGGTCCAGGTAACGCGCCAGTGAATCCACGGGTTACATCGCAAGATTCGGGCTCTCAACAGGTGACGAAAGTAACATAAAATCCGTGACGTACGGCTCTCGCAGCGGCCGGACGCGGCCGCTAGACTTGGAAGCGAAGAAGATGTCCGTCGACGTGCGCGGTGCCGCGAGGTGTTGGAGATGGATGAGCTGATACGACTGGTCGCGCAGCGCGCGGGCATCTCCGAGGTTCAGGCCGCGCTTGCGGTTTCGACGATGCTCGGCTACCTCGCGACTCGGCTTCCATCTCCGGTGGTAGGCCGGATCCGCGAGCAACTTGGCGAGGTACGGGCCTCATGCCCGCCCGGCGCGGCCGACCGGGGTACCAGGTGACGGCCGCTCCAGCTACCGGCGCCCCGCGAATCCGGGTGCTCGTCGTGGATGACCAGGCGCTCATACGGCGCGGGTTGACGCTGATGCTCTCGGTCGAGCCGGACATCGAAGTGGTGGGCCAGGCATCCGATGGCGTGGAAGCTGTCGAGATGGCGGAGCGCTTGCGTCCCGATGTCGTCTTGATGGACCTGCATATGCCGCACAAGGGAGGCGTGGCCGCCACGCGCGAAATCACGCTGTCGCTGCCCCAGACACACGTGCTGGTGCTGACCACGCTGGATGCCGACGAAACCGTTTTCGAGGCAGTCCGTGCCGGCGCTCATGCCTATCTGCTCAAGGATGCGAGCGAAGACGAGGTACTCGAGACCGTGCGTGCCGTGCATCGTGGCGAGTCCCGGCTCACGCCCCAGATCGCGCGCAAGGTTATGGATCAGTTCCGACGGCTGGCAATTCCGCCTGAGGTCATCTCCACGGGTACGACGGCAAACGACCCCCCGGCGCCGAACGGCGCGTCGGGCGCCACCCCGGGCAAAGCCGACGATCCCGCGGCCGAGACGCTCAGCGAGAAGGAGGAGAAGATCCTGAGACTCATCGCCGAGGGCAAGAGCAACAAGCAGATCGCCGCCGCCGTGTTTCTGGCCGAGGGTACTGTCAAGAACTATGTCAGTCGCATCATGGAGAAGCTCCACGCAAACACGCGTACCGAGCTCGCCGTAATGTCGGTGCGACAGCGGCACGGCGATTGACCGCGCCCAACGATCCGATCGACCCCAGGAAGTGGGCCGAACCGTCGAGCGGACGCTGGGGTGGCGGAGTCATTCAGTAGTTTCCCGGAACGAGCACCGGTGCTTCCGCTCTCTCGAATGGGATATTGAGGCGGCGCGGACGCCAATACCGGTTGATCCCGGACGCCCGCATCTGCGCGCGTGGCCGCGTCAGAACTCGACCCCGCGCCTGCGAAAGATGACATTGGTCACTGCGGGGCCGTGACGTCGTGCACGCGCAAGTCGTGACCTTCGGCAGGTTACGTGCTTCCGGCCGGCGGCTAGAGTTCATCCCATGGACGCGCGGATGAAGACCACACCGCGACGTTCGATCCCGAACCCCACAAAAGGACCACATCATGCGCACCGCCAGACCCGATATCGCCGTCGCCGTCTATGACTTCCACACCCAGGCCGAAACCGCCGTCAAGGCGCTGCAACGTGCCGGATTCGATATGAAGAAGATCTCGATCATCGGCAAGGACTACGAGACCGAGGAGCATGTCGTCGGATTTCTCAATGCTGGCGATCGGGCCAAAGTGTTCGGCAAGTGGGGCGCGTTCTGGGGCGGCCTGATGGGCATCCTTTTCGGGTCCGCGTTGATGTTCGTTCCGGTAGTGGGTCACATCATCATTCTGGGCCCGCTCGCTGCCGCGCTGTTCGGCGGCCTGGAGGGGGCCGTGCTCGTGGGCGGCATCAGCGCGCTGGCCGGCGCCTTGATGGCCATTGGAATACCCAGGGATTCGGTGCTGCGCTACGAGACCGCTTTGAAGGCGAACAAGTTCATGCTGCTCGTCCACGGCGACGCGCAGGAGATCAAGCGTGCGCATGAGCTGCTGAAGTCCTCCGGGCTGGCCTCGTTCGACCATCACCATGCACAAGACGAAGTCCCTTCGCCCGTGCACCCGTAATCGGAAGCGGTTTCCTCTTCGAAAGGAGTACTTCATGAACTTCGCGCTTAAACACGCTGCCCTGGCGATGCTCGTCGCGTCGACCGGGGTCGCTGTGGCGGCGTATGCGCAGACGGCGAAGACACCCGCCTCACCGGTGGTCCAACCTGCGCCGGTGGCGACCAAGGCATCACCCTCAATCATGTCGCCTGAAGAGCAGATCATCGAGCCGCAGCGTCACTTCACCGAGGCCGCAGAGGCCTATGCCAGGAAGAACTACAGGGCTGCGGCCGCCGACATCCGCGAGGCGATATATGACTTGCGCCGCGAGGAAGGCCACGCCAGCGGGGACGCCAAGCAGGAACTCGATACCTCGATCGCGCGGCTCGACAAGCTCGCTGCTTCCGTCGAAAAGGGGGCGCTTAAGGACGTCCAATCGATGGACAGGGATTTTGCGGAAGCCAACCACGCACTCGCCCTGGAGCACCGCTCCAAGGCGGCCGAATCGTGGGCGCGCAAAGAGTACGACAATGCCGGCCACGAGTTCAAAGCGGCGGCTCGCGGCCTGGAAAACGCCGCAGGCTGGGTCGGCGGAGAAGCGAAAGCGGGCGCGTCAGCGACGGTGGCGGATACCCGGGCCCTGGGCGACAAGCTCGCCTCCGGCGCCATCTGGACGCGCGACGAGGTCGCCAAGGGCTTCGAATCCCTGGGCAACGGCCTCGATGCCGTGGGCCGGAAGATCGGCAGCACCAAGAGAGCATCGACATTCCACGTCGGCGCCTGACAGCGGTCAGTCGGAGAGACTGAAGGCATCGGGATTCTTCCGAGCGCGGGAGTCGCGAGCGCGACGGTGCCGAGCGCAGGGCTGGGGCAATTGCTGCGTCAGCTCGACGCGATTGCAGCGGGTCGCGTCGAGATGCCGTGGAGATGGTTCCGCGTCCACAACGCGGCCGGAGCTCGGCGTGCCCGGGTTGACGGCCTGTCCGTCTGGCCGTACGCCTCGGGCGCGGCGGTAGCGTGATGTACATGGGCTCCGCGCATTCCAAGGAAACCTCGGTGCTGAAGGCGCCGTATGTCATCACTGCGAAGCATCGCCTCATCGGCTTGGCCAAGGTTGTCGCCCAGGAAGGGCCCGGCATGGCGTGCGCGCCAATTTGATCCAACGCGTTGACGGGCCAGTCGCTGGTGGTCAGCCATGGCTGGTTCGTGCAATAACAGAGCGGATCGCGAGCTCGACGAAATTCGTTCCCCGTAGTGATCGCCGCCGGCAACTTCCGTATTTGCATGTCTTGGAGGATATGGAAATGAGATTGGAATCGCGGCTCAGGGATACGCGCTGTGTGTTCGGCGTGGCAATCCTCCTCTGTTCGTCTGTTGTTTGGGCGGCGACTTCTGGTGACGAGGCGCTGTTGAAACAGGCCCAAGCGATCTTCAAGCCACTCGGTCATGACATGGGGACCGCCCAATACCCGATCACGCCGGAACGGGTCGCGCTGGGTCGGCTGCTTTTCTTCGACCCACGCATTTCCCTGGACGGTTCGGTGAGCTGCTCCAGGTGCCATCAACCCGCCCTTTACGGGACCGACGCACTTGCGAAACCCCTCGGCGCAAAGGACCGGAAGAACCCACGCAACGCGCCCACGGTGCTTAACGCTGCGTTGCAGTTCGTCGCTCACTGGCGCGGCGACCGGGTAAACGTCGAGGACCAGGCGACCAAGGCGCTCGTCGGACCGCCAAGCTTCGGCGAGCCGAATTTCCAAGCCGCCATGGACAAGATCAAGGCGATCCCGAATTACGGCGAAATGTTCCGCAAGGCCTTCCCCGACGACAAAGACCCGGTCACTCCCGAGAATTGGGGAAGGGCGATCGGCGCTTATGAGCGCACCTTGGTCACTCCTTCGGCATTTGATACCTACCTTGCGGGGGACACCCAGGCGCTGAGTGCAACCGCTCGCGCGGGGTTGAGCAAATTTATCGACACCGGCTGCACGGCCTGCCACAACGGCATGGACGTGGGCGGGGCAACGTACCAGAAGTTCGGCGTAGTCGAAGACTACTGGAAAGAAACCCACAGCCAGGTGATCGACAAGGGGCGATTCGACGTAACCAAGAATCCCGGCGACATGTACGTGTTCAAGGTGCCAAGCCTCAGAAACGTCGCAATGACTCCGCCTTATTTCCACGACGGCTCGGTCGCAACCCTTGAGGAGGCCGTGCACGTGATGGGGAAAGTCCAGCTAGGAAGGGACCTGTCCAAACACGACGTCGACGCCATTGTCGCCTTCCTGGATAGCCTTACGGGGCGCCTCCCCAAACAGTTCGAAACCGCGCCCGAACTCCCTCCCGCTGCGTTTCGGCCCGGCACGAAATGAACGAGTCCAGTACGTTCGGACTGCGGCGCAAGGCGTGATCCTGGCGAACGAGCTCGCAGTCATGGGCCACCGCACTCGCGGGTCTCGAGCCCGCGCATCGCGGTGCGTCCGTGACACGGCTGCCCGCGCGCTCGGCACGGAGGCGGCGCGAGGGCCGCCGTAAATGCAGCTTGTTGAAGAAGAATTGGTTTCGGATTTCCTGTTGCCAACTACGAACCAGGGGGTCGTGGGTTGAAATCCTGCCGGCGCGCCAACTCTCAAGGTGCTGGACCGATTCGGTCTGGCCCTTTGTCCTTGGTGTCGGCGCCCCGATTCCGGTTACGGCTCGCTTTCTCGCTTCTCTCTGCCGCATCGGCAACATGGACGGGTTACGCCCCATCATCGGCGATGAGTCCTTCGCGGCGCGCTCTGCGGCTGATCATTGATCCTTCGCAACGATCCGAGGGGCACCTGCGGGTCAAATGAGCATAGTGTTGTTTCAATGAACGCGACCCACGACCGATTGATCGAGACGAGTTTTCACAAGGCGGTCGCGTGATCGCGTCATTGCCGCTATAGCGCCGTGTGTGGACGATGCGAAGATACGTCATCCGTCGGTTCGTATGCACGCTGGTGATCGTTTGCGCTGCGTGGACGAATGCCGCGATTTCGAACCCTCTGCAAGACCTTGTCCGAGCCGAAATCACGGGCGGAGCCTTGCCGGAGCTCCATCGTCCGGCACTCCCGGAACGTCGCGCCGCACTCGAGTCGTTCTATGCAGCGCGCACGTACCTGCCGGCATGGTTCGCTGAGGGTCGGTCGCGGCCGTATACCGCCGTCGCACTCGGTGCATTGGCACGAACCCCGGTGCACGGCCTCGCGGCGGCGGACTACGACGCCGCGTGGCTTGCCGGCGAGGTCGCCGCGCTCGAGGCGGGCGACACCGACGCGCGCCGCCTCGTCCGCGTCGACCTCGCCCTTACGGTGGCGATGCTGCGCTATCTATCCGATCTGCACAGCGGGCGCGTGACGGCGCGCGACGCGGGTTTCCGGTTCGCGCCGGCCAGCCATCGCTTCGACGCCGCGGACGTGCTGGCCCGAGCGCTCGCCGAAGACCGCCTCCTCGAGTCGATCGACGCCGTCGAGCCGACCTTCGCGATCTACGCGCGCCTCAAGGTGCTGCTCTCGCGCTATCGCGAATTGGCGTCGCAGCCAGTCCCGGCGCTGCCGCCGCTGCCGCGCGGCGTCACTGCGATCGAGCCGGGCCAGCGCTATGCCGGTGCCGCCGCCCTCGCTTCGCGGCTGGCGCTTGTCGGCGATCTTCCGGGCGCGGCCGTCCCGTCGTTCTCGGACGAATACGGCGGCGCATTGGTGGGGGCGGTTCGCTCTTTCCAGGACCGGCACGGGCTCGTGCCGGACGGTGTGCTGGGCAGGAACACCCTCGCGGAGCTTGCGGTGCCGCTTGCGCGGCGCGTCGTCCAGATCGAGCTCGCCATGGAGCGGCTGCGCTGGGTTCCACCGCTACCGGCGGGCCCGGTCGTCGCCGTCAATGTCCCCTCGTACGGGCTGTGGGTGTTCGACGGCGCGGCGGTACCGCCGGCCACCGTGTTGACGATGCGCGCGATCGTGGGCCGCGCCGCGGCCGCCATGCAGACGCCGATCTTCATCGGCGAGATGCGCTACGTCGAGTTCAGCCCGTACTGGAACGTGCCGCCATCGATCCAGAAGAACGAGCTCGTGCCGTTGCTCGAGCGCGATCCCCGCTACCTCGCGCGCCATGACATGGAGGTCGTCGGCCCGGGCGGACCAGGCGCGGCGCCCGAAGTGGATGCGGAGACACTGATCGACTTGCGCGCGGGTGCCGCGCGCATTCGCCAGCGTCCCGGGCCAAAGAATGCGCTCGGCGGCATCAAGTTCGTGCTGCCGAACACGATGAACATCTACATGCACGGCACGCCGGCACAAGAGCTTTTCGAGCGTAGCCGCCGCGATTTCAGCCACGGCTGCATCCGCGTCGCCGATCCGGAGGCGCTCGCCGCGCTCGTGCTCCGCGATCGTCCCGAATGGACCCCCGAGCGGATGCGCACCGCGATGGCCGCGCAGGTGCCGGTCACAGTGTCGCTCACGCGGCCCGTCCCGGTCGTCATCTTCTATACGACGGTCACCATGGACAGCGACGGGCGCGCGCGGTTCCTGCCCGATGTCTACGGCTACGACCGGAAGCTCGAGGACGCGCTCGCACGCCGTGGCGCGGGCGCCGTGCGCTAGGAAGGCGCTGCGCTACCAGCGCCGGACGCGCCCGGTATCGACGTGCACGAAATCGGACACCGGATAGTAGCCGACTCCGCCCGCCCGCAGGGACAGCGCCGCGGCGTGCAGTTCGGCGAGAGAAACGTCGGCCAGGCGAATGTCGATGGCCTGTCCCTGCAGATGGAGGCTCCGCGCCGCAACGCCGTGGCCGTGCTGCCGGAGCATCAGGTTGGTTTGAGGCGACCGGTAGCCGGAGATCACCGCGAAGGGAGTCCGGGCCGCGGTGACGGTCGCGAGCAGGTGCAGTTGATCGAGGAGGGCCGGATCGATGCGATGCGTCTCGCCGTTGCGGAAGTCGCGCAGGAAGTGGTCGATGGCGAGCAGCGCATCCGGCACGTAGTTGTCGCCCACGGCGTAGGTCACGGTCAGGGCTTCGCCCGTGTGCGTGTGGGCGAGCGCGAGGGCGCGTGGCGCGGAACTCGCACGCGCCCGGCGCGAAAGGAGGAGCATCGGCGCCACGGCCACCGTTGCGGCGGCGGCGACGAGACGTCGGCGCCCGGGCCGGAAATCCTTCGCCACGAAGGCGTCGGCTTGGGGCGATTCGTGCGAGGGTCGGCGTGAGGACATTGTGGCGGCGGCAAAAGCGCCGGCATTGTACCGTACGCTGACATCGATTCCCAGCGACCGGACGGCTCGGACAATTGGGTTCCCGCCACAAGCGCGCCGTCCGCCGAAGTTCTGGCCAGAGATGAAGCGACCTTGATCCGTGTCAACGCGGATTCCGGGATTCTCGTCCGAGGCAGGCGGAGAATGGGCGTCGTGGCTTCCTGCGCCCGGGAGGGGAAGGGAGCGTGGCTCGCGATTGATGCACCACACGATGACGGCAGCAGCCCTTGCCGAACTGACGATCGGACGCGAGCCTGCGATGGGCACCGCGCGCGAAGCACGATGCACGGGGACGTGGACGGTGCATGGAATCGCGGCGCTCGAAGGCCGGATCGACACCCTGCCATGGCCGCGCGAAGGCGAGATCGCCATCAACGGCGCGGAAATATCGGCGCTCGACACCGCGGGCGCGTGGCTGCTGCATCGCACGGCGCGCTCGCTGCGGGCACGTGGGCTCGCCGTCCGTGTCGACGGGCTGCAACCGGAGTTCGACGCGCTGCTCCGCCTCACGGCGTCGCGCGTGGTTGCGGCCGGAGCCGCTGCGCCGCCGGCGCCCGCGGGTGTGCTCACTCTCGTTGGCCGGCGAACCTGGGCCGGCGCGCGAAACACCGCCGGCTTCGTCGCCTTCGTCGGCGAAGTCTTCACCGTGCTCCTGCGCTCGATCGCCCGGCCACGGCGGATCCGCTGGCGGGCGATCCTGCACAACGTCCAGACCGCCGGCTTCGATGCCTTGCCGATCACCGGCCTGCTGTCCTTCCTGATGGGGGTCGTGATCGCCTACCAGGGCGCGGATCAGCTGCAGCGCTTTGGCGCCAACATCTTCGTCGCCGATCTCGTGGGCATCGCGATGCTGCGCGAGCTGTCGCCATTGCTCACCGCGATCATCGTTGCGGGACGATCCGGATCCGCGTACGCGGCGCAGATCGGCACGATGAAGGTCACCGAGGAGGTCGACGCGCTGCGCACCGTGGGCGTCGGCCCGATCGAACTGCTCGTCCTCCCCAAGATGCTGGCATTGGTCATCGTTCTGCCGCTCCTCACCGTATACACCGACGTGACCGGCGTGCTGGGAGGCATGCTGATGGCCCAGACGCAGCTTGGCCTCAGCTTCGACGTCTTCCTCGAGCGCCTCGAGGCCGCAATCAGCATGTCGACCTACCTGACCGGCCTGTCGAAGGCGCCCGTGTTCGCGATGATCATCGCGCTCGTGGGGTGCTACCAGGGCTTCGAGGCCACCGGCAGTGCGGACAGCGTCGGCCGCCAGACGACCATTTCCGTCGTTCATTCGATCTTTCTCGTTATCGTGATCGACGCCGTGTTCTCGATCGTCTTCAACCTCCTCCGGCTCTGATCCGATGGCGGAACCTCCTGCATCCAGCGATCCGGTCGTCGAAATCAGCGGTCTCAACACGCGGTTCGGCGAGGCCGTCGTGCACGAGAACGTCGGGCTTTCAGTGCGCCGCGGCGAGATCTTCGCACTGGTGGGTGGCAGCGGCTGCGGCAAGTCGACGTTGCTGCGCGAGGTGATCCTGCTGCAGCCGCCGGCCTCGGGGTCGATCCGCGTGTTCGGCCGCGAAGTCGTGGGCCTTAGCGACGAGCAGGCGCTGCCGCTGCGGCGTCGCTGGGGCGTCGTGTTCGAGCGGGGCGCGCTGTTCAGCTCGCTCACTGTGACCGAGAACGTCGGCATGGTGCTGCACGAGCACACACGGCTTTCCCCGAGGTTCATCGCCGAAATTGCGGCCCTCAAGATCGCGCTGAGCGGATTGCCGGCCGACGCCGGGCCGAAGTACCCGAACGAGCTCTCCGGCGGGATGCGCAAGCGTGCGGCACTGGCGCGGGCGATCGCGCTCGATCCGGAGCTGCTCTTTCTCGACGAGCCGACCGCCGGCCTCGACCCGCTCTCGGCGACCGGCATCGACGAGCTCGTGCGCAGCCTGCGCGATGCGCTCGGCCTCACGATCCTGATGGCAACCCACGACCTCGACCTGCTGTGGCGCGCCGCCGATCGCGTCGCCGTGCTTGGCGATCGCCACATCCTCGGCATCGGGACGATGACCGAGCTGTCGAAGGTCGCCGACCCACTGATTCGCGAGTACTTCTACGGACCGCGCGGCCGCGCCGCGTGGGACCAGGCATGGAAGCCAAAGTCAACTTCGCCGTCGTAGGGCTCTTCGTGCTGGTGCTGGGCGCCGCGCTCATCGGCGGGGTGCTCTGGGTCGCCAGCGGCAAGTACTACGGGCGCAGCTACGCCACGTACAAGACCTACATGACGGAGTCGGTGGCCGGGCTCAACCTGAATGCGCCGGTCAAGTACCGCGGCGTCGATGTCGGGTTCGTGCGCCAGATCGCGCTCAACCCGACGAACGTCGAGGAAGTGGAGCTCGTGCTCTCGATCCTGCGCGGGACACCGGTCAAGCAGGACACCGTCGCGATCCTCCGTACACAGGGACTGACCGGGATCGCCTATGTCGAGCTGACCGCGGGCCACAAGGATTCGCCGCTGCTGGAGGCGCGTCCCGGCGAGGATTATCCGGTGATCACGGCCGGCCCCTCGCTGTTGACGCGGCTCGACACGGCGGTCACCACGCTAGTCGCCGACCTGACGCGCGCCGCCGACAATTTCAACGCACTGTTGAACGACGACAACCGTCGCGCGCTCGCTAGGACGCTCGCCGACGTGCAGGTTGTCGCACATACGCTCGCCGCACGCTCGCCGGCGATTGACGCCGGCCTCGCCAATGCCGCGCGCACGATGGAGAACGCGGCCCGCCTCACCGAAGACCTGCCGCGGCTCGTGCAGCGCATCGAAAGGAGCGCGGACGGGCTCGATCGCATGGCGGAATCCGTCGCGCGCGCCGGCGCGAGCGCCACGAGCGTGCTCGACGGGACGCGCGCCGACGTCCAGCAGTTCACCGCCGAGGGGCTGCCGGAGGTGCGCCAGCTGGTTGCCGAACTGCGCGACCTGACCGGCACGCTGAGCCGCGTCGCCGCCGACCTCGAGCGCAATCCAAACCTGCTGTTGCATGGCCGGCCGGCCGCGAAGCGGGGTCCCGGGGAATGAATGCGCATAACGGACCACCACCGAGGACTGTCATGATCAGCGCGGACTCGCGGGAGGGGGCAATGAGACGCCACCGAAGTCGACGGGGAGCTTTCCCGCTCGCCGTCGCGCTCACGGTCGCGGCGCTGCTCGGCGGCTGCGCCACGCTCTCGCCGTCGCCGGCCGAGAATCCGAGTCTCTACGTTCTGAGCGCCGAGCCGCTCCGCGCAGGGACGTCCGCCCCACGCGACGTGGTCGTCGAAGTTGCGCTGCCGCGTGCATCGCCCGGCTTCGACACAGCCCGGATCGTCTACGTGCAGCAACCCTACGAGCTCGACTATTTCGCCGCGAGCCGCTGGGCCGATACCCCGCCGCGAATGCTGGGCCCGCTGATTGCCCGCGCGCTGGAGCAGACCGGGAGCTTTCGGGCGGTCGTGCAGACGCCGAGCACGGTGCCCGTCGACTACCGCGTCGACACGGAAATCGTCCGCCTGCAGCAAGACTTCGCAACGCGGCCGAGCCGCGTGGAGCTTGCGCTACGCGTGCAGCTTACGGACGTCCGGAAGAGGCGCATCGTCGCGAGCAGGGTGTTCGAGGACGCGGAACCCGCACCCCGGGACGACGCCGGCGGCGGTGTCATCGCAGCCAACGCGGTACTGGGGCGTCTGCTGCAGCAGGTCGCGGACTTCTGCGTTGCCGAGTCAGCCAAGCGGTAGCGCCTTCGGCGAGACCGTGCGACGCCCGCCGCGCGGATTGCGGGTGCACCTCCGCGCGCCACGTCACCGTACAATCCTGATCGCCCGGCCTCCGACGGATGCTGCTGGCCAACCCACATGAACAAGGCGCCATGAATCGATTGCAGACGTTCCTGCCCGCGGTGCTCGCAGCGCTGCTCGCCCTTGGCGGCTGCGCCACCGCGCCGGTTAATCCGCCGATCACCCGAGTGGATCCGGCAGCCGGCTACGTCTTCGAGAACCGGCCGCAATACAGGGACAACAAGGAGGACATCATCGTCCTCGCATTCTCGGGCGGCGGCACGCGCGCGGCCGCATTCTCGTACGGCGTGCTCGAAGCGCTTCGCGACACCGAGGTCATCGGACGCAACGGCGAACGGAAGCGGCTGCTCGACTCGGTCGATGTCATCACCGGAGTTTCCGGCGGCAGCTTTACCGCGCTGGCATACGGACTGTACGGCGAGCGGCTGTTCGGCGAATACGAGCAGCGCTTCCTCAAACGCGACGTGGAAGGCGAGCTTTTAAGCCGGCTTCTGAACCCCCTCTATTGGGGGAAGCTGAACTCGCCGGAGTGGGGCCGTTCCGAGCTCGCCGCGGACCACTACGACGAGATCCTGTTCAACGGCGCGACGTTCGCCGATCTCGAGCGTGGACCCGGCCCGATGATCGTCGCCACCGCGACCGACCTGAGCAGCGGCGCCAGGTTCTATTACACGCAACGGATGTTCAACATCCTGTGCTCGGACCTGGGTGCGGTCAGGCTTTCCCGCGCCGCTGCTTCGTCGTCGGCCGTGCCTGTCGTGCTGTCGCCGGTGACGATGTACAACTATGGCGGGACGTGCGGTTACGCGGCCCCGCCGTTTCTTGCCGATATCGAGAAGGCGGCCAAGGTGGAACGCCCGGCGGCCCGCACGCTTCAGGAGCTGAAGGAGCTCAGGTACTTCGCGGACGGCAAGCTGCGGCCCTATCTCCACCTCGTGGATGGCGGCGTGGCGGACAATCTCGGCATGCGCGAGATCCTGGCCGTTCTCGAAGAGCTCGAGGCGGTGCGGATGGAGGGCCTGCCGACGCCGCTCAGCCATGCGAAGCGCCTTGCCGTGTTCGTCGTCAACTCGCTGTCCACGCCGCCGCTCGAGTGGGATCGCCAGAAGGTCGCTCCGGGCACGTTCGAGGTGCTGCTGCAGGCGACCGGCGTGCCGATCGACCATTACTCGTACGAGGCGGTCGAGCTCCTGCGCGATACCGCGGCGCGCTGGAAGATGTTGCGGGCGATCCGCGATTCCGGCGCCATCGTCGACAAGGGCAACCCCGCTCTGGTCGAGGTGATGCGGGTTCCGAATATCGAGATCTACGTCATCGACGTGTCGTTCGACAAGTTGAAGGACGCGGCGGAACGTGCGTATCTGAACGAGCAGCCGACGTCGTTCGTGCTGCCGCCCGAGGCGGTCGACCGGCTGCGCGCGGCCGCAGGGACGATCATGCTCGAGTCGCCGGATTTCCAGCGGCTCCTGAAGGACATGGGCGTGCGCGTCGTGAGGACGCCGGGCCATCCGAAGCCGGCGGCGCTACCGTAGCCGGCTACCCGGTTGACCCGCGTGCCGGCGATTCGACGTTCCATCTTCCGGTCGATGCGTCACGCCAGGAACGGTTCCCAAGCGTAATATTTGACGGTATATTACCCTCCGCGCTTGCCGTTGTGGAGGAGTCGATGCGTCCGGTGCGGCAGATGCTTTGCGCGTTGCTCCTCGCGGCAACCGCCTTGGGCTGGAAGCCGGGCGCCACCGCCGCCGACGTGACGATCTTCGCTGCCGCCAGCCTCAAGGAAGCCATGGACGAGCAGGCGAGGCAATTCGAAGCCGGCACCGGCCACAAGGTGATCGTCTCGTACGGTGCGAGCAGCGCGCTCGCGAGGCAGATCGAGGCGGGCGCGCCGGCCGACGTTTTCGTCTCAGCCGATCTCGACTGGATGGACTATCTCGATCGACGCCATCTGCTCGCGCCGGGGACCCGGATCGACCTGTTGCGCAACACGCTGGTGCTGATCGCCCCCGCGTCGAGCAAGGCGGGACTGAAGATCGGTCCGAACTTCGGGTTGGCCGCGGCGCTGGGCCAGGACAGGCTGGCCATGGCCAACCCCGACAGCGTACCGGCCGGCAAGTACGGCAAGGCCGCGCTCCAGAAGCTCGGCGTCTGGCCGGCGGTCGAGAGGAAGCTCGCCCGGGCGGAGAACGTGCGCGCGGCGCTCGTGCTCGTGTCCCGGGGCGAGGCGCCGTTCGGCATCGTCTATTCGACCGACGCATTGTCCGACCCGCGCGTGCGGATCGTCGACACGTTTCCGCCGGACAGCTATCCGCCCATCGTCTATCCCGCGGCGCTGATCGCCGCCAGCAAGTCGGCGGCCGCGAAGGCGCTGCTCGATCGCCTGCGTTCCGTGCAGGCGCGATCGGTCTGGGAAAAGTACGGCTTCGGGCTGGCGCAATAGGCGATGCTCGGACTCGGCCCCGATGAGGTCGGCATCCTTGCGCTGAGCCTCCGCGTCGCGCTGGTCAGCGTGATCTGCAGCCTGCCGCTGGCGATTCTCGTTGCCTACGGCCTCGCCCGATTCTCGTTCCCCGGCAAGACCCTGGTCGACGCCGTCGTGCACCTGCCGCTGGTGCTGCCGCCGGTCGTGGTCGGCTTTGCCCTGCTGGTGCTCCTCGGGAAGCGCGGTCCTGTCGGCAGCGTGCTCGACGAGTGGTTCGGCATCGTGTTCGCATTCCGCTGGACAGGCGCGGCGCTGGCCTCCGCGCTCATGGGTTTTCCGCTGATGGTCCGCGCGATCCGGCTTTCGCTCGAAGCGATCGACCAGCGGCTCGAAATCGCGGCGCGGACCCTCGGCGGCTCGCGGCCGTGGGTCTTCGCCTCCGTGACGCTGCCGCTTGCACTCCCGGGAATCGTCACGGGGACGCTGCTTTCGTTCGCGCGCGGGCTCGGCGAGTTCGGCGCCACGATCACCTTCGTGTCCAACATCCCCGGCGAGACCCAGACGCTGCCGCTGGCAATCTACACGTTCACCCAGGTCCCCGGCGGCGACGCGCAGGCGTTGCGGCTCAGTGCCGTCGCCGTCGTCCTGTCGATCGCGGCACTCGCCCTGTCCGAATGGCTCACCCGCCGCACCCAACGGATGCACGGCCATGATCGACGTTGACATCGAGCAGCAGCTCGGAAGCTTCCATCTTGCGGTCCGGTTCTCGGCCGAAGCGCCGATTGTCGGTCTGTTCGGCCGCTCCGGCGCGGGCAAGAGCAGTGTGATCAACGCCATCGCCGGCATCACGAAGCCGCTGCGCGGCCACATCCGCATCAACGACGTGTTCCTGTTCGACGCGACGAGGGACATCGACCTGCCGCCCGAGGAGCGCCGGGTCGGGTATGTCTTCCAGGACGCCTTGCTGTTCCCCCACATGGACGTGGAATCGAACTTGCTCTACGGACAGCGGCTTCGCGCGCGAAAGGAGCGCTTCATCGACGAGGCGCGCGTCGTCGAGCTGCTCGGCCTCCGGTCGCTGCTGGGCCGAAGGCCGCGGACGTTATCGGGCGGAGAGAGGCAGCGGGTCGCCATCGGCCGCGCCTTGCTCGCGCAGCCGCGCATCCTGCTCATGGACGAGCCCCTGGCCGCGCTCGACATTCCGCGCAAGTCCGAGATCCTCGACTACATCGAGCGCCTGCGCGACGAGCTCGGCATCCCGATCGTCTACGTGAGCCACTCGGTGGCCGAGATTTCGCGCCTGGCCGACAGCGTGGTGGTGCTGTCCGACGGGAAGTCGCTGGCGGCCGGTCACGTGGATGACGTCATGGGACGCGCCGACCTCAGGCCCGCGACCGGGCGCTACGAGGCGGGCTCGCTGCTCGAAACCAGGGTGGCGGCGCACGACGTCGACGATCAGCTGACACGGCTGACCTTCGAGGGCGGCGAGCTCGTCGTGCCCCATCTCGACGCCGCCGTCGGCGATCGCGTCCGCGCGCGCATCCGCGCGCGCGACGTCTCGCTCGCCACGGCGCGGCCGGTGGGCATCAGCATCCTCAACGTCTTGCCGGGCCGCGTCACCGCCATCGAGAGCGCGACGGGACCCATCGTCGACGTCCAGCTTGCAGTCGGAGGTGCAGCGCTCGGCGCGCGCATCACGCGGCGCTCGCTGCAGCAGCTTGGCGTTCACGTCGGACAGGACGTCTACGCGCTGGTGAAGGCCGTGTCCTTCGATCGGCGCAGCGTAGGCTACGCATGAGGGGCATAGCTTCGCTGAGAGCCGGCGTCAGATTCCACATTCGACAGGGAGACTGCGAGAGCAATTTGGCGATCGGCCCGGGCAAGATTGCGCTCCTGGAGGCGATCGCCGAGACCGGATCGATCACCGCGGCGGCGAAGAGCCTTCGCATGTCCTATCGTCGTGCGTGGCTCTTGGTCGACGAAACGAATCGTTGCCTCGTGCGCCCCGCCGTCGAGGCGAGCGCCGGCGGACCGAAGGGCGGCCATGCGGCGCTGACGCCCACCGGGTCCGAGCTCATTCGCAGCTATCGGCGGGTCGAGCGGCGGATCGCGATCGAGGTCTCCCGCAATCTGAGGTCGATGCTCCGCGCGCGACCCTCGCTCGGTGACCGTTCGGTCCGGTGACGCGTACAACGGGTACCCTTGGCGAATCAACCCGTTACCTCTGTTCTGCTAAGACCGGCCGGGCGAGCGCGGCCCGAGCGTCGCATCCTTCGGGAGCCGGATGGCGCCTGCGACCGGCATCCGTCAAGCGCCATTCGACCTGCAAAGCGACACGGAGTAGCCTTGTACGCCCCTGGCCGCGCCAGGCTGGATCGTTTGCCCGCCATGCGGCGCCGCGCTTTCGACGCGGCCCGCCGAGATTCACGAATGAACGACGCGAAGTCATCCCCTCCGGGCGAGAGCCCAGGGGCAGCGGATGCCCGGCCGGCCGGCCGGCCGGGCGAGATTGCGTTTCCGGTCGTCGGCATCGGCGCGTCTGCGGGCGGTCTCGAGGCAGTGACGCAGCTGCTCGAGGCACTCCCCGCAGATACCGGAATGGCGTTCGTGCTCGTGCAACACCTCGATCCCAAGCACGAGAGCAGGCTCGACAGCATTCTCGCGAAGGCCACGTCGATGCCGGTGCGCGAGGCCACGCACGGGACCGTCGTCGAGGCGAATCGGCTGTACATCATTCCACCCAACGCGACGATGACGATCGCCGATGGTGCGCTCAATCTCGAACGGCGCGGCGAAGGCGTGCTCCATCATCTGCCCGTCGATGCGTTCTTCAAATCGCTCGCCGAGGATCGCCAGTCCGCCGCGATCGGCGTCGTGCTGTCGGGGACCGGCTCCGACGGCACGGTGGGGCTCGAGGACCTGAAGGCCGCCGGCGGCATCACCTTCGCGGAAGACGAGCAGTCGGCGAAGTATGCCGGCATGCCGCTGTCCGCCGTGCGAAGCGGCTGCGTCGACCTCGTGCTGCCACCGGCCGAGATCGCGCGCGAGCTGGCACGCATTGGCCGACACCCGTACGTCACGAGCGCAGCAAGCGCGGCGGACCGCGCACAGCTCGAAGGCGACGAGGCAGGCTTCCGTCGAATCCTTTCGCTCCTGCGCGCGACGTTCGGCGTCGACTTCAGCGCCTATCGCGACACCACGGTTCGGCGGCGGATGATGCGGCGCATGGTGCTGAGCGTGAAGGAGGACCTGGCCGATTACGCGCTCGTCCTCGAAAAGGACCGCGCCGAGCTCGACGCGCTCTATCACGACATGCTGATCAACGTCACGAGCTTCTTCCGCGAGCCCGCGACGTTCGAGGCGCTGAAAACGAGCGTCTTTCCGGAGATCGTCAAGGGCAAGTCGGCGGAGACGCCGCTGCGGATCTGGGTGCCGGGCTGCTCGACCGGCCAGGAAGCCTACTCGCTGGCGATGGCCCTCACGGAGTTTCTCGACGACAAGCCCGTGAGCCCGCCGATCCAGATCTTCGCAACGGACCTCGCGGACACGAGCTCGCTGCAGCGGGCGCGCGAAGGCCACTATCCCGAGAACATCGCCGGCGAGGTGGCGCCCGAGCGGTTGCGCCGGTTCTTCACGCGCGAGGAGGGCAAGTTCCGCGTCAACAAGGCGATCCGCGACCTCTGCCTGTTCGCGAAGCAGAACGTCGCGGCCGACCCGCCGTTCTCGCGGGTCGACCTCATCAGCTGCCGGAACCTGCTCATCTATCTCGCGCCGCCGCTGCAGAGGCGCGTGATTCCGACCTTCCACTACGCGCTCAATCCGGGGGGATTCCTGCTCCTGGGCGCCTCGGAGGCCGTGGGGGCCTCGTCCGACCTGTTCGCGCTCGTCGATCGCGAGCACCGGATCTATCGAAAGCGGGATGCCGCAGTCCGCACCTACCCGCATTTCGTCGTCGAGGACCCGCGGCCGGGCCCGTTCGCGCGGCCACGCGCCCGCGAGCTCGAGCCGGCGGGTGCCGACTGGCTGCGCGAGGCGGACCGCCTGGTCCTGACCGACTACTCGCCGCCCGGGGTGCTCGTCAACGAAGACTTCCAGGTCCTGCAGTTCCGCGGCGAAACGGATGCCTATCTGAAGCCGGCGCCGGGCGAAGCGAGCCTCAACGTGCTCAAGATGGCGCGCGAGGGTCTGTTCCTGGAGCTGCGCAGCGCGATCGCCGAGGCCCACGTCCGCAAGGCCGAGGTTCGGCACCGGAACGTCCGCGTTCACGGCGGCGAGGCCACGCGCAGGATCGACCTTCGCGTCGTGCCGGTGCGGGTATCGGGCCGAAGCGAAGAGTGCTTCCTCATCCTGTTCGAGGAGAACCGAACGGGTGGCCGCTCCCATCCCTCCGTTTCGACCTCGGTCGACGGCGGGTCGGCGCCGGGCCGCATCCAACAGTGGCTCCGGCGGCTATCTCCCGCCGGCGGACACTCGACGCCGCCCGAAGATACGGTCGCCGACAGCCTGCGCCGCGAGCTCGCGTCGACACAGGACTACCTGCAGTCGGTGATCGAGGAGCAGGATGCCGCGAACGAGGAGCTCAAGTCGGCGAACGAGGAGGTCCTTTCCACCAACGAGGAGCTGCAGAGCACCAACGAAGAGCTCGAGACCGCGAAGGAGGAGCTGCAGTCGGTGAACGAGGAGCTCACCACCGTCAACGAGCAGCTCCAGACGCGCAACCTCGAACTGTCGAAGCTCAACGACGACGTGACCAACCTCATCACCAGCACGAACCTGCCGATGGTGGCGGTCGGCGTTGATCTTCGCATCCGGCGCGTGACCCCGGCGGCGGGGAATCTCTTCAACATCCTCGCGAGCGACGTCGGCCGGCCGATCGGCAACCTCAAGCCGGCGGTCGACGTGCCGGACCTGGAAACACTGATCGCCGAGGTCATCGACAAGGTGTCGCCGCGCGAGCGCGAGGTGCGCGACCGCGACGGGCGGCACCACCTGCTGCGAATCCACCCTTACCGGACCGGCGACAACAGGATCAATGGCGCTGTGATCGTCCTGTTCGACGTCGAAGAGGTGACGTCGCAGGCGGAGCGCCTCCGCCAAAAGGCGGCGCTGCTGGCGATGTCGTCGGATGCGATCATCGCGCGCGACAAGGACAGCATCATCACGTTCTGGAATCACGGGGCGGAGCGGACCTACGGCTGGACGCCCGACGAGGCCGTCGGCCGGAATTCCCACCTGCTGCTGCAGAAGGACCCGGGCGGAGCGGGCGGGGAGATCGACGCGATGCTGCGTGCGCACGACCGCTGGCAGGGCGAGATCCTCCATGTGAAACGCGACGGCACGGCCATCGTCGTCGAAAGCCGCCAGGTGGTGGATCGCGGACCCGGCGGCGAAGTGTCGGCGATCCTCGAGATCAATCGCGACATCACCGAGCGCAAGCGGATCCTCGACCAGCTCGCGGAGGCCGACCGCCGCAAGAACGAATTCCTGGCGACGATCGCGCACGAGCTGCGCAATCCGCTGACGCCCGTGCAGAACGGCATGGAGCTGCTGAACGGGATCGGCAGCGACGCGCCGGAAGCGCGCAGGGTGCGGGCGATGATCGAGCGCAACCTCCGCCGAATGACGCGCCTCATCGACGACCTGCTCGACATTTCGCGCATCACTCACGGGCACATCGAGCTTCGCCGCGAGGCGATCGACGTCAACATCGTCGTCCGGGAAGTCGAGGCCGAGCTCCGTCCATTGGCAGAGACGTCGGGCAAGAAGATCGCGCTGCGCCTCTCTGCCGAACCCGTCTTCGTCGACGCCGATCGCATCCGGCTCGTGCAGATCGTCGAAAACCTGCTGCAGAATGCCATCAAGTACACTGACGTTGGCGGCAGGATCGAGATCGCGGTGACGCGGGACGAACGCGACGTCGTGCTGCGCGTGCGCGACAGCGGCATCGGGATCGAACAGGAGGCCCTGAAGCGCATCTGGGATCCGTTCGTCCAGATCGACACCGCGCTCGAGCACCGCCGCGGTGGGATCGGCCTCGGCCTCACGCTCGTGCGGACGCTGGTCGATCTCCATGGCGGCTCGATATCGGCGGCGAGCGACGGACGCGGCAAGGGCAGCGAGTTCGCCGTGCGGCTTCCGCGGATCGACGAGCGGTTGGCGGGAAAGGCGGACGGCGAGAGCACCGGCGACGCCAACGCAAAGGCGCGCCCGCGGGGCCGTCGCATTCTCATCGTCGACGACAACGTCGACGCGGCCGACACGTTTGCGGCACTGCTGAAGCTCCTGGGTCACGACACGCGCACCGCGGGCGACGGCTCGTCGGCGCTGCGCGCGGCCCGCGAGTTCCGGCCCGAGGTCGTGCTTCTCGACCTGGCCTTGCCGGGGATGAACGGCTATGAAGTCGCGCGGAAGCTGCGCGAGGCACCGGAGAACGGGTCGATGCTGATCGCGGCCGTGACGGGGTACGGCGCGCCCGAGGACAGGCAGCGCTCTGCCGAGGCGGGCATGGACGTGCATTTCGTGAAGCCGCTCGACATCGATGCGCTGCAGGACGCGATCCTGCTCGCGGAGGGAGGCGGATCGCCTCCCTCGAGCGGGCGTTAGGCGTTCGTCGGACCCGAGGAAAGGGCGGCGTCAGGACCGCCCTTCGTGCACCGCGGGAAAGTGCGTCCTTCGACTAGTGCGCCTTCGGCGACTGGGTCGAGTTCGACTCGGTGTTGCGGTCGGCAGACGCCGTCTGCTCGGACGAACCCGCCGCGCCTACCGTCGTCGATGCCGCGGAACCCGTCGTGCTCGATTCCGCGGGCTGGGTGATCCCGAGCGCAGTGATCGTCTGCGCGTCGATGTGCCCGTTCGCCTCCAGGCCGTGATCGTCCTGGAACTTCTTGAGCGCCGCCGCCGTCTTCGGGCCCCAGATGCCGTCGACCGGGCCGGCATTGTAGCCCTGGTCGTTCAGCGACTGCTGGACTTGGCGCAGGTACTCGTCCCGCGCCATCATCTTTGTGCCCTGCGCATTGCTCCCGCTCGACGGGTTGTTCATCCCGACGGAGCTGTTCTGAGCGCTGCTCTTGCTCGTGTCGGTCGAACTGGCAGTACTCGAGTTAGTGCCCGAGGTGCCGCCGCTGGCCATCTCGGAATTGCGGGTGGCGCTCGAGCTCGACGACGGCGTCGTGCGGCTCGACGCGTAGTTGCTGCCCGAGCTGGACGTGCTGCTGCTCCCGGACGGCGCGCTCGTCGAATCCGACTTCGCAAGCTCGTGTCCCGCGGCTCCGCCGATCGCACCGCCCGCCACCGCCCCGACCGGGCCACCAACGACAGCACCTCCGACCGCGCCCGACGCGGCGCCGACGGTCGTCGCCTGTTCCTTCTTGGTCATACTGTCCCACGTCGAGCACCCGGCGAGCGCAACGATCGCGAGCGCGATGGCACTTCTCCTGAAAGCTGTCGATGTCATGAGAATCTCCTTTCCTCATCGCTGTCGGCCCGCCCCATGCGGCCGCGCTGCAGGACGGGCACGGCGCGGGGAAGACCTCTGCCGCTCGTCCTGATCCTTTGCTACAGATGGAAAGGTACGCACCCCGGGCCGCCGCGGTTAGCCGTCGCGGTCCGATGTTCGTGTAGGACGACGGGCATGGAAGTCCCCGCGTCGAGGAGTCCTACAAGAACAGGAGAAGACTGCCGATAGCGCCGACGAGTTTTAGCGTCCGTAACTGCGAATGCGGTTGCCGCGCGTGGCGGCCACGCGACCGTTCGTTCCTCCCATCACGACCGGACGTGGCGCTGCGCCGGTTGGTTGTGCCCGGTGTCACCGCTTTTGGGCGGTCTGCGCCCGCCATCCTGCGCCGATTGACGTGTGTCAACGGCCATCGGGACGATCCGGGCGATCATGCCCCCAGTGCCGCAGCAACCCGCGGCGTCAAGGTCTCATGAATGCCCCTCGACGAAGCGGTCCGCAAATCCGTCGACCGCCATGGGCGGAACCCCGACCACCTCCTCGCGATCCTGCGTGACGTCCAGGTCACGGCCGGGGCGCTCGCACCGGCGGTGGTCGATGCGGTCGCGGCGGCGCTCGCGGTCCCGCGCGCACAGATCGAGGCGACCGCAACGTTCTACCACCTGCTGCACACGCGGCCGCACGGCACGTACGAGATCCTGTTCTCCGACAACGTGATCGACCACATGCAGGGCGGCGCGGAGATGATGGCCTATCTCTGCGACCGGATGTGGCTCGAGCCGGGCAAAGTGTCCGAGGACGGCCTCGTCTACGTCGACCGCACCTCCGACATCGGCCTCGGCGACCAGGGGCCCGCGGCGCTCGTGAACGGGCTGCCGCTGCCCGGGCTCGATCGCACGCGGCTCGACCTGGTTGCGGGCCTGATCCGGAACCGGAAGCCGCTGCCGGACTGGCCCCCGACGCTGTTCGAGGTCGCGCTGAACGTCCGCCGCACGGACGCATTGCTCGCCGCTGAGGACGATTCACTCCCCGTGCAACGCGCCGCCGCTCTGGGCGGCGACGGGGTCATTGCCGAACTCGAGGCTTCGAGCCTGCGCGGACGCGGCGGCGCGGGCTTCCGCACGGCGATCAAGTGGGCGGCGTGCCGGCAGGCGCCAGGCGACGCCCGCTACGTCGTCTGCAACGCCGACGAAGGCGAGCCGGGAACGTTCAAGGACCGCGTGCTGCTGCAGGGCTACGCGGACCTCGTGTTCGCCGGGATGACGGTGGCGGGGCGGGCGATCGGGGCGAGCCGCGGCATCCTCTACCTGCGCGGGGAATATGTCTATCTGGTCCCTGCGCTCGAGCGCACGCTCCGGACGCGGCGCGAGCGGCGCCTGCTCGGAGGGGCCATCGCGGGCGCCCGCGATTTCGACTTCGACATCGAGATTCGCCTCGGCGCCGGCGCTTACGTCTGCGGCGAGGAATCCGCGCTCCTCGAATCGATGGAGGGTCGGCCGGGGCGCCCGCGCAACCGCCCCCCGTATCCGGTCACGCACGGATACCGTGGCCAACCGACGATCGTCAACAACGTCGAGACCTTTGCCTGCGCGGCGAAGATCGTCGCTCGCGGCGGCGCATGGTTCTCGACGCTCGGGACGGGGGAATCGACGGGCACCAAGCTGCACGCGGTCTCCGGCGATTGCGAGCGCCCGGGCGTGTACGAGTTTCCGTTCGGTGTCTCCGTCCGCGATGTGCTTGCGGCCGCGGGAGCGCCCAACGCGGTCGCGGTGCAGGTCGGCGGGCCATCGGGCACGTGCCTCTCCTGGCGCGAATTCGACCGCCGCCTCGCCTTCGAGGACGTGCCCACCGCGGGCGCTTTCATGGTGTTCGGGCGCCAGCGGGACCTCTTCGACGTCGCGCGCAACTTCACCCACTTCTTCGCCCACGAGAGCTGCGGCTTCTGCACGCCGTGCCGCGTGGGAACCTCCCTCCTCAAGAACCACATGGACAAGCTGGCGGCGGGGAAGGGCAGCGCGTACGACCTGACGCAGATGCGGCGGCTCATGCACATCATGCTCTCGATGAGCCACTGCGGGCTCGGGCACACCGCGGCGAAGTCGGTCGTCGAGACGATGGAGAAGTTCCCCGACGCCTACGAGAGGCGGCTCCTGCGCCTCGATTACACGCCTGCGTTCGATCTCGATCGCGCGCTCGGCACCGCGCGCCTCATCACCGGCCGCGACGATCCGTGGGCGCACATCGCGGACGCCCGGACATGACCGAACGCGCGACGTTCTCGCTCGACGGCCGGGCGATACCCTTCGTCGAGGGCGAATCGGTGATCGACGCCGCGGCCGCAGCGGGCGTCTACATCCCTCACCTCTGCCACCGGCCCGGATTCGCGCCGCACGGAAGCTGCAAGCTCTGCACGGTCAACGTCGACGGCCGGCCGATGGCGTCTTGCACGACCCCGGCGCGCGCGGGCATGGTCGTCGAGAACGACACGCCGGCGCTGAACGAGGATCGCCGAGCGCTCGTCGAGCTCCTGTTCGTCGAAGGCAACCACATCTGCCCCGCCTGCGAGAAGACCGGCGCCTGTGACCTCCAGGCGGTCGGCTATCACCTCGGCGTGACGGCGCTCCGGTTCGACCACTTCTTTCCACCGCGCGACCTCGACGCGTCGCACCCGGACGTTCTTCTCGACCGCAACCGCTGCATCCTCTGCGCGCTGTGCGTGCGGGCGAGCCGCGACGTCGATCACAAGAACGTCTTCGAGATCGCAGGTCGCGGCATCAATTCAAGGCTCGTCGTCAACGCGGCGTCGGGACGTCTCGGCGACACGGACCTCGCCGTCGACGATGCCGCCGTGCGCGTCTGTCCCGTCGGGGCGATCCTCGTCAAGCGCGAGGCGTACCTGGTGCCGATCGGGAGCCGCCGCTACGATGTTCACCCGATCGCCGAAGTGGCGGTGAGCGAGGCGCGCAGGCGGGAAAGAGGAGGCGAGGGTGGCTGAACGCAAGCTCCGCATCGCGACGACGTCGCTTGCCGGCTGCTTCGGCTGCCACATGTCGCTCCTCGACCTCGACGAGCGACTCCTCGAGCTCGCGCCGCACATCGAGATCGACCGCTCGCCGCTGACCGATATCAAGCGCTGCGGGCCGTGCGACGTCGGGCTCGTCGAGGGGGGCGTCTGCAACGCGGAGAACGTGCACGTCCTTCGCGAGTTCCGAAGGAACTGCCGCATCCTGGTCGCGGTGGGTGCCTGCGCGATCACCGGCGGGGTGCCGGCGATGCGCAACAACCTCGACCTCTGGGACTGCTTCCAGGAGGTCTACCAGTACGAACCCGGGACGGCCGGGAGGACGATCCCGAACGACCCCGAGCTGCCGCTGCCGTTCGACCAGGTGCGGCCCATCTACGAAGTCGTCCGCGTCGATTACTACCTCCCCGGATGTCCGCCGCCCGCCGACGCGTTCTGGCAGCTCCTGACCGATCTCGTCGCCGGCCGCGAACCGAAGCTCGAGCCGGCGATGATCCGCTACGACTGAGGCCATCCTTGGGTGATCTTCTGCACGCTCTCATCGCCGACGCGCCGCTGCGTCGGGTCGTCATCGAGCCCGTGAGCCGCGTCGAGGGCCACGGCAAGGTGACGCTCTTGCTCGACGAAGACAACCGCGTCCGGCAGGCGCGGCTCCACATCGTCGAGTTCCGCGGCTTCGAGAAGTTCGTCCAGGGCCGCCCCTACGGCGAGGTGCCGGTGCTCGTCCAGCGGCTATGCGGCATCTGCCCGGTCTCGCATCACTTGGCCGCATCGAAGGCCATGGACATGATCGTCGGCGCGACCGAGCTGACGCCAACGGCCGAGGCGATGCGCCGCCTGCTCCACTACGGCCAGATCCTGCAGTCGCACGCGCTGCACTTCTTCCACCTGTGCTCGCCCGACCTGCTGTTCGGCTTCGACGCAGCGGCCGAGCGGAGGAACATCTTCGCCGTCGCCGCGGCGCACCCGGAGCTCGCGAGGAAGGGCGTGCTGCTGCGCAAGTTCGGGCAGGAGGTGATCCGGGTCACCTCGGGGAAGCGCATTCACGGCAGTTGCGCCGTGCCCGGCGGGGTGAACAAGCACCTGACGGCGGCCGAGCGCGACTACCTGCTCGCCGACATCGAGCGGACGATCGCCTGGTCGCGGGAGGCGGTCGGCATCGTGAAGCGCCTCTACGCCGAGCACAGGGAACGCTACAACGCATTTGGCCGGTTCGAGTCCTCTTTCGTGAGCCTGGTCGACGACAACGGCGGCCTCGACTTCTACCATGGCGGCCTCCGCGCGCGCGACCGCTCGGGCGCCGTACTGTTCGACCACGTCGACTACGCGAGCTACTGGGACGTGATCTTCGAGGAGACGCGCACCTGGTCGTACATGAAGTTCCCCTACCTGCGGGCACTCGGCCCCGAGGCCGGCTGGTACCGCGTCGGCCCGCTCGCCCGCATCAACAACTGCGACGCGATCCCGACGCCGCTCGCCGAAGCGGAGCGGCTTGCGTTCCTCTCGTTCGACGGCGGCAGCGCGACGCAGGCGAACCTCGCCTACCACTGGGCGCGGATGATCGAGATGCTGCACGCGGCGGAGGGACTCCGCGAGCTACTGCACGACCCGGCTCTGCTCGAAGGCGAGCTCGTCGTCCGCGGAACGCCGGCGCTGCGCGGCGTCGGCGTGATCGAGGCGCCGCGCGGGACGCTGATCCATCACTACCGGGTGAACGAGGACGACCAGATCGTCCGTGCGAACCTGATCGTTTCCACGACGCACAACAACCAGGCGATGAACGAGGCCGTGCAGCGCGTCGCGCTGCAATACCTGGACGGCGCCGAGGTGACGGAGCCTCTGCTCAATCACATCGAGGTGGCGATCCGCGCCTACGACCCGTGCCTGTCGTGCGCGACCCACGCGCTCGGGCAGATGCCGCTCGAGGTCGAGCTCCTGGGCCCCGACGGCGGCCGTCTCGACGCCCTCGCGCGCGACGCGGATGGCACCCTGCGGCGGCCCCCCGGATGAGCCGCATCGTCATCCTCGCGTGGGGTAACCCGAGCCGGGGCGACGACGGTCTCGGCCCGGCGCTGGCCGCGCGCGTTGGGTCCCTGGCGGCTGGCAGTCGACACGACATTCGCGTCGAAACCGATTTTCAGCTCCAGCCCGAGCACGCGACGGATCTCGTGGACTGCGACACAGCGATCTTCGTCGACGCTGCGGTCGATGCGGCAGAGCCCTTCGACTTCCGGTGCGTGACCGCGGCGCGGGACCGGACGTTCACCTCGCACGCCATGAGCCCGTCCGCCGTCCTCGCCGCCTACCGCGATGCGTTCGGCGCGGAGCCCCCGCCCGCCTACGTGCTCGCGATCCGGGGCGAGGCCTTCGAGCTCGGCACGGGACTGTCGCCCGCCGCGGCGATCCGGCTCGACGCCGCGGCGGCGCTCCTCGAGTCGGTGCTCGCTGCGTCCGACGCGGGTGTTACGGCGGCGCGCGCGGCACGCTAAACTCGCGGCGCGTGCCCCGACGCTCCGGAGGTTCCGTGCCGCGCCAGGATATCTTCGCCGCCCTTCGCCCCTTCGTCGATCCGTACAGGATCGTCAAGGGCAAGAGTTTCCGGCTCAAGGACTTCGATCCCGGCGATACGGGCCGTCTCGGCTCCCAGGACAAGCCTCGGGCGAAGGAGCTGCTCGCGCGCGGTGTCGAGTGGCTCGCCGAGGAGCAGAACAAGCTCTACGCGCAGAATCGATGGGCCGTGCTGCTCGTGTTTCAGGCGATGGACGCCGCCGGGAAGGACAGCACGATCAAGCACGTGATGTCGGGCGTGAATCCGCAGGGCTGCCAGGTCTACTCGTTCAAGCAGCCGTCGACGGAGGAGCTCGATCACGATTTCCTGTGGCGGACGACGCGCGCGCTCCCCGAACGCGGCAGGATCGGCATCTTCAACCGCTCCTACTACGAGGAGGTGCTGGTCGTCCGCGTGCACCCGGAGTTCCTGCAGCGGCAGCAGCTTCCCCCCGGGCTCGTCCACGACGACGTCTGGGACGACCGGCTCGAGGACATCGCCGCGTTCGAGCGTTACCTCGCGCGAAACGGCGTCCTGATCCTCAAGTTCTTCCTCAACGTGTCGCGCGACGAGCAGAAGCGGCGGTTCCTCGAGCGGCTCGACGAGCCTGAGAAGCACTGGAAATTCCAGGCCGCCGACGTGAAGGAGCGCGAGCACTGGATCCCGTACATGCGCGCCTACGAGCAAGCGATCCGGGCGACGGCGACGAGGCACGCGCCGTGGTACGTCGTGCCGGCCGACAACAAGTGGTACACGCGGCTCGTCGTCGCCGCCGCGATCGTCGAGGCGATCGAGCGCCTCGGTCTCGGCTATCCCGAAGTGGACGCCGCAGAGCGGAAGGAGCTCGCGGCGGCCCGGAGGGCCCTCGAAGCCGAATGACCTCGTGCCAGCGCCTTCTCCCCCCGATCAAGCCCGGACGACTCTCCCGATGAAACGCGTGCTCGCGAGCTTCACCGTTGTTTCCTTGCTGCTCGTGCTCGGCGCCTGCGCGGCGCCGTCCGGAGGCGGACCCACGGAGATCGAGGTGCGCTCCGGCACGATCGAACAGATCAACGCCGCCGAGATGCGGTCGAACCACGATATCGGCGTCGGCGCCATCGTCGGCGGCCTCGCCGGGGCGGGGCTCGGGAGCCTGATCGGCGCGGGCACGGGCCGCGAGGTCGCGATTGCAGCGGGCGCGATCGCCGGCGCCGTGGGCGGCAATTACGCGCAGCGCCAGTACTTCGACAAGCCGCAGCCGGCGCAGCAGGTGATCGTGCGCCTCACGAGCGGCGTCCTCGTCTCGATCACGCAGCCGATCAACCCGGACCTGCGCCAGGGACAGAAGGTGACCATCGAGGGCAGCGGATCGAGCGCACGCGTCGTCCCCCAGGGGTAGTGCCCCCGCGCGGTCAATTCGCGCGCGCCGCGCCCTCCGCGCGGAGCGCGTCGAGGGACGCGTTCATCGTCAGCGCCTGCGGGTCGAGCCTGAGGTGGAGGAGGGCGGGCCCGCCCGCCGCCCGCGCACGCTCGAAGGCGGGCGCAAATTCGTCGGTGCGGGCGACGGTCTCGCCGTGCGCGCCAAACGCGCGCGCGAACGCGGCGAAATCGGGGCTCACGAGCCCGGTGCCGTGCACGCGGCCGGGGTACGTGCGCTCCTGGTGCATCCGTATCGTCCCGTACATCGCGTTGTCGACGACGACGAAGATCACGCCGAGGCCGTATTGCACTGCCGTCGCCAGTTCCTGGCCGTTCATGAGGAAGCAGCCGTCGCCGTTCCACGAGACCACCAGGCGGTCGGGGTGAACCGCCTTGGCTGCGATCGCGGCCGGCACGCCGTAACCCATCGAGCCCACGTAGGGAGCGAGCTGCGTGCGGAAGCCGCGATAGCGATACAGGCGGTGCAGCCACGTCGAATAATTGCCCGCGCCGTTCGCGACGATCGCATCGTCGGGCAGGTGCGCGTCGAGCCACTGCACGATGCGCCACAGATCGAGCTCGCCCGGCACGGGCCGGGGCGCCTGCCACTCGAGGTAGTCCGCGTGGGCAGCCGCGGCGCGGGCCGGAGCGCTCGTCGAAGCATGGAGCCGCGGCGTCCGCAACGCCGCGAGAAACTCGCCGGGGGTCGCGGCGATCGCGAGGGCGGGCTGGTAGACGCGGCCGAGCTCGTCGGCGCCGGGGTGGACATGGATCAGCGTCTGCGCGGGGACGGGCGGCGCGAGCAGCGTGTAGCCCGACGTCGTCATCTCACCCAGCCGCTCGCCGATCACGAGCAGCACGTCGGCGTCCCGGATCCGCGCAGCGAGCTTCGGATTGATCCCGATGCCGACGTCGCCCGCATACAACGGGTGGCGGTTGTCGAAGAGATCCTGACTGCGGAAGCCGCAGGCGACAGGCACCGCGAGCGCTTCGGCTGCGTCGCGCAGCGAACGGCACGCGGCCGCGTCCCAGCGGCTGCCGCCGACGATCACGAGCGGTCGCTTCGCCGCGGCAAGCTTCTCCACGGCGGCCGCGACGAGCGCCGGAGCCGGCGCGGCGCCGACGGCATCGACCCCGGGCGCATCGGCGACCTCCGCCCGCGCGGACAGCATATCCTCGGGCAGCGCGAGCACCACCGGCCCGGGCCGTCCGGACATCGCCGTGCGGAAGGCATGCGCGACGTACTCCGGGATGCGGTCGGCGCGGTCGATCTGCGCCGCCCATTTGGCGACAGCGCCGAACATCCGCCGGTAGTCGATCTCCTGGAATGCCTCGCGGTCGACGAAATCGCTGCCGACCTGTCCGACCAGGAGCACCATCGGCGTTGAATCCTGCGCCGCCGCGTGCACGCCGATCGCCGCGTTCGTGGCACCGGGGCCGCGCGTGACGAGTGCAATGCCGGGCCGCCCGGTCAGCTTGCCGTACGCCTCCGCCATGTACGCGGCGCCCCCTTCCTGCCGGCACACGACCAGGGACAGCCGGTCGCGCACGTCGTACAGCGCATCGAGCACCGCGAGATAGCTCTCGCCGGGAACCGCGAACGCGTGCGTCGCGCCCTGGGCGACGAGATTGGCAACGAGGATTTCGCCGCCGGTGCGGGATGCGGTCATGGGGAGCGCGAGGCGCGCCGCGACGGGGCGCGGACACCCATTCTATATAATCGGCGACGCCCGCATCCTGATTCCGCGCTCCGCATGCCGACGCCCGACCTGATCTTCGACGCGCAGATGTTCGTCGCCGCCGGGCTCGCGCTCGCGCTCGTGACGATCTGGCTGCGGCGGGACCTGAGCGGCAACATGATCAACATGACGGTCGCGATGG
The DNA here is from genome assembly GCA_963734055.1 of uncultured beta proteobacterium. GTDB lineage: Bacteria > Pseudomonadota > Gammaproteobacteria > Burkholderiales > Casimicrobiaceae > CAIWHR01. Next base: position 674,390 of record CAVTFQ010000007.1, read on the forward strand.
CCGTCGGGGTCGTCGGCCTGATGCTGCTCGTGCGTTACGGCGGCGCGCTCACCGACGCGACGATCACGTCCGTCATTCGCGAGTCGCTCCTGCTGCTCATCGCCATCGGGTTCACGCGAATCGCGGTCATCTGCGTCTTCCAGGGGGTGCTCAAGCGGCTCTCGATCCCGCGCATCCTCGGGGACGTGCTGATCGCGGTGGTGCTGATCGTGTTCGCACTCGTCCGGATGAAGGTCGTGGGCGTGAACCTCGCCGGCATCATCACGACGTCGGCGGTGATCACCGGCGTGATCGCCTTCTCGCTGCAGGAGACGCTCGGCAACCTGTGGGGCGGCATCGCGCTCCAGCTCGACAACACCTGCCGCATCGGCGACTGGATCCGGATGGACGGGGTGTCGGGAAAGGTAGTCGGGATCCGTTGGCGATACACGGCGATCGCGACCAACATGGGCGAGACGGTCATCATTCCCAACGGCCACCTGATCAAGAACCGACTGACCGTGCTCGGGCGCCGCGGTGACGAGCGCATTCCGTCGCGCCGCGGCGTGGACTTCACCGTGTCCTACGACGCGCCGCCGTCGCGCGTGGTGGCGGCTGTTCTCGACGGTCTCACGCATGCCGAGATCCGCAACGTGGCGTCCCAGCCGCCGCTGGTCGTGATCTGCATGGGCTTCGGCGAGAGCGGGGTCCTCTACGCGGTGCGGTACTGGTGCACGGATCTCTCGCACGACTTGTGGACCGATTCGCAGGTACGGCTCCACGTTGCGGCGATCCTGGCGCGCAGCGGCATGGTGATCCCCTTCCCGCACCGCGTGCTGATCCGCAAGGGGCGCGCCGACGCGACGGAGCTCCAGGAACGGGAGCTCGACCTGCGCTCCGCGACGCTCGCCCGGATCGATCTCTTCGCCGCGCTCAGCGACGACGAGCGACGGGCTCTCGCCTCCGAACTCACCAACTGCCCCTATGTCGCGGACGACGTCATCGCACGCCAGGGCGAGGACGCGGATTCGCTGCTCATCCTGGCCCGCGGGCGGGTCGAGGTCTATGACGACAGCGCCGGCGGAACAGGCACGCGCGACCACTTGGCCACGCTCGACGCGCCGTCGTATTTCGGCGAAATGGGGCTGTTGACCGGGCAGCCGCGCGGGGCAACCGTCGTCGCACGGAACGACGTGCTCTGCTACCGCCTCGACAAGGCTGGCTTCGACGCGATCGTGCGCGCGCACGAGGCGCTCCTCGAGCCGATTTCCAGGGTGGTCGTCGCGCGGCAAACAGCCAACGATGCGCGATTGCAGGCGCTCTCCGACGAGGCGCGCGCACGGCAGAACTCCTACAGCGCGACCGAGCTGGTGCGGCGAATCCGCCGGTTCTTCTCGATCGACGCCTGACGCGGCGGGTCACCGGCCCGCAACCAGCTCCTCGCGCGAGAGCAGGAACACGCTGTCCGCAGAACCGGCGGTTTCGAGCCAGACGAAAGGCAGCCGCGGGAAGGCGAGCTCCGCGGCAACACGATTGTGGCCAACCTCGGCGACGAGCGTGCCGCCCGGATTCAGGAACCGCGGCGCGTCCCGCACGATGGTGCGGACCGCGTCGAGGCCGTCCTCGCCACCGGCCAGCGCGAGCGCCGGCTCGTGCCGATGCTCCGGCGGCAATTCCTCCATCGCGAGGGCGGTCACGTACGGGGGATTGCTGATGATGAGGTCGTAGCTCTTGTCGGAAAGGTTCGAGAAGAGGTCGGAGCGGATCAGGTTGATCCGGTCCGCGAGTCCGTAGTCCGCGACGTTGTGCTGCGCGACGGCCAGGGCGTCGGCGGAAATGTCGACGGCGTCCACGTCGGCGGCCGGATAGGCGTGGGCGAGGAGGACGGCAAGGCACCCGGAGCCCGTGCAGAGATCGAGTGCCGTCGCGACCTTTTCCGGCGCGCCGACGTACGGCGTGAGACCGTCCGGAAGCAGTTCCGCGATGAAGGAGCGTGGGATCAGCACGCGCTCGTCGACGTAGAAACGGAACTCGCCAAGCCACGCTTCGTGGGTGAGATACGCGGCGGGCACCCGCTGGTCGATCCGGCGCGTAAAGAGCTGGTCGAGGTGCGCGCGCTCGGCCTGCGTGAGCCTGGCGTCGAGGAAGGGCTCAAGCCGGTCGAGCGGCAGCGAAAGCGCGTGCAGGAGCAGGTAGGCGGCCTCGTCGTAGGCATTGTCGGTGCCGTGGCCGAACGCGAGCCTGGCCTCGCCGAAGCGCGTGACGGCGAACCGCAGCCAGTCGCGGAGCGTCACGAGATCGTGCGCCACGGTCGTCATCGGCCGGGCAGCAGCAATCGCTCGAGAATCCGTCGATAGATCCGCGACAGCACGGGCAGGTCGACCACGCGGACCCGCTCGTTCAGCTGGTGGATCGTCGCACCGACGGGTCCCAGCTCCACGACCTCGTCGCAGATGTCGGCGATGAATCGGCCGTCGGAGGTTCCGCCGCTGCAGGACAGTTCGGGCGTCACGCCCGCCTGCTCCCGGACGACGTCGCTCACGATGCCGACGAGCGCGCCGGGCGGCGTGAAATACGGCTTGCCGTATCCGGTCCAGGCGAGCGTGTAGTCGAGGCCGTGGCGGGCGAGCACCTCCTCGAGCTGCGCCGCGAGCGACTCCCGGGTGCTCGCCGGCGCGTGGCGGAAATTGAAGAGCGCCTCGAGCTCGCCCGGAATCACGTTGGTGGCGCCGGTCCCGGCGTGGACGTTCGAGCATTGCCACGTTGTCGGCGGAAAGTGCGTGTCGCCATCGTCCCAGCGCGTCGCCGCAAGCTCCGCCAGGGCGGGTGCGGCGAGGTGAATCGGATTCCGCGCGAGGTGCGGATAGGCGACATGGCCCTGCACGCCTCTCACGGTGAGCTTCCCGGTGAGCGTCCCGCGGCGGCCGTTCTTGATCGTGTCGCCGAGACGGTCGACGGACGTCGGCTCGCCGACGAGGCAGAAGTCGATCGTCTCGCCGGCGGCCGCAAGCTTGTCGACGACGCGCGCGGTGCCGTCGACGGAAGGCCCTTCCTCGTCGGAGGTGAGCAAGAGTGCGAGCGAGCCTGGGGCGTCCCCGTGTTCGCGCACGAACCCTTCGACGGCGATGACAAAGGCCGCGAGCGACGCTTTCATGTCGGCGGCGCCGCGGCCGTAGAGCCACCCATCCCGCTCGGTGGGCGTGAAGGGATCGGAATGCCAGCGCTCGCGCGGACCCGTCGGCACGACGTCCGTGTGTCCGGCGAGGCAGACCAGCGGCCGCGCCGCGCCGCGGCGCGCCCAGAGATTGGTGACGCCGCCCGCGACCAGCGTTTCGCACGCGAAGCCGAGCGGAGCGAGGCGCCCGGCGACGAGCTCCTGGCAACCGGCGTCGTCGGGAGTGACCGAGGGCCGCGCGACCAGCGCGCGCGTCAGCTCGAGGGTGGGATCGACGGTCGGAGGCGCAGCGGAGCGGGCGACGACAGGCATGCGCCGCATGTTAGCAAACCGCGACCGTAGTGCCGCTCCGAGGTCAGTGGGGCCTGTCCAGCATTTCGGCGTCGATCCGCAGCGCCGTGAAATCGCTCTGCGGGCGCTTGGCCTTGCCGTCTTCCGACTCGTGCGCCAGGGCCTCGACGCGCGCCGTCGGCGAATTCTGGTTGATGAGCCACGCGAGGTTGGTCGGCGAGTCCGACGCGGTCATCGCCTCGTCGTAGCTCATCTGCCCGTCGAGATAGAGCCGGGACAGCGCCTGCTCGAAGGTCTGCGACCCGGGATAGAGCGATTGCTCCATCGCTTCCTTGATCTGGACGATCTCGCCGTTCTTGATGAGCTCGGCGATCAGCGCCGTGTTGAGCAGGATCTCGACCGCCGGCTGCAGCTCGCCGTCGATGTTCTTGACGAGGCGCTGGCAGACGATCGCCCGCAGGCCGATCGAGAGGTCGGACAGGAGGCCGGAGCGGGCGTCGTAGGGGAACAGGTTGATGATCCGCGACAGCGCGTGATAGCTGTTGTTCGCGTGGAGCGTCGACAGGCACAGGTGGCCGGTCAGCGTGTGCAGGAGCGCCTGCTGCATCGTCTCGCGGTCGCGGATCTCGCCGATCATGATGAGGTCCGGCGCCTCGCGCAGTGCGTTCTGCAGCGCCTTCTGATAGGTCTGCGTGTCGATGTTGAGCTCGCGCTGGTTGACGATGCTCTGCTTGTGCTCGAACAGGTACTCGATCGGGTCCTCGATCGTCAGGATGTGTCCCGACCGGTGGTTGTTGCGGTAGTCGATCATCGCGGCAAGCGTCGTCGACTTGCCCGAGCCGGTCGCGCCGGCGATCAGCACGAGCCCGCGCTTCTCCATCACGATGTCGAGCAGCACCGGCGGCAGCCGCAGGTCGTCGAAGACCGGAATGTTGCTGCGCACGAAGCGGATCACCATCGAGATCGTTCCGCGCTGCCGGAAGATGTTGATCCGGAAGTTGCCGACGGCGCGGTCGAGATGGGAGAGATTCATCTCGAGCTCGTTCTCGAACTCGCGGGCCTGCTCCTTGCTCATGAGCTCGTAGGCGATCCGCCGAACGGTCTCCACGTCCATCGGTTGCGTCGAGATGGGCGCAACGACGCCGTTCACCTTGATGTTGATCGGCGCGCCGCAGGAGATGAACAGGTCGGAGGCCTGCTTCTCCGCCATCAGTCTGAACAGTCGGTCGAGGTACATTGGGGGCCTCGGGCTACAATTCCGGCGCGGGCGGCGGATGCTTCCGCCCCGGCGCGGGTTTCCATGATAATGTCATGAATTGGCGGGGAGTTCCACCCCGGGGCCGTCCGTCCTCCGACGGGGCCGCGGCGGGGCAATTTTTTTGTTCGGCGGCACCTGGGCGGCCTCGGCCATCCATTTCGCCGCATTCTTAAGCAAATTCCATGCTTGCCATCATCGGCGGAAGCGGCCTTACCCGGCTGTCGACCTTAGCCGTTGCCCATCGAGAGGTCGTGCGCACCCCCTACGGCCAGCCGTCCTCGGCGCTCCTCTTCGGCCAGATCGCCGGCCGGGACACGATCTTCCTCGCGCGCCACGGCCACGGGCATACCATTCCGCCGCACCGAGTCAACTACCGGGCGAACCTCTGGGCGTTGAAGGAACGTGGGGCGAGCGCGGTGCTCGCCGTGGCCTCGGTCGGCGGCATCCGCGGCGTCGTTCCGGGGGACCTCGTCCTTCCGCATCAGCTCATCGACTACACGCACGATCGCGAGGGCACGTTCTTCGACGGCGGCGACCAGCAAGTCGTGCACATCGACTTCACGCGGCCGTACACGCCGTCGCTTCGCGCGACCTGCCTCGCTGCGGCGGCCAGCGCCCGCATCGCGCTCGCGGACGGCGGCGTCTACGGCGCGGTCTCCGGCCCGCGTCTCGAGACGGCGGCGGAAATCGACCGGCTCGAGCGCGACGGCGCTACGATGGTGGGCATGACCGGCATGCCCGAAGCCGCACTCGCACGCGAGCTCGAGCTTCCCTACGCCGCCGTCGCGGTCGTCGTGAACCACGCGGCGGGACGCGAGGACTCGGCGCACGCAATCTCGATGGACGGGATCGCGCGTGTGCTCGAGGTTGCGATGGACAAGGTGCGGCTCCTGGTCGAGCACGTGGTGCCGCTCGTCTCGGCGCGATGATCCGCGAGGTCCTGCGCATGGGGGACCCGCGGCTCCTGCAGCCGTCGCAGCCCGTGACCGCCTTCGGCACGCCGGAGCTCGCGGCGCTCTTCGCCGACCTCCGGGACACGATGGCTGCGCAGGACGGCGCCGGGCTCGCGGCGCCGCAGATCGGTGTCCCGCTGCAGGTCGTGATCTTCGGTGTCGAAAGGAACCCGCGCTACCCCGACGCGGAACCGGTTCCCTACACCGAGCTCGTGAACCCGGTGCTGACACCGCTGGGAGACGAGATGGAGGACGACTGGGAAGGCTGCCTCTCCGTGCCCGGGCTGCGTGGCGTCGTGCCGCGTTTTACGCGCCTGCGCTACGAGGGCTTCGACCCGCACGGCCGGCGGGTCGAGCGCGAGACGGCCGGGTTCCACGCGCGCGTCGTCCAGCACGAGTGCGACCACCTGCTCGGCATTCTCTACCCGATGCGGATGCGCGACTTCCGGCAGTTCGGCTTCACCGACATCCTGTTCCCCGACGTCGCGACCGTCGAAGAGTAGCGACCCGAGCGGCGAGCCGGGGCCCCGGCCGAAGGCAAGGGGGAGCGAGCAATCGCGAGTGGTCGCAGGGGCCGACGGACCGGGGCATCGATCAAGTCTGGCAGTGCGGAGGCCGCCGGAGCCGTCATTCCCGCGAAGGCAGGAATTCGGTGTCTTTCGCCGAACGTCGCTGGGTCCCCGCGTTCGCGGGGACGACGGGCTACACGCGGAGCTGGGTCCCCGCGTTCGCGGGGACGACGGGCTAAACGCGTAATTGATCGTAGAGCGCGGTCTCGAGGCGCAACAACGCCTGCTCGTCGTGCAGCCGCGCCCCGTCGATCAGGAAGACGTCCTCGGCGCGTTCGCCCAACGTGTTGATCCGGGCGCTCGCGACGTTGACGTTGGCCTGGGCCAGCGTGTAGGCGATCTGTGCGAGGAGGCCGGGGCGGTCGCCGGCGACGATCTCGAGGATGTGGTGCGTGCCCTTGTCGTCGGGAAAGATCCTGACCGACGGAGAAAGGGGGAAATGCCGGAGCTGCCGGCTCACCCGGCCCGGCGGCGGCGGCTCGACCGGGCTCCGATCCTCGAGCACCTGCGTCAGCTCGAACTCGATCATCTGGATCGTGTCGCGATATGACGCGCGGGGGTCCGTCGGATCGTGGATCGCGAACGTGTCGAGCGCGTAGCCGTGGCGCGTGGTGTGGATCTTCGCCTCGAGGATCGACAGCCCGTGCCGCCCGAAGTAGCCGCAGACGCGCGCGAAGAGGTGCTTCTGGTCGGGTAGATACACCAGGACCTGGAGCCCGGCGCCGGACCGCGCGAGCCGCACCTTGACGACCGGCGCCGGCCGCTCGACGCGCCAGTACAGGTGGCGTGCGTGCCACGCGATTTCCTCGGCCGTGTGACGCATGAAATAAGGCATGTCGAGGTGCCGCCACAGCGCGCGCTCGGCGTCGGCCGGCACCGCGTAGAGCCGCAGGAGCCGGCAGGCCTCGTCCTGCCGCTGCTGCAGCGAGTCCTGCAGCGTGCGGGCCGCCCCTTCGCCCGCGAGCACGCGCCGCGTCGCGTGGAACAGGTCCTCGAGGAGCTGCGCCTTCCAGGCGTTCCACACGCGGGGACTCGTCCCCCGGATGTCGGCGACGGTGAGGAGGTAGAGCGCGATCAGCCGCCGCAGGCTGCCGACCCTGCGCGCGAACGCGTCGACGACCTCGGGATCGGACGGATCCTGCTTCTGCGCGGTCGACGACATCGTCAGGTGCTCGCGCACGAGCCAGCCGACCAGGTCCGCGTCCTCCCGCGCGAGCCCGTGCGCGAGGCAGAACCGCCGCGCGTCGCGCTGGCCGAGCTCCGAGTGGTCGCCGCCGCGTCCCTTCGCGATGTCGTGGAAGAGCCCGGCCAGATACAGCACTTCCTTGCGCTCGAAGTCGGCCATGAGCCGGGAGCAGAGCGGGTATTCGTGCGCGTGCTGGGGCTCGCTGAAGCGGCGCAGGTTGCGGATCACCATCAGGATGTGCTCGTCCACCGTGTAGACGTGGAAGAGGTCGTGCTGCATCTGGCCGACGATGCGCCCGAACGCGGGCAGGTAGTGGCCGAGGATCCCGTACTGGTTCATCCGCCTGAGCTCGTGCGTCTGGCCGCGCGGCTCGCGGAACACCTGGAGGAAGCGCGCGCGGTTGGCCGGATCGCGCCGGAAGCGCGCGTCGATGCGGTTGCGGTTGCGCCACAGCGCGCGCAGCGTTCGCGCCGACATGCCCTTGAGCTCGGAGTGCCGCTGCATCGTCAGGAACGCGTCGAGCATCGCCGGCGGCCGCCGCTCGAACAGCGATTCGTCGCGAAGGTCGAGCAGCTCATCGATCGCCTGGAAGTCGTCGTCGATCGGGGCCGGGTCCCGCGCGGCCGGGAACAGCCGCGCGTGCAGATTCTGCAGCAGGATCACGTTCGCCTGGCGGACGAGCTTCGCGGCCCGGTAGTAGCGCTGCATCAGCTGCTCGCTCGCGCGCTTCGCCGAGGTGTCCGCGAGACCGAGCTCGCGGGCGAGGGCGGTCTGCAGGTCGAACACGAGGCGATCCTCGCGGCGGCCCGCGAGATAGTGGAGACGCACGCGCAGGTCGCCGATCAGGCGCTCCTGGCGGGAGACCGTGCGCGCCTCCTGCATCGTGATGAGGCCCGCCTGCGCGAGCTCCCGCCACGACCGACCGAGCCCGGCGGCGCGCGCGATCCACAGCACCGTCTGCAGATCGCGAAGGCCGCCGGGACTTTCCTTCAGGTTCGGCTCGAGGTTGTACGCCGTGTCGTGGTACTTGAGATGCCGCTGCTGCTGCTCGAGCGACTTGGCCTCGTAGAACTGGCGCGGATCCATCGCGGCCGCGAACGCGCGCCGAAAGGTTCCGTAGAGCGGCCGGGAGCCGGCAATGAAGCGGTGCTCGAGCAGGCTCGTCCGGACGGTGATGTCGCCCGCCAGCTCGCGCTCGCACTCGGCAATCGTCCGCACGCTGTGCGCGGCGTCGAGCCCGATGTCCCACAGCATCCCCACGAACCGCTCGACGAAGACCGTGTCCTCGGCATCGAGCTCGCGCGGCAGCAGGACCAGGACGTCGACATCCGAATGCGGGAACAGCTGGCCGCGGCCGTAGCCGCCGACGCCGACCAGCGCCAGGTCGGCCGGGGCCGCGAGCTCGCTCCAGATGGCGACGAGGATGCGATCGACGGCGCGGGCAGACTCGCGCAGGAGCTCTGGCGTGTCGGGCCGAACCGCGAACGCAGCCCGAAGCGAGGCGCGCGCCGCCGCGAGCTGGTCGCGACAGCGGGGTGCCAGGTCCGCCGGCACGCGCCGTGCGCGCATCGACGGCAGCGCGACGGGGTCGTTCAATGCGGAGGCGGCGGCGCGCCAGGTGAAAGTGTGAGCACTTCGAACCCGTCGTCGGTGACCGCGACCGTGTGCTCCCACTGCGCCGAGAGCGAGTGGTCGGCGGTGACGATGGTCCAGCCGTCGGCGAGGCTGCGGATGGCCGCGCGGCCGGCGTTGATCATGGGCTCGATCGTAAACACCATCCCGGGGGCGAGCTCGAGCCCGGTGCCCGGACGCCCGTAGTGAAGCACCTGCGGCTCCTCGTGGAACTGCGTCCCGATGCCGTGGCCGCAGAACTCACGGACGATCGAATAGCCCTGGCCTTCCGCGAACTTCTGGATGGTGTGGCCGATGTCGCCCAGGTGCGCGCCGGGCCGGACCATGCGGATGCCGCGCCACATCGCCTCGTAGGTCGTCTCGACCAGGCGCCGCGCCTGGATCGACGGCATGCCCACGTAGAACATCCGGCTCGAATCGCCGTGCCAGCCGTCCTTGATGACGGTGACGTCGACGTTGACGATGTCGCCGGGCTTGAGCTTCTTGTCGCCGGGGATCCCGTGACACACGACGTGGTTCACCGACGTGCAGATCGTCGCCGGAAACGGCGAGTGTCCCGGCGGCGCGTAGTTGAGCGTCGCGGGAATCACCTTCTGCACGCCGACCTGGTGCTCGTGGGCGATGTCGTCGAGCTCGCCCGTGGTGATGCCGGCCCGCACGTGCGGCGTCAGGTGGTCGAGCAGCTCGGACGCGAGGCGTCCCGCCACCCGCATCTTGGCGATGTCTTCGGGCGTCTTGAGCTTGACGGGCATGGCAGGGGCGAGCACGGCGGCGTCACGCGCGGAGCAGTTCGTTGATGCTGGTCTTCGAGCGCGTCTTGGCGTCGACCCGCTTCACGATCACGGCGCAGTAGAGCTGGCAGTCGCCCGTGCCGGACGGCAGGCTGCCGGCCACCACGACCGAGCCCGCCGGCACGCGGCCGTAGCTCACGGCGCCCGTCGCGCGGTCGTAGATCTTCGTGCTCTGGCCGATGAACACGCCCATGCCGAGCACGGAATTCTCCTCGACGATCACGCCTTCGACCACCTCCGAGCGCGCGCCGATGAAGCAGTTGTCCTCGACGATCGTCGGGTTCGCCTGCAGCGGTTCGAGCACGCCGCCGATGCCGACGCCGCCGGAGAGGTGCACGTTGCGGCCGATCTGGGCGCACGAGCCCACCGTCGCCCAGGTGTCGACCATCGTGCCCTCGTCGACGTAGGCGCCGATGTTGACGAACGACGGCATCAGCACGACGTTGCTCGCGACGTAGGCTCCGCGGCGCGCGACGGCAGGGGGCACCACCCGGACGCCGGAGCCCGCGAAGTCGGCATCGCCGTACGCCGCGAACTTGGTCGGCACCTTGTCGTAGAACGCGAACGGCGGGGCGCCGTTGCCGTTGCCGACGCGCATCGGCACGTTTTCGGCGAGCCGGAAGGACAAGAGCACCGCCTTCTTGATCCACTGGTGGACCGTCCACGCCCCGTTCGATTTCTCGGCGACGCGGAGGCGGCCCGCGTCGAGCTCGCCGATCACGTGCGCCACCGCGTCGCGGAGCTGCCTCGGCGCCGCGCCGGCCGAGAGGGTGGCGCGGGTTTCCCACGCTTCGTCGATGGTGCGCTGGAGGTCGTGCATGGTGGGCCGAGCGGCCGGGCGGGGCAAAAGGCGAATTCTACCGTGCGGGGAAATCCCGCGGCCGCCGCGGCCGTAAGGCCGGACTCGCGGCAGGTCGCCGCCCAGGTGGGGACGACAGGGGCGAAGGCAACCCCGGCGCCGGGCTACATCGACTTGAAGCGGTGCGCGAAGGTGCGGCTCACGGCGAGCTTCTCGTCGCGGCCGCGAAGCAGGATCACGGGTTCGCCGCGCCAATCGCGGTCGACGCGGGCGATCGCCCGGAGATTCACGATCGTGCCCCGGTGAATCTGCCAGAAGGCCTCGGCGTCGAGCTCTTCGTAGAGGTCCTTGATGGGCTTGCGGATGAGCGCCTCGCCTTCGGCAGTGACGACCTTCGTGTACTTGTCCCCCGCCTGGAAGTAGACGACGTCGTCGACGGCGATCATCTTCATCGACGCTCCGAGCGACGCGCGGATCCACTTGAGCGGCGCCGCGGCACCGTTGCGCGGCGCGAGTCTCGCGAGCAACGCGGTGAGATCGAGCGGTGCAGCCGCGAGACGCTCCTTCAGGCGGGCGACGACCTTCGCGATGCGTTCGGGGGCCGGCGGTTTCAGCACGTAGTCGACGGCGCCCTCGTCGAACGCGGCGACCGCGTACTCGTCGTAGGCCGTCACGAACACGACGTGGCAGCCGCCGCCGATCTCGCGGGCGACCTCGAGGCCGCTCCGCACGGGCATCCGGATGTCGAGGAACGCGATGTCGGGGCGGTGTTCCGCGACGAGCGCCAGCGCTTCGTCGCCGTTCGCGGCCTCGGCCACGATCTCGAGCTCGGGCCACGCCGCCGCGAGCCGCGCCTTGAGCTGCGCACGCAGCAAGAGTTCGTCCTCGGCCAGGAGTGCGGTCGGCACGCTCAATCTCGCGCGAGCGGAATCTCGATCGCCGCGCGCGCACCGTGCGGCGGCGCCTCGCTCAGCGTGAATCGTCCGCTCGCGCCGAAGAGCGCCGCGATCCGATCGCGGACGTTCGCGAGTCCGACGCCCTGGCCGGGACGGCCGGCGGCCTTGAGACCCACGCCCGTGTCGGTGACGGCCACCACGAGGCGTCCATCCTGGCGGCGCGCGTCGATGCGGACGTTCCCGCCCTCGGCGTTGGGCTCGAGCCCGTGCGTGATCGCGTTCTCGACGACCGAGATCAGGAGTCCCGGCGGGAACGGGTGCCCGCGCAGCTCGGGGGCGACGTCGATCGTGAATGCGAGGCGTGCCCCCATCCGCGTCTTGAGGATCTGCAGGTAAGCCTCGGTCAGCGCGATCTCCTGCTCGAGCGTCGTGCTTGCGCTGCGGAGCTGCGGCAGCGCCGCGCGCAGATACGCGAGAAGGTGCCCGAGCAGCGCCGACGCCTGCGGCGGATCGGTTTCCGTCAGGTACTGGACCGACGCGAGGGTGTTGAACAGGAAGTGAGGCTCGACCTGCGCCTGCATGAGCTTGAGCTCCGACTCGAGCGCGAGGCCCGACAGCCGGTGCCGCTCGGCCTCGGCGCGATGCAGCGCCGCCTGGGCCCGCGTCTCGCGGAACTTGAGCATGAAGAAGAGGCTCACGAACAAGCCGTTCGAGAACCCCGAGAGCAGCGTCCACTGGAACTTGTGCGAGTCGGAGACGAGATCGCCCGGCGCGTAGCCGGCGAGTCCGAGCAGATACCACTTGATCAGCACGACGAGGCCGTAACCCGCGATTGTCCCGATGGCGACGGCCGCGCAGAGCCGCCAGATCGGCCGCGACTTCTCCCAGGGTGACGCGACGTTCACGGCGTAGGCGATCGCCAGGCCGAAGCACTGCGTGCTGATGAGCGGATGCCAGAACGGCCGCGGATCCTCGATCGACATGATCGCCGCGAAGCCGATATTGATGCCCACGATCAGCAGGATCGTGAGCCACGAAGCGTGGAAGCCCGCCTTGAGCGCGGCCAGCCAGCCGCGCTCCGCGGGCAGCGCCAGAGTCGCCATGACGTGGATATTAGGGCGGATGGGGCCCGGACAGCGCGGTCCCGACGAAGCGTCCCGGACGGCGACGAAGCGTCGGCACGGGCGCCGGCTGCCGGAGCCTCAGCCGGCCGCGACCGTCTCGACGATCCGTTCGACCGCCTCGGTGCACTCGGCGAGCGACGCCACGAGCGCAATCCGGACCCGGCCGCGACCGGGGTTCAGGCCGTGGGCGTCGCGGGCGAGAAAGCTGCCGGGCAGGACGGTCACCGCCTGTTCCGCGTAGAGACGCCGCGCGAATTCGGCGTCGTCTCCCGGCGTCTCGGCCCAGAGATAGAACGCCGCATCCGGCATCGCGCAGGGAAGCGCTCCGGCGAGCCGTGGCTGGAGCGCGGCGAACTTCACGGCGTAGGCGGCGCGGTTCTCGCGCACGTGCGCCTCGTCGTTCCACGCGGCGAGGCTGGCCGCCGCAACGGCAGGCGACATCGCCGACCCGTGGTACGTCCGATAGAGGAGGAACGCCTTGACGAGCGCCGCGTCGCCGGCGACGTAGCCGGAGCGCAGGCCAGGCGCGTTGGAGCGCTTCGACAGGCTGCCAAAGCTCACGAGCCTCGGGTAGCCCGCGCGGCCCAGGCGGTGCGCCACGGCGAGTGCGCCGACGGGCGGCCTCGCCTCGTCGAAGTAGATCTCCGAATAGCATTCGTCGGCGGCGATGGCGAAACCGTGGCGGTCGGACAGGTCGAACAGCCCTCGCCACTCCTCCGGCGTCGCGACGCGACCCGTGGGATTGTCGGGCGAGCACACGTAGACGAGCTGCGTGCGGGCCCAGACTGCGTCGGGCACCTCGTCCCACGCCGGCGCAAAGCCGTGATCCGCGCGCGCGTTGACGCAGTACGGCGTCGCCCCGGCGAGCAGCGCCGCGCCTTCGTAGATCTGGTAGAACGGATTCGGCATGACCACCGTCGCCCCCGGACGGCTCGCGTCGACAACGGTCTGCGCGAACGCGAACAGCGCCTCGCGGCTGCCGAGCACCGGCAGCACCTCGGTCGCCGGATCGAGCGGCGGCACGCCGTGCCGGCGTCCGAGCCAGGCGGCGATCGCCTCGCGCAGCGCCGGCGCGCCGACCGTCGTGGGATAATTCGCGAGACCCGATCCTGCGGCCGCCATCGCGTCGAGCACGAGGCGCGGCGTGGGGTGCCTGGGCTCTCCGATCGAGAGCGTGATCGGCGCGAGGGCCGCACGCGGCACCACGCCGGCCGTCAGCTGACGCAGGCGCTCGAACGGATACGGCGACAGCCGCGAGAGAAGGGGATTCAACGGACGCGCGGTGGGCGAAGCGCGCGGGAGGCCACGATGCGCCGGGACATTATAGCGAAGCCGTTCGCACCACCCGCCTGCCTCGGCGGGGCGGGTCCGCAGGCGAGCGGGCAGCGACGATGACGGCGGACGCTTCCACGCTGCCCTGGCCGTGGCGCGCGGCGGCGTGGCTTGCGACCGCGGCAGCCGGCGTCGCGCTCGCCCTCGTGCTCGCGCACTGGGGGTGGCGGCTCTTCGGGCCGGCCTCGCCGCCGCTCCCGCCCCTCGAGGTGCCCGACCGGTGGGCGGCGGCGATTGGCTCGGCGCCGATCTTCGGCCGCGCCGGAGCCCCCGTTGCGCCGGCGAAGACCACGGCCCTGCAGGGCGACACGCGGCTTCTCGGCGTGCTCGCCGAACGCGATGGCGCAGGCTACGCGCTGTTTCGCCTGCCCAGCGGTCCCGTGCTCGTGCGTTCCGGACAGGACGTGGCGCAAGACGTTCGCCTCGAGGCGGTGTACCGCGAGGGCGTGCGGCTCCGCGACCACGGCGAGGTTCGCGACGTCGCGCTGCGCCCGGCCGCGGCCTCGCCCCCGGTCGAGCGCACGCGCACGCGAGCGGCGGCCGGTGCCGCTCCCGCGGCGTGCGCAGTGCCGGCCGGCTACCGGGGGCCGGTCTATCGCGTCAACGCCGAGTTGCTCACCGGCATCGCTGCGCAGCCCGACAGCTGGAAGGCGCTGCTCATCGCCGGCAACGGCGGGCTTTCGATCCGTGACGACAGCGGATTCGCGGCGATGCTCGGCATGCGCGGCGGCGACCGGATGACGCAGGCGAACGGCATTGCGCTCACCAACGTCGACGACGTGCTGCTCGCGCTCGTGAAGCCGCTCGTCGCGAACCAGCCGGTGCGCGTCGCGGGAACCCGTGACGGCAAGCCCGCGGAGTGGCTGTTCGTCAACGCGAGCGCGTGCTCGGGTTGAGCGGCAGCCACTCGAGCAACGCGGCGGGCGCGTCGAGGACGCCGTCCGCGAGCCAGAGCTCGGGCGACTCCTCGGGCTCGATGTACCCCCATCGCGCGACGAGCGTCGGCATGCCCGCCGCCCGCCCGGCCTCGACGTCGCGGCGCGCGTCGCCGATGTAGACGCAGCGCGACGGTGCGACGCCGAGACGCTCGGCTGCGTACGCGAGCGGAGCCGGGTGCGGCTTGGCGAACGGGGTCGTGTCGCCGCAGACCACGGCGCCGGCGCGCGCCGCGAGCGACAGCGCCTCAAGCAGCGGCGCCGTGAATCGCGTTGCCTTGTTGGTGACGATGCCCCACGGCAGCGCCCGCGCATCGAGCGCATCGAGCACCGCGTCGACGTCGGCGAAGAGGGTGGTGGCGACGCACAGCGCCGCCTCGTAGTGCGCGAGAAACGCGTCGCGGAGCGTCGCGTAGTCCGGTTCGCCGGGCGCAATCGACAGGCCCGCGCCGATCAGGCCCCGCGCGCCGTGCGACGCGTAGGGCCGGAGTCGCGCGAGCGGCACCGGCGCGAGGCCACGGTCCGCGCGGACACGATTGAGCGCGGCACCCAGGTCGGGCGCCGTGTCCGCGAGCGTGCCGTCGAGATCGAACAGGACCGCGTCGACCGGCAGCACGCGCGGCTCGCCCGGCGCCTCAGGCATCGGGGCGGCGGAAGGCCATCATGTAATTGACGGCGGGGTCGTCGACGAGCCGGAACGTCTTCGCGAACGGGTTGTAGGCGACGCCGGTCGATGCGCCGGCGACGAGGCCCGCGCGCCGCGCGAATTGCGCGAGCTCGGCGGGCTTCAGGAATTTCGCGTAGTCGTGCGTCCCGCGCGGCAGCAGCTGCAGCACGTACTCGGCGCCGATGACCGCCAGCGCGTAGGCCGTCGGCGTGCGGTTGATCGTCGCGACCACGACGATGCCGCCGGGCTTCGCGAGCGCGCCGCAGGCGGCGACGATCGCAGCGGGGTCGGGCACGTGCTCGAGCAGCTCCATGCAGGCGACGACGTCGAAGCTCGCCGGCATCTCGGCGGCCAGCGCTTCGGCCGAGACCAGCCGGTAATCGACGGTCGAGCCGGATTCGAGCTGGTGCAGCTTCGCCACGCCGAGCGCCTTCTCGCCCAGGTCGACGCCGACGACGCTCGCGCCACGCGCGGCCAGCGCTTCCGAGAGAATGCCGCCGCCGCAGCCGACGTCGACGATCCGCTTGCCTGAAACGCCGCCTGCCGCGCGCTCGAGCCACTCGAGCCGCAGCGGATTGAGCCGATGCAGCGGGCCGAACATCGCGCTGTCCGGGTCCCACCAGTGATGTGCGAGCGAAGCAAACTTCGCGAGCTCCGCGGCGTCGACGTTGCCCCCGCCGGGGGGGGCTTGGGGTGCCGCGAAAGTCATTGCAGCCGCTCCTGCCAGTAGCGCGCGCGGATCGCGATCGCGGCCTCGTCCGTGGCCGTGAGCGCGCCGTTCATGACGACCCGCGTCCCGCCGACCCAGACGTCGGTGACGGCGTCGCGGCCCACCGCGTGGACGAGGTGGGATACCGGATCGTAACAGGGGACTGCGTCGAGACGGGAGAAGTCGACCGCGACGACGTCCGCCTCCTTCCCCGGCTCGAGCGAGCCCAGCACGCGCTCGAGACCGAGGGCGCGCGCGCCGCCGAGCGTCGCCGCGCGGACCACGTCCTCGGCCGGCAGCGCCGCGGCGTCGCCGGCCCGCACCTTCGCGAGCAGCGACGCGAGCCGCATCTCGCCGAAGAGATCGAGCCGGTTGTTCGACGCCGCCCCGTCGGTGCCGAGCGCAACGTTGACGCCGCGGGCCGCGAGCTCGGCGATCGGGGCGATGCCGCTGCCGAGCTTCATGTTGGAGGCGGGACAGTGCACGACGTGCCCGCCGTGCGTCGCGAGGATCTCGATGTCGTCGGCGCTCAGATGCACGCCGTGGATCGCGATGAACCCCGGCCCCGTCGCCCCGAGGCGATGGAGCCGCGCGAGCGGGGTGGCGCCGTGCCGCGCACGGCTCTCGGCGACCTCGTGGGCGGTTTCGGCCAGGTGCGTCTGGATCGGCAGGTCGAGCTGCCGCGCGAAGACGACGATCTTCTCGAACGCGGCGTCGCTCACGGTGTACGGCGCGTGCGGCGCCAGCGCGAACACGAGGCGCGGCTCGTGCTTGCAGGCGTCGCGGACGGCCAGCCCGGCCTGCAGGTAGCCGTCGGGATCGGCCGCGTACGGCGTCGGAAAGTCGAGGACCGGCAGCCCGAGCATCGCGCGCATCCCGGTCTCGACGTACGCGCGCGCCGCGGCGTCGGGAAAGAAGTACATGTCGTTGCAGCAGGTGATGCCGCCCTTCAGCATCTCCGCGGCCGCGAGCCGCACCCCGTCGTAGACGAATTCCGGCGCGACGCTGCGCGCCTCGCGCGGCCAAATGTGATCCTCGAGCCAGCGGGCGAGCGGCAGGTCGTCGGCGATCCCGCGGAAGAGGGTCATCGCCGCATGCGTGTGCGCGTTGATGAGCCCCGGGAGCAGCACGTGCTGCGCGAGCTCGACGTGCTCCCGCGGCGCGTAGTCGCGGTCGGCATCCGCCTGCGGGACGAGCCCGACGATCCGACCGCGGTCGACGAGAAGCGCGTGATCGCGCAGCGTGCGCGCCGGTTCGACCGGCACGACGTAGCCAGCGTCCAGGCGAAGGTCGATCGGGGTCATGGGCCGCGAGGGGGAACGACGCGCGCCATTATGCCGCGGCGCGCGAAAAAAAAGCCCCGCCGGCGGCGGGGCTCTTTTCGCGGGCGGGATCCGCTAGTGCTTGATGACCTCGCCCTTCACCTCGACTTCCACGCGGCGATCGGGTGCGAGGCACGCGACCTTTTCCTTGAAGTTCTTCTGGTTGCAGACGAGGCCCGGGATCGGCTGCGTCTTGCCCATGCCGAGGGTCTCGATCTTGTCCTTCGGCACGCCCTTCGACACCAGGTAGTCGCGGACCGCGTCGGCGCGACGCTCCGACAGCTTCTGGTTGTACTGTTGCGTACCGATCGGGTCGGTGTGACCGGTGACCAGCACGAGCTCGAGCTTCTGCACGCCCGGCAGCTTCGAGATGATCTCGCTGTCGATCGCGGCCTTGCCCTCGGGCTTGAGCACCGCCTTGTCGAAGTCGAACAGCGCCTTCGACGCGAGCGTGATCTTCTGCACCATTGGCGCCGGGGCGGGCTTCGGCGGCGGCGGGGGCGGCGGCGGCGGGGGCGGCGGCGCCGGCTTCGGCGCAGGCTTCGGCACGAGATCCGGGTCGCATTGCTCGATGGCCATGCTCGGCGCCCAGTAGCCGGTGCGCCAGCAGAGGTTGCCCGAGAGGCCGGCGGCGCCGTTATACGTGCCGCTCTTGAGCACGTTGTTGTCGGGTGTGCCCGTGGTGAGCCAGTAACCGCAGTTGGTCGTGTTGCATCCGGCGACGCCCGGCACATAGCTCTTCGGGTCTGCATGCGTTTGCGCCGCGGCGCCGGCGGACAGCACCGCAGCGAGCGCGCCGACGACGGCACCGGTCACGAAACGACGAGTCATTGTTTCACCCCTTTGGCTTTGGTTTTGAACAAGTTCTTCTGCAAACCTTGCAATTCTCGCGCCGCTCCGCGCACACAGGTTGGCACGGACACGCCGAATCCTTTGTTTCCACAAAAACTATAGCACAGGGGTCAGGGGGGTGCAAAAGAAAACAGGGTTTCCGCAACACGCGGAGAACGACTGTCGCGGCGACGCAACGTCGTGATAAAATTTTGCGTTTTCAAGGCCCTCCGTGGTGCGGACGCGCTCCGGCGCCCGGCTCCGGAGGTCGGCGAAACCCGCGGCTGGCAACGGCCGGCGGTGCGCCCGCCCGGCGACAACCAAAGCGCCCGAAACCACGCCGCGACCGGCCGGGCGACCACCGAGTAACGGCATTCGAGGAAGAAATCCCTGCCCATGGAGCAGTTTGCCAAAGAAACCCTGCCGATCAGCCTCGAAGCCGAGATGCGGCATTCCTATCTCGATTACGCGATGAGCGTGATCGTCGGACGGGCGCTGCCCGACGTCCGCGACGGCCTGAAGCCGGTGCACCGCCGGGTGCTCTACGCGATGCACGAGGCCAACATCGTCCACAACCGGCCTTATGTGAAGTGCGCGCGCGTGGTGGGCGATGTGATGGGGAAGTACCACCCGCACGGCGACATGGCGATCTACGACACGCTCGTCCGGATGGCGCAGGACTTCTCGCTCCGCTATCCGCTGGTCGACGGACAGGGCAACTTCGGCTCCGTCGACGGCGACAACGCGGCGGCCATGCGCTACACCGAGTGCCGGCTGCAGAAGATCGCGGGCGAGCTCGTCGCCGACATCGACAAGGAAACCGTCGATTTCGTCGCCAACTACGACGGCAAGGAGCAGGAGCCGACGGTGCTGCCGTCGCGGCTGCCCAACCTGCTCGTCAACGGTTCGTCGGGAATCGCGGTCGGGATGGCCACCAACATCCCGCCGCACAACCTGACCGAGGTCGTCGATGCGTGCCTGGCGCTCCTCGCGAACCCCGGGACCACGATCGACGAGCTGATCGACATCGTGCCCGCGCCCGACTTCCCCACCGCGGGCATCGTCTACGGCACCGAGGGCGTCCGCGAGGGCTACCGCACCGGACGCGGCCGCGTGGTGATCCGCGCGCGCACGCATATCGAGGACATCGGCAAGGGGGACCGCCAGGCAATCGTCGTCGACGAGCTCCCGTACCAGGTCGGCGGCGACCAGGTCTTGAAGCGCATCGGCGAGCTCGTCACCGACAAGAAGATCGACGGCATTTCCGAGCTGCGCAACGAGAGCGACAAGAAGGGGCTGCGGCTCGTCATCGAGCTCAAGCGCGGCGAGATCGCCGAGATCGTCCAGAACAACCTCTTCAAGCTCACGCAGCTGCAGGACAGCTTCGGGATGAACATGGTCGCGCTGGTCGACGGTGCGCCGCGGCTCCTCAACCTGAAGCAGTTCCTCGAGTTCTTCCTCCTGCACCGGCGCGAGGTCGTGGTCCGCCGCACGCGCTACGAGCTGCGCAAGGCGCGCGAACGCGGCCACATTCTCGAAGGCCTCGCCGTGGCGCTTTCCAACGTCGACGAGATCGTCGCGCTGATCAAGGGCGCCGCGAGCCCGCCCGAGGCGAAGGCCGCGCTGATGGCGAAGACGTGGCGCTCGCCGCTGGTCGAGGAGATGCTGCAGCGCGCGGCGGCCGACGCGGCGCGGCCCGAAGGTCTTCTGCTCGAGTTCGGCTGGCAGCCGAAGGTCAATGGCTACCGCCTCTCCGACGTGCAGGCGCAGGCGATTCTGGAGCTCAGGCTCCAGCGGCTCACGGGCCTCGAGCAGGACAAGATCTTCGCCGAGTACCGCGAGGTGATGGCGCAGATCGTCGACCTGATCGACATCCTCGCCAGGCCGGCACGCGTCACTGCAATCGTAGGCGACGAGTTGCAATCGATCCGGACCGAATTCGGCGACGCGCGCCGCTCGGAAATCGTCGCGCAGGGTGTCGACCTCCAGCTGGAAGACCTGATCGCCCCGCAGGAAATGGTGGTCACGATGTCGCACGGCGGCTACATGAAAGCGCAGGCGGCCGACGAGTACCGTGCGCAGCGCCGCGGGGGCCGCGGCAAGCAGGCGACGGCGACGAAGGAGGACGACTTCGTCGAGCGCATGTTCATCGCGAACACGCACGACTACATCCTCTGCTTCTCCAATCGCGGGCGAGTCTATTGGCTCAAGGTCTACAACGTGCCCCAGGGCAGCCGTGCCTCGCGCGGCAAGCCGATCGTCAACCTCGTCCCGCTCGCGGAGAACGAGAAGATCACGGCGATCCTGCCGGTCAAGGAATTCACCGAGACGCAATTCGTGTTCATGGCGACCGCCAAGGGCACCGTCAAGAAGACGCCGCTCGCCGACTTCTCGCGGCCGCGGCCGTCCGGCATCATCGCGGTCGACCTCGACGACGGCGACCGGCTGATCGGCGTGGCGCTGACCGACGGCAAGCACGACGTGATGCTGTTCAGCTCGGGGGGCAAGGCGGTGCGCTTCGACGAGAACGACGTGCGGCCGATGGGGCGCGGCGCGCACGGCGTACGCGGGATGATGCTGGAGAAGAATCAGCGCGTGATCTCGATGCTGGTCGCCGAGGACGAGGAACAGTCCGTGCTGACCGCGACCGAGAACGGCTACGGCAAGCGCACGCCGATCGTCGAGCACACCCGCCACGGGCGCGGGACCAAGGGCATGATCGCGATCCAGCAGAGCGCGCGCAACGGGACCGTCGTCGCCGCCGCACTGGTGCATCGCGACGACGAGGTGATGCTGATCTCGACGGGCGGCGTGCTGATCCGCACCAAGGTCAAGTCGATCCGCGAGATGGGCCGCTCGACGCAGGGCGTGACGCTGATCAACCTGGGCGAGGGCGAGAAGCTCGCGGGCCTCGAGCGCGTCGTCGAACGCGAAGAGGACGACGAGTAGCTGCCCGGCCCCGCCTGCGATGAGCGCCGACGACCGCGAGCGCGAGCTCGCCCGCCACCGCGCCGAGATCGACGCGATCGACCGCGAGCTGCTCTCGAAGCTCAACGCGCGCGCGACGCACGCGCACGCGATCGGCCGGCTCAAGCAGGGCGGGGCGGCCTACCGGCCGGAGCGGGAGGCGCAGGTGCTCTTGCGACTGCAGGCGGAGAACCGCGGGCCCCTGCCGAACGAGGCCGTCGCCGGGGTCTTCCGGCAGGTCATGTCGGCCTGCCTCGCGCTCGAGCAGCCGGTGCGCATCGCCTACCTCGGCCCGGCCGGAACGTTCTCGCACGCGGCGGCGGCCAAGCACTTCGGGCAGTTCGCGCACGCCGAGCCGTACGGGACGATCGACGAGGTGTTCCGCGCCGCCGAGGGCGCGCAGACGGACTATGCCGTGGTCCCGGTCGAGAACTCGACCGAAGGGGCGGTCGGCCGCACGCTCGACCTCATGTGCCAGACGCCTCTCTCGATCTGCGGCGAGATCAAGCTCCGCATCGGCCAGAACCTCCTGTCCAAGGCGACCACGCTGGCCGAAGTCACCCGCGTGTACTCGCATGCGCAGTCGCTCGCCCAGTGCGCCGAATGGCTCGGGAGGCACTTGCCTTCCGTGGCGCGCGTCGCCGTGTCGAGCAACGCCGAAGCCGCGCGCTTCGCCGCCGCGGAACCGGGGACGGCGGCGATCGCGGGGGATCTCGCCGCGGCGATCTATGGCCTCGACGTCCTTGCACCCCATATCGAGGACGAGCCCAACAACACGACCCGGTTCTGGGTGCTGGGGACGCAGGACGTCCCCCCGTCCGGGCGCGACGAGACGTCGCTCGTCATGTCCGCGCCCAACCGGCCCGGCGCCGTCTACGGGCTGCTCGAGCCGATCGCGAAGCACGGCGTCTCGATGTCCCGGCTCGAGTCGCGGCCCGCGCGCACGGGCCTCTGGGAATACCTCTTCTTCGTCGACCTGGTCGGCCACGCGACCGACGCGCCGGTCGCAGCCGCCCTGTCTGAACTGAGAGAAAAAGCTCCGTTTATCAAAGTATTAGGGTCGTATCCTGCAGCAGTTTATTAGGAAAAGAATGAACGCAGAAACCGCTGCGCTGCACGCCCGCGACGTCTCGCGCCACGCGCCGGACTACGTGCGCAAAATCGCGCGCTATCTCCCGGGCAAGCCCGTCGAGGAACTCGCGCGCGAGTTCGGGCTCGACCCGGCGCGCATCATCAAGCTCGCGTCGAACGAGAACCCGCGCGGACCGGGTCCCGCCGTGCGCCGGGCGCTCGCCCAAGCGACGGAGGATCTGTCCCGCTATCCGGACGCGAACGGCTTCGCGCTCAAGTCCGTGCTCGCCGCGCGCCACGGCGTGACCGCCGACGAGATCGTCCTCGGCAACGGCAGCAACGACGTGCTCGAGCTCGTTACGCAGGCGTTCCTGCGGCCGGGCGATTCCGCCGTGTACTCACGGCACGCGTTCGCCGTCTATCCGCTCGCTACGCAGGCGCGCGGTGCGCACGGGATCGAAGTGGCGGCGCGCGATTTCGCGCACGACCTGCCGGCGATGCGCGCAGCGATCACGGCGACGACGCGGATCGTGTTCGTCGCCAATCCGAACAACCCCACCGGGACGTGGCTCGCGCCGGCTGCGGTCGAGGCGTTCATCGCCTCGGTTCCGGAAGACGTGCTGGTCGTCCTCGACGAGGCCTACAACGAATACCTCGAGCCGGCGCAGTGCGCGCCGAGCGCCGCCTGGACACGAACGTACCCGAACCTCGTCGTCTCGCGCACGTTCTCGAAGGCCTACGGACTCGCCGCGCTGCGCGTCGGCTACGGCCTCATGAGCGCGTCCGTGGCCGAGATGCTCAATCGGGTCCGCCAGCCGTTCAACGTCAACGCCCTCGCGCAGGCGGCGGCGATCGCCGCGCTCGGCGACACCGCCTATGTCGACGAGAGCCGCACCCTCAATGCCGCCGGACGTGCCGTGCTCGAGGAGGGGGTCCGCCGCCTCGGCCTCGCCTGCGTGCCGTCGCACGCGAACTTCGTGCTGGTGAAGGTCGGCGACGCCGGTCGCGTCTACCAGCGTCTGCTCGAGCAGGGCGTCATCGTGCGGCCCGTCGCGAACTACGCGCTGCCGGAGTGGCTGCGGGTGACGGTCGGCATCGACGCCGAGAACCGTCGCCTGCTCGAATCCCTTGAGCGCGCGCTTGCCCGCTGAGGCGCCCGCGCCTCGCCACGCCGCGATGACGCCCGCCGCCCACCGCATCGACAAGCTCGTCGTCCTGGGCGTCGGCCTCATCGGCGGGTCTTTCGCGCTGGCGCAGAAGGCGGCGGGCGCCGCCGGCACGATCGTCGGCGTCGGCCGTGGCCGCGTCAATCTCGAGGAAGCGGCCAACCTCGGCATCATCGACCGCTCGGTGCCGCTCGACGGCGAGTGGACGAGCGAACTCGCGACCACCGACATCGTGCTCGTCGCCACGCCGGTCGCGCAGTACCGAACGCTGTTCACCGCGATGGCGCCGCACCTCGGACCGCACACGATCGTCACCGACGCCGGGAGTACCAAGCAGGACGTGATCGAGGCGGCACGGGCGACGCTCGGCAGCGCGCTGCCGCGCTTCGTGCCGGGCCACCCGATCGCGGGCACCGAGCAGTCCGGCGCGGCGGCGGCGTTCTCGACGCTCTACGCCGAGCGCAACGTCGTGCTGACGCCGCTGCCCGACACCGATCCGCTCGCGCTCGCGACGGTCGCCGCGGCCTGGCAGACCTGCGGCGCGCGGGTGCGCACGCTCGACGCCGCGGCGCACGATCGCGTCTTCGCCGCCGTGTCGCACCTGCCGCACCTGCTCGCGTTCGCGCTCGTCGACGAGCTCGCCGCGCGACCGGACGCGGAGGAGCTCTTCCGTTTCGCGGCCTCCGGCTTCCGCGACTTCACGCGGATCGCGGCGAGCTCGCCGGAGATGTGGCGCGACATCGCGCTCGCGAACCGCGACGCGCTGATGGCGGAGATCGCGGCGTTTCGGGCGCAGCTCGATCGCATCGCCGCGCTGGTGGCCGCCGGCGACGGCCCGCGGCTCGAGGCCGTCTTCGCCGCCGCCCGCGCCGCGCGCCGGGCCTGGGACGCGCGGCGCAACGCCGCCGGCGGCCGCGTCCCGGAAGATGGTCCGCGCGAGCCCTGAGTGGCACGCCAAAGGGCCATGAGCGCCGCTGCGGCGCCGCGTCCGCGGTCCCTCGACCTGCCGCCCGCGACCCGTGCCGCGGGCACGGTCGCATTGCCCGGGTCGAAGAGCATCTCGAACCGGACGCTGCTGCTCGCGGCGGTCGCCCTGGGGACGACGCGCGTGCGCGGGCTTCTCGAGGCCGATGACGTCGACCGGATGCTCGACGCGCTGCGTCTGCTGGGCGTGGGCATCGACCGCGACGACACGACCGGCGACGTCGTGGTCCACGGGACCGGCGGCAGGATCCCGAACGACCGCGCATCGCTGTTCCTCGGCAACGCCGGCACCGCCTTCCGTCCGCTGACGGCCGCGCTCGCTCTCGCCCGCGGCCACTACGAACTCGATGGCGTGCCGCGCATGCGCGAGCGGCCGATCGGCGACCTGGTCGACGCGCTGCGGGCGCTCGGCGCCGACGTCCGTTACTTGCAGCGCGACGGGTTTCCGCCGCTGGCGATCGGTCCCGCTCCCGCGGCGGGCGCGGCGATCCCCGCGCGGGTGGGCATTCGCGGCGACGTGTCGAGCCAGTACCTCTCCGCGCTGCTGATGGCGCTGCCGCTCCTGACGGCGCGGACCGGTCGGAGCCAGACCGTCGCGATCGAGGGCGAACTGATTTCGCGCCCGTACGTCGCGATCACGACGAGCCTGATGGCGCGCTTCGGCGTGGTCGTGGCCATGCCCGATCGAACGTCGTTCGAAGTGCCCGCGTCGGCCCGTTACGTCGCTCCCGGAACGATCGATGTCGAGGGCGACGCGTCGTCGGCGTCGTACTTCCTCGCCGCCGGCGCGCTCGGCGGCGGGCCCGTCCGCGTCACCGGAGTCGGCCGCCGCTCGATCCAGGGCGACGTCGCGTTCGCCGACGCCCTGGCCGCAATGGGAGCCACCGTGCGCGGCGGCGACGGCTGGATCGAGGTCGCGGCGGGGACGGAGCTCCGTGGAACGACGTTCGATTGCGTCGCCATCCCGGACGCCGCGATGACGCTCGCCGTCGTCGCCCTGTTCGCGCGCGGGCCGACGACGCTCACCGGCATCGCGAGCTGGCGAGTGAAGGAGACCGACCGGATCGCCGCGATGGCAACCGAGCTCGCGAAGCTCGGTGCGCGCGTGGAGGCGGGCGCGGATCGGCTCGTGATCGACCCGCCGCCGCGCCTCGTGCCGGCAACGATCGACACCTACGACGACCACCGGATGGCGATGTGTTTCTCGCTCGCATCGTTCGGCGGGATCGCGGTCAGGATCAACGATCCCGACTGTGTGCGCAAGACGTTCCCCGGCTACTGGGACGCGTTCCGCACGATCGCCCGGGCCGAAGCGGCCTAGGGCCTGTTCACACTATGTGCGCGAGCGCGAACGGGTGGCATGGGGCGCCAATCAAGGCGCCCGACGAAGCGAAGACTGGGCGTCTTCGCGAGGAAAGCAACGCAGGGGGGCGCCCCTTGCCGCTCGTTCCCTTCGGGTTGCTGCCGAAAACGCCGATCGCTGCGTTGCAAGGTCTCGTCGGGCGGCCGGCCCGCCTTCGCCTTTGCGCCTTGCGCTCGGCGTTTTCGGCCCTGCAACGCGCTTGTGTACATAGCGTGAACAGGCCCTGATGGATGTCCCTGTCATCGCGGTCGACGGGCCGGCCGCCTCGGGCAAGGGGACGGTGGCCGAAGGCGTGGCGCGGACGCTCGGGTTCCACCTACTCGACAGCGGCTCGCTCTACCGCCTGGTCGCGCATCAGGCGCTCGCCGATGGCGCCGATCTCGACGACGAGGCGCCGCTCACCCGGATCGCCCGCGCGCTCGACGTCGAGTTTCGCAGCGGTCGCGTGCTCCGCGACGGCGACGAGGTCACCGAGGCGATCCGCAGCGAGGCGGTCAGCGCCGCCGCGTCGCGCGTCGCGGTGCACCCCGGCGTCCGCGCGGCGCTCCTCGCCCGGCAACGCGCTTTCCGGCGGCCTCCGGGCCTCGTCGCCGATGGCCGCGACATGGGGACGGTGGTCTTTCCGGAAGCGCCGCTCAAGGTCTTCGTGACGGCCACGCCGGAGGAGCGGGCGCGCCGCCGGCATAAGCAGTTGATCGAAAAAGGAATCTCGGTTACAATGCAAAGCCTTTTGCGCGACATCCGGGAGCGCGACGCGCGCGACGCGGGTCGGGCGGCAGCGCCGCTCAGGCCCGCCGCCGATGCCGTGGTCCTGGACACGACGGACATGACGATCGCCGCCGCGATCGAAGCCGTGCTCCGGCTCTACCGGGCGCGGATGGCGGCGACCTGACGTACCGGAGGTAGGAGACCCGAGTGAGGGCGCCGGAGGGAATCCCGGCGCGTGCAGGAGGCAAATGAGGGCCGCGGGCAGGCGCACAGGTCGGTGCCGGCACGCGGATTTCGACAACCCGCCCGCCGTGCGAGATACAGGGTTCTCGCGACCGGCGGTTTCTGACTACGTGAGAAGGAACCAACCCGCCATGGCGACCGCCACCCACAGCATGTCCACTCCCCCGTCCGAAAATTTCGCCGCGCTGTTCGAGGAATCGCTCTCCCGCCAGGAGATGCGGCAAGGCGAGCTCATCACGGCCGAAGTCGTTCGCGTCGACTACAACATCGTCGTCGTCAACGCCGGCCTCAAGTCCGAAAGCTTCATCCCGATCGAGGAGTTCAAGAACGATCGTGGCGAAGTCGAGGTGAAGCCCGGCGACTTCGTCACCGTGGCGATCGAGAGTCTCGAGGACGGCTATGGCGAGACCAAGCTGTCGCGCGACAAGGCGAAGCGCCTCAAGGCGTGGCACGACCTCGAAGCCGCGATGGAGCAGGGCACCGTCGTCACCGGCCAGGTGACCGGCAAGGTCAAGGGCGGGCTCACGGTGATGGTGAACGGGATCCGCGCGTTCCTGCCGGGATCTCTGGTCGACATCCGGCCGGTCAAGGACACCTCGCCCTACGAGAACAAGGCGCTCGAGTTCAAGGTCATCAAGCTCGATCGCAAGCGCAACAACGTCGTCGTCTCGCGCCGCGCGGTGCTGGAAGCGAGCCTGGGCGAGGAGCGCGAGAAGCTCCTCGCGACCTTGTCCGAGGGCGCGGTCGTCAAGGGGATCGTCAAGAACATCACCGACTACGGCGCGTTCGTCGATCTGGGTGGCATCGACGGTCTCCTCCACATCACCGACCTCGCGTGGCGCCGCGTGAAGCACCCGTCCGAAGTGCTCTCCGTCGGCGACGAGGTGACCGCGAAGATCCTCAAGTTCGACCAGGAGAAGAATCGCGTCTCGCTCGGGATGAAGCAGCTGGGCGAGGACCCGTGGGTCGGCCTCGGGCGCCGCTATCCGACCGGCACGCGCCTCTTCGGCAAGGTGACGAACATCACCGACTACGGCGCGTTCGTCGAGATCGAGTCGGGCATCGAGGGCCTGGTCCACGTCTCCGAGATGGACTGGACCAACAAGAACATCCATCCGACCAAGGTCGTCCAGCTGGGCGACGAGGTCGAGGTGATGATCCTCGAGATCGACGAGGACCGCCGCCGCATCTCGCTCGGGATGAAGCAGTGCATGCCGAACCCGTGGGACGAGTTCGCGGCGAACCACAAGAAGGGCGACCGGGTGAAGGGCCAGATCAAGTCGATCACCGACTTCGGCGTCTTCGTCGGCCTGCCGGGCGGCATCGACGGGCTCGTGCACCTGTCCGACCTCTCGTGGTCGACGCCCGGCGAAGTCGCCGTGCGCGAGTACAAGAAGGGCGCCGAGGTGGAGGCGGTCGTGCTCGCGATCGACGTCGAGCGCGAGCGGATCTCGCTCGGCATCAAGCAGCTCGACGGCGACCCGTTCTCGAACTACGTCGCGACGCACGACAAGGGCAACGTCGTGAAGGGCACGGTGCGCTCGCTCGACGGCAAGGGCGCGGTCATCGCGCTCGAAGGCGACGTCGAAGGCTATCTCCGCGCTTCCGAGGTCGCGCGCGACCGCGTCGAGGACATCCGCACGCACCTCAAGGAAGGCGATGCGGTGACCGCGATGATCATCAACATCGACCGCAAGAACCGCTCCATCAACCTGTCGATCAAGGCGAAGGACCATGCCGAGGAGACCGAGGCGCTGCAGTCCGCAAAGGCCGACGCTGCGGGCGCCACGACCGGCACGACGAACCTCGGCGCGCTCCTGCGTGCGAAGATGGACAACAAGAGCAACGAATAGCGGGCGGCGCGATGACCAAATCGGAGCTGATCGACCGCCTCGCGGCGCAGTTTCCGCAGCTGGTCGCGAAGGACGCCGAGCTCGCGGTCAAGATGATTCTCGACGCGATGGCCGAAAGCCTCGCCAAGGGGGAGCGCATCGAGATCCGCGGGTTCGGCAGCTTCGGCCTCAACTACCGGCCGCCGCGCACGGGACGCAATCCCAAGTCCGGCGAAAAGGTGCTGGTGCCCGAGAAGCACGTCCCGCACTTCAAGGCCGGCAAGGAATTGCGCGAGCGGGTCGACTTCAAGGGATGAGCGGAACGACCTCGAGCGTGTGCGCCGCCATCTTGCGGAGGCGGTGATGCAAGTCGTGCGCTGGATCGTCGGCGCGTTGCTGTTCCTCGCGCTGCTGTTCCTTTCGCTGCAGAACTCCGAGCTCGTGACGCTCAAGTTCTATCACTGGTGGAGCTGGCAGGCCCCGCTCGTGTTCGTCGTGCTGATCGCGTTCGCGATCGGCGTGGCGGCGGGACTGCTGGCCGGCGTACTGCGCTCCTCGCGGCTCAAGCGCGAGTTGAACCGGATGAAGAGGGCCGACCGGACGGCGGCGAGCGCGGCGACGACGACGCCGAGGGCCTGGCCGCCCTCGGATGCCTGACGCGCAGGTTCCCGGCCCGGACCTGGACGAGCCACCGTCTCCATGGAATTCGAGCTCTGGTGGCTGCTGCCGATCCCGGTGCTGTTCTTCGCGCTGGGCTGGGTCGCAGCCCGCATCGACATCCGCCACCTGCTGCGCGAGTCGAGCGCGCTGCCGCTTTCGTATTTCCGCGGCCTGAACTTCCTCCTGAACGAGCAGCCCGACAAGGCCATCGAGTCCTTCATCGAGGTCGTCAAGGTCGATCCGCAGACGGTCGACCTGCACTTCGCGCTGGGAAGCCTCTTCCGGCGGCAGGGCGAGATCGACCGCGCGATCCGGATGCACCAGAATCTCCTCGATCGCCCGGACCTCCCGACGGAGAAGCGCCGAGCCGCCGAGTTCGAGCTCGCGCAGGACTTCCACCGCGCGGGGCTGCTCGACCGCGCGGAGGACCTCTTCGCGCGCCTCGAAGGCTCTCCGTTCGAGCACGCCTCGCTCGGCTTCCTGCTGTCGATCTACGAGCAGGAGAAGGACTGGCGGAAGGCGATCGCCGTCACCCGGCGCATGGAAGCGCTCGCGAAGCAGCCGTACTTCAAGGAGATCGCGCACTATGCCTGCGAGCTCGCCCAGGCGGCGCTCGTCGCCTCCGACTTCGACGCCGCGCGCAGGCACATCGACGAGGCGCTGGCGGAGTACCGCGCCTGCGCCCGGGCGACGATGCTGCTGGGCGATCTCGCCGCCCAGCAGGGGGACCTGCCGGGCGCGATTGCGGCGTGGCAGCGGATCGAGACGCAGAATCCCGCCTTCCTCTCGCTCGTCGCCGAGCGCCTCGCCGACGCCTACCGGAAGACGGACAATGCGGCGCAGGGACTGCGCGTGCTCCGCGCCTACCAGGAGCAGTACCCCTCGCTCGACCTGCTCAATACGGTGTTCTCGCTGACGCTGGCCGACGAAGGGCCGGCGGTGGCGGGCGAGCTGATCAAGGATGAGCTCGCGCGCAATCCGACGCTGCTCGGCCTCGACCGGCTGCTCGAAGCACAACTGATCGCGGCGCCGGCCGAGCGCCGCCACGACCTCGAGCTCGTGAAACAGCTCGTCGGCCAGCACATCAAGCGGCTCGGGATGTACAAGTGCGAGCAGTGCGGCTTCCGAGCGCGGCAGTACTACTGGCGTTGCCCCGGCTGCGGCAAGTGGGAGACGTACTCTCCGCGCCGGACCGAGACCCCCGAAAGCTTCGCCTGATTTCCACCCACCAACCGAGCAGAACATGAACGATCGCCCGGACCCGCGCATCATCGTCGCCCTCGACTTCGAGCACCCGATGCGCGCGCTCGCGCTGGCCGACCGTCTCGACCCCGGCGTTTGCGCGCTCAAGGTCGGCAAGGAGCTCTTCGTGGCCGCCGGTCCCGAGCCCGTGCGCTGGCTCGTCGCGCGGGGCTTTCGCGTGTTCCTCGATCTCAAGTTCCACGACATCCCGAACACGGTCGCGCAGGCGTGCGCGGCGGCGACGCGACTCGGCGTGTGGATGCTCAACGTCCACGCGACGGGCGGGCGGGCGATGCTGTCGGCGGCGCGCGCAGCCGTCGACAAGGCCGCCGGAAGCGAGGGGCGAGGGGCGCCGCTTCTGATCGCCGTGACGGTATTGACGAGCCTCGTCGATGCGGACCTGCGCGAAACGGGCATCGCGGCGACGGCCGCAGAGCAGGCGCTGGCTCTGGCGCGACTCGCCCACGCCTGCGGCCTCGACGGCGTCGTCTGCTCGGCGGTCGAGGCGCCGGCGCTGCGCGCCGCGCTCGGCGCGCGCTTCAGGCTCGTGACGCCGGGGATTCGCCCCGCCGGCAGCGCGCGCGACGACCAGGCGCGGATCGTCACGCCGGACGCCGCGCTCGCCGCGGGCGCCGACTATCTGGTCATCGGACGGCCGATCACTCAGGCGCCCGATCCTCTGGGCGCGCTGGCCGCGATCAACGCTTCACTCCGGGCCGCGGCATGAAGATCACCGTCATCGGCACCGGCTACGTCGGGCTCGTCACCGGCACGTGCCTCGCGGAGGTCGGCAACGACGTGCTGTGCCTCGACGTCGACGCGGAGAAGATCGCGACGCTGAATGCGGGCGGCGTCCCCATCCACGAGCCGGGCCTCGAGCCGCTGATCCGGCGCAACGCCGCCGCCGACCGGCTCCAGTTCACCACCGACGCCGACGCCGCGGTGGCGCATGGGACGCTGCAGTTCATTGCCGTCGGCACGCCGCCGGAGGAAGACGGCTCGGCCGACATGCAGTACGTGCTCGCCGCGGCGCGCAGCATCGGACGCCGCATGACCGACTTCAAGATCGTCGTCGACAAGTCGACCGTCCCGGTGGGGACCGCCGACCGCGTCCGCGCGGCGATCGCTGAGGAGCTCGCCGCCCGCGGTGCGAAGCTCGCGTTCGCCGTGGCGTCGAACCCGGAGTTCCTGAAGGAGGGCGCGGCGATCGAGGACTTCATGAAGCCGGATCGCGTCGTCATCGGGGCGGAGGACGAGCGCGCGATCGCCGCCTTGCGCGCCGTCTACGCGCCGTTCATGCGCAACCACGACCGGCTGCTGGTCATGGACGTCCGCTCGGCCGAGCTCACCAAGTACGCCGCGAACGCGATGCTGGCGACGCGGATCTCGTTCATGAACGAGCTCGCGAACCTGGCCGACGGGCTCGGCGCGGACGTCGAGCACGTGCGGCAGGGCATCGGCTCGGATCCGCGCATCGGCTACCACTTCCTCTATCCCGGCGTCGGCTACGGCGGCAGCTGCTTTCCGAAGGACGTCAAGGCGCTTCGTCACACGGCGGGCGAGCTCGGGCGGCCGCTCCGGATTCTCGACGCCGTGGAGGCGGTCAACGACGCGCAGAAGCTGCGGCTCGTCGAGAAGATCGTCGCGCGGATGGGGGCGGACCTCGCCGGACGCACGTTCGCGCTCTGGGGCCTCGCGTTCAAGCCGAACACCGACGACATGCGCGAGGCGCCCTCGCTCGCGCTCATCGCGGCGCTCGCCGGGCGCGGCGCGAAGGTCCGGGCGTGGGACCCGGTCGCGATCGCCGAGGCGCGCAAGGCGATGGCCGGCGAGCCGGGGCTTTCGTTCGCGGCGTCGCCCGCCGCCGCGCTGGAGGGTGCCGACGCGCTCATCGTCGTGACCGAGTGGCAGGAGTTCCGGAGCCCCGATTTCGGCGCGATCCGGAAGGCGCTGAAGGAACCGCTCGTCTTCGACGGGCGCAACCTCTACGATCCCGCCGTGGTCCGCGCCGCCGGCCTCGAATACTTCGCGATCGGCCGCCGCTGATGGCGATGCCCGCCGCGGAGCCGCGCTTCTCCGAGTTCCGTGACCGCGCCGCGCGGGCGCGCATGCTCGTCGTCGGCGACGTCATGCTCGACCGGTACTGGTTCGGCGAGGTCGAGCGGATCTCGCCGGAAGCGCCCGTGCCGGTCGTCAAGATCGCGCGGAGCGAAGAGCGACCCGGCGGAGCCGCCAATGTCGCGCGCAACGCCGCGGCGCTCGGCGCGCAGCTCACGCTCCTGTCGGTGACCGGCGCCGACGAGCCCGGCGCGGCACTCGAGCGACTGCTCGCCGTCGACCGCGTGCGGACGCTCTTCCATCGCGACCCCTCGGTCGCGACGACGGTCAAGCTCCGGGTGATCGGTCGCCAGCAGCAGCTCCTGCGCATCGACTTCGAGACGGCACCGTCGCACGAGGTGCTCGCCGAGAACCTGGCGGATTTCGACCGCCTGCAGGGCGACGCCGACGTCGTCGTTCTGTCGGATTACGGCAAGGGCGGGCTCGCGCACATCGCCACGATGATCGAGCGCGCGAAGGCGGCGGGCCGGCCGGTGCTCGTCGATCCGAAGGGCTGGGACTGGACCCGTTACCGGGGGGCGACGCTGATCACGCCGAACCGGACCGAGTTCCGGGAAGTCGTCGGGCGCTGGCGCGACGAAGGCGAAATGACGCGGAAGGCGAAAGACCTGCTCGCGGAGCTCGACGTGGGCGCTCTCCTCGTGACGCGATCGGAGGAGGGAATGAGCCTCTATACACGGACCTCCGACGAGCACATTCCGGCGGTCGCGCGCGAGGTGTTCGACGTCTCCGGTGCCGGCGACACGGTGATCGCAACGCTTGGCGTGCTGCTCGGCGCCGGCGCCCCGCTCCCGGCCGCCGTCCGCATCGCGAACCAGGCGGCCGGCGTCGTCGTCGGCAAGCTCGGCACGGCGGTCGTCACTCCGGACGAGCTCGGCTGACGGTCCCTCGCCGATGAAGGCCAGGACCGTCTACAGCTGCACCGAGTGCGGCGGGCAGAGTCCCAAGTGGCAGGGCCAGTGCCCGCACTGCGGGACCTGGAACACGCTGGTCGAATCGGTCGCCACGCCCGCGCCTGCGCGCTACCAGGGCGTTGCGGGCAAGGCCGCTCCGGTGCGCCCCCTGGCGAGCGTCGAGACGGCGGCGACGCCGCGCTTCGCGACAGGTCTCCCGGAGTTCGACCGCGTGCTCGGCGGCGGCCTCGTGCCCGGCGGCGTGATCCTCCTCGGCGGCGATCCCGGCATCGGCAAGTCGACGCTGCTCCTGCAGGCGATGGCGGCGATCGGCGCTTCGCGCGCGGCGCTCTACGTCACCGGCGAGGAGTCCGCCGAGCAGGTGGCGCTCCGCGCGCAGCGCCTGGGTCTCGTCAACGCGCCCGTCTCGCTCTTGGCCGAGGTGCAACTCGAGGCGATCGTCGCGACGATCGGCAAAGCCAGGCCCGAGGTCGTCGTCATCGACTCGATCCAGACCGCCTACACCGAGGCGCTCACGTCCGCGCCGGGCAGCGTCGCGCAGGTCCGCGAATGCGCGGCGCAGCTCACGCGCCTCGCGAAAGAGCGCGGCATCGTCGTGATCTTCGTCGGCCACGTGACCAAGGAGGGCGCGATCGCGGGGCCGCGGGTGCTCGAGCACATCGTCGACACCGTCCTCTATTTCGAGGGCGACACGCATTCGAGCTTCCGGCTCGTCCGCGCGATCAAGAACCGTTACGGCGCGGCGAACGAGCTCGGCGTCTTCGCGATGACCGAGCGCGGCCTCAGGGGCGTCGCCAATCCCTCCGCGCTCTTCCTGTCGCAGCACAGCGCCCCGGTGCCCGGCTCGGCGGTCGTCGCGACGCTCGAGGGCTCGCGTCCGCTCCTGGTCGAGCTCCAGGCGCTCTGCGACCCGGCCCAGGGCGGGATGCCGAAGCGCCTCGCCGTGGGCCTCGATCCGCAGCGGCTCGCGCTGCTGCTCGCGGTGCTGCACCGGCATGGAGGCGCCGAAACGGGGGGCTACGACGTGTTCGTCAACGCGGTCGGCGGGGTGCGCATCGGCGAGCCGGCGGCCGACCTCGCCATACTGCTGGCCGTCTACTCGTCCCTGACCGGCCGGCCCCTGCCTCCCAAGACGCTGATCTTCGGCGAAGTCGGTCTCGCCGGAGAGATCCGGCCGGTGCAGGGCGGACAGGACCGGATCCGCGAGGCGGCGAAGCTTGGGTTCCGACAGTTCCTCATCCCGACTCTGAATAAACCAAAGCAACCTACTGAAAACACAAAGATCGTGACGGTCGATCGCGTCGGCCAAGCGGTCGAATGGCTGCGCGGCTGACGCCCACGCTCCCCCCCGCGCCCGGTCGCGCCTCCCGGCTTGACAGCCATTGCTGCCGGAGGAAGATTCCCCTTCCCGAACGATCTCCGCCGTCGCCGCTTCGACGACCACCCACGCGAAAGAGGGCCCGCACGATGAAGCTCGATATCAATGGCACGGCATACGACGTCGATGTTCCCGATGACACGCCGCTGCTCTGGGTCCTGCGCGACGAGTTGGGCCTCACGGGCACGAAGTTCGGCTGCGGACTTGCGCTGTGCGGCGCGTGCACCGTTCATATCGACGGTCAGCCAGGGCGCGCGTGCGTGACGCCGGTCTCGTCGCTCGCGGGCCGCAAGGTCACCACGATCGAGGCGATCGGCGCGGATCCAGTCGGCAGGGTGGTGCAGGCCGCCTGGGTCGACACCGGCGTCCCGCAATGCGGCTATTGCCAGGCCGGGCAGATCATGTCCGCGACGGCGCTCCTCAAGAGCAAACCCAAGCCGACGGACGCCGACATCGACGCTGCGATGGCGGGGAACATCTGCCGCTGCGGCACGTACGGGCGAATTCGCGCGGCGATCAAGCAGGCCTCCCGTGCGAAGGGGAGTGCGGCATGAACTCTCCACTCAACATGATTCGGCCGCGCGGCGCGTCTTCCGACCCTGGCCTGCTGATCGAAAACGTCAGCCGGCGGCGCTTCATCCAACAGGCGTCCGCACTCGGCGGCCTCGTGCTCGCCGTCGGCTATCCCGCGGCACTGCGGGCGGAGGATCCGCCGAAATATGGCGCGGACGGGATGCCTCACGGCTGGATCGACAACCCGCTCGTGTTCGTCTCGATCGCCGAGGACGGCATTGTCACCATCGTCTGCCATCGCTCCGAAATGGGGCAGGGCGTCCGCACGGGCATGCCGATGATCGTCGCCGACGAGCTCGAGGCCGACTGGAGCCGCGTCCGCGTGGCGCAGGCGCCGGGCGACGAGGTGAAGTACGGAAACCAGGACACCGACGGCTCGCGCAGCACGCGTCACTTCTTCATGCCCATGCGCCGCTGCGGCGCGGCGGCGCGGCAAATGCTCGAGGCGGCGGCCGCGACCGAATGGAAGGTTCCGGTTGGCGAAGTCGAGGCGAAGAACGGCGAGGTGATCCACCGCCCAACCGGCCGGCGCCTCGGCTACGGCTCCCTTGCGAAGGCGGCGGCAAGCCTGCCGGTGCCGGCCGCCGACACGATCCGCCTCAAGAACCCGTCGCAGTTCCGCTACATCGGAACCGGCAAGCTCAAGCCGGTCGACGCCGGTGCCATCGTCACGGGCCGGGCGCAGTACGCGATGGACACCTGGACGAAGGGCATGCTCTTCGCGGTCATCGCGCGTCCGCAGGTGTTCGGCGGCAAGGTCGTAAGCTTCGATGACGCCGAAGCGAAGAAGGTGCCCGGCGTCGTCGGCGTGGTTCCCATCGAGTCGACCCCTGGCGCCCCGCAATTCAATCCGCTGGGCGGGGTCGCCGTCATCGCGAAGAACACGTGGGCGGCGATCCAGGGACGGAAGGCGCTCAAGATCGTCTGGGACGACGGGCCGAACGCGACCTACGACTCGGCCGCCTATCGCGCGACCCTCGAAGCCGATGCCTCCAAGCCCGGCAAGGTCGTTCGCAACGACGGCGACGTGACGGCGGCCATGGCGAGCGCCGCGAAGAAGATCGAGGCACAGTACTACCTCCCGCACCTCGCGCACGCGTCGATGGAGGCGCCGGCGGCGACCGCGCTGCTCGCAAACGGCAAGTGCGAAGTGTGGGGCTGTTTCCAGTCGCCGCAGGCGGCGCGCGACCTCGCCGCGAAGCGCCTCGGCCTGCCCGTTGAAAACGTGACCGTGAACGTCACGCTGCTCGGCGGAGGCTTCGGCCGCAAGTCCAAGCCGGACTTCGGCATCGAGGCGGCCCTCCTGTCGAAGGCCGTGGAAGGCCGCCCGGTCAAGGTCGTGTGGACGCGCGACGACGACCTGCACAACGACTACTTCCACACGGTCTCGGTCGAGCACCTCGAAGCGGGCGTCGACGCGAAGGGGCACCCGGTCGCGTGGCTGCACCGGAGCGTCGCGCCGACGATCATGTCGACATTCGACGCGAACGCCGTGCAGGAGGCGAACTGGGAGCTCGGGATGGGCGTCATCAACGTGCCCTTCGCGATCCCCAACATCCGGATCGAGAATCCGGAGGCCGTCGCGCACACGCGCATCGGCTGGTTCCGGTCCGTCTCGAACATCCCGCACGCCTTCGCGGTGCAGTCCTTCGTCGGCGAGCTCGCGGCCGCCGCGAAGCGCGATCCGAAGGATTACCTGCTCGAGGTGATCGGCCCGCCGCGCGTGGTGACGCCGCAGATGCTGAGCGACACCTGGAACCACGGCGAGTCGCCGGAGCGCTACCCGGTCGACACCGGGCGTCTGCGGCGCGTCGCGGAGTTGGCGGCGAAGCAGGCACGCTGGGGGCGCAAGCTGCCGAAGGGCCACGGCCTGGGCATCGCCGCGCACTACAGCTTCGTCTCCTACGTCGCGGCCGTCGTCGAGGTGGCGGTCGACGCGAAGGGCGATCTGACCATTCCGCGCGTCGACATCGCAATCGACTGCGGCGCGACGGTCAACCCCGAACGCGTCCGTGCGCAGATGGAAGGCGCGTGCGTCATGGGCGTGAGCTTGGCCACGCTGGGCGAGATCACCTTCAAGAACGGCCGCGCTCAGCAGGACAACTTCGACACCTATCAGGTGACGCGCATGCCCGGCGCGCCGCGCGAGATCCACGTCCATATCGTGCCGGGCGACTACGCGAAGCCCATGGGCGGCGTGGGTGAGCCCGGGGTGCCGCCGATACCCCCCGCGCTCTGCAACGCGATCTTCGCGGCGACAGGCAAGCGGATTCGCGAGCTGCCGATCGGGGATCAGCTCAAGGCGTAGTCGCGGATCGGTCGCCGCGCGCGGTCAGCGCTCGAGCTCCTGCCGGTTCCAGCCGGCGAGGTTGGCGCCGGCGTCGTAGGTCGACTCGAGAAACGCGGTGAGCATCGCTTCCGGCGACCGCGAGGCGCGCACCGCCTCATACGGAAGGATGAACTCGCCGAGCTCGGTCTGGTAGTGGGCCGCCGCGGGCTCGATCTCCGCCGCGCGGAATCCTGCGGGCTCGGGGGCGGCATACGCGTAGAACACCGGCTCGGGCAACGCCGGACCGCCCGGCCAGAAGCCGTGGCTAATGACCTCGTGCGAATAGGCTTCCCGCGTGATCGGGTCGGCGCCCGGCCGCTCGGGGGCGCGCCGACCCGAGAAGCGCGTGACCGCGAGGTCGAAGCTGCCCCAGAAGAAATGCACGGGGCTGCACTTGCCCACGAAGCGGCAGCGAAACCGCTCCAGTACGGGCTGGATCACGGTGAGGACCCGGAAGAACGCCTGGGCCCGGGCCGGGTCGTAGCTCCGGTGCACGGTGTCCTTCTCGAACCGGATCGGGTCCGGAATCTCGACCGGCATCGTCCAGATCCGTACCTCGATCCCCAAGCGTCGCAGCGCCTGCATTACCGCCTGGTGAAAATCGGCGACGGTCCTGGGCTCGAGCGCCAGGGTCTCGCCGCGGCCGTCCGAGGACTGCAGGCGCAACTCGTGATCGATGAAATCGAAGGCAATCGTGAACGAGCGCTCCCCCGCAACGAGCGTCGGCGTCGAAAGGCCGCGCGAGGTGACGCGCAGCGCGACATTCCAGTAGTGGTTGACGAGTGGCGTCGTGGCCAGGCAGACCTTGCCCACGACCTGCGTCCACATGTGGAGCGTCGCGCAGGTGTCGCGCCAGTCCGCGAAGGGGAGGGCGGGCCACTCTCCCGCCGGCGCCGGACCCACGCTCAGGCGATCACCGCCCGGACCACCGTGGGGTGAAACGCCCGCACGGCCTTGAAGCCCAGCCAAGCGAAGATCGCCAGCACGAGGAGCTGCGCGACGCCGAAGATCGGGTCGGACTGCGTCGGGGCAATGGCGTGCAGCGACGGGACCTTGAGGAACGCCTGAACCACCAGCACGAACACGTTGAGGTAGAGCGCGAGGTGCGCCGTGACCAAGTAGATCCAGCGCCAAGGACCGGCCAGCTCTTTGCCGTACAGCGCGACCAGGGCGACCGCGAGCACGACGAGCGACAGGATGCCCAAGATGTGCGAGGGCAACAGGCGCTCGAACGGGAACAAGAAGCCGGTGATGCTCGTGAGGACCGTTGACGCGAGGAAGATCGCGGCGATGCCCCCTTGTGGTTGCGAGCGGAACCATCCTGCCAGCACGAGCAGGCCCGAGACGATTCCGATGAGACTCAGCACGACGTGGAACAGCGTGAACGTGGACAGCGACATTCCCAGAACCATGGCGTCCTCCGATCAGAGTCGGACCGGAGATTCTCGCACCGGTCGTTGACGGTGCGATGCGCAGTCGGGGGTTTCCTTGACCTTGAGGCCCCAGGGACTGTCCAGGACCACTGGCGACAACGGCTCCAGGGCACCGAGGGGCTACTGCTCCAGGCTCTCCCTCCGAAGGCGAATGTCGCATAATTTGTATTATGTAAAATTGATGACGCTCCGTCCGTCGGGCGTCGGCTGTCGGTCGATTCCCACTGGCACGCATGCTGCGTCTCTTCGCAGTGCATCCCCACCCCGTCCGATTGGCGGAAAAAGGAGGCACCATGGATTCGAGACGTTGGGGCAAGCCCAATTTCGCGCTGATCGGCGCCGTCCTGTTCAGCGTTTTCTGCTGGGTCTGCCTGTACGCGGCGTTCGCCAACTTCGCCCAAACCGGCTTCGAGATGATGACGCTGGCGGGCTTCTGGCACTCGGTGGCGGGCGTCGCGCTGGTCGGCCTGCACGCGCTCGGGCTTCTGCTGGTGTTCGTGCTCGCGGGCGGCGCCGTTGCGGCACTGGTCCGCACCCCGCAGGTCGGCAACCACGACCGGCACGTCAACGGCAACGCGCACTGAGGCAGGCGCAGGCGGTCATTCCGCTTCGGGACCGGCGCCACGGATCGGCACGTTCTGCCATCCGGGGCGCGCCCCGTGTCGAATTTGCAACGGCTTTGTCGGCGGGCCCCTACGGCCTGTCAGCGGCGCGAAGGCAGTACGTCGCGACGGCCAGGATGACGGCGGCGTCCTCGCCCGCCGGCTCCGCCACCTCGATCGACACGCCGGGTACCGCCGCGGCCGTGGCCACGACGAGGCGCGGTACGGACTCCCGGAGGTGGCCGCCGCGCCCGAAGAACAACGGCACGACCCGGATTCGCTGCACACCCTGGGCTGCGAGCCGGGTTACTGCCTCGGCCATGTCCGGCCGCAGGAATTCCAGATAGGCGAGCTCCACGGGGCGGCCAGGCGCGGCTCGTCGCACGTGTTCGGCTACGCGTTCGAACGGCTCCGACCAGCGCACGTCACGCGCGCCGTGGGCGAACAGCAGGATGGCGGGCTCAGTCACGGTCTCTCGGCCAATATAGCTGGCCGGATCTACTTCATGATTTGATATTCTTTCCGATTATAGATCTCTATCGATACATTGGCATTTCGATCATAAGCGAAACGCAATGTACCACTACGATCATTATGACAGCGCCCTCGTGGTGCGCCGAGTGGCCCAGTTCCGCGATCAGACGCGACGGTTCCTGGCGGGCGAGCTGACCGAGGACGAGTTCCGGCCGCTGCGCCTGCAGAACGGGCTGTACCTGCAGAAGCACGCGCCGATGCTGCGGATCGCGATTCCGTACGGCGTCCTGTCGACGTCCCAGCTCCGGACGCTCGCGCATGTCGCGCGCCGGTACGACCGTGGCTACGGCCATTTAACGACACGCCAGAACCT
Organism: uncultured beta proteobacterium; assembly: GCA_963734055.1. Lineage (GTDB taxonomy): Bacteria > Pseudomonadota > Gammaproteobacteria > Burkholderiales > Casimicrobiaceae > CAIWHR01. Next base: position 715,269 of record CAVTFQ010000007.1, read on the forward strand.
GCAGCTCAACTGGCCGAAGCTCGAGGACGTGCCCGAGATCCTGGCCGAGCTCGCCACGGTCGAGATGCACGCGATCCAGACGTCGGGCAACTGCGTCCGGAACATCACGAGCGATCCGCTGGCCGGCGTCGCCGGCGACGAGATCGTCGACCCGCGCCCGTGGGCCGAGCTTATCCGCCAGTGGTCGACGCTGAATCCGGAATTCGCGTTCCTGCCGCGCAAGTTACCACCACGTCGGCCACATCGGCATCCTCGGCGTCGACAAGAACGGCGAGGAGTGGTACCAGGTCTCGATCGGCGGCACGCAGGGCAACGACGCGTCGCTCGGCAAAGTCATCGGCCCGTCGTTCGCAGCGGTCGAGATGCCCGAAATCATTGCCCGGCTGATCGAGATGTACGTCCGGCGCCGGCACGAGGACGAGCGCTTCCTCGACACCGTCCGCCGCCTGGGCCTCGAGCCGTTCAAGGAGCGCGTCTATGCCGCAACTCATTAAGGATCGCGCGCTCGCGGAAGACCGTTACGTGCTGGCGCGCGACGCGGCGGCGCTTGCCGACGTCCCCGCCGCTCCCGCCATCGTCCCGCTCGCGCTCTGGCGCGCGGAGCGTGGCGCCCTCCTCGCCCGCGGCAACGTCGGCGTCCTGCTCGGGCCGGCCGACGATCCGGGCGCGATCGCCGAGGACGCGGCGACGGTGCCCGTGATCGCCGTCGATTTCCCGAAGTTCACCGACGGCCGCGGCTACTCGATCGCGCGGCTCCTGCGCGAGCGTCACGGCTACCGTGGCGAGTTGCGCGCCGTCGGCGACGTGCTGCGCGACCAGCTGTTCGCGCTGTCCCAATGCGGCTTCGACGCGTTCGCGCTGCGCGCCGACTGCGATGCGGCGAGCGCGCTTGCGAGCCTCGACGATTTTCCGGGTGTCTATACCGCGACGACGCGCACGCCCGAGCCGTGGTTCCGCCGGCGCAGGGCGGCGCGGGACCCCGATGCGACGCCGCGGTCGTTCTCTGCGCGCGGCGGGAGGCGATCCCGCGCGCGGTAGAATTCGAGGTGCGGGCCGCCCCGCCCGCCGCCCCGCTCGATGCCGCTCCCCCTGTTCCGACTCGCGCCCGCCGCGCAACGCGAATGGCTGATCACTGCGCTGTCGCGACCGGCCCCGCCCACCGCGCGCAATCTGTCCGACGGCTTCCGCCTGCCCGGACGCGAGGGAACACCGACGCCCGCCGCGGTGCTGGTCCCGCTCGTCAACCGACCGGAAGGCTTGCACGTGCTGTTCACGGAGCGCAGCGCCGAATTGCCCGACCATCCCGGACAGATCAGCTTCCCGGGCGGCCGCGTCGACCCCGACGACGCCTCGATCGACGCTGCGGCGCTGCGCGAAGCGGCCGAGGAAGTGGGACTGCCATCCGCCCAGGTGTCGGTGCTCGGACGGCTCTCGGACTACGAGACCGTGACCGGCTATCGCGTGACGCCGGTCGTCGGCTGGGTCGAGCTGCCGCTCGCGCTCGTGCCGGATCCGGTCGAGGTGGCCGATGTGTTCGAGGTCCCGCTCGCCTTCCTCATGGATCCCGCGAATCAGCAGCGCCATTTCCGGATGCTGGGCGCGCTGCGCCGGGACTTCTGGGCGATTCCCTACGGCGACCGCTTCATCTGGGGCGCAACGGCAGCGATGCTTCTGATCCTCGACCGGACGCTGCGCGCCTCAGGCGAGCCGGGGCATAGTGGCCTGTAACGGGGGAAGCGGTAGTGAACGGATGTGCCATGGCGCCGCTCTTCGCGCCGAGTGCAAGGCGCCGTTGCGAAGCCCTGGTCGAGCCCCTTGCGAGCAAGGGCAACGAAGCCATCGGCGCGAAGAGCAAGCCGGACACTATCGATTCCCCCGTTACCGGCCACTAGTTGACGTTGATCAGTCCGCCCATCGGCGGCCCTGCCTTCGGCCGGTCGGCAGGAAGGTTGGCGATGATGCAGTCGATCGAGCGGTTGGTCGTCGCGCCCGCGCCGAAGGAGCCGTTGACCGCGCTCCGGTAGTCGGCCGGCGTCGAGCGCTGGTAGTAGAGTTGCGACGTGACGTCGAAGAAATAGTCGTAGTTGTCTCCATACACGCCCGGATGCTGCAGCCGGTAGGTCATGTCGTAGCTGCCGATCATCAGCGGCTTGCAGGCCACGGCGATCTGGTTGAGGTAGTCGTTGAACCCGGTCGCCTGTTTGTTGGTCACCGCCTCGGGCGCGCAGCCCGCGAATGCGGCCAGTGCGACGAGTGCGAGCGCGGCCGGCCGCAGTGAGGGGGCTTCGTGTTTCATCGCCAATCCTCCGTGATAGCGAATCTCCAACCTCGTGGCGCTACTTCGCCGCCACGATCGCCGGCGGCTTCCACGTCCCTTCGCCGGGCGGCAGCACCGAGGGCGGCTCCTTCTTCGGCCAGTAGAGCCGCATCACCAGGTAGATGGGGCCGTTGGGCGCGGGCAGCCAATTGGACTCTCTCGCCTTGCCGGGCGAGTCCTTCTGGATGTAGAGCGTGAGCGAGCCATCCGGGTTCTTCTTCATTTGCGGCAGCATCGGCGAATTGACGAGATAGCGATTGATCGGGTTTTCGATCAGGAGTTGCGTCTTGCCGTCGTACATCGTCACCGACCAGAACGCGTTGACCGGCGGGAACTGATCCTTGGCGAACGTGAGCGTGTAGTCGTGCTTGCTGCCGTCGAGCGGCTGGCCATTGCCATCGGTTTTCGCCAACGGATACATGGCCTCGACCGCATCGTTGCCGTAGATGCCGGCGAGCGCTGCTCCCGCGCGCAGCAGATAATTGCCGTTGTAGAACGCGCGGTCGCCGAAGGCCGAACCCACACGCCAGCCATTGATGTCCTTCCCGATCTCGTCGCGCTGCTTCTCGATCTTGCCGTAACCCTCCTTGACGGCGAGACCGACGGCAGCCTTGTGCTCCAGCGAGAGATCCTTGAAGTCGAACTTCTTCCCCGGCCCGATTCCGATGCTCGCAAACTTCGCGCGCAACTGCCTTTCCTGTGGCACTTCGGGACAGAATTGCAGCAGGAAGTCGAGGTAGCCCGCGAAATCGGCCTTGAAGGCGTCGTCTGTGAACTTCGGCCAATTCGGTGCCGGCGCGGCCGCGGGCGCCGGCTTCCCAAGGAACGCCGACAGCGGCTGGACCTTATAGCCCGCCTGGATCTTATGGACGTTGTCGATGTCATTCGCGTTGAAGAGTTGCGTTCGATAGATGATGAGACCGAACTGCGTTTCGAACCGGAACGTCTTCTTGATGCCCGGCGGTGCCTCCCCCTTGAACTCGGGGCCCGCCACCATGTAGCAACCTGCATCGCTTCCGGTCGCGCGGCTGCCGATGTAGCCGACGTTGAACGAATACATGTCGGTGAGCTGCACCGAGTAGTACCGCTTCTTGTCGACAGCGGGTACGCACAGCACGAGCGGCTCGATGCGCAGATCCGCCTGGATCATCGAGTACGGCGTATCGCTGTTGGGCGTGACGATGGCCGTGTCCTTCGGCGTGAAGACCTTCGAGTCGTTCCAGATTTCGTTGAATCCGGCCTTGTACTGGCTCGATGCCTTGTCGATGTTGAACTCGTACATCGCCTTGTACGCCGCGATCAGGGGGAAGCCGTAGATGTAAGCCTCCTCGGCGATGCCCTTGGTCTCGGCGATGCCCGGGGCAGCGGTGCCTTGGGCCTCATCCTTCTTCTCCGCCTTGGCGATCGCGTCGTCCTTCTTGCTGCAGCCCGCGACGAATGCCGCCATCGCCACGCAAAGAATGGCCACATTCATCCGCTCTGTTGCCAGCACCCTCATACACGCTCCCATGGTCAACCGTTGCCAGGAAGAGGCGGATTCTTGCACAAGTCTCGCGACGATGCGTTACCGCGAAATGCGCTAGTCTTCGCAGGATGAAACCCGATCGCCAAGAGAGGCACTTCCGCAGCCTGTCACCGCGCGGCTTCCACCGCGTCGTCTACGATGAATGGGGCGATCCCGGGAATCCGAACGTCGTCGTCTGCGTTCACGGCGTCGGCCGCAACGCGCGCGACTTCGACGAGCTCGCCGCGGCGCTCGCCCCGACCCATCGCACGCTCTCGGTCGACATGCCCGGCCGCGGGCGCAGCGACTGGCTCGCCGATCCGGGCGACTACGTGTTCCCGACGTACCTCACGGTCCTGACCGCGCTGCTCGCGAAGAGCGGCGCGGAGACGGTCGGCTGGGTGGGAACGTCGATGGGCGGCCTCCTCGGCATGCTCGTCGCGGCGCAGCCGGGCACGCCGGTCGCGCGGCTCGTCGTCAACGACGTCGGACCGACGATCGGACCCGCGGCGCTCGAGCGGATCCGCGGCTATCTCGGCACCGATCCCACGTTCGCCACCTATGCCGAGATCGCGCAGTACATCCGCGTGATCTCGGCGCCGTTCGGCCGCCTCACCGACGCGCAGTGGGAGCATCTGACGCGGAGCAACGTCCGCGTGCGGCCGGACGGCCGCTGGGGACTCGTCTACGATCCCGGCATCGCGGTGCCGTTCCGCGCGACCCCCGCGCCCCCCGACCTGTGGCCCGTGTGGGATGCAATCCGCTGCCCCACACTGGTGCTGCACGGCCGCGAGTCCGACCTCCTCTCGGCCGAAACCGCAGCCCAGATGGCCACGCGCGGCCCGAAGGCCGCGCTCGTCGAGTTCGATGGCGTCGGCCACGCGCCGATGCTTCTGTCCGCCGACCAGATCGACCCCGTCATCCGGTTTCTCCGCGGGTGACCGCCGGTCACGGTGGCGGGGATCTTGCTTCCGATTTTGCCCGGACGCCGCGAATCGCCGCCCCGATCCCTTACAATCAACGTGGCCAGCCGCTGATCGACCACGAATGCCCCTCAATCTCAGCCTGCCGCCGATCGACCCGCGGCCGGCGAATCCCCCCGAAACCCGTCCCGCCAAAGTCTTCCCCTGGCTCGACGAGAACCTCGCCCGCGACCCGGTCGAGGCCGCCCGGGTCATCGGCGACTCGCTCGCGGCGATCAACCGTGTCGGCCTCGGCGACTCGAAGCGGCTCGAGCTCACCGAGCGCTACTGGGCGACCGCCGGCACGCTGTGGCCACTGCTCGAGAAGCAGTTCTCCAAAGCTTCGCATCCGCTGACCGGCGAGGCGCTCGAGGCGGCGAAGGCCGCGCTGACGCTCGCGAACGAGCTCTCGGTCGCCTACAAGCGCCTGCTGCTGCACGAGTCGGAGCGACGGATTCTGCTCTCGGGCAACCGGCTGCTCGTCGCGCTCCTCCACCGAAGCCTCCAATGCGTCGCGCGGGTCCTGATCAACAGCTATCTGTCCTATTCGCCGGTGCCGGCGAAGACCTGGCTCGACGCGCACGCCGTGTACGCGTTCGCGCGCGAGCGCGGTCTGCACCAGAATGCGATCGCGCAGGACCAGCCCGAGATGACGCCGGAGCGCGTCTATCTCCAGGCGCTGCTCCTCGCGCTCGCCAATCCCTACGGCTTCCTCCCGGGCCAGCTCAACACCGTCGTCCGTTACCTGCAGGAGTTCTGCCACTGGGCGAAGCTCACCGACGTCGCCCCGGTGCACAGGATGGCGAAGGCGGTTGCGATCGTTCCCGCGGGCCACGACTTTCCGCCGTTCTCGGCGAACAAGGGCGGCTCGATCGACGGTTCGAAGATCTTTCTCCTCACCTTCGACCTCGCGTTCCAGCTCCAGGAGCAGCTGCGCGCGCTCGAGGGCGGCGGCGAGGTTCCGAGCGGCATCGCGAAGGATCCGGCCGGGCGCCTCCAGTACGCGGCGCTGCTCAAGCGACTCTTGCGGCAATGGGCGATCCCGCCGGCGCGCCAGTTCAACCGGCTGCCCTCGCGCGCTCGGGTCGTCATGTGCGCTGGGCTTTCGGGCGTCTGGCAGTACAGCCGTGGCGTGCACGCGGGCGTCGCACAGGCGCCGACCCGGCTGCCTCCGCTCACGTCGTGCCAGGTGATCAACCACACGCCCGCGGGCTACGCGCTGCGCCATATCGATCCCAACCCGCCCGCGCTCCGGATCGGGGATCTGATCGCGCTGCGCGTCGAGGGCCGCACGGGACTGCAGGTCGCGATGGTGCGGTGGTTCCGCAATACGCTCAAGGGCAGCGGGCTCGAGTTCGGCTGCGAGCTGCTGTCCGACAGTCCCGAGGCCGCGGCAGCCGCAAACGAGGACGCCGTCGAGGACAATCTCGCGCCGGTCGTCGTGCTGCCCGAGGATGGCGCCGTGCCCGGCCCGGACTCACCGCCTCAGATTCTGGTGCCTGCCGGCGCGTTCCAGGTCGAGCAGGGCATCTCGCTCAGGCGGGGCGCCGAGACGGGCTTTGCCGTCCTCCTCAAGCTGGTCGAGCAGGGCCCCGGCTTCGAGCTCTACGACTTCGCGCCGGTCGTCTAGCCTCGCAGCTCGGGAGCCAGCGCATCCGCCGTGAGACCCGGAAGCCCCGTCTTCGCGCTCGCCGTCGCGCTCACGGTGCTGCTCGTACTGTGGGAGACGGTCCTTGCCCCGTTGCGACCGGGCGGATCCTGGCTCGCGCTGAAGGCGCTGCCGCTCGCGCTGCTCCTGCCCGGACTTGCCTCGGGACGCGTCCGTGCCCGGCAATGGGCGTCGCTGCTCCTGCCATTCTATTGCGCGGAAGGGCTCGTGCGCGCGCTCACCGAACCAGGGCGCCACGGCGTCGTCGCGGCGGGCGCGAGCCTGCTCGCGGCGGCGACCTTCGTCGTGCTCCTGCGCTCGTTCCGCCGCGCGCGATAACGTCAGATCTTCGCCGCCGACGCGTGCGCGGGGGGCAATCCCTTCGGCAGCGGGAACACGATGGTCTCGGGCGCGCCCACGAGCTCCCGCACGCTTCCCGCACCGAGCTCGCGCAGGCGGTCGATGACCTCGCGCACCAGGACTTCCGGAGCCGACGCGCCGGCGGTCACGCCGACCCGCGCCTTGCCCTCGACCCAGCGCGCTTCGAGCTGGTCGGCGCGATCCACCATGTACGCGGCGATGCCGCGGTTCGCGGCGACCTCGCGCAGACGGTTCGAGTTCGAGCTGTTCGGGCTGCCGACGACGATCACGACGTCGACCTGCGGCGCCATGATCTTCACCGCGTCCTGCCGGTTCTGCGTCGCATAGCAGATGTCGTCCTTCTTCGGTCCGACGATGCGCGGAAAGCGCCGACGGAGCGCCGCGACGATCGCCGCCGCGTCGTCGACCGACAGCGTGGTCTGCGTGACGTAGGCGAGATTGTCCGGGTGGGCGACGGCGAGCCCGTCGACGTCTCCAACCGACTCGACGAGCTGGATGCCGTCGGCGCACTGGCCCATCGTTCCCTCGACTTCGGGATGGCCGCGGTGGCCGATCATCACGATCTCGCGGCCGTGCTCGCGCATCTTCGCGACTTCGACGTGGACCTTGGTGACGAGCGGGCACGTCGCATCGAAGACGGTCAGCCCGCGCGCCGCCGCCTCGGCGCGCACCGCCTTCGAGACGCCGTGCGCCGAGAACACGACCGTTCCGCCGGCCGGAACCTCCGCCAGCTCGTCGACGAAGACCGCTCCCTTCGCCTTCAGGTCGTCGACGACGAACTTGTTGTGCACGACTTCGTGGCGGACGTAGATGGGCGCGCCGAACTGCGCGAGCGCCTGTTCGACGATCGCGATCGCCCGGTCGACGCCGGCGCAGAAGCCCCGCGGGTTCGCGAGAAGTACGTCCATCAGCCCTCCTGTCTCGGCTCGGCCCGCGGCGATGCCGCATGCCGTCCGCGGAAGCTGTCCGCGATCAGCAGCGCGGCGCCGACCGTGATCGCGCTGTCGGCGACGTTGAACGCCGGCCACGCCCACCGGTCGTAGTGGAACAGCAGGAAGTCGACGACCTTGCCGAGCGTGAGCCGATCGTAGAGATTGCCGAGCGCGCCGCCGAGGATCAGCGCGAGCCCGGCGCAGTAGAGCGCGCTTCCGCCGCGCCGCAGGAGCCAGGCGATGACGACGGCGGCCGCGACCGCGACCGCCGCGAAGAACCAGCGCTGCCACCCGTCCGCCCCGGCGAACATGCTGAATGCGGCGCCGGTGTTGAACGTGAGCACGAGACTGAAGAAGCTCGTGAACGAACGCTCCTCGCCGGGGCGGAACGCGGCCATCATCGCGGCCTTGGTGGCGTAGTCGGCGACGATGATCGCCGCGCTGACCCAGAGCCAGCGCAAGCCGTGCGCGCGGGGGTTCGCCATCGTCGGCTCACGCCATCGAGCGCGGCTCGCCGTCGCCGTAGAGGTTCGCGACGCAGCGGCCGCAGAGCGCCGGATGCGCGGTGTCCACGCCGACGTCGGCGCGCCAGTGCCAGCAGCGCTCGCACTTCTCGCCGGCGCTCGGATTGACGGCGATCGCCAGCGCCCCGCCGTTCTCGGCCCGCTCGACCCGTGCGGCGGACGTGATCATCACGAAGCGCAGGTCGTCGCCCAGGCTCGCGAGCGCTGCGAAGTCCTCGTCCGGCGCCGAGAGGGTGACCTCGGCCTGCAGCGACGAGCCGATGCGCCCGTCGATCCTGAGCGCCTCGAGCTCCTTCAGCACGGCGCCGCGGACCGCGAGGATCCGCGGCCATTTCGCGAGCAGCGCGCCGCCGTCCGCCACCGCGGGGAGCGCGTCGCCCCACGTGCGGACGAAGATCGTCGGGTCCTCGGGATGGACGATCTGCCACGCCTCCTCGGCCGTGAACGACAGGATCGGCGCCAGGAGCGAGAGCAGCGTGTCGCGAATGTGGAAGAGCGCGGTCTGCGCCGAGCGCCGCGCGCGGCTCGCCTTCGGCGCCGTGTACAGGCGGTCCTTGAGCACGTCGAGGTAGAAGCCGCCCAGATCCTCGGAGCAGTAGGTCGAGAGCCGCTGCACGACCAGGTGGAATTCGTAGCGATCGTAGTCGGCGCGGGACGCCTCCAGCAGGGCGCGCATGTTGGCGAGCGCATAGCGGTCGAGCTCGAACAGCTCGGCCACGGGCACGGCGTCCTTCGCGGGATCGAAGTCGCTCGTATTGGCGAGCAGGAAGCGCAGCGTGTTGCGGATGCGGCGGTAGCTCTCGACGACGCGCTTCAGGATCTCGTCGGAGATCGAGAGGTCGCCCGAGTAGTCCGTCGCGGCGACCCACAGCCGAAGGATCTCGGCGCCGAGCGTGTCCGACACCTTCTGCGGCGCGACGACGTTCCCCTTCGACTTCGACATCTTGCGGCCGTCGCCGTCGACGGTGAAGCCGTGGGTGAGCAACGCCTTGTACGGAGGGACGCCGTTCCGCATGCACGAGACGAGCAACGAGGAATGGAACCAGCCGCGATGCTGGTCCGATCCTTCGAGGTAGAGGTCGGCCGGAAACCCCGTGTCCTTCGCATGCGAGCCGGCGCCCGTCTTCGCGCCCTCGGGGCCGCCCAGCACCGTCTGGTGCGTCGACCCCGAGTCGAACCAGACGTCGAGCGTGTCGATGAGCTTCCGGTAGCGCGCGGGATCGACGCCGAAGTCCTCGTGCGTCGACTCGAACCACGCTTCGATGCCGCCCCGCTCCACCTTCGCCGCGGCGAACTCGAGCAGCGCGAGCGTGTCGGGATGGAGCTCGTCCGTGACCTTGTCGACGAAGAACGGCAGCGGCACGCCCCACGTCCGCTGCCGCGAGAGCGTCCAGTCGGGGCGGTTCGCGATCATCGCGTAGAGCCGCGACTTGCCCCACGCCGGATAGAAGCGCGTGTTCTCGATGCCGCGGAGCGCCGTCGCGCGGAGCGGCTCGGCGGGCTTGGTGCCGCGATAGCCCGGCACGTCGTCCATGCCCGCGAACCACTGCGTCGTCGCGCGATAGATGATCGGCGTCTTGTGCCGCCAGCAGTGCATGTAGCTGTGCGTGAACTTCTCGGCGTGGAGCAGGTTGCCCGCCTCGCGGATCTTCTCGACGATCCTGGGGTTCGCATCCCAGATCCGCTGCCCGCCGAAGAAGGGAAGGTCGGCGGCGAAGGTGCCGTCGCCCTGCACCGGCGTCAGCATCTCCTCGTCCTTCATCCCGTACCGGCGGCACGAGAGGAAGTCGTCGATGCCGTAGGCAGGCGAGCTGTGGACCATGCCGGTCCCCTGCTCGAGCGTCACGTACTCACCGAGATAGACCGGCGCGGGACGGTCGTAGAACGGATGCCGGAACGCGATCAGCTCGAGCGCCCGGCCCTTCGCCGTCGCGACGACCTCGCCCTCGAGCTTGAAGCGCGCGAGCGAGGAGGCGACCAGATCCTCCGCGAGCACGAGATGGCCGCGCGGCGTCGCCACGAGCGCATAGGTGAAATCGGGATGCGCGTTCAGCGCCTGGTTGGACGGAATCGTCCACGGCGTCGTCGTCCAGATCACCGTCCCGATCGGGCCGTCGGGCGCCCGCGCGAGCCCGAACGCGCGCGCGAGCTTCTCGCGCTCGGTCGGATCGGTCAGCGGAAAGTCGACGTCGATCGCGATGTCCTGCCGATCCTCGTACTCGACTTCCGCCTCGGCGAGCGCGCTGCCGCAGTCGAAGCACCAGTTGACGGGCTTCAGGCCGCGATAGAGGTACCCTTTCTCCAGGACCCGGCCCAGCGTGCGGATCTCGTCGGCCTCGCTCTTGTAGGCCATCGTCGTGTACGGATGGTCCCAGTCGCCCAGCACGCCGAGCCGCTGGAACTGCACCTTCTGGCGCGCGATCTGCTCGGTCGCGTACGCGCGCGCGAGCCGCTGCGTCTCCGCCGTCGGCAGGTGCTTGCCGTGTGTCTTTTCGATCTGCACCTCGATCGGCATTCCGTGGCAGTCCCAGCCGGGAACGTACGGCGCATCGAAGCCGGCCAGCGTGCGACTCTTGACGACCAGGTCCTTCAGAATCTTGTTTAGCGCGTGGCCGATGTGGATGTCGGCGTTCGCATACGGCGGCCCGTCGTGCAGAACGAAACGCGGACGTCCCGCGCAGGCCTTGCGGATCGCCGCATAGACCTTCTTCTGCTGCCAGTCGGCGACCCAGCCCGGCTCGCGCTTCGCGAGGTCGCCGCGCATCGGGAACGGCGTGTCCGGCAGGTTGAGCGTGGCTTTGTAGTCGATCTTGGATTCGTCGGGCATGGTGATCGGGATGACGCGTCAGCGCGGCGATTCGAGCAGCGCGGTTCGGCCGCCGGCGAAATACGCCCGCGCTCCGGCGACGTCCGCGCGGATCTGCCGGGTGAGAGTGTCGATATCGGGGTAGCGTTCCTCGTCGCGGAGCTTGTGCAGGAACTCGACCGTGACGCGCCGGCCGTAGATCACGAGGTCGAAGTCGAGAATGAACACCTCGAGCAGCGGCTCGCCGACGTCGGCCACCGTCGGGCGCACGCCGACCGAGGCGACGCCGTCGTGCGGTCGCATATCGAGGCCGTGGACGCGAACGGCGAAGACGCCGGACACGGGGGGCATTCTCCCGAGCCGCAGGTTCGCCGTCGGGAATCCCAGGTTCCTGCCGAGCTTGGCGCCGTGCGCGACGCGGCCCGCGATCGTGTACGGCCGGCCGAGCAGCGCGGCGGCGTGCTCGAGATTGCCCGCAGACAGCGCGTGCCGGACGGCCGTCGACGACGCGCGCTCGCCCTCGACCGCGACGGTGCGCATCGCCTCGACGCTGAACGTCCGCGCCGCCGCCCGCAGCGTCGCAATGTCGCCGGCGCGGCCCTTGCCGAAGCGGAAGTCCTCGCCGACCAGGACCCAGCGAATGCCCAGGCGCCGCACGAGCACGTCATCGATGAAGGTCTCCGGCGCGAGCGCCGCGAGGCGGTGGTCGAAGCGCGCGACGATCGTGCGCGCGACGCCGAGCGTCCTGAAGTATTCGAGCTTCGCGCGAAGGGGCGAGAGCCGCGGCGGCGCGGCGCCGTGCGCGAAGAACTCGCGCGGGTGCGGATCGAACGTGAGCACCGCCGAGGGCAGCCCGAGATCCTCCGCGGCCTCGATGAGCCGCGAAAGCATCGCCTGGTGTCCGCGATGGACGCCGTCGAAATTGCCGATCGTCAGCGCGACGGGACCGTCGGCCGCCGCCGGCAGGCCGCGTATCAGCCGCACGGAGTGCCTCAGTGAAGCAAAACGGTGAATTTTAGCAGGTCGCCGCGGTTGCCGCCCCGCGACGCTCACCACTCGTGCGGCCACTCGCGCCAGCCGCGCAGGAGCGGATGGTAGAGAGCGAGGCGAACCGGACGCGGATCGAGCCCGGCGACGAAGCGCGCGTAGCGCTCGAGCTGGCCGCGGTAGCGCTCCCGCTCGAGATCGAGGAACGCGTCCGCGTCCGCCCCTTCGTGCCGTCCGGTCTTGAAGTCGACGATCCAGCGCACGCCGTCGGCGACGAACGTGCGGTCCACGACGACGTGCGCGATGCCGCCCTCCTCCACCCCCGCGAGCGCCCATTCGCTGCGCGCGTCCTCGTGCTCCGGCGCGAACAGCCAGCGCGCGCGCGGGTCGGCCAGCACGTTCCCGAGCGTCGTCGCGATCTCGGCCGCGGCCCGGTCGAGCTCCGCCGCGCCGACGACACCTTCGCTCGCGAGATCCCCGCGGATCCGCGTCGCCGCCGCGGCGATCCGCGCGTCGCTCCAGGCGGCAAGGCCGTCGCGCGCGAGCTGCGCGAGCCAGCGGTGCGCCACCACGCCGATCCGGCGTGCCGTCTCGCGGGCCCAGTCGAATGGCAGCTCCTCGCCCGCCTCCGCCAAGGCGGCAGCGACAGGGATGCCGCGACCGGGCGCCGGTGCCGTCCACCCGGGCGCGACACGCACGAGCGGCGGACCGCCGCGCGCCGGCGGCGGTGCCGGCTCGCGGGCGGCCGGCGGCGGTCGCGTCATCGCCGCGAGGGCGTCCCGCATTCGCGCGAGCGCCGAGCCGCGCGCGGGCGCCGCCCAGATGCGCTGCCCCCCGGCGTCTTCCGCGACGGCCAACGAGGCCGTCAGGTGCAGCCGGGCCTTCGCTCGCGTGCACCCGACGTACAGGAGTCGCGCGAGCTCCGCCCGGTCCTCGTCCGTCGCCAGCAGCGCGAGGTATGCGTAGACGGGATCCGGCTCGCCGCCGCGCGTGCGCGACGGAGCCACGATGACTCCGTGCTCGCGCGTCCTGAGCTGCAGGATCTCGGGATCGCGGCCGCCCGTCGCGCGCGCCAGGCCCGGCATCACGACCGTGTCGAACTCGAGCCCTTTCGCGCGATGGAGCGTCATCACCTGCACGCGCGACGCCGTTTCGTCGGCCGGCGTCACGTATTGCGTGTCGAGCGCCGCCATGAACGAGGTCCAATCCGGAACGTCGCCGGCGATTTCTCTCGCGGCGAGGAGCCCGAGGAATCGTTCCGCGGCATCGACGTCGATCGCTTCGTCGAGCAGCGCGGGACCGCCCAGCGCGAGCCACGCGCCGCGCACGCGCGCGGCGAGCGACGCCCGCCCGCGCGCCGACAGCGCCGGATGCAGGAGGCGCGCGCACGCCGCAAGCCGGACGGCGCCGTCCCCGCTCATCCCGGCCACGGCCTCGGGAGCCTCCATGAGCGCAGCGATCGTCCCCGAAGGATGCGCCGCGGCCGCCGCAGCCACCGCGAAGAGATCGCCGAGCACGAGCCCGCACCACGGCGCGCGCAGCACGGCGAGCCACGCAAGACGGTCGGCGGGCTGCGCGAGCGCGTGCGAGAGCGACGCGAGATCGTGGATCGCCTGCCGCTCGGCGAGCGCGTCGAGCTCCACCGCCGCGTACCCGATGCCTGCGGCGCGGAGTGCCGGCAGAATCGCATCGAGATGCGTCCGCGCGCGCACGAGAATGGCGATCGTGCCCGGCTCCGACTCGAGCGCCGCGCGCACGCGGTCGGTGACCCGCTCCGCTTCGGCAATCGGGTCGGGAACGAGATCGAGCGTGACCGCGGCGCCGCGCGGCGGCGGCGTCACGGCGATCGCAGGCGCGAAGGCGACCGCGCCGCGCCAGGGATCGTTGCGGCTTCCGAGCACGCGCGGGAACGCGCCGTTGACCCAGTCGACGAGCCCCTCGTGCGCGCGGAAATTTCGCGCGAGACGCAGGTTCTGGACGGGGACGCCGGCGATCCGCCCGGCGTCCTGCGCGTCGACGAAGATCCGCACTTCCGCCTCCCGGAACCGGTAGATCGACTGCATCGGATCGCCGACCGCGAACAACGTGCGGCCGTCGCCCTCCGTCCATCCCGCGGTCAGGCGCCGCAGGAGCTCGAGCTGGATGAACGACGTGTCCTGGAACTCGTCCACCAGCAGATGCTCGATCCGGGCGTCGAGCTTGAGGAGAAGGTCCGTCGGCGCGTCGGGATCGCCGAGCGCGTCGATGGCCGCGATCGTCCCCTGCACGAAATCGAGCGCACCCTGGTCGCGGAACGCGAGCGTGAGCTCAGCCGCGAGTCGCGGCAACAGTGCCTGCAGCGCGCCGACGAGCGTCCAGGCGTCGTCGCCGTAGCGCGGCGGCGGCAGCCGGCGCGCCAGGTCGAGCTGCGTCGCGAGTCCGGGTACCGCCGCGAGCTCCGCGAGCACGTCGGCCATTGCCGCACCGTGCTCGGCCCGCATTGCGCCATCGCGCCCGGCGCCGCCCCGTGGAAAGCCGTCGTTCCGGTCGACCTTGCGGCGGAATTCGGCGCCGTTCGCGACGAGCAGCCACGAGGCGAGCGCGCGCCATTGTTCACGCGCCTCGAGCGTCGCCGGCGGCACGCCGCCCGCCGCCGCGCATTCGAGCAGGCGCTCCGCGATCGCGGCGGCGCGCATCGTCCCCTCCGCGTGCCGGGCGGCGTGGCGCTCGAGCGGCGGCAGCGCCGATGCGAGCGCCGCTGGAAACGCGCGCGCGATCGTTTCGAGCTCGCCGCGGATCTCGTCCGCGAGCACTGCCTCGAGCGCGGCGCGGAACCGCTCGCCCTCACCGGCGGCGAGCTCGCGCAGGAACGGCGCCCGCCGGGCGAGCAGCGAGGACAGCACGCCGACCGCGTGTCGCGCATCGTTGTCGAGATGACGGAGCAGCCTGCCCCAGGCGGCGTCGCCGGGATCGGCGGCGGCGAGCGCAGCGCGCACGGCCGCCTCGTAGAGCGCGCGCGCGTCGTCGACGAACCGCGGCGCCGCACCGAGACGCGTCGCGAGCGGCGCCTGGCGCGCGATGCCCACGCAGAACGCATCGATCGTCTGCACCGCGAGCCGCGCCGGGTGCGACGTCAGCTGCCACCCGCATCGCGCGTCCTGCGCGAGCGCCGCCTCGGCGAGAGCGCGCGTCCGGGCTTCGTGCGGGGACGCGACGACCGTCCCTTCGCGGGCGTCCGCGAGCGCGCGGACGATCCTCTCGCGCATCTCGCCCGCGGCCTTCCGCGTGAACGTCATTGCGACAATCCGTTCGGGGCGGTCGACGCGCGCGAGCAGCGCGAGGAAGCGCTGGATCAGGAGCTCGGTCTTGCCGGAGCCGGCGGGCGCCTGGACCAGGAACGAGCGCGTGACGTCGAGCGCACGCTCGCGCGCGTCTCCATCGTCGCGGCCCGCCGCGTCAGTCATCATCGTCGTCCGCGCGGCGGAGACCCGCTGCGCCGATCCGGCACAGCGGCTGCAGGCCACAATGCGCACACGTCTTGCGCGGATCGCGCGGCGTCACGCTCGACACGCCGGACACGATCTCGTCACCGAGCATGGCCAGCGCGTCGGCCCAGCGCGTCTCGGCGGCGCTCCAGTCCGCGAGGCCGGCGCCCTTGACCTTCGACGGCAGCGGCAGTACGGGCCACGCGTCGCCGTCGGCGGCGAGGCCGCGCACCGCGAGCTCGCCCGCTTTCACCTGTGCGTAGGCGACCGCGCGCACGCGCTCTGCGGGTGCCGCCGCGCGCTGCGCGAGCGCATACAGGCCGAGCTGAGGCGCCTGCGGGCGGGCCTCGAACCAGTCCTCGGCGCGATGGGTGCGACCGGTCTTGTAATCGATGATGGCGACGCCGCCGTCGTCGAGCGCGTCCATCCGGTCGAGCCGCAGCGACACCTGCAGCCCGCAGAGCGCGAGCGGCAGTCCCTTCTCGATGCCGATGACGGCGAACGACGGCCGCGGGCGATCGTAAGCCTCGAGCCAGTCGACGACGACGCCCGCGATGCGCTCCGCTTCGCCCGCCGCGATCATCGGCAACAGCGAGCGCCAGCGCGCGGCCGGCAGGGCGGCCTTCGCCGCCTCGGACGCGGCCGCCGCGGCAGCGCGCAGCGCGTCGGGCGACAGCGCGGCCAGTGCCTGCTGCGTGCCGACATCGCGCCAGAACGTCGCGAGCGCCGCATGCACGAGCGTGCCGCGCTCCTGGGCGGACAACCCGTCTATCGGCGGCGGCCACGGCTCGGCTGCGAGCCGGTGCGTTGCCGTCGCCTTGAACGGACAGTCGCTCTGCGCCTCGACGAGCCGCGCTCCTCCGCGAACGCGCATCGGCACTGCGAGCCGCGGCGCGAATTCGTCGGCGACGGCTTCGCGCGGGGCCGGGCGTGCAAACTGCGTTGGTGCGGTGCCGGGGTCGCCCGCGACGTCCTGCGCCAAAGGCTCGTCCGGGCGCGGCAGTAGGGGAGATGGCGAGCACGGATGGTCGTCGCGCGTGGCCGAATGCGAGAACACGACTTCCGGCGCCGCCCGCGCGAATTCGGCGGTGAGCAGGGCGGCGTAGGCAAGCTCGCGCGCGGCGCTCGAGCGCGGCACGTGGCGCAGTCGCTGCCACGCCACGGGCAGGAGCGGGTGCGGCTCCGGGGCAGGCGGCCACGTATCGGCAGCGAGTCCGGCCACCCAGAGCGCGTCGAACGGTTGCCCCGCCGCCTCGAGCAATCCGACGATCTGGATCGGCGCCCGCGGCGCCTCCGGCTGGAACACCTGCGTCCGCAGATGCGCGCGGAGCGCCGCGAGCGCGTCGGGCCGCGACAGGCGTGGCTCGACCGCGCCCAGCGTCGTGAACTCGGCCAGCTCGCGATCCCACGCGCGGAGCGCCTGGTGCTCGCCGCTGTCCTGGGCACGATGGCCTGGCCAGCCGAGCGCGGCGAGCCACGCGCGCCACGCCACGACGTGCTCGCGCGGCGACCCGACCGCCGGCAGGTCGACGCGCTCGATCGCCACGGCCCACTGTTCCGCGAGCACGCGATCGGTCCCGCGCAACCCAGCCTGCGCAGCGCGCAGCGAGACGGTGCGCCGCCCCTGGCTCAGCCAGTCGACCTCGAGCTGCGCGCGCCGCAGCCATCCGTCGGTGCCGCCGAGATACGGCGAGCGCAACGTGGCCGCCGCCCGGCCCAGCGGGAGCGGCGCCTCGGCCCAGGCCAGGAGCTCGAGCGCGACCGCGACGAGCGGCACGCTCGCGAGCGGCGCGCCGAGCGAGAGGTTGTAGGGGCGCGGTGCGTTCTCGCCGCCGGGCCATTGCAGCGCCGGACACAGGATGTCGTCGGCGCGAGCGCGGACTGCCTCGCGGCGGGATGCGAGGTCGGCGACCGCGACCCCGATCGTCGCGGCGGGATCGACGAGCGCGCGCTCGCGTGCCCAGGCGAGCGCCCGGCTGATTTCGTCGTCGGGGGTCGTCCCTCGCGCATGTCGCACCCGGCTGCGCGCCGTGGGCAGCGCGTGCATGCGAGTCACGGCTACGCGGGCCGCCTCGAGCGCCCCGCGCCATCGCTCCTGCTGCGGCGTGAGCTCGGCGAATCCCGCGAGCACGACAGGCGTCCCGCGCAGGCTCGGCAGGCGGTCCGCCCACGGGCCAAGCCGATCGGCCAGTTGCGCGGGATCGACCGCTCGATCCGCGGCAAGTCCGCGCGCGTACCGGCTCGCCCAGCGCGCGAACGCGGCGCGATCATCGTCGTCCGCGTCGCTCCCCGCCCACGCGCGCCAGCTCTCGCCCCTTTCGCCCCACGCGTGGATCAGCGACCACGCCTCCGCGGCGAGCGCGGCGGCGCCGTCGGGATCGACGAGAGGCGTTGCGTGCTCGGCCACGATGCGCCGCCACGCGTGCGCCGCCTGCAGCGGCGAGCGCAAGCGAAGTTCTTCCGGCGCGGCGCCGTTCAGGACGGCGTCCTGCCACAACGCCTGCAGCCACGCGTCCCACGGCAGCGCGCGCGCCGCAGGCCAGACGACGCGCCCGGCGTCGCGCTCGCCCCGGTCATGGAGCGCGACGATCGCGCGCGCGAGGCGGCGATTCGGCGTGACGACGATCGCGCCGCTGGCCAGGGCGCGCAGCAGTGGCTCGGGGAGGGACGGCATTGCGGACGGCGGGAACGCTCTGGCGCGTCCGCTTCGCGGGGCCGGACGGCCTTGCTGCCTGGCGCGCCGCGCAATTGCGCCCGACGCGCGCTACGGACACACTCTAGCAGCTTTCAACGCCGCCGCGTTTGCGGCGCCGGTCGTCGACGGGGAGGATCCAAGCGATGTCTGCCTACATCGTGGTCGATTGCGAGGTCACGGACCCGATACGCTACGAGAAGTACAAGAAGCTCGCCCAGGCCGCGGTCGCGAAACACGGCGGCCGCTACCTCGTGCGCGGCGGCGACACGGTGGTGCTCGAGGGAGAATGGCAGCCGCACCGTATCGTCGTGCTCGAGTTTCCGAGCCCGAGCGCGGTGCGTCGCTTCTACGCGTCGCCCGAATATCGCGCCGCGCGCGCGGAGCGCGAAGGCGCCGCGCGGATGAACATGATCACGGTCGCCGGCGCCTAGCGTTGCGCAACGACCGACCGTGACGGGGCGTCAGTCGCTGGCCGAACGCCCCATCACGGCCGGCGTCACGTTCGATGCATGACCGCTGCCGACGGCGCCGCCCGCAGCGGGGGTGCCCGTCGTCGTCAGCGGCGTGATTCGCGGTCCCGGGGTCGACAACGACTGCGGCCCCGACATGAGGGGCGCGTTGAGCGCCTCGGCGACGCGGGAATCGACGCGCCGCGCGAGCAGCTTCCACTCGCCGCACCAGTCGTCATCGCGCACGGTCGGCCACACGCCCTCGATCATGTACGACTTCGCGTTGATCGGGTTCAGTTGCGGGGCGCTGCGCCTGCACTGGCCCCAGCTGGGCGCGCTGCCACCGGCGGCTTTCTTGCGGTCGTAGTACTGGCACGTCTGGCACTTTTCCATCGATCCTCCGAATTGCGCTTCGCTTGCTGCGTCGCGCCTCGCTCGTTTGTCTTGACAGAACTTGAGCAAGATCTTTGCCAGTGCGCAATGCGTGCGACACACGGTCGCGGCGCGAGTACGAGCGTGCGACGCGCGCGCAAATGCGATTGCCGCGACGGCGCGCGGCGCTTCTGCAATCGGGGAAATCAGTGCGTGCGCAGCGGCACGAAGCCGCGCGGCACGAGCGCTTCGCGGCGCGTGCGGAGGCGGTGCGGACGATAGTCGCGCACGGCTATCGAGCGGGTGAGCGGGCGCGCCAGGCGATCGCGCATCCCGGAACTGCGACGCGACGCGCACCCCGCGCGGCGCGAGCCGGCGTCGGCATGGCGCGGTGCCGACAGGGGCCGCATCGCCTGGCGCCTCGAGGAAAAAACGGTCGCCGACCGCATCGCTGTTTGCAGTATGTAATTCCCGGCGACCGTGAAACTAGCCGGCGTCGGAATCAGGCCGCGAGCGCGCGCAACGCGCTCCAAAGGGGCGCCGGCACGTCCTGGACGTGACGCGGCAGCCAGCTCGATTGCTGGTCGAGCGCCGCCTTGAGCTCGGCGTCGGCCATCGCAGCCTCCTGGTCGAGCTCGCTGTCGTACTTGCGGCGCGACTCGGGATTCGACAGCACTTCGTAGGCCGCATGAATCATGCGGACGAGACCGCCGAGATCCTGTCCGGCTTCGGTGACGCCGTAGCCGAACCGCTCGAGCAGTTGCGCATACGCGGCTTCGATCCGCGCGGCGCTCGCGCCGGGCGCAAGATCCAGGTAGTCGTAGTGCGTGTAGTTCACGACAGCCTCCAGAGCGTTTCCGCGGAATCCCGCGGGGTCTCACCCGGGAATGAGCAGCATCCGTGCCAACTGCCGAACCGCCGGTCGGCCTCTCTCTATCTTCCTGTTTTGCCGTGCGATTCGCCGCCGCGTCGACGTGTGCACGCAGCCGTGTACACAACAGCGGACGCCGCGGCAGACGTCGCCGAAACTCTATCGCGGTCAAATCACGGACAGTGACGACGGACCGCGCGGCGGCGGGAACGCCGCCTCGAGCGCTGCAGACGTCGTGACATCGAGCACGAGTTTCGCCGCGCTCCGGTTCTCACCTACGTGTTCCGGATCGGCGGATGCGGGGATCGCGATCACGTCCCTCCGTTGCACGAGCCAGGCGAGCGCCACCTGCGCCGGCGTCGCGCCCGCTCGCGCGGCGATCGCCGCGAGCTTGCGACTGCGCAGGAGCGCGCCCTCCCCCAGCGGCGAGTACGCCATCACCGGCATCGCGCGTTCGCGCATCCACGGCAACAGGTCCCACTCGATGCCGCGCTCCTCGAGGTGATAGAGCACCTGGTTCGTCGCGCAATGCGCACCGCCGGGCAATGCGTGGAGCGAGGCCATCGCCGCGCGGTCGAAATTCGACACGCCCCAGCGCACGATCTTGCCCGCAGCGCGCAGCCGCTCGAACGCGTCGACGGTTTCCGCGAGCGGGATGCGTCCTGGCCAGTGCAGCAAATAGAGATCGATGCGATCGGAACGCAACCGGCGCAGACTGCGCTCGCAGGCTGCAAGCACCGATTTTCGGCCCGCGTTGTGCGGGTACACCTTGCTCACCACAAACACCTGGTCACGCCGGCCCGAGATCGCTTCGCCGACGATCTCCTCGGCACCGCCGTCGCCGTACATCTCCGCGGTGTCGATCAGCGTCATGCCGAGGTCGATGCCGAGCCGCAATGCGGCGACCTCGCGTGCGGCACTCGCGCGCCGCTCGCCGATTCGCCACGTGCCCTGTCCCAGCACCGGGACGCGCGTGCCGTCGGGCAGCGCTGTCGTCGCTAGCGCATCGGACGGCGCTCTTCGAGAAGGTCGCGGTTCCATGTGCGGCCTATAATCGCGCTTTCGCAACGATCCCGCCATGACGTCCGATTCCCCCGTGCCGGCCAACGCGACCCGCCGGATCGTCCGCGGCGCCTGCCCCCACGACTGTCCGGACACCTGCGCGCTGCTCGTGACGGTCGAGAACGACCGCGCGCTGTCGGTCCGCGGAGCGCCCGATCACCCGCCGACCGGCGGCGCACTCTGCACGAAGGTCGCGCACTATCTCGAGCGCACCTATTCGCCCGAGCGCGTGCTGCACCCGATGCGGCGCGCCGGGAAGAAGGGCGAGGGTCGCTTTGCGCGGATCTCGTGGGACGAGGCGCTTTCCGAGATCGCCGGGCGCTTCGCGGCCATCGCCGCCTCCGCCGACGGTCCCGAGGCCATCGTTCCGTATTCGTATGCGGGAACGATGGGGCTCCTGCAGTACGGGTCGATGGATCGCCGCTTCTTCCACCGTCTCGGCGCCTCGCTCCTCGACCGCACGATCTGCGCGACGGCGGGAAAGGCCGGCTGGGTCGCGACGATCGGCGCGGCGATGGGCACCGACGTCGAGGCCTTCGATCAGAGCCGGCTGATCCTGATCTGGGGCAGCAATCCGATCGTCTCCAATCTCCACTTCTGGACGCGCGCGCAGGAAGCCAAGCGCCGCGGCGCGAAACTGGTCGCGATCGATCCGTACCGCAGCGCCACCGCCGAGAAGTGCCACGAGCACCTGGCGCTCGTCCCCGGCACCGACGCCGCGCTCGCCCTCGGGCTCATGCACGTGTTGATCGGCGAGAACCTGATCGATCGGGACTACATCGATCGCTACACGCTGGGGTTCGACGCGCTGCGCGAGCGCGCGGCCGCATTCCCGCCGGAGCGTGTCGCGTCGATTTGCGGGATCCGTTCCGAGCAGGTCGTCGCTCTGGCGCGCGACTACGGAACGACCAAGCCGGCCGCGATCCGGGTCAACTACGGCCTGCAGCGGCACGCCGGCGGGGGCAACGCGGTGCGGGCAATCGCTTGCCTCCCGGCGCTCATTGGCTCCTGGCGCGATCCGGCCGGCGGTGCCCTGCTTTCGTCGTCGGGCACCTATCCGGTCGACACCGCAGCGCTCGAGCGGCCCGACCTGATCCGCGGCTCGCCGCGGACCATCAACATGAGCGCGATCGGCGATGCGCTGCTCGACGCGAAGGGCCCGCCGATCAGGGCGATCTACGTCTACAACTCGAACCCGGTCGCGGTCGCGCCCGAATCGGCGAAGGTCGCGGCCGGCTTCGCGCGGGAGGACCTTTTCTGCGTCGTCCACGAGATCTTCCGGACCGACACGGCCGACTACGCCGACATCCTGCTGCCCGCGACCACGCAGCTCGAGCACGACGACATCCACGGTTCCTATGGCCACCTCTGGGCGCTCGCGAACAATGCGAGCATCGCGCCCGTGGGCGAGGCCAGACCGAATACCGAGGTGTTCCGGCTGCTCGCCTCGCGGATGGGCTTCGCCGAGCCCTGCTTCCGCGATACCGACGACGACCTCGCGCGCCAGGCGTGGAAGGCGAGCGATCCGCGCGCCGCGGGGCTCGACTGGGACACGCTCCGCGCGAAAGGCTTTCAGCGCCTCGCCGTGCCGTCGCCGTGGGCGCCTTTCGCCGAGGGCCGCTTCCCGACACCGTCGGGCAAGTGCGAATTCTTCTCGGCCGCACTCGCGGCGCAAGGACACGACCCCCTGCCCACGTTCGTCCCGCCGCGCGAGTCGACCGCGAGCAATCCGGCGCTGGCGCGTCGCTATCCGCTCGCGTTCCTCTCCCCGCCCGCGCGCAACTTCCTGAACTCGTCGTTCGCCAACCTGCCCCGCTTCGTCGACGACGAGAAGTCGCCGAAGCTCGACATCCATCCGGACGATGCCGCCGTGCGCGCCATCGCGACCGGCGACCGCGTTCGGATCGCGAACGATCGCGGCAGCTTCACCGCGGTCGCGCGCGTCACCGACCGCGCTCGTCCGGGCGTCGTCGTGGCGCCGTCGGTCTGGTGGAAGAAGCTCTCGCCCGACGGCGCCAACGCGAACGCCGTGACCAGCCAGGCGCTGACCGACCTGGGCCGCGCCGCGACGTTCTACGACTGCCTGGTCGAAGTCGCGCGCGCCTAGTGTCCCGTTCCGGAAGTAACTTGCCAATGTCTTTCGCCCACCGCACTACCGCCAAGGCAAAGGCGGCGAAAACGGCGCAATGCGCGAAGCAGCGCGCAGCGAATATCGGGCATCTTCGCAAGCGCTGCGACAAAGCAGTGCGCCGTTTCTCGACCGCTTTTGTGCAAGGTATTTCCGGAACGGGACACTAGGTGTCAAAGGTCAACGGGCTGTGTCCACGATGAATACGCCCGTCGGATGCATTTTCCGTCGTCCCCGCGGACGCGGGGACCCGGTGACGTTGGACCGTCATCGGTAGCGACCCAAGTCGCTGGATTCCTGCTTTCGCGGGAATGACGAGCTCGCGGGATTCATGCGTCGTAGAAACAACGCGTCGAACGTTCGCGCCTAAGGGGCGAGCAGCGCCTCGATCTCGGTCCGCTTCGCGATCGCGTCGGCGCGGCCGAGCGAAATCAGCGCCTGGCAGAAGCCCGGGGCGAACAGCAGGTAGGAAAGCAATCCGGCGCCGCCGCGGTGCATCGCGCCGACGCCCGCGAGCAGCGTGCGAATCGTGCGCGGCAGCTCGCCCGCGTGGTCGAGGGCGATGTCCTCGAGCACGACGCTCGGCGTCACGGTCGCGAGCCCGACGTCGCGCAGCGGCACGGGACTCCGTCCCAGGACGTCCAGCGGAATCTGCCGGACGGCCGTGTTGACGAGCCGGACCTTCTCGAGATCGGTGCCGAGCGAGTCGGTGAAGATGCTCGCGAGCACCTGGCCACCGATCTGCGCCATCGACGGGGGCGCGGAATTCGCGGGCGCGTCGGGCCGCACGCTGCTGCGGGCGGCGCCGACGACGAGGATGCGGTCGGCGCCGAGATGCAGCGCCGGGCTCGTCGGGGCCACCTGCCGGACGGTGCCGTCGCCGAAATACTCTCCGTCGATGTCTGCGGGGGGAAACACGAACGGGATCGCGCTCGTCGCGAGCAGATGGGGCACGCCGATCGCGGTGCGCACGCCGAGGCGCTGCGAGCGCTCCCACAGCTCGACGTCGGGCCGCGCCTCGCAGAACGTCACCGACATCCCGCTGCGGTAGCTCATCGCGGTGATCGCGAGCGCTTCGAGCGGGCCCGACTCGATCGCGGTCCGGATCGCTCGGAACGGTACGGTACGCGCGAGGAAGGCGCCGAGCGGCGCGTTGTCGAGCAGGCTCGCCGGACGGCGATGGCGCCAGGCCGGAACGAACGACATGAGCCAGCGCGCGCCCGATCCCGTCAGGCTCCAGGCATCGGTCCGGTAGACGTCGGAAGAGTGGATCCCGCTCCAGAGGGCGCACAGCCGCGCGGTCGCCGCGCGGAAGTCGGGCGTTCCCGCGGCGATTGCGACCGCATTGATCGCGCCGGCGGACGTCCCGGTGATCAGCGTGAAGGGGCACGGTGCTCCGGCCGGTCCCCATTCGGAAATCGCGTGCAGGACGCCCGCCTGATAGGCCGCGCGCGCGCCGCCGCCGGACAGGACGATCGCGAGCTTCTGCCGCGTGACCATCCGCCGATCTTAAGGCATCGGCCGACGGCAGCCCCGCGGTAGGTGGGGGTATTACAGCTTGCGGACCAGCCCGACCATCACGCCGAAAATCTCCAGATCGCCTTCGGGACGGATGACCGGATAGGCCTTGTTCTCCGGCTTCAGGACGAACTTGCCGCGCTCGAGGTCGAGCGTCTTCAGCGTGAACTGGCCGTCGACGATCGCGACCACGATGTCGCCCCGCTTCGCCGCGGCCGTCTTCTCGACGACGACGAGGTCGCCGTCGAGAATGCCCGCCTCCATCATCGAGTCGCCCTTGACGCGGATCAGCACGGTCTGCGACGGCCGCTCGATCAGATAGTCGTCGATCGTCAGGGCATCGGCGGGCGCGTCCTCGACCGGGTTCGGCAATCCGGCATGCACCGGCGACTCGGCCAGCGGCCGCTCGAAGAACCTGCGGGTGGGCGCGAGCCGCTTGTCGGGGGTCGAGTCGATGTACCCGGCGAGCTTGAGCCGTGCCACCATCGCGGCGACCGACGACTTGGACTTGAGCCCGAGAAGCTGGCCGATCGATGCGTAGGACGGCAGCGCGCGATGCTGCGCGTAGTAGTCCTGCAATCGGGTCAGGTAGGAACGATCGTTCGACATGGTGGTACGATAGCGAACGAACGTTCGGAGGTCAAGCCCCCGGCACCCCTCCCGCAGGACTCCGTCTCGATGAACCTGTTCGCGCCCGCCTTGGCCTTCGTCGACCTCGAAACGACCGGAACGGCGCCGGGCTATGACGCGATCACCGAGATCGGCATCGTCCGCGTGGTGGCGGACCCGGGTCGTGCCTCGGGGGTCGCCGTCGACGAGTGGTCGACGCTCGTCAACCCGGGCGTGCCCATTCCGCCCGCGATCCAGGCCCTCACCGGCATCACCGATGCGATGGTGCGCGATGCGCCGGCCTTCGCCGCAGTCGCCGAAGAGGTCGCCGCCCGGACCGCGGATGCCGTGTTCGTCGCGCACAACGCGCGCTTCGACTACGGCTTCCTGAAGCACGCGTTCGCGCGCCTCGGCCGGGCCTTCACCGCGCGCGTGCTCTGCACGGTCAAGCTCTCGCGCCGACTTTGTCCGGAGGCTCCGAAGCACAACCTCGACAGCGTGATCGAGCGCCACGGCCTGCCCGTCGACGACCGCCATCGCGCGCTCGGCGACGCGCGCGTGCTGTGGGCGTTCGTCCAGGCGCTCTACCGCGAGTTCGCGCCCGAAGCGATCGCCGAAGCAGCGAAGCGGGTGCTGAGGACGCCGAGCCTTCCGCCCCAGCTCGCGCCGCACGCACTCGATGCGCTGCCCGAAACGCCGGGCGTGTACCTGTTCTACGGCCTGAACGCGCTGCCGCTGTACGTCGGCAAGAGCCGTAACTTGCGCGAGCGCGTCGGCGCGCATTTCTCGTCCGACTATCGATCGTCGACCGACGCGCGGCTTTCGGCCGAGATCCGCCGCATCGAGTTCGAGGAGACCGCCGGCGAAATCGGCGCGCTGCTGCGCGAGTCGGCCCTGGTCAAGGCGCTGATGCCGGCCCACAATCACGCGCTCAGGCGCAAGGCCGAGTCCGGTGTCCTCGAGCTCGACGCCGAGCCCGGCGTGCCCCGATTCGTTCCCGCGGCAGCGGTCGAGCCCGGCGAGCTCGCCGGCCGGTACGGTCCGTTCGCTTCGAAGCGCGCGGCTCGCGAAGCGCTGCGTTATCTCGCGCGCGAGCATCGCCTGTGCTGGTCGGCGCTCGGGCTCGAGCGGCGCGCCGGCCCCTGCTTCGCGCGGCAGGTGCGCCGCTGCGCGGGCGCGTGCGTCGGCGAAGAGACGATGGACGCGCATCACGCGCGGCTCGCCGCGGCGCTCGCGCCGCTCGCGGTGCCGCCGTGGCCCTATCCCGGACTCGCGGCGATTCGCGAACGGGGACTCCTCAGCGAGCGCACCGACGTCCACGTGCTCCGCGACTGGTGCTGGCTCGGCACCGCGCGCGACGAGGGCGAGCTCGGGCGGATGATCGAGGCGCCGCCGCGGCCCGTGTTCGACGCCGACATCGCGAAGCTCCTTATCCGGACCTTCGCACGCGGTCGGCACGAGGTGCTGCGGCTCGAATGAGCGAGCGGGGCGAAGCCAAGGCCCGAAGGGCGCGTCGGCGAGCGATTGAGCGCGGCCGACGGCACGGCGCAACGGGCAGCGCGTAACGTGCGGAGGCCGCGGTGTGAGACGACGCGGCTCACCGCGCCGCGTGCGCGGCGATGACGTCGGCGACGCAGGCGGTGAGCTTCTTCGCGTACGGCACGTGGAGGAATTCGTTCGGCCCGTGCGCGTTCGAGTGCGGTCCGAGCACGCCGGTGATCAGGAACTGCGCTTCGGGGAAGCGCTGGCCGAGCATCGCCATGAACGGGATCGTGCCGCCCTCGCCCATCGCTGCCGCAGGTTGTCCGTAATGCGCGCGCGATGCCCCGTCGAGCGCCTGGGCGAGCCACGGCGCGGTCGGCGGCGCGTTCCAGCCGGTCGCGCCCTGGTCGGGCTCGAACGAGACTGTCGCGCCATGCGGCGGGTCGGCCTCGAGCAGGCGCGCGAGATCGGCGGTCGCGCGCTCGCCGTCCAGGGTCGGCGGGATCCGCAGTGACAGCTTGAGCGACGTCCGCGGGCGCAGCACGTTGCCGGCGCTCGCGATCGGGGGGAGGCCGTCGGCCCCCGTCACCGAAAGCGCGGGACGCCACGTGCGGTTCAGGACCGCCTCCGCGCGACCGCCGACCATGGGCTTCGTGCCGCCCGCGAACGGATACTTGCCGGTCACGAGCTCGCCCATGATGTCCGCCGCCGCGCGCGCCTGCTCCACGCGCTCCTCGGGAATCGGCGCGTGGAACTGCGCCGGCAGGATCTTGCCCGTCAGCGAGTCTTCCAGCCGGTCGAGGACGTTCCGCGCGATGCGGAACGACGACGGCACGATGCCGCTCGCGTCTCCGGAGTGCACGCCTTCCGTCAGCACCTCGACCGTGAGGGTGCCGGCAGCGATGCCGCGCAGCGACGTCGTCGCCCACAACCGCTCGTAGTCGCCGCAGCCGGAATCGAGGCCGACGACGAAGTCGACGCGGCCCAGGCGCGACGCAACGTGGTCGAGGTAGGCGGGCAGGTCGTAGCTCCCCGATTCCTCGCACGTTTCGATCATCCCCACGCAACGGGCGTGAGGAACGTTGCGTGCATCGAGGGCCGCCAGTGCGGCGAGCGCCGCAAACACCGCGTACCCGTCGTCGGCGCCGCCACGACCGTAGAGCTTGCCGTCCTCGAAGCGCGGCGACCAAGCGCCGTAGCCTTCGTGCCAGCCGATCATCTCCGGCTGCTTGTCGAGGTGGCCGTAGAGCAGAACGGTCGTCTCGGGCTTGCCCTTGCCCGACGCCGGCACGTCGAAATACAGGAGCGGAGTGCGCCCCTCTGAGGCGGACGACCTCGAGCTCGAGCCCCCGCACCTTCTGCTTCCGCACCCATGCTTCGGCCAGTGCGATCACGCGGTCGATGTGGCCGTTCTTCTTCCAGTCCGGATCGAAGTGCGGCGACTTCGCCGGAATCCGCACGTAGTCGGTGAGCGCGGCGACGATCTCGTCGTCCCAATGCCGGGCGATGGCGGCGGCGACGGAAGGTTCGGTCATGAGGTTGCGGTGCGGAGGATGGGAAGCCGCAGTGTACCCGGCGGCGGACCTTTGCTGTTGCGCACAGCATGTTGCGGTCGGCCGGCGCGATTGCGTTTCGCGCTCTGCTGGACTACATTCGCGCGTCTGGGAGCCGCGCCGCGGCAGTCTTTCCGGCGCGCGATCTACTGCGGTAGCGTTCCGGTCCCGAGCGACATGCCGGCGAGGTTTGATCCGGCCCGCGCCGGCGTCCATGCGGGTCGATCAGGGCGGATGACAAGATGAAGCACATGTTGAGCCGGCTTATCGCGCGCCTGTCGCGCCGCCTCCTCCGCCCCCTCGTTGCGGTTTCCGCGGTCCTGCCGTGGCTTTTCGCGGCGGCTATCGCCGGCGCGCAGGCGCCTGCCCCGATCGAGTTCGGACCGCAAGCCCTGGAGCAGATGCGCCAATTGCAGCTCGAGAAATCGCAACTCGCGCCGCATCAGCAGAAGATCGACTCGCGCCTTCGCCGCATGCTGGACGCGCTGAGCCCCGCGCCGAAATATCCCGGTCTCGCATCGATCAGCCACCCGCTGCCGCAGGCAGACGGCACGATCACCTTGGACATCGACACGTTCACGGGGGGCGGCGTCAAGGCGGTCATCGAGGCGGTCGGGGCCTCCGGCGGCGCCGTGGTGTTCCCTTCCGTCGAATACAAGACCGTGCGGGCGCGCGTGCCGGTGGCAGCCATCGACGGCCTGGCACGGTTGCCGGGCGTGCGATTCGTCGCGCCGGCGCGTGAGGCGATCACGAACAAGGTCAACACGTCGCAGGGCGACGTGACCCATCGTGCGGCGGCGGAGCGCGCCTTCTTCGGCTTTGACGGTACCGGCGTGAAGGTGTGCGTGCTCTCCGACGGCGTGAGCTCGCTCGCGTCGGTCGTCGCGACCGGCGACCTGCCGCCCGGGGTCGACGTGCTGCCCGGACAGGCGGGCTCCGGCGACGAAGGCACGGCGATGCTCGAGATCGTCCACGATCTCGCCCCCGGTGCCGCACTCGGCTTCGCGACGGCCTTCATCAGCGAGGCGTCGTTTGCCGCGAACATCGTCGCGCTCAAGGACGCGGGCTGCAACATCATCGTCGACGATGTTTCCTACTTCGACGAGTCGCCCTTCCAGGAGGGCCCGGTCGTCAACGCCGTGAATACGGTCACGGCGGCGGGGGTGCTCTATTTCTCCTCGGCTGCGAACTCCGGCAACAAGGATCACAACCAGTCCGGGACGTGGGAAGGCAACTTCAGCGGCAATGGGTCGATCGCCGGGCTCCCGGCCGGAACGACCGCGCACAACTTCGGGGATGGCGGCAAGTCGATCCAGATGACCGCGAGCAGCGGCAATCCCATCACGCTGCACTGGAACGACCCGTTCGGCGCGTCGGGGAACGACTACGACCTGTACGTGATGAACAGTGCGCTGACGTCGATCCTCGATTCGTCCACCAACGTGCAGAACGGCAACGACGACCCGTTCGAGATCGTGGGCTCGATATCGTACACGTCAGGCATGCGCGTCGTCGTCGTCCAGCACACCGGCGCCGCCAACCGGACGATCAACGTCGCGACCAACCGCGGCCGCCTCGACGCGACGCTCGCGACCGCCGGCAACGTCCGCGGTCACAACGGCGGCAACACGACGGTCAGCGTTGCGGCCACGCCCGCCGCCGGCGCGTTCGGCGGTCTGCCGAATCCGACGGGTCCGTACCCGAACCCGTTCAACGCGACCAACCAAGCGGAACTGTTCACGTCCGACGGTCCGCGCCGCATGTACTTCGACTTCGCCGGCAATTTCCTGCCGGGCGCGCCGGTCGGCAACTACACGTACGCGGGCGGTGTCGTGTTCCAAAAGCCCGACCTCACCGCCGCGGACGGTGTGGCGACGGCGGCGCCCGGCTTCAACCCGTTCTACGGGACGTCGGCAGCGGCACCGCACGCCGCGGCGATCGCGGCGCTCGTCAAGCACGCCTTCCCGGGCATGACGAACACGCAGATCCGCAATGCGATGACGACGAATGCGATCGACATCGAGGCGGCCGGCTGGGATCGCGTCACCGGCACGGGCATCGCGATGGCGTACGAGACGCTGCAGGCGCTGGGCGCGGCGCCTTCCGCGGTCCTCTCGCTCGGGACTGTCACGCCCACGCAAGTCGCGGGCAACGGCGACGCGTTCGTCGATCCCGGCGAGGACTGGAAATTCGACGTCACGCTCAACAACACGGGAGCCGCCGCGGCGTACGGCATCGTCGCCACGCTCGTGAGCAACACGCCGGGCGTCGTCGTCACGTCCGGGCCGATCAGCTATCCGAACATCGGCGCCTCCGGCAGCGCCGCCAATCCCGGCGCCACGCCGTTCCGCTTCAGCGTGACGAACGCCGCCTGCGGCACCCAGGCGAGCTTCACGCTGACGGTCGGCTACGGCGGCGGCAGCGGGACCCCGCTGACGGCGACGATACCGCTCGCCATCGGCGGACTCGGCGGCACGTCGACATTCACCTATGCGGGCGGCGTCGTGCCGATTCCGGACGGCGTCGCACCGGAGGTGCCGGGAGCGACGGCGACGGCCAATCTCAACGTTGCCGGCCTGACCGGAACGGTCGGCAAGGTGGTCTTCAAGTTCCTTGGCAGCGCGTGCACCACCACGACCGGCGCGACCACGGTCGGCCTCGACCACAGCTGGGTCGGCGATCTCGTCATCAAGCTCGTAGCGCCGGACGCGACGTCGATGACGCTCGTCAACCGGATGGGCGCCGCGAATAACAGCGGCAACAATTTCTGCCAGACGACGCTCGATGACGCGAGCGCGGGCGCCGCCATCGACACGCTCGGTTCCGCGGCGGCGCCGTTCACCGGCAGCTTCAAGCCGTCCACGCCGCTTTCGACGTTTGCCGGCAAGAACGGCAACGGCACGTGGCAGCTGCAGGCGAACGATTGGGAGCCGACCGACACCGGCAGCATCCGCGCGTTTTCGCTCGACATCCGCGCGGTCGCGTGCGCTGCCCCGTCGAACCCGACGACGATGACGGCCACGAAGTCGGTGAGCGGATCGTTCGCGCCCGGCGGCACGGTCGACTACACGGTGTCGCTCAACAACACGGGCACCGGCACGCAGGTCGACAACCCGGGCGACGAGTTCACCGACACGCTGCCGCCGCAGCTCACGTTCCAGTCGGCGTCCGCGAGCAGCGGCTCGATCAGCGTCGTCGGCAGCACGGTCAAGTGGAACGGCTCCATTCCCGGCGGCGGCAACGTGAAGATCGTGATCTCGGCGAAGGTCAATGCCGGCACCACGGGCCAAACGGTGACGAACCAGGGAACCGTGAACTTCGACCCGAGCCATTCCGGGACGAACAGCGGCAGCGTGCTCACCGACGATCCCGGCGTCGGCGGCGCGGCGAACCCGACCCAGTTCGTCGTGGCAACGGCGGCCGGCGTGCCGCGCACGTTCGTCGCCTCGTACGGCCAGGACACCAATCCCTGCACGCTGGCGAGCCCGTGTCGCGGATTCCAGGCAGCGCTCGCCGCTACCGTTCCGGATGGCGAGATCGCGGTGCTCGACGCGGCCGGCTACGGCGGCGTGGTCATCGACAAGCCGGTGACGATCGTCGCACCCGCAGGCGTCTACGCAGGCGTCTCCGTTTCGAGCGGCCACGGGATCGACGTCGATCCGGGGGCGGGGCGCGTCGTCCTGCAGGGCCTGACGCTGACCGGGCTCGGCGGCGACGTCGGCGTGAGTCTGATGTCGGGCGACGCGCTCTACATCGAGAACTGCGTCATCGGCGGCTTCACGAACGCGGGGATCTCCGCAATACCTTCGGCGCAGTCCACGCTGTTCATCCGTGATTCGACAATCCGCGACAGCGGCACCGGGGCCCTGCTCGGGACGACGACGGGCGCCTCGGGCCCGCTTCGCGCCATCGTCCAGCACAGCCGCTTCGAGAACAACGGAACCGGCATCGGCTTCACCGGAGCCACGGCGCTCGGGACGATCAGCGACACCACGGTCGTCGGCGGGACGCTCGGCCTCAGCGTGAACCCCACGACCGCCGGCGCCGCGACGAAGGTCACCGCACGCAAGTCGACGTTCACGAAGGCTTCGGCCAGCGGCGTGCGCGTGGGCGGTGCCGCCGGGACGACCGCAGGGGCGAGCCTGGTGCAGTCGCAGGTCACGGAGTCCGGGATCGGCGTCGAAACGCTGACCGGCGGAACCGCCTACGTGTCCGGAACAGCGATCGTGCGCAACACGACCGGCGTCACGACGGTGTCCGGCACCGCGATCTCGCTCGGCGACAACCAGCTCACCCGCAATGGAACCAACGGAACCTTTTCGGCCACCGTATCGAAGCAGTGATACGATCCCAGTGCAGGAGAAATTCATGTTCAAACGTCATCTGCTCACCTCACTCGCGCTGACGGCGGTCGTGGCCGGCGGCATTGCTCCGGAGGCCACGGCCGCGGGGCAGCGATCGTTCGTCGCGTCGACAGGGGCCGACACCGGAACGTGCACGTTGGCGGCCCCATGCCGCTCGTTCGGCTATGCAGTCGGGCAGACGACTGCCGCAGGCGAAGTCATCGTGCTCGACTCCGCCGGCTACGGCCCCGCTACGATCTCGCAGCCGGTGTCGATCATCGCGCCGCCGGGCATCTACGCCGGCATCACGGTGACGGCCGGCGGGCCCGGAATGGTCGTCGCCGCGGGCTCGGGCAAGGTCACGCTTCGCGGCCTCTCGATCAACAACATCACGGGCGGCACGTCCGGCATCGCCTTCACGTCCGGAACGTCGCTCTACGTCGACAACTGCACCGTGACGAACTTCCCGATCGCGGGGATCGCGGCCAACGTGGCGGCGACGAGCACGGTCCACGTGACGAACTCCACGTTCCGCGACAACGGGACGGGCGGCGTGTTCGCCGCGAGCGCGGGCACGTTGACCATCAGCATCGAGAACTCGATGTTCGGCCGCAACGGCACCGGGCTCGACTTCCGCGACGGGACGGTGGGCACCGTTCATTTCTCGACAATGAGCGGCGGCACGACGGGCCTCGCAGCGGTACCGCCGACGTCAGGCAAAACGGCGACCATCGAGGTGCGCGACAGCACGATCTCCGACAACAGCGGCGCGGGCGTCACCGCCACACAGTCGGGCGCCGCCTCGCCGGTGACGCTCGTGAGCGTCGTGTCGACGCAGATCTCGGGCAACGGGACGGGCGTGCAGGTGACCGGCGTCAACAGCTCCGCGTACGTGTCGGACAGCGCGATCATCCGCAACGGAACCGGCGTGAGCCCGGTATCGTCCGGCACCATCGTCTCGGGCCAGGACAACCGCCTCGTCGCCAACACCGTCAACGGCGCGTTTTCCTCGTCGGTGCCGAAGATCTGACACCGATTCGGAGACAACCCGCGACGCCCGCGATGTTCTCGCGGGCGTTTCGTTTTCGAAATCCTCCACTGCAACTGCTCCGGCCGAAACCCTCCTCTACCGCCCCGCTGCGGGCGGGCTCACTCGAACCACAAGGCATGACCCCACTCCTGCGGATCCTGGGAGCCGCAATCGTGCTCGTCGCGTTCGCGAGCCACGTGCATGCGCAGCAGGCCGGCGTTCGATGGACAGGCGCGGCCGCCGCGACGCGCACGACAGCCGACCTGCTTGCCGCCGAGGCCGCGAGCCCGCCGGCGGCCGTCGCCGCCCGCGAAGCGCTCTCCCGGCGCAACATCCCCAGCGCGGCGGCGCGCCGCGCGAACCCGGCCTCGCCGGCCTACCCCACGTCGCAGCCCAATCCGCACAAGGCAGCGCCGACCGCCACCGACGGAGCGGCCACCGCGCGCGTCGCCGGGGTAGCGCAGAGCTTCCCGGGCATCACCTTTGCGGAGAGCGGCGGCTTCGTGCCGCCCGACGCGCACGGCGACGTCGGGCCGACGCAGGTGCTCGCCGCCGCCGACGCGCGGCTGCGCACGATCGACAAGAACACAGGCGCGGCCGACGGCATCCTCGACGTCGGTGCCAACACGTTCTTCGCTCCGGTCCGGGGCGCCTCGACCGTGTCCGACCAGCGCGTCATCTTCGATCGCCTCGCCCGGCGGTGGCTGCTCGTCGCGAACACGACGTCGCCGCCGAACCGGATCCTGATCGCGGCCAGCGACAGCGCGTTCATCACGCCGTCGACCGCGTGGTCGCTCTACGCGTTTCAGCAGGATCTGGTCACGCCCGTCGGCAACGACACGGGCCTCCTTTGCGACTTTCCCAACGCGGGCGTCGATGCGCACGCGATCTACGTCGGCTGCGACATGTTCGGCGCGGTCGACTACTTCGGCTCGTCGCTGTTCGTCGTCAACAAGGCCTCGGTGCTGAGCGGCGGTCCGATCGTCGTCACGGTCTTCCGCGATCTCCTCGGTGCGACGCCGAATCCCACGGGGCCGGGACCGAACACGCCGAAGGGCGTGACGAACTTCGACCCGATCGCGGCCGACGGGTACTTCATCGGCGAAGACAACCAGACCCTCGGGCAGCTCGATCTCGTGCGAATCCTGGATCCCGGCGGAACGCCGGCGATGCTTCCGTTCGCTCCCATCACGACCGCCGCGTTCGAGACACCGGTCCCGGTCGAGCACCTCGGCAACGACCATCCGAGCGGCGCCGGGAGCGGGCTTCTCGACGGCGGCGACAACCGCGTGACCAACGCGCGGATGCGCGCCGGGACGATCTGGCTCGCGCACACTACCGCGGTCGACGCCACCGGCAACGGCGGCGCGCCCGCGGCCGACCGCAACGCCGTGCGCTGGTACCAGATCGGATCGCCCGCCGTGTCGCCCGCGATCCTGCAGTCGGGCACGATCTTCGATCCGACGCCGGCGCAGCGCAGCTACTTCTATGGCGCGATGGACGTCAGCGGCCAGGGGCACGCGGCGATCGGCTTTTCGCTGGCCGGTCCCGGCGACTACGCCGGCGTCGCGGCCGACGGGCGACTTCTGACCGATCCGAGCGGGACGACCCAAGGCGCCGAGATCGCGACCGCCGGCCTCGCCGCGTATGTCAGCACGTTCGACCAAGGCCAGCTTCTGCCGGGCGGCGTCCGGCGCTGGGGTCGGTTCTCGAACACGCTGGTCGATCCCGACGACGACATGACGTTCTGGACGATCCAGGAATACGCGGACGCCGACGGCACCTGGGCGACGCGCGTCGTCCGCCTGCTCGCGCCGCCTCCGGCTGCGCCCATCGCCGTCACGCCGCCGACGATTGCGGCGGACCAGCCCTCGGTGCTGATCAACGTGGCCGGGCAGTCGGTGGCGGGCTCCGGATTCTTCGATCCGGGACCGGGCTACGCCAAGCGGCTCACCGCGAGCATCCCGGGGGTGACGATCAATGGCGTCGTCTACCACGGTCCCCTGGCCGTCACGCTCGACGTCTCGACCGTAGGCTCGCCCACCGGGTCGCGCAACCTGACCCTGGTGAATCCCGATGGCCAGAGCGCAACCGCAGTCGGCCTCCTGACGGTCGGCGCTCCCGGAGGATCCGATGCGACCACGACCACCGTCGACAGTACGCTCAATCCGGCGACGGCCGGCCAGGGCGTGACGTTCATCGCGAGCGTCGCTCCCGTGCCGCCGGCGACCGGCACGCCGACCGGCACGGTGACGTTTCGCGACGGCGCCGGTACGCTCGGGACGGTGCCCCTCGTGGCCGGCACCGCGACGCTCGCGACTTCCGCGCTCGCACTCGGCTCGCACGCGATCGCGGCGACGTACGAAGGCGACGCGAGCTTCTACGGAAGTCATTCGCCCACGCTCGCGCAGCAGATCGCGGCGGCGCCGGCGCTCGTCGTCGTGACCAACACCAGCGACACCGGCGCCGGCTCCCTGCGCGGCGCCATCGCCGGCGCGGCGCCCGGCGCCACGATCGTGGTCAACCTGGCCTGCGGATCGACGATCAAGCTCGCCTCGGGACCGCTCATCGTCGACAGGACGCTGTCGATCGCCGGTCCCGGTGCGCGCTGCCTCACGGTGAGCGGCAACAACGCGAGCCGCGTCTTCGCCATCACCGAGCCCGGCGCCGACGTCGGCCTCTCGGGGATGACGATCACCCAGGGCCGCGCGACGAGCGGAGGCGGCCTCCAGAATCTCGGCGCGAACCTGACCCTGACCGACCTCGCGATCGTCGGCAACAACGGGCTCGGCGGCGCCGGGGGCGGTGTCGACCATGAAGGCGGGACATTGCGGATCACGGGCTCGACGATCTCGGGCAACCGGAACACGTTCCGCGGCGGCGGCTTGCAGATCGGAAGCGGCGACGCCACGATCGTGAATTCGACGGTCACGGGCAACACGTCGGTCCGCGGAGGCGGTCTCCGCAGCGCCGGCGGCGCGAAGGTGACACTCGTCCACGCGACGGTGAGCCACAACACCGCGACGGGAGCGGGCAGCGGCGGCGGCAACCTGAGCGCGCTCAACGGGACGGTCATGCTGCAGAACTCGATCGTGGCGCAAGGCTCGGGCACCGATCCCGACCTCGATCCCGCGGGCGGCGCGTATCTTTCGCTCGACTACAACCTGATCGAATCGGGGACCTTCACGGCCGGCGCGCACGACGTCGTCAGCATGAATCCTTCCCTCGACCCGCTCGGCAATAACGGTGGCCCGACCGACACGCGAATGCCGCACGCCGGCAGCGCCGCGATCGATGCCATTCCGGCCGCAGGCGGCTGCAACGGCGCCGGCGCGCAATTCGACCAGCGCGGCCTTTCGCGCCCGCAGAACGCAGGCTGCGACGTCGGCGCCGCCGAAGCCGGTCCCGCGATCGGATCCGCCGTGACGACGATCGTCATCGGTGCATCGTCGGAGACGTCGGCCGGGGGCGAGACGGTCGACTTTTCCGCGGCCGTGACCGGATCGTCGCCAACCGGCGCGGTGATCTTCTACGACGGAGCGGCGGTCCTGGGCGCAGCTACGCTGTCGGCGGGCAACGCGAGCCTGAGCGTGAGCACGCTCGGCGCGGGGACCCACGCCGTCTCCGCGCGTTACACGGGCGACCCGGCAAACGCGCAGAGCACGTCGGCCCCGCTCGCGCATGGCGTCGTCAACGCCGCCACCCGCACCGCCGTCGTCGCGAGCGCCAACCCGGCCGCGCCCGGCGCGAGCGTCACGTTCACGGCCACGGTGAGCCCGGCCCCCGCCAGTGCGGAGCCCACGGGCCATGTTCTGTTCTTCGACGGCGGCGCGCTGCTGGGCATGGCCGCGCTCGAGGGCGGCGTCGCAGTGCTGGTCACCGATGACCTCACGGCTCCCGGGGCGCACGACCTCACGGCGGTCTACGCGGGGAGCATGCTCTACAACGGCAGCACCTCGCCGGTGCTGCGCGAAATCGTGACCGGCGGCGCGGCGACGACGACCACGCTCACGAGCTCCCTCGACCCGTCGGTCGTCGGCAACGTCGTGACCTTCACGGCGACGGTGTCGGCTCCGGGCGGCACGCCGAGCGGGACGGTCGAGTTCATGGACGGCGCAGCAACCCTCGGGAGCGCGACGCTCGCCGCGGGCGCCGCATCGCTTTCGACGTCGGTGCTCACGACCGGCCCCCACGCCATCGTCGCCGTGTACGCAGGCGACGGCGCGTTTCCGGGCAGCTCGTCGCCCGTCCTTGTCCAGACCGTCACCGTCGCCGGCGCAGACCTCGCGCGCACGTTCGTCTCCGCAAGCGGCGCCGACTCGAACCCGTGCACGCTTCCAAGCCCGTGCCGCTCGATCGCGACGGCGATAGCCACGACCGCCAGCGGCGGCGAAGTCATCATCGTCGACTCCGCCGACTATGGCCCGGCCGTCATCGCCAAGCCGATTTCGCTGATCGCGGCGCCCGGTGTATTCGCGGAAATTGCCGTGGCGGCGGGCACCGGCCTCGTCGTCAACCCGGGCCCGGGCATCGTGCGCCTGCGCGGCCTCACGCTCAACGGTCTGGGCGGCGCGACCGGCATCGACTTCCAGTCCGGCGACGCGCTCTACCTCGAGGACAGCGTGATCAACGGCTTCACGGGCGCGGGCCTGGCAGCCAACGTCGCCACGCCCGCCGAGCTGTTCGTGCGAGACACGTACTTCCGCGGCAACGGCAGCGGCGCCGCGCTCGCGGCCGGCGCCGGGGTCGTCACCCCGCTCGCGGCGACGATCGAGCGCACGCACTTCGAGAACAATGGCACGGGCATCGCGCTCACCGGGTCGTCGGCGCGCGCGGTGATCGTCGATTCGATCGTCGTCAACGGGAGCATCGGGATTCTCGTCCAGCCGACAATCGGCGGCGCCGTGACCGCGGCCGAGGTGCGCGGCACGACGGTCTCGAAGCATACGACCGCAGGGATTGTCGTCGGCGGAAACGGCGCAGCCACGGGTGCGCTTTCGGCGACGCGCTCGCAGATCGTCGAGAACGGCATCGGCCTCGACGTGCAGGCCGGCGGCGCCGCGCACGTGGCCGACACGACGGTCGTGCGCAATGCGATCGGCCTGCGGGGACCCCTCGTGTCGCTCGGCGACAACCGCGTCATCGGCAACGGCGTCGACGGCGGATTCACGGTCTCGCTTCCAAAACAATGATGGCGGAGGACTGGATGGGTATCCGCATTCCTCGCCTCGGGCTTGCGCTGGCCGTTGCGTTGGCGGCCGGCCTCGCGGCAGACGAAGCTCGGGCGGCGGCGCAGCGGACCTTCGTCGCGTCGTACGGAAGCGACGCCCAGCCATGCAGCCTTGCGCTACCGTGCCGCTCGTTCGGCGCCGCGATCGCAAGCACGGTGCCCGCAGGCGAAGTCATCGCTCTGGATTCGGCCGGCTACGGCCCCGCCGTGATTTCCCGGCCGGTTTCGATCATCGCGGCGCCCGGCATCTATGCGAGCGTGTCGGTCACGAGCGGAACGGGCATCGCCGTCGACGCCGGTTCCGGGAGCGTGACGCTGCGCGGCCTCACGATCACCGGGAACGGGGGGACGACCGGTATCGACTTCACGTCCGGCACCGCGCTCTACGTCGACAACGTCACGGTTTCCCATTTTCCTTCCGCCGGCCTTTCGGTCGGCCTCGCGGCGAGCGGTAGCGCGTACGTCACACGCTCGACCTTCCACGACAACGGCACGGGCGCCGTGCTGGGCACGGCGGCGGGGACGCTGAATGTCGCGATCGAAGGCAGCCTGTTCGCCCGCAACGGTATCGGAATGTCGTTCCAGGACGGCGCCGCCGGCTACGTGCACGCGTCGACCGTGAGTGGCGGAACGACGGGGATCCTCGTCGCGCCACCGACGCCTGCGCGGACGTCGACGATCGAGGTTCGCGACTGCACGATCTTCGGCACGGCAGCCACCGCGATCGACGCCGCGCAGTCGGGCGCCGGCCGGCCGCTGACGCTCGTCAGCGTCGTCGGCTCGCTCGTCTCCGGCAAACTCACGGGCCTCCGCGTCTTCGGGGCGAACAGCGCAGCCTACGTCTCGGACAGCACGATCACGCGGCTCGCGACGGGGGTGAGCGCCGTCGCCGGCGGAGCCGTCGTCTCCGGCGGCGACAACCGGCTGTTCAGCAATGCGGCGGACGGCGCGTTCGCGTCGACCGCGTCGAAGCAGTGACTGGTGTCCCATTCCCGGAAATACCTTGCACAAAAGCGGTCGAGAAACGGCGCACTGCTTTTGTCGCATCGCTCGCGCCTATCCCCGATAGGCGTCTCGCTCTGCTTCGCGCATCGCGCCGTTTTCGCCGCTTTTGTCGCCGTGACCGCAACGTTGGCCGGCGACCGTGGCAAGTTATTTCCGGAACGGGACACTACGCCACCGCGGCCGGCCGCAGCGCCTTGAGCAGGAACGCCGGCACCGGCTGCGCGTACCCCTTGAGCGCAAGGGGCCCGACCGGTTCGAGTTCGGCGTCCTCGCCAAGTCCTGCGCGCATGCGCCGGTCGATCAGGATCTGGCCGCCTCGGGCTTCGCCGCACAGACGGTCCGCCAGGTTCACCACGGTGCCGATCGCCGAATAGTCCTGTCGCCCTTCGAAACCGAACGCGCCCAGCGTCGCGTACCCCTGGGCGATGCCGATGCCGAGGTCGAGGTCGTGCCCCAGCGCGAGCCATCTCGCGCGGAGCGGCGCGAAGCGCTCCTGCATCGCGAGCGCCATGGCCGCGGCGCGGCGCCCCGGCTCGGGCACCGGAAAGGGGTCGTTGAAGAAGATCAGGATGCCGTCGCCCGCAAAGCGATCGATCGTCCCTTCGTGAGCGTTCGCGACGACGCCCATCGTCGCGTGGTAATCGCGCAGCACCGCCTGCACCTCCTCGGGCTCGGCGTGATCGGTGAAGGCGGTGAACCCGCGCAGGTCCGCGAACACATACGAGATCTCGCGTCGGTGGGGCGCGAGGATCGCGCTCTCGCCGGCGGTGACGATCGCGTCGGCGACCTTCGGCGAGAAGAACCGCTTCAACTGCGACAGCCGCTGCACCTGCGCCACCTGCTCGGCGACACGCTCCTCGAGCGTCGCGTTCCACGCCTTGAGCTCGTCTGCCTGGCGTCGCACCTCGTCCTGCAGCGCCTTCACGCGCAGGAGCGAGCGCACGCGCGCGAAGAGCTCGGCCTGGTTGATCGGCTTCGACAGGAAGTCGTCAGCCCCCGCTTCGATCCCCTTCAGCCGCTCGCCCTGCGGATCGAGCGAGGTGACGAGGACGACCGGCAGGAGCGCGGTCGCGGGCTCCGCCCGGATGCGCCGGCAAACGTCGTAGCCCGAAAGGCCCGGCATCATCACGTCGAGCAGCACGATGTCGGGCGTCTCGCTGGCGACCTTGCCCAGCGCGTCCTCACCGTTCACCGCGGTTGCCACCGCAAACCCCTTCACGGCGAGCAGGTCGGCGAGCAGCTTGACGTTGGCGGGCGTGTCGTCGACGACGAGCACCTTGGCAGCGGCTGTCATTTCCCCGGCGCCTCGACGAACCGCTTCACCGTGGCCAGGAACTCGCGGAGGTCGAGCGGCTTGCCGAGGTACGCGTCGAACCCCGCTTCCATGATGTGCTTGCGGTCCTGCGTCATCACCGAGGCGGTGACGGCGATCGCCGGAATGTGCGCCGTCGCCGGGTCGGCGCGCATCGCCCGAAGCGCGTCGATCCCGTTGATGCCGGGCAGCTGGATGTCCATCAGCACGAGGTCCGGCTTGCGCGACGCGGCGAGCACGAGACCTTCCTCCCCGGTCATCGCCTCGATCGTCTCGTAGCCCTTCACCTGCAGCACGTCGCGGACGAGCTTCAGGTTCTTCTCGTTGTCTTCGATGATGAGGATCAGGCTCATGCTCTCGCCGGTATCGTGAAGGTGAAGGTTGCGCCCTTGCCGAGCTCGCTCTCGACCCAAATGCGTCCGCCGTGCAGCTCGACGAACCGGCGCGTCAGCGTAAGCCCGAGGCCGGTGCCTTCCTGCTTGTTGGTGTAATGGCGTCCGACCTGCCGGAATTCCTCGAACACGGCTTCGTGGTCCTCCGGGGCGATGCCGACGCCCGTGTCGCGAACCGCGATCACGACCGCATCCGCCGCGCGCCGGGCGCTCACGTCGACGCTGCCGCCGTCGGGCGTGAACTTGACGGCGTTGGTCAGCAGGTTGACGAGGATCTGCTTCACCTTGCGCTCGTCGGCGGTGATCTGCCCCAGCGCCGGGTCGCAGTCCATTCGGAGCGCGA
Source organism: uncultured beta proteobacterium (assembly GCA_963734055.1). Lineage (GTDB taxonomy): Bacteria > Pseudomonadota > Gammaproteobacteria > Burkholderiales > Casimicrobiaceae > CAIWHR01. Next base: position 757,188 of record CAVTFQ010000007.1, read on the forward strand.
CGTTGTGCCGCTGGGCGCGCTCGCGCACGAGCGTCATCGCGTTCGACATCGCCGCCGCGACGTCGAAGGTGGCGAGGTCGAGCTCCATGCGACCGGCCTCGACCTTCGACAGGTCGAGGATGTCGTTGATGAGCCCGAGCAGGTGCTTGCCCGACGCGTGGATGTCGCGCAGGTAGTCCTCCTGCTTTTCGTTGACGTCGCCGAACAGCTTCTCCTGCAGCACCTCGGAGAAGCCGATGATCGCGTTCAGCGGCGTCCGCAGCTCGTGCGACATGTTGGCGAGGAACTCGGACTTGTGCTTGTTGGCGATCTCGAGCTGCCGGCTCTTTTCCTGGATCTCGCGGAAGAGCCGCGCGTTCTGGATCGCGATCACGGCCTGGTCCGCAAACGTCTTGAGGAGCGCGATCTCCTTGTCCGAGAAAGGGCCGACGTGGTCGCGGCTGACGAAGATGGAGCCAATGCCCTTGCCTTCCCAGATCATCGGCGCAACGATGCAGGCCTTCATGCCGGCGGCTCCGGCGGATTCGCGAATCCCGCGGGGCACGTCGTTGCCACCCGCGACATCGGGATAATGAAGTACCGCCCGGCGGGCGATCGCCAAGGCGGTGCCAGTTTCCCGGTAGGGCAGCCCGCTGTCGCGGGCCTGTTGCAGCTTTTCCCTGCCGGGCCCTTGGTACGCAGCTATCTCGAGGTGCTCGTCCTCGTCGACGAGGTTGATTGCAATCACCTTGCCCGAGAACAAGTGTTCGCAGCTTGCCAGGATCTTGTCGAATACCGGTCCCGTATCGGCGATCGAGCTCGAGATCGTCGCCAGCACCTCGCCCGACGCCCGTTGCTGCTCGAGCGCCTCCCTTGTCTCGTTGAAGAGCCGCGCATTCTGGATCGCGATCACGGCCTGCTCGGCGAACGTCTTCAGGAGCCCGGTCTGTTTTTCGCTGAAGGCGCCCTTGAACAAGCGCCCGACCCAGAGCGTCCCGATGGCGCGCCCCTCGGACAGCATCGGGGCGAACGTGATCGACTTGAGCCCCGTCGCGTGGACGCTGGCGAGCGAGCGCTCGGGCATGTCGCCCGCGTCGACGTCGGCGTACGTAAGGACTCGACGGTCCAGGATTGCGACGCCGGACGCGGTGTCGCGGTTCAGTGGCTGCGGGAAGATCTTACCCAGCTCGTCGCCGCCGGGCCCCGCGTAGGCACCGATATCGAGCATGCCATCGTCGCGCACTAGCGTGACGCCCACGGTGTCACCGGCGAACAGATGCTGGCAACGCTGCAGGATCGTGTCGAACACGGGCTTCGTGTCGGCGATCGAGCTCGAGATCGCCGCCAGCACCTCGCCCGACGCGCGCTGCTGGTCAAGCGCCTCCTTGGTCTCGTTCACGAGTCGCGCGTTCTGGATTGCGATCACCGCCTGGTTCGCGAAGGTCTTGAGGAGCGTGATCTCCTTCTCGGTAAATGGGCCGGCTACGTCCCGGCCCACGAGAACGGATCCGACGCCACGGTCCTCCCACAACATCGGCGCCACGATCGCCGCCTTGACCCCGAGCGCCTGCCAGCCCCTGCGGGCACGCTCGGGAACGTCCGGCCCGTGGTCGACGTCGGGGTAATGCATGACGGAACGGGTGAGCATGGAGGTCCCCGTCGCGCTGGTCCTGTCGATCGGAAAGGGAAAGATCGGCTCGATCTTCTCCCGGCCCGGACCGTGATAGTCGGCGAGGTGGATGAGCCCATCCTCCCCCACCAGGTTTATCTGGACGAGCGTGCCCGCGAAGAGCCGTTCGCAGCGATCGATGATAGTCGTGAAGACGGGCGTCGTGTCGGCGATCGAGCTGCTGATTGCGGAGAGGACCTCGGCGGAGGCCCGCTGCTGGTCGAGCGCTTCCTTCGTCTCGTTGAACAGCCGGACGTTCTCGAGCGCGATCGCCGCCTGGTCGCCGAAGGTGCCGAGGAGCGCGATCTCCCGCTCGGTAAACGGACGCACCTCGTGGCGCCGCAGCAGGATCGTGCCGAACGCCTTTCCCTCGCGGAACAGCGGCGCGACGACGATCGATCGATGCCCCATTCGGTGCGCGATCTCGGCGCTGAGCGGGTATTCGTCCTGTTCGACCAACAGGTCGCGGATGTGAATCGTCCGCTGCTCGAGAATGGCCCTGCCGGAAATTGACTCGCGGTTGATCGGAAACGTCTCGAGGTGCCGCACTGGCTCCGCGCCGGGGCCCTTGGACGCGAGGTGGCGAAGCATGTTGCCTTCCGTCAGGAACATCGATGCCGATGCCGCGTCGCAGAGCCGGACCGCACGCTCGGCGATCGCGTCCAGCACCGGCTGCACGTCCGTCGGCGAGCTTGAGATGACCCGCAGGATCTCGCTGATCGCCGTCTGCTGCTCGAGGGCTTCCTTCGTCTCGTTGAAGAGACGCACATTCTCGATGGCGATCGCCGCCTGATCGGCGAACGTCTTAACCAGCGCGACCTGCTTGTCGGTAAATCGCCGCGGCTCGAGCCGCCACAGCGCGATGGCGCCGATCGCACGGTCCTCGCGCATCAGCGGGACCGACAGAATCGCGCGGTGGCCGAATCGCCGTTGCAGCTCGCGGCCGATCGGGTATTCCGCGTCCGAAGCCGTCGCCAAGTCGTCCAGGTGGATGACGTCGCCGTCGATGACCGATCGGCCAGCCACGGAGCCGCGCGTCAGCGGCATGTGCTCGCCTTCGCGCAGCGTGGGCTGGTCGCCGAACTGCGCGGCCGCCTGGAGCTGGTCCCCGTCGACCAGGACGATGGTCGACTGGACGGCAGTGCAGAGCCGCAGTGCGCGCTCGGCGACGGCACCGAGCATTGGCTTGACGTCGCCCGGCGTGCTGGCGATCACGCGCAACACCTCGCTGATCGCCGTCTGCTGCTCCAGCGCCTCGCGCGTCTCGTTGAACAGCCGGACGTTGTCGATGGCGATCGCCGCCTGCCGCGCGAACGTCTGGATCAGCGCAACCTGGTCGGGCGCGAACAGTCCCGGCTCCTTCCGGTAAACGAAGATCGCGCCATAGGCGCCGCCGTCCCGCATCAGCGGCACCGCAAGCACCGCGCGAACGCCTAGTCGCATCACGTTTTCGCGGGCGCCCGGAAACTCGGTGTAGACGAGCGGCACCATGTCGGCATGGTGGACAGTCACGCGGTCGATGGTCGCGCGTCCCGTGATCGACGTTCGGTCATACGGGACGGCGGTGGTGGGCAACCGGGCGTCCGCGCCCACCGAGTAGTCGGCCGCGGACTTCAACAGGTCGCCGTCCACCAGCATGACCCGGGCGAACGGCGCGTCGCACAGATGAGCCGCCCGCTCGGCCACCGCATCGAGCACCGGCTGGACGTTCGTCGGCGAGCTCGAGATCACGCGCAATATCTCGCTGATCGCCGTCTGCTGCTCGAGCGAGTTCGACAGCTCCTGCGTGCGCACCTCGACCTTGCGCTCGAGGCCCGCGTACGATTCCTTGAGCTGCGCCGACATCCGGTTGAATCGATCGGCGAGCGCTTCGAGCTCGTCTCCGGTGCGGACGTCGATCCGCTGGTCGAGGTCCCCCTCGCCGATGTGCCGGGCCCCTTCCTCGAGGGTGCGGATCGGACGCACCATCCCGCGCGCCAGCGCCGCGGCACCGAGCGCCGAGATCACGAGGCCCGCGAGCAACAGGAGTGCTGTCCGCGCGATGGACGCATTGAGCCGCGCGTAGACTTCCGTGATCGGCTGCTCGACGAAGACGTTCCAGCCCAGCGATTCGATCGGCGCCCACGACACGAGCACCGGCGTCCCCGCGAGGTCCGTCGACTTGAGAGCCGGCTCGTCGGCCGAAGGCGGCCCCGTCGCGGCGGCCTTCACGTGAGGAAGGCGCGCCAGGTCCGTCTTGCGCAGCACGAGGCCGATGTCCGGATCGGCGACCAGGTAGCCGCTGCGATCGACGACGTACGCCTTTCCCTTTTCGCCGATCTTGATCCGCGAGACGACATCCCAGATGAACTTGAGGTTGACCTCCGCGACCGTGACGGGCCCGCGCTCGCCTCCGGAGCGGAGCGAGACTGTCATGTATGGCTCGGTGTCCTTGCGAAAGTAGACCGGGCTGTACCACGGCTTGCCGCTTCTTGCGTCGATGAACGCCGGCTCCTGCGAGCGATCGACCTGCGAGTTGAGCCGGTCCATGCCGAGCCGCGACACGGCGATCACCTCGCGGCCCGTCGAGTCGAGCTGCGCGATGTCGGTCACCTCCGGCGCCTGTCGCAGGAGCTTGAGGAACTCGATGCGTCGCGTCTCGAGGTCGCTCGCATCGATCTGCGGCAGGGAGGCGTAGGCAAGCTGCTGCGAGATCCGCTCGATGTACTGCGCGATCCGCGACGCGGCGCCCAGCGCCTTCTCGTTCTGCAGCGCCCCGATGGCGGCCTTGTTCTCCTGGTAGCCGAAATAGATGCTGACCGCCCCCGAGGTGAGGAGCGCGCCTCCGACGAGCACGAGGATCAGCAACAGGTACTTGCGAAACAGGCGGCCGCGAAACGTGCGCGGCGGCATCACTGGCGTGCTCACGCCGGACCCCGCGGGGAGTGTGCCGTTCCGCGCCATGTCAGGGCGAGAGCTTGCCCTACATCGGAGAGGGACCGCAATGGCCCTTACCGTCTGTCGCCGCGCCGCCGCAGTAACTCAGGCGCGTGCGGCCGACAGGGCAACTGGCGTGACCGAGGGTCCCAGATGCCCGACGCCACCAGAGCTTCAGCGCTTCGGCGGCAACCCCGAGCCCTCTCTCGATTCGCCGGTGCGGGCGCTTCTCTAAGGATCGCCGGGAAGCCGGCGAAGCTCTTCCCGCTTCATGGCCAGGTATTCGCCCTGTTCGAGCTCGTGGAGCTGCGGCGCGTAGCGCTCGGTCGCGGCGAACCAGTCGAGGAGGCGCTGCTCGAGCTGCGCATACGGTGGCGCCGCAGCCGAGCGCAAGTACGCTTCGATCGCCAGGAAGTAGCGCATGGTGTTGCGCTCCAGCGCGCCGCGCAGGCCACCGACGTGCACTGGCGGGCCATCGCCGCGCCGATCGACGACGGTGAAGCCGACCTTGTCGCTTCCCAACGTATTGAAATATGCGCGCATCGCGATCGCCGCGGCTGCGCCATAGCCGTAGGCGTATGAGAGATGCACGAAGGATCGCCCCGGGTCGAGCGGAATGGCCTCGAGCACGATCCTGCAGTCGCGGGTGCCGAGCGGGCCCGCGTCGGCGGTGAGCCGGACCCGGAGATAGCCGGGCGACTGCGCGTCCACCGCGTGGCGGAACGTCATCCGGTGGGCCGATCGCAGCGGCTGCGGGTGCTTGGTGCCGAGGTAGGCAGTCAGCGTCCGAGCCTCCCCTGTGCCCGCCGTCGAGCAGTGCTTGACGTTGAGGTGCAGCATCAGGATTCCGCACCAGTCTTCCGCGCTCGCGACCGTCGAAGACAACGTCGTGAACGGCTGCTCGATGACCGCATGGACGTCGCCCCGCAGCTCGCTCGTCGATTGCCGCGAATCGAGCGCAATCGGCCGCTGGAACGGGCTGTCGTCGAGGCGCTCGCGGAGGCTGTGGTAGACCGCCCGCAACGACTCCGCCCCGGTGACGTCCGGCACATCGGCGCGGGCGACCGCAGCGCAAAGCAAGCCGACTGCCAACAGGCAGATGGGCCAAGCGACAGCTCGGATTATCGAAGGCTTGTTCATGGCCGCTGACGATGCGGCCATGCTGGGCAATGCGCCCCATCCGCGGAAGTAGCGAATTGCACAGGTCGGGTCGGGAATATTCGGCACGTGGGTCCCACCCCTTTTTCGACCCGGCGGTTATCGTGTCTTAACTAGCACTTTAAGATAGTAACGTAAGTTATTGTTTACACTGTAATTTATCAATTCACGCCGCTGGATTGCCAGAACGTCAGCGCGAAACCGCAGAAAGGCAGCGGTTGCGCTTCCCCTGACCCAGGTCAAGCCATTTGCGCCTGGATATATAACGATTGCGTTATATTGCATCGTGAATCCGAACATCGATCTCCTGGGCGATCCGACGCGGCGTCGCATATTGGCCCTGCTCGCCGTCGAAGGGGAAGTCTGCGTATGCGAGTTGGTCGCTGCGCTCGGAGAGCTTCAGCCCAGCATTTCTCGCCATCTTTCCCTGCTCCGCGAGGGGGAGTGGATCAGGTCGCGCCGCGAGGGCACGTGGATGCACTATCAGTTGGCGACGTTGCCCAAATGGGCTCGATCGATTCTCGACGCGTTGGCCGGCGGAGGCGTGCCGCCCGAGATCCTGCGCGAGGCGAGAAAGCGCCTCGCGGCGTTTCCTGGACGGCCGCCGCGCACGATCGGACGAGTCGCATGAACGCCGTACTCACGTTTCCCGACCATCGGCCCCGGCTGTTCCTGCTGGTTGCGGCCGCGGCGTGGTTCGCCGCCTTTCAGGCGTTGACGCCGCTGTCGGAACTGCTGACCGCGGTGCTGCCCGTGGATCGCGGGAGCCACCTCGGTGGCGCGCTCCAGTTCTTCTTCTACGACACGCCAAAGGTACTGCTGCTGCTCGCCGGCGTCGTGTTCGTCATGGGGATGGTCAATTCCTACTTCACACCCGAACGAACGCGCGCCCTGCTCGCCGGCCGTGCCGAGGGCGTGGGCAACGTTCTGGCCGCCTCGCTTGGCGTCGTTACACCGTTCTGTTCCTGCTCCGCGGTACCGCTGTTCATCGGCTTCGTGCAGGCAGGCGTCCCGCTCGGCATCACGTTCTCGTTCCTGATCTCGGCGCCGATGGTCAACGAGGTTGCGCTTGCCCTCCTGCTCGGACTCTTCGGCTGGAAGATCGCCGGCCTCTATCTGGGCCTTGGGCTCGCGGTCGCCATCGTCTCGGGCTGGGTGATCGGACGGCTGCACATGGAAGCAAGTCTCGAGGACTGGGTCAGGAACATGCCCCGCCTGAACGTCGTGGTCGGCGCCGACGCGGTGACGCTGCCCGAGCGCGTGCATGCCGGGATTGCATCGGTGCGCGACATCGTCGGCAGGGTCTGGCCCTACGTCGTCGCGGGCATTGCCATCGGTGCCGCCATCCATGGTTACGCGCCCGAGGATTTGCTGGCCGGCTTGATGGGCAAGGATGCCTGGTGGTCGGTACCGGTCGCCGTGCTGATCGGCGTGCCGATGTACTCCAACGCCGCGGGCATCATTCCCATTGTCGAGGCGTTGCTGGCCAAGGGCGCCGCGCTCGGCACCGTGCTCGCGTTCATGATGAGCGTCATCGCGCTGTCGCTGCCCGAGATGGTCATCCTGCGCAAGGTACTCAAGATGCGGCTCATGGCCGCGTTTGCCGCGGTGGTGGCGAGCGGCATTCTGCTGGTGGGCTATGTGTTCAACGCCATGCTGTAGGTCGACGGGACAACATCATGAGAGCGATCAAAGTGCTGGGAACCGGTTGCGCCAACTGCCGCGCGACAACTCAACGTGTCGAGCAGGTAGCACAGGAGCTGGGCGTGCCGATCATGCTGGAAAAAGTCGAAGCGATGCAGGACATCATGGCTTACGGCATTCTGGCGACGCCGGGCGTCGTGGTCGACGGCAAGGTCGTGCACTCGGGCGGCGTACCGACCCGCGAGAAGATCGCAGGGTGGCTGAGCTCCGCCGAGGAAGCGGTCGGCGGCGTGGCGCCCGTCGCCTCCGGATGCGGGTGCTCCGCTCGTAAGTGAAGTTCTGCTCGCTTTAACTCGGGAGCGATGGTGAAGGATAGGAAACACGTCTGTGCGTGGATGTGCGGAGCCTTGGCTGCGCTTGCCCTACCCGTACAAGCGGAACGGTTCATCCTGCATTGCCAACTGACCAGCGTGAATGGGGAGAGGGTTGACACCCCTGAAACGTCAACGGTCGTGGATACGGACAGGCGGATGGTGAACGGGTGGCCCGCCGAGATCACGGACGACCAGATCACGTGGACGCATCCGGCGGACGTCCGGTCGAAGACGACCCATCATATTGATCGCCAGACTGGGTTGATTCGCGTCACCACTGGCGGCACTGAATCGAAGGGATTCATCGGCTTGGGCCAATGTGTTCGAGCCACGACGAATCAATATTAGCCGTCGCCGCGTCGGCTGATCGTGCGGCCGGGGCCGCAAATTTGGGCGCGGACCGAGAATACGAGTTCGGGGTCTGTTACAGTGCCTACCCCCTTCCACCGGTGCCTGCCGTGCCTGAAATCCTGGATTGCCTCAAACAATACGGTCAGCGACTCGACTCGGAACTCGCCAGGGAGACCGGCGTGCCGATAGCGAAGGTGCGAAAGCGTCTCGCCGAGCTGGCCGCGACTGGCGCCATCATCACCTGCAGCCTGACCCGCTTCGAGCACGGCAAACGAATCGACGGTGTGCTGTGCCGCATGTCGGGTTGGGTCCCGCCTCCAGCCGCCGGCCGAAAGGCGAAGGCGCCGGCATAGTCGGCGGTCAGACTCCTTCCTCGGAGCGGACGGCAATCTCGGGCGACGGTTTCGGCCCACGTAGTGTCCCGTTCCGGAAATACCTTGCACCACCTTGCACAAATGCGGTCGAGAAACGGCGCCCTGCTTTGTCGCATCGCTCGCGCCGATTCTCGATAGGCGTCTCGCTCTGGTTCGCCGACATCCAACAATGGTCGATTGTCCGGCGAAGGGAAGGAAAACCGAGTATAGTGGCGGTGTCGAATTCGATCCGGCCGGGCTGCAGTTCAAGCCTGCCGGTCTGCAGCAGCTTCCCCATCGAACATTTGATGCCTTCGCGCAATTCGGCGCGAGGCGATGCCACATCCGGAGTGCGACATGAACGGAACAGTTAAATTCTTCAACAACGCCAAGGGCTTCGGATTCATCCAGCCCGCCGATGGATCCAAGGACGTCTTCGTTCACATCTCCGCCGTCGAGCGGGCCGGGCTCAACACTCTGAGCGAGAACCAGCAGGTCTCGTTCGATCTCGAGAATGGCAACAACGGCAAGGTGTCCGCCGCGAACCTGCGGGCAATCTAGACCGGCGACGGCGAGCGCCGCAAGCCCGTTCGCCGCAACCTCTCAACCGGACAAAGGGCGACGGGCCGCCGCAGCTCTGAGAACGGAATGACTCTGGCCGACCGCCCGCTGACAGTTGGAACGCATCGCTCATGACAGATGTACGGGTGTCGGAGGCGGGCCCATCCTCGGCCACTGCCCACCCTCCGGGCGGTCTCCAGAAGGAACGGACATGAAATTCGAAATCGTTTCACCGTCGCCGCGCTCGCAAGCCGCCGACACGGCGTTGTGGCGTCCGGAATCGCGATACCCGACGAATGACGCAGCGAGTGACACCGGCGGATGCCGATATCCAATTGCCAATGCGCTCGTGTTCGTCACTGCGCGTCACTGGGAAGGCGATTCGGGGGTCAAGCAGTGCACGTCGACCGACACTCGAGACGTGGCGGATTACGCGATCGGTCGCGTTCGCGACGTGTTCCTCGCCGCTCTCGACGAAACGGATCCGCGGAGAGCCTTGGACATCGCCCGTCATCTGGTCTGCTGCGGCAATCCCCTGCCCAACGCGACATGCGTTGCGCTGGAACTTCGCGCCGGAAGTTCGTACGGCGCGGGCGCACGAGCGGTCCTGGCGAAGACCGCCAGCGGCCTGCGACGGACAAGACCGGTAGCCGTCGTGGACGATCGGAACGCCCTCGCCCGTTCGCCAGCCTTCACCGACTAGCTCGCCCGAAGTCGCCTCCCCTGCCGCATCGATTTCACGATGCCGGGCCATGATGGGCGATTCGCGCGCTGGCTCCCCATTGCTTTTTCGTGCTTCTCGCAGGTGGACATTCTCGGGTTCTTCCGACGCCGGCTCGACCCCTCCGCCCGATACCGCGCCAGCCACTTGTAGACGGTACGCTCGGAGATGCCAAAGGCAATTGCCGCCGCGCTCACCGGCCACTGCTCTCGCAGCGCCCGGTGTGAACCAGCAAGGCTCGGCTCTGCGGCCTGGTTCGCGCATTCTTGTGGATGTTCATCCGGCCGTCTCCTCTGAAGTTGATCGGCTGGCACCAGTCAGCTTCCGGGATTCAACTCGGGTGAACAACCCTCACGGAAATCACACCTAGCGGGCGAGCGCTATCGCAGCCCACACGTTCGTGCTAGACGGTTAGGAGACACGCCTGCGGGTCATCCGTGACCTACCTGATCGTCGCGCAGGCGCGGAAGCCAAACCGCAACCGTCCAGCGCTCGGTCGCCCCTGCTGGGATGCGTCAGCGAGCGACGTCCAGGCTGCCGTTCGCGTTGGGATAGGTCACTGCCCCCCACGGCAGCTGCAGCCCGGAGATCTCCTTCGTTGTCCGGTAGTTTGCGGCGTCGATGACATATACGCTGTTCGAGCGCCCGCACACGTCCAGAACGCGGGCCCCGCCCGGAGTGAAAGTGAAATGCCAGCAGCGCTTGCCGACAGGAATGGCCGCGATCAGGCGATAGTCGGCGGTATCGAACACCTGCAACGTCCCGCTGCGCGCTGCGGCGACCCAGAGGCGCCGGCCGTCATGGTCGAACGCCACACCGTAGGGACCTGGGGCAGTTGCAACGGTTTTGATGACTTTGAAGTCCGGATCGAGGATGAGCACCTTGTCCGAGAACTCCATCGTCACGGCGTATTCGTGCTTGTGCGGCGAAAATTTGATGCCTCGCGGGCGATTGCCGTGGGCGGAGATGTCGACCGTTCGCACCAGTTTTCCGTCTGAAAGGTTGTACACGGTGATGGTGTTGTCGGCTTCATTGGCGACTGCGAGGTGTTGCCCGTCCGGGGTGAACTCGATGCCTTCAGTCTCCAGACCGGCGATCAGGCGCCGGGTCACTGTGCCCGTGTCAAGATCGATGACCGCCACTTCAGCCGGCGTCTTGTTACCCTCGTCCTCCTTTTCTCTTCCCCCGCCCTTCGGCGGACCGCCCGTCGCCGAGGGTTCATAGGTGACGAACGCTGTCTTGCCGTCGGGACTGACGCGCAGAAACTCGGGATTTACGCCGATGGGAATGCGCCGCACGACGCGGTCGTCGCTGGTATCGACGACGGAGACGTCGCCGGTGTGCTGGTTGGCGGTCAGCAGCAGCTTTCCGTCCGGCGTGACGGCGATGCCTCGCGGTCCCTTGCCTCCCACGTCGATCGTTTTGACGGGCTTCAAACTGGCCAAGTCGATCACCGTCACGCCGTTGTCCTGGTTGCTGACATAGGCCACATCCCTGGGAACGTCTGCCCAGGCGCTCACCAGTGGGACGGACAAGACTCCGACCGCCAAGAGACTTTGCGCTTTGTTCCGCATTGTGCATCTCCTTTGTTGTTGCGTCGGCTCTCCGCCAGCCGTATAGCTTGCACCGCCTAGACTTGGAGGCGCCAAAAGCCTCAAGGGTTCATCCACTGGAGGCAACGATAGAGCACGCCCTGACTCGGACGGCGCGGCCGATACCGCGCAACTGCACTCCCGCTGGCCCTGCGCTCGACGCCCTCCCCGGGCTTCCTGGAGCCGCGGCGGACCTCGGAGAAGGCGCTGGCGGCGGTGATTCAGGAGGCGTGCATCCAAGGCGTATCGACCCGGTCGGTGGACAATCTGGTGAAGGCGCTGGGGATGAGCGGGATCAGCAAGAGCCAGGTGTCGGGGCTGTGCGCCAAGATCGACGAACGGGTGGGCGCCTTCCTCACTCGGCCGCTTGAAGGTGATTGGCCGTACCTGTGGATCGACGCCACCTACGTCAAGGTGCGCCAAGCCGGGCGGATCGTCTCGGTGGCCGTAATAATCGCCGTGGCGGTCAACACCGATGGGGTGCGCGAGGTGCTCGGGATGGCGGTCGGCCCGTCCGAGGCGGAGACGTTCTGGACCGACTTCCTGCGCAGCCTGACCCGGCGCGGGCTGCGCGGCGTGAAGCTGGTGATCTCCGATGCCCACGAGAATCCCCGGGGCGTTTCAGTTATGCGATTCCCACAAGTTCTCGGCGCTCGGTGCGGATGGGGCCCAACCGCTCGGTCAGCACGGACGCCCCGTACGCCGGTTTGATTCCCAATCAGGCCCATCATCGATCCACCCCAACGGCCCGTACCCTGGGTTCGTGCAACGACGATCGGCACATCGCCCACGGTCCCCTTGTGTCGCGATGCCTCGCAAAGTAGAGTGCAGACTCAATGAAACGGCCGCGTTTTCGATCTGCTGCAGCCGCCGTCGCATCGGCGCTTCTGCTCACCCGGGCGCTCCCGGCGCAGGAGCAAACCGATGCCACTCGCCATGCTCTGCCCGCGAACGACGCGCCGGCGCAACCAGCTGCTGCAAACGATCCCCATACGCCGGCGTTGACCACCATGGTCAATCCCAGGGATGGCCTTACGTACGTCTGGATTCCTCCGGGCAAATTCATGATGGGCTGCTCGCCGGCCGACACCCTTTGCGACAGCGACGAGGTTCCGCAGCGCGCGGTCACGATCGCGAGCGGCTTCTGGATCGGCCAGACCCTCGTCACGCAGGCCGCCTACCAGCGCGTCATGGGTAAGAATCCAAGCTTCCACCTTGGCCATGACCAGTTACCCGTCGAGCGCGTGAAATGGGGCGACGCGCTGAGATACTGCACGAACATCGGAATGCGAATCCCCACCGAGCGCGAGTACGAGTACGCTGCCCGTGGCGGAAACGCGGCGGCGCGATACGGCAACCTCGATGCGATCGCCTGGTACCGGGACAACAGCGGTGGCCGAACGCACGAGGTGGCCACGAAGTTGCCCAACGGCTTCCACCTCTACGACATGCTTGGCAACGTCTGGGAGTTCACCAGCGATGCGTACAAGCCCGAGGACCCGATCTACGTGGCAATGCGCGGGGGCTCCTGGTTCACCTCGGCCAAGAGCATGCGCGTCTCGATTCGCGGCTTCGATGTCGCCAACAGGGGGCGCACGTTCACCGGCTTCCGCTGCGCCGGGGACTAGACTCGCGCTTCGCTCTACCCGGCATGTCAGCGGGGCTTGGCACAGTTACTTTCGGCCAGTGTCCTGACCGCCCCGCGCCCTGACCGCCCCGTGCCCTTTGTGCAAGACCCTGCGTGCCGCCGGGCACTGCACCGGGGTGAACGGGTGGCGTATTGCAGCGTCGGCCAACCCGCACGAAACGAAAGGAGAGTCGGCGAGGCATTCGCGTTTCCGCCTCTCCCTCGGGCGGATCCGAACAGACTACTTCAGGGCGAACACCATGACTACACCGCCCTGCGGCGTGTTCTGGTAATACTTGTCCTTGATCTCGCCGGACCAGATCGGAATCGCGCCACCGAAGCCGACGACATAGCAAACATACTGTTGGCCATCGATCTCATAGGTGATCGGGGCCGCAGCCAAGCCCGAATTCGCGCGGTGCTTCCAGAGCACCTTGCCCGTATCCTCGTCCAGAGCAAACAATTCGCGCGTGTCGGTACCACCACCGAAGACCAGCCCGGCGCCAGTTGACATTAGGCCACCCCAGTTCGCGTCAGGCATCGCATGCGTCCACTTCGTCTTGCCGGTGGTCACGTCGATCGCCTTCACGAAGCCGCCGGCACCGTCGATCCCCGGCTGAACGTGCATGTGAAACTCGGCCGCCACGTACGCGGCATACGGTTTCCAGGGCTCCGGCGGAAGGCTCTTGATCGTTTCGCACCAGTAGTTGCCCGAAATGAACGCTGTCTTCCTGCCGGGGTCGTAGGAGGGGACCATGTAGTTCGTGCCGCCCAGGAACGACGGGCACACATCGACCAGCGTGCCGCTCGTCGGGTCCTTCGCAGGGTCGAAGATCGGGTGGCCCGTCGCATCCAGTTCTTTCCACACTGTGACCGGCATGAACGGCTCGCCGTAGACGAACTTCATGTTGTCGACGGTGCCGGGATCGAAGTTGGTGCGCTCGACCAGGTACACGTAGCCGTTCTTCTGCGACTGGAAGAGTCCTTGGACCTTCGCGCCGCCTTTCGTGAAGTCGACCAACATCGGTTGTGCGATATTGTCGTAGTCCCACATGTCGTGTGGCACGAACTGGAACTGGGCCTTGATCGCGCCGGTGTCGCCATCGAAGGCAATGATCGACGAGGTGCCGATGTTCTTGCCGGGGCGAACCGATCCGTTCCATGGGCCGGGGTTGCCGGTCGGCCAGAAGATCAAGTTCTGCTTTTCGTCGTACGCGCCTGTGGTCCAGGTGGTTCCACCGCCACGTTTCCAAGTGTCCGTACCGCCCCAGGTGTCGTTGCCCGGCTCGCCGGGTCCGGGGACCGTGTAGGTGGTCCAGACGATCTTTCCGCTCTCGGCGTTCAGGGCGATCAACCGTCCGCGGGCACCGAATTCGCCACCGGTCATCCCGGTGATGACGTTGCCCTTCACGACCAGCGGAGCGCCGGTGATCGTGATGCCATCGGAGTAATCGGCAACCTTCGTATCCCAGACGACTTTGCCGGTCTTGGCATTGAACGCGATGACGTGCGCGTCGATGGTGCCGAAGTAGACGTTGTCACCGTAGAAGACGCCGCCCCTGTTGACCACGTCGCAGCAAACGACGGCCAATGCCTTGTCCGGGAGGTCGCGCTCGTACTTCCAGAGGAATTTGCCGCTGCGCGCATCCAACCCGAAGAACACGTTGTACGAGGCGGAGACCACGAGCACTCCGTCGTGTTCGATCGGAACGACTTCGTGGCCCTTCGTCAAACCGGTCGAAAACTCCCAGATTGGCACCAGATTGCCGACATTCGCCTTCGTGATCTTTGCCAGCGGGCTGAAACCCTGACCGTCGTACGTGCGACGGTATTGAAGCCAGTCCGAAGCAGGCGGATGGCTCAACATGTCCGCCGTGACCGGATGGAAGGGGCGGTCGGAGGCGTCCGTTTGGCCAAACGCAGGTGCCGATGCGATCGCCAGCAGGAGCGGAGCCGATGCGACTACGCCCAGCAAAGCTTTCTTTGTCGCGCCCATTTCGCCTCCTGACTAAAGTGTCTCCTGATACTGCGCCGCTACAAGGCTTCAACCTCTCTTCACGCCGATGAAACCCGTGGGCTTGGCGGCCACCACCAGTTTTCCATCCACTGCCTTGATGGGAATGTGCGGAAGTTCGCGTACGTGCGGCCCGCTGATGTTTTGTCCCTCTTTCACGGGATCGAAAGTCGCATCGTGGCAGGGACACTTGAACAGTTTTCCCGATGCGTCCCAGTCGGAGAGCAGGCAGCCGAGATGGGTGCACACCGCCGAGTAGCACGAGATGCCTTCCACCGTGTCGTCCTTCATGTCGGCCGGATAGCTATCCGGCGCCACCCTGTAGAGAAGAACGGTGGCGTGATCGCTCTCTCCGGCGTCTTCTTCCAGCTTACCCGTGCTCGGATCTTTCGCCACCGCCGTCAGCGGAGGCGCATCGAGAACCAAGTCGGCGACCATGACCTCCTTGCCTTTGTTCGGGCCAGCAGAGAAGACGAAGGTGTCGCCGACCTGCGGCACACCCTTGGACTGCGGAAGCGGCATCGCACCACCGGCCGCGAACACCACCTTCACGCCGGCGCCCGACGCAAGTGCCGTCACCGTTACGAGCCTGCAAGTCGACTTCAGGGCGTCCCGTCGTTCTTGGCTGAATTTCGGCATCGTGCAGCTCCTTTCGCGAGTCGATGTTGGTTCAGCTGCAGCCTCATCGAGACTCGCACCGGTGGCGGGGAACACGCTCGCGCCCTCTCGGGGGAGCGTATTCCGATCCGAACGCGCCCGCAATGGGTGTTCGCGATTGCCCGGACTGCGCTCCGCGGCCGAGCAAGCGCGACGCGTCGACCTTTTCCTCTTCGCTAGACGTGTACTAGACTGTAAAGTGGCGTCCACGGACCGCCGTTTCGGCCTGGGGGTCCTGCGATGGACTATCCACCTCCGGATCGAACTTCTGCCGGCAACACCCTAGCCAGCCAGGCGAGGACTTGCCGCCTTTGAGGATCCGCTTGAAATACGTGCTGATCGGTGCCGGCCCGGCCGGCGTGCAGGCCGCCGAAGTCCTCCGGCAGGTGGATCAAGGTGGCGAAATCACCCTGCTGAGCGGGGAGCCAGGCGAGCCCTATTCGCGCATGGCCATCCCCTACATCCTGACCGGCCGCATCGACGAAGAGGGTGCCAGGGCGCGCAAGACCGCCGGCCACTTTGCCAGCCTCGGCATCGGCTACCGCAACAACAAGGCCGTCAAGGTCCATGCCGGCGCAAGCGGCGGAACGGTGGATCTCGACGACGGCACTACGCTCGACTATGACAGGCTGCTGGTTGCCACTGGCTCCGCGCCGACACGGCCGCCGGTCCCGGGTACCGACCTACCTGGGGTGGTCACCTGCTGGACCCTTGAGGACGCCCGCGTCATCGCTGCCAAGCTGCAACCCGGCGCGCGGGTGGTGATGGTCGGCGCCGGGTTTGTCGCCGGCGTATGCATGAAGTCGCTGGTGGAAAGCGGCGCGCAACTGACCGTCATCGCCGGCCGGGTCGGCCAGATCCTGCGCTCGATGATGACGCCGACCGGCAGCGCGCTCCTGCAGCGCTGGCTCGAGGGTCAGGGCGTGAAGGTCGTTACGAAAGGGCGCATCGAGCGCATCGAACCTGGTCCGCGAGTCGTCATGGACACGCAGAGCTTCGATGCCGACTTGGTCATCCTCGCCACCGGCGTGCGACCCAACGTCGCCTTCCTCGAAGGCACCGGCGCGGAGATCGACCAGGGCATCGTCATCAACGACCGCATGGAAACCACGGTGCCCTGCATCTACGCCGCGGGCGACGTGGCCCAGGGCCGCGACTTCTCGACGGGCGAATGGATAGTTCACGCGCTGCAGCCGACCGCCACCGAACACGGTCGCGCAGCCGCCCTCAACATGGCCGGCAAGAACGTGCCCTACCGCGGCAGCCTCTCGATGAACGTGCTCGATACCGTCGGCCTGCTGTCGTATACCTTCGGCCTGTGGCAGGGCCGCGAAGGCGGCGATACGGCGGAGAGCATCGACGCCGAACGCTTCCACTACAAGCGACTTTGTTTCGACGGCGACGTGCTGATCGGCGCCATCAGCATCGGCCGAATCGACCATGTCGGCGCCATCCGCGGCCTCATTCAGAGCCGGCACCACCTTGGACCCTGGAAGGAAATGCTGATGAAAGACCCGACTCTGCTGATGGAGGCATTTGTCGAGTTGAGCCGCAGGCCGAGCTAAGGTACGCCGTAACTCTCTCTATTGACGGATGCTGCTCCCGGGCGTACCGTTTTCCCAGCGTTATTGTCGAGTTGACATCGCAATAGGCTGACCGAGATGACTTCTCGGGGTTGCGCCGAGTCTCAAGGGGCCACCCACAATCTCAGCGAGGTCAGGTCAACGGTCGATCTGGGTCCTCGCATTTGGATTCGAGCCTAGCAGCATTGAGTATTCCAGGAGGAAACGTGCAAAAGTCCCTCTACATCAACGCCGACAAGTGTACTGGCTGCCTACAGTGCGAAATGGCGTGTAGCTACGAGAACTACGGCGTATTCAATCCTGCGAAGTCGCGTATCAAGATATTCGACTTCGACCATTCCGGCAGAAAGGTTCCCTATACCTGCACCCAGTGCGATGAGGCTTGGTGCCTGCATGCGTGTCCGGTTGACGCGATCAAGGTTGATCCCGCCACTGGCGCCAAGGTCGTGCTCGATGACGTGTGCGTGGGCTGCAAGGTTTGCACGATCGCTTGTCCGTTCGGAACGATCAATTACGTGCAGGATAGCGGGAAGGTGCAGAAGTGCGATCTTTGCGGTGGCGATCCCGCCTGCGCTTCAGCCTGCCCGACCGGTGCAATTACCTATGTCGACGCCGACTGGACCGGACTCGAGCGCATGAAGTCGTGGGCGAACAAAGTCGGCAACCAGCCTCGCGCGTAAGGAGGACGATCATGGCCTGGACTGGAAAGATCCTGCGCGTCAATCTCGCCAAGGGAACTTGCACTCCCGAGCCCCTCAACATGAAATGGGCACGCGACTACATTGGCCAACGCGGCCTAGCGACCAAATACTTCACCGAGGAAGTCGATCCGAAGGTCGATCCGCTTTCGCCTGCGAACAAGATCATCTGGGCCACGGGTCCGCTGACCGGAACGATGGCTTCGACCGGTGGTCGCTATTCGGTCATCACCAAGGGAGCGCTGACCGGCGCGATCGCCTGTTCCAACTCGGGTGGCTACTGGGGTGCGGAGCTCAAGATGGCCGGCTGGGACATGATCATCTTCGAGGGTAAGGCGCCCAAACCGGTCTACCTGTTGATCGAGAACGACACTGCGCAGTTGCTAGATGCCGCCTGGCTCTGGGGCAAGTCCGTATGGGAGACCGAGCCCGCGATCAAGGCCAAGCATCAGGACCCGCAGATCCGTGTCAGTTCGATCGGGCGCGCCGGCGAGACGGGCTGCATGTATGCGGGCGTGGTCAACGACCTGCATCGCGCCGCCGGACGCTCGGGCGTTGGCACGGTGATGGGCAGCAAGAATCTCAAGGCAATCGCCGTGCGCGGCACCAAAGGCGTGGGGAATATCCGCGATTTCAAGGCCTTCATGAAGGCAACCACGGCCGCGAAGAAGTTGTTGGCCGACCACGCGGTGACCGGGCAGGGCTTGCCCAAGTTCGGTACGCAGGTGCTGATGAATGTGATCAACGAAATTGGCGCGTTGCCTACACGCAACCATCGCGATGTCCAGTTCGAGGGGGCGAAGGACATATCGGCTGAAGCGATGCATGCTCCGCGCAAGACCGACGGCAAGCCGAATCTCGTAACAAACCAAGCCTGCTTCGGTTGCACGATCGCGTGCGGCCGTGTCTCCAAGATCGACGAGACCCATTACACGGTGGTCAACAAGCCGAAGTACTGGGGAGCGTCGGGCGGCCTCGAATACGAGGCGGCTTGGGCGCTAGGCGCCGCCAACGGCGTCAAGGATCTCGAAGCGCTGACCTATGCCAACTTCATCTGCAATGAGGACGGCTTTGACCCGATCTCCTTCGGCGCCACCGTGGGCGCTGTCATGGAGCTCTACGAAATGGGCGTGTTGAAGAAGGAGCAATTGGGCATCGAAGCGCCGTTCGGTTCGGCCAAAGCTCTCACCTATTTCGCGGAGATCACTGCCCGAGGGGAGGGCTTTGGCAAAGAGATCGCCCAGGGGTCGAAGCGGCTGACCGCCAAGTACGGTCATCCGGATCTGTCGATGAGCGTCAAAGGGCAGGAGTTCCCTGCCTATGACTCGCGCGGCATCCAGGGCATGGGCCTCGCCTATGCCACGGCTAACCGCGGCGCCTGCCACTTGCGCGGTTACACGGTAGCGTCCGAGGTCCTCGGAATCCCGGTAAAGACCGACCCGCTCGTCACCGAGGGTAAGGCCGGTCTCGTCAAGGCGTTCCAGGACGCTACGGCCGTCTTCGATTCGGCAGGTATCTGTCTATTCACCAGCTTTGCTTGGACGCTTGCCGATGTCCAGCCGCAGCTTGCTACGGCTTGCACGGACGAATTCACGCTCGAGGAGTTGGGCCTGATCGGCGAGCGCATCTGGAACATGGAGCGTGACTTCAACAATCGCGCCGGCTTCACGTCCAAGGACGACACGCTGCCGAAGCGATTGCTAACCGAGCCAGCCAAGACCGGGCCAGCCAAAGGGCTGGTCAACGGCCTGGACAAGATGCTTCCCGAGTACTACAAGCTTCGCGGGTGGGACGACAAGGGACAGCTAAAACCGGAGACGCGAACCCGTCTCGGTTTGTGAGTCGACACAAGCGCGCCAGGTCGCCAGTGTTCGGACTTGGGCGGTCCCCTGTGGACCGCCCTTTTTGCTCGTGGAGAGACCCTCGTGAAACACGTCATTCTCGGTAGCGGGCCGGCTGGTGTCATCGCGGCTGAAACGATTCGAAAACTGCGAGCCGAAGACGACATACTGGTGGTTGGCGACGAGCCTGGACCACCCTATTCGCGCATGGCGATTCCGTATTTGCTGATGGGGAAAATCGGCGAGGAAGGGACTCATCTGCGCAAGGACAAGGACCACTTCGCTCAACGACGCATTCAATTGCGTCCGGGGCGTGCACGCTCGGTGGATACGGATGCGCGCCACGTGCAGCTCGAAGACGGGACGGTTCTCCCCTTCGATCGCCTGCTGATTGCCACGGGCGCGACACCCATTCGCCCGCCGATTCACGGCATGGATCTACCCGGCGTGCATCCTTGCTGGACGCTCGACGATGCGCGAAAGATCATGGCGCTTGCCAAACCGGAAGCACGGGTGCTCCAAATGGGAGCGGGCTTCATCGGCTGCATCATCATGGAAGCCATCGCCGCACGCAACGTGCAGCTGACCGTCGTGGAAATGGGCGACCGCATGGTGCCACGCATGATGGGTGAAGGCGCCGGCGGCATGATTAAGCGCTGGGTCGAAAAGAAGGGAATAACCGTCTACACATCGACGCGGGTGGAAGCCATTCATCCGGGTCCACCGCTTGCTGTCCGGCTGTCCAGCGGCAAGCAGTTGTCGGTGGATCTGGTCATATCGGCGACGGGCGTGCAGCCGAATATCGGATTTCTCGAGAACTCCGGCATCCTATGCCTTCAGGGCGTTCTGACCGATGAGCGTCTGCAGACTAACATTGCCGGAGTCTACGCGGCGGGTGATTGCGCCGAAGCGTTCGATGGGCTCACCGGCAAGACGATCGTCAGCGCCATTCAGCCGAATGCTGCCGATCAGGCATACATTGCCGGAATGAACATGGCCGGGAGGCGAACGCAGTTGCGTGGCGTCACGCAGATCAATGTGCTCGACACGCTGGGGCTCGTCTCGACTTCCTTCGGACGATGGGAAGGCGTGCCCGGAGGCGAACACGCCGAGCTCACCGATGACGTGAACTTCCGGTACATTCGTCTGGAGTTCGAAGGGGATGTTCTGATCGGTTCGAATACGGTTGGCCTAACCGAGCATGTCGGTATTCTGCGCGGGCTCACCGAATCGCGCACCAGGCTCGGTGAATGGAAGGACCGTCTGCTGCGCGATCCGTTGCAGCTGCCGCAGGCGTATCTTTCGAGCGCGCAAGCGCAGCATGCACGGGGATTGACCGTCGCCTGAGGAACGACATAGCACCAGCTCGACTGTGGAGATCACCCTCAAGCTGTTCGCCACCCTTGGCGATTACCTGCCACCTGAATTCAACGGCAGGACGCGCATGCATAACCAGCTTGCGCTCGATGTCGACGAAGCGACGACGGTGCAGTCAGTGATCGAGAAATTCAATGTGCCCCCTCCGATGGCCTACCTCGTACTGGTGAACGGCGTCTTTGTCCCACGCGACGCGCGCGCTGCCCGGCTGTTGCGCGAGGGGGACGTCCTGGCCGTGTGGCCCCCCATCGCGGGCGGCTAGCCGGATATGCCCGATGTGTTTCATGTGCATCGCGAGATGGGCTGCACGCGCGCGGAATTCATGTCCTGGTTGCCCGGAGCGACCCGCCGGGCCCCACTCCAGATCGACGGGGAAATCGTGACGGTCACGACCCACGGTGGCCGCGTTCAGATCTTTCTGGAAGAGAAGCGACCACGGCGCATAGCGCTGATCGCGCTGCCCGTGCTTGGCGTCACCTTCTGTTTCCGCGGGCTGGACGAGCCGGCGCGGGACGACTTCCTCGCGCATTTCGACTTGTACACGAGGCGCGGCGGCGGCTAGCCTCACCGCAGTGGATCCTCCCTCTCGATCTCTACCCCCGCGGCAGTGCCGATCTCGGGGATGGCGTTGACGAGCTCTCGGACAATCGAGATCACTACGTCCTCGCAGTCCGCGTCGTCGCGCATGGCGAGCTGCGATCCGATTATGAATTATGGGGTTATTTCCGGGTCTTGGATGCCCGGTTTCAAACTAACCTCTTGATTGTTCTGGCGTCCCCAGGGGACTCCAAAAGCCTTACGGCGCAAGGCTTTCCGAGGCGTTTTCGCCTATCCCGTGCCCGTCCCGCGCGGCGAGCAAAACCGCGCGCGCGGTTTTCTTGCGCGATTCCCGGCGGGCCCAGTCTGGGAAACCCGCCGGGGTCGACGCACTACGAGCGCGTCGCGAAGGAGAAAACACCCGCGCTCTGCAGACTATCCGATCGTTCCCTTGACCTGTGATTCGTTGTGGCCGCTGGCCCACGTTAGCGCGTGACCGTTGAGCGCGACCGCGCGACCCATCGCGCCGCCCGCGCCCGACTCCGGCGGGAGCATCTGATCCGTGCCGGGACTGCCCGCGCTCCACGTCCCGCCATCGCCACCACGCCAAGTCGGATGAGCGCCTGCGGGGCCGCTCCAGCCGCCGCCCCCGCCGTTCGTTATCTCGCCGGGACCGCCGTCCGTGCCGTCAGCATCGAAACCGATTCCCTTCGTCCCTGCAGCCCCGCCGGGGTAGCCCGAGCCGCCACCACCACCGCCACCGCCTTCGGACGAGAACACATAGAGCGCGGCAGCACCGCCCCCGCCCCCGCCACCGGCGAAAATGTAGCCCGACCCGTTGTCGAACTCGAGGTCGTGGCCGAGGACGATCGCGTCGCCGCCGTCGCCACCAGCGCCCGGCGCCGTGTGCTGCCCTCGCCCCGACGAGCTGCCGCCGTGGCCACCGTAACCGCCACCGCCGACGATCTTGCCGAGGTTGACGAGCTTCAAAACGCTGCCCGCCGGGAAGGTGCCGGTGCTGAGGGTGCCGACCGTCACGCCGGAGGCAACCGTGCAGACCACCAGCGCCGGCGCGACGGGCGAGCCGGCCGCGGTGAACAGGTTGTAGCTCGTCGTGTTCGCGCTGATCGTCAGCGGCGTAACTTGCCGGAACGGCGTGCCGATGCCTTTGAGCACGGCGTCACTCCCGATCCGTCGAGCGGCGTAGCGGGTGCGGGCGCGGCACGATCCAGCCCGCCGCCCGGTGCGCATCCACCGCCTTCGGATGCACGTAGAGTTCCGTCGGATCGTCATCGCCGCGCGGGAGTAAGGTCTCCGTCCGCAGCTCTTTCCCGATTGGCCGATAGATCATACGAATAAGGTCGCTCATAGATCAGCCCTCGTCGATCAGCAGCGACGCCGGCAGCTTCCGCGACTGCGTCGCCGCGTCGAGCCGCCCGGCGATCGCGCCCACGGCCGAGTCGAGCCACGCGATCGCCGCGCGCTGCCGCTCGATCTCGCGCACGGCCGTCGGGTTGGCCTGCTCGACCTCGGCGCGATACCGCGCCCGCGCGCTCTCGGCCTCCGGCAGCGCCGCCGGGAAGCGCGCGAGCGCACGGACCACGTGCGGGTTCTCGAAGGCCTTCGCCCGCCGGTCCGGCGACAGCGAGCGCACCCACGTCCGCAACTCGCTGTCCATCGCCGGGTCGGTCGTGGCCGGCGGATCGTAGAGCTTGCTCTCCGCCCGCGCCAGCGCGTCCGCCGCCGCTGCCCGCGCGGCCTTCGTCTTCGCCATCTCAATCTGCAGCGCCCCGTGCACGCCGGAGACATCGCTCCCCGCGCCGAGCGCCGCGTCGAGCGCGACGAACGCGCCCACCGTCGTCGCCACGCGGCGCACGAGCGGATCCGTCTCCCGGCCGTGGTCGGGCGCCGCGGCGTAGCCGAACAGGCCGCCGAGCGCCTTTAGCTGGTGCGTTACGATCTTGCGTTCCATCGTCTAGTCCTCCACCACTTCGTAGCCCTCACGCAGCGCAGCCGAGCGTTGCGCGGGCGACAGCCGGTCGAACCTGCTGCGCGTCAGCGTGCGCGCGACGTCACCCGTGCCCATGTTTTGCTGCGCGCCGCTCCCACTGCCGGTCGCGGGAAACCAGTGGGGCGACTCGTCCCTCGCCGCCGCGAGCCACGCCGCGAGGTCGAGCCCGCCGGCGTCCTTCGGCGCGAGCGTACCCTCGGGCGTCACGTCGAATCGCTCGCGCGCCGCGCGCAGAACGTCGGCGAACGCGACAGCGTGCGTGCCCGCCTCCTCCGCCGCTCGCCGCACCGCAGCCTCGAACAGCGGCCGCTCGAACGCCGTCGCCCGCGCGAGTGCCGCGTCGCGCTCGGCCTTCGTGGCGTCAAGCTCCTCCGTGCTCTGGTCGATCGCCTGCCGCGCCGCGTGCTCGACCTGCTTGCGTACGCGCCGCTCGGCGTCGATCGCCTTGGTCACCTGCTCGGGCGCTACCACGTCGAGCCGGTAGGTGCCATTCGGCTGTGCGGCGTACAGCGCCGCGATCGCCGGATCGAGGTCGGCGAGCGTTTTCACTTCCCAAATCAATGCCATCGGAATCACTCCTCTGGGTTAATGCCGGGCATCCCGCCCGGCGTGGGGTCAAAACCAGTTCGTCATGGTCGCCACGCGCGACTCCCTCAAAATCCCATATCTGCAACAATCCGCGGAATGGTCGGGGCCTACAGTCGAAACATCTTCGGGCCGGCGCGGATCGCGGCCCAAGTGCGGCACGGTCTGCCACCAGTAGGCGCAGCGCCGCGAGACGAACAAGCCCGGCTTGTCCGGCAGGCCCGCGTCGGCGAGTAATTGCTTCATCGCGACCCATCCCGCGACCCTCGAACCCTTGCGCGCCGGGAACAGCGAGACGCCTTGCGCGCGGTACTCGGACGCGATCGAGGCACGGCCGTCAGAGGCGAACATCGAATCGTCGCCGACGCCCTCTAGCGGCACGCGGCGATAGCGCCAATTGGCCGGCGCCCACGCGTCGACCATTTCCTTTATCGCATCGCAGGTCTGCGCCGTGGTCCAGCCGAGCCCGCGCGTCAGGCTGTCCGGCTCGTTCGACGCGACCTCGTCCACGATCACCAGCCTGCCCGCCGGGTAGAAGCGACCATCGGGGCCAATCGCGCCCGGCGAGCGGGCGAAGATTTCGCACACGCCCGGCGCCGCGCTGCCGTGGTCGACGGCCAACCACACGTCGTCCCAATCCTCCGGGATCCCGGGCCATGGCTCGACCAGGTTGCGCTCCTCGTCGATCACGGACGCGAAGTAGCCGCCCTTCGCCGCGCTCCAATCGCCGAGCAGCCACGCCTTCAGCAGCTCGGCATCGTTCACGCACGCGGCGCGTAACTGCGCGACGTAGGCCTCGCGGTCGATGTGCGGGTTGTCGGCGAGCGTCGACGGGCACCAGATAAAGTGCCGGCCGCTCTTCGGGTCGAGCGTCGGCGTCCACGGGTGCGTACCCGCGACGTAGCGCTTCAACAGCGTCGCGTGGTTCGGGCCGCCCGGGTTGCCGATCAGGATCATCCGTCCGGGCACGGCCTTCGCCGGCCGGAGCGACGCGCGCAGCTTGTCGATCAGGTCGAGGCCGTTCGCCTCGCCGACCTCGTCGAAGAAAATCAGCGAGAAGTTCTTGCCCCAGAACTTCGCTAGGTCGCGCGGCTCGTTTAGCTGGTCGAGCTGCACGGTCGCGCGGCCGAATTCACGAGCCCGCTTTGCGCGTTAAACGCGACGTGGCGCACGCCGTAGATCCGCACCAGTTGCTCGTAGAGCGTCAGGGCGAACTCGGCGCCACCGGCGTGGCTCTGCCGGACGTAGAGCGCACGGACTCGGCACCCGAACTCCTCCTCGTCGCGGATCAACACGAAGGGCACCAGTCGAGTTTTGCCGCTGCCTTTGCCGCCCAGAGGACCACGCCTCGGCCTCGCGCGGCGTGCGCAGGAACTCGGCCTGCAACGGCGTCGGCGCGTCGAGGCTACTTGTCGTCGCTGTCGTCATGCTCGATCACCTTCGGGCCGCCGGTAGTCGGCGAGCGGCGCGGCGCCGGGGAGGTTAATCACGACGGTCGGGCGCGACTCACCGTCGGGGTCGCCTTGGTCGCGGTAGTTAAAACGCGCCTTCAACAGAAAGATGCTCGGCACCGGGCCGCGCTCCTTCTGGCGCATCAGCGCATCGACGAGTACGTCGTGCATCTGGCCGCGACCACGAGCCAGCGCGTTGGCGACGCGGCGGTCGCGTACGAGCATTCGCTTAAACGTGTCCGGCGCTACGCCGGCGTGGTGCGCGATCGTTACGTCGTGGCAGCCCTTCGCCGCTAGCTCCTCGACTAGGGCGAGCGCTCGCTCGTCGAGACGGAGCGGGACGCGCCCGGCCGGGTTGCGGATTTCGCCTTTGCGGATTGCGCCTTTGTTCCGGGTCATAGAGTTCCTTGCTTTCACCTAGTGTGTGCGGGCAAAAAACGCTTTCATCTGGTGGCCCGACGCGGGACGGGCACGGGATAGCGCGCCATCTCTCACCTATGGCCATTCCGACGTGGGCGTTGGGCGGACCGAGAGTCCGCCGCGATGCTTCGCCGGTGGTCGCTCGCGTCGTCGAACAGCGCCACGTTCGCGCCCGCCGCTGGCGTCGAGCGCACGTAAGGCAACAGCGACGCCGCCGCGGCGACGCGGTCCTCCGGCGCGGCGTCGGCGTCGCGCACGACGGAGAGCAGGAAGTCAATCGGAGTCATCAGGCGCATGTCGGTCCTCTCGTTGTCGGGTCACAAAACGAGCGCGCTCCCTCGAGGATCGATCGATCCGCGCTCCCTCGAGGATCGATCGATCCGCGCTCCCTCGAGGATCCGCGCTCCCTCGAGGATCCGTGCTCCCTCGAGGATCCGCGCTCCCTCGGGGATCCGCGCTCCCTCGGGGATCGACGCTCGAGGATCCGCGCTCGAGGATCGACGCTCGAGGATCGACGCTCGAGGATCGACGCTCGAGGATCCGCGCTGGAGAAACCATAGACGACCGCATTGGGCGACGTCGAGACGTCGGGCCGAAGAGTCCATCGGCTCGTCGTCAGGTCGTGGTAGCGCGGAACCGATTCCGCCCCCGCCCGGAGCAGCGCACGCGCGAGCTTGCGTAACCGCACCCGAACGCCCTCCGCGCGCAACGCCGCCACAAGGTCCGTCAGGCGAGCGACGTCCGCGTCGAACGGCGGCAGCCGCGCGGCGATGCGGACGGCGACGACGAAGTCGAACGGCGGGCGGGTCATCTCCGTTTCCCTAAACCCTCTAGTCCCCCATTACCGCCGTTACCCGTCGCCGATCCGCGAATCGAAGTAACGGCGGTAACTAGCGGGGAGAGGGGGAAATCTTTCTGCACGGTTTCCCTCCACTTTTCACATCAGCAGCGCGTCGTCGCCGGGAAGCGCGATTCGCCGTCCCGGCGCACGGACCCCCCGACGCGGACATCCGCGACAGGCACATCTTCAAGGCGCCGTCCTCGTTCAGTTCCCTTCCGGATATCAAGCGCGGTTCGGATCGCCGCAACCGTCATCGGCTTCCCGCTTCGCGCGAGCGCGGACACGACCGTCGCCTGCGGTCCCCGAGCGCGAGCAGCGCCGGATCGCCCCAATCGGTCCAGCCGCGGGTCGGTTCAAACGTCACGAGCATCGACTGCGTCTCGACGTCGCGGCCGGTTACTTCCGTCCCACGCTCTCTGCGCCGTGGCGCCGGGGGGCAATCCCGCAGACGCGGGCGTCAGCGTCAGGACGTTGTCGACGCCCCCCGCCACGCCTAGCGTGCCGGTCACGGCCTCAATCCCCATCCCCGAGGTCGCCCCCTTCCGTGCGTGCGTTACGACCACGACCGCGGCGCCAGCGAACGGCCGCACAGCCGCGGCGATCATCCCGAGCGCGCGATAGTCCGCGTCGTATGCGGATTCGCCCTTGCGCGGCCGGCTGCGGAAGTAGGCGAGCGTGTCGACGACGACGAGAACAATGTCGGGCCGGGCCGTTAGCTGTTCCACGAGCATGTCGAGCGCCCACATCGGCCGCCGGCCACGCCTTTTCCGGATACAGGAACCGGTCGCGGTCGAGTGCGTATCCGCACGCGCGTTCTAGGTAGCGGATGCGCGGAGCCCCGCTCGCCGTCTTCGTACGGGAGATACAGCACCGCGCCCGGCGCCACGTGTCGGCGGAGAAAGGTTGTGGGGCTCTTCGCGGTCGCGGCCAGACCGATCTGCAGCGTCATCATCGATTTGCCCGCCTTCGGCCGCGCGGCGATCAGATTTAGCCCGGCCGGGAGGAGGTCCTTCACGACATCGAATCGTGGCGCGAACTCGACAGCCGCCAACTGCGTCGCCGTCTTAAGCGTGGGGACGGTCGGCTTCGCAGTGGGCTCCGCGTCCGTAGGTAGCGCGGCTCGAGCGAGGTCCGCGAGTTCGGCTAGGCGCTGGGCCGCACATTGGCCAGCCTCGTCGCGCCGACGCGAGCGAACAGCTCGCGGACCACGTCGGCGCCGCCGCGGCGGTCCATAACAACCTGAAGGAGACCGCGAACGATTTCCAGCGTTGCCGGCCCGACCGGAGAGCCCGGGCCGAGGCATCGCCAAACGCAGCGCGTCGTTCTTGCCCGGCGCGCCAGCAGGATGGTGCGCGCTGCCATTTACGCGCGTGGGCGTGGGCGAGGGTGTGGGGGGGACTAGACGCGAGCCACCGGAGTCAGCTATGGTCGGCGGCGTAGTTGGTCTCCAGCCCTCCGTGCTTTGCCAGATGCGGCCCGCTCCCCCGGGCCGCTTTGGTTTCCGTCAGGTGGCCGCATGGTCGGCCTCCCGCTTCCGCGCCGCGGCGCGCTTCTCGGCCTCGCGCTTCTCTCGCCACTTCTCGATCCCCTCCTGCCGTTTCGCGCGTGCCGCGTCCGTCTGCGCCGCGATCGTCGCTGGTGTCTGCTGTGTCCCAGAGTGCGCGTCGCGCTCGGCGATGCGGGCGCGCTGCCATGCCTCAACCTCGGAGAGCAGCCACGCCGACATGTTGGGGCCGATGCGAACGGGACGCGGGAAGCGACCGGCGCGGATCCAGGCGTAGATCGCCGGCTTGCTCACCTCGCGCACGAACGGCGCGAGGTCGTCGATCGAGAGCAGCGGCTCTAGGTCGCCGGCTGCGGGGTGGTCTTTCGGCATCGCCGTGCTCCTCGAAAAAAGAAGTCTCGAGAAAAAGTCGGCCCGCCAAAAACGAAAAACGGCGCAAAAGCCGACTTCGACTTTTGCGCCGTGCCCGCGCCGTGTTTCCGTCGCTCCGCGGATCTCGATGCGGCCTAGAGCGACGCCAATGGCAACTGCCCCGGTTGGGCGTTTTATTGTTCCCGAACCCTACTGAGCAAAAAGTTTACTGCGCGGCCTCCGGAAAGTCTAGGCCCGTGCGCGTCGTTCAGCGCGATCACGTCGGCGCTCGGCCGCTTGCGCGGCATCGGCGCCGCGAACTTGGCCCACGCCGCGAGAAGCTCGCGCCGCTCGTCGGCGAACTCCGCGCGGTTATACGCGGCCCGCACGAGGTTGCTCTCGCGGTGCGCGAGCGCCGCCTCGATCACGTCGGGCCGCGCGACGCCGCGCTCGTTCGCCCACGTCGAGAACGCGCTACGGAATCCGTGCACGGTCGTCCGGTCGGCGATCTGAGCCGGCGCAGGAGGATCAGCATCGCCATATTCGACAGCGGCGCGTCGCGCTCGGG